>NZ_PJMQ01000001.1:4800000-6003843 GCF_002846335.1 Janthinobacterium sp. 61 | reverse complement strand
GTCAGGCCACCGACCTTTAAACATAAAGGCGGCCACAGCCTTTGCGCGCGGGCTTGGTGTGCAAGTGCACGCATTCAGCCCTACCCTTGCTTCTCAGATCGACTATGTTTCGCAATCGGCGACATTAGCGCCTCAACTTGACGCGCGGGAATTAGCTGGCGAGTACCAAGACGTAATTTTGGCTGATCCAAATAATCCGGATTTTTACCAGATCCCGAAGGTCCAGCTGCGACTATCAGCAGGCGTAACTGGCTTTCAAACAGTTCCTGAGATCTACGACGGTAGCAAATTGAGCGTAAGTAAAAACTGGGTGGACAGGAACGGCTTCAACCCTGGCAAACTGATAGCAATGTCGGTAAAAGGTGAGAGTATGGAACCGAACCTGTATGCCGACGATCTAGTGATTGTCAATACGGCTGACACAAAGATCACTGATGGCAAGGTCTACGCAGTAAATTATGAAGGTGAGGCTGTGATTAAGCGCTTCATGCGTGAGTCTGGCGAATGGTGGCTTACATCTGACAATCCAGACCAGCAGAAGTATCGACGGAAGCGCTGTAGTAACAGTGATTGCCTGGTAGTCGGTAGGGTCGTCAAAAGGGAAACGGAGCGGATATGAAATTAGCAGGAATTTTGATACTTGTAGCAGGGCTAATTCTAGCAACTTTCAGTCTTTTTATGGACACGACTGTTGGTGTTTCCGCGAGGGATTACGGATATGGCGTAACCTCACCTGACATGCGGGTGTCCAATATAGACCTGATCGCAAAACGCCAGAGCTTTCTGATTTTTTCCGGAATACTTTCAGTTGTCGGAGCAATTTTAGTGGGTTTTTCGTCGCTTTCGAAACCCCAAAATAATGAGGCACTCCCAGTCGAGCAAGAGCAATCCCAGACAGAGCCGGTTGATTCCGGCGCTACAAGCAAATCTGTGTCAATCTGCCGAAACTGTCATCACATGGGCGCGGGCGACGCGCATGAGTGTCGCCGTTGCGGCGAGCCATTCCCCACATAAGCCTAAAATCTGAACAAGAAAAAGCCCGCCATCGTGCGGGCTTTTTTATTTCTCATAAAAATATTAATTTTAAATAGCATTGCTATTGCATTGAAAAAATAGCAGTGCTACTATCCATCCATCGACGCACCACCTCAACCGATGGAGAGAAAATGTCACACGCCGCCAGCAGCACACCAGAACTCAGCGCCACAGTCAAAATCCCCTTCCTCACCTGCGCTGTATGCAACGCAATCATCCAGGCCAATGCCAGCGATCAGCCTGGCGCAAAGCCAGCATCAGCCATCGACCTGATCGCCGACCGCCTGGTCGAAGCTGAACTGTGGCCCGAAGACAGCGAACTCGTCGCCGAGATCCGCGCCATGTTCATGCACACCTGGGGCATGGATCAGGCCCAAGCCGACGCGCGCATGTCCCGCTTGAACTACAGCGATGCGCTTTCCGCCCTGGAACTGCTGGCGGGCCCGGCGCCATCGGCAGCACCTTCGCTGGCGGCATGTATGCCGGCATCATCCGAGGCGCCGACGGCGCGCCAGACCAGCACCTAGTTCTGCTGGACGGCGACACCGACGACGTCACCTGGGAAGCCGCATGCGCGTGGGCCGAAGCCAAGGGCGCAACCCTGCCAACACGTGCTGAGCAGCGACTACTCATGGCAAACCTGCCTGACCAGTTCCAAGCACGCTACTACTGGTCCAGTGAGCAGGCCGGCCCCTCTCGCGCGTGGGGTCAGGGTTTCGGCAATGGCGGCCAGTACGACGGCTACCGCTCGTACGAGGGCCGCGCCCGCGCCGTCCGCAGATTGCCAATTTAACTATTTATCAATTTTCTTTGCTTTTTTTCTTAAGGGCATTACATGAAATTCAATACCTACTTGGTCATCGCCATGGCCATCATCGGCATCATCACAGGCAGCCTAGCCGTGAGCCTGGGCGAAATCGAGCCAGCAGTCAGCGCCGCCATCATCTTGGTTTCTGTACTGGTCCTGGGCTGGGGTGCCGGCGCTAGGTCGGCGCAAGCCGAGATCGACCGCCTAACCAGCATCGAGACGGGGCGCCGCGTCCAGGCCAGCTGCCTGATCACCACCCGCAACCGGCTGGAGCGCGAGCTTGAGCAGCTGCTGGATGCGAAAGGTGGTGTGCTGTGAACGCCCGCAAAAAACACCCGACCAGCTGCCAATCGGCAGCGACGCGGCGGCCAGCGACGTGGCCGTGCACGCCAAGTTGGAACTGAGCGCCTGGTGCTGCGCGATCGTCGCACCATTCATCGCCAAGATGGGCGAGGCACGCTACTACCTGCGCGGCATCAACGTGTCGCCAGCACCGGGAGGCGGCGCCATCATTTGCGCCACCAACGGGCATGCCATGGGCATCTATCACGACAAAAACGCGGTGTGCGAAGTTGCGGCCACCTTCAAATTTGATCGCGGTACGCTGGCGGCCTGCGCCGTCGGTGGCGCCGAGCGCCTGGTAGTGATGCGTAATAACCGCTTGGCTGTGATCGACCAGCATGGTGTCGAAGTCTACATTCAGCCCGGTTCGCCCGTAATAGACGGTTCGATACCCTACCCGTCCTACGAGCGCGTCATTCCGCGCGCCGAAAGGTTGCAACGCGGCATGGTAGCAGCCGTCAACGGCACGTTGATCGGCTTGGTGACGCAGTCCACCAACGTCGCCGAGCGCGCGCTGCGTCGCAACGTGTACATGCGCGCCATCGAGTTTTACAACGTCGAAGGCGATCGGAACGCATGCACGGTGGCGCGTATCGCTGACCTTCCCGATTTCATTGCCGTGCTGATGCCGATGCGCGTCGACACGGTGGGCACGGTGCTGCCCGAATGGCTGAACGCGCCAGGAGCGCCGCATGATGACCATAGGCCGTATCAATCGTGCAGGAAATATCATTTTTGGCGATGCCTCCCTGAGCATTTGGGAAGAAGGCATTCGCGCCGCTGGCAACTACCAGGCGGAGAAAGCCTGGAATCGCCAGTTCAAGCGCGAGGTCTTCGCTCGCATAGTACAAACGTTGAATCGCCTGGGCTGGACCTGCACCATGCCCGAGATCGACGAACACGCGGTGAAACACTACGGTGGCGACGTCGCGCGCTGGTCTGTTGAATCGAAACGCTTCTGCACGAAGGGTAACTTGAAGGCGGACCTGGACATCAGCGGGCGCTGCATCAGCTTCAAGATGTTCCGTCCGTAAACTGCCCGACGCGGCCCGATAACGAAGGACGGTACGAGTGGACAAGGAGGCTTGCATGCCGTACCTGGTGCGCATCGAGATGGAGCGCTCGCGCCGCCGCATTCGCGATTATCTGCTGAATGTCATGACCGGATATGAATTTGAGCAACCCAAGCCGGTGCTCGGCTTCATGCGCGCCACCGCGCTCGAGTACGCAGCTCACTGCCGCCGCACCACGGGCCATTACGTCGCAGCGCTCGACCGCGCGAACATCAGCAACAAGGATCAGGGCTTTTGCTGCTGACGGCGTCGCCTTGGAAAACGGCAGCAAAGTGTATGCAATCGACCGGTCCGGCCGCGTCATTTGCGGGACGGCATTCTACGACCTCAATGGCAACTGGCAGATCGTCACCGGGCGCTACGCCATGACATCAGTGTGGCATACAGCGATCTGGGCAAGATGCCCTGGCGACCCGCGTGTAAAGCGTAACGCCAGGGATCGCCGACTTCGCCTCGAAGGCGAACTGGCCAAGGCGATCAAAGCGATGAACTTTGAGCGCGCCGCTGTGCTTCGTGACATTCTGTTCCCGGGCAATCCGCCGCTGTTCGCTATTTGGCACACTGAGAGCAATGTGTATCACCGTGCAGGCTGCCGCGGCTATACGAGCGACCTGTCGCAGGCCGGAAAGTTCACCGCTGACGAAGTGCGCGGCTGGGACTGCGCGCCCAACAAGGTGATCCAGATCGCTGGCGAGCAGGAGGTGTGCGCGTGAACGCTCGTCAATTTCTCTTGCCAATCCATGATGAGCTGGTCGTGGATGAATTTTCCTGCGGCGGCGGCATGTCGCAGGCGATCGAGGCCGCCATTGGCCGGCCGGTTGATATCGCCGTCAACCACAACAGCGATGCTTGCAGCATGCACGAGGCGAATCACCCACAAACCAAGCACTTTTGCGCTGACGTATTTGATGTGGACCCGCGAGACGTCACTGGCGACATGCCGGTCGGTCTGCTGCACATGAGCCCTGATTGCACCGACCACAGCCAGGCCAAGGGCGGTCAGCCGCGTAGCGCGCGACTGCGCGGCCTGCCGTGGATCGGCGCACGCTGGGCAGGTCAGAAGCGACCACGTGTCATGACGCTGGAAAACGTCAAGCAGATCCGCAGCTGGGGGCCCCTGATCGCCAAGCGATGCAAGGTCACCGGGCCGTGCCATGCGGCTCGACGGCACGGTTGCCGCACCTGGTGAGCGTATTCCGGTGCAGCAACAATACCTCATCCCGAATCCGAAACATGCCGGCCGCACCTGGAAAAAGTTCAACCGGATCATTCAAAGCATGGGATACGTGACTGATGACAAGTTGCTATGCGCCGCTGACCACGGGGCATCTACGTCACGCGTTCGCCTGTTCTGGGTGGCGCGCTGTGATGGTGAGCCGATCGTATGGCCGCAACCCTCCCATCACAAGTTGCCCCTGGCCGGAAAGAAGAAGTGGCGCGCAGCCTACGAGCACATCGATTTCAGCATTCCGTCGAAATCGATATTCGATCGCGCCCGGCCGCTTGCCGAGGCGACAAACACGCGCTTGGCTGTGGGCCTCAAGCGATACGTCCTTGATAACGCTGATCCATTCATCATAGAGCTGGCCAACTGGTCCAGCGAGGGCGTCACATCGATTCGCGAGCCGCTACGCACCATAACCGCATGGCCGCGCGGAGGCTCCATGGCGGTGGCCGAACCGCGTCTGGTTGCAGCGTTCATCGATCAGGCAAACGGTGGCTTCAATTCGACGCCAGCGCGTGACATGCGCGATCCACTGTCGACCATCACCCATACAGGAGGCCAACAGCGCCCGGTGATGGCACACCTGCTGCATCTGCGAGGGAACTGCGCAGCGGCCGACCTCAAGGCACCGCTGCATACCATCAGCGCCGGTGGGCAGCACCATGGCCTGGTCGAGTATCACCTGGCACCCGAGGCGGAAGAAGGCGCGCTGCGCTGCGCTGCTTTCTTTATCCGGTATTACGGCAGCGGCGGCCAGTGGGGCGACCTGCGCGAGCCGCTGTCCACGATCACGACCAAGGATCGCCTGGCCCTGGTCACCGTTTGGATCAAAGGCGATCCGTACGTGATCGTGGATATCTGCCTTCGCATGCTGTCACCACGCGAGCTGTACAACATCAGCAGCTTTCCACGTAATTACATCATCGATCGTGGCCATGATGGCCGTGTTTTCTCGAAGGCGACGCAGGTGGCGATGTGTGGCAACGCGGTGCCACCGAAGCTGGGAGAAGCTGTAATTCGGGCTAACTACCAGCCACTTTCTCAGATGGCGAGGGCAGCATGATGTACGACCTCGCCCGCGTCGAACGCCAGCACCAGGCAAACAACAAGGGACCAGTGTATTCGTTGATCCGCAAGCGCTGCGCCTGCGGCAAGGCCAGCACCGCGCGCCAGCTGGCCCAGTACGGGCGCTGTGTCAAATGTGCCAAGGTGGCGTCATGACGGTGAAAATTCTTATCGGCGACGTGCGCGAACAGCTGCGCACCTTGGCCGCCGACTCCGTCCATTGTTGCGTTACCAGCCCGCCATACTGGGGGCTACGCGACTACGGCGTCGATGGCCAGATCGGCCTAGAAGCATCGCCTGCCGAGTTCATCGAGGTCATGGTCGGCGTGTTCGAAGAGGTGCGCCGTGTGCTGCGCCCTGACGGCACATGCTGGATCAATATGGGCGACAGCTATGCCACCGGCTCGGGCACCGTTGGCCGCGCGCCAGGTGGCGGCGACCAAGGCGAGCGATTTATACGCCGCGGCATGGTCAATACGCAGCCTAACCGCAAAAAACTGGAGGGGTTCAAACCGAAAGACCTCTGCATGATGCCACACCGGCTCGCGATTGCGCTGCAGGACGCCGGCTGGTGGGTGCGCCAGGACATTGTCTGGAGCAAGCCCAATCCCATGCCCGAGTCAGTGCGTGATCGTTGCACAAAAAGCCATGAGTACATCTTTCTGCTGACGAAAAGCGAGAAGTATTTCTACGACGCCAAGGCGATCAGGGAGCCGGTAACGGCCAGTACCGTGTCCAGACTTGCGCAGGACATCGAAAATCAAGCAGGCAGCACCCGCGTCCCAGGAAAAACCAACGGTCCAATGAAAGCTGTCAGTCGTGGCGTCGGATCCGGCCATGGCACTGACGCTGCAGACAGAGGGCGAGGCCGTGTCTCTGCCCGCGATACATTCAAGCGGAAGGACTCCAAGCGGGCCGCGGCGATTCCTGGCCAAACCGTCGGCACTCACAGGCCGGATCGGGAAGATTCTATCCCCGACGGCTTCCGCAATAAACGCAGCGTCTGGACTATGGCGACGCATTCGTTCGCCGAAGCGCACTTTGCCACGTTCCCGCCTGAGCTGCCGGAAAACTGCATTCGCGCAGGCTGTCCGCCAGGCGGCGTGGTACTGGACCCGTTTTTCGGTGCTGGCACCACCGGTCTTGTCGCCGACCGCCTGCAGCGCGACTGCATCGGTATCGAGCTGAACCCGGCCTACGCCGAGATCGCGCGCAAACGCATCCAGGCGGAGTCGACACTTTTTGCAGAAATTGAGGTGGCAGCATGACTAAATGCATCACAAGCGACAAGTGGCGTGGCGAGCGCGACGAACCGATCAACCCGGCGGCCGTGCGCTTCAAAGCGCAGGAAGCGAACGCTCCCAGCTGCGAGGGCTGCCTGTTCGAACGCTCCGTGGGCGTGTGCTCGAGCGCTGCAGCGCTGGCCGTGGCCAACGACCAGCCGGACTGCGACGACCGCTCGCCGGGCGGTATGACCTACATCTACGTGCTGGACCGCAGCGACCCGCGCCAGCTCGACCTTATAAAGACCCTGCAAATGGAGAACGCATCATGAACACTACGCCACAACCTGTCGAACAACGCCTGTACAAAATCAGCAGCGCCATGGAGCGCCTAGAGGTATCCCGCGCCACACTGTACCGCATGGTGTCGCGCGGCCAGCTGGTCCTGGTCAAGATCAGCATCGGCGCCAGCCGAATCACGTCGGAAAGCCTGGCTTTGGCCATGAGAGGAAGAAAGCCGGACGAATAAAGGCCGTGTATGATGCGGCAAGAAGCGCCCCAAAGTGGCTCATCAACGATTTGTAGCTAGATTTGTAGCTAGATCGATTTTTACAAGACACGAAGCCTTAGAACCCGCATAAAACATGACTGCAAATCAAATAATGAAAATTGCCACCTGCCAGTTTCATTCGGGTATCAAGTTGTATCCTTGCATGCCAATCTTGGCTATTTTAGCCCTTTGCGGCCGAAAAAACTGTTTCTTTGTGTCTCAGGTTAACGCACAATGGCGCCTGTGAAATTTGTAGCTAGATTTGTAGCTAGCTACAAACCCGATATGGACAGCACACAATAGGCGGAAGAGAAATGGCGAAGCGCGGGACCAACCAGCTGGAAGACTTGCAGATCAAGCGATGGATTGCAAAGGGCGAGCCTATAGCAAAATCTGACGGTGGCGGGCTCACTTTTACTCTATCGCGCGCCGGCACCGCGAGCTGGGTTTTGCGGTACATGCGCGACGCTAAGGCTCGGGAGCTGACTATCGGAAACTACCCCGACATCTCGCTGGCCGCTGCCAGGAAGATCGCTCGCGAGAAGCGTGGCGCTATTGATGGAGGCCAAGACCCGGCCGCGCAAAAGAAGGCGGCGCGCATGACTTCCAAGATGTCCTGGACTGTTAACGCCCTGATCAAGGATTACACGATCAAGCGCCTTGTGCCGTCTGAATTTGCTAAAGGTACTATATATTACCGAAAAAGTGACTTTACCAACGATATAGGGCCGAAACTCGGGACCCTAAACGTCATCGACGTTACGCCTGCTCATGTAGTGCACATGCTGGAAAAATCCGGGAAAACGTGGGAAGTACAGAAGAGGATCTTAACCTCGACAACACAAATATTTGATCATGCCATTGGCAAACAGTTAATACATAGCAATCCATGTGCCGCGATCAAACTGGCCGCGCTGATGGGCAAGCGGCCAGCACCAAGGAAACGAGTGATGCTATCCGAGCAAGATTTGCGAAAACTATTATCCACAATCGCGGACATCGGAACAGAAAACGCCTTGGCATTCCGCATCATGTTGGCAACTTGTGTTCGATCTGTCGAGCTCGTAAAGGCAAAATGGACGGATATCGATTTCGACCGTGCAACCTGGTTTGTGCCTGACGAGTCTGTCAAGACGCGTACTGGCTTCCTTGTTCCTCTCACGCCAACGGTATTAAACTGGTTCAGCAACCTGCGTGACCTATCTGATGACTCGGAATGGGTGCTGCCATCGAGGCGCCCTAGCCGCGCTGGGCAGCACGTCGGCCGGACCACCCTTTGGGCGGCGATCACACGAGCGTTTGAACGCGGGGATATAGAAATTCAACGCTTTACCCCTCATGACACGCGTAGCACCGCCAAGGGGCATATGCGGAACATGGGTATCTCAAGAGAGATTTCGGAAATCGCACTTAACCACGCACTCAAGGGAATGGAAGGCATCTATGATGTGCGGGAAGAAATCCCGGAACGCCGCCGCGCCCTGGAACAATGGGCGCTATTCTTAGTGGCCTGCGAGCATGGCCGACCAAATAACGTCGTGGCGATGCCCAGCCAGGCCGAAGCATAAAATTCCCGCGCCCCGATCGCGCGCGTGCCCTTATCTACCACTACGGCCACATATCGCCAGATTTACGCTCCATGCGGCTCGTTCATTTTTTCCCGATTTTTTTGACGGGCGAGGCTTTCCAGCGCTCTGCCAGCCACTCAAAATCTTGGAATAATGTTGGAATGCTATGCTTTCTTCTCAGGTCATCTATCATCGGCTTAGATGATCGGTAAACCTTGAGCAAATTAGAACACTGCATTTGCTTGTAAACAGACTCAGAGAATGCCTCTGAACGAATACCACAAGCAATGAACTCATGGTTGTTCAAGACACGCAATACACATTTTAAGTCCTCAGATCCCGCTTTGAGCGCGCTGAAACTTTGATTCGAATCAGTAAGCCGATAGACCTCCGAAACACATTTCAGAAGCTCCTGATCGCTCTTCTGGTGCATGATAAGATCGATAGTTGCACGTAATCTTGAAAGCTTTCCATTATGATAAATAATAAAAGCTGCAGCGAGGGCAGATAAAAGAAAGGCTCCTGTTTGTATCCAGAAGCCTAAACTCTCGCCTAGCCATAGTGTTACCTTGGCAGACTGAACGGGATCGCTCACTTAGCCATCCCAACCTTCGCGAATTGTATGCATAAAAACCTCCTCAAATAGAAGTTGAAATTTCGAACCGCTGTGCATCATGATCATGATGGATCCCATACGGTTGCGTGAAGGAGTATACATCAAATTTATGCAACATGCATATCTACAAAGCGGGCATCAGTGCAAGGAAGTATGAGTAACATCAACAATAATGCAACCTACTTGCACCAGTCAAGCACCAGCTCTACCACGCACCAGCACTATAGGCCCATGCCATTAGACCGTATGAACGCCTGGCATGCCCGCCCTGTCGCAGCCACCTCCTCCGTCTGCAGGATCAAGGCTTGAATATCTCGCGCCACCGCGTCAGGAAGTAGCCCGCCGGAGGGATCGGCTGCAGCGCCTCCTTCGGCGCCATCGCTACCGGCCGGGGCGGCAGGTCCTGTACTTGCACAGAAGGCTGGCTTGCGCATGCGCTCAGCAGCAAGGCGAGCGCGCACATCGTTGATTTCTTCATTGTAGGCTTTCGTGATGGCCAGCGCGGTGGCTGCCTGTTGTCGGGCTTGTACCAGGTTCTCGGCGACGCGCTGCGCCACCGCTTTCGTTTCTGCAGCGGCACGGGTCTTCTTGTCGGCATTCCACAGCGCCTGTACGGCCGCCCTGCCCTGCGTGACGCCTTGCGAGTGCAGGTACGCCCCGCCGATGGCGCCGACCACTACCAGCACCAAGACCAGATATGCCCAGCCGGGCACCTTGACCAGCGCGCTCACGCCAGCACCCGCTGGGCTGCGGCAAATAGCGCCAAGCGCTCGGCCAGACCATTCGTTCCGCCATTCACGCGTCGCGTAACGCGTACCTGGTCACCAGCATCTGCCAGTGCGTTCAAGCCGTTCGACTGCCAGAACCAGCCCGCGCTGCGGCAGGCATTGACGATCTGCTCGAGCAGATCGGGCTTGGCCAGCAGGTCCAGGCCCAACGCCTTACCGCAGGCTGCATAGTTGGCGCGGCCTGTGATCTGGATCAGGCCGCGCCCCTTATAGCGCACGCCGTCGCCGGGCAAGGTATTGCCCAGATCACGCCGCCCCTCGTACGCCGCGCCGCTGGCCAGTTCGCGCACGTAAGCCAGACTTCCCGATTCGTGGCCAACCTGCGACAGGAACGATGCCTGGCGCGCCGGCGTAGTGATGCCGAACTCCAGCATGGCGGCATTTAGGGGAGCAAGGAATGTTGCCGCGCGTGGGCGCGCATACGGCATGATGGCCACCAGCTGGGCCAGCGTCAGGGCGCTCATGGCACAGCCCTCCGATTTTTAGCAAACCAACCGATCATGACCACGCCCGCCATACCTGCATTCAGTAGCACCTCGCCAGTTGGCGGCTGCGTGTAGCCGTACAGCGGGCCGGTCAGCACGGCAACGGCGCCCACGCCCAACAGCACGTAGAACAAACGGTACAGATGGTTGCTGCGGCGGTGCATGCGATTGAGCACGCACAGGGAGTGGGCCAGCAGGACGATGCCGGCCAGCCAGTTCAGGGTGAGCATGCTCATTGTGCGCCTCCACGTTTCTTGAGCCAGCCCAAGGCCAGCGGCACTATGGTTTGCGCCGAGACTCCAGCAGAGAAGGCGCAGAACCAGCGCACGGCGTCGGCCGACTTCGCCGTCCAGGGGAAATACTCTAGCGCGCCAGCATGCGCGATGGGACCGACATAGCCGGCCACCAGGGCGCTGGTCATGACGGAAATGACCATTTTCAGGCGGCTGGTCTGGTCGACCATCGACAGCGCGACCAGGCCGCCAGCCAGGCCGACAAGCAGCACGTCGTATTCCAGCCCAAGAATCGAGCCGGTCAAGGTCACGGTGCCAAGGGCGAGCGCGCCGCCGGCGGCGGTAATTGTTGCGGGTTCAGTCATGGATGCCTTTCAGGCGGTGGAAATGCAAAAACCCGCCGAAGCGGGTTGTATGGGGAGGACTGTCGACAACAGCTAAGTGCCAGCCGAATCGCGGCAGTGATGCGGGTCCAGCCAATCGAGCCAGCGGCACAGGACACAGCCCCAGCGGCGGCCCTCGCTGCGCGCCCGGTTGGCACGGCTGCTGAGCGTTTCGGTTTCGACACCATTGGCGGCGGCATTGCCCGCCCGGTCCAGCGCGACGGCGATGCGCAGCGCTTTGGCCGGATTCGACAGAATCGACCAGAGCATGCGCAGCAGCGTGATCGCGGCCGCGCCAATGCAGGCCAGCCAGACAGCCAGTAGGCTGAGGCGTTTCACAGTGTGTCCGCGTGAATGAACAGCGCGTCGAGGTCCAGGTTCAGGGCGGGTCCTATTAGCACCACCAGCGGGTGCCATCGCTCGTAGTCCTGGGCATCATCCCATTCGATCTGCGCCAGGCGCCGCTCTGTCTCGTCCTTGATGGCCGCGATTACCACCGGCACCTGGTCGAGTTTGCCGGCCAGCAGCAGCGCCAGGCGACCCTGCCGACGCGTGACCTTATGCGGCACAATAACCGGCGCTATCGGAGCAGGTGGAGGCTCGGCCAGCACCTCCCAGTTGGCACCAGTCCAGCGAGCCACCTGGGTGCCGATGATCGCGGGCGGTGCGGCCAGGGTTGAGTTGCGCGGCACCGGCCCCATTGGGTCAACATCGGCACTACCGATGGAGATGCCAGTAGCATCAAAAAGATATAAAGTAAGCATGTTTTCCTTTAGGTCTTAATGTAACTGGCGACCAGCGTGTCGGCTGCCGGTAGGTTTGGCACCCGAACTCGCGTAGCATCGACGGTTTCTCGAAACACCTGTAAAAAGGGCGTGTTAGTCGACGAACACGCGAGATCACTACCCACCGGGCTAAATGCGGCTGCTGACGCCTGAGAAAGTGTCTGCACCACGGTAGTGCTCGGCATATCGGAGCGGAGAATGAACTGGTCACCGCTGCGGCGGAATACAAGCAGATAGGGCGCCGCCGACGTAGCCACGGCTAGTTGCCCCGTGTCGGGGCTAAACGATGTCCCACTGCCGTAACCTTCAGGGGCTCCGGCTGGATTAGGTAACTTTGTGTAGGCATTACCTGACCGCTTGTAAACTGCAAGCCCCGGCCCATTGATGGAGAAAAGCCCGACAGCCAGGTATTTGCTGTCGCTGCTGTAGGTAGCGTTAAGTCCAGAATAAGTGGTTTGAGCGCTGAATGTAGGGGTATTGGTGAAAGTGTTCCCAGAGATGCTCCAGGCTGCCATGAAGGGCGCCGAGACTCCCGACGCTACCAAATGTGTGCCATCGGGGCTAAACGCCATCGCCTGACAACCATTGAAAAGAAGCGATGCTGAGCCCATCGATGCCACCTGGCTAAACACCCCTCCCGAGTACGTATGAATATATAGATTTGTGTTTACACCTACGGGGGTATTCCCCACGGCGAAAAACTGCCCATTGGGTGAAAATGCTACGGACGTAGTGGTAGCAACGACCGCAGAGGACAGATTTCCTGTAAAGGCGTATGAGGCAAAGGTGTCTCCCGTACGCTTCCACAGGGTCAGATAAGGAGACTGCACAGTGCATGCGGCAAGGTAAACGCCGTCGGGGCTGATCGCCAGCCCCCTCGGCAAGCCAGGGGCCGCCGGCAGGGCCGCTAGTTTGACATAGACCCCAGCAGTCAGCTTGTACACAGAGATGAAGGGAGTTACGTTATGCGCGATGGCGAGATACACGCCATCAGCGGAATATGCGACACCTCCGCCTGCTCCCGCTGGGAGCGTAGCCGGATCGGCCAACTTAGCGAAAGACCGCGCGGGGCCGAGAAGTCCGGCAAGCTCAGGGTAGCTGCTTGCCAGGTAATCGGCCCCGTCACATTTCAGCCAGTCGGGGGTAGGCAGAACGCGCGCTGTAGTAAGCGTGTCGCCCGTGGAGGCTCCGGACGCACTGGTCACCCGCCGCACCCACACCTTGAACAGCGTGGGAGTCTCGGCTGTGACATCGACCTCGTCGCCTATGGCTACGGCCGTACTGCCGCCTGCGATGACCAGGTTCGCACCGCTCGTCATCGAAAACGCCACTGCGGCCACCAACGTCCGCTGGGCACCGGCTTGGGGTGCAGTAGGGAAACCCGTAATCGGGGTGCCGGAGCTGATAGGCACCCGGTTTCCGCCGGCCGCCCAGATATCCGGTGTGGCGCTGGCTGCTGGCGCGGTGCCGTTGAGAAGGTTAATGGCACCGGTGGCATTTCCGGCAAGTGTTGCGATGGCCGCAGCGCCCGGGGCGCCAGTAACCGAAATGTTCCAGTTCGCTACTGTAGCGCCACTCCCGCCAACCGCAGTCACCGCGATGACCAGCGTCGTGCCCGAGTAAGAAACCACCGTGCCGGACATAAAGCGAGTGGGGTCGGAAGCACTGACCGCGGTGATGAAAATGTTGGCGGCGTACTGCTTGCCGGACTGGGTGGTCAGCGTTTTGTTGCCCGTGCCAATGACCAAGGACGTCGTACTTGTGCCGATCAGCACTGTCCCGGTTGCGGCCTGCTGGGCGTCGGAGGCGGCGGCCTGGGCGGCGATACGCGCCACAACAGCAGCATCGCGTGCCGCCTGCGCAGCCGCGACCTGCGCCGTGGCTGCGTCGACCGATGCTGCAGCGCTTGCAGCTGACGTATTCGCCTGCACCTGTTTTGCATTCACGTCCGCCGCCAGCGCATTCGCCTCCCCCCCCCATGCAGGCAGCTCGGTCATGTATTTGGCTACCGCCGCGTCAAATGGCCCCTGCGCCATCGACTGATTCGGCAGGCCATCCATCAGTTTTGTGATCATTTACACTGTTCCTTCAATTTGCATCGCCATTTTTGAATGTATGAAACCCGCGATAACGCTCTTGAGCGACGAAAACTTGCCGCAAACGACCGTAAATCCGCCATATACAGTGGCGCCGATGTAGACAATGGTTTTCTGCCGCAGCCCCTCCATGCGCTCATGCGCATACTCGATCTGGTCGTTATCGATGATCAGATCGAGCGACATGCGCTTGGAAAAGCCCCGCTCCGTGGTCTCGCTGGTACCGTCGAAATTGAATTTCGTCGTCGACCAATCCTTGAAATCCCGGCCCAGGCCATACTCCGTGCCGCCGATTTCTTCGATAGGCCCAATGCAGCACATGCCGCATTTGGCAATGCCGCCGGGGTTGTTGATGGCAATCGTTACTGCCGCGTTGTAATACAGGGGCAGATCGAGCGCCAGAAAACTCGTCCTGCGGCGCCGCCGGTTAAACAGCCAGCGATACATGCTGCTGCCGGAACTCGACACGATCAAGCTGAATGCCTGCTGGTAGACCACGCCGGCCGCCGGATCGGTGGACGTGATGACCACCTCTGCCGCGTCCAGATTGCCCAGGTAGATGCCCTGCGCGATGGCCTGCGGCTTGAACGTCTGCACGATGGACTCGGGGTTTTCGGTCTGCGTGTTGTTGTAGGCGTCGACCATTTTCCAGCGATTCGTCGCACCTTTCGGCAGCCAGTACGTCGTGTCGCTCAGTGGTTTGTTGACGTTCAGGCCCGCGCTGGCGGTGTGCACGCCGGACTGGCTACCGGTCGTGGCGATGGCAGCGCCGCCCACCGTCGCGCTGAGGCTGAAGGTGTTGGCGGCCGGACTCAGCACGTAATAGGTGGCGCCAGCCACCAGGCCCGTCGGCAACGCGCCGGTCGTAGCAAACGACACCGGCGTGCCGGCTGCCTGCCCATGCGCCACCCATGTGACGATGCCGGGCGACGCGATGGACAGGGTGACGGCGCTGCTCACGCCAACCTTCGATTCGGAAACCGTGTGCGTGGCAGGATCAATCACACGCTCGCCAGCCGCATACACTTTCGTGAGGCTTCGTTCTGGATAGTCGTTCTCCGGCACGTTCGAGCTGACGAATACACCAGGGTCGGACACGGCAATCGGGTCCAGAATAATCATGCAGTCTCCTCAACTTTCTTGGTGGTCAGCGGCATGTCGCCATTCGCGGCGCCTTCGAGCGAGTCAGCGGTGTTGAGCGTGTTTTTGGCGATGGCGTACAGGTGAGTTTCCAGCATCACGCGCAGTTTCTCGTTCTCAATGCGCTGTTCGCGCAGCTCGGCGGCCAGCGCGTCATTGTTCGACGTCGGGCTGCTGAGGCGCGCCATCAACTCGCGGTTGTCAGCCGCAGGAATGATGCGCTCGCCCTCGTGTACCAGGGCCAGCGTGTCGAATGGGAGACGGTTCGTGCCAACGTCGAACGAGTGCAATTTCTGGTACTCGGCGCTGCCCATCATCGCCGCGCGCACCTGGTCGATGGACGAGCCACCGGCAAGTACATTGGTCCAGTAATCGATGCCGGCCGCGTCGCCCGCGCGCCCCATCACCGATTTGTAGAGTGCCTGCGCCTGCGCCTCGGGCGAGTTCTTGATCCCGGAAACGATATCGCCTATCGACACGCCGCTGTTGGCCAGGCCACCCCAGTAGTCCATGCCGGCCTTCTCGGGCGCACGGCCCAGCGCAGCCTGGTAGGCATTGTTGATGCCCGACAGCGCTCCTACGCTGGAATTGGCCTGCGCTGCCGCCATCGCACTGGCCAGGCCTGTTATCGCCTGAAGGATCGACAGCGAGGTGGTATCGATGCCTTTAAGCACATCGATCTGCGAGCGCGCCGTTTCGAGGATGCCGTCCAGGCGCGCCACTTCCGCCTCGTAGGCCACTTGGCTGGCATCTTTCTGCTGCTGCAGCAGGTCAAGCGTTCGCTGCTCGATCGACAGCGAGGAATCAGTCAATTTACCCAATGCCGCGATGTCGTTCTGCGTCCTGTAGAAATCGACCAGGTAGTCGTCGTAGGTGGCGAACTTGTCGCTGGCGTCTTTCGTCACGCTCGACAGCGCATCTTTCAGCGAGTCAGCCGCCGGCAGCGGACCGCCCGCCTTGGCAATGGCCAGCGCCGCTGCGATCTGCGCCTGCGCGCTGGCACGGCCCACATCCTCCATCGTGCCCGACACGTTCATTTGGTCGAGGCTCGACTTGAGCGCATCGGCCAGCGACTTGTGCTTCGCCATCGCCGCCGTTTCGGCATCGATGCGAACCTGCATCGCCTTTGCCGCGATTTCATTCGCCTTAGCCAGCGCCGTCTTCTCCCGGTTCACCACGGTTTGCAGTGTGGCAAATGCCGCATCGACCGCCGACAACAAGCCGGAGGCGATAGCAGAAGCAGCTTCCTCGGCCGCCTTCGCCGCCGCGATAGCCCCGTCCGCCGCCGCCTTCGCCGCTGCTGCTGATGCCGCCGCCACTTCCTCCAGGGACTTATTGAGCTTTTCGTTGTAATCGGTGACGGATTTGAAAGCGGGCGCCAAGGCCAGCAATTGCAGATACAGTTGCTGCCCGGACTCAGTGGCCAGGGCGCCGGACTGCGTAAGTTTCAGCACCGCGTCGGCGTACTGCTTCGTCGTGCTGACGTTGGTCATTCCGAGCGCGGTCAAAGATTTGTTGACGCTCTCGATGACGGGCGCCATCTGCTGCTCAATGGTGAGGAAGTTTTCGGCGAAGAACTGCGTCCCGCTGGAAAGTGCGTCCAGACCACCGGCCATCTTCACCAGGCTCTCGCGCGCAGCGATGCTGGACGCGCCGACCATGCCGAATGCTTCTTGCGAGGTGCGGCCAATAAGCTGCAGCGCGGCGTCAACGCCAGCGTAGTTCTGGGACACACGTTGCAGGGTCGCGCTCAAGGCCTCGCCCTGTACCTGGAACTGCGCCAGATTAGGCACCAGCTCCACGGCGATGGTGTCGCCGACGCCTTCGAAGAACTTCGTTACGGCGGCCAAGCGGTCGGCTTCCGTGGTCAGCCCCGTGAGGTTGATGTTCAGCGTCTGCGCGCGGTCCGCCAGGGCCGATGTGTCGACGCCGATCACGCCCGCCAAGGTGGCCGACACCTGGCGGATCGCGGCATATGTGTCGACGAAGGCTTTCGACGTGGTGGCAGTCACTGCGTTCTGATCTGTACCCGCTTTGTCGCTACGGAGCCACCCGCCGTTTTGCGTCCATTTTGAATACTCGTTCCCGGCAAATCCCGTGCCGGACAGCGTACCGGTGATGCCCGTTTCCCCATATTTCTTGTCGCCCATGCCGAACGCGCGGTTCGCAATGCCACCGATAACGCCGCCGATAGCACCGCCGATAGCCGCGCCAAACGGGCCGCCGAAGATCGCGCCTGCCACAGTGCCTATGCCCGTGCCGACGTTCACCGTGGCCTTACTGCCGTATTGACCGGAAATGAGCTTGCCGCCCATCAGGCCTGCGGCGATACCTGCAGCCGCAGCAACGATAGGCGCAGCGGCGGCGCCAGCCGTCAGGGCTGAACCCGTGCCAGCCATGCCGGCCGAGCCGTATGCTGCAGATGCCGTGGCAGCCTGCACGCCGGTCAGTCCCATGCCTGTGCCGAAAGCCGACACGGCAGATGAGCCGAAGAGATTGCCCAGGGTGGCGATGCTGCCACCGATACCTGCGGCCACGCCGGAAAAGCCCTGCGTGGCGATGGTGTAGGCCGTTTTGGCGCTCTGGGCCAGGCTGGCAATACCGCCCAAGCCCCCGCCAGCCGCACCGCCACTCAGGCCCAGGCCTTCGGCTGATGCGAGGCCAGCGGCTCCTGCCCCGGATACCGACGCACCGATATTCAGGATCCATTTCTTGATGGTCATCTGGTACAGCAGGTCAAGCAAGCCGTTTTTCAGCGTGTCCCGCAAGCGGTCGAAGGCAGACTTGCCCGAATCGAATATCGACACGAAAGTGTCGTGCGCCGTCGTGTCGATCGATTCCCACATTTTGCGGTTGGCTTCGATCTCTGGCTTGGCCAATTGGTTGCTGTACCAGGTTGAGTATTCTTCCTGCAGGCGTTTCTGGGCGTCCGTGCCGACGCCAGCCAGGGCAATGCGCTCTTGCCACATGGCGGCGTCGATTTTCAGGAGCGCACTAGCGCGGGCCTTTTCGTCGAAAAGAGATTCGGCAGAAAAGCGGCGGTTCTCGTCCGCCAGCTGAGCGGCATAGCCAAGCGCCTTGGTCTGCGCCAGGGTGGCCTGCTCGACGCGCGTGCGCGCGGCAGCCTCTTCCGTCAGACGCTTAATCTGCTCGTCGGTGACGACCTTGCCGGCCAACTTCTCCTGCAGTAGAAATTTCTCCAGCGCTGTTTGTTCGCGGACAGCCACCATAGCCAGTTCGCGCGCATCACTGGACTTGCCCATCATTTGATACTCCACAGCCAACGCCGCGGCGGAGTCCTGGCGGGCCAGCGTGCTTTCTTGAATGCGCGCGGACACGTCTTTTTCTGTAGCACGGGCCTTGGCGATCTTTTCCTCAGCTGCCAACTCGTCCAGCGCGGCACGCGCCACAGCCAGGTGCGCGTCAGCCAGTTTCAACTTGCCAACCTTGATTTCCTGTTCCAACTTGATGCGCAGCTTCTGGCTCTCGGTCGCATCGACGTCGGTGGCGTTCTCCAGGCGGCCAGCCTCGATCTTCTCGCGGATGCTGGCAATCAGGGTGGCGTAGGCCTGCTCTTCTTTTTTCAGGCCAGCCGTAGCGCCCTTGTCGGCGTACTTCAAATTGATGCGGCCCAGAATGTCGGCATACTGCTCGGCGTTCAGGTTGCGCGTTTTGAGGTCGGCGATCTCGGCGGCGCGCTGCTCCTCGCGAGTGGCATAGGTCTTTTTCCACTCGTTGTAGGCCTCGTTTCCCGTGACCATCGCAACATCCGCTGCGCCCTTCGTGGCCTTTGCTTGCTTTTCAAGCAACTCATTAATTTGCCTATTCAACTCAATGCGCTTGAAAATTGCGTCGTCGTTGCTGATTCCTGCAAAATCACCAGCACGCGCATTGAGGTCGCCCATCCTTTTTGTTGCCGCCTCCAGCTGCTTGATAATGGGCAGTTCTTTTTCCGCCTGCTGATTGGTCAGGCCCAGATTTTTAAGCTGCAGCAGGTTTTGCTGCTTGTCGATCTGGGTATCAAGGGCCTTGATGATGCGGGCGTGGGCCTCCTCAAAAGACTCGGCCGCTTGTTCGTTGGCTTCTTTGGACTTTTTCCCGAACACTTCCCACGCCAGAGCAGCAGTACCAAGTAATAGAATGATGGCCCCGATCGGACCGCCCAAAAACCCAATCGCCTTAGATGCGACGCCTGCAGCAGTGATCCCTGATGCAGTAACGCCATTTAAAGCTGCCTGAGCGGCAACTTGAGCAGCTGTCGCTGCTGTAAGTTGACCAAGGGCCGCAACCTTGGCGCGGTCAAGTGCCGCAGACTCTGTCAGGTAAGCCGCGCGGAGCGTTTCTGCGACGGCAAGTTCAGCGGTGGCAATGCGCAAAGTGCGAAGTGCAAAACTCTGCGCTCCGGCTGCACTTGCTGCAGCAATTGCAGCTTGAGCAGCAACCCTGTCAGCATTGGCCGATCGCAGCCTGACAAGCGTGGCCTCATGAGTAACTGCAAGACCGGCAATTGCCGCCTGCGACTGAGCCACAAGAGACGTAGTTCTTGCCATTTCCGCTTCAGCTTGTGCCACTGTTGCGGCACGCAGCGCAATGCTCGCTGAAACCTGCTGATACGTTTTAGTCACCCATGTTGCCAACCAGGTACCGATCTGGTACGCAGTCAAAGTCTTGAGGATAATGACCAAGCTGCCCAAATTCTCAGAAAGAAGTCGAATGGCGCCGGTGATAAGTGCCACAGTGCCGTTCGCCTGCGCCTGCATGCCGAAAAACTCCAGCATTTCATTCTTGAGAACAGTAAAGGCACCAGAGATCGTCTGGATATTCTTGCTTTCCTCGCGCAGCGATTCCAGCGCTTTCGGCAGCACCGTGGCCATGATGTTGGAAGTGATCTGCCCCTCACCCGCCATGGCCTTGAGGGCGCCCACCGGCAAGCCCATGCCATCGGCCAGTGCCTTCATCAAGCGCGGTGCCGCCTCGTTCACGGCGTTGAATTCCTCACCGCGCAGCGTGCCCGATGCGAATGCCTGCGACAGCTGCAGCTGTGCCGATGCCGACTCGGTCGCAGTGGCGCCGCTGACGCGCAGCGCCAGGTTGACGGTCTCGGTGATGGCGGCCACTTGCTTTTGCGTCGTCCCGAGTTCGCGCGTGCCATTGGCAATTCGGGCGTACAGCACCCCCGTGCTGGCCAAGTCCTGCTGCGAGGTTTTGGCGATGCGCTTTACCGCCTCGTAGGAAGCGGCATAATCGGCCACCGATGTCGATGCCAGGCGCAGCTGCGCCGTGAACTTGGCGTATTCGTCGGCCATCTTGATGATTTCGGCCAAGCCGGCACCAATACCGATGCCGGCCAGCGCCGTCTTCATGGCATTGGCGGCCGCATTGATCCTGTCTTGGGTTTCCGTGACAACGCGGCGTGCCTGCGTCATATCGGCCTGCAGCCGGGCAATATCTGCCCGCAGGCGAATTTCAAGATCACCGACGATCATCACGTATCCAATAAAAAAACCGCCTCGTGGGCGGCAGACAAAAAAAAGACCGCCACATGGACGGTCTATGCAAGAAACAGTTCAAGGGCGCGGGCAGCTGCTTTATTCTGGCTGACGAGCACAGCAACGGTTCCACCCCAAGGTGGCTGGCTGTCTCGCTTCGTGGCCCGGTGCGTTTCGGCCACATAATCAACCGATAGGCGCCGCAACAGCCGCGCTTCCCACGGTTCCAGTTCGAAGCCGCGCGCGGCCTGCCAGGCAGCCATCTCGGCAAAGGTCACAGGACCAGTGCCCATGCCAGCCGCCACGGTCAGCCCCATCTCGTAGAGGTAGGCAATCAGGTATTCACCGTCATCGAACGGTGGCATTTCGATTTCTCCGCCGTCACGCTCGATCCGTTCCCGGCGGGACAACTCGGCGCTGTCAGCGCGCGCCCCCTCCTTCGCCTCTGGCACGGCGCCGAGCCAGGCGCTGTGCCGCACGAACAGGCTTAGTTCGTCGCCGAGGCCTTCGTAAAATTTGCCCAGTCATTCAAATAGGCGTTGACCTGAGTGGCGATAAAGCCAATGCTGGTGTCCAGATACACAGCTTTGTACAGCGCTTCGCCGCCCAACTCGTCATAGCCGATGTTCTCGAACGAATGCGTCAGCGCAGTCAACGTGTCGGCGCTTTCCTGCGCCTTGTCGTCTGCCGACTGGTCTTCCTTGCCTTTTTTCTTCAGGCGGGTGAACAGCTTATTATTATTTGCCGCCTGGATCTTGGCGTACTTCTTCGAGCCGGGGCCGTAGAGTTTGATGCGCATCGGCTTGTTCGTGTCTGGATTGCCATCGGCGCCGTCGGCGTACATCAGCTCGTCGTTGGCATCTTTCAGATGCAGGACGGCGGTTTCTTCTACTGCGAATTTGCGGATATCCATGGTGTACCTTTCGAGGGAGATAAAAAGCCCGTGCCAAGCCCGCCCGCCCCTCGAAGGGCGAAGCGGACCAGGTCGGTGCTGGGGTGGCCTGAGGCCGTTTTGGTTACCGCTTAAGCGGTGAGGGTGTCGCTCTGGCGCAGCAGGGTAAAGGCGCCCTTGACTGTGTCGTTACTGGTGCCCAGATTTTCGACAAACTTCAGGACTTGGGCTGTCAGGTAACGAAGTCCGCCGCCCTGCTTTTCGAGTTTGAAAGCAGGAATGCTATTGTCCTTCGATGCCGCTTCGATGATGATCTGGCCGGCGTCTTCTTCGACCCAAAGACATTCAAATTCAGCATTGGGCAGCTTCCAGCTGCTTTTCTTCTCGCGATCCTGCGCGTTACCGACCACCGAAGCTGTCGAGGTACTGTATTCGCGCCCCTTGACGCCCCCCACATTGGTGAGCTCACCAACCTCCACCCACGTGAGGGCTGCATATGCCGCTACCGTATCGGTTGCAGGACGAACCGCACAAACGTACAGCTTTGTGCCTGCGACTGTCTCGAAATCACTCTGGAATGTCATTTTGATACCTTTCATAAAAAAGCCCGCACGCAAAATTGCGATACGGGCGGGCTGAAAAACTGAGGTGACGTCTAATTGTCTTCGACGTACACCACCTTGAAATCGCGCGACTGTTGATAAATGCCGGTATCAGCATCGCCCATATCCGGGCCGACCACATCGCGCATCACGCTGCGCACGGTGACGCCGGCGACAGTGCCGGTATGCGCGCCTGGACCCAGCTTGGCCGCCTGCAGCACGGCCTTCTGGTCGGGATAGGTGCTGGCGTGCACCGTGACCTGGACGCGCGCGGTAACCTGGACGGCGCGCTGGCCCAGCGACACGGTGGGCAGCTCGACCCGGCTGATCTCGGTCAGGCCGATGGCAGGCAGCGGCATGCCCTGCGGCACAGTACCGGCCACGATGCGCGCCGCCGGCACCAGGCCCAGTATCGGCGCGTGCGCGACCAGCAGCGCGCGGATCACTTTGATGGCGCTCATTTCTTGGCGCGCGCCTTGGTTACCGGCGCTGCTGCCACCTGGTCGTCCCCGATGGTGGATTCGATGACTTCGACGGCCTCGCTGCGGCGGATGTAGGCGGCAGCCCGGCGCACGCCGCGCGCAGCATCGGTCATGGTGTATTCGGTACCGACCTGCAGCTCGATCACGGTCACTCCGTCGATCGAGCCTGGAATGGTTTTAAGCATCTTGATTTTCATGGTCGTCCTAATCGGTTTCGGCCGCCGGCACATTGATGCCCTCGGCAGTCAGGCGCTTGCGGATCTGCGCGCCCACGGCGGAGATGGCGGCATCTGGCTTGGTGTCGAATGCCGGCCGCATGTACGGGTGCGGCTTGGCGCCCGGGTGGTCCACCACCATGGCGCGGGTCTGGCCGATGACCAGCGCACCCTTCTTCTTCGGCACGATCTTGTGCGGCTTGGTGCCGAACTCGACCATCGGGCCATACCAGGCGCGCTTGTTGCCGACGCGCACTGATGCCGTCACCTTGCCGCCCTTGGCCTTGGTCACCACGCGCACGCTGCGGCGCAGTTCGCCGCTGCCGACCGGGATGTTTTCCCGCACTTCGGCCTTGAATACGTTGGCACCCTGGCGCAGGGCCGAGCGCAGGATGTTGCGCTCGACCTTGACCGGCAAGGATTTAAGGAAATCGTCCAGTGCCTTGCCGCCGGAGATATTACGGTCGTCTGCCATCATTGCCCCTGGGTTGAATACTGCTCGATTGTCATTTCCAGCCATTCCCGGCGGCCAATCTCGGCCGGTCCGCCGACGATCTGAAAAATCACGTCTGTGTCGCCATGGAGCGTGATGCGCATGGCGGAAGTGATACCGCGTAGGTAGCGCATGCGCAGGCGCGCCGGGCGCGTGGCGACGGCCAGGCCGTCCTCCACCGTTTCCGACTTGCTGGGCAAGGCGTCCTGCACTTGGGCGGGTACGCGCCCGGCGACCTGCACCCAGCCGCCAGGCTGCGGTCCGTATTCGCCATCGATGACGCCAGGGCGCTCGATGGTGATACGGCGATCCAGCTGGCCGGCGCGCATCAGACGCCATTCCCGATACGGTGTGGCCGCAACAACTCGCGCGAGCCCAGCGGCAGCTCAGCCACGGACACTGCCAGCACGCTGTCCTCGCGGTTCTCGTACATGTCGCCGAACAGCTTCAGGATGCCGACCTTGATATCGTCCGTGATGACCATCGGGAACAAGCCGGCGGTACCGGCATCGATAGCGGCCGCCATCGATGCCGAGTCTGCGTACACCTGGCGGTTCAGGTAGGTCAGCGCAGCGCTTTCGGCGCCCGACAGGATCAGGGTGATCACGTCGTCCTCGTCGTTGCCGACGATGCGCTGGTAGCCCTTGGCCAGTTCAGCTGTCAGGAACATGGATTACTTGCCCTTTTTCTTCGACTCGTCCGCTTCTGGCGCTTCGAGCACTTCCAGGCTCTGGGCTGCGTCGACCAGTTCAGGCGGACATTCGTCGCCCGGCTGGAACGTGGTCGGGTAGATTTCGCCGTCGCGCACGCCGAGAAACTCTTTGCTGAAAATCATGATTTTTCCTTTCAATAGCAGCCCCGGGCCGGGGTGGACCGGGGCGTTCCAGTTATGCCGAGACCTTGAGGGCTTTGATGGTGTCGGGGTTCAGCAGGCCACCGCCGACGCGCTTGGTGGTGTAGAACTGGACGTAAGGCTTTTTCGAGTACGGGTCACGCAGCACGCGAATGCCCATACGGTCGACGATCATGTAGCCACGACGGAAGTCGCCAAACAAAATCGGCGTACTGTTGGCTGCCACCGCCGGCATGCCGGGCATCGTAGTGATGGAGTAACCCAACAGGGTTGCAGGCTGGCCTGCCTGCATGGACGGCTGCCACAGGTAGTTGCCTTGGCCATCCTTCATTTTGCGAATAGAGCCTTGGGTCGTACGGCTCATGATGAAGCGCGCATCGCCCGTGTACTCTTCGGGCAGGGCATGGATCAGGTCGATGATGCCATCCGAGGTCAAGGCGGCCGCCGAGCCGCTGGCGACGGTTTTAATGTCGCCCCAAGGGTGTGCCGCCGCATTGGCGCCGCCGGTAATGTAGGTCAGGATGCCGGTTGGCTTGTCAGCACCATTGCCAGACAGGAATGCAGCGCCTTCCTGAAGTGCAAATTCACCATCGACTTCGCCAGCCAGCCAGGCCTCCAGATTGACCTCGGCATCGTCGAGCATTTGCTGTGTTGCCGACGGGTTGGCGTAAATCTCACCAGGTTTGTAGGTCAAGCTGCCGAACGTTGGCGTATTGGTTTCTGGGCGCGCAGCGGCCTCACCCACCCAGCCAGAGGTCGCACCGCGGTTGTTGAAAAGCTTGGTGAAGCTGTCTTTCGACGTCGGTTGCACGAAGCAGATACCGCGCATTGGTGATACCACCAGCAAACGATCGGTGATCGTACGATCCCATTCGGTTGGCGCCAGAAAACCGCCTTCTGGCGCAGCGCCTTTGTTCATGCTCGCTTCGACGGTGCCACGTTGCATGTGGGACTGGAAGGAATTGGTATATTCCTTGTCCTTCAGGGCCACGCCGCCGCCATTCATTGCGGACGCCGCGATCTGCTCGTTGGCCTTGTCGACAGCCGCCTGCAACTTGGCGATGTCGGCGTTGATGTTGTCCACCTTCAGCGCCTGCAGCGCGTCGGCGTTGCCCTTCTTGATTTCGTCCAGCTGCTTGGTGTGCTCGGCCTTGAAATCATGGAATGCCTTGTTGACGCCTTCGATCAGCGCATTCACATCGCCATCGGCGTGCACAGAGACAATACCGCGCGGAACGGGTTGGCTGGCCTGGGCAGCGTGCGCCGCCATGGCGCTGGCGATCATCGCCGTGGCGATGCTGGTCATCATTACTTTTTTCATTACTTGCCTTTCAGATTATTAATCAGGGTTTGCAGTGACGCTGCTACTTCTTTGGTGCCAGCGCTCGGCGTGGCGACTTTTCCAGCAGCGCCCGGCGTGCCAGAAAACAGGGACTTGATGGCTTCGCGGCGCACCGAACGGGAGTGTCCCGCCCGGGCCATGGCGGCTTCCACCATCGCAAGATATTTCGTGTCGGCGCTGGCCTCGGGATCGTGGCCCATCTGCTCGCGCGCCAGGATGCCGCTGGCGAAGCCTTGTTCGACGGCCTGCGCCGCGCCCAGCCAGCTTTCCTTGTCCATCATGGCGGCCGCTTCCCCCGCGCTCAGCCCGGACCGGGCGGCGTAGACCGAAGCCATGGCCGCATCGAACGGCGCCAGCTGTTCGGAGGCCTTGATCATGTCGTGGCGGTTGCCGATCGCCATGGCCCAGGCGTTATGGATCATCAGGAAGGCGCCGTCGCCCATCAGGATCTCGTCACCGGCCATGGCGATCACCGACGCGGCCGAGGCGGCGATGCCCATCACCTTGACGGTGACCTTGGCCTTGTGCTCGCGCAACAGGTTGTAGATCGCCACGCCCTGGAAGAAGTCGCCGCCGGGCGAATTGACGTTCACCACCACGTCGCGCGCGCCGATATTGCGCAGGGCGGCGGAAATGCGCTTGGTGGTGACGCCCTCGCCGTCATACGACTCGCCGATGCGGTCGTAGATGGAAATGGTGGCGGCGCCGTCATCGGCCGCGGCGCGGATGCCTGGCTCCCAGCGCTCGAGCGCGTCAGGGCGCATGTCGAACTGGATATTGCCCAGGCCCTGGGCGGCGTTGATTTCAGGCAGTTTTAACAAGGTCATTGGGTGTCTTCGCTTGGTTGGCGGGCGCGCGCAGCTCGTCGGCGCCCTTGTCATTGGAGCGTGCCAGGTCTTGGAGCTCGCGCACTTCGTTTTGTGTCATCCACGGCGCGTGGCCGCCGCTGCCCAGTGCCTTGGTGAAAAATTCAGCCTGGTCCTTCAGAGTGCCGCGCAGCAGCGCACGCTCGTTGAATTTGGCGCGTAGCTTCTTGTTGTCATCCTTCGACAGCAGGGTGCGCTCGATGCCCTGCTCCCAGATGGTGAACCAGTGCTGCAGCGAGAACTGGACGAACAAGATCGCCAACTGCTCGATCCCACTACCCCAGGATGTGTCGTCCATCATCAGCAGCGGGCGCGGCACGCCCATGGCGCGCGCGATTTCTTCGATCTGGTGATTGCGGTTTTCAAGGTGCTGGGAATCGGCAGCCGTGTTGGCAAACTGTTCGGCCTTCAAGCCCTCTTCGAGGATCATCCATTTGCCGGCATTCTCGGAGCCGGTCTTGTCGTTGATCGATTCTTGCAGGCGGCCAAAGGCCTTGTCGGTAAGTGCGCCAGCAGCCGACAGCGCGCCGCCGGCCATCACGCCGTTCTTGAACAGCCGCGCGGCGGCCTTCTCGGCCTGCTGCGCGATGCCGATGGCCTCATGCGCCAGGCGAACGCGCGACAGGCCCACAACGCCATCTTCGGACAGGTCTCGCAGGTGAAATACCTCTTCCGCCGGCAGCGTGATCTGGTGGCCATCCTTGCGGGTGAACTTGTAGACCATGTTCCAGCTGTCGTCCAGCTCGGCCGTCACGCGCTTCGGGCACATCGGGATCAGGCGCAGCACCTGGTTGCGCGACCAGATCACACGGGCGTAGGCGTTGCAGTGCATCATCACGCGCAGCTGCATCAGCGCCTTGAATTCGTAGGCGGTCTGCCAGCTGTTCGGCTTGGCCTTCAAAATGTCATACAGCGGGTGTTCGGTGGCATAGCGCTTTTCGTCGCCGCGCTCGACCAGGTTGAGCGGCAGCATGCCGATCGATTCCGAGATCAGCGTCACGCAGCGCAACAGGGCCATGTTCTGCAGCGCCTTCGACGCATTGACGTAGGCACCCGACGCTGTGCCGCCACCGGTGCGCATGAATGCCAGCAGGTCGGGATCGTCCAGACCGGCAAACAGGTGCCCGGTTGAGGCCTGGACGTTCGGTGCCGACTGCGCTGAGGCGACCGGCGCCGGTTCTACTTCATGATCGACCGGACGTGACTGTGCCTCCGGCTCTGCTGCTGGCCGGAAGAAATCTAAAAAGCTCATGGGTTATACAGTCCTTATGCCACGCGATTCATACACCGAACCACCTTGCGCCGGCGGATTAAGTTCCATCAGGGAGACGGCGTCGAATGTCGCCATCAGCGGGTCGATCTTGGCGGACCCTGACGCCTGCTTGGTAATCAAAATGGCATTGCCTCTCGGCTCGACCTTGGCATTTCCCACGCACCAGGCCATCATCGGCTGGCCGCCGTGCTCGATCACGCCCTCGGCCAGCTTGCGCTCGGTGGTCTTGATCGCGCCACCGAGGCGCCAGCCTTGCGAAATGGCGACGATCTTTTCCTGCGGTACGCCGGCTTCGACCATCGCATCGAGAATGGCCCCAATGCCGGCCGAGTCCGCGCCCACCTTGTCGAGCAGCCCAGATTGCTCCACTTGCAGCACGGCAGCTGCCACCTGCTCGACGTCCTCGCCGATACGCTCGACCAGTACCAAGTCGCCCTGCTTGGCAAAGTCTTCGAAGCGGGCGGCTTCGATTTTTCGCCGCTCCATCACCGAAGGGTGCGCCCATGCCCTAGTCCACAGCAGCCAGCGGCGCGTCTCGCGCTCGCGGCCGATCACCGCCAGGCCCAGCAAGTCGTCCAGGCCGCCGCCATCAATGCCGACGGTGGCAACCTCGCTGCGCGCCAGCAGGTCGTGTAGGGTCAGCGCTGGGCGCAGGCCCTGCTGCTCCCAGAAATCGGCGCCCGGCCATCGGTTCGACATCAGCGCCAGGCCGATCTGCACATTTAAGTGCTTGGCCAGGAAGCCGCGGAACTCCACTTCGCCCTTTTCCTGCGCCTGGCGGAAGCCGCGCTCGATGAATTCCTCGTCAACCGATGTGCCCATGTTCGGGTTCGTTACATAGGCGTTGCGCACATCCCGGTGCGCCCCTGCCTTGATCATGTGCTCGGGGAACTCATACAAAATCGGGTAACACGCGGGATCATGGATTGTTCCGTCGCGCACGCCACGGGCATACAGCAGCCGCGACAGGAATGCACCGGCCGGCGGGTCGTCCGACTGTGTCGTCGCGAAAATTACAAAACCTTCGGGCCGCGAGGCCAGGCCTCCCGTTGCCTCCAGCAGCATGGCGTCGGCGCGCGGGTTTTTCCCGAACAGCCACAGCTCGTCGATAAACACGCCGATGGCTTTCTTGCCCGACACCGTCTCGCCGTCGGCCGCCACCACTTTGAGCGTGGCGTTGGTGGTCAGGTGGGTGATGGTGCGAATGTGATCCTGCACCTTCAGCATCGCGGCCAGTTCGTCGTCCGCCTTGATCATGGCCGCCATCGGTTTGTAGCTGTTGTCCGCAATCTCCTTCGTTGGCGCCAGGACGATGTACTCACCCTCCAGGCGCCAGTTCATCAGCAACGCCGTCAGCATGATCCCGGCCGCAATGGTCGACTTGCCGTTTTTCTTGCTGATCAGGAGCATGAATTCCTTGATCAGCCGGCGCCCGGTGTCGGCGTTGTAGGCGCCAAAGATGGCTGCTACAAAATCGAGCACCCACTCGCGCACCACGTCGCCCATGCGCGGGCTGCCGGGCGCGTCGACCATGCGCAGCTCTTTGAAAATCGCCAGCGCCGCCTCGGCCTGGTCGGGATAGAGCGGCGGGCATGGTGTCAGCGGCAGGCCGGCAACAATGCGCGCCTCCCAGTCGTGGCATGCGGTGGTCCACTCCGGATACGGCGTCATTTACCGCCACCAGACACCAGGCGGGGCGGCGGTGGCGGCGCGCCGAAGCGGCCACCGGCGGCCTTCTGCGCTGCATCCAGTTTTTCCTCTTTCTTGCCGATCTCGCCGGGCTTCTTGTGCACGAAGGGCATCAGCGCCTTGGCGGCATCAATGCGCAGCTTCTCGCCCAGCTCGATATCGTTCATCGCCGCCATCAAGAACGTTTTCGGGTCCGTATGCTGCAGCGCGCGGTTCAGATCGAACGTTGGGCGCGCCGGCGGAGCAGCTGGCGGCAGGGCCGCCGGCGCACCAGGGACAATGTTGGCGCGAGCCGCCTTCAGGTACTCGGCCACGGCCGGGTCTTTAACAAGACGCGAGCCGGCGGCCGATGCTGTCGCCGGACTATACCCGGCCACGATCGCCGCATCCTTATTGCTGCGGCCGGCCAAAACGGCATCGGCGAACGCACGCTTTTTGCCTGTTAAAGCCATTAACAAAATCCTCAGTGAGGGAAAAATTCTGCGCGTGGGAGAGGACGCGGTCTAGGTCGGCGAGGGGCCGGGAACTTTTCGCCCCCCTCCCCCTGATGTTGCTTTTTTGAAATATTTCTTTTGATGCATGTTGTTATTTTGCAACAATAATAACATTTCTTTTTTGAAACATTACCCGATGTTGCTTTGGTGCCATCTATTCGCCACGCCGATGGGCCGCCTCTTCACGCTGCTTATCTGCGCTGTGGTGGGTACCGCACAGCGACTGCCAATTGGCCTTGTTCCAGAACAGCACCTGGTCGCCACGATGCGGCTCGATGTGGTCGACTACGGAGGCCATCGGCGCAGCCAAGCCCAACTCAGCACAGCGTAAAATGGCCGTGCTGGGCGCCATGTCACGGATGGGCGCATAGGCCGGATCACGCAGGCAGTATACGCACAGCGGATGGCTGCGCAAATAGCCAGCGCGGGCCTTCTGCCAGGCGTAGCCGTAGCCGCGCTTGGTGCTGCTCGTTTGATCGGTGCGCCATGAGCCTGGCTGCATCACAGGCGCGCGGCTCATGGCCTGCTGCTGCAAGCGCGGCTTAAGCGAGGTTAGCCGTCCCATCAATAGCCGTAAGGTTGACCGCCGCGGCGGGCGTGCCGCATCATTGCTTGATGCGCGCACTCGGCTCTTTCGCGCATCCAGGCGTCAAAGCCGATGGCCTCGGCGGCATGTGCAACGCCTGCGTGGTGACACAGCCAGGCATCGAACGACATGCCTTGCAGAAGCGTGTCGCGCTCGTTGGCCCAAGCATTGATGCTCAACTCTTCCACCGCGTGGGCCGCGTGGGCCGCGACTGCCGCGACTGCTGGCGGCGTACGCCCGTCCATGTGGTCGGCGATGCCTGCCAGATCGTCTGCGGTCAGTGCGATATTGATCGCCAAGCCAAACACTTCATCGGATCCAGTAATCATCGTCATGGCCGCCAAGGTGTTGGCCGGCAGGTTGAAGTGCTTGACTGCTGCACGCGCAAACTCGATGCCAGTGTGGAAGTGGTTCTGGTGCATGGTCGAGCCTTTCATGCGGTGGTGGCGTCAGGCATCAGCCCCGCGGCCGCGCTGGCGGCGCAGGCTGGACAGTGGGTAAGCGCCTGCAGCAGCCGGCGCGCCTCTTCAGCTTTGGCCAACTGCGTGGCCAGCTGGTCGATACGGCGCATGTCGCCGGCTTGGCTGGCGCGGATAATCATGTCTCGGTAGTGGCGTGGGCTCATATCACACGGTCCAGGCGTGCAGCGCCGGCTTGACCAACGCCCACAGCCATGGCCAGGCCAGCAGCACGAGTGCAATAGTAGTGCCACCGATTACCGCCCCCAGCAGGGCGATGGTGATGAACATCCGGCGGAAGTCGAAATCGAACATGCTCAGTCCTTCAGGCTCTTGACGTCGGCGACCAGTTCCTTTGCCACCTCTGCGACAGGCTTGACCGCGGCGACAGCGACGTCGACGACCATCTCAACAGGTGCAGCGACAACCTGCACCACATCGGCAGCTAGGCCGCCCAAGGATTTCAGTAGACCGAACATGTGAACCTCAAATAAAAAGGCCGCTGGCGCACGAAGCGGTCAGCGGCTAAAGCCCAGGGAAAGGCGGAGATCTGGAATGCAAAAAGCCCGCGTCGGCAAAGAGGCGGGCTTTTGTTTAGGCGTGCGAAAACCGCCTATGAACGAATCATATCAGAACAGAACAGCAGTGCACACATTATTTTTAAGGCGCTGGGTCAGCTCGGCGCGCGCCTCCATTGCAACGTCTACAAATACTGCGTTCGGGAACCGCCATGGCGTGGCCTGGCTACACAGCGTGTAGATCGCCCAGGTGTGGATGCGCGCCATACTATCGATCATCGCATCGGTGGCCTGGGCGATGCGCGTGTCGGTCGCCTGCTGCGCCTCGTACATATCCACGCCGCGACCATCGCCCTCCCCACTCAGTCCTCGCATCGTCTTGACGCCCATGTCCCGGTCAGCATCGTGCGCCATCCAGGCGGCCCACAATTCAAGGCACAGGTCGAGTGGATCCGGATCGGTCCATGCGGTGACCGCCACGACGGTGGTCGCCGGCGCTGTCTGTGCAGCCGGCGCCACAGCCTCGACCTCGACCTCGACGAAAGTGATATCGACCACTGGTGCGCTCTTGCCGGCCCATCCCAGCGTAATTTTTTCTCGTTGCATTTCAATCCCTGTGCTGTGTTGCAAATTAATCCGACGAGCAGCTGCTGCCGCTGTCCGACGAGCTTGACGACGAATCGCTGCCGCTGGACGAGCAGCTTGATCCACCCCAGTCGCCCGATGCGCCGCCGCCGTCGAACGTGCCGCCGCCGGCAGCCAAGTGCGACGGTGCGATGGCCGGCGCCCAGCTGCTCGATGGCGCTCCGGTATCCGCTGGAGCACTGTAGGTGGTGCTGGCCTGGCTGGTGCGCCGCGGTGCCGTGCTGACATCGGCTCGCGCTCGCTGCGCCCGTTCGTGACCGCGCATGCTGACGGCAACGATGGCTCTCACGAAATCGGCCTCCGTGCGCGCCTTCTGTTCTGCTGCCTTGCGCGCTTCGCGGCGCTTGGTCCAGGGGAATGTGAAGTTGAACATTTTTCGTCCTTTCGTTGTTGGTGGTGCTTCTAACCGATGATTCACAATAATCATGAAAGTGAGGAAATATGCGACGTTGCAGGGTGGTCTTCGCCACTTTCCCGCCAACGGTTTTGCCGTTTCCTATACCGCGTGGTGCACGACGTACAGCTTCAATTGCGTGGCAATATGGTGCTCCAGCGTGGCGCCGCGCGATGCCTCCCATCCAGGCAGCATCACCACGCAATCGACAGTGGCGACCTGCGCGACACTCATACGCATGTAGCCCAGCCAACTACCACATGGCGGCACAGGGTTCTCTGCCGGGTTGATTACGGCATGACCGTCCGCCCGCAGCTGCGCGGCCAGCGAATCGAAAGCCGGATAGTTGAGCTCAGGGAGGCCGGTCATCGGGCCCGCGATGTAGATTTTCATGATTTCACCGCCTTGGCAGCGATAGCGGCGTCGATGGCTTGGCGTGCAGTATTGCCCCAGCCGATTTCGCGCTCGATGGGCGCAGCCATGTGGTGCTCGATCACGTTCCAATAAACGTCATCGTCATGATCGTTGTAGCAGCGCAGATCAAAGGTGCCGTTCTCGATGAATTCCAGCCGTTCCGCGTCCTTGGCATCGCCCTGCGCTGCTGGGGCGGCGAAATAGAAGGGGCGGTATTCCGCTTGTGCGCCGGCGGGGGCCATCACCTTGAAAATGCTTTTGATAGTGCCCAACTCCTCCGTATCCCTGGCGACGTTCTGCGTCTTCACGCCGTCGATGAACTGGCACCAGCCAGCCGGCACGGCCACGGGCTGCACCGGGGCGCGGAATACGGGAACAATCTTGTAAGGCTTGCCATCTTGGCCGTAATTCAGCCCTTCCAATTCCGCTTCCAAATCGGTCTTTCCTGACGCTACACAAAATTCACCGAAGTACGCTTCGCCGCTTTCATCGACGATCATGTAGGCGAAAGGCTCTTGCGCCTGCACCGGGGCGGCTGCGAGGGCGGCGCGGTCCTGCCAGCTTTTCCAGCCGCTGGCCACGCATGGGTTTTCGTACTCGCCTTCCGCATCACGCGCCAGGTTCATTTCTGGCTCGGATGCTTCGAACAAGGTTCGCTCATCCGCTACCACTTGGGGCGCGGCGGCCGGCTCGCCTTCGCCGCTGGCGGTGAATCCGCGCTCGACGCAGGCCTGGCGCACGCTGGCCAGCAGCGGCGAGCCGGGCGTGCACGGCAAAGGGTGGTTCGTGTTTTCTTCCGCGCGCGCCGCTTCGGCGGCAATGCTGCGCACCAGGTCTATGAGGTCGATCATTCTGCTTGCTCCAAAAAGGTGATTTCGCTGGGCTGGCGCGGTGTCGCGTCGCCCATCAGGTAAATAATTGTCGAGATCCCGCCGCCCAGCACCTGGGGAGACATGCTGTGCAGGAAGTGCTGCTTGCCGTCGAACAGCACGGGCTGGCAGGTGTACAGCGCGCGCAGCAAGGCGCGGTCGCGCTTGTAGGCCGCCTCGGCCGGGGTTTCCGGCGCCGGTGCTGGGCTGCGGCGGCTCATAGCGCTGGCGCCGCCGGTGGCGCGCGACGAACCCAGCAGCATGCCGGACCATCCTCGGTGTCGCTGATCGCCAGCATGAACCAGCCGGCGCCTGCTGGCGGCTCTGGGTCCCATGCGCTGAAGTCGCAATTCGCTTCTTCGAAGATCGCCTTGTAGGCCGGATGATCTTCCGGCTCGTCGCCGAGTTCCGCCCGGCTCAGCTCCAGGCCCTGCGCCTTCAGCCATGCTTTGAATTTTTCGCCATCGCCTTCGTCAAAAGGCGGCATGTCCGGATGCCACCAGTTGCCGGTTTCGTCGCGCAAGACTGGCACGGCCTGGATATGCACCACGTCGAGTCCGAGCCATCGCGAACTCGCACCAACGGCGTGCGCGAACGCTTGGCGCTCGATTCCTTCGACCACGTCAGACATTTTCATGCGCGCCTGACCATTATTTTTTGATGCCATTTTGATCTCCTGTTTGCTGGATATGTGACCCCGATTCAGGGCCCGAAATGCCATCAACTGATGACTGATGATAATCATGAAGGCTAGTATCCATGCGGGTTTGCGGGGCACTTCCCGCCACTTTCTCGCCACGCCCAAAACCGATTTTCTCGGCAATATCGTTCTGCGCCTGCGCCGCCGTGTCCCGGTTTTTCTCCAGGTAGGCCATGGTGGTCATCGGCGACTTGTGGCGCATCACGGCCTGGATCGTCTGGATCGGCACGCCCTGCTCCGACAGCATGGTGGCGAACGTGCCGCGCAGCCTGTGCGGGGTGATCCCCTTGATCTTGCAGCTCAGGTTGGCGGACTTCATGGCCTTGCGCGCGAAGCCGGGCGGGTGCTGCTGGGCACCGCCGCGCTTGCCGGCGATCAGGCCTTCCACCTGGCGGTGCGGCGTCAGTTGCTCGATCAGCCAGGCCGGCACCGGCACCGGCTCGGCCTCGCGGCCCTTGGTGACGCCGGGCGTGTAGGTGGCGCGCTGCCAGTCCAGCCATTCCCAGCGCGCACCGGCCGCCTCGGACTCGCGCAGGCCCAGCCCAAACATCAGGCGAATGGCCGTGGCCACCGATGGATCCGCGCGCGTGACCTGGTCGACCGCGGCAAACCATTCGGCCACGGCGACGATAGGCAGGATCGAGCGCGGGCGCTTCTGCACCTTAAGCATGCGCACCTGCCAGGGGATTGAGCGGATAATCTCGCGCTTCACGGCCCAGTTGGCGATCAGCTTGAGCACGCGCAGCCAGTGGTTCGCGCTGGCCGGCTTGTGGTCGACCAGGTGCTGGTTGCGCGCCAGCTCGACGTGGCTGGTGGTGATCTGGTTCAGCGGCAGGTCGCCCAGGTCGTAGAAGTGCAGCCGGGCGGTGGTCTCGACACTGCGCTGGTGCGCGGCACTGCTGATCGGGCCGTTCACCTCCAGCCATTCCTGCGCCATGGCCGCCAGCGTCGGCACGACTTTGCCGCCGTTGGTCAGGATCAGCGCCTCGTCGTACGCGCGCTGCGCTACAAGGTTGGCCTTCGCCTTGCTGCTCTCGCGGGTGCTGCGCTGGACGCGCGCGCCAGCGATCTGGAAGCGGTAGTGGTAATTCTTGGCCTTGCCGGCCCGGAACAGGTGAAAACTCATTCGTGTCTTTCAAATAATGCCAAGGGCGGTCTTGGCGTTGGTGATCTGCATGGCGTGCAGCGATTTATCGCCCTTGGCCAGGCGCGCCATGATCTTTCGCGCCCACGTCTTGTGGTCGAAATGCGTTGCCCGTGGCGACTTGGTCACGCCGCTGGCTTCCAGTTCGGCCAGCATGCGGGCCGCATCCTCGCGGGAGAGCGTGCCCTTGCCCGGCGCTGGCAGCGCTGGCACCGGCGCCGGGATCTCGGCCCATTCGCCGCGCGCCAGCTGCGCGCTCAGCGTGGCCGCCCAGCGATCCTTGACCTGGCCGTACGACTGCGTCATCAAATCGCGTGAGAGGAGCGTGGCGGCCCAATAAACTGCTGGGTGCGACCACACCCCTACCTCCCCCTTTCGGCGGGCTTGTATACCCTCCACAGCCTCGTGGTAAGCCTGTGGCGCGTTGGAGGACGGCTTGCAAGCTTGGATAAACTCTGCACACGACGGTGGTTTCTGGTGATGCAGACGACACGCTTTCAGGCCGACAGCGACGTCCTTGGGGCTGATGCCTTCTTCCTCGAAGGCCTCGACCCATGATTCGGCCCAGTTCCGCAGCGCTACCTCGCTGGCGAAATTGGATGCCCACCAGTGCGGGTATGCGCCGTCGAGGCGGTTGTACAGATGCTCGATCATCGACACCTTGAGGGTCGGATGCACCTCGAACCAGCGCGAATCCGGCGCCGTGCTGGACTGGCCCAGGAAGCAGCTTTGGCTGCCAGCAGTTGCAACTTCGCTCATGTCCGGCTCCCGGGCTGTGTTCGGCCACGATTGACGAATGCGGTCGGGTCAAACTTCGCCGGGCGGCCGCCCGCAGCACCATGAGGCGCATGCTGCTGCGCACCCAGCTTGGCCCAGTCCTCCCGAATCGCGTTCTGCAGCGCCTGATCCCAGTCCGCGTAGGTGTAGCCATTGGCACGCGCCTTGCCGATGAACGAATCGAAGTGCGCCTGCAGGTTCGTGTGGCCTTTGGCTTGGGCCCAAGCCTGGACGGCGGCCGAAATCGTGAAATCGGATGGCAGCGGCGTCTTGGCTGGCTTGCGCGTGGTTTTCGACGCGGGAGCGGCGGCGACCGGAACGGTCGCGTGCTCCTGCTCCTGCTCTTGTTCCTGCTCTTGTTCCTGCTCTTGTTCCTGCTCTTGGCTTGCAAGGGGCTTTGAAGGGGCTTGTAAAACCGGTGCAATACTGTCGCCGGCACCGCGCTTTCTCGTCATGCAAAAAGAGATGGCGTAATGCTCGAAGAAGCGCGCCAGGAAAGGGTTTGCGGGCAGCGCGTCATACTCGTTTTGCACACCCTTGACGCGCAAATCCCTGCCGGTCAAAGCATCTGCAATCTGGTATTTGGCCATTTCGACTACCCAAACCATCTCCGAAGCCTCGTCATATTCACAAAACCCCGCTTCGACAGCACTTACAAGCCCCTTCGCAGCCCCTTCCAAGCCCAGCCCGGTTTCATGCGCGATGAACATTTGAGGCACGTAGTACAGCCCCAACATGTTGGCGTGCGGCGACGTCATCAGGTACAGGGCGACGATCTGCGCCTCTGGACCCGCCGCGCGCAGCTTTTTGCCGGTGGCGCCGATCCAGAACTTGGGGCCGACCTTTCCGTAGTCACGCATCGGCCTTGCAGCCAGGTGTAACTGGCGCCTCCGTTGATGTGCCATGTTTCAGCATGTGATCTCCAACCTTCCATCCAGCCGTGAATGGGGACGGGGCGTGACCGGCGGGCTGGAATCGCCTGGTCGCAGCTGCGCAGCTGCTGCCCCGCTTGAAACTTGTAGGGCTACGCTTTTTCACGAGGTCCGCGCGTGGGATGCAGTACGCGGTGGATCACGTCCTTGGTGCGCGACATCGCCTTGCGCGCGCCGGTGAGGATGCGCACGATGCGCGCCTTCTTCTCGGCGGCCCGTGCTGCTTTGCGCAGCGCGATTTCGTAATTGGCTTGCGTGGGTGCGGCCACAACGGCCGCAAGCGACGCCATAGCGTCAGCGTCGGCGCTGGCAAGGTCGCAGATATCGCCCAGGCCCAGGCCGCCCTCGTCTTGCGACTCGATGGCACGCACGCACAGGCCGAAGCGGCGCAGCATGTCGTTCAGGCAGTGCACGCGCGCGTCATCGGGCATGCCGGCGAGGATGGAAAAAACGAAGTTCGCCGGTAGGAAATTGGTGTCCTTGGTTTCGTCGTCGAGCCAACGCAGCACGCGGTCGCTGTTATTTTTCATGCGCTGGAACTCGTCCGTATGCGCATCGAAGCGGATACCGGTCACGGCCGGGCCGCCGATGTGCGCATGCGCCGCGACAATGATGTCGATGGCGCTTGCGCTTGACAGCCCAGCGGTGCGGCGCCAGTCGGCCACGTGCTCGCGCAGAATGCCGATCAGGGTTTTGTGCGACTCAATACGCATGATTTATTCCTCGGTGTGAGTTACTCTGGCTTCGGTTGAATGCTGGACACTTCGAGGGCCAATGCCTCCACCAGAAGCAGTGACGAGATCAGGCCAAATCAAGATCCAATCGTTAGGTCGTAGCTCTTGCCTAGTTACCTGCTTGTTAGTCAAAGCTTCGATTGCGGCGCAATACCGAATTGAAATAGGTCGTATCCCCTTCAGCCACTGGTGAAGCACTGCTGGGGAAATTTTGAGAAGCCGGGCGAAGTCAGCCTTTCGGATCTTCGAGTCTGCCAAGTAGGTTGAGAGGTTCATGCCGCAATAATAGCATTGCTATTGCACAAGTCAATAGCAATGCTCGTTGCTCTATTAAATAGCATTGCTATACTTTGAACATGAAAAAAGAAACAAAGACACTTGAGCATTGGCAACTTGAAGACGCCGCGCGGCTGAAGGAGTTGTTCGCCACGCGTGAGCCGAAAGTGTCGCAAGCAGAATTTGGCGCCCAGCACGGACTTGGGTCTCAAAGCATGGTTTGGCAGTATCTGTCAGGCCACCGACCTTTAAACATAAAGGCGGCCACAGCCTTTGCGCGCGGGCTTGGTGTGCAAGTGCACGCATTCAGCCCTACCCTTGCTTCTCAGATCGACTATGTTTCGCAATCGGCGACATTAGCGCCTCAACTTGACGCGCGGGAATTAGCTGGCGAGTACCAAGACGTAATTTTGGCTGATCCAAATAATCCGGATTTTTACCAGATCCCGAAGGTCCAGCTGCGACTATCAGCAGGCGTAACTGGCTTTCAAACAGTTCCTGAGATCTACGACGGTAGCAAATTGAGCGTAAGTAAAAACTGGGTGGACAGGAACGGCTTCAACCCTGGCAAACTGATAGCAATGTCGGTAAAAGGTGAGAGTATGGAACCGAACCTGTATGCCGACGATCTAGTGATTGTCAATACGGCTGACACAAAGATCACTGATGGCAAGGTCTACGCAGTAAATTATGAAGGTGAGGCTGTGATTAAGCGCTTCATGCGTGAGTCTGGCGAATGGTGGCTTACATCTGACAATCCAGACCAGCAGAAGTATCGACGGAAGCGCTGTAGTAACAGTGATTGCCTGGTAGTCGGTAGGGTCGTCAAAAGGGAAACGGAGCGGATATGAAATTAGCAGGAATTTTGATACTTGTAGCAGGGCTAATTCTAGCAACTTTCAGTCTTTTTATGGACACGACTGTTGGTGTTTCCGCGAGGGATTACGGATATGGCGTAACCTCACCTGACATGCGGGTGTCCAATATAGACCTGATCGCAAAACGCCAGAGCTTTCTGATTTTTTCCGGAATACTTTCAGTTGTCGGAGCAATTTTAGTGGGTTTTTCGTCGCTTTCGAAACCCCAAAATAATGAGGCACTCCCAGTCGAGCAAGAGCAATCCCAGACAGAGCCGGTTGATTCCGGCGCTACAAGCAAATCTGTGTCAATCTGCCGAAACTGTCATCACATGGGCGCGGGCGACGCGCATGAGTGTCGCCGTTGCGGCGAGCCATTCCCCACATAAGCCTAAAATCTGAACAAGAAAAAGCCCGCCATCGTGCGGGCTTTTTTATTTCTCATAAAAATATTAATTTTAAATAGCATTGCTATTGCATTGAAAAAATAGCAGTGCTACTATCCATCCATCGACGCACCACCTCAACCGATGGAGAGAAAATGTCACACGCCGCCAGCAGCACACCAGAACTCAGCGCCACAGTCAAAATCCCCTTCCTCACCTGCGCTGTATGCAACGCAATCATCCAGGCCAATGCCAGCGATCAGCCTGGCGCAAAGCCAGCATCAGCCATCGACCTGATCGCCGACCGCCTGGTCGAAGCTGAACTGTGGCCCGAAGACAGCGAACTCGTCGCCGAGATCCGCGCCATGTTCATGCACACCTGGGGCATGGATCAGGCCCAAGCCGACGCGCGCATGTCCCGCTTGAACTACAGCGATGCGCTTTCCGCCCTGGAACTGCTGGCGGGCCCCGGCGCCATCGGCAGCACCTTCGCTGGCGGCATGTATGCCGGCATCATCCGAGGCGCCGACGGCGCGCCAGACCAGCACCTAGTTCTGCTGGACGGCGACACCGACGACGTCACCTGGGAAGCCGCATGCGCGTGGGCCGAAGCCAAGGGCGCAACCCTGCCAACACGTGCTGAGCAGCGACTACTCATGGCAAACCTGCCTGACCAGTTCCAAGCACGCTACTACTGGTCCAGTGAGCAGGCCGGCCCCTCTCGCGCGTGGGGTCAGGGTTTCGGCAATGGCGGCCAGTACGACGGCTACCGCTCGTACGAGGGCCGCGCCCGCGCCGTCCGCAGATTGCCAATTTAACTATTTATCAATTTTCTTTGCTTTTTTCTTAAGGGCATTACATGAAATTCAATACCTACTTGGTCATCGCCATGGCCATCATCGGCATCATCACAGGCAGCCTAGCCGTGAGCCTGGGCGAAATCGAGCCAGCAGTCAGCGCCGCCATCATCTTGGTTTCTGTACTGGTCCTGGGCTGGGGTGCCGGCGCTAGGTCGGCGCAAGCCGAGATCGACCGCCTAACCAGCATCGAGACGGGGCGCCGCGTCCAGGCCAGCTGCCTGATCACCACCCGCAACCGGCTGGAGCGCGAGCTTGAGCAGCTGCTGGATGCGAAAGGTGGTGTGCTGTGAACGCCCGCGAAAAAACACCCGACCAGCTGCCAATCGGCAGCGACGCGGCGGCCAGCGACGTGGCCGTGCACGCCAAGTTGGAACTGAGCGCCTGGTGCTGCGCGATCGTCGCACCATTCATCGCCAAGATGGGCGAGGCACGCTACTACCTGCGCGGCATCAACGTGTCGCCAGCACCGGGAGGCGGCGCCATCATTTGCGCCACCAACGGGCATGCCATGGGCATCTATCACGACAAAAACGCGGTGTGCGAAGTTGCGGCCACCTTCAAATTTGATCGCGGTACGCTGGCGGCCTGCGCCGTCGGTGGCGCCGAGCGCCTGGTAGTGATGCGTAATAACCGCTTGGCTGTGATCGACCAGCATGGTGTCGAAGTCTACATTCAGCCCGGTTCGCCCGTAATAGACGGTTCGATACCCTACCCGTCCTACGAGCGCGTCATTCCGCGCGCCGAAAGGTTGCAACGCGGCATGGTAGCAGCCGTCAACGGCACGTTGATCGGCTTGGTGACGCAGTCCACCAACGTCGCCGAGCGCGCGCTGCGTCGCAACGTGTACATGCGCGCCATCGAGTTTTACAACGTCGAAGGCGATCGGAACGCATGCACGGTGGCGCGTATCGCTGACCTTCCCGATTTCATTGCCGTGCTGATGCCGATGCGCGTCGACACGGTGGGCACGGTGCTGCCCGAATGGCTGAACGCCGCCAGGAGCGCCGCATGATGACCATAGGCCGTATCAATCGTGCAGGAAATATCATTTTTGGCGATGCCTCCCTGAGCATTTGGGAAGAAGGCATTCGCGCCGCTGGCAACTACCAGGCGGAGAAAGCCTGGAATCGCCAGTTCAAGCGCGAGGTCTTCGCTCGCATAGTACAAACGTTGAATCGCCTGGGCTGGACCTGCACCATGCCCGAGATCGACGAACACGCGGTGAAACACTACGGTGGCGACGTCGCGCGCTGGTCTGTTGAATCGAAACGCTTCTGCACGAAGGGTAACTTGAAGGCGGACCTGGACATCAGCGGGCGCTGCATCAGCTTCAAGATGTTCCAGTCCGTAAACTGCCCGACGCGGCCCGATAACGAAGGACGGTACGAGTGGAACAAGGAGGCTTGCATGCCGTACCTGGTGCGCATCGAGATGGAGCGCTCGCGCCGCCGCATTCGCGATTATCTGCTGAATGTCATGACCGGATATGAATTTGAGCAACCCAAGCCGGTGCTCGGCTTCATGCGCGCCACCGCGCTCGAGTACGCAGCTCACTGCCGCCGCACCACGGGCCATTACGTCGCAGCGCTCGACCGCGCGAACATCAGCAACAAGGATCAGGGCTTTGCTGCTGACGGCGTCGCCTTGGAAAACGGCAGCAAAGTGTATGCAATCGACCGGTCCGGCCGCGTCATTTGCGGGACGGCATTCTACGACCTCAATGGCAACTGGCAGATCGTCACCGGGCGCTACGCCATGACATCAGTGTGGCATACAGCGATCTGGGCAAGATGCCCTGGCGACCCGCGTGTAAAGCGTAACGCCAGGGATCGCCGACTTCGCCTCGAAGGCGAACTGGCCAAGGCGATCAAAGCGATGAACTTTGAGCGCGCCGCTGTGCTTCGTGACATTCTGTTCCCGGGCAATCCGCCGCTGTTCGCTATTTGGCACACTGAGAGCAATGTGTATCACCGTGCAGGCTGCCGCGGCTATACGAGCGACCTGTCGCAGGCCGGAAAGTTCACCGCTGACGAAGTGCGCGGCTGGGACTGCGCGCCCAACAAGGTGATCCAGATCGCTGGCGAGCAGGAGGTGTGCGCGTGAACGCTCGTCAATTTCTCTTGCCAATCCATGATGAGCTGGTCGTGGATGAATTTTCCTGCGGCGGCGGCATGTCGCAGGCGATCGAGGCCGCCATTGGCCGGCCGGTTGATATCGCCGTCAACCACAACAGCGATGCTTGCAGCATGCACGAGGCGAATCACCCACAAACCAAGCACTTTTGCGCTGACGTATTTGATGTGGACCCGCGAGACGTCACTGGCGACATGCCGGTCGGTCTGCTGCACATGAGCCCTGATTGCACCGACCACAGCCAGGCCAAGGGCGGTCAGCCGCGTAGCGCGCGACTGCGCGGCCTGCCGTGGATCGGCGCACGCTGGGCAGGTCAGAAGCGACCACGTGTCATGACGCTGGAAAACGTCAAGCAGATCCGCAGCTGGGGGCCCCTGATCGCCAAGCGATGCAAGGTCACCGGCCGTGCCATGCGGCTCGACGGCACGGTTGCCGCACCTGGTGAGCGTATTCCGGTGCAGCAACAATACCTCATCCCGAATCCGAAACATGCCGGCCGCACCTGGAAAAAGTTCAACCGGATCATTCAAAGCATGGGATACGTGACTGATGACAAGTTGCTATGCGCCGCTGACCACGGGGCATCTACGTCACGCGTTCGCCTGTTCTGGGTGGCGCGCTGTGATGGTGAGCCGATCGTATGGCCGCAACCCTCCCATCACAAGTTGCCCCTGGCCGGAAAGAAGAAGTGGCGCGCAGCCTACGAGCACATCGATTTCAGCATTCCGTCGAAATCGATATTCGATCGCGCCCGGCCGCTTGCCGAGGCGACAAACACGCGCTTGGCTGTGGGCCTCAAGCGATACGTCCTTGATAACGCTGATCCATTCATCATAGAGCTGGCCAACTGGTCCAGCGAGGGCGTCACATCGATTCGCGAGCCGCTACGCACCATAACCGCATGGCCGCGCGGAGGCTCCATGGCGGTGGCCGAACCGCGTCTGGTTGCAGCGTTCATCGATCAGGCAAACGGTGGCTTCAATTCGACGCCAGCGCGTGACATGCGCGATCCACTGTCGACCATCACCCATACAGGAGGCCAACAGCGCCCGGTGATGGCACACCTGCTGCATCTGCGAGGGAACTGCGCAGCGGCCGACCTCAAGGCACCGCTGCATACCATCAGCGCCGGTGGGCAGCACCATGGCCTGGTCGAGTATCACCTGGCACCCGAGGCGGAAGAAGGCGCGCTGCGCTGCGCTGCTTTCTTTATCCGGTATTACGGCAGCGGCGGCCAGTGGGGCGACCTGCGCGAGCCGCTGTCCACGATCACGACCAAGGATCGCCTGGCCCTGGTCACCGTTTGGATCAAAGGCGATCCGTACGTGATCGTGGATATCTGCCTTCGCATGCTGTCACCACGCGAGCTGTACAACATCAGCAGCTTTCCACGTAATTACATCATCGATCGTGGCCATGATGGCCGTGTTTTCTCGAAGGCGACGCAGGTGGCGATGTGTGGCAACGCGGTGCCACCGAAGCTGGGAGAAGCTGTAATTCGGGCTAACTACCAGCCACTTTCTCAGATGGCGAGGGCAGCATGATGTACGACCTCGCCCGCGTCGAACGCCAGCACCAGGCAAACAACAAGGGACCAGTGTATTCGTTGATCCGCAAGCGCTGCGCCTGCGGCAAGGCCAGCACCGCGCGCCAGCTGGCCCAGTACGGGCGCTGTGTCAAATGTGCCAAGGTGGCGTCATGACGGTGAAAATTCTTATCGGCGACGTGCGCGAACAGCTGCGCACCTTGGCCGCCGACTCCGTCCATTGTTGCGTTACCAGCCCGCCATACTGGGGGCTACGCGACTACGGCGTCGATGGCCAGATCGGCCTAGAAGCATCGCCTGCCGAGTTCATCGAGGTCATGGTCGGCGTGTTCGAAGAGGTGCGCCGTGTGCTGCGCCCTGACGGCACATGCTGGATCAATATGGGCGACAGCTATGCCACCGGCTCGGGCACCGTTGGCCGCGCGCCAGGTGGCGGCGACCAAGGCGAGCGATTTATACGCCGCGGCATGGTCAATACGCAGCCTAACCGCAAAAAACTGGAGGGGTTCAAACCGAAAGACCTCTGCATGATGCCACACCGGCTCGCGATTGCGCTGCAGGACGCCGGCTGGTGGGTGCGCCAGGACATTGTCTGGAGCAAGCCCAATCCCATGCCCGAGTCAGTGCGTGATCGTTGCACAAAAAGCCATGAGTACATCTTTCTGCTGACGAAAAGCGAGAAGTATTTCTACGACGCCAAGGCGATCAGGGAGCCGGTAACGGCCAGTACCGTGTCCAGACTTGCGCAGGACATCGAAAATCAAGCAGGCAGCACCCGCGTCCCAGGAAAAACCAACGGTCCAATGAAAGCTGTCAGTCGTGGCGTCGGATCCGGCCATGGCACTGACGCTGCAGACAGAGGGCGAGGCCGTGTCTCTGCCCGCGATACATTCAAGCGGAAGGACTCCAAGCGGGCCGCGGCGATTCCTGGCCAAACCGTCGGCACTCACAGGCCGGATCGGGAAGATTCTATCCCCGACGGCTTCCGCAATAAACGCAGCGTCTGGACTATGGCGACGCATTCGTTCGCCGAAGCGCACTTTGCCACGTTCCCGCCTGAGCTGCCGGAAAACTGCATTCGCGCAGGCTGTCCGCCAGGCGGCGTGGTACTGGACCCGTTTTTCGGTGCTGGCACCACCGGTCTTGTCGCCGACCGCCTGCAGCGCGACTGCATCGGTATCGAGCTGAACCCGGCCTACGCCGAGATCGCGCGCAAACGCATCCAGGCGGAGTCGACACTTTTTGCAGAAATTGAGGTGGCAGCATGACTAAATGCATCACAAGCGACAAGTGGCGTGGCGAGCGCGACGAACCGATCAACCCGGCGGCCGTGCGCTTCAAAGCGCAGGAAGCGAACGCTCCCAGCTGCGAGGGCTGCCTGTTCGAACGCTCCGTGGGCGTGTGCTCGAGCGCTGCAGCGCTGGCCGTGGCCAACGACCAGCCGGACTGCGACGACCGCTCGCCGGGCGGTATGACCTACATCTACGTGCTGGACCGCAGCGACCCGCGCCAGCTCGACCTTATAAAGACCCTGCAAATGGAGAACGCATCATGAACACTACGCCACAACCTGTCGAACAACGCCTGTACAAAATCAGCAGCGCCATGGAGCGCCTAGAGGTATCCCGCGCCACACTGTACCGCATGGTGTCGCGCGGCCAGCTGGTCCTGGTCAAGATCAGCATCGGCGCCAGCCGAATCACGTCGGAAAGCCTGGCTTTGGCCATGAGAGGAAGAAAGCCGGACGAATAAAGGCCGTGTATGATGCGGCAAGAAGCGCCCCAAAGTGGCTCATCAACGATTTGTAGCTAGATTTGTAGCTAGATCGATTTTTACAAGACACGAAGCCTTAGAACCCGCATAAAACATGACTGCAAATCAAATAATGAAAATTGCCACCTGGAACGTCAACTCGCTCAAAGTGCGCCTGCCGCAAGTGCTGCAGTGGCTGACAGACAACCCGGTCGACATACTCTGCTTGCAAGAGACCAAGCTCACGGATGACAAGTTCCCCGTCGCCGAGATCGAGGCGGCCGGTTACCAGGTGGTCTTCAGCGGCCAGAAAACCTACAACGGCGTGGCCATCCTGTCGAAGTTGCCTATCACCGACGTGGTGAAGAACAATCCCCTCTATGAAGATGCGCAGCAGCGCATCCTGGCCGCGACTATCGGTGGCGTGCGCGTCGTCTGCGCCTATGTGCCGAACGGCCAGAGCGTCGATTCGGACAAATACGAGTACAAGCTGGGCTGGCTGTCCGCCCTGCACGACTGGCTGGCCGAAGAAGCGCTGCAGCACCCGCAGCTGGCCGTCGTGGGCGACTACAATATCGCACCCGATGACCGCGACGTGCACGACCCCGTCGCCTGGGCCGGCCAGGTGCTGGTCTCGGACAAGGAACGCGCCGCCCTGCAGCGCCTGTTCGACATCGGCCTGACGGACGCCTTCCGCCTGTTCGAGCAGGCGGAAAAAACGTTCAGCTGGTGGGATTACCGCCAACTGGGTTTTCGCCTGAACAAGGGCTTGCGTATCGACCATATCCTGCTCTCGCCAGCCCTGGCGGGCCGCTGTACCGCCTGCGTGATCGACCGCGTGCCCCGCAAGTGGGAGCAGCCGTCCGACCATGCACCGGTTGTGGCCACCATCGATTAAGCGAGGCGGGCATCATCGAAGGTGGACCAACGCAAATGGGAACAGCCGTCCGACCATGCGCCCGTCATCGCCACCATCGACTAATCAATCAAGAAAGCCTGACAGAAGCGTCGCGAGCGGAAGGGAGATGTTGCCGAGAGGTGCAGCCGTGCTCGAGCACGGTGAGCATCGCAGGCTACCTATACCGACGCGCAGCAGCTTATGTCCCGCGTTCCAATAGTACCTGCGCATTGACTGCCGGTACCGGCGCAGAAAACAGATAGCCCTGCGCATAGCGGCAGCCTTTTACCTGCAGCAGGGCGAACTGCTCTTCCGTCTCCACGCCCTCGGCCACGGTCGACAATTGCAGGCTGTCGGCCAGCGCGATGATGGCCGCCACGATGGCGCGGTCTTCCGCGCTGTGTTCCAGGTCCTTGATGAAGGCACGGTCGATCTTGACCTTTTTCACGGGGAAGCGCTTCAGGTAGGCCAGGCTGGAATAGCCGGTGCCGAAATCGTCGATCGACAGGCGCAGGCCCATGCCATTGATCTGCCGTAAAATCTCCAGGGTATGCTCGCCGTGCTGCATCAGCGCCGTCTCGGTGATCTCGAATTCCAGCAGCGCCGGATCGATGCCCGTTTCCCGCACCACGGCGCCGATGGCCGCCACCAGGCCCTTGTGCATGAACTGGCGCGGCGACAGGTTTACCGCCAGGGGTACGGGCTGCAAGCCTTGGCGCTGCCAGGCCATGCTTTGCTCGCATGCCTGGCGCATGACCCATTCGCCCACCGGCACGATCAAGCCGTTTTCCTCCATGATGGGAATGAAACGGTCAGGCAGCACCAGGCCATGACCGGGACGGCGCCAGCGCAGCAGTACTTCCATGCCATGCAGGCGGCGCGTGGCGATATCGATAATGGGCTGGTAAAACAGTTCGAACTGCTGCAGTGCCAGCGCCGTGCGCAAGCTGCTTTCCAGGTCGAAGTGCAGGGCCGCCGCCTGGTTCATCGTCTGCGTGAAGAACTGGTAATTATTGCGGCCATTGCCCTTGGCGTGGTACATGGCAGCATCGGCATGGCGCATCAGGGCGTCGACATCGCCGCCATCGTCCGGATACAAGCAGATGCCAATCGACGGCGTCACATGCAGCACATGGCCGTCGAGCGGAAAAGCGGGCGTCAGCGCCTCGATGATCTTCTCGGCCACGCGCGCCGCCTCGTCGTTGTCGCGGATGCCAGGCGCCAGCACGACGAATTCGTCGCCGCCCAAACGCGCCACCGTATCGCTGGCGCGCACCGCGCGGCACAGCCGGGCAGCCACTTCCTTGAGCAGCAAATCGCCCGTCATGTGGCCCAGCGAATCGTTGATGGTCTTGAAGCGGTCCAGGTCGATGAACATCACGGCCAGCTTGCGCCCGGAGCGCTGCGAGGCCAGCATGGCCCGCTCCAGGCGGTCCGACAATAGCGCGCGGTTCGGCAAACCCGTCAGGTTGTCATGGTAGGCCATGTGATGCACGCGCGCCTCGGCCTGGCGCCGCTCGACGATCTCGCCCTGCAGCAGCAGATTGGCGCCGGCCAGTTCGGCCGTGCGTTCGTGCACGCGCAGCTCCAGTTCGTCGCGCGCGTGGCGCACCGCCTCGGCCGCCTCGCGGCGCGCCGTCACATCGTCGACCAGCCACACCGAGCGACCGTGCGCATGCGCCAGGTCAAACGGCCGGCCGGACAGCCGCGCCCAGAAACGGCTTCCATCCTTGCGCACCAGCTGGTACTCCGACATGTGCACCCTGCCAGCCGCAAAGTCGCGCGCCGTCTCGCCGCGTGCCGTCTTCCACGCGGCCACGTCCGGATACAGGGCCTGCACCGACAGGCCGTTGATCTCGCCGGGACCATAGCCGAAAAGCTCTTCCATCTTGCTGTTGGCGCGCAAATTGTAGCCGCCCTCCACCACCGAGATGCCCAGCACGGCGCTGTCGAGGATGGCCTGGTTTTCCAGCAGCGCATTGCGCAAGGATTCTTCGGCGCGCTTGGCTTCCGTGCGGTCCTCGATGATCCAGATGGTGCCGGCGGCGGGATCGTCCGGATTGACGACGTAGGCGATCAGCTGCGCCCACAAGGTGCTGCCGTCGCGGCGTATCATTTCCACTTCCGTCTGGAACGGCTTGGCCACCGACAGGAAGGGAAAGGCCGCCGCGCCCAGCAAGTCGTAGGACTGCTGCGACACGTACAGCGCGCGTCCGGGCAAACCCAGCGCCTCGTCGCCGCTGTAGCCGAACATCGCGGCAAAGCCCAGGTTGTAGCGCGTGATCAGGCGGTTCTTGGTATACAGGATGCTCACCGAGGCATTCGTCATGATGGCCGCGACCTCCATCTGCGCCTGGCGGCTGTCCGTGACGTCTTCGAGTATCCAGATCGTGCCCTTCTCGCTGTGCGCCTGGTCGACGGCCTTGGCGCGGATGCGGCACCAGAACAGCTTGCCATCGCGGCGGCGGAACAGCGCTTCATCCCGTTCGTACGGCAAGCCCTGCCCCAGCAGCGGCGTGGCTTGCGCGCCAAACTCCTCGTAGGCGGCAGGCGAGGGAAACAGCGCGGCAGCGGGCAAGCCCGTCATCTCCTCCTGCGCGTAGCCGAACATTTCGGCGAAGCGGGGATTGCAGCGCAGGACCAGGCGCGAACGCGAAAACAGGATGCCGACGGAGGCATTGTCGAGGATGGCCTGCTGCTCCAGCATCAGCTGGCGCGTGGCCTCCTCTGCAGCCTTCTGCGCACTGCGGTCGTCGAACAGCCAGATCGTGTCGCGCAAGCCGCGGTCGGTCTGGCTCTCGGGGTTCAGTACATAGCCATACGCCAGCGCCCAGAATGTGGAGCCGTCGCGGCGGCGCATTTCCATCTCGCCCTGGAACGGCTGGCCGCGCCGCAGCAGGGGCGACGCTTGCCGCACCACGTTCTCGTAAGCCGCGCGCGACGGGTAAAGGTCGGCGACGGCCAGGCCCACGCCGCTGTCGCCATCAAAGCCGAAGCATTCGGCAAAGCGCCGGTTGTAGCGCAGCACGCCTTTCTCGCGCTGAAAACCGATGGCCAGCGGCGCGTTATCCATCACGGCCTGCATTTCCAGCATGGCGCGGCGCAACTGGTCTTCATCACGCCGATGGTCGCTGATGTCCTCGATAATCCATACGGTACCGTCATGCGTATTCAAGGGATCGACGGCGCGCCCGTGCAGACGGCTCCAGAACAGCGAGCCATCCTGGCGCCGCAATTCCAGTTCCGTGCGGTAGGGCTTGCCCTTGGAGAGCAGCGGCGCCGCTTCCAGCCCCAGGATGCGGCAATGCTCGGCGGAGCGGTACAGCACCGCGCCCGGCATGCCAGTCAACTGGTGGCGCGCATAGCCGAGCATCTCGGCGGCGCGGATATTGCACTCCTCGATGAAGCCGCCCCTGGAAAACACGATGCCGACGGCCGCGCTTTCCAGGATGGCCTGTTGCTCCAGCAAGGTCTTGCGCAAGGCTTGCTGGTCACGCTGCTGCACGCTGATGTCGGCAAACACCAGAGTCGCGCCCGGCAAGCCATCGCCCACCGGCAACGGCTTGGCCCATACCTGCACGGCGATGGCGGCACCCATTCCCTCCAGGCTGCTGTCCCAGTGCCGCTCGCGCCCGGCCGCACCCAGCGCGCCACGCAGCATGCTGGTGCTCGACGCGCGGTAGGCGTCCGTAAAACAGTCGGCCAGCAGCCGGCCCGACACATCCTTGCCCAGCAAGGCATTCAAGGCGCCATTCACCGCGACCACCATGCCGCAGGCATCGCAGGCGCAGGCGGGCAAGGCGATGAGTTGCAAGGCATCGGCGATGAAATCGGGACTGGTCGGCACTCGGTTCATGGACGCCATGGATGGTTAAAGGCAAAGTGAACATACGCCTGGGTAAAACAATCTTCCAAGCATCATGGTGCTGTTAGATCATAAACCAGTTTCCGGCGGTTTTTTCATATTCCTTATTGGCAATATCTGAAACGCCACAGACCACTTGCAACACGCCCGTTGCAAAGCCGTTGCAAGGCAAGAAAATGAAACAAATCGTTTAGAATAAAGCATGCGCCGCCCTCCCCAACCTCCGCTCGACCACCGAGACAAACCCGTCATCTGGACCGTATCCGTCTCGCGTTTGTTCGACCTGTTCCGCGACATCACGCTCGAATACGACGACCTGGCGACGATTGAACCGATCAACCTGGGCTTCGACGACGCCGTGCGCCACATCCGCGAACGCATGGCCACCGAGCGCTGCGACGCCGTCATCGCGGCCGGTTCGAACGGTGCCTACCTGAAAGGCCGGCTGTCGGTACCCGTCATCATCGCCAAGGCCAGCGGCTACGACGTGATGCAGGCGCTGGCGCGCGCGCGGCGCATCTCGCCGGACATCGGCGTGGTCACCTACCAGGATCCGATGCCGGAACTGGCCGAATTTGCCGCCACCTTCGGCTTCCAGATTGCCCAGCGCACCTATGCCACCGAGGAAGATGCGCGCGCGCAGATCAACGAACTGAAGGCAGCCGGCGTCAAGGCCGTCGTCGGCGCGGGCCTCGTCACCGACCTGGCCGAGGAGGCGGGACTGGCCGCCGTCTTCGTGTATTCGGCCACGGCCATCCGCCGCGCCTTCGACGACGCGCTGGAACTGGCGCGCCTGACCCAGATCGAATCGAACCGCGGGAGGCGCCCTGTGGTGGCCGACACTTTGCGCGCGCGGCATGGCCTGCACGATTTGCGCGGCGAATCGGAAGCGATGGAAACGCTGCGCCAGTCGGTGGTACTGTACGCCCGCTCGCCGGCGACGGTGCTGATCCAGGGCGAAACGGGCAGCGGCAAGGAACTGGTGGCGCAGGCCATCCACCGCGAAAGCCCGCGCAGCCTGGGCGCGAACCGGCCCTTCATCGCCATCAATTGCGGCGCCATCGCCGAGTCCTTGCTCGAATCGGAGCTGTTCGGCCACGAGGATGGGGCCTTTACGGGCGCACGCCGGGGCGGCCATGCGGGCCTGTTCGAGGCGGCCAACCATGGCACGCTCTTCCTCGATGAAATCGGCGAAATGCCGCTCCCCCTGCAAACGCGCTTGCTGCGTGTGCTGGAAGAGCGCGAAGTGGTGCGCGTGGGCGGCACGCGGCCCATCGCCATCAATGTGCGTATCATCAGCGCCACCCACTGCGACCTGGAGCAGCGCATTCGCGAAGGACGCTTCCGCGCCGACCTGTTCTACCGCCTGGCCGTGCTGCGCCTGCATTTGCCCGCCTTGCGCGAACGTGCCAGCGATATTCCAGGCCTGGCCGAATGGTCGCTGAAGAACGCGCTGGCCGCGCTGGGCGCCCGCCCGCACCCCAACCTGCACGCGGAAATCGTCGCCTGCGCGCCGCTGCTGCGCCGCTACGACTGGCCCGGCAACGTGCGCGAACTGCGCAACCTGGCCGAGCGCCTGGCGCTGTTCCTGGCCGCCGAACCGCTGCAGGCGCTCACGCCCGCCTTCGTGCTGGGTGTGGCGCCGGAGTTGGCGCAAGGCGCCAGCCCGGCCACGGCTTTGCCGGCGCCGGCTGCCGCCGTTGCACAGCAGCGCGAGGAAGAAAGCGCCAGCGCCGTGCTGGCGCGCTTCGGCGGGCGCCGCGATGCGGCCGCAAGCTACCTGGGCATCAGCCGCACCACCCTGTGGCGCCGCCTGCGCGCCGGCTGATTTTTTCAACCCTACCCAAAACACCATGGACGACTGGCCTCACCTGCACGATTTATGGCAGCGCTGCACGGGACACGGCGGCGCCACCGGCAGCGGCGCACTGGCGCGCGACCACCTGGATATCAAGGCCCTGTACGCGCGCGGCATTTCGATGGAAGACACGCTGCACTTCCTGTATCAGCAACGACCGACCCTGCAGGCCTACACAGACTGGATCGCCGCGCGCACGCGCCCACGCCCGGCACACGCCGCCAGTCCCCATCAGGACGTGCTGTCCGCCGCCGAGCTGCGCCATTTCGAGGAGCACGGCTATCTGGTGCTGCGCGGCGTCGTGCCGCGCGCGCACTGCGCCGCCGTCCAGGCGGCCATCTGGGACTATCTGGGCGCCAGCCCGGATGATGCGGCATCGTGGTACCAGCCGCACCCGGGCAAACGGGGCCTGATGCTGCAGTTTTCCGACCATCCTGCCCTCGAGGAAAACCGCCACAGCGCGCACATACGCCACGCCTATCAGCAGCTATACGGCGCCGGCGCCGGCATCTACGCCAGCATCGACAAGGTGAGCTTCAATCCGCCGGAAACGCCGCAGCACCGCTTCCTTGGCAGCGCCCTGCACTGGGACGTCAGCCTGCAACAGCCGATTCCCTTCAAGCTGCAAGGCATGCTGTACCTGAGCGACTGTCCCGCGCAGCACGGCGCCTTTCACTGCGTGCCCGGCTTCCAGCGGCACATGGCCAACTGGCTGCGGCAAGTGCCGCCGGGGCGCCAGCCGCGCGAATGGGCCATCGAAGACTTGCGGCCCGTGCCCGTCGAAGGCATGGCCGGTGATTTCATCATCTGGCACCAGGCCCTGCCCCATTGCGCCACGCCCAACCGCGGCCCGGCGCCGCGCATGGTTCAGTACCTGACCTATTTTCCGGATCACCGCCAGGATCAGGATGTGTGGCTCTGAACCACTCATCCCTCCCTGCTGCCGCTCATCCCGCGGCACTGGCGGCCGCTTGCCTGCGCCGCTAGCATGGCCGTCAAGGAGGAGTACCCCATGAAACGAACACTGCAAACATGCATCTTGCTCACCACCGTGCTGCTGGCGGGTGCCAGCCAGGCCGCCGCACCCAAGGCCTTCACGGTCGACGTCACCGGACAAGGCCGCCCCCTCATCCTGATTCCCGGCCTGGCGTCCTCGGGCGAAGTCTGGCAAGGCACGGTGGCGCGCCTGTGCGGCCCGCAAGCCGCACGCCAATGCCACGTGCTGACACTGGCCGGCTTTGCCGGCGTGGCACCCATCGCGGGCGACTTGCTGGCGCAGGCCGAGCAAGAGCTGGCCGACTACATCGGCACCCAAAAACTGGGCCAGCCAGCCATCATCGGGCATAGCCTGGGCGGCTTCCTGGCCCTGAAAATGGCTATCGACCATCCGGCACAAACAGGCAAGCTGGTGATCGTCGACTCGCTGCCGGCGCTGGGAGCGACGCAACTGCCGTCCATCACGCCGCAGCAATTGCAAGCCATGTCAACACAGATGCAAGCGGCCATGCGCGCGCAGGATGCGGCCAGTTCCAGCGCCAGCCAGCGCCGCACCGTCACAGGCATGGCCAGCGCGCCGGTCGACGTGGAACGCATCTTCGGCTGGGGCCAGCGTTCGGACCGCGAAACGGTGATCAAGGCCATGGGCACCCTGCTGGCCAGCGACCTGCGCCAGGACGTGGCGCGTATTTCCTCGCCCACGCTGGTGCTGGGCACCTGGATCGCCTACAAGGACTATGCGCCGCGCGCCGCCATCGAAGCGACCTTCCAGCAACAGTATGCTCAACTGCCTGGCGTAAAAGTCACGCTCGCCGACACTGCGCGCCACTTCATCATGTACGACCAGCCGGACTGGATGTATGCGCGCATCGAACAGTTCCTGGACTAGGCCGTGAACGCGCCCTTGCACCGGCCGCCACTGCTGGCCAGGATCAACTGGTACTGGACCTTCCAGCTGGCCGGCTGGGGCGCACTCACCTTGTTCAATAGCGTGTATGGCGGCTCCACGCAGCTGCGCATCGTCGTGACGATTGCCAGCTGGGGTTCCCTGGGCGGGTTGCTGCTGTCGCACCTGTGGCATGGCGTGCTGCGCCGGCACGGCTGGGCGGCGAACGGCTTGCGCTGGAAACGCATCGTGCCGTCGCTGATCGTGCTGGCCGCCATCCAGACGGCCAGCGTGACGGCCGCCTTCCACGTCATGTATCCGCCGGACACCATCCGCGGCATCGCCTGGCTGCCCGGCGCGTTGCTGTTCTGGTTCGGGGTATTCCTGACCTGGACGGTGTTTTACTTCACCGCGCTGTCGCTGCGCCGCGCCAGCCGCTTCGAGGCCGAGGCGCTGCGCCTGGAAGTACTGGCCAAGGATGCCCAGTTGCGCGCCCTGCAGGCGCAAATCAATCCGCATTTTTTCTTCAACAGCCTCAATAGCGTGCGCGCGCTGATGTTCGAAGACCGCGAGGCAGCCGCGCGCATGATCGACCAGTTGGCCAACCTGATGCGCCACGCGCTGCAGTCCAGCCAGCACGCGACCGTGCCGCTGGCGGCCGAACTGGACGCCGTGCGCGCCTACCTGGCGATCGAACAGAGTCGCTTCGAGGAACGCCTGCGCGTCAGCTTCGACATCGCCCCCGGCATCGATCACGTGCGCGTGCCGCCCATGGCCCTGCAAACACTGGTGGAAAACGCCGTCAAGTATGGCGTCGAAACAAGCGCCGATGGCGGCGACATCCGCATTGCAGCGCGGCATTCCAGTCCTGCCGACGGCACCACCATGCTGCAGATCGATGTGGCCAACACGGGCGCCTTGCGCGAGCCAGGCAACTCCACCTGCATCGGCTTGCGCAATGCGCGACAACGCTTGCAGCTGGCCTGCGGCGAGCGCTCCAGCCTGGAACTGCGCGAACAGGCGGGCTGGGTATACGCCACCATTCTTCTGCCGGAGCAAGCATGAACGGTCAACCGCTCAAGGTACTGCTGGTCGATGACGAGCGCCTGGCGCGCGCCGAACTGCGTCGCCTGCTCGCGCCGCATGTTCAGCAAAGTGCTGTGGAGATCGTCGGCGAGGCGGCCAGCGCGGCCGACGCCGTCGCGCAGATCGACAAGCTGCGGCCCGACCTGCTGCTGCTCGACGTGCAAATGCCGGGCGGCTCCGGTTTCGACCTGCTGGCCGCGTTGGATGATGCTCCCGACGTCATCTTTTGCACGGCCTTCGACCAGTACGCGCTGCAGGCGTTTGACGTGAGCGCCCTCGACTACCTGCAAAAACCCGTGCAGGCGGCGCGCCTGGCGACGGCGCTGGCGAAGGTCGGCGCGAGGGTGCGGGCGGCACCGTCGCCCGCGCCGCGCAAGGTATTCATCAAGGATGGGGAACGCTGCTGGTTTGTGGCGTTTGACGATATCCGCCTGCTGGAATCGGAAGGTAACTACACGCGCGTGCATTTCGGCACGCAGCAGCCGCTGATGCTGCGCTCCCTGAACCAGCTGGAAGAGAAGCTCGATTCCACCCTGTTCTTGCGCGCCAACCGGCGCCAGATCGTCAACCTGGCGCAGGTCGCACAACTCGCGCAGAATGCGGCCGATGGTCTCGAGCTGCGCCTGCTGGACGGCAGCCTGATCGAAGTGTCGCGCCGCCGCGCGCAGCAGTTCAAGGCCGTCACCGGCCTGTAACCCCTTACTTCAGCGCGGGTATCGGCTGCGCCTGGAAGGCGGGACGCGGCTGTTCCTTGAGCTTTTTCGCAAGCATGTCGAGCGCCACTTCCAGCTGGCGGTCGGCACCATGAAAGGTGGCGTGCGGCGGGTTCTCCACCTCCACATCCGGCACCACGCCCACGCCTTCGATCAGCCACTGGCCATCGATGCCGAACTGGCCATTTTCCGCCACGCGCGCCATGCCGTTATCCAGCAGGCGCGTATTGTCGCTGAGCCAGACGCCCGCGCCGGCCGTGCGCTTGCCCACCAGCGGCGCCAGGCCCAGGGCCTTGATGCCGGCGGCGAAGGTCTCGCCATCCGAGTAGGTCAGTTCATCAACCAGCACCACCAGGTGGCCGCGGAAGGTATTCTGCATGTTCGACGACGGCTGCACGCCCGGCGGCGCCCAGTAAGCCCAGGCCTTGCGCAGCAGTTTTTCGATGATCCAGCTGTCGATGTTGCCGCCGTTGTTGCGCCGCACATCGATGATCAGGCCTTCGCGGTTGATATTGGCATAAAAATCGCGCGCGAACGAGGCGATATCGTTCGCCCCCATGGCGCGCAGATGCAGGTAGCCGATGCGCCCCTGCGAGGCAGCAGCGACCTGCTCGGCGCGGCTCAGCTCCCAGTCGCCATAGCGCAGCGCCGTCTGTTTCGCCATGTTGACGGGCGTGACGATGACGGCGCGCGGCGCGCCCCCCTTGCCATTATTCCGTTTGACCTGCAACAGCACCTGCTTGTCGGCCTGGTTCAGCAGCAGGTCGCTGATGTCGCGCGCGGCCAGCACATCCTTGCCATTGACGGACGTGATCACGTCGCCCGCCTTCACATCCACGTCGGGCCGCGACAGGGGCGCGCGCGCCGAAGGCAGCTCCGCTTCGCTGCGGTAGACATGCTCGACCTGATAGCCGTCGCTGGTACGCGTCAGCACGGCGCCCAGGCCCGCCGGCGTGCCTTCCTGTTCCGTGCGGCGCAATTCGCCGGGACGGATCTGCGAATGCAGGGCGCCCACTTCGGCCACCATCATGCCCAGCACGTCATTGAGCTCGGCCCGGTCCGTGACCCGCTCGACCAGCGGCGCATACTTGTCGCGCGCGGCCTTCCAGTTCACGCCGCGCATCTTCGCGTCGTACAGGAAGTCGCGGTGCAAGCGCCAGGCGTCGTTGAACATCTGCTTCCACTCCAGGCGCGGATTCGACACAAACGTCCAGTCGTCGACTTTGACTTTTGCCTTCGACAGGTCGGCCGGCAGCTTGGCGCCCGCCTCGATCACCAGCATCTCTCCTGGCCCGGTGGCCGCCGCCGTCCTGTAATACAGGTGTTTCTTATCCGACGCCAGGTCGAATTCACGCACATTGGCCACCAGCAGTTCCGGCTTGGAGCCGGTATTGCCGATGGCGAGGGTCTTCAGGCTGGACTTGTTCTCGCCGCTGTCGCGCTCAAGGAAATACAGGCGCTTGTCATCGGCGGCCAGCGCGCTGTAGTTGCCCGCCGCCAGCGGCACTTCATACAGGCGCTCGGCCAGACCCTGGCTGACGATGGCCGGCAGCGCGGTTGGTGCTTTCTTCACGGCCGTCTTGCCACCCGCCTTCTCCAGGGCCTTTTCTGCCGCCTGTTCGGCCGCCTTTTCATCGTCCGTCTCGGCCGGCTTGACGCCCGGGCGACTCAGCTCATCGTCGGGCTGGAACGGGAACCGGTTGCCCGGCTGCAGCGCCAGCGCATACACGCCGATGCGCTTGTCGAACACGGGGCCCATGTTGCGGTCGCCCCATGGCGAACCGTTGGCCAGCTGGAAATTACGCGCCGACAGGAAATACAGCCAGCGCCCATCGGGCGAAAACACGGGCGAACCGGACGTATAGCGGTCGCTGGTGACGAATTGCAGCTGCTTCGATGCCAGGTTGTACAAGCCGATCTGCTCGCGCTGCTCGTTGCTGGCCACGCGCACGATGGCCAGATTGCGGCTGTCGGGTGACCATTGCACTTCGTCGTGCTTGTCCACGCCCGCCTTGCCTGCGTCATCGATCAACTGGTTGCCCTTCGTTGCCAGGTCCAGCAGCCAGAAGCGGCCTTTTTTATCCGTGTGCGCCAGCCAGCGTCCGTCCGGTGATGGATACAGTTTCCAACGGTGATTATCGCCCTGCGTCGTCAGCTGCTCGCCCTTGCCCGAGCCATCGGCGGCGTACTTCCAGATTTCGTTTTCCCCGCTCGTGTCGACGATGGCGAAGACGGATTTCTCGTCGCTGGAAAAGACGGCATCGCGCGCCCTCGCCCCTTCGGGAATGGCGATATCGACGCGGCGCAGGCTGCCCGTGCCGGCGATGCTGACGCGGCCCCTTGCAGTGAGAATGATGCGCTCATCCTTGCCCGACACCTGGACATTGCTCAAGGTATCGAGTGGCGAGCGGATCTGGCGTGCGCGCTGCTGATCGAAATCGGACACGAGACTGATGGCCAGCGGCTGCGAAGCGCCTGTTGCAGGAACGTTCAGGTCCAGCACGTGCAAATCGGCGCCCAGCTGGTAGACGACCTTGCCATCGCCCAGCGCGGCGTTGCGCACGTCCCACTGCGTGTGGAACGTCAGGGCGCGGCGGTCGGAGCCGTCGGGCAGCATGCTCCATAAATTGTCGCTGCCGCCCGCGTCGCTAATATAGTAGACACGGCCCTGCCACCACATTGGGCGCTTGTTGTTACCCGCCAACACGGCAGGCTCCGTATGCATGCGCACAGCTTCGCCCTTGCCGCCCAGATCATAGCGCCACAGGGTGGCATGCGCGCCGCCCCGGTAGTTGCGCACATTGTCGTTGGTCATGGCCAGGCCGAAACGCGTGAAGAACAGGGTCTTGCCCGCGTCGTCGAGCACGGCGTCGTTGGCGTCGGCCACGGGAAACACGCGGCGCGTCTGTTTCACGGGATCGATGGCGGCGACGATGCGGCGCGAGGCGGGACCATCCGTGTTTTGCGTGCTGACCAGTACCTCGCCCTGCGCCGTCCAGCCAAGCACCAGCACGCCGCCATTGTCAAAGGAAATGCGGCGCGGCAAGCCGCCGGCCAGCGGCATCACATACGCTTCCTGTGCCCCTTCATAGGCGGCGGAAAACGCCAGCCACAGGCCGTCGCGCGAAATAGCCGCGTTCGTTTCATAGCCAGGATGCGTGGTCAAACGCTGCGCTGCGCCACCACGCACACTGCTTTTCCACAAATCTCCTTCAGCCGTGAAGACGACGGTGTCGCCGCGCACGGCGGGGAAGCGGAAATAGCTGCCGGCAGGAGCGGCGGCAGCGGCGGCGTTGCCCAGCAGGCCGGCGGAAAACAGGAGGGAAGCGAGAGTGCGGGAAATTTTCATTGAGCAGTCTTTCAAGAGCCAGGGACACGAAACGATGCGGGGCATGGCCGACACCGGGATCCTGATTCTTGCATAGCTTGTGCAAAAGCAATACCTATTTTTAAACAAGGTTATTTTAACAACACTTTCCTTGACTGATGGTATGCACGTAAAAAAACCCGCGCCACTTGCGTGGGCGGGTTCTTTTTGAAAGCAGCCAGGCTGCGCTTATTCCACTTCCACCGTTTCCGGTGCAGCTGTCGGCGCCGCGTCTGGCGGTTCCGGGAATTCCAGCAAGACCTGGTCCTTGTCGTCGAGGTCGACCGTGACCCGTCCGCCCGTGACCAGGCGGCCGAACAACAGTTCGTCAGCCAGGGCCTTGCGGATCAGATCCTGGATCAGGCGTGCCATCGGCCGCGCGCCCATCAAAGGATCGAAGCCTTTCTTGCCAAGGAAAGCACGCAGCTTCTCGGTAAACACGGCTTCAACCTTTTTCTCGTGCAACTGTTCTTCCAGCTGCATCAGGAACTTGTCGACCACGCGCAGGATGATTTCCTGGTCCAGCGCGCGGAAGCTGATGGTCGCGTCAATACGGTTGCGGAATTCCGGCGTGAACATGCGCTTGATGTCGGCCATCTCGTCGCCTGCCTGCTTGGAATTGGTGAAACCGATCGAGGCTTTCTGCAAGCTTTCCGCACCCGCATTCGTCGTCATGATGATGATCACGTTACGGAAATCGGCTTTGCGGCCATTGTTATCCGTCAAGGTGCCATGATCCATCACTTGCAGCAGGATATTGAAAATGTCCGGATGGGCTTTCTCAATTTCATCGAGCAGCAAGACTGCATGCGGCTTCTTGGTGATCGCTTCCGTCAGCAAACCGCCCTGGTCGAAACCAACATAGCCCGGTGGCGCGCCGATCAAACGGCTGACCGCGTGGCGTTCCATGTATTCCGACATGTCGAAACGGATCAGCTCGATGCCGAGGATGAAGGCCAGTTGCTTGGCCACCTCGGTCTTGCCGACACCGGTAGGACCGGAGAACAGGAAGGAGCCGATCGGCTTGTCCGTCTTGCCCAGGCCAGCACGCGCCATCTTGATGGCGGACGCCAGCGCGTCGATGGCGGGATCTTGCCCAAACACCACGTTGCGCAAATCGCGGTCAATCGTCTGCAGCTTGCTGCGGTCGTCCTGGTTGACCGTTTGCGGCGGAATGCGCGCGATCTTGGCAATGATGTCCTCGATCTCGGCCTTGCCGATGGTTTTCTTTTGCTTCGACTTCGGCAGAATGCGCTGTGCCGCGCCCGCTTCATCGATGACGTCGATCGCCTTGTCGGGCAGATGGCGATCATTGATGAAACGCGCCGCCAGTTCGGCCGCCGTCGACAGGGCCGAGGCCGAGTATTTCACGCCATGGTGCTCTTCGAAACGCGATTTCAAGCCGCGCAGGATCTGCACGGTTTGCTCGACGGTCGGCTCGTTGACGTCCACCTTCTGGAAACGGCGGCTCAAGGCATGATCTTTCTCAAACACGCCGCGGAACTCCGTGTACGTGGTCGCGCCGATGCATTTCAGCTGGCCATTCGCCAATGCCGGTTTCAGCAGATTGGAGGCGTCCAGCGTGCCGCCCGAAGCCGAGCCCGCACCGATGATGGTGTGGATTTCGTCGATGAACAGGATGCCGTTCGGATTATCCTTCAATTGCTTCAGCACGGCTTTCAGGCGCTGTTCGAAGTCACCGCGATATTTGGTACCTGCCAGCAAGGCGCCCATATCCAGCGAATACACGACGGCATTCTGCAGGATTTCCGGCACATCGCTTTGCGTGATGCGGTAAGCCAGCCCTTCGGCGATGGCCGTCTTGCCCACGCCCGCCTCGCCGACCAGCAAGGGATTGTTCTTGCGGCGGCGGCACAGGATCTGGATCACGCGGTCGACTTCTTCCTCGCGCCCGATCAGGGGGTCGATCTTGCCTTCGGCAGCGGCCTTGTTCAGGTTTTGCGTGAACTGGTCGAGCGGGCTTTCCTTCGGCTGGCCATCGACGGGCGCTTCTTCCACGCCTTCGGAGGCTTTCGCGCTTTCCGTCGACTGGTCCTTGCGCACGCCGTGCGAAATGAAATTGACCACATCCAGGCGCGTCACTCCCTGCTGGTGCAGGTAGTAGACCGCATGCGAATCCTTTTCGCCGAAGATGGCCACCAGCACATTGGCGCCCGTGACCTCCTTCTTGCCATTCGAAGCGGACTGGACGTGCATGATGGCGCGCTGGATCACGCGCTGGAAACCAAGCGTCGGCTGGGTGTCGACTTCGCCCGTGCCAGGCACGGTCGGCGTGTTATCGCCGATGAAATTGGTGAGGGTCTTGCGCAGGTCCTCTATATTGACCGCGCAGGCACGCAACACCTCTGCAGCGGAGGGATTGTCCAGCAGTGCCAGCAGTAAATGCTCAACCGTGATGAATTCGTGCCGTGCCTGCCGAGCTTCGACAAACGCCATGTGCAAACTTACTTCTAATTCCTGCGCAATCATACTTCCTCCATCACGCACTGCAGGGGGTGCCCCGCCTTGCGCGCATGCGTTAAAACGAACTCCACTTTGGTACACGCTATATCTTTAGAGAACACGCCGCACACTCCTTTGCCGTAGCGATGAACACTGAGCATGATTTGCGTCGCCGTTTCACGGTCCTTGTTGAAATACTCCTGAATGATGGCCACCACAAATTCCATCGGGGTGTAGTCGTCATTGAGCAAGGCCACCTGGTAGAGCGGTGGCGGCTTCAGCACTTGCCGCTCCAGCAGGGTTTCTGTGTCGTGCTTGGTTGCCATACGCTTATTCTAATGCTTTCACAGTGGTTGTCATGCGCAATATCTACGCCTTTCCAATTGTTTTCAATCTTACGCGTTTTCTTAATAGTGCGCAGATGGCGACCTTGCTGTCAAAATCAAGAGTTGCTTTTTTGGTTGCCGTGAAGAATTTGGCAATATCGATGGAAAAGCGCTTGACTTCATTATTTATTCCGCCAACAATGCTGTATCGACTGTTGCAGTAATGTACAGCTTGATAAGAAGTGAGACGTCGAGGAGGGGGCAAGAAGCTTCTTGCTTTTATGGCTCGTGTGATTTGTTTTAATTTTGAAAGTTCTTTTTATGGCAACAGGTACAGTTAAGTGGTTCAATGATTCCAAAGGTTTTGGCTTCATCACTCCAGATGACGGCGGCGAAGATTTGTTTGCTCACTTCTCCGCAATCAACATGAACGGTTTCAAGACCCTCAAAGAAGGTCAAAAAGTTCAATTCGAAGTCACGCAAGGCCCTAAAGGCAAGCAAGCTTCCAACATCCAAGCAGCCTAAGCATCGCCGGCCCTCAGATGTGAAAAACCCCGTCTCCTGACGGGGTTTTTTTTCGTCCGCAGGGTGCGCTGCACCCTGCCCCGCCCCTCCAGTTACATATGCTCGATCATCACCTGGCCGAAACCGGAGCACGATACTTGCGTCGCGCCTTCCATCAGGCGGGCGAAATCGTAGGTGACGCGCTTCGAGGCGATCGACTTTTGCATCGACGAAATGATCAGGTCGGCCGCTTCCAGCCAGCCCATGTGACGTAGCATCATTTCCGCCGACAGGATCAGGGAACCGGGGTTCACGTAATCCTTGCCCGCATACTTTGGCGCCGTGCCATGCGTCGCTTCAAACATGGCGACGGAGTCGGACAGGTTGGCACCCGGCGCGATGCCGATGCCGCCCACTTGCGCCGCCAGCGCGTCGGAAATGTAATCGCCGTTCAAATTCAAGGTGGCGATGACGCTGTATTCGGCCGGACGCAGCAGGATTTGTTGCAGGAACGCGTCAGCGATGGAATCCTTGACGATGATATCGCGGCCCGTCTTCGGATTCTTGAACTTGCACCATGGACCACCATCGATCAGTTCGGCGCCGAATTCCTTTTGCGCCAGCGCATACGCCCAGTCGCGGAAGCCGCCTTCCGTGTACTTCATGATGTTGCCTTTGTGCACGATCGTCACGGATGGCTTGTCATTGTCGATTGCGTACTGGATGGCCTTGCGCACCAGGCGCTCCGTGCCTTCAATGGACACGGGCTTGATGCCCAGGCCCGACGTGGCCGGGAAGCGGATCTTGGTCACGCCCATTTCATTGATCAGGAAATCCATCAATTTCTTGGCTTCGGGCGAGCCTTGCTGGTATTCGATGCCCGCGTAGATGTCTTCCGAGTTTTCGCGGAAAATTACCATGTCCGTCTTTTCCGGCTCTTTCACGGGCGATGGCACGCCCGTGAAGTAACGCACGGGACGCAGGCAGACGTACAAATCGAGCTGCTGGCGCAGGGCCACGTTCAGCGAGCGGATGCCGCCACCGACGGGCGTGGTCAGCGGCCCCTTGATGGAGACGACGTAATCTTTCAGTACGGCCAACGTTTCTTCCGGCAGCCACACATCGGGACCGTACACATTCGTCGATTTCTCGCCCGCATAGATTTCCATCCAGCTGATCTTGCGCGCGCCGCCATAGGCCTTGGCCACGGCAGCGTCGATCACCTTGATCATGACCGGGCTGATATCGATGCCCGTGCCATCGCCTTCAATGAAGGGAACGATGGGATTATCTGGTACATTCAGCGAAAAATCGGCGTTGACGGTGATTTTTTGGCCGTCAGCAGGTACAGTGATATGTTGATACATCGTGATCTCCGAAGTGGGATACACCGCTGGCGGGCAACACAGGCCGGCGACGCGCTCTGCGGTTGCAGAGTTTACAAAAACAAGTCCGAACATGGCGGCAACAACGCACTTTAGCAGGGAAGGAACAGCAGGGCCATCCGCATCGCCATGCAGAATGCTGCGCCAAAGAACCTTATCGCCACACTGACTCAAGTCTTCTATAAGACATAAGACTAGCGTTTCACATTATGCACCAGTATCTTACAGGGCGCCACGCTTTTGCGGCGCCAATCAGCGGTCACCATCGTTTGCATCAATTCATCTATCAGCATGCCACTCATCCTCTTCAATAAACCATTCCAGGTCTTGTGCCAGTTTTCGCCGCAGGACGGCCGCCTCACCCTGGCCGACCATTTGACCATTCCCGGCATCTACCCGGCCGGCCGGCTCGACGCCGACAGCGAAGGCTTGCTGCTGCTGACGGACGACGGCCGACTGCAACACGAGATCAGCCACCCCGACCGCAAGGAAGCGAAAACCTACCTGGTGCAGGTCGATGGTGTGCCCGACGCCGCCAGCCTGGCGCGCCTGCAGGCGCCACTGGACCTGGGCGATTTCACTACCAAGCCTTGCAAGGCCGTGCGTATCGCCGAGCCGGACTGGCTGTGGCCACGCAACCCGCCCATCCGCGCGCGCGCCGACAAGCCGACCTCATGGCTGGCGATAACTTTAAAGGAAGGAAAAAACCGGCAAGTGCGGCGCATGACGGCTGCCGTCGGCCTGCCCACCCTGCGCCTGGTGCGCAGCGCCATCGGCCCGTTCTCGCTGGCCAGCCACCCTCTGCTGCCCGGCGAATGGTGTGAAGTGCCGGCCGAGAACATTGGAAAAACGTGAGCAGGACAAGAAAAAACGGCGTCAGCACTGAATTTTGCCAATAAGCACTATTTATTTTTAGATAATGCATTAAAATCATCTCACCTTCACATGACGAAAAAGGAAAGATGATGACAAAAGCAATACTGGCACTGACCGCCTCCCTGCTTGCCGGCGCCGCACTGGCCCAATCGGGCGCCCAGGTGCACGCTTCCGCTGCTACCGATGCCGTCAAGCCGCCACCTGCATCGGCTGCCAGCCATGCCTCGGCCGCCACCGATGCCCTCAAGCCGGCAGCAGCCTCGATCAACGCATCGGCGGCGACAGATGCGGCGCGGACCAAGGCCTCGGCCGCAACCGATGCACCGCGCCTGATTCCCCAGCCGCGCAAGACGAAGCAGCCTGCCGCTGAAGCAGGCAAGCCCGTGAAATAGGCGCAGTCACCGGGATGACGGCAGCAACCATGTTGCTGTAACCCCACGCTTTCGGCGCCGCCAGGCAGCATGCTTGACCAGGCGGCCGCCAGCATGGCTTAATCGCCGCTTCGCTGCCACCGTCCCGCGCCATGAAAACATCCCTTCGCCGCCTCAGCCTTTCCACCGCCCTGATGGCTTGCGCCAGCATTGCGCAAGCACAAGCGCCACAAGGCAAGAGCTTGCAGCTCTCGGCCGGCATGCATTTAATCCACGCGGAAGTGGCCGCCACGGAAGAGCAACGCGAACAAGGCTTGATGTACCGCGAAAAGTTGCCAGCCAATGCGGGCATGCTGTTCGTCTTCGGTAACCCATCGACGCAATGCATGTGGATGAAAAACACGCCGCTGCCCCTGTCCGTGGCCTTTATCGATGCCGGTGGCAAGATCGTCAACATCGAAGACATGCAAGCGTACACGCTCGACAGCCATTGTTCGACCAGGACCGTGCCCGTGCGCTATGCGCTGGAAATGCATTTGGGCTGGTTCAAGCAAAAGAACATCAAGCCGGGCATGAGCATCGGCAACCTGCCCGCAGCGCGCTAGACCGTGGCGGCCGGCCGCTGTCCAGCGCGGACAGGGCCGCAAAAACAAGCGAATAAAAAATGAAAAACGCGAAAAAACCCGCCAGAATAAATCTGCGGGTTTTTGCTTTTCAACCAGTGCCAGCGTGCCGGCACAGGCAAGGCCACCGTGGTGGCTTGCCTGCTGGTGAATATTAAGCGGACAGTGCTTTCAAAGCAGCTGCCAGACGGCTCTTATGGCGAGCTGCCTTGTTTTTGTGGATGATCTTCTTGTCAGCGATACGGTCGATGGTCGACACGGATGCTTGGAAGATTGCAGCAGCTGCTGCCTTGTCGCCGCCCTGGATCGCTTTGCGAGCAGCTTTGATAGCCGTGCGCAAGGTCGAACGTTGGGACGAATTGTGTGCGTTTTGCTTAACTGCTTGACGAGCGCGTTTGCGCGCTTGTGCGGTATTTGCCATGGAATTTCCTAAAACAGGGTCAAAGTGCGTTTGCAAACATTAGTGTTTGCCAACCGGTGCGTTCTGTGCGTCTGCCGAACCATGTGTGCCAAACCAGTGCCTGTCAAACATTAGTGTCTGCGTAACAGAATTCTGTACAGCCTTCGATTATAGCGATATTTTCAAGCGGGGGCAAATCAAAAAACCGTGTGTGACGCCAAAAACACCTGGAAATGGGCCTGACAAGGGCGAATCCGCAGCGTTTGTTACCATATTTTAAGCGTTTAACGGTACAGCGGGCGGCTATAATCTGCCCCCATGAACTTGCTTAAAACCCTCGCCGCCATCTCCAGCATGACCATGCTGTCCCGTGTAACCGGATTATTACGTGAAAGCCTGTTCGCGCGCGCCTTTGGCGCCGGCGCCTACACGGACGCCTTCATTGTTGCCTTCCGCATCCCCAACCTGTTGCGCCGCTTGTTTGCCGAGGGTGCGTTCTCGCAAGCTTTCGTGCCAATCTTGTCGGAATACAAGAACCAGCATGGCCAGGAAGCGAGCAAGCAATTGGCCGACCATGTAGCCACCACCCTCGTCTGGGCAACCCTGCTCGTATCCCTCATCGGCATCGTCGGCGCGCCGTGGTTCGTGTATGCGATCGCCACGGGCCTGACCAAGGACCCCGGCGCCTTCGACGCGGCCGTGTGGATGACGCGGCTGATGTTCCCTTATATTACTTGTATGTCCTTCGTAGCCCTGGCTGGCGGCATTTTGAATACCTGGCGCGAATTCAAGATTCCTGCCTTCACACCAGTGTTGCTCAATTTATCATTCATCGCCGCCTCGCTCTTCCTCGCCCCTTACCTGAAACAGCCGATCTACGCCATGGCAATTGCCGTGTTCGCCGGCGGCTTGCTGCAGGTGGCCATCCAGATTCCTGCCCTGATCAAGATCGGCATGCTGCCGCGCCTGTCGATCAATCCCGCCATCGGCCTGTCCGACGGCGGCGTGCGCCGCGTGCTGAAGAAGATGGGGCCGGCCGTGTTCGCCGTCTCGGCAGCGCAGATCAGCCTGATGATCAATACCAGCATCGCGTCGCGACTGGCCGAAGGCAGCATTTCCTGGCTGTCGTATGCGGACCGCTTGATGGAGTTTCCCACCGCCATGCTGGGCGTGGCCCTGGGCACCATCTTGCTGCCCAGCCTGTCGAAGGCAAACGTGGATGGCGACAAGACGGAATACTCGGCCCTGCTGGACTGGGGCTTGCGCCTGACTTTCCTGTTGGCATTGCCGGCCGCCGTCGGCATGGCAACCCTGGCCACGCCGCTGATCGCCACCCTCTTCCACTACGGTAAATTTACGGCCGAATCCGTGACCATGTCGACGGAACCGCTGGTGGCCTACAGCCTGGGCCTGATCGGCATCATCCTCGTGAAAACCCTGGCGCCCGCATTCTATGCGCGCCAGGACATCCGCACGCCCGTGAAAATCGCCATCGGCGTGCTGATCGCCACGCAGCTGATGAATTTGCTGTTCGTGCCCTACATCGCGGTGGCCGGCCTGGCACTGTCGATCGGCCTGGGCGCCTGCCTGAACGCCACTTTTCTCTATTGGGGCTTGCGCAAGCGCGGCATCTACACGCCCAAACCTGGTTGGACCAAGTTCTTCCTGCGCCTGCTGCCGGCGCTCATCGTCATGGGCGGCGTGGCCGCCTTCGGCGCACTGCGCATCGACTGGATCACTATGCAAGCCCATCCACTGTTGCGGGCCGGTGCCCTGGCCTTGCTGGTGAGCCTGTGCGGCGTGGCTTACTTTGCCACCCTGTTCCTCGTGGGATTCCGCTTCCGCGACTTCAAGCGCCACGCCTGACAACATGCCTGGGACGTTGTCACCATCACGCATGTTGTAGAAACAAAAAAAACCCGCCTCGGCGGGTTTTGTCATGCTAGCCGGGGAAAAATCAAACGGCTTTGCGGGCGCGGCGGCGTGCCGCAAAGCCAACCAGCGCCAGGCCACCCAGCAGCATGCCGTAGGTTTCCGGTTCCGGTACGGGCAAGGCGGACACCGTGCCCACATATTGGCCGTTCTGCAAACCGGTCAAGCCCGAAACACGCACCTCATAGCTGCCAGCCGCCAACGGCCCCGCCCAGCTCAGGCTTTGAATGCCGGCTACCGATGCCCAGGTCAGGTCGCCATAGCCCACCAGTGTTGCGGCGAAGTTGCTGATCGCGCCTTCGGGAACGGAAAACGTTTGCAATGCACCGAAAGACGCCGACGATGGCGTCAGCAGTTTAAAGGTCCACAAATCGTCGATCACCGTATTGGCAGCGAAATTGGTGGTGATGGATGCCCGGGTATCAAAACCGCTTGGATCCAGGATACCCAGATTGTAGGTGGCCGCCGACGCGCTGAACGATGCTGCAGCCAGAATGCCTGCCGCGATAAATTTCAATTTCATAATTTAGCCCTTAAAAGTAATTTATGGCCGCCAAGTGGTGCCAGCCATCGTTTTAGTACCGAAAGTACCAAGCGGAATAGTAGCATAAAAGCATTAGATTAATTGCAAATATTTTATCTTAATTTCATTTAAAATAAGTATTTCCCATGCGAAATGGTTGCGGGCATATAGGGATTTCCCAAAGAAAATAGTTCTCTCCGTATCGCTCCACATTGACTTATAGTTACAGCAGATCGGGGGGGGGCCTGCTGCGCGCCAGCCTCTTCCTGCGGCCCCCGCCACCTCGGGCGACGCGGGTTCAGGCGCTGGCGCTACAGGCATAGGCGCCGGAAGTCTTGCTGGAAAAGGAAGCTGCGCTGTCTCCCCGCAGCGGGCTCGCGCGCCTGTTAAAGGGCTTGCGCGAAGGCAGGCCCTTTTCCGCCGCACCGGCAGAGCATGGCGAACTGTTTCCCCGTCATACAGCGGCATCGTCACGGAGGCCGAGGGCAGCAGTGCCTTGTCGCGCCACCTCGACTACCAGCAGCGCATCGACACGGTGCGCGGAAAAATCGTCAGCGCCTTCATGGTCAGCCATGTGGTGTCCCGTTTTGCCGAAGCCTGCCAGGGCACCGGGTCCAAGCTGCGCCTGCCTGGTTCGTGGCAAGCGCGCGCACCTCATACCGCATGATGACGTGTCCGTGGCGAAACACTGGTCGCGCTGGCCCTACTGCGATGATCTGTGCCTTGCCCCTCGTCGCGCGAGTCTCGCCCGATATAGAAGAACATGTCAGCGATAGCATTTCAACAAGCCCAACGCAGCTGTGATCAAACAGAATCCAGGCAGGCGGCTGCTTTCCGACAGTATCATTTCAGCAACGCCATACTTTACAAAGCAATCCCGGCGCGTGCACGGCAGGACAACATGATATAATTCAAACAAATAAGTTTAGTTACTGACAAGACATTAAGCGGCACTAGCAGACCCAGTGGTGCAGGCCCCATCCATGCCTGACCTTGAAACGCACTCCCAACCTTGCTCGCAACAGTAGCCTGGAAGGGAGAGGCAACAATCGCATGTGGATACACGCGTCAAACGACGCACCCTTCCATGCTTTTTGAGAGATCGATCATGCCAACACCAATTTTCACGCCAGCCTCATCCCGCCCCTTGCTGCTGGCCGCAGCCTTGATGCTGTTCGGCGCCAGCGCCCAGGCGCAGACGGCCGCGCCTGCGCAAAAGAATGAAAAAAATTGCCAGGCCAGCACGCAATCGGCGAATGGCAAGGCGAAAGATGCCAATCTGGACGGCACTTACAGCGCCTGCAGCCTGGCCAACGGCTTCATTGGCTTCGGCAATCGCATCAGCGACGGCCTCAACAAGACACCGGAATTTGAAGGCGGCATGTCCGACCAGGAATTCCGCAAAGTTCAATCGACCGACAAAACGCACGGCCTGGCTACGCGCCAGTTGCCAGCCGATGCTGACGTCAGCGAGCCGCGCCTGGCGCTCGCCAGCAGCGACCGTAACTATCGTGTTGCCACGCGCGATTTCGGCGCCGCCGAAGAAAACCGTCCCTTCGATGACGCCGCCGGATACCGCGGCCCGGGCCGTTCGTACAACCCGGCCCGCAGTGTCGACGACACTCCACTGATCTTCTCGTCGTCGCTCGGCGAAGGCTTGCCTGTCACTGGCGGTGGTGTTGGCAGTGGCGGCTCCGGTGGCGGCTTCACGGGCGGCAGCGTCATTCCCGTGACGCCGAACATTCCTGCCGTGACGCCGGACATTCCAGCCGTGCCGGAACCGGAAACCTATGCCATGCTGCTGGCAGGACTGGGCCTCGTCGCCCTGGCGCGCCGCCGCAAGAGCAAATAACGCAGCAAGATGAAAGAGGCCCGCAAGGGCCTTTTTTATTGCCTGAAAGAATCAGGCTTCAACGCCGGAAGCGCGCATACGGGGCGGCGAGCGGGTCGCCGATGAACAGGCCCTGGGCTGGCCACAGCACGCTGCCCCAGTACGCTTCCAGTGCCGTGCTGCCGGACAGGTAGCGGCGCAACAGCACGGTCGGATTGGGAAACTTCTGCCAATAGTTGCACGGTTCGCTGACGGTGCCATAGCTGGCCGTCGCACCCGCCTCCAGCCAGCGCTGGCTGCTCATCTGGCTACTGCCTTGCAAGTCACCGCCATACGAGGTCAGGTGGTCGGCCAGGGCGCCGGGCAGGAAATGCAGGGTCTCCAGCTTGGCCACCTTGGCCATCCCCGTCTGGTACACCATGATGTCTTTCGCCCCTTCCAGGCTGTCCGCCTTGAGGTTCTTGATGGTCAGCTTGCGCTGGAGCACGACGCCGGCCGGCGGAAAGAAAGCGGCACGGCTGTTGCGTGCCGCATCGCTGGTCGTCAGGTAATAGGCGCTGGCGGCCGGCACGGAAAAGCCGATGACCTTGCCGCGATCCACCACGGCCTTGGCTTCGTCCACGAAATCGACAGGCAAGAGCATCGACAAGCGCATGCCCAGCTGCTTGTAGGGCTGGCCCACCTCGCTGTTGAAATACGCGCTGGGCTTGCCCGGGCCGCAGGTCTTCGCACATTGATCCCCGTCATAGCCCAAGGTGAAGGCGGACGTGATGGCATTGCATTCGACGGCATATGGGGCGCTCCACACCATCAGCACGGCCTGGATCTCGGGTTTCAGCTGCGCGTCGATGCGCTCCTTCAATTGCGCGAACTGATCTGCGCTGAGATTGCGCGGACGGTTGGGGATATTCACATGCACAACGTTCGCCACAGGGATGGTATGGGCCTGGCGGTAATATTCCCCCACTTCGATACTATTCGGCTCGGCATCGTTGATGACGATGGCCAGTTGCGACGGCTGCAATCGTGGCGCCGCAGGCGGCGCATCGGCGTACGCGATACCGGCGACCAGCGCCAGCGAAAAACAGAAAAAGTTACGCAATGGTGAATCTCGCCCGATGAGGTAGTATCGAAGCCGCCATGTGGCAGCCGCCAGCTGTGCCAAATGATTATAGTCCCATGCAATCGACAGGCGGAACAAAGCGCTGTCCACGTCAAGACGGGTAACCCCAGGTTTTTTCCCTATGCCCCCGTTGTCTGACTGTGCATGTATCGATCAAGTATGTTTCTTCATGAGATCCCAGCAAATGGGATTGCGGATAACAACGCCCCCACCTAAATTCATCTTATCAAATCAGACATGGGAATGCATAAATCAATTTTTTATGCTGCATTATTCTTAATTATCAATTTCCTTGTGGCATCATTTCTTGATAAGTTAGAAATACTATTCGTTGAGCACAACAATATGGATACGGTTATAATTGCTAAAATCATATCAAACAATCTTTTATTGTACTGGGGCGCACATGTCAGCATGGATGGAATTACGGGCAGATACCTATCGTCAATTTGGCCGCAGCAGCGCGCTATTGACGCTGCAGGCTGCGATACGCAGTCGCACATTCCGCGTGGTGGCAACGGCCCGGCTATGCCAGGCAGCGCGCAATGCCAAAGGCCCGGGGAAGTTGCTGCTGCCAGCATGCAAGCTGCTGCATCGATGCGCTTCCTCGATGGCCGGCGTGGATTTCCCTTGGCAAACAAAAATTGGGGCCGGTTTTGCCCTGACGCATGGCTGGGGAATGGTCATGAGTCCTGACGCAGTCATTGGCCGAAATGTGACATTATTTCATGGCGTAACGCTGGGGCGGCGTGACCGCATCAGCGCAGATGGACAGCGCATTACGGGCTACCCGACACTGGAAGATGAAGTATGGGTCGGTCCGCATGCGATCATAACGGGCGGCATCACTATAGGGCGCGGCAGCCGCATTGCGGGCGGCGCCGTCGTCAGCGAGAACATCCCCCCGTACTCCATCGTTGCAGGAAACCCTGGGGCAATCATCAAGAGCGACTGCATTCCCGACGTCATGCATCCGGCTCCACTTGACGAGTAGTGCACCGCACAGCCCCAGGCGCCCATCAGACACGCCGATACACATCCTCCAGGCGCACGATATCGTCCTCTCCCAGGTAACTGCCAGACTGCACCTCGATCAGGTGCAAGGGCAGCTTGCCCGGGTTTTCCAGCCTGTGCGTCATGCCAATGGGGATATACGTCGATTCGTTTTCCGTCAACAAGGTCACCTTCTCGCCGCACGTGACTTGCGCCGTGCCGCTGACCACCACCCAGTGTTCGGCACGGTGATGGTGCATCTGCAGCGACAGCTTGCCACCAGGACTGACCGTGATGCGCTTGACCTGGAAGCGTTCGCCGATATCGATGCCTTCATAGCTGCCCCACGGGCGGTACACCTTGCGGTGCTGCACATGCTCGCTGCGCCCTGCCTGCTTCAAGTGATCGACCACCTGTTTCACGCGCTGCACCTGGTCCTTGTGCGCCACCAGGACGGCGTCGTCCGTTTCCACCACAATCAAGTCCTGCACGCCGAGCACGGCCACCATGCGGCGCTCGGCGCGCACCAGGCAATTGCTGACGCCATCGAGATATACGTCGCCGCGCACCACGTTGCCGTTGGCGTCACTCTGCTTCTGCTGCACTTCCCACAGGGCCGACCAGGAACCGACATCACTCCAGCCGATGGCGGCCGGCAGCACCACGGCATGCGCCGTATGCTCCATGACGGCATAGTCGATAGAATCGGATGGGCAGGCGGCGAAGGCTTTCTCTTCCAGGCGGCAGAAATCGAGGTCACGATAGCCATCGCGCACGGCCGCCTCGCTGGCGGCCAGCATGGCCGGCTGAAATTGCCCCAGCTCGCCCAGATAGCGTTCGGCGCGGAACATGAACATGCCGCTATTCCAGAAATAATTACCGGCGGCAAGGAACGACTGCGCCGTGGCCAGGTCCGGCTTTTCCACGAAGCGCTCGACCTTGCAGCCCACGGCCCCCGGACTCACGGGCGCGCCGCTACGGATGTAGCCATAGCCCGTTTCCGGCGCCGTCGGCACGATGCCAAAGGTGGCCAGCGCGCCATCGGCCGCCAGCAGAGCAGCCTGGGCGATGGCCTGGTGAAACGCGGCAACATCGGTAATGACATGGTCGGCCGGCAAGACCAGCATCAGCGCCTGTGGGTCGATGGCCAGCAGAAAGTGCGCAGCCACGGCGACGGCTGGCGCCGTGTTGCGCCCCACGGGCTCAAGCAGGATGCCCAGCGGCGGCAAGCCGATCTCGCGCAGCTGCTCGGCCACCATGAAGCGGTGCTCATTGCCGCACACCACCAGCGGCGGCATGACGTCGATATCGGCCAGTCCGCTATCACCGGCACGGCGGTTGGGCAGGCCGAGCACGCGCAGCGCCGTTTCCTGCAACATGGTCTTGTCCGTTACCAGCGGCAACAACTGCTTGGGCAGCACGGCGCGCGACAGCGGCCAGAGACGGGTGCCCGAACCGCCGGACAGGATGACTGGATAAATTTTCATGGTGTCATTTCAAAAACAGTTTATTGGGCAGCATACAGGGCCGGCGGGGTTGCAGCGCAGCGCAAGCTACGGGGGTCGCGTGCATTACCCCAGGCCTCAGTCTCATACTGGGAAACATGCAGCATCTGGCCGGCACGGTCGACACTATAATCCTTGAAGGCGATCCTTTCATCAAGTACCACGCCAGGCTGCACGCGCGTGCCCTGGCCTGCCGCCAATATCATTGCTGTCACGGTCGAACATGCTCCATCAGGGTTGCGCCTGGCTGGCCAGGCGACACACTCAGCGGCCGTCCTTGCTCAAGGTCACCGAAGCGGCAGGCGCGGCAGCGGGAAACAGGCGCGCATACGCGGCCAGCAGCTTGGGCGCTTCGTATTCCCACTCCAGCTCGTTGACCACGCGATGGCGGCCGAACGCCCCCATCTGCTCGCGGCGGGCGGGGTCGTCCAGCAATTCGACGATCTTGCGCGCCATGTCGACAGGATCATTTTTCAATGCATACAAGGATGCCTGCTGTGCGGAAACCTTGCCTTCGACCAGATCAAACTGCACGATCGGTTTGCCCAGGGCCATGTATTCCATGATCTTGTTCATGGTCGACTTGTCGTTCATGTCGTTGGCCACGTCCGGGTTCACGCACACGTCCGAGGTGTTGAGCATTTCCAGCAATTGCTGATCCGGCACGCGCCCCGTAAACGTCACGTAGTCGGCAATGCCCAGGTCCTGCGCCATCTGCTTCATCTGTTCCAGCGAGGTGCCGCCGCCCACCAGGCCGAACTGCACATCCTCGCGCTTCAAGGTCTGCACGATGTATTGTGCCGCCTGCAGCAGCAGATCGATGCCTTCCTGCGCGCCCATCACGCCCACGTAGCCGACCAGGTAGCTGCGGCCCTTCTTCAGTGCTGGCACGGGCGGCAGCACGCGCAAGCGGTCCAGCTTGGGTCCGCTGCGCACCACGTAGACATCCTCGGGCTTCATACCGCCCCGCTCGATGGCTATCTTCTTGTACGACTCGTTGGTGGCGATCGACACGTCGGCGCTCTGGAACGACCAGCGCTCGAACAGCACCATCAGCTTGTAAAAGAAATCGCGCCGGCCGAACTTGGCTTCGTACAGCTCGGGGTTGATGTCATGGTGGTCGAACAGGAAACGCTTGCCCATCGTCAACTTGAAGAAGCCGCCGATGAGGAACAGCAAATCAGGCGGATTACAGGCGTGAACCACGTCGAAACCACGGGCAAAATGGACTTTCCATGCCAGGCGGAAGGTATGGAACAGGGCCAGTGAATATTCCACCAGGTAACCCTTGGCCCCTTCCGCCTCCAGCGGCAGGTTGTAGCGGTAGATATGGATGCCGTCGATGGCTTCGTAGCGCGCTTCATAGCCCTTGCCCGTCGGGCAGATAATCGACACTTCATAGCCGTTCGCATGCAGGGTGGTCGCCTCCTGCCACACGCGCCGGTCGAATGGCGAAGGCAGGTTTTCCACCAGGATCAGCACCCGCCTCGGCTGGGCTCCCATGCCCACGGTTTTACCAGCAGATGCCGTCATACTGTTCTCCACTTTGTTCTTTGCTGATACGCACCAGGTCGACGATGTGCTGGTGCGGCCGCAGGCTGTTTGGTACGGTCTTGAATTCGGCCGCGCCATTGCCGATGACGATGGTGTCGGCAAAATCGAGCACGTCCTGCATGTTGTCCACCATCAGCTTGGAAATGTGCGGGATCATGTTCAGGATGTAATCCTGGTTGGCGCCCGTCAAGGCGGCCAGGTTGACATTCTTGTCGTACAGCTTCAGCTCGTAGCCCTTGCCCAGCAGATACTCGATGACATCGACCAGCGGCGACTCGCGCAAGTCGTCCGTACCGGCCTTGAACGAAAAGCCCAGGATACCCACTTTGCGCGCGCCCTTGTCGACGATCATCTTGATGCCCTTTTCCACTTGCTTCTGGTTCGATGGCAGGATGGAATTGAGCAAGGGCAAATCGAGGTCCAGGCTGCGCGCCTTGTAGGTCAGTGCGCGCACGTCTTTGGGCAGGCACGAGCCGCCGAAGGCAAAGCCCGGCTTCATGTAGTACGGCGACAGGTTCAGCTTGGTATCCTGGCAGAAGATTTCCATCACCGTGTGGCCATCGATGCCGACAGCCTTGCAGATATTGCCGATTTCATTGGCGAACGCCACTTTGACGGCGTGCCAGGTGTTGTCCGTGTACTTGACCATCTCGGCCGTTTCCACATCCGTGCGCACCAGCGGCGCGTCCATCTTTTCATACAGCTGCACCAGCAGCGCGCCGGCCTTTTCATCGGACTCGCCGATAACCGTCTTCGGCGGATTGTAGTAATCGTAGACGGCCGTGCCTTCACGCAGGAATTCCGGATTGTTGCACACGCCGAAATCGACGCCAGCCACCTTGCCGGAGGCCGCTTCCAGGGTCGGGATCACCAGCGAGCGCATGGAGCCGGGCAACATGGTCGAGCGCGCCACAACGACGTGGAAGCTGTCTTTTTCACGGATGGCGGCGCCGATTTCCTGGCACACCTTGCGCACGTGGCTCAGGTCCAGGTTGCCATTGAGCTGCGACGGCGTGCCCACGCAGATGAGCGACATGTCCGAGCCGAAGACGGCGTCGCGCACGTCGAAGGTGGCCCGTAAATGGCCGCTCTTCACGGTGGCGGCGATCATCTCGCCGATGTCTTTTTCAATGATGGGCGTGGTGCCCTGGTTAATCAGCTCCACCTTGGTCCTGTTCGGATCAACGCCGATCACTTCGTGTCCATCCGTTGCCAGACAACCAGCCGAGACGGCACCCACATAACCCAAACCAAATATGCTAATTTTCATGTTTTCCTCGTATTTTCTGACAGATCAGGGGTAGCCAAACTCAGGTGAAACTCCGTGCGCAAGGTGGCCGTGCCTTGCAGCCGCCCGCGCCAAACCAGCACAGGTGCAGCCTGCTTTTCATCAAAACGGCGCGAAATCCAGCCCAGCGGCGGATCGTCGCGGCCACACACCAGTTGCACGGAGGCATCCGGCAAGGGCGGCAAATGCATTTCCAGCGAGAAAGCGTCACCCGCCACGCGCAGCACATGACCGTCCAGCTGCAAGCGGCAGCGGGGATCGAAGTGCCAGAACTGCTCCACCTCATGCGCCCCCTGGCATTCGAGCACGTCATCGACCACGATCAGCGCGGCGCCGGGCGCCACGCGCACCTCGCGCCGATGCAGCACAGCATCTTTCAAGCCCAGGTAGCCGTCATGGCTGGCGCTCCAGAATTGCCCGTCGGCATCGTCACGCCACGCCAGGCACTGGGCCTGGGCCTTGCGCAGCCACAGGAAGTTGCCGCCCGACTCGGACTGGTCGCGGCCATCGATGCGCACGGTGTTGTGCGCGCTGGTGCCGCGGAAATAGTCGCGCCACTGTTTTTGCGTGTGGTAGGCATAGGTGCCCGGGTCGACCAGCACCGCCTGGCCCGCCACAGATAAGGTCAGCGCCAGCGCATCGGCGTGGCCGTGTGCGGCAATGCCCAGGTAGCCCAGCGGACCGGCATCAGCGGTCAGGCGCACCTCACCTGGCGTATCGAAACGCGCACCCATCACGTAATAGCCGCCATCGGGGAAAGCGCGCGGCAAGGTTTCGGGCGCAACGTCCGGCAAGGCGTCAAACGCCTGGCTGCCTGCAGCGCCCAGCAGCCAGGCGCTTTTCTCGTCGAAGGTGCGTGCCTTGGCCTTGAAATCGGCGCGACCGAACAGGGCCGCGCCGCTGGCCAGCAGCGAGGTGTAGGGATTGGCGCCAGGGGATTTGTCCCAGTGCGCCAGCAGCGCGTCGTCTGCGTCGCCGATCATCGGCACCTCGCCCGCCACGTTCGTCATGGCGGCGATAAATTCCAGCATGGCTTCCAGGCGTTGCAGGAAAGCGGCGGAGCGGGGCCGGCCATTCGCGCGGCCCGCCAGCACGCACAGCAGCATTTCGTCGGCCACCGTGTGCTGGTAATAAATAGCTTGCTCGCGGTTCACACCATCCGCGCCGTTTTGCTTGAGCGCCTGCGCTTCCAGTTCGCGTTCCGTTTGCGTCAGCCAGCCGGCACTTTCCGGCCAGCAAGGCCATGTGAGCGCGGCGATATGCAAGCCCGTCAATTCACCAAACAAGTGGTTGTTGGCCGATGAGTGACGCGAAAAGTGGCCGGCGATGAAGTGGCAATGCTGGTAGATGCTGTCGAGCCAGCGCTGCAGGAACGCCTGCCCTTGCGCGCCCTCAAATAGGGGGCTGTTGATGCCACCTAGCAAGTGCCACGCATGCGACCAGCTGACCAGGCGCAAGGCCAGTTCCAGCGCGCTGCTCCAGTTCGGCCCCAGCGGATACGGACACTGCTGCCACCACGATTCGAGCAAGGCTTGCGCCCCGCGCGCATGGCGCAGGTCGCCGCCCAGTCGATACGCCATCGCCAGGTCGGCCACGGCCAGGTGGCGGTTCGGTTCCCACAGGCATTTGATGTCACCCACCACCGCTTCATCGCGGTAATTGAGTGTCTTGCCAAAGCCCAGCGGCACCACGGTGCCCGTCTTCGGATCGCGGTTCCATTGCGGAGGGAAACCCAGGTCCGCATCGCGCAAGGCAAAGACGTCGAAGCGGCCCGCCAGGATGCGTTCGGCGGCCGCCTGGTGCGGCGCCGCATCAATGGGCAGTCCCAGCCATGGCGCGCCGAAACGCTGGCGCACAGCGGGTGGCGGCGCCAGCGCCAGGCCGTAACCACGCGCCTGCAGCCGTTGCTGCACCGCATCGCGCACGCGGTGCGCCACCTCGGGCGCCCCCATGGCGCGCAAGCGGTTCAGTTTCCAGGACAGATTGCTCAGCATGGGCCTCTCACAAATACTGGCGATGCCAGATTTCCAGGGTGAGCAAGCTCCACAGCAGCTTCTCGTGGTTTTGCCGCCCAGCCACGTGTTCAGCCAGCACCTGCTGCAGTGCTTGCGCATGGTAGTAGTGGCGCGTGCGCGACTCGGCGCCCGTCAGGTGCTCGTACAGATAATCCTTCATGGGCCCGCGGAACCATTCGTTGACGGGCACGCGGAAGCCCACTTTCGGCCGTTCCAGGATGGCTTGCGGCAGCAGCTGTTTCATGGCTTCGCGCAAGATCCACTTGGTGGTGCGGCCGCGCACGCGGTACTCGTCCGGCAGGCTCGATACATACGCGGCCAGTTCGTGGTCCATGAAGGGCATGCGCGCTTCCAGCGAGGCCGCCATAGTCATGCGGTCGCCCCGCTCGAGCAGATTGTCGGGCAGCCAGCTCAGCTGGTCGAAGCACAGGATGCGGCGCAAGGCGCTGTTGCCGGCGCTGCCACAGCCCAGCGAGGGGTCGCGCTGGCGCGACGGCGCCGGCATGGCCACCAGGCGCGCGCGTTCCTGGTCGGACATCATGCCGAACCAGCGCGGCATGCGTTCGTCGAACGCTTCCAGGCCCAGGTTGACGATGGCCGTCTTGGCGCGCCGGAAACGGTAGGGCAAGGCGCCGATGGCCGGCTCGATCAGGCCGTGGCGCAGCAAGCCCGGCAGCATCTGATAATTGCCCGCATAGCGCTCGTACACGTGTTTGGGGTAGCCGCCGAGGATTTCATCGGAGCCTTCCCCCGTCAAGACCATCTTGACCGTCTTGCGCGATTCTTTCGCCAGCAGGTAGATGGGAATGTCGGACGGCTCGGCCACGGGGGCGTCGCGGAAACGCACGAGGTCGGGCAGCAAGGCGATGACCTGGTCGACGGACACTTCCAGCTCATGGTGTTCCGTGGAAAATTGGCGGGCGATATCGGCTGCATACGCCAGTTCGCTGAAGCCGCCCTCCTTGAAACCGACGGAAAAGGTTTTCACGGGCACGCCCGCATGGCGCGACATCAGCGCCACCACGGCAGACGAGTCGATGCCGCCGGACAAGAAAGCGCCGAAAGGCACGTCGGAAATCATGCGGATGCGCACCGATTCATCGAGCTTGTCGAGGAAGGTGGCGACGGGGTCGGCCGGCAACGGCGCCGCCAAGCGGGGCCGGCTGTCGGGCGGCGTGTAATACACGCGCTCGCGCAGCACGCCGTTTTCCCATGTCGCCGTGGAACCGGGCGCCAGCTTGCGGATACCCTGGAATAAAGTAGCCGGGCCCGGCACGTAGCGGTAGGCAAAATAATCCCAGATGGCGGCCTGGTCAGCCTGCGGCGCCACGTCCGGCAAGGCCAGCAGGGCCTTGATTTCCGAGCCGAAAGCCAGCTTGCCTTCGTGCTGCCACAGAAACAGGGGTTTCTTGCCGAAGGGGTCGCGCGCCATGAACAAACGCTCATGGCGCGCATCCCAGATGGCAAAAGCAAACATGCCGCGGAAGTGCTGTACGCACTCCTCGCCCCATTGCACGTAGGCATGCACGATGGTTTCCGTGTCGGAAGCCGTGCGGAAATGGTGGCCCAACGCGATCAGCTCGTCGCGCAGAGGCTGGAAGTTATAGATTTCACCATTGAAGATGATTTGTACATCACCATCTTCATTGCCCAGCGGCTGGTGCCCCGTGGCGATATCGATGATGGACAGGCGCCGGTGCAACAAGCCCAGCTGCCAAGCACCATCGGCGCTATTGGCCAGCAGCACGCCCGTGTCATCGGGGCCGCGGTGCGCGATGGCGCGCCCCATGGCGTCGAGCGCAGCCGGCATGCCGGCGACGGACGAAGGGAAAATCAAACCGGCAATACCGCACATAATGGCTCGCTTAAAAAATAGGGGACCGACTAGAGCGCTGGCGACGCCAGCAACGCGCTGTAGACGCGGCGGAAATCCTGCGCCAGCCGCTCGACCGTATAGTGGCTCTCGATGCGCTCGCGACACGCCTGTCCCATGCGCTGCAACAAGGCGCGGTCGCCATCGAGGCGCACGATGGCATCGGCTAGCGCCTGCGGATCGCGCGGCGGCACGAATACGCCATGTATGCCATCCTGCACCACATCGGGAATCGCGCCCACGGGGCAAAGCAGCGCCGGCGTACGCGCCGCCATGCTTTCGAGCAATGCATACGGCAAACCCTCGTGATACGTGGGAAAGGCGAACAGGTCGGCATTGCGCCACGCCGCGTCTTTCTCCGCACCAAATTTTTGTCCCAGGAAAGTCACTGTGTCCTCCAAGCCCAAGGCCGCCACCCGCTCGCGCAGTGCCGCCTCGTCCGGACCGCTGCCAACCAGCGACAGGCTCGCCGCCACGCCGGCACCGCGCACCAACTGCATCGCCTCGATCAGTTCAAACAGCCCCTTGCTGTCCACCAGGCGGCCCACGTACACCAGAGACAACGGGCGCTGCGGCGCAAGCGGCTTGGCACCCGCGTCCAGACCCGCATCGATGGCGTTCGGAATCACCTCCAGCGCCAGGGTTGCATCGAAGCTGCGATAGCCGCGCAATTCGCACTGCGCCAGTAGCACCACCGCATCGGGCAGGCGCAGGACGCGCCGCAGCAGGCCCGTCAACAGATGCCGGCCACCGAAAAACTCTTGCGGCAAGGCGCCGCCATGCACCTGATAAACAACCCTTTTACGCATCAGCTTGGCAATTGCCAGATACACGACATCGCGCCAATAGCTCTTGGGCTCCATCGACGTATTCAAATGCACGATCGCCGGACGCTCACGCAACAAGGCGATGAGAAACAGGACAGGGCTAAGCAAGAGGCGCCACACTTTGCCTGGCAGCGATTCCCCCCTGCCCTCGCTACCGACTTGAAAAAGCACGAAGCGAAACTCACGCGGTAACGCTGACTGCAACAGCTGATTCAAGTGAGTGCTCACCCCACTGACGGCACCCAGGGAAGGACCGAGCAACATGATAGTAGTCATATCCGGGAGTATAGTTTATTTCTTAGCAACAAGGTTGGCAAAAACACGACATTTTTCCAAAATAGTTTTATTGTTGTTTAATGACTCTACTGCGCCCATGACATAACAACCTCCCCCGCAACTGTGCTAGCGCCGTCAGGGAAGCGCGGACAACAAGGTACGGTAGCGCTTGGCCAGCATGGCAGCCAGTTCGCGGTAGCTGCGCTGCGCTTCGATAAACGCTGGCCCCGTGGCGGCCCGTTTGCGCGCGGCAGCAGGATCGCCCAGGATTTCATTGAGTGCCTGCGCCAGCGCAGCGGGGTCGCTGGCGGTCAGCCAGCCGGCGCCGCTACTTTCCAGTACATGTACTTGGTCTGGCGTGTCATTCCCCACGGCTGGCATGCCAAGCGCCAGGTACTCGAGCAGCTTGGTGGGCGAACTGACGTCGTACAGCGGCCCGCGGGGGATGAATGACACGGCTGCATCGGCGGCAACCAGCAATTCCCACGCCTGCGCCGATGGCAGCCAGCCCGTGATACGCACGGCCTCGGCCAGTCCTAATTGACGCACATACTCGAGCAGCATGACTTCATCGTGTGGCGTCGGCGAATTGCCTATCAACAGCAGGCAAGCCGTCGGTGAAGTTGCGCGCATGATCGCCAGCGCGTCGATCACCCGCTCCAGCTGGCGCGACTTGTCCAGCGTACCGAGATAGGCAATCAGGGGCACATCCTCCCAGCCTTCCGGCCGGAGCGGCTGAGGCTGGGACTTGCCGAGCAGCTCCATATCAACGCCCATCGGCACCGCTGTCATGCGCTGTCCTGCAATACCCTTCGCCTGCAGCACCGCCAGCATGGCGTCACTTTGCACGAAAACGTGTTGCGCGCGCGGCAAGACCACCTTGTACAACAAGGCCTGCTCCAGCTGCCCCTTCCATAGCACCAGCCGGCTACGCCAGCCTGCGCCGCGCTGCAATTGTTCCTGCGCCCGCTCAATGCGCCCTTCGCTCATCAGGTACGACACCCAATAATAGAAGGGAATGCCCTTGCATCGGGCGATCAGCATGGCCAGCCAGCCCAGCGGTACCATATCGCGCACCTGGATGGCATCACACTCTCCCCGTTTCGCTTCCAGCAAGGCTTTCAGGCTCAGCCACAAATAGGCCAGCTCACGACGCACCCGGCTACGCTGGTAAGCTGGTCGACGCACCGAGCGGAAGCCTTGCAGGTCGGGGGCATCGGGAGACGCCTTGCCGACCACATCGCACAGTACTTGGTGGCGGGGCAGATACTTGCCAAACAACACGCTGACATCGGCGCGGAAAGTGGGCAAGGTCTCGGGCACGAACTGCAGAATTTTTAGGAACATAGTCGATCAGAAAAATAGCCGAAAAATGCAAATAGAGGCCGAATACGGCTCACTACGACGGAAAAAACTTGCAGAATATATCACCATTCGGCAAAAAATTATCTTGATAACATCTTTTTACGTGCATATGTCGCTCGGGATGTAGTTAATGTGATAATTGCATTTTTTTGGCGAGGCGTCGATGATGCATATTTTGTTGTCGCAAGCTGGCAACTATCGCGATGGAGTCAATCATTTGCGCCAGCGCAAGTGAGCATCGTTGGGCCGGCAAACGCCGCTGCAGGGATACATAGCAAGAAATGCATTCTGAAGTCCATGTTCTCCCCACCATTGCTGCGAGCGTGCGGCCCCTGGACGCCCAGCGACCGCATCCTGGTGTTCGACTGGCAATCGCTGCCGATACTTGCCATGATACGCTTCAGAATGTTGCCTCGTCCCAACAAGTTACTGGTCATGGCTAGCTTCATCCATGGGCAGCGGGCTGCGCCGTATTGCAACCGGACCGGCCATTGGCGACGCTACCCATGGGGTTTATCGCCTTTTCTCAAGGCGAAGTCCGGAATCTGCTCGACGACGTCGGCATGGATACGACAGCCGTGCATTTCCTTCGGTGGCGCCAGGCGCCCGATGGCCGGGCAGATGCGGCGGACATGGGCGGTGATGGCTTTATTGTCAGCGGTGGCTATTCCAATCGCGACGATGCACTGTGATTGAGGGCGACGCGCGATATCGATGCGCCAAACCGCATCGTCGCCTCAGCGTACAAGCAGATTGATGCTGCAGTTACCCCCATGCCATGGTGTACCGGGATATTGCTGAAGGAAAATTTGAAGCACTGCCGGTGCACAGTCGGGTCCTTGCCATGCACTTCAAGAGTCAAGGGGAGGCCTGCGGCCAAAGCGTGCTTCTGCGCGTGCTGCGCAACGTAGAGCGCTGATTGCGATATGCGATGAGGCGATCGTAGCCACCCTGAGTCGCGATAACGGAGGATTCGTCCCACGCAGCGACGCCTGCGCCATGCACAGCGCGCTGCTGCGTGCCTTGCAAGACGCTGATTTCAGGACCAAGCTCAGCAACCAGATTCGCCAGGCCAAGCAGCACTCGAGCGTGGCAGCAGCCGGGGGAAGAAATCGAGCGGTTTCTGTTGTCAGATTGAAAAAAGCCTGCGGCACGCCGCAGGCTAATCAAGCCAGGCACTGCATGACAGTGCCTGTGTGAACGTCACTTCTTTAGTTCGGTATCGTGATCGTCTGCGCTCCCACCTTCAGAACCCTGCCCGTCTGTGTCGACGTAAGCGTCGTCTTGGGGCGCTTGCATCCCACGTCAAGCAATACGATAAATTCGGCAGACTTCGCCTTCACCGACTTGACGAATGCCCCATGGTCTTCCGTCGTCCCCTGCTTTGGCGGCGGTCCTGAGCGGACTTGATAGCCATTACTTTCAGTGCCCAGGGAGCTGATACACAGCGTGCGGTCGACTTTGCTAATCTTCACAGCAGTCGAACTCTCCTTGAGAATCGGCCCACCCGCATGCAGATTCCATTCAAACGACAGCGCCGTCGGCGCGCTCAGCTTGTCGACCACGACCACCGCATCCTGTCCGCGCACATACCATACCTTGCGCACGGCCGAACTCAGTGCGCCACCATAGGCAGGCGTCGCATCGCCGGCGGCATAGTCCAGTGTTGGCGTCGTGGAAAACGCCGTGATCTTGCCATTCATGGCCAGATTCTGCGTATTTTGATCGATGATTTGCCCAACGCCATTATTGAAAGTGATGGCGTTTTTAGCCTTGGTCTGGCGATACCATGACAGACCCAGCGGCGAATAGAAATAGTCCTGGTAACCCGATTCAATCAACAAACGGCGTCCACCGCTATCGATCACAATCGAATTCTGGTCCCCGTGGCTATGATTATAGGAACCGTAGGGACTGGACTTGAAATACACCGAGGTGCGCTTGAGGTCGGACAAATTGCTGTGCATGGCGACCCAGCCGATACTCGGATACAAGGCGGCATTTGCTGGAGGAAGCGGCGCGTCGGTAACCGTCTGGACCGGCAGCGGGTATGGCGCTTGCAACAATGTCAAATCATCTTCGTCGCCTGGTATATTCTTGGCATACCATGCGGCATTGGCCGACTTGATGCGCGACGAAAAACCTTTCAGCACAAAGTTATACATATCCTCCTCGTGCGCATCGCCAAACACATGGCCGGGCGCTCCTGGCGGCACGAACTGCATCAGGTAGCGTGAAAATCCGGCAGCCCAGGGTTTATCGAAGATATTCACGCCTGTGATTTCGGCCATCGGCTGCCACATTTGCAACATATTGTCCGCGCTGTACATGCCGTAGGCAGTGCCATTGGAAAAGCCGCCTTCCGGGCCGCTCCAGACACTGATGGAATTAACATAGGGACGGAAGGAGAAATCGAACCATTTATCAGCAGCAGGGATATCACCCATCGTCAAGGTCGAGACCAGAGCCAGAAAACCTCGTGCCTCCGTACCGTGGGAATCATACGGCTGGTAGTCGAGACGACCATCGTCGCTGGAAAGATCGGCGTACAGCGCTCCAAAGCGCGCATTGATCGACGCCATCCAGCGGGCCTTGCGTGCTCCATCCTTCGCCAATTCGGCGAAGAGCAAATCCGCAGTCTTCGCCAATGCCATTGTAATGGTGTTCGATCCGATATCGTGATTGACATAGCTCGTCATGCCAGCGGGACTGAGCGCCGCCAGTTGGTCGCCTCGGGTCAGCGCTTCCTGCAGATACTTCGACTCGCCTGTGATCCGATACAGCACCGCCGCACCAAGCGCCTGATTGCTGATATCGCCCACAGACTGTGAAATTTGGTTAATGTATAAAGTCCGCGTCGCCGACGGCATGGTCGAGGTCAACGGCCATTTTGCATCCGAGGGAGCTGCCAACGCGTATTGCTGGCCAACAATCTGGCTGCTCACGTACGAACTCAGCCGAGTCAGGGCCGGGCCACGTGCTGTAATCATGGCTTGCGTCCATTTGGACCTAGGCAGAAAAGTGCTGGCCTGCTGGCGCGGACGCGCATGCGCCAGAATCCTGGCCTTGATCGTCCCCGCTTCCGGCACTTCAAACAACTGCGACGAACTGTCGATCGTAAAGCTGCGCGGCGTCGACCAGTCAACCTTGGTGCTGGGCCGCACCCGCCAGGTGTACTCACCGGCAGCAAAAGCCTTTGAAGGCAAGTAAACGTTACTGGTCGACGTAAACGTTGCGACCGTCGCGCCATTTTTTTGCACTTCCAGCGTGTAAGAAGGAGGCTTGGTTGCGCTGGGATAGCGCGACCACGCAAAGGCTGGCGGGTTCTGCGCTTGTATCTGGCGATCCGCAGGCGCTGGTCGCACGACGGATAAATCTGTCGATTCTGCCCAGTCTGCCCTGCCCGGCCCGGAACATACACTCATCGTCAACGCAAGACCGACGGAAAAAAAAGACTTCTTGTGAATCATTATTGGCTCCAGCAGTAGAATAATCGGACATAAGCGGGAGTGACACAGCAACCTCATCAAGCTTGCCGGGCTGCCGTATAAAAAATACAGTGTTTCATTCTTATGCACTGTACTTAAATATCACTCCTCGTACTTCCTTTTCACAACTATACACCTGATATAAAGAAATTGCGTTACCAGAAGTCAACAAACAGCCATAAAACCAATAATAAAGCCCAAAAAAAATCTTCTCCAAGCACACCAATTACAATATATAAATACAATCATTCAAGCTGCAAAAAACATAACATTTCAAGCAAATTAATGAACCTGAAAACAATATTCATACTGGAAATATTTCTCATAATTCATCAAATTTCATTACTGAAAACCTGAATAACTCCACTGAAAAAATGATTTAATTTCAATATATTGTTAAAATATAATTCAGATACCCGCAGGAAAATTTATCAATTTTTCAAATGCAAAAAAACTAAAGGTGTTGCATACGACTGCCGCCCCCCCCCACAGAGCTGACATATATCAATCGCCAGCAGATACAGCACAAAACGCAGTGCCATACCGCCCCCATAAACTATGGAACAATTCCCGGCATTCAATTGCAGCATCTTTGAATATTTAAAAACAAGACCTTGGGTTCAACCAGAATATTCGAGGTTGAATACATTTCCGCACGGCTGAAGGCGAGATGTGAGGATATTGCAATCGTCTTAGACTGAGGCACACGGTGAATAGTGGCAAATTAATCTGCAGCTCCATCATCGTGGTATTTCCCGCCATAATTCTTCATCAGCGTTGTCCAACTTGCACATCTTGCTTAATATCACAAATAGGCCATTGCCGCACCAGGCCTTCGAAATCCACCCAACGGCGATAAACAGGCCCGCAATTTAATATGCCATGGGCTTGCGTCGCATAAAATTCTTCCAGAAAACTTATTTTCGCATTGATATTTTTTGCGAGAAATTTTGGCGTTTCCAACTCTTTCAAGACAGGCGGCATCAACAGAACTGAAGATGAGAAATCAACTAACTTCCTGACGCAGTGCGAAATTTGCATGTGGTGGCTATGTCCGTATTCGCCTTCAGCATTATGCGTAGCAACGGTACGCCAGGTCTTCAACGACAAATAGTGAGAGATTACATATTCCAATTCGGATTCCGGCAAGGACTCATTAAAAACATCTTTAAAATCATGAATGATGCCCTTTACTCCAAATGCTCTCATTGCAAAAATAAACTCCGTGCGGCGCGCCAAATTATCGCCATTGGTCAGGCATACTACAAACGGCTTATGTTCCTTGATATAGTTATAAAAGAAAATAACATCGTCATCAGGGTGAGCGATAAAGAGAATATTCTCAAAATCAGCAACCACATCCAATGCTGGAAATTTGACCTTCCAAACCAAGGACTTTACGCGCGCATAAAATTTCCGGAATATACTTACGCGAGAGATGAAAACTATAATGGGTAACATTTTTCCTCACAACATATCGACATTTAACTTATCCACATTTGGAAATCCTGATACGATCAAGCAGAAATTCAATACAAAACACCCTTGGCGTTTTTCGTGAAGAACTTGACACCAGGGCAAAATCCAATGCAAATATACATTCAACCATCAGGCCATTCGTAAATTGATCAGCCTCGCAAACAAAAAATTCCTCACCGCCGCCGCATGTCATTCACTTGCTGCCCACAACAGAATTGAAGCAGCAACAACAGCTAATAAATACAGCATGCAATGAATTGCCGCATCAATTCGAACGGGCTGTGGCACAAATGCCTGATCAAAACTCAGGATAAAGAAAATCAATGAAAGATGCGCTAAATACAACCAAAGACCATAAGCAGCCAGGAAATTGAAAAATTAAAAATGTATCACTGGAACATTTTTGGCCATGAAAAATTAATGAGACTGCAAAAAAACCATTCCATACAAATGTCCTGATAGAATCCGGCTTCATGCTGCTCCACCATTCAGGAAAGAAAAGTGCACGGCTGGCCAGCAAAGATGCGCCATCGCTGTAATGGACGGCCAGCACTTAGAGCAAGGCGATCATCCGTAAAGCGGGAAGAACGACGATACATGGTTGAGTCACTGTGTCGATGGGGTATTTGCAATAATAGTAACATATTGCTAGCATGGCATCAATAAGCGTGGCACCGATCAGACAGCCACTCATGACATCACAGGATGACAGCCTTATAGGGGCTAGAGAAGCATCAGAGCCGCACATATGCAACAGCCCTGACAAGCAGATTGTGACTACATAATCAGAAGCCGCTCATTGGCATGTCCAACAACAAGGGCCTGAGCCGCCGAGGCTGCGCAGGACATTCAGCCAGATTGGCGTACTCGACGGAATTGTTGGCAATGGAAGTCTGGATTCACGAAGATGGAAGAGCGCTTGCCTGTCAACTGCCAGGCTCTTCCAGTCTGGATTAGGGTGATTATTCACCAAGCCATAGCAGATGCTTCCTCAGGACCCGCAACGTTATGTGCTCACCACGTCTTTCCCGAAATGGCACCGTTCTGCATGATACTAGCGCTGCCAGAAACGTAAACATTGTCAGGGACATCAGCCAACATCGGCGATACGGCTGTCGCTCTCGAACGGTGTAAAGGAAATATCCCAACGGCGCTGCAACACTGATCCTTTAAGAATTTTGAACATCAGCCGCTTGATGCGGCTATTGAACCAAGATCCCGACAGTCCGTAATGATGGATGCCAATAGTCTGCGGGGTAATATCGCTATACATCAATTGCTTTGCGTTACGCGGATTGCTACGATCATATGGATTAAATGGGTAGAAGGTAACTGGATCAAGTTGCGTGCTGTTCCCGCCGCGATCCAACTCCACCGCTCTCTTCAGCACCATAGGCGAAGTAGCGAATAGGCGCCGCGCCACCAGTTCGCGTAAAATCAGGCTGCAGGCCGTCGCCATCACAGGATTGCCTGCTTCGCACGCCAAAAATCCAGCACCGTAGCCCTGGCCCACATCCTCGAGCGTTTCGCGTGCCATCACGCAACCACGCAAACCCAGCACGGAATCGAGCGACGTAATCAACTCCAGGTCAGTATCAAGGTAGATGCCACCATGCTTGGACAGCACATCGAAACGTACCCAGTCCGCAACGAAGGCCCACTTCTTTTGAATAATCGCCTCCCGACAATAATCATTGTCAATGTCGGCATTATCCTCATTCCATAATTTCAACTCATATTCTGGACAATATTTCTTCCAGGACTCAATACAGCGGCGATGCAAGGTACTCATTTCGCCCCGGCCAAACCAGCAGTAGTGTATAACTTTAGGAATCATTTATACCTCAAGGGAATTTTTTTCAGCAAGACGATTATGACAGCGGCTACAAATATGACATGGATAAGAAAGGCAAGTACCGCACCAAATAATCCGAAATACACAGTCAGCAGCCACAATTTCAGCAAATAAAATATATTTGTCGCCACAGCAATGATCGTCGTTTCCCGCAATTTCCCGAGCGCCCAGTAAAACGAATGCGTGGTCACGAAAGTACCGGCGATGACAGCGGTCAAAAGAACAACGGTAAATTCCGGCAAATAATCTTGCAGCACGGGGAAGAGTCTCGGCATCCAGAGGAATTGACTCACATAACACAGGATACCGGCCACTGACGTCACGCAAAACAACATCTTCATCGTCTTGATCCACAAGCTGAATGCCCCCCTCAAATCGCCAGCATTAACGAGTTCGGCAAACGCAGGAATCGAGGCAGAATAAAATGGTGCCGTGGCCAGATTCACCAGGGAATAGATGCGCTTTAAAATACTGAAGACTCCGAGGTTGGCCCCAGGTAAGGCGAAACCAATGATGATACGATCAAGCTGCGCCACGGGCAGGTCGCAGATTGCCTGCAAGGTACTCCACTTGCCCGCTTCCATCAGGCGCCCCTGACGCAGCTCAGTCTCCGGTAGTGCTCCTTCGATCCCACATCTGCTGCGGAAAATCAGGAAGAACAGGACCAGGCAACGTAGCACTTCCGGCACCGTATACGCCAGTACCATGCTCGACAAGGTGGGGTGATAGTGCGACACGGCAAACAGTACAATCAGCTTGAACAGATTGGTCAGAAAACCGGCATACATCAGCACATTGTATTGATTGACCAGCCTGAAATAGGCATTGTGCGTGCCGATCACGGGAAAGACTGCCGCCAGGGACAGCAACAACAGATTTAAGCCGGAAAAATCCTTAACTTGAGGCAATGGCGAGAGGGCCAAGCCGCAGGCCACCAGCACCACGGCCAGCATCGCCAGCAATTCATAGCGGGCGCTTTTGATGACAGCGCCGCGCAATAATGCGGCCTCGATGTTGTGGCCCGGCAGCGCTACCAACATGCCTTGCCAATACTGGAAGCCACAGATGGTAAATACCGTCAAGGCAATCGACTGCACCAGCACCAGATGGCCATACGCCTCCACGCCCGCAATAGCCAGCATCACCGGTATGGTCAGCACACTCACACCTGCGCCCGCCACATTCAGCAAGAACATCATCGAGCTATTTTTGACCAGATTGCCAAATGCCTTGTTTGCGGTACTCATTTACGCAATGACTTCGCGTAAATTCTTGCCCTTATCAGGCAGGGTTTCAGCGGCCTTGTCCACGGGGTTCGCAGGCTGGCCAAAACGTACAAACTGCACGATGCAGCCCAGGCAGAAATAGCACACCAATTGCATTGCAGGTTCGTCTATCAGGGTGCGGTTATACACCAGCGTACTCACGAATAGCATCAGCATGACGGTACTCGTGTCCGCCATTGCCAAGCGTTCGGCGCTCTCCCCGCTACGCGCCACATAACGAATGCCCAGGCGAATTCCGAGCACAAAAATGGATAAGTACGCCAAAGTTCCAAGTATCCCGACGTCCCACAGCAGCGTCGCCATACCGGTGGAGCCAATCTGCAGGGTGCGGTAACGGGCCGCGACTACACCGCGTCCAACAGTCGGGCTGACCGCGCTGGCGCCAGGTCCGGAGCCGATCAGGCGCTCCTGAATGGTGAGTGCGGGATCGTTGTACCAAAACGCCAGTGTCGCAGCACGGCTGACTTCACCGGTGACGTAATTAATGTTATTGGGGTCGACCGCATAGGCGCCCAAGGTATTCACCTTGTCTTCGGTTGTTTCAGTCTTGGTGCCCTCGCCCCAATACAGGGCGTGGTAGGTCATGAAGATGCCCGAACTGATCACCGACATCAGCGCCACAAAAACAATGAACGCCATGATATTTTTCATGACCCTGCGACGCAAGATCCAGAAGACCCCCAAAGGCAGCCACAGGAAAACCGCCTTGACCTCTCCCAGCAGAATGATCGCCAGGCCAATCACAAAGACGAACACCACCTGCCACAGGGGGCTGATACCGCGTACCCAGCGCGCCAGCATATACAGCATGGCTGCGACGGTAAATAGAACCAGTACCGGACTCATATTCGCACCGAAAGAACCGACGACACTATCCCAGCCCAGGCTGCTTATCATGAAGAAGTGCTGATATACGACCAGCGGAAGTTGCATAAACGCAATGACAACCACCATCGACCACAAGAGCAGCAAGCGTTTGTCGGACCATTCGAACCAGTACATGGCAAACAGCACGCCAAACATTGGCAAGCAGAAACGCAGGGTGGAAATCAACTGCCCAGTCGTGGCGTGACCGAGAAAAATACTGAAGGCATAAAATGCCAAATATATCCACACGGCGACAATGACGCGCGTCGCGCCCTGGGAGTGGGCGCCCAAATGATCGCTCCCCAAGCGGTTCGACAAGCTCGCCTCGAGAATGGCCCGGGCAAAAAACAGGGCGCTCAGCCCGCTGGCCATCCATGTTGCCAAACGCATCTCGAAAAAAAACTGGACAGCGCCTGAGATGAAAAACACAGCGAAGAAAAGGATAGGCATCAATTTTTTCGTGCTCACCAGCAGCAGGATCGGTATGAAGATCAGCGCGCCGGTCAGTACAACGGTCAGCTGTATCTCCCCAAGAGCGATAACCATGCCAAGCACGAGCGCCGTCGCCAATCCTCCAAGAATCAGCAAAAAGGCGCTCAGGCCAGGCATGCCCTGTTTGGCCTTGCCTGGCCTGGCCCGTACGGCTTGCGCAGGGGTGGCGTTCAAACGCAGTTTCTGGGGGAAAAAACTCATATATATTCCATGCACGGCGTGGACGCCGGGCTCAAAAGGTGAAACGCTGTCAGAGCACCGGCTACAGCGCGGTGCCGGCAAAGTGCTGGCGCAAGTTCGCAGGCATGGCCTGCAGCAACTGTTCAACAAACGCCTGCTGCAAACGATAACCCTCTTCTGTATCGCCGCCGATACTCGATACCCGCATCAGAGTTGCGTCGGGAATCAGGCCCCGCATGGCATACGCCAGCTTGGCCTTCTTGACTGCCCACAAAGTGGGGACCGCCTGGTCGCCAACGACGACCCAATACGTGATCGGCTCAATACGGCTATTGAGTGTGGCGACCATGCGGGACGCGGATATCGCACCTGCCTTGGTAGGCAGCGATATCTGGGTCGTCTCGCCTACCGCAAAACCCTGTCCGCCATAGCAGCCCTCCGGGAAATGCACGGACAGATCGTCGCGCTGGTCGGTACCGTAGGCGATCGACAGCATGATGCGCTCGCCCTGCGAGTTCACATACGTGCGCGACAAGGTTTCGGCATAAATTTTATTGAGTTCTGCGAGCGTGGTGGGGTTGATCACCGCAGCGATCTGGGTCGTATCTTCCTGCCAATCGCCAAACTTGGCCGGAATCGCCGTACTAAGGATGACCCGCGCACGCGTATCGGCCAGGCGCATCGTGGGCGTGACCGCTTTGGTACACAAGGCGCCGACCAGCATCATGGCCGCCATGGACCAGCTGATCATCGTACTCTTTTTCATGAAGCCACCTTTCGGGCATGCCACAACCGTGCCAGCCACTGCAGCAAGGAGTCCAGGCTCAAAATCAACACCAGCGCGCTAATGAATAGCACCATCCCCGCAAAACCATGCAGGAAACCCTGTCCTGCGGCATCGCCGAAATAATAAGTGACCAACGTCAATGTGACCACGCGCATCACGTTTGCGGTAAAGGAAATAGGAATAATCAGGATCGCCAGGCCTATATTGCGGATAGCCGAGGTATGACGCACCAGATTCAGATAGAACAGGCCAAGCGCTTCCAGCGTCAGCAGCGTTTGCAGACCAGCACAAGCGTCGGCTACCAGAAGCTGATACTGGCCGATCTGCAAAATCACGCCAGTGCGTGCTATCGGATAGCCGAACCAGTACAGGATATGCTCACACACATACGAGACAGCCATCTTCATTGGCAAGGTCAGCGCACTGACGACCGAGCTTGGCAGCGGAATCATGAACAACATGAAGAAGAACGGAAACCAGGCCACACGCAGCGCCTCCACGCCCAGCTTGAGCACCAGGATGGCAGCCGTGAGCATGACAAAGGAGCCAATCTCGAAGGCAAGAATCTGCTGGGAACGGCCAACAATGTAAATCAGAAGCCCGGCGACGAACAGCACCCAGCCCAACAGTGGGGCACGGTTAAATTGCGCGACGGCCAATATCCGTTCGCGCTGGCGCCAGATGAGCCAGAACGCGAGCAGCAGAATAATGGGACCGTGCGCCTGTTCCTCGGTCATCCAAATGCCGGTAAACAAGCCGTAAAACGATGGCACATACAGCACTGCGAATCCGACCACGATAGGCAGCCATTCAAGCAGCAAATCGCGGCCTTGCAGGCTACTCCCCAGGTCAGGTCGAGTGCTCGTACTCATCAGAAGTCTACCAGTACCGAGCCGATTACTTGCGCGCCGCTATGCAGCATCTGTTCAGTCATGGCATTGATGTCGGCGACCGGAGTGTGATTCTTGCGTGCCACCAGCAGTACGCCACCGGTGCGCGCGGCCAGGGCCAACGCATCGGAACCGAGCGAGAATGCCGCCGAGTCATACAGCACGACGTCATACGTCGCTTCGAGCTCGGTGCGCAAGGTGGAAAATGCCGGGCGGCTCAACAGTTCCTGCGGATTCGGCGGCAAGGTGCCAGCGCCCAGCACGGACAGGTCGACAAACGATTCGATGCGCGTAATCACATCGCGTTCGGCCCGACCGGCCAGGATGTCCGACAAGCCCTGGCGGCCTTCCATGCCGAAAATCTCGTGCTGGCTGGGATTACGCAAGTTTGCATCGACCAGCAGCGTCTGTTCGCCCAACTGGGAAAATACCACGGCCAGGTTGGCAGCAAACAAGCTGGTGCCGTCACCATCATTGACACCGACCACCACCAGAGATTTTCGACCCAGCGCCATCCAGCGCAACATCAGCTGGCTGCGGATGGCGCGCAAGGTTTCCACCTGCGGGCTGAAAGGCTGGTAGGCAGCGATCAGCTTGTCGGAATACTTGCCCTCTCCCTGCTGCAGATAGGGATAATCAAACTGGCGCGCCAGGACTTGCTGGATATCCGCCTCAGTCACCAGCCCAAGACGCTGGGCGGCCTCGCCGAAGCGTATGCCCAACTCCTTTTGCATGCGCAGGACACGTTCGGCACTTTCAGGCGTGATCTTGCCCAAGGAAAGCAAAAGTGCACCGATGCTTGAGTCGGCAGTCCGCGGCGTCGCAGATACTAGCGGTTGCAATGCTGGATTCATATTATCCCCAATACTTAATTACTTAATTAAAACGCAAACTGCGCGGCAACAACGATTTAAATCGGTTCAGGCGCGGACGTGTCGGCGCACTCCAGTCGATCGAACCGAGCACAGGCAATTGCAACAATTCGCTCAGGTCAGCTTCCGAACGCACGCGGCGGTCCAGCATTTCCGCCAGCAAGGAAAAGCCCACACCGAGCAAGCCGCCCAGGAACAGGGCCAGCAGCGTATTCAACATGACCTTTGGGCCAGCAGGCTTGATCGGTGCAACGGCAGGGTTGAGCAGGAATATATCGGATTGTTCAGACTTGCCCTCGATACTGGTCTGCGAGAAGCGCTGCGAAGCGATATCGAAGGCGCGTTGGGCGCTTTCCACATCTTTTTGCATCACGCCCATTTCGTCACGGGTACGGTTCAACTCAAGCACCTTGTTTTTTTGTGCCGTCAACGCGGCGCGCACCGAGCCTTCGCGCTGCTGCATGATGCCGGCGTTCTTGCTGACCGAATTTGACGTCACGCGCGTGCTGTCAGCCAGTTCGCTGCGCATGCGTTCGACCTCGGCGCGCAGGCTTTCGTATTGAGGATGATTGCGTCCCAGTCGCTGCCCCATCTCGGCAAGCCTCGATTCAGACGTTGCCAGGCTCAGCTTCAAGTTCTGGACCAGCGGGTTCGACGCCACATCGGGCGACTCAGAGCCCGCATTGCCTTCGGCCATGCGCTGGCGCGACGACGCCTCCATCGACAGGCCTTGCGCGGCGACCAATTGAGCGGATAGATCGTTCAAGCGGTTCGATTCCACGTCGAGGCGGTTATCCACGCTGACAATACCGTGCTCTTGCTGGTACTTCGACAAGCGGCTTTGCGCCGCTTCCAGGCTGTCACGCAACAGTTTCGTTTGCTCATTGAAATACACGGCCACCTTTTTCAATGGATCGACTTTCAGCTGAGTACTGGTTTTTTGGTACTCATCAGCAAAAGCATTGGCGATGGCCGCGACAAACTGCGGGTCGTTGCCCTTGAAGCTGATATCGACCACGCTGCTTTCGCGCGACGGCACGATTTCCAGCTTGGACAGCAACAGATCCGCCAGCCAGTCGCGCACGGTGCCCTGGCCTTCAGTCACCTCATTGAACTGGGCAATGACGGCGGGACTTTCCGCCAGCCGCAGCTGATCGACGACCTTCAGCGCCACGTTCTTGCTGCTGATAATGTCGATTTGCGTCGACATATAGCCCGGCAACAACTGCATAGGCAATGCCAGTCCGGTCACTGGATCGACGCCCTTGTAGCTGATCAACACGGACGCCGTACCCTTATAGGTCTTGGGCAGCATGAGGCTCACCACCACCGTCGCCCCGACTGTGATGAGCAAAGTGAATAGCAAGATTCGTTTGCGGACAAACAAGACGAGCAAAAACTGGTGGAAATTCATAATTAACTCTCATATCAGTAAAACAAAGCCAGTCAGGCCGGCGCGCCGGAACTATGCAGCTTAAAACAAGCTTTCTTTGACATACACGACATCATCGACCTGGATGACGTCGTCATGCTTGGCATCGAGCACTTGCATGACACCTGCAGCATCGCGGCGCTTGATGCGCACGCCACGCTCCGTACCGCGCTGCGTCAAACCTCCGCCAACGGACAGGGCTTGCAACACAGTCATCGAGCGCTCCAGGCGGAATGCACCCGGACGCTGCACTTCGCCATAAATATAAAAACGTGGCGCACGTTCGACATACAGGATATCGTTGCCAGCCAAGTCAAAGTCGCGGGCCAGATCTGCACTGCGCATCATGTCGACGATGTCAACAGTCTCTTTGGTGGTGGTGTCAGCGCGCTTGCGTATCAGGCTAACCACATCTCCGGCGTCAGGACCTTGGCCGCCAGCCATGGCCAGAATATCGAGCAGGCTACGCTTGCCCTCGATCGGATAGCGACCAGGCCGATTTACCTGACCCAGCACGGACACTTGCTGGCTCTGCAATGCAGTCACAATGATATTAACTTGAGCCTTGCGTAAAAAACCGCCACTTTCGAGCGCCTGGCCAAGCTTTTTCTCTGCCGCAGCAACAGACAAGCCTCCCACAGCTACTGCCCCTACCAGGGGGAATGTTATGTTACCGGCCTCGCTGACACGTGTTTCCAGGCCAAGATCAGGACTGCCATACACGGAAATCTTCAGCACATCACCAGCACCGAGCAATACCTCGGCGGCACCTGCCATACCAACGCTGCAGGCCATCAGTGCAGCTGCTATCCACATTGCAAGTCGTTTCATGATTTGCTCTATCCTTTTAAAAACTCTGTTGTACCCCAAAATACCTGCCTGCACTTACTTCAAACCAAGCCCGGCGCGCGCATTCACCTCGCCATTATCAGCCGACGGCGCCGGTGGTGCAGCGACGGGCGGTGCCGGCACCGGCACTGAAACGCCTGCCGCGGATGCGGATGCGGATGCTGACTTCTCGGTCTTGTTCAGGTATTCGATCTTGGCGCTGGCGCGCAAGCGTTTCAGCTCGGCTTGCGCGGCATCCTTGTTCTTCTTATTGAAGAGGAATTGTTCGATCTGCGGCGTCGCTTGCGCCAGCACCACCGGGCTATCCTTGATATCGGCCAGGGAAATCAATAAGGTACGCTCACCTTCGCGGACGATGAACAGCTGACCTGCCGGCATAGATGCCAGCTTGGCGCTCAATTCAGGCGCGAGATCGGCACTGGTACGCGACAGTTGCATCCGGCCAAACTTGACATGATGGGCGTCCAACCATGCCGCCACTTCTTCCAGCGACTTCGCACGATCCATCGCCGCCTTCAGATCATCATTCATGTCCGCCGTGGCGATGAGCAGTTGACGCATATCAAACTGCTTGCGCTGGCTAAAGTACTGCGGATTCTTGTTAAAGTACTCTTCCACCTCGGCCGCTGTCGGCTTGGCAATCGCACCGATGCGTTTTTGCATGTAGGCCTGGGCAATGATCAAGGCCTTGGCACGCTCAATTGCTTGTACCACTTTGGGGTCACGGTCGATTTTGTCTTTGACGGCCTCATTTTGTAATAACTGGCGGTCGATCAACGACTCCAGCAATTGCTTGCTGGCCGTCTCTTGCTGAACTGCGGGTACATTGGCATGCTGCAACTCGTCATTCAGTTGCAATACCGTAATTTCCTCACCATTGACGCTCGCCAATGCTTGGCCGACTCTTTTTTCCTTGCCGCCACAGGCAGACAATCCGACAGCGACCAATAGGACCAATGCAACACCCGACCATCGCGTATTGGCGACTGATCTGCGGAGTGTCAAACCAGAGTTGTGAAAATGATTCAAAATTACTCCTTCGATTTAGCTTCCAAAAACGCAATTAATTACCAAAAAGCAATATCCTACCGACATGGAGCATTGCCTAAAACAACACGCATCTTCAGAAATTAGTGATCTGATGCAAACAATTATCAATATAATAAAATATCATACACAAAATACAAGGAAATGGGAAATCATTTGCTTAAAAATCTACGAAGAAGGTTTTAATACAACTGTTTCTGGTGTCGACTTGTCGACAAAGTTCCCCCGAATGGACCACTTCCCAAAGTGCAATATTTTTAAGCAATAGCCTTCTGTGTACGCAATAGATCTTGCTCAGACGCAGCTGATACGCGGGTAGCCTGCAGTGGATGCAGGCAAGGAAGGGTCGGCACAAGACGCGAACCCATAACAGGCATAGGCACTAGGTCAGAGGCGGGGGCTACAGGTAATCCCGAGGATGACCTGTGTGCGCATATTTTATCGCGTATTGACTGAGCGCAAAATAAATCCCTCCCCCTCCGCCTGCCTGTCAATGTGCATTATCGCGTTTCAGCACCACCTTCACGGTCCGCATGATGATCCACAAATCGAGCCATAACGACCAGCTACGCAAGTAATCGAGGTCAAAATGAATGCGTGCCTCCATTTTGTCCAGGGTCTCCGTCTCACCGCGCAAGCCATTGACTTGCGCCCATCCAGTGATGCCAGGTTTGACTTTGTGGCGCAACATGTAGCCTTTGATCAACTTGCGGTACTGTTCGTTGTGCGCTACCGCATGCGGACGCGGCCCGACAATACTCATACGCCCTTGCAGCACGTTGATAAACTGCGGCAATTCATCAAGCGAACTCTTGCGCAGAAAAGCGCCAATGGGGGTCAGGCGCTGGTCATTCCTGGTGGCCTGCACCACCTTGTCGCCATCCTCGCTAACGGTCATTGAGCGAAATTTATACACAATAATCTCCTCGCCATACAGGCCATAACGGCGCTGGCGGAAAATCACGGGCCCCTTCGAAGTCAACTTGACGGCGATGGCGATGACCAGCATCACGGGCAGTAACATAATCTGGATCAATAGACCCAGCACGATATCGCTACTGCGCTTGACCATGCTGTTAAAGCCCGTGAACGGCGATTCGCGGATGGCGATCACGGGCATGCCGCCCACGTTGTCGAAACGCGCCTGCATCAGATCGAAAATATAAATATCGGGCAAGAAGTACACGGACGCCGTCGTATCTTCGAGCTCATCGAGCATCTTGCGGATGCGCGGCTGGGCCGAAATCGGCTGGCTGATGAATATCATCTTGATATTATGTTCGCGCACATAGGCGGCTATATCACTCATTTTACCCAGCATGGGCTCGCGCATCCTCTCAGGCCATCGGTCATCCGTTCGATCGTCGAAAAAGCCGCGCACGCTCATGAAGAGATTCGGATTGCGCTCGATGATGGTGGCAAACTTCAGGCTGGCGTCATTGGCTCCGATAATGACCACCGAGCGCACTTCGCTTTCACCATCAGGACGCAGGCTGAACTTGCGCCCCGCCAAGTGCCCTGCCAGCAACACAAATGGCGTGAGGATAAACCAGGCCAGTACCACCTGCGTATCAAAGTGATAAGTGAGGCCCGTGGCCGAGCCGAGGAAGGTCAGAATGAGCGCGGTGATCGTCCAGGCCACCAGAATATCGCGCGCATAGGCCAACATGCGCCCGCTGCGCCAGGTACGGTAAGGATCGACGTGATGGAACACCGTCGACGCAATGAAGACGGCGAGTATCATCAACACCAGCGTATAGCCGGTAAACGGCGCGCCGGACATGAGCGTCAGCAGATACAGCAGGCCCATGATGATCATCGGATCGAGGACGCGCTGAAAAAACGAGATCAGAGGTATATCATTGACAGTCATGTTGATCTTTAAAACTGTACGCTGCCATTGAAGGAAATACCCTTGGCACGATAGCCGCCGCTATCGACGATGGCGACGCCATCGCGCCGCTCGTGGAACAGGCGTACGCCAAGCTGGACTTTCGGATGTGGCGCATACGTGGCGCCAAGCGAGGCGGTACGGGTGGTGTCGCGGCCGTCACCAGGCAGCACCAGGCCGCTGACGGCAGAGAAATCGCGCCGTTCCTGGCGCAGCTGCGCATCGACGCTCACCTTCGACGTGGCCGCCCACGTGGTGCCCACGCTGGCGCCAGTGTTCAGGCTGCTCGTTACCAGCGAATTGTCGACCGAACCAAATTCGCGCCAGACGACGCCCGTGAAATTGACCTTGCCCAAAGGCTTCCAGTACACGCTCAGCCGGCCATTCGTGCCGCTGGCATCGTGCCCGGACAGCAAGCTGTTACGGTGGCGCACCCAGCCGCCCAGAAACTCCATCTGCGTGATGCCGCTGAGCTCCCAATACACGTTTGCCTTGATCTCGTCCTGGGTATAGCCATTACCGTAAATGCTGGTATCGAACGCATTGCGGTTCGGATAGTTGCCGTTCAAGTGACGTAACTGCAGGCCGATGCGGCTATTGCTGGGCGCCAGGTAGTCGACGCCAAATTCCGTCGCGTCTTCCGTCCAGTTGGAAAAAGCCTGCGAGGGCAAGTCGTACGAATAACGGTTGCGCGACAGGCCGCCGCGCACGCGCCAGCTGGGGTGGAAGCGCCAGGCGCCATTCAGGTATTCTTGGCGCTCCGTGCGCAAATTGCGCAAAGTGCTCTGAAAATCGTTGAACGGCGTCAGGCTCTGCGAATAACTGGCGCCCACATGGCCTTCGAGGTGGTTGGCGATGTGCCACTCCAGGTCGGCCAGGTAATCCTTGCCATCGTAGTCGAACTGGCTGAAGCGGTTGAAGCTCACCTTCGACCACTTGGCCTGGCCCGTCAGTATCTGGCGGCCGATGGGACGGTTGAACAGGAAGCCCGCCTGCAGCATCTTCGACGTGTCCGAGCGGGGGCCGGAAAAACCCGGCACCACATCCGGCAAGCGCATCAGGTTGTCATCGTACGAGTACGTCGCGGCAACGAAAGGCTTGATAGTGTCGCTGATATCGGCCAGCGCGGCGCCACTGGCAAAGGTGCTGGCCAGAAAGATTGCGCCGTGCAGGCATGGGCTTGCCGAGATGGCAACGGCAACGGCTTTTTTACGCAAGGAATTCAACATGGATTTTATCTTCGAAAGATCACACAGTTGATAGGCAATACTACCAGTAAATCCAATGCCCACCAGAAATAATCCAGAGCCCCAGCACGCCGTTCGTCACGCCATGCGCGAGGATAGGCGACCACAGGGACTGGCTACGCATGTACAACAAACTATATGCAGCACCGGCCACGATGCCGGCCAGCCATAAATTATGTTCAAAGCCAAACAGCAACACGCTGATGACGAAGGCCTTGGCGCTGGCGAGGCGGGGATCAGCCCGCAAAAAATCCTGCTTGTCGATCCAGCGCAACAGGAAGGAGCGCCAGAACAACTCCTCCATCACGGGCACCACCAGCGCGGCACCGGCGATACGCAGCAGCACCAGGCTCCACTCGATACGGCCATCGTTGCGCGGATCGTAGCCATCGGGATTGCCAATGCGCATCCAGTGGGCGTCGAGATTGATCCACAACAGAAAAACAACAACACCCGCGACCAGCGCCCCGAGAATGGCACGCGCGCCCAGCGGCGTCCACATCAATTCCGAATAACTGCGGCGCCAGTACAACAACATGCCCAGCACGACGCCGATCTTGACGGCATACAGCCAGCGCAAATCCTGCGCGGCAACGCCCAGTCGACCGAGCATGTCGGCAATGAAAATGAAGGAGAGATAGGCCAGGAATGGCGCTACCCGGGGCAAGGCGGCGCGGTCAAACATCTTGCCGCGCATCGGAGGTGGAGCCACGCGCCGGACGCGATGGTCCGGAGCGCGTGTTTTTCATGACAAACATGCATACCCCGATGTAATAAATATAATTATATAATTATATCAAGCCGTATCGTTGCCGTGGCAAATATCCTGGCTTAATTACAACAAGGTATACAAAAAAGCATCAACCGTTGGCGCGCGCCTCGATCTGCTCCCATTTTTCCAACGCTTCCAGCAATTCGCCTTCGATTTCGGCCACGCGGGCGTTCAAGCGCTTGCCTTCGGCTGGCGTCTTCTTGTAGAAGTCCGGATGCGACAGCTCGGCGGCCAGCACCGATTGCTCGTCTTCCAGCTTGGCAATCAGCTTGGGCAATTCTTCCAGCTCGCGCTGTTCCTTGTAGCTGAGCTTTTTCTGCTTGGCGGCCGGTGCGGCAGCCTCGACCTTCACGGCCGGCTTGCTGGCTGGCGCCGTGGCGATCGGCAAGGTGCGCACGCGCTCCCAGTCCGTGTAGCCGCCGACGAATTCACGCCACTTGCCCTCGCCTTCGGCGACGATCACCTGCGTGACCACGTTGTCGAGGAAAGTGCGGTCATGGCTGACCAGGAAGACGGTGCCCGTGTACTCTTCCAGCAACTCTTCCAGCAATTCCAGGGTATCGATATCCAGGTCATTGGTCGGTTCATCGAGCACCAGAACGTTGGCCGGCTTGGCGAACAGGCGCGCCAGCAGCAAACGGTTGCGCTCGCCACCGGATAGCGACTTGACGGGCGAACGGGCGCGTTCCGGCGCAAACAGGAAGTCGTTCAAATAGGTCATCACGTGACGGCGCTGGCCATTGATCTCGACCCAGTCGCTGCCCGGCGCGATAGTTTCCATCAAGTTCGCTTCTTCGTTCAGCTGCGTACGCATCTGGTCGAAATACGCCACTTGCAGCTTGGTACCCAGGCGAATAGTGCCCGTGTCCGACTCTTCCTGGCCCAGGATCATCTTCAGCAAGGTGGTCTTGCCGGCGCCGTTGGCGCCGATCAGGCCGACCTTGTCGCCGCGCAAGATGGTGGCGCTGAAATCCTTGACAATGACCTTGTCGCCGTAGATCTTCGAGACGTTTTCCAGGTCCGCCACGATCTTGCCCGAGCGTTCGCCTGCCGACACGTCCAGTTTTACCTGGCCCTGCTGGTCACGGCGCGCATTGCGCGTCAGGCGCAGCGCTTCCAGGCGGCGCACGCGGCCTTCGTCACGCACGCGTCGCGCCTTGACGCCCTTGCGTATCCACACTTCTTCCTGCGCCAGGAACTTGTCGAACTTGGCGTTTTCCACTTCTTCGATTTCCAGCTGCTCCGCCTTGCGCGTCTGGTAAGCCGTGAAGTTGCCCGGATACGACAGCAAACGGCCGCGGTCGAGCTCGATAATGCGCGTGGCAACGTTGTCGAGGAAGGAGCGGTCATGGGTAATGAACAGTACGCTGCCCTTGAAGTCGCGCAGCAAGCCTTCCAGCCACAGGATGGAACTGAAGTCCAGATGGTTGGTGGGCTCATCGAGCAACAGCACATCGGGCGCCGACACCAGCGCGCGCGCCAGCGCCACGCGCTTTTGCATCCCGCCCGACAGGGTTTTCATCAGCATGTCGCCCGTCAGGTTCAAACGGTCGAGCACGGTTTCCACCTTGTTCGGCAAGCTCCATGCATCGGCCGCATCGAGTTTCACCTGGATGTCGTGCATGCGCTCCATCAATTCGTCGTCATTGCCTTGGCCAAACTGGCCCGTCAATGCGTCATATTCCTTCAGCCAGGCCTGCGATTCGCCCATGCCGGAGGCGACGGCGTCGAACACGGACATGTCCGGGTCGAATTGCGGCTCCTGCTCCACATAGGCGATCTTGATGCCTTGCTGCATCACCAACAAGCCGTCATCGAGCTTGAACTTGCCCGAAATAACCTTCAAGAGCGACGATTTACCCGTGCCGTTGCGACCGATCAAGCCGACCCGCTCCGTGGTTTCCAGTGAAAATTCCGCGTGATCGAGCAGCGCGACGTGACCGAACGCAAGTTGCGCCGATGAAAGAGAAATGACAGCCATAATGAGTAAGAGTGCTCGGGCGCCGTTCCCTGCACACCGCGTGGTGTACAAAACAGCCGCCGATTAGATGAATGAAGCACGCATTGTACCGATAACTCGGACTTCAATCGCCATCGACCAGTAACTTTCGCCCGCAGGGACTCGGGCCGCCGACGCGCGCTGCGTGGAATGTGGTGTCGCCAGCAGGAATCGAACCTGCATTTAAGTCTTAGGAGGGAACACTAATAAGCAAAAAAATCTCTTTAATTACATATACTTATATGAGGTAGGTACGCTATTCTAGCCAAAATGTTCCAAATTTGTTCCAAGTTCCAACTTGGACCGTACATAGGAGAGGCTAGGATGGCAGGTAAGTTGATCACTGAACGAGTTGGTGTGAATGGGGATGTCTCGTTCTTGGTGCGAGTGCGCGAAGCTGGCGTTGCTGTTAGCAAGACTTGCAAAACCAAAAAAGAAGCTGAAAAATTCATTCGTGACGTCAAGTCCAAGATTGACCGTGGTGAGTCCGTCGACATCACCAAAATCAAAAAGCTCACCTTAGCTCAGATTTTCACTGAGTATCTAAAGCATAACACTGTCGCAGATGGCAAACGTTATGACCTTCAAAAGCTCAAACTTGAGATTGGAAGTGTGCCACTTGGCAACTTCAAGGCAGGCACTTTCGCACTTTATCTTAAGACCAAGCTGGAACAGAAGGTTCCAGATCAAGCAACTAAAAAGAAGTCTCATCCTCTGTACGATGGCCGTAAAGTGGTAGATGAGAAGACTGGTCAGTTGGTGCAAAAAACATACAGCGAAAGCACTATCAGAAAGCTCTATTACGCCATCAAGACATCATTGATGTGGCATGCCAAGCATCATGACTATACATTTGACCGTAAGCCTTTTGATGAGAATTCCCCACCTAAAGCATGGATTCCACGCGACAGGATTCTGGAAGCTGGTGAGTTGGATAGATTGTTGGATGCAACAGATAAAATGTATGTCAAGCAAGAAGAATGGAAGTGTCTTCTTCTGTGGCAATACTATTCGTGTATGCGTGCTGGAGAAAGCCTTCTTCTTAGGTGGGATGAAATTCACTTAAATGGTAAAGACCCAAGCCATTCATACATCTTCGTTCCAAAAGAAAATACTAAAATCGCTGACAAGAAGAATGCAGAAGATAGGAAGGTTCCACTTAGACCAGAGTTTTACCACTTCATTAAAGACCGGCTCATGAAGTTGAAGAAGCCAGGCCAATCTTTGGTCTTTGGGAATTATTGGGCTAGTAGCTCCGTCCTTTCTGGCAGATTCAAGGTGATTTGCAAAAATGGAAAAGTCACCAACTTCAAAATTCATGATCTGAGACACTGCGCTGTAAGTTGGTATTTTGTCAATACAAATCTTACTGATATTGAAATTAGCAAAATTTCTGGACATATTGAGTTGAGCACCTTGAAACGATATGCCACATTGAGGCATAGTGACATCGGAGCGAAGCTTTGGGCAAATGAGAGCTAATGCGTAGACCGAAGTGATAAGGGGTTTGTCGTAGCTAATGGACCGATAGCCGGGCAGAAGAGGTTGCTGACTATGTTCCCGCAGCCGTGATTGTCGTGAGACTGGGAGTGCTTGACACTCCTTCTGAACAGTTTGAGAAGATTGCTAAATTTTCTGTCGTATGAGAATTGGCAGTTTGCTTGGATTGTGTGGCTTAGGAGCGGTCGTGGCCGTTCCTCTTGAAACTTTGATAAATTGAGGAATTTTCTGCGTGAAAATCAGAAGAATAACTATCAAGAACTTTCGCGGAGTTAAAGAACTTGAATGGAATTTGCCGCAAGCCGATATTTTCTGCTTGATTGGCAAGGGAGACTCTTCCAAGTCCACCATATTGGAAGCCATTCGCTATGCCTTCTACCCTCAATGGAATCCCACTTTTACTGACGCAGATTTCCACCAGTGCAAGGTTGAGGATGGCATTGTCATTGAAGTGACCTTTGGTGACTTGATACCCGAATTCTGCTCAGTGCAAAAATATGGCAATCATCAACGAGGATGGGATAAGGTAACTCAGGAGCTCTTTGATGAAGAGGATGATCACCTTGAGGCAGTCCTCACAGTTCGCATGACTGTCGGAAAAGAATTGGAGCCGAAGTGGGTTATCTTTACAGATCGGACTCCTGAAGGTGTGCCGTTTAAGCAGGCAGATCGCAACAAGGTCAGTGTCGGGCTGATCGGTGCTTACAGTGAGAGACAGCTATCGTGGGCCACTGGCACTGCTCTGGCAAAACTAACCGAAGCCCAAAGCTTGAACGAGCTCTTGGCTACGGCCTCCAGAACTGCCCGCACGTCGCTGGACGTCGACCGCTTGGTGACGCTGAAGAACTTTGACGCGGCTGCCGAGAAGTCGCAAAAGATTGCCAAACTCTTGGGCGTGCCGGTCATCACCTCCTACCAAGCCCATCTAGATTTGAGTTCCATCAACCTGAAGGTGGGCGGCTTGGCGCTGCATGACGGTGACATCCCACTGCGTCAGTTGGGGTTGGGTTCTCGGCGTATGCTCCTGTGCGGCATTCAACAAGTAGGTTTGGACGAAGGCCATATCACTCTGTTTGATGAGGTTGAATTTGGCTTAGAGCCGCACCGAATTTCTCGCCTCATCAAACATGTGCGGGAAGACAAGCGGGGTCAATATTTCCTGACGACGCACTCGCCTGTAGTGCTGCGTGAACTCACTATAAGTGAGCTTTATGTCGTCCATAGTAAGGCCGGTGTTGTAAAAATTATTTCTGCCTCAAGCGACAGTTTAAAAGAACACGAAGTCCAAGGAAAAATTCGTTCAAGCGCTGAAGCGTTCTTGGCTAAGAAAGTTGTCGTTTGTGAAGGTGCCACCGAAGTTGGATTTCTCAGAGGCTTTGACGACTACCAGGTGGGGATGGGTGGTGATCCCTTTTCTTATCATGGTATCGCCCTTCTCAATGCCGGGGGCGGCAGCAAGGTCAAGGCAATGGCGAAAGCCTTCCACTCCCTCTGCTACCAAGCGTGTGTTTTTGCTGACGCCGATGCAGATGATCAATTTTCTCCTGCCGACAAAGCTGAATTGGAAAAACTCGGTGTGCCTGTGTATGTCTGGGACGACAAGCTTTCGTTGGAGCAGCGGCTCTTCAATGATTTGCCGTGGGCCAGCGTCCTTGCTAGTGTGAAGCTTGCTCAAGAACTTGCTTATCCAACCCATAATCAAATTCATTCAAAGTTCAAGGAGGACTTGGATAAAGACATGGATATTTGGGTAGATACTCCAAAAATACGAGCAGCCATCGGCCTTGCGGCGAAAGACTGTAACTGGTTCAAAGATATTACGCGAGGCGATAAGTGGTTTTCAACCGTAAGCCCAGCGTTCGCAAATCCTGATTTTTCAAAAAAGGACACGGCTTTGAAGCTTGCCCTGCTGTGGAAATGGGCATCCAATGTCTGACGAACTGGCAATCACGCTTGCCAACTGCACTACCAAGGGATATGTAATTGCCCCTGCTGGATACGGCAAGACCCATCTGATTGCCATGTCTGTCAAAACTGCCAAACAAAGGCAGCTCATCCTGACTCACACGTTTGCGGGTGTGAATTCAATCAAGGCCAAGATGGCGGCTTTGAAGGTGCCCGCATCGCTGTATCAAGTTGACACAATAGCAAGCTGGTCGTTGCGATTGTGCTTGGCCTATCCCAAGGGGTCAGGTTGGAAGGTGGACAACCCAACAAGTAAGCAGTGGAACAAGCTTTATGAATCCTGTTCAGGTTTGCTTACCAAGGCGTTCATCCGTCACATTATCGTATGCAGTTATGCCGGCGTCTATGTGGACGAATACCAAGACTGTTCAGATCTCCAACACACGCTTGTGTGTGCGTTAGCCGAGGTCCTGCCATGCCGCGTCTTGGGTGATCCCATGCAAGCTATCTTTGACTTTGACGGAGGCAAGCCTGTTGATTGGGACGTCAGTATTTATCCCCACTTTGACTGTTTAGGGCAGTTAGAAACCCCTTGGCGTTGGGAAAATGCTAGACAGCCAGAATTAGGGGCTTGGTTGAAGGCGGCCAGGGCGACTCTGGAGCAAGGCCAGAAAATTGATCTGCTGCACGGTCTTCCACCTTCTGTGAAGCGTGTTTACACTGACTCAGAATATCTCTCTTCAAAACAGTATTCATCGTTGTGCGGCCTGTTAGGCCATGACGAGAGTGTGATTGCTCTACATGGCGGAGATCAGCAGTCAAAGAATAAAACGCATCTTCTGGCCAGAACTATGGCAGGCCGATTTTCTTCCATTGAAGAGGTTGAAGGCAAGGAGCTTCATGCATTCTTCAAGAAGCTTGACGCTGCGAAAAACCACCAAGAGTGCTTTCTGCTAACATTAGAGTTTGCAAAAAAATGCTTCACTGGAGTAGCAGATACTTTGACTGCTGGTACCAAGCGGGGGGAAGTTGCGAATCAAAACAAGGGCACCAAATATCCTTTGGTCCTGCAGGCAGCAAATGCATACCTTAACAATCCGCAAATCATCCATCTTAAGTCCTTCTTCCTCGCTCTTAAGGACAATCCAGAAACCTCTGCCTATCGTCGTGATCTGTTGTATCGTTTCCTCAGTGTTTTGAAAATTCATATTGACGGCGATGCCAAAACTTTGTCGGATTCTGCAATTCTCTACCAGCGAGACATGCGGCACACAGGACGGCCTATTAGCCATAGAAAGCTAATCGGTACTACGTTGCTGGTAAAAGGCTTGGAATACGATCATGCGGTTATTTTGGATGCGGATGCACTTGATGCTAAAGATTTGTATGTCGCAATGACTCGAGGCTCCAAGTCACTTACTATTATAGGGACAAGCAGGCATTTGCCAGCGAGATAGGTACTGTAATGACAAAAAAGCTGCTGTTGGTTGACCTTGAGAACAAGCAAAAGGTTGACTTGTCTTTCCTCGATGAGAGCTTCAGGGCCATCATTTTCGTCGGCGCCAATCAGAACCCTCCAAAAGCTGCCAAGAAGCCAGCAACGATCCATAGGTTCAGCCGTGTGGACTTCCTGAAAATATCAGGTAGCGGCAAGAATGCCTTGGACTTCCACATAGCCTTTGAGTTGGGTAGGACGTTTGAAACAGCTCCTGATACCCAGTGCTTCGTGCTCAGTGGCGACAAAGGATTCGACCCTCTGCTGAAGCACCTAAACACCAACGGCATGATTTGCAAGCGAGTGGAGAGCATTGCAGAGCTCGTAAGCCCCAATATGGTGGTGGTGGTTGTGCATGACCAGGTTGTCTGTCCTCATTGCAAGAAGGCCAGCACGATTGAGCACCACGGTGGTCATTGGTGTAGCAACTGCGGCAGGTTCGCTACACCACCAGATCCGAAGCTGTTGCCGTCCAACCAAGTGGGCTATACAGAGCCAAAACGAGTTAAGTCTGAGGATACTCATGCTTCTCATGAGTGTGGGTGGTGCAACCAGCATACCGATATGACTGGGGGGATTTATGATGACGGTGAGTGGATGTGTGGGGGCTGCATAGCTCGTTACGCGACATAGACATTTAATTAGATGCGATAAAAAATCTATTTATTTTTAAAATATGAAAGATGGCAGTATGGTTGATAATTATTCTGAAATCTACATTGATAAACTTGCCGAAGCTTTTTTTCAGTCAAGGAAGTTAGGTTTTACACGCCCTCCTCTGATTGCTGTGGAAGCTCAGATTCAAGATGATGTTTTGCGTGCTACATCTGAGTTGCTAGGTCGTCTGTCGGGGATATTGAATATGGCGGTTCCTGGCTATTGGGGAAATTCTTGCCAGACCTTATCTACAAATATTTTTGCAATGCTTAATAGCCGTGGTATTGAAGCCAACATCATTCTCGGAAACGTCATCATTAATACCACTGACGAATTTGAAGTGACGTTGGAGAGCTTGCAAGCAGAAGTTCTCTCTACAGAAAGCTTAGAAGGAGCACAGAATGTTCATGCATGGGTATCCTTGGGTGGTGACACCATTGTTGATGCGGCACTTCCTCCAAGATTGGTAAAACACTATAAAGCACCTCAACACTTTAATGACATGATATTAATTGGAAGAGCGGCTGAGTTCAACGCAAGATACAACATTCAATATCAACCAATTCTTGTTGGTACTGAATTCTTTGCTAGAACTAACCCACCTGATCCGATGGACCTTCTCAACGCAATGCAATCAATGCGGACTTGAGCTGACTTCTGACGCCTTGGCTGTTGCCGGTCCTCGGACCTCATAGCTTAGAAGAACGTCGCGGCGTTCTGGCCTACCGGCATTTTCTGACTGGGATAAGTGGATTTTTACCAGGTGGTGAATGCTTATATCTTGATCACCTTCTTCTTCGCTACCTGTGGTTTAGGTTGTAGTTTAATTTCGAGCCTTTGGTTGGTTGTTAGCTTCATGAGATCGATGTCTAATTGCTTGTCATTGAGAAGATTCGTTACATACAATTTAATGGCGTCAATGGCGGCTTTTACTTTCTCCATCATGAATCCGGGTGCTTGATTGAAGTAGTCGTAATGGACAATATCACCTATCCAATGCTCTACAGAGATTTTTCCCAATCTTTGATTTCTCAATGCCTTCTCTTTCGGTGACATGCTTGGCGTGATTGGGTGAGCCTCAATGAAAGCTTTACGTGAAAATTTCTTTAGTTTCGCTTCCTCATTTCGATAGTGAGCTATTAATTCGTTATAGTTATGCCCGAAGTATCCTTTGCTCAAGGATGCTGATTTTATAAATTCAAGCATAACTGTAAAGCTATCATTAGACTGCATTTCCTTGCGATATTTTGCTGACTGCCTTCCGAAGTATTTGTAAGCTGTTTTGTCTGCTAAGTCCCAATTCCAGTATCCCTCTTGAGTCTTCTTCCTTATGTGAAGATTTTCTTCTTCGACAGTGGAGAGAAAAATTGCTGTTAGTGTTTCTGGTGATATGCTCGTTGCCTGCTGAATGAGTGTTAATTTTGTGATGTTGTCTTTTATGTGCTTATATGTATTGTTCTTTTTCTTGATCATGACCTCTCCTGTTTTTGTACATATAGCAGGAGTCAGATTACTGTCAAGTTAAAATCATATGAATTTAACTGAGTAATGGCAAATTTGATTTATTAAAAATTCCTTGTATATTAATGGTAGAAAAAATAACAGGGAGATAAGATGAAAAAAATATTACTAGTATTGGGTTGTTTGATGAGTTGTGCTTGGGCTCAAAATGGTGCCTCAATATCTGGGATCTACAACAGCGCAGTATCAAATCCTTTTGAACTTTGCTCTAAGCCAAAACCTACTACTCAGCCATTTTTGGGGTTGTATGAGAACATATGCAACCAAAACAACAACATAGCACAGCAGCAATATGGCAATAAGTTTGTACAACAGCAGACTGCAATCTATGGTCACTGTGGCCCGGTATCGAATAGTTGCGCGACTGGTAAATTTGTTGACGTTGCAGATGATGCCACCAGGCATATATGGGTTTGCCAGGGGTATAACGAACAAGGTCAGCCTCATGGCAACTACTCAGAATCTTGCAGTGCCAAAAAAGATACTCCTGTTCCAGCTATAGTCCCTAGCGTCACGCAAGACATTCCTCAGTATCAGCCTGTGGAGGAAAAACCAGCAGAGCTACCAACCGTATCTGTAATCTACGGTCATTGTGGCCCGGCAAAAAATAGTTGCGCACTTGGAAGATTCGTTGATGTGGCAGATGATGAAACTAGACATATATGGGTTTGTCAAGGCTATGATAGTCAAGGACAACCTCATGGAAACTATTCCGAGTCTTGTAGTGTAGGAAAATGAACTGATTGATTAAAAAAGCACCTTTTGGTGCTTTTTTATATTGGCTTGACTTGTGGATCTATGATGAGTTGTAATTTCTTTTTCTCAAGCTCAAGATTTAATGCTGCCAGTTTTTGTTCTATGATCATAATCTGGGACTTGAGCTTGAAAGCTCTTGGCCCCTTTGCGCTTGCCAGCATAAGAAGCAGGCTGTGGTACTGCATGGACATGCTGCCTATCTGCGCTTCCAATCCACCAAGAGCCGAACCCATGACTGAAGGTAACGTGCTGGCCTGCTCCTTATCGTCGTTGCGGCGTGCTACTCGGTGTGGAAGGTTCGCCTGCGGACCAGTCGTGGCAGGATCTGCTTGTTCCTTCAATGTGACTAGGTGCTTGTCCAAAGTGCCGGCGCTGTCCTTGCCAGGTTGATGTTCCTTGACTTGCTTGTCCTTGGTATCAGGACGTGGTTGCGAGCTCTTGGCAGTGGCTCTATTGCGATTCGCACCAGGTTTGGGAGTGAGGTAGCGACGCTGATTGAAAGCTGTTCTGGCCTCGATTCCTGCTACGAGCTTGTCCTTCTGTTCTTGGGCTTCAGAAGGGGACAGAAACCTCGGGATCTTGGCTTGGTGATGATCGGCAACGATTGCTGCATAATCGCTGTCCTTGGCAAACAGTGGCCCCTTCAAGCGGGTGTTTTTCTGTGCGCCAGGTAGTCGCACGGTTATGAAGTCGGTGCCTACCTTGTCCACGTTCACACCGTTACGCTTTATGAAGCCAATGAGTTGGTTGCGATTGCTGACAAAGCCATTGGTGATTTCTGAGTGGAGGACCTTGGCGAAGTCGTTCTTAGCCTTCTTATCCTTCTTGCCGTTTGGAGACTTGGCCTCAAAAGGCTTAAGAGAGATTTTGAGAGGATCGGCCACAACCTGGGCGAAGCCCAAGCTGTCGTTCATGACGGCAGAGAATGCATTGAAAAAAGCTATGTTTTTCTCACCAGGTGGATGAATGTTGAGCTGCTGGCCGGTGGTCAGTTCCGTGTTGGCAACCAGGAAGTGAAGCTCAAGATTGCCCTTGTCCCTGTGGGCCACCCAGAAGTCTGCAAAGTTCTCATCCACCTTCAGACCAGGCATGAAGGTCGAACGGAAGGTTTCAATGACTGTGTTGATCTGTTCAGGTGTCACGGATTCGTTATCGCGGAAGGCGACGACACCCGAAGTATACTTGTGCAGCCTGTTGGTAGCATTGGCTATGTCTTCAAAGGTAAGTGGATCGCCAAAAATAATCTCAGGAAGGATAGAGCGTTTCTTGCCTTCATGATCGGTGTCACTGAGTAGGTATCTAACGGCTGATTCAGAACCTCCTTTGCCAGTTGAAAAAATGGTGACATTCATATCTTTTTCTTCTTCTCTTTAGATTTTGGTTCAAAGGTGGCATGAAGTTTTTCATTGAGTTTTTTCTTCATGAGCCACTGGTTGAATTCTTCTTCTGTGAGTTCTTGGTCGTTTAAGAAGTATTTTTTGGCATGGAACCATTCAAAGGCTGGGCCGTCTTCACGATGTCTTTTTCCATGCTGATACCAATGCTTGGATTTATCTAAAGCTTCAACGGCAGGTCCATCTTCTCTATGTCGCTGACCGTTAAACCACCACTCCTTGGTGCCGTTCGCTGATTCAACAGCAGGGCCATTTTCACGATGTCTCTGGCCGTTCAGATACCACTCCTTGGTGCCACTCAGACGTTCAATAGCTGGACCATCTTCACGGTGTAGTTGGTTATTCAAATACCAGTAGACCGCTTCAACATTTTCATATCTTCCGTTCTTCATTTTCGTTCCTTAAATATTGTTGTTATGGTGGAAACGCCATCTTGAATTTTTGTCAGTTCTTCGAACATTCCCTGTGTTGTAGAGTTCCAAACCTTCATGCGATTGAGAGCACGGGCAATCTGATTGATATTGCTACCTATTTTTCCCAATGAAGCGAGAAGCTGAATACGAAGCTTATGTTCTACCTTTGTCTCATTGTTAGCCTGGTGATTACTTGGTAGAAGCAAGGCGCGAGCATGGATGGCGGTAGAAGAAGCTCCTGCTTCGATTGCTCTTTCTTGAAGAGCGGCCCACTCTTCAGGTGTGAATCTGATTTCAAAACGCTTAGTTCGTTTTGATTTATTGGCTTCGACGCCGGTTTGTCCTGAGCGTTGTTTGACTTTAGGGTCAATATTCTTTTTTTTATACTTCATTTAACGATCCTTATTGTTAATTTTTCGAGCCTCGCGGCAGCAGCGGGTGTGGGTGAAACCCACAATATTCAACCTAAAGTAGCCATGAAATGGGTAACGTAGGATTGATTGACCTTGCTTTAACTAAATTTCTTTGTTTTTTCCTGTTTGTAGGGGGTAGGAGTAACGACCCTCCTTTAAAGATTAGCGTAACGATTTTGGATGTCAAATTTACTCACGTCTCATGAGTAAATATTTCATGTATAAGAATTTGCATGGAAGTAATATTAATGAGTCATAATTTATATGGAAGTTAATGTTGATGAGTCATAATTTCTATGTGTAATCGTGTTCATGAGACATGGATGACTCCACGCGACATGAAGCCAATGTGTTGTAATTCCTATGTGGTTTCACGTTCATGAGACATGCTTGTGTCTATGAGACATGAGGCCAATGCGTCGTAATTTCTGTGTGCGTTAAGTTTCATGCGACATGTTTGTGTCTATGAGACATGAGCGCAATGAATAGTTATTTCTATTTGTGATAAATCCCATGCGACATATATGTGTCTATGCGACATGAACTGATTGTGTAATTTTATTTTTTATCCATGACGGCTATGACTCAGTGCCAGAAAAAGAAGATGAGTTACTGGGGTTGACTTCAGTAAAGCTTGCGCTTAAATGATTTGGGAACCATTAGGAGAATTAATCATGGCAAAAGAAATAATTAAAGCTGTAAAGGGTACGGTACGGATAGGTCCGCGTATTTCCAGAGCGACATACATGCAGGCAAAGTATATTTATGCCACTAAAGGGATGAGTTTTGAAGAAAGAATTGAAGAGCTACTTGATAAAGATATTGAGTATCAGATGAAGCAGAAGTGGTTTCTCGATGGATTGAATAAGAGAGAGCATGAGAAGTTTGAAGGTCTTAGGAACGTGGTCAAGAATTCAGGTGATGTTGATAGCAGCCTCTTTGATTCCAACAATTTAGATCGTGGAGGCGATCAAGATGAGTGAGCCTGACGATAGGTTGGTATATTTAAAAGCATGTGGGGAAAAGCCTCTGAATTATTATCTTCCTTTGAACGTTTTGGAAGTCATAGACGATGGAGGTAAGTTTAGTTTCAACACTACCTTTTTGACGTTTATGCTTAGAGCTAAAAGCAACGAAATAAAGCTTGAGAGGCAAACCAAAGAATGGGCCGATGAGAAAGAATCACTTGAGCGAGAGGTTTTAAAATTGGCTAAGGATTTCCATGCAATGAAAAAGGAGAGGGATAAGCTCAAAAGGCAGTTGGCTAGGGTCAAGGGAAACGAGGGTGCGGAGCATGATGAGGAAGGTGAATAACCTTCAAGAAGCACCCTTGGCTTGCGCCGGTCCCTCAAGGGACCTCATGTGTAGAAGAGTGGCGAAGCACTCTCACTGGCGTATCAGCCGTGAGTAAGGTTTTGAGGCTGTGGATGGGACATAGCAATGTATGCAATGCCAGCATTTGCCTTGCGCTGTGCCAAGTGGGGTTTGGCTTTTATGTTGCCGGCATGAATTAGTGTTTAATTTGCAATAATTTTATGTTGACTTGTGAATGTCAATTGTTAGTATTAAAATATAACTATAAAAAAGGATAAATATAAATGAAAAAGGGAAAAATATTAGCAGCGTTACTTGTTACTTTTGCTTCTAGCACTGCGATGGCTGGAAGTACGACGAGTAACTTCCAAGCAAATGCAGTAATGAACTCAAGTTGCTCTGTAACATCGACAAATGTGAATTTTGGAACCATTAATTCAGCAGATGCCGTAAATGCAACAGGAACCATCAGTTTTACATGTAGTAAGTCTGTTCAATATAAGTTAGGTCTTAGCAGTGGTAGTTCTGGAGAGATTAGATCACGCGAAATGGTTGGCACAATTACCGGGAACAATGACAAATTGAGCTACAACCTTTATGTTGACGAAGGTAGAGTGGCATTATGGGGGAATGGTCTACCAGGAGATGGTGGATCAATTTGGAGTGGAAAAGGAAGTGGTGAAGTACAAACCAATACTATTTATGGAAAAGTAAATTCAGGTCAATATATAAAACCAGATACATATAGTGATAATTTGATTGTATCAGTTTTTTATTGATTCCATAAATTTAACAAGTGCACCTTCGGGTGCTATTTTTTAGATTGCTACTCCATGTGGGCCTGAGTTAAACTGTGAAAGCTGACGCTAGTTCAGCTAACCTATACGGCAGGCATTGCTTGCGAACTCTGATGAATTGGGCAGACAGTGGCACGAATTAACTTAAGAAAATTTATCGCTGAACACTACCGAGGTGGGGTTAGTGCACGTGACGTGATTCGTGAAGCACTGACCAATGCCATTCATGCTGAAAGCAACAACATTTCTGTTGATCTTCATTTCTCAGAGCGGCAACAAGAACTTTCACCTGGTAGTGAAGAACGCCGTAGTCTGGAGGCGATCACTATCATTGATGACGGTGTAGGTTTTACCAGTGAGAACCTGAACTTTTTTGACGAAATTTGTACCAGCCATAAGGACAACATTGGCGGCAAAGGCGTTGGCCGTCTTGCTTTTCTTAAATACGCCAAAACTGTCCAAATAAGAAGTCAGCTCGAGCACGAACTTGTAGAGTTCCCATATACGCCGGAGTTCAAACTGGATGACGTGAAAAAGTCACCAAAGGGTGGTGCACGAAGTACAAGCATCATGCTCATGGACTTAAAGGATAAGATCAACACGCAAGTAACGAAATTAGTTAACTCAATATGCGACGATTTACGCTTGATCTTGTTCTTAAAACACCAAGCTGGTCATACCATTAGTCTTAGATTTACACATAATTCACGCCAACCTTTTGACGAGGTATATGTTTTTTCTGGTGACTCAATTGAGGCTGAGCTTGAGAACGAATTTGACGTCGAAGGTGAGAAGTTCAAATGTTACCTGTTTAGGGATGATGCGCCTCGCAAGGGTATTGTTGCCATGCTCTGCGCTGACCAGTTGTGTATTGAAGAGTATGTAATTAGCAAACGCTTTGACATTTGCCGCCATCTGATTTTTGTCACTTCCGACTACTTTAATCATCGTTCAAATATTGAGCGTCAACGCCTTGAACTTCCTAAGACGGATGAGGATACAGATATGGTGTCTCCCATTAGTCGGGAAAAACTGACGCCTCGTATTCACGAGGAATGCATGAAGATGATTAATGAATCTGCTGAAGGAGATATTGATAAATTTAAGATTGATAATATTGAAAAACTCAAGAAATACTATCCATTTATAAAATTAGATTCACTTGGAGGCAATGCTGCGTTGCTTGATGCTGATGAGGTCGTCAAGACTTACAGAGCTCAACAAGCCAGGAAAGAAGACCAGCTTATTGATGCGTTGGAAAGTGGACGGCCTGTGTCGTTAGATGATGTGTCGCACCTTGCCAGTGAGGACTTGGCTCGTTTCATTGTTCATAGAGCATTAGTGATTGACTCGCTTGCTCGTATGCCCCCTACTAGTGCTGAAGATGCATTACATAACGCTATCCTTCCAAAGCGCACAGACGGCAGTGAGATTAGAGAGAACAATGTTTGGCTGGTGGATGATAAATTTTTGTCCTATTCCAACATCTACAGCGAAGAAACGCTGGCGAAGATCATTGAGGATGTTGGACACTCGGTAGAAGTCAAACAACAGCGTCGCCCGGATGTCGCAGTATTTTTCTCAAAAGACAGCGAAAACCATCCTAATAAGCTTGTGATCATTGAATTTAAAAAACCTGGGGCCGACATTTTTGAAAATAATAAAGCCTTAATGCAATGTAGGCTTTATGCCAGTGAGCTTGCCGAAAAGATAGGAACAGTGCGTGAGGTTTTTGCTTTCTCAGTGGTAGAAATTGATGATGCGTTCTACAGGGATATGAAGCAAACTGGATTCAAGGATGTCTTTTCTTTGAATGATAGAGTCGTTTATAACGATTTCTCGATTGGTTTGAATAGTGAGATACCTCTTCACCTGTATGTCATGCCAGCTAGCGCATTGATCAAAGATGCGAAGGCCAGAAACAAGGTGTTTGAAGAGGTGCTGAGGTTTGACGTTGCTAAGTAGGCTGGGGTAGCAGGTATTAGTGAGGATTTTTCACTACTTTTTGCTCACGCTACCCTCTCCCTAATTACCTCTTTTTAGTTAAATTCATATGATTTTTACTGGTGTAGCGGTGGAATGTTAAGATAAAAAGCGCCAGGAAGGTGCTTTTTTTATTGCTTGGCTGAAGAGTAAAATCTTGCGTGTGTAACTTCAAAATCTCGCTAAAGTCGATACTGGATTTCTATTGATATTTGCTTGCAATACGCTAGTCTCGTTCTAGGGGTAAATTAGGAGATTCCCCTTTGAAGAATGGACGATATGAAGAAGATGGCTTGGAACTTTGGTATTTTAATGATCAACTGCATAGAGAAGATGCCCCTGCGTGTATAGAGAGTGATGGTTCAAAATCCTGGTATCACCAAGGGGAGTTGCACAGAGAAGATGGTCCAGCAGTCATATGGGGAGATGGTGCCAAGGAATGGTGGGTTGGTGGGCTTAGACACCGTATCGGCGGTCCTGCAGTCGTCAATGCAGACGGTAGTTGCTCTTGGTATAAGGACGGTCAGTTACACCGTGTTGACGGGCCAGCCGTAGAAGCTGGCAGTGGAGCGAAGGCTTGGTACCAAGAGGGAAAGCTGCATCGTATGAAGGGACCGGCTGTGGAAGGTTCTGACGGCGTAACGGAGTGGTACCGGCATGGGATCAAGATTCCAGACCAAGACTTCCTACCGAAGCCGTTTGACTCCAGGAAGCTTGCCTATGTTAGTGGTTATTACGGCAAGTCAGTGAAAGTTGTAGAGAACAGAATTTTAGCTCTGAGAAAAGATTTTTTTGACGAAGGTGAAACGTCTAGAGGTGTTAAACCCAAGTGGTGATCCTCGCCGTTTAGATCTTCTTCGTTTATTTCGTTCTATGGTGGTAAATTCTCAGCCCGAAAAAGAAGAACGTACGTTAAAGTTGGATATCAATTCTGAATATTTGGTTTAAGTTCTGAGTTGATAATGCCTTGGCCGGTTGGCAAGGTATTTCGACGAACGATAACTGCACGGGGAATTATGAAGAAGCTGCACCAAGGGTATGGAGGCAAATGTATTGGCGCCGCAAGGAATGGCTTGCTGGTCATGGTGTTGGTGTTGACAGGCTGTGCAGCAGTTCGTGGAGAACCGCCATTGGTGATCTACGGCCAGGTCGTTGCGGCACAGCCTCGCCAAGTGTTGGAGCAGCATGCAAACCCGACTGGCGCTGTAGTCGGTGGTTTGGCCGGTGGTGTGTTGGGCAATCAGTTTGGCAAGGGCAATGGCAAGAAAGCCATGACGGTTTTGGGTGCTCTCGCTGGTGCTGCGGCCGGGAGTCAGGTTGGAAAAAGGGAAGAGCTGAGATCCGTCATGGATTTGCAGGTAAGGATGCCTGACGGTGCGGTAGTGCCGATCACGACCAGTGATGTGGGTTTCAGGATTGGTCAGACGGTGAAGATTATTCAGCAAGGAAAGCAGGCAACGATTGAAGCGGTAAATTGAATCAACTTTGAGGAATCGGGAAGCACCTTCGGGTGCTTTTTTACTTTCAAAGGACTCAGGTCACGTGACTTGCTTTTGTTGCTCTATGGATATGGCATAATTTAGAGAACAGCAATGAGACAAGGATAGTGCACATGATATTACCGATAGTTGATCCCTTCAGCCAGCCGTTTGAAGTGTGGACCACCAGAGATGCCACTCAAGAAGAAATGTTAGAGGATTTCCGTCGAACTGGGACGATGTATGCACGCACAAACGATAGGTTAATCGCTACCGTTACTAACGGATTTGAAGCGGCTATATATATGGCTAAAGTAGGGGCTGATGGCGCATTAGGGAATCATGTCAATAATGCCTTGGACTGCGATCACAACTATAACCAGTGGCGCCTAGCTATGCCAAGGGCAACTCCACCAGGGCTTAAAAAATACAAAAGCAGCTACCCCCATTACGATGCATATGAGGTAAACAAGGAGATCAACGAGTTCGGGCGCTACCTCCCACCAGGGCAGGTATTGTTCCATGCGGGAGTATGGCTAGGTGGAACCTCGTTGGTCACGGATAGGCCGTTGTCGACCTCTCTCTGTCCTCAAGTGGCTTTGAGAAATGCAGACCACAACGGCAAGGCTTACGAAGCGGGGCGTATCGATCTACTCGTCATACGAGTTGCAGAGTCCGCGACAAAGGCGTTCGCGTACAAACGTAAGGGTATGGCTCTTGGCCATGAGAACGAGGTAGTGTTCGCCGCTGGCGCAAGTCTGTCGTGGTTCTCTGAAACATTGGTGAGGAAGGACTACCCAGCAGGAAAGGCTTTTCATGATGGTAAGCATGTGCCAGCCTACGTACTGGAAATCGATTTGACCTGACCACCCATTGTCACACTTTCTAGGCAATAATAGGGGTTATAGTTAGTTTGCTGCCCCTTGGCTGGCGCCAGCCCCCAAAGAGAATTTCATGTATTGGAAGAACGTCGGAGCGTTCTGGCTTACAGATCTTGACAGAGTTAAATGATTTTGTAAGTTGTTCTCTAAAAGGAGAGCAACATGAGTATCAGGAAAATAAAGAAAAGAAATAGCTTTAGACGAAAAACCAACTATCGAAGAAAGGTATTTAAGATGAAATTTGTTGAGTTATATGGTGATTTGTATCCATTAAATGACCGAGTTATCTTCAAGATAAAAAACCATCCCAATGGCTTGCAAGAAATATATCTTCTTTACACGGATGGTGGCGGAAGTGAAATTTTAGTTGGTGACGTCACAAATCAAAAAATCCTCACGACTGAGAAGAAGGTTGAGATCGCATTGAAGGGCAAGATTAGAGAAATAAATATCTTTCATTGATAATATTTTTAGCTTTTTTTCTAAAATATTTTTAATGGCAAAAAGACCACTTAGGTGGTCTGCATGTCTTAAATCTTCATCGCTTTAACTTGAAAGAATTATCAATTTTAAGTATTTTTTTCTGTTTAATAAAATCTTCTCTTAGATCGCTAATCGTCTCTTTGGTTTCAGCAGAACTTCTGATGGTAGGCCTGTCATGTTGATCGGAAGAATATTTAGATCTTGGAAGATACTTTTTTGCTTTCGTTCCTAAGAATTCAACAGCATGATCGGTTGCGACAGCAGCGTTATGAAATGCAGCCCCCATTGTCATTAATGCACCCATGCCAAGTCTCAAAAACTTATTTTTCTTCAAGCCGTTGCTGTTTGCTAACTTATCTTTGATGTCAAAAGCAAGCTCCATGCTTGGACTGCCTAGCTTACTATCTTTTAGATTGTTGTTTGAATCTTGAAAGAAATTCGTTTCTTTTGATACTTCTGAACGTTGTTCTTTGACGCTTTTCTCAACAGCAGGAATGATTTCGCCTGTGTATCTGGATAATTTCTTGTTGGATATTATTTCATTGAATTCACTTTCCAGATATTGTCTTCCATTCAAGTACCATGATACTGTTCCGTCAAAGTATTCATTTGCTGGCCCATCTTCCCTGTGCCGTAGTCCATTTCTATACCAAAACTTAGAACCGTCTGATAATTCACAAGCGGGACCATCTTCTCGATGTTTTTCCCCATTGGCGTACCAGAGCATTGTTCCGTCTTGATATTCGATGGCGGGTGCATCCTCGCGGTGAAAGGTGCCGTTTAGATACCAATACACATCACCAAACTCTACATGTCTTCCATTTTTCATACTTACTCTCCATTAAACTATACAATGCTATTGAAGCGAAGAGTAAAGTCAATGAAAAGTATGATGAATTTATAGGTATGAAAAAAATACCAAAATAAGTTTTCTTTATTAAGAATTTTTTTTTAGTTTTTTAGTATATACTGCTGAGTTTAAATTTTTTCTCAGTGCCAGCATAGCTGAGACAATGTTTGACACATCACTAAGTTGACTATCATCAAGTGTTTCAAGCGCGGACTGGACACTCTTGACCTTGTTAAGCGGAAAATCCGATTTGGTGTATTCCACGCCGTTTAAAAACCATTCAGTCATACCGTCAGGGTCTTCAATCGCGGGGCCATCATCACGATGGAGCTTTCCGTGCTGATACCATTCTTTTCTACCATTAGCAGATTCAAAGGCAGGACCATCATCACGGTGAAGTTTTCCATTAATCCACCATTCTCGGCTACCATCTACATCCTCAATCGCGGGGCCATCTTGACGATGTATAAAATTTTTTAACATCCAAACTATTCTTCCACCTCTTTTTGTTACTGGAATAGATTTCTCCACTACTGCTTCATTGATTTTTTTCATATTTCCTCCATAATAATTAATATTATTAAATTGAAGGAAGAAATCAAGACTGTGAGTGCAATAAAAAAAGCTCCATGAGAGAGCTTCCTTGTATGCATAGGCGAAACGATTTATATTTATTAATTTATCGCTGGTTCTGGACAGTTAGATGTCCACTGGCAATTTTCTTGTTCGGGACTTGTTCCAAGCGATCTTGCAGACCTGTTCTAGTACCTGCATGATGCTCTCGCGGTCGTAGACCGAAACGTCTTCCAATGCCAAATAAATACGCTTGGCTTGATCTTCAACGCGAACGCTGCTATCTATGATCAGTTCGTCCAAGCCACATTCAAAGATGTCGGCCATGTCGGATAGCCTGGTGATCGACGGCTCTGCCGTCCCCTGTTCGTATCTTGCATAAGCTGCTGTTCCTATACCAAGCCTTTGAGCCACCATGTCCTGGGTGTAGCCGGTCGCTTCCCGTCGCCTTTTGATCCTGGAACCAATCTGTTTCTTCAGCTTTTCGTGCTTTGCTTTTTGCTTCACGCTGTCATTGGTCATCACTGTAGGTAGTAGTAGTTAAATTCATATGATTTTGACTGATAACAGGGCATAGATCAAGGTGAAGGCAGCGCACTAGAGCGTCGGTCTAGTTAGAGGGTGGGGCAAGTCAAGATAGATCTGACTTTGACGCGAACAGCCCAGATCAGGTGCAGAGGGATGGTGAGCCACCACAAATACCAACAATTGTTGATCAGGTATAAAAAAAAGCACCTCCGGGTGCTTTTTGATTGGGGCTGCCCCTCGTTGCAGGCGATCTATCGGAAGGAAGGTCGGGCCTTCCCACTAACGTGACTAAGCAAATGGTGATCACCGTTAGCTCCTCAGATGTTTTACCCACCAAAAGACCAAAAGAGGTATCCGTTTCCTTGTAGGCACGTTGGGCCAAAATCCATTCTGCAATCATCTGCTGTGAACTTCATAAGCCGTTATATATTCAAGATAATGTGGGAAAATCAAAAATCAATCGTTGATGATTTTTGATTTTAATTTTTTATGTGTATGTTTACTATTAGCATCCTCCAGAGATTCCAGTAGGTTGAGGTGCAGAGCAGCTATAGCCAGATGGTACCTGTGGATTTCCGGGTGCCTCTACCCAAGAGCTCAATGGTAATAAGGTCCCTGTTGATACACTTCTAGTTGCCAACATAGAGAGTATAGGGCCACTACTGGATGTGCAACTGAAACCACCCCACTGAATAAGAGTAGGTGGTTCAACACATGCAGGTGGTAGTGGTGTGTAGAGTTGGGCAGTGCATGAAGACTTCGGACCGTAGTTACCTGTGCAGAACCAGCTATATTGATTCCCATTCAATTTTAGATTGCTTGGATCTCCACTTGCGCATAACATGTCAGGAGTCGATGAGATAGTGGTGCCATTGCTCGCTCCGCACACACCTGGTTCTCGTTTATAGGCCATGCAAGAGGCTGCTCCTTTGGTATTGCTGCAAGTCCATTTATAGGTAGTTTCACCATCGTTGGTTGTACTTAAAACTACACTTGGATTTCCAGAGGAACAAAGAAATGTACTAGGTGCCGCTGGAAGAATCGATCCCCCAGAAGGACCGCAAGTAGGTTTTGGAGCAGGTACGGTCGGCGTGGCTGGGAATGTATGTGCTTTAGGAATGAGGTCTAACATTCCAGATGGAACAACGCACGTTGAGTCACAATCCATTCTTGCAGTTTGTTCTTTGGCATGTGAACTATTGAGGCTTATGATTAAAAAAACTAATGTACCAATCGCAATATTTATTGTTGATTTTGTTTTCATTATTATTTTCCTTTGATATAAATATATATTATTAAAATTAATAAAATAGTCAAATTTTTAGGAAAGAAAAAAGCACCAGAAGGTGCTTTGGCTTTATGCAAACAATGCTTCAAGCTTTCGCTTTTGTTTTCTCTTCAGGCAAGACATGAGCATTGGATAATTATCCTGAACTGTCTTTGCCAGTTCATCTTGCAGTTTGCTGAAGTCCTCAGAAGCCATGTACTCAGTCACAGCCTTTGGGGTCTTCGGTCTGCCACTAAGCTGCATTGCTGCTTGAACCATGAAGTAGCTGTTATAGGCAATCAGAAGCTCCCTGATTTGGTTTTCAGGAGTGAAGAAGAACTTCTTGTAGACTGCAATGAGGTTCTTCCCCTCCTTGGTGTTGGCGAAGCTGAAAATCCTGTCATTCATTCCATTGATACAGTATTGCAGGCAATTAATATTTTTCATGTCTGCTCTCCTTATGCCGCAACCAGGTCGGTCATTTCTTCATCCATGAGCTTATCGAGCTCCCCCACGATAGTTGCGTCATCCCCAGGCTCGGTGAAGATAAGCTCAAGCTGCTCTGCCTCGATGCGGGCCTTGGCCATCTCAAAAAACCGTGTGTCCTTCTCAAAGCCAATGGCATTTCTAGCCTGTTTCTTAGCTACTACCAGGGTGGTGGCTGATCCAGCGAAGGCATCGAGCACCACGTCACCAGGCTTGCTGTGATTCTTGATCAGGGGCTCAATCATCCAGGAATATTTTTCAGTTGGATGCTTAGTCTTCTTCCTACCGATGGGACCCTCGTAGACCTGTGTCATTTCGGACTGCTTACCGAAGTTGAAGGTGTACTGTTTGCCTTTCGTAAACCACACGGCTTCTTCGATAGTGGACCTGTAGTTCCAGCCAGTACTTGGGATAGGGTTTTTCTTCTTAAAGTAGATTTTGTTCTTGAAGTTCAAGTGGAAGTCACGCTCGATGTAGTGAGCAATCAATCCAGTATATTTACGGTCCAAGAAGAGGATAAGGGAGCCGTTGTCTTTGAGAACCCGGACGAACTCAGCAATGAAGGGCTTAAGCCATTCATAGTAGGCTTCAATGCACGGCCAGCTATCTTTGAAGTCGTGACCCCATGCGTCTTCGGTGGAAACGATTTTTCCACCTACCATTGTGAGCTTGTTCTTGCTTGCAATGCCATAAGGAGGATCGGTAAGCACCAAGTCAATGGACTGGTTTGCAACTGCTTTGATGCCAGCTTGGCCGTCGATGTTAAGAAGATAGTTTTGTTCGGTGATATTCATATTTATTCCTTTATTTTTTAGTTTATGTCATATGTTTTTCCCTCCTTCTAAGTGGACCATCCGCTTAGTTGGCAGTTAGTGGGTTAATCGCTGTAGGTAATTTCTTACCTGTTTGTATGTCGTCGCTGTATGGTGAGTATTATGTTTTAGCGAGGAAATTTTGTACAGCCACTCAAAGGTAGTAACCTAACGTTTGACGTTTAGCTCATTCCTGATATTTGATTTCTAGAATATTTCACACTATAGGTGAAGATCATGCATAAATTAATAATGAATTTACTTATTGAAAAATGGAAAAATAATTTAATAAATATATTGACAATTGCATATATTCAATTAGATTGATTGATGAGCAAGAGACTCCCCAGGTTGTAAGGCTTACTAAGCAGACGGTTTATCCGTTTGCTTTTTTATTGGGCAATCGTCATTGAAGAGTGGAATTTATTATCCTGCTTGATATCCCGGAGGAAGGTCGTAGCCTTCCTAACCCCAGCCTACAGCATCTAATATTAATGGTATAAATGCAATTTTTCTTGCCTTTTGTTTTTTGTCTTGTAAATTAATAAGATAAATATAAAAAAGGGGAGTAGACATGAAAAAGATGTGGATTTTATTCTTGGTAACGATGTTGCCAAGATTGGCGTTTGCAAGTGGCCCATTTGAGCCAGTTGCCGACGACATTAGTGTAAAGGTGCTCGGGCAGATATTTGGCTCACTAGTCTCTAGCGGCGGCAACGATGCGTTTGGCAGCGCCGTCTCAACATTTAATGGAGCAATCTTGCTCATTGGCGGCATCCTTGCTACATACACGTTACTAGCGGGTACCTTGGGAACAGCGCACGATGGAGAGATGTTAGGCAAGAAGTTTTCCTCTGTCTGGATACCAATACGCTATTCGCTTGGGACTGCTCTGGTGCTACCAGTTTTGCCTGGAGGTTACTGCATGATGCAGCAAATGGTCATGTGGTTAGTGTTGCAAGGTATTGGCTTGGCCGATCTTGTATGGGACTCATACATGCAAACCCCCGGTGTATCAGCCAATTTGAGTATCAATAAAAACACTGAAGACAAAGTGAAGTTACTAGCCGAAAATATTTTCATGGCTCAGGTCTGTGTTGAGTCTAATAAGAAAGCTGTCGGAGAGACTGATAGTGTGTTGACGATAAAAAGCCGATATAACTATGCTACGGTGTATGACGATAGCAATAGAACCTACAACTTTGGTGATCAAAAAGGTATCGCTTCAGGTTGGTCAAAGAACGATTGTGGCGAAGTGACATTTGGGGAAAAGATTGAGAATTCATCTGTGGCCGATGGTCCGACTACAACAAACAGAGGATATTTGGGTCCGTTAGATGACTTGTTCCAGCCAACTGATATTCAACTAATCAATAAAACACATGAGCTTGCAACAGCGGCAATGATTGTAGTGGCAGAAAAAGCAGCCCAGGAGCTTGTTAAGGAGGGAGACAACCTGGATGTTGAAGGTGCTGGGAAGTTTTATGCGAAAGCTGTAAAGGTAGCAACTATGGACTACATGGCTGCTGTGAAGACAGCGGCTAACGCGGTTGCTATGTTACCGAGTGACACTACAAAATCTGCTCATAAGTATGGTTGGTTCATGGCAGGTGCCTACTTCATGAACACCGTTGTGACCAATAACAAGATTACTAATGCTTTAGCTGCGGTGCCAGATAGCAAGTTTTCAAAGTCTGCATTCAATGATCAAGCTGAATCGCTGCAAGCTACTGGACTGAAGGTCATTGCTGCTGGAAACCCTGACTATGGTTCAGCAGCTAATGCAATTAATTCTAAGAAGGACAACCAGGCTTCTAAAGCGACCCAAGAGTTAGGATTTAGTGGGCGCATCATGAATGCACTTACTCGCGGCTTGACTTCTATTGATCTGTATAACTTGAAAAATGACACGAGGCATCCAGTCATAGTTATCAACGAAATGGGTTCCAGACTTCAAGCATTCTGGACAGGAATGATTCTGACACTCATTGGCGTAACTGGTGCTGCTGGTATTGCTTCACTATTTCCTTCAGCGTCTGCGATAGCTACAACGGTATCTAATGCATTATTTATCATTATAGGATTCTTAGGTTTGCCAATCATGGCCTTGGCTGCAACTTCTTTTACAGCGAGCTACTTAATACCAATGTTGCCGTTCATGATGTGGCTAGGAATCTTAGGGGGATGGCTGATCGCTGTTGTAATTAGTATAATTGCTGCACCGTTATGGGCAATTATGCACCTTCACCCAAACGGCGACGATTTGACTGGTAAAGGTGGAAATGGATATATGATGGTTCTTGGGCTTCTTCTAAGACCATGCTTGGCAATATTTGGTTTTATTGCCGCGATAGTGATCTCTTCTGTAATGGGTGAATTTATCAATAAAGTCTTCTTCCAGGTATTCTCATTTAGTCAAGGTGACGGTAAAGGTCTTGGATTTTTTATAGGTATGATTGCTGGTACTGCTATCTATGTAGGCATAATGTTTTCATTTATTAAAAAGACATTTGGCTTGATGCATATTATTCCTGATGAGCTTATGAGATGGATCGGTGGTGGTGGAGATCAGCTTGGGCAATATGCAGGTAAGATGGGCGAAGGATCACAAGGCAGTCTTGCAGCAGTTGCGTCTTTCACTGCTGGACGTGGACTTACTCAAAGTATGCAAAATGGTGCAAGACAGTTGGGTGACATTGGTAAGAATTTCAAAACAAAGAAAGACAATGAAGCTAATGAGGCGAAGAATAAGGATTTTCAAGGCTTGAAGAACAGAAAAGAATTTGACGGTCTTAAAGCTGGTATGGATAAATCTCTAGGTGGTGGCGGTGGTGATCAGGTAGCTTCCATGATGGGTATTACGGCAGACAATATTGATAGTTTTGAAAGCCAGGAGAAGATGCATCATTTGACCAATGCTGTTAATTCATTAGAGCCTCATGGAGAGGATGCAGGGGCTGCATTTCTTGGTGCTATGCAAACCTCAGCAGGTGAAGGATTCGCTTCTTACGGTGGCGCAAAGGAGGCTGTGAGTGAGATCTCTAAAGGGATCGTGACAAACTCTTTACTTGCTCACGCAACGGAGCAGTTTGGCGAAGGCGCCGGTGACTACATTCGGTCAGTGGCTAACAATGAGACTGGTGGGATAGACAATGGAAAAGCAGTAAAGGCTGTCAGTGATCTGAAGAAAGCGAGTGCAGCGCTTGGCCCACAATTCAAAGATGTATTCAATAAAGCAGTCAGCGAAAATCCTAATGATGGACCTGCAATGATGGCACATATGGCTAAAGCTTATGGAGTAGTAAGCGTGGCAAAGAAGAAGGAGGTTGAGCCCGAAGAAGCACCTAAAGATATACAAGAGGAATAAAAAAAGCACCCTTCGGGGTGCTTTTACTTGGTCTTGAGGTTTAAGATAGTTTCAGCTTTCTTGATCTGTTCATCAAGGAAATTTTTACTGGCTTCTGAGTTAAGAATTTTCTCCCAAATTTTCTCAATGTGCTTCTTTTTTTCGGACAAGGAATAAGGGGATGTCGTCGGATTATTTTCCTTGTTCATTTTTTGGCTGGATTGAATTTATTCCCTACCTTAGGCTTAGATTCCATTACTTTTTTGTCCAAGAGTTCTAGGATAGTTCCATATTCGAAAATGAGTTGAGCCCATTCGTCAATATAAACTTCCGAATAGGAATAACCAAGAGCTTTACTAAGCTCCGCATCCAATGAGGCATCAAAAGCGATTGAGTACCAAATGTTGTTAATTTTTATGGCGATAGCTATCTTGGTGCCATCGGAAGTCTTAATTACGTATCCTGCCACTACCTGACGAATATCAATTAACTGAGTGACTTTATCGCGGGGAATAAAACTATGGTCAGACATAGATAAAATCTTTCTTATCAATTTAAGTATTCTAGAAAACCACTTCATATGCCGTCCTCCTGTTTAGGATCAACATATGAAATGAAAAGATAAAGTCAACAGCGATGAGTGAAAAAAGCACCCGAAGGTGCTTTAGTGTATGAGTTAAAATTATGCTTTGCCGCTCTTCTTACGGGCTTCCAGGATTGCTGAGGCATAGGTGCTAAGGGTAGGACTGGTGGTAGCGTCGTTGCCGTGCTCTGTGCGATTCTCAAGCACTGCCTTGTAATTAGGAGCCGCAACCTTTTGAACTTGTTCTGGAGTCATTTCCAAAGCAATGCCAAGTTGCATGGCCGTCTCACGATATGCCTTTTGCCCCATGATCCACTCAGCCAGCATCTGCTGTTGGATCTCGTATGTCTTCTTGAAGTCGCTACTCACGTCTGCGATTTCCTTCATAGGGCGGGAAAGCAGCTCTCTATGTGCTTGTACTTCTTTCTTACTTTCACGAAGTTCATTCTCAAGTCGCTCCACACGGAGACTCAAAATATCAGCCACCCTAGCTGAATTTTCATTCATGCGAGCACTATGTTCAGCATCAGATGCCCGGCGTTCAGCAGCGTGTGACTTAGACTCGTAAGAGCGGACCAAATCGTTTTTGCCAATGTTCTCAGCCAGAAGACCATTAATCACTGCTGTTTGACGTGTGCTCATGCTTTTCTCCAATTGATGAGTCAACTATAACAAAAACGAAACGGAAAGCAATATTTGTACGCCACATCGTGAGAGAAACGCGAAATTTTGCGTCTATTTTCGATCTGAGTATCGAAAATCGCTCCACCAGCGCTGCTTGTAAGAGGTGGGGTATTTTCCAGAAACGGATTGGCGAGAGACGGCTGTGGTGCATTAAGTATATTTGTGTTGCAATAATAACCTTTTTTTGCATGAGAATTTTGTTCGATTTCGATGACGCTCAGGTTTCGCTGCGCCTTCGAAACGTCAACCCTGATTGACTTTCTTAATTGTTTTGTCAAAATAGAAGAACAATGAAAAGGAAAAATATGGGTGAAATATTAAAGACAATAACAGGTCAATTATGTGGTAATGGCATTGTGACTAATGAAGGACAATTCTTGGTCTATGAGTATGTTGAGATAAAAAATGATCAAGAGACAGTTAGGTTTGAAAGTGTTGCTATGAACAAAAAAATGGCGATTGCTATGAAGACTGGCAGAGCTTTTCAGTTCGCTGACTCAAAGAATTTCAATACTCATTTTAAGCACCAGTTCCTTTGTGCTGTACAAGCTAAAAACGGCGATGTGATATCAGATGATAGAGTCTTAAAAGGAGCATTTAAAGTAAGAAGATTTCTTGCATTTCTATCTTTAATACCACCGGCTACTATACTAGCTCCTTTTGTCTTCAAAAAGGCAGGAGAGATCAAAGCAGCTTCTGAGAAGGTGGGTGAATTTGATCCCATAGATAAGAACTTTTACAGAAACCTGAAGAAGAAAAAGATGTAAGGAAGAGAGTTTTTATAACCGTTGCATGATCTCCTGGAAGAGTGTCGTAGCACTCTACACTTACGTGATCGATCATTGGCATTGGCTAAGATTATGAGCATCAGGTGGGTGCTCATCGTCATTTTGCTGCATGGCTTACCTCTCCCTGCTTTGTTTGCGCAGCAAATGAAGTAGGTGCTCCCAGCCGGGCCACTGACTTCAATGAACCACAATTAACTTAATGCTATATCTTGGCTATCGAAACAGGACAAGCTTAGTTGATATGATAAATAACGGGAGAACCATCCATTAGGGGTTATACGTGCAATACAGGCGTATTTTTTTGTGTATTGTTAAGTAGGAGCACCTATTCGATAAAGTCTATTAAATACGATTTAAACCTACTATTCGTCTACGCTACGGCGCTGAGCAATGGGTTTTGTCCATAATTATTTGGAAAATCTTTCGCGGGCTTCTTCATCAGTCAATGGCTGAATCTTTCCATCAATAGTAAGTAAGAAAAATCCAGAATTGCCTGGTTTGTAATAGAAATCTTTACGCAACACTATCTCCATGTGTTGGTAAAAATAGATGCCAGGGGTCTTTAGATTGATTTTGTAATAGGTTTTGTTTGGCAAGTTTTCATACCTGCCTTTATTTTGTCGGCTATTGATGTCTTCCAATTTTGAAATCTCAATACAATTGGGAACGTGATTGGGAATAAATGCACCCTGAGTTTGTGTGAAAATCTTAAACGGCAGGTTAGTTCCAGGGTATTTTGCTTTAGACTTCTTTCCTGATCCTTTAAGAAGTTTGTTTGCTGCTGCTTCTAGCTTTCTTCTTTCTGCAATATTCATATAAATCCTTATTATCTTATTTATATATGAAATTTATGAAATTTAAAGGATTTTGTCAAGTTTTTGCGCTTTCCCATTTTATTCTATTTCATAGAACCTCTACGAGAATGTTCTTTGCTTGACTGAGTCATCATCATCTTTGCTTGGATGATGATTAATTAATATGTTTATAGATAGTACATTGCTTTACCTTGTTTCTTAAGAAACTGCGGCAAAGCCTTATCCCTTGCAAACTGGAAAATTCTCAACAAATTTGAGTTCCAGAGCAATATTGCTCGTCCCGAGTTTATTCAATTAAACTGCGGCCCGTGAGGTTGTTAGCAACCTTTCCGAATCCTGGTTTCTTTCTACCAATCTAACGGTAGGGTGCAGGGTATCCAGGACCTTCCTTTTAAAGAAGTAAGCCTAAACCTATATTTGCTCGCACCATCCAACATCTGGCTTGTGGCAGATCGGTACGAATAATCTGCCGTCAGTAGCTTTGAAAGAAGCTCCACTATCTGCATAGTGGCACTTGTGCTATTGGACTCGTTTCATTTGGCTAATTTAGTAGATTCTCACCTTCTACTGTTCGGACTTATCTTATGCCGTATCGCTGTAATTGTTTCGCCAAATTACTTTACTTTTATGAGTCATGCTCTTTTCGTCACACAAATGACTAACTGAATACTTCCAGAATATTGAAATTGCTTGTTGGGTGGATCACAGGATACTTCCTGGTTGCCAATTAGTTCCCAATCACTCAAGTTCTGTATTTGTTCGTCGCTCTGTAGCGCAACGAAGAACAAGCTTTCTCAAAATTCTGTCTTCTTCCTAGATTGAACGATGCTGAGTAAGGGGTCTTTTTAATCGCTTGATTACTCTCGCTGCCCAATGACATATAACACTTCAATCTATCTTTCTGGGCAAAAAAAATGCCCTTGATTTTTTACCAAGAGCAACTCATAAAATTAATTGTTGACAAATTTATATTAATACACTATTATTAAATTGCTTTTGGTAGTACACTTATATTGTAAATTTTTAATTTGTCAAGAGGTGTGCTGTTAGAAACCGGGTGGTGCCGAATCTAACGAAAATAAAAGGCTAGTCTTAACTGACTAGCCTTTTATTTTTTATACGTTCTTAATCCATTTAAACATACCCAACAGCACAGTTTCTGATGAGCCGTCCTATATTCTTGAAGGAAAAAAGCACCCGTAGGTGCTTTTCGCATTTTACCTAGTGGCTTGGAGATACTTCAGCCAGGGTAAACGTTGCCCCTGAATCACTTGATTAGAAACTGATTCTTGTCTTTGCCATCGAGCCACCGTGGAGGACGTCCACGACCTGTCCAGGTTTCGCCAGTGGCATCATCGCGATACTTTACAGCGACTGACTTGGGAGCTTTGACAGGCTTCGTTTTGGTATCTTTCAGGTCTTCAATGCTCAGACCATATGTCTTCATGATAGAGGCGATTTCTGCCTTGGCGCCTGCAATTTCGTCCTTGCGTGCAGCTTCGGCAAGTTGTTGCAGTTCAGCGATTTTCGCTTGGTATTCCTGATAAGTAGGCATAAGTTCCTTCAATGGTTTGACGATAGATAGCACTTTACACGATTTTTTGTAAATTCCCCAAACCTAACAATAAGAATCATTAATGCATCTCCACGTCGGATGGTCTTTCACTATATGCATGTTTGCCAGAAGAGTGGCGAAGCACTCTCACTGACGTGACCAAGTGCAGAAGAGGAAAAAAGGAGCTAGGGGAGTTTTTCGTTTAAATCAACATACTTTTTTATCGTCTTCTTCCCGCCCCATAACTCCCAGGTAGCATGAGTCGTGAGTCCATCACGTCCTCACTCACTTCTCGCTTATTGTCGTATATCTTTGCTTGCTTAGGTGGTGGATTTTTAACGGCAATCGGTTTGGCCGTAGGTTGATTTGGAGCTTGTGTTACTTGGTGAAGAGTCGCATGTTTGAGCTTACGGGGTTTGGTATCGGTTAGGGTAAAGTTGAGCCTTGGCCGAAGAGCGGTGATGAAGTTAATTGCATATGGCGTGTCATCTATCAAACCAAAAATACTGTTTAAATACATGTAATTCTTGTGCTCAATCGCATGCTCCGTGGCCATCTGCACTGCGAGGTTGTAGATGCCAGATTGGCAGAGCTTCTTCAAATCAATAAATGCACTGATCTTGGGATCGGTAATCTTACTGAGAAATTTCCGCAGTTCCGCAACTTGCTTATCATTCATCCTGCTTCCTTAGTTGTCGTTCTATTTAATCCAATAAGAAGAATAATAGCCAGAATATACTTGACTTAAAAGTTAAATTTAATACATTGAATTATCTATCAAGGAGAAGTTATGATAAATGATGAGTTGAAAAAAGTGCCGGTTCCTAAGAATACGCAAATATTGATGGCGCTTGAATGGGAGCCAGATCAATATCGCCAGTTGCTCCTTTATTTAAAAGAGAGTAACTACCATTCTGCAACTTATGAAGAACATCATATTGAACCAAACCTAAAGCCAGATCGCCCTTGTGATACCACCAAGTAGCAGATTTTCCTGTTATTTTTCCTGCTGATAGAAGACTTGCGACATGTACAAGTTCTGCAGTGCTGGCGTGCCTTGAGCATGGAAGATGCCCTGTTTTTTCTAATAGATCTAACTCAGCCTTGTCGTGCATACTTGATGCAAGGATCACAGAGGCGATTGGAATTGATAGCCGAATGCAAAATTCTGTGTTATCAACACAGAAATATTTATCATCTTTTTCTGTCCCATATACAAGTAGCTTCGCTTGTGGAACCGATATTTCACGCCCATCAGTTAGACCATGACCATATGGATCTATGTCCGTGGTTAAGCTGATTAAGCCTTTTTCAAGTTTTCCGTTTTTGCGATAGAGGCCTGCCTTGATATTATTCTCTTTGAGAATCAATTCAATGTTTGGTCTATTGGTGAAATGGTAGAGCGTAATAAGCTGAGAGTTCATTGTTGTCATCCTTATTTAACTGTCTTTATCGTTCTTCTATACTTTGAGCATCAGGGTCATATCGGTAATTCACAATCTCACCATTGATCAGCATGACTGCTGCTGCTTCGATGATATGCAGAGGTGCTATGAACCACTCCCTCGGTGAAAACCTTTTACCTTGCTTATCATAGACGTCGACGTTCAAGCAGGAACTGCCAAAAAAGGTGTGGAGCAACAGTTCCAGCTTCTGGGGATTGAGGTTGTAGCACTCAAACACAGCAATGACCTTCACCTTGGCCATCAGGTAGGTTGGCTCTTCCGCAGCATTCTTGATTCGTTCCTGCACTGGAACAGTGGAGTAGCCAATCTTGTAGAGGTTCTTCGTGTCTGCGATTTCTGGCACTTGACTGAGGGACTGAAGTACGTAGAGGTAGCCTGACTTCTTGTCGCCTGCTTGAATCTGTTCTAGAGCTTCAAGCGCCTTCTCGTGGTGATCCAGAATACGGCGACCCGTCGCATCCTTGTAGAGTTCCGTAGCCAGGGACCGAAGCAGCATGTTGGACTCGGTGCCGTTTTCAAAGATACAGCGAAGGCGTGCGTTGACCTTGCCATTCTTCACTTCCTTCTCTCCGACCTCTGACACATATACCATGACCCCATGCAACACGAAGAAGTGACCAGGTTGGATCTGCTGCTCCCCAGTGAATTGGCGTGCTTCACGAATGCCGGCGGTCAGCTCCGAATGGCACTGCTTGAACAGGTGCTCAAACTGCTCAAAGTCCTTGCAACGCTTGCGCTGTGCGATCTTCTCAGGCATGTCCATAGGAGACTTTGGGACGTGCTTGAGCTCAAAGATACTGGCCGCTTCGTTGTCCAGTAGCCCAAACGAATCGTCCGCGAAGATGTCGGCCACTGAGGTGATGGGTTTGGCTGGCTCCATATAGGTGAGCAAGTGAAACTCATCAACCTCCTGTAAGGCTTCGCATTTCTCCTTGCTGGCCCGTAGTCCCTTGAGCCTGTTGAAGAGTTGGAACTCAAGGATGTCGGCCGGGTTGGACTCTGGTTCCTTGCCATGCTGACGGTAGAAATCATTGATCTGCTGGAACGATTGAAGCAGTCGTTCATCCACAGTGATAGCAGCACGCTTGGGCTTAATGTTGAGTAAGCCCAAATCATCGTCTTGCAGAATTTTTAGAAGTGAATCCTTCTCCACGACTTATACCCCTTGCTGTCTGCGTTGGGCTTTGAGGTAGACCAGGGCGTCAGCCATACGACGTTCCAGAGGGTCCAAAGAACTAATGTTCGGCTCCCTGCCTTGCGCCGTGAAGAATGCTTTGATTTTCGGCCAAAGCAAGACGGCTTCCTCATCACTCATCTGCACACGAGTTGCTTCAATCGTATCCTGAATAACTTTGAAGATTTTCGTGGTCAGTGACTTGGACAGAATTTCAAACGCCTTCTGAAAGGGATTGACTCGATCAATCAAGTCAATGTGCAGGTCGTCAATGTTGATGAATTTGTCGGCCATGCGGACAAAGCGCTTGTCACCTTCCTGCTTGATTTCACCATTCTTGATGACCGAATCAACCACAACATGCTGACGAAGCTCTTCAACTTGTTCATCACTAAGGTCAGGGTATTTTATTTTGATGATTTTCGGAATCATAACCTTGTTGATGACCTCGGGATCAACGTTACCAGGTAGTGCCTTCACGATCTTGTCGTCAGAAAGGATTGCAGCCTTCAGGTCGTTCAAGTCGGATTCAATGATATCCTTTACTCGCTTCGACGTTGGTTCCTTCAGGCCACGAACCTTGATCTCGGTGTCGGTGCTTTTGTCGTCGTCGTTCTGCTTCGTTTTGAACTTGAAGTTGGGGGCCAGAACTTGTTCCATCAGCAGGGAGCAGGTGATGGCCTTGAGCATGTTATTGACGGACAGCTTCACCAAGTCGTCTTCTGCATCAGGCTGGGCGATCAGGTTAGTGAACTGAGCATGGCTTTTGTTGTCGCTGTCACGAGTGCAGCGGCCAATGATTTGAATGATCTCAGTGAGTGATCCACGATAGCCAACCGTCAGGGCATGCTCACAGAATTTCCAGTCAAAGCCTTCCTTCGCCATGCCAAGGGCAATAATCAGATCCATGTCCTCTGGCTTGCTAATGTGGCGAAGGTATTCAACGGTGCGTTCACGTGCATTGGGTTCGTCGTGGACGAGATCGGCAACTTTTAATTGTTTGCCGTCGCCATGTCGCACCATATGAATAATGCCCGTGTCAGGATCACGGTGGGTGACGGTGCCGATGTAGTCAAGAATCCGATCAACCTCGTCATGCTTCTCCTTGGTGGACTCGCCTGATTGCACATTAGGTATGTGGAGAATGGTCTTCTGGTCAGTGTTTAGTACCGATTCGATGCCGCTAGGGATGTGAGGTTCTGGCCGCTTAACGTAGCTGCCTTGGTAGAAGTGGTAGCCGATACCAAGGGACTTGAGGAACGTGTAGCCGTTTAGCTGCTCATAGTAGTTGTAGCTGACCTTGGTGAATTGGGCTTCGTCTTCGGGAAGCAGAACCGGCACACTGTCCCCACGGAAGTAGGAGCCTGTCATGGCTGCGATATGCACATCTGACTTGGCCATCACGGTCCTGAGCAGTTCGCCAAGACGGTTTTCACCATCAGCAGAGACGTGATGGAATTCGTCAATAGCAAGAAGCACATTATCAAACTCAGACTCTTCAATGGCCTCAAAAGCAAACCGTAACGTGGCATGTGTACAGATCAGAATCTTGGCGTCGTTCTTCAAGAAATTAACGAAAGCCTGAACCTTGCTCTTGTCGCCCCCAGGTGTGCAAAGGTTGTTCCTCGGCTCTACCGTCCAGTCAGCGAAGAAACCAAACTTGCTCAGTTCCACACTGTCAAAGGAACCGCCAATGGACTTTTCAGGAACGGCAATAATGGCTTTGGACAGTCCTTGGTTGATGAGTTTGTCTAGTGCAATGAACATGAGCGCACGTGATTTACCAGAAGCAGGAGGTGCTTTTAGAAGGAGGTATTGCGCATTGCGAGCTTCAAAAGCACGCTCTTGCATCTCCCGCATGCCATATTTATTGATGCTGGTGCTTTTACCAGTTTGGCCATAGGTTACGTCAACGATATTAGGCATTTTTGCTTCCAGTCATCTTCTTGTAGGTTTTAAATAAGGCTGCAAGCCGATCTTCATCTGACTTAAACGGGGTGCTCTGATAGAGTGATTCAATTGCCAGATCAAGGTCTTGGTGAGCATCAAGAAGATCGGGGGGCTCGTTGCCAGGATCGTACATGTCCGCAAGAGTGAGTTCAGGATACGCCTCTCTAGCAGCAAGAATCGCAAGTGCAGCCCCTTCAATCGATACTTTCAGCGCTTGATTGATTTTTGGCAGAGGAAATGTGTTGTAGCAGACTGCGGCTGAGTATCTAAAATCTGTTTTTATTCGTCCGCCTACGGTGCTGACCCACAATGTATGGACATAAGAGGATAGTATTCCAAATAAGAGCGGGGTGGCGTGATAGATGGCAAACGCTGAATCATTGATGATTTCGGAATTCGCCAAAAACCCAATCGGAATATACTTTCTCTTTTCGCTGCTATGGCGAGGAATGACGATTGATGGTCCGTCACGGTGGCGTACTTCACCGAAAGCATAGGGTGTCTGTGCCAGTGCTTTGGTCGATGCTCGGGAGCTTGCAGCCCTTAATTTTTGAGTGGCCTGAACTCGCTCAGTAATTTCAGTGTTGAATTTATAATTTGTGGAGTTTAACCATAAACAATAACGATCTTCGCCATGAAGTAAGTCGTGTGAACCGACCGTTTTCCGAATTAGAGATTTTATGCTAGAGTCACGCTTTATCAGATCCTGAGCCTCTTCTGGGGTAAGAAGAAGATTTCCCCCATCATTCGGCATACTTCCAAAGCAAATTGGTGGAATGTCTGCTAATGGCTTGCTTTGCTTGCGAATAACATCATTTCCAGAATCAACTAAGTATGGGCCAATATTTTTTGCAGTCCGAATTGTTCCTGATGAGTAGATAAATTTTTGACGTTGACTACCTATTTTCCTTAATCCGATAATGACGCATATGACTGCGGCATTATTTTTTGCATTATTTTCCCATTTAAAGTTTTGGTGCACAAATCCAATTTCAATACCCATTTCAAAGATTGACGGCCAGAGGATCGCGGTTTGCTCTCCTTGGGATATCGAGTTAGTGCTGACGAATGCGGAAGAAGCAAGCGACTGTGATTGATGAATATATTTTGCAGCCTTGTAAAACCAAAGACCAATATAATCAAGATTGGAGTAGGCCACTTCATCCCCAAAGGTGGATTCCATGTCATCCTTTTGATCCTTGTCTTGCAAGCGTGCACCAAGATAAGGAGGATTTCCAATAATAAAAACTTCATACCCAGATTCTGCGGGACACACTTTTAGCCAGTCGGCTTTGGCCGCATTGTCGCAAGCCACGTTTCCACTGTTTTTTAAAGGAAGTGCAGGATTGCTATGCCCAAAGAGTGCCTTGAACTTCAGATTCATCTGATGTTCTTTCAGCCACAGCGACAGGATGGCGATTTCATGGGCGAAGTCATCCAGTTCTATGCCATAGAATTGGGATAGCTTTATTCGTGACAGAGGAATGAGGCCTTCTTTGGAAAGCTCCTTCAATCGTTTGAAGATTTCCATCTCAAGCGTGCGAAGCTCTTTGTAGGCAATGATCAGGAAGTTGCCCGATCCGCAAGCGGGGTCGAAAATCTTCAGGTGTTCAAGCCTGAGAAGTAACTGTTCCAGCTTTGATTTGCTATCAGAGTGCTTCTCAAACTCTTCCTTCAGTTCGTTAAGGAAGAGCGGTTCAATGACCTTCATGATGTTGGGCACGGACGTGTAGTGCATGCCCATGTTGCCCCGCTGACTGGGGTCAACCACGGCCTGAATCATCGAGCCGAAAATGTCGGGGTTGATCTCTGACCAGTTCAGATCAGCGCCACACTCGATGAGCATGGCACGTGACTTCCGATTGAATTTCGGTACAGGCAGCTTGTCGGCAAACAATCCGCCGTTCACATAAGGGAAGTCTGTGATGTAGTCAGGAAGACCTTTGCGGTGTTCCTGGTTCATTACATCAAAAATCTTGCTTAGATAGTCGTCAAGGTCACTGCCATCAACAGCCGTGTGAGAAGCTATGTGATTTGTGAACAGCTTTGGCGGCTCAAATATCCCTGTATCTTCTGCGAAGTAGCAGAACAAGATCCTGGACAGGAAGACGTTTTGAGCGTGGATTTCCTGAGTGGTTGTAGCAGCGTTGTTATCTCTGAGTAGGTCAAACAGCTTCGCCATTTTTTCGGCGGCTTTGACATCTGCTGGATTCTCGCTTTGTGCTTGAGCCTTCTCTAATCCTGCCCAAGGAAGGAAGAAGTCAAACTTCTTGTTCAGTTCGGCCAGAGGGACATCTAAGGTGTCTGCTGTCTTGGTATCAATGGCTAGAAGCTGAGTATCATTGATAGCAATGATGAAGCGTGGCTGGTGCTTTGCAACCATGTCTGCATGCTTCATCTCATCGATGACGGACAGGAGCTTGTCACTGTCGGTGGCCTTGAAATAAACTTGCTTTTTCCACAGCACTTCATCTGCATTTTTGGAGAGGTTGTAGCTGCCTTTTCCAACGATTTTCAAACGGGTAATGGATGCCTTCGGCTTACCGTAGCAATCTAGCAGATTAAACAGGAATTCAGCCTGATCAATATTGCCAACAAGGGTTTTTACTTTTTCTTCTACTTGCGCAATGTTCATTGGTATGTCTTCGTAGGCTGATTGAGGCTGTCAACAGAAAAAAGCACCCGAAGGTGCTCTTGATTTTACTACCCTATGAACCTTACACTGCTTTAAATTCAGCTTCAGTGATGTCACCCAACTGGTCCTTGTTAGGAACTTTACCTTCACGGCTTGCCAGCTTCTTCAAGAAGTTGATTTTGGCTTTTTTGTCGGCAGGAGTGACCAGCCATGCATCAACAGACTTACCAGCCTTGTAACTTGCAAAAGCACCTTCAGCTTCCAGGAACTTTGGAGGGTGGGCCAGCCACACACCAGTCTCTTCGCCCTTGGTGGATTTAAGCGGCTTAGTCATGACGCGAGTGCCAGCGGCTTTGTTTGATGCGTTGGCTGTAGAAGCACGTGCGACAGGCGCTGCATGAAGACCGAGTTCAGAAGCAGTGAAGTTAAACAGCTCGATTTGTTCCAGGACGTTTGCCAGGGCAGCAGGACGTTCCGATTGCAACTGAGCGGCCACCATATCTTCAAACTCTTTGCGTTTTGCAAGGATGTCAGCCAACGAGAGTTTTTTTGCTTCTGCCATGAATTTCTCCAGTAAATACGTTAGATAGTTAGACCGTAGTAGCTTGAAAGGTTCAAGATGCCACTACATTGTCGTTTTTCTTGTTGATGATTGTACTGTATGACGGATAAAAATCTGCGTCAACTATCTTCTTACTTCTTTGCTACATAAATTTAGACTTCATGCAAATGCTGCTCTTTAGATCGAAAAAAGCAAAGAAGCCAAAGGTAGTGCTCATGGTGTCAAAATCGTAACTGCTTGAAATTCAGTAGTCCATTTGCTGATACTAAGCACTCGTTGCGCTGGTCTGTCGATGATATTGAGAGGTAAAGTGATCGTCTTGGCGATTGTCCCTGGTGGAATGTCTTTGTCATACTTGTAGCTTGCATTGGCTACCACGTCCCCAAACATGTCCTTGATGATCAAGTCGCCAGCGAAGCCACTGAGCTTTTGCCCACTGGCGTTCTCAATTACAAGGGTCATGACGGCCTCGGAGTAAGCATTAGCAATCGTGTTGTAATTTCCACCTTCTATCTTTGTCACCGTCAAACGAAGAGAGTCAGCCAGTGGGTCTTTTTTAGGGCCAGTTGCCTGAGTGCCTGAGAGGGATTTAACCTGCGTATCCTTCGGCTTGGAGTCTGGTATGAACAGTGAGCAAAACAACCCAATTAAAACTAAAACTCCTAAACCCTTCAATATCTTGTCTAGCATGGTTTCTCCTATTTATTTTCCATGCTAACAATTGAATCGGCTTTGTCAATTGGAGGTAGTTGAAAAAAATACGCTTTTCTAAAATTAAATACTGCTACAGATCTCTAGCGAGTTCTTCTTTGCATAGATAGTATTTATCTATTTTTTATGTTTAATGATTGTGTATTTCTCTATAAGGATTGCCCTGCGACATATAACATATCAATCCACCTTCCATTCGGGCATAAAAAATGCCCTTGTTTTACCAAGAGCAAGCTCATTTAATTTTTTGATAATCTTAAAGCATCAACCATCATAGATTTTTTATTGGCAGTACACTTATGTTGGAAATTTTCGGATTGTCAAGATGTGTACTGTTAGAAACCGGGTGGTGCCGAATCTAACGAATAATTAAGCCTGTTATTATGACGGGCTTTTTTATTGCGGCAATCAACAGAGCTTTATCAGATTAACCACCTTCCACATGACAATAATTGTTAAGGCAGTGATTGCTCCGTAGAAAATGCTTAGAGTTTTCGAAAAGAATACGCTATATAAAGGCTTAACTTCATCTTTGTATTTGTAAGCATTCATTGAGAAGGTAGCACTGCTCTCTATGTCGTCCGCAACTTTCTCATATAGTTTTCGGTAAAGCTTTTCTTGATGTAGGAAGTAAGCGTCAAGCCACCAAAAAAATATTACTGGGAAAACCGCTAAATATGTGAAGTTTGGATCAGTTTTATCTGCCGATAGGGCGAATGTTGCCGCGACTAAAGTCACAAGCCAGCCTTTGATTAAGAACGAGTTCCCTACCATCCTGTTGATGACACCTTGAATGAATCCCAGGTGTGCAATTTTTTCGTCACTGGCCATGTTGTTTTTTCATCTGATAAAGTGTATCTAAGGAAGAGGCATAATTCTTTTTGTTATTCTCTTTTTTTGACCACTCATCTAAATCATTAATGCTTAAAGGCGTGAGATGAAGTAGATCAGCTGGATAATTAACGAGCAATTCTTTTCCTTCATTAAGATGTTCTAGTGAAGCGGTAACCGAGTCTAGAGAAAATTGATGTCTGTGAGCTTTAGGCGATCTCTGCCTGAGCATTCTAGTCATTGCGATTTCAGAATAAATCCAAGGTGATTCGGTTTTTCCTCGTCTATTAATGTAGTCGGTAGGTTTGAAAGAGCTTGGTGTATTGACGAAAATAATGCATTCACATTGGTCAATCATGTCCATGAGTGCAGTTGAAAGCATCATGTGTACGTGACTTGTTGAGCGATTTCTTTTTCTATAGTTATAAGTTTCCCCAGTGAGACTTGGGCAATAAACGTCATCTATCAGCTTTAAGAGCTTGTCTGAGTATCCCCAAACTGTTGAATCTATAAATGATTTGAGTCCAAATTCTTCCTTTAACCACCCTGCAAGGCCAATAACAACATCTTCATCGTTGTGCGAATGAGATAGAAAAACATTTGCTTTGATTGTAGGGAACCAGTTAGCTATAATTTCCTCTGCGTTTAAATACCCACTCGCATCTTCAAAAATTTTTAGATCAGTTTCAACTACTATCTTGTTTGCCTCATGGATTATTTTACCAGTGGGAATGTATCTTGCCCAGTTTCTTGATCCCGGATCAAGATTGAATCTAGCGTGCATATATTTCCAATAATAGTTTAGTTTGATTTTTCTTGAAAATTATTCCCACCGCGAAAAGAAAACGAGTTCTATAGTTCCTTGGCTGGAAACTTCTCTTCAAAGCTTACCACCATTTCTTTCCTATTGGCAAAGTCTGTTAGTTGTTCAGACAGCTGGAGCATAGCGGTAGCTCTTTCTTCCAAAGACTTAGCAAGGGTTCTGAGTAGGAAGATATGGGACAGGTCTTGCACATTTGCTGACCGTTTGGCTGGCTTCTTCTTGATAGCGCTCTGTGGTGGTGCTTCTTGCGCAAGGTCTTTGCTAGGTGACGTTTCACCATTCAACAAGAAGTTAGCCACGTCATAGATTGAGTAGTAGACCAGCCGTCCTATGTTTTTGAAGGGGATAGGAAACCTGCCTTCTTTTCGTAGCTTGGATTGCTGTTTGGTAGGGATACCGATTTCTTCAGACAGTTGTTCAGGAGACATGAGCAACTTGCCTTTGGTTTTTTTCTTCAAATAATCAATAAGCTGTTCGTTGATCATCGCTACTCACTTCTTGTCTAAGGACTCGTTCTACTGTTATAGTGCGTGGCTGATCGTGTGTCCCTGTAGTTCAATGGATAGAACAGGTTCCTCCTAAGAATCAGATCCAGGTTCGATTCCTGGTGGGGACACCACAGATCGACACTCCATAAGAAAACAGGTAGCAATGGCTACCTGTTCTCGTATCTAGCCTACTATTTTTCCGTGCTCCAGTGCCAAATTTGTTCCAAGAGTGCCTTGGATTGGAGTGGATTTCGACGGATTGGAAGGGGCTACTTCCTATAAAAATCAAATACTTAGCGACTACTACCTGTCCTCCTGAATCGCTTAGGAGGACCTTGTACTATCCATTGTACGATGGCGACACGCGCAGCGGCATTATACAGGCTAGTGCCGGCCATTAACAGTCCGGCAAGCGGGCATGTGCGTGGGGCCAGCGCCTCAGTGCCCTGCCACCTGGCGCAATGGCGCTGGCACGCCGGGCGATGCCGAAGGCAGCAAGGGCAGGATTTGCTGTGCCGCCAGCTTGTGCGCCACCGGATTCCAGTGGCCGTCCACCGGCAGGAAATCCATGCGCTCGCGTTGTTGCTCCCAATGGCGCGCGAATACGGGCTGCATGTCCACCACCTGATAGCCGTGTCGCCTTGCACTCTGGATAAAAAATGCGCGATCGCCCGCCTTCCAGTTAGGCACAGCCTTTTGCGGCGCGTACAGCATGTTCCGGTCAGCATCGACCAGGAAGATAATGCGGGTATCGCCAGCGCCGCCCAGCGCGCGCAATTGCGTCAAGTAGTACTCAAGCGCGGCGGCACGGCGCGCATCAGGCGCGCCGGCGACCGTATCCTGCGCAGCAGCAGGAGGGCTGCGGTGCAACTGGCTCACCAACCAGTCAGGAAATTTCAAGTTGTAATAGATATAGCGGGCCAGAGCCGAATAGGCAAGCAGCCGCTTGGCATTGGGCTCGACATAGGGAACATGCACCAGCTTGATATTGCTCCCCTCGCTGACAAACATGCTATGGCCCCGCTGCGCTGGCGCCAGGATATCGAGCATGTCCATCGGCTCGACAAACATCACTACCGTGCGCGGATGCAGCTGCGCACGCGTATGACGCAACACTTCCAGGGCGTCGGCAAACCCGTTGCCCGAGGCGGAAGCCGCATACACGCCGCCGCCCAGGGCCTGGTTCAGCTGGCCTTGCAGGGTTTCCGGATACTCCAGCATCAAGCTTTCAATAAAGCTGTCGCCGATGACAAGAACGGCAGCATCATCCTTGAAATCAGGCGAGTTGGTAAAGCCTTGCCGATTCGTCTTCCCATGCCGTGCATTCGCCAGGGCCCAGCCGTGCGAATACACGTATTCCTGCTGCGGCAGATATCGGGAATACGGACGCTGCTCACTGCTCTGCTCGATGCGCAAGCCGGACACCACCGGCATGCATTGCAGGAACGCTTCCAGCGCCAGTGCCGTAACCAGCACACCCAGGCCTATCGCAAATATGGAGCGCATATTATTTATCAGAAATTAAAATACAAGAATTCAGAAACGCCACGCGTCTCGCTAATTGCCAGCAAGACCAGGCACAGCATCAACATGCCCCCGAGCAAGATGCTGCCCCGGCCACTTTCCAGTTGCTGCTCTGCCGACAGGCGCAAGCCTCGCCCCAGCAACTCATACACATTCGGCATGCAGAAGACGATGGCGGCACACACGCCTAGCCACCACAGGCAGGAACTCAGTTGCATGATGCGGTTCACACCCAGCATGCTTTCCTGCATGGCGGGCGTCAGCGTGCCACCACACATGGCCTGGAGCACGTCCAGCGCAACGTCGATCGAGCTCGCGCGAAAAAACACCCAGGCCAGCACCACAGCAAAAAACGTCGCCAATGCGCCCCCGGCGCGTACCGCCAGGTTGCTGCGCTCGCCCAACAGATGGCGCAGTGCATGGTTGACGATCAGATACAAGCCGTGCAAGCCCCCCCATACCACGAAGGTCCAGTTGGCGCCGTGCCACAGTCCGCCCAGCAGCATCGTGATCAGGAGGTTGCGGTATCGCAAGAACCCGCCCTTGCGGTTCCCACCCAGGGGGATATACAGATAATCGCGCAGGAAATTGGACAGCGTGATATGCCACCTGCGCCAGAAATCGATGATCGAGGTCGCCTTGTATGGCGAGAAAAAGTTAATGGGCAAGATAATGCCGAACATATAGGACAGGCCATAGGCCATGTCGCAATACGCCGAGAAGTCAAAATACAGCTGAAAGGTATATGCCAGCGCACCGGCCCAGGCCTCCAGCATGCTCAAATGGGCGTGATGAAGATCGAAGACGGGAGCGACGTAGCGTGCGATCCCATCGGCCAGAATGACTTTCTTGAACAAGCCAATCGTGAAGAATGAAAGGCCAACGATCAGGCGCCCGCGGCTGAAAACATGGGATTCGGCCTGCACGAACTGCGGCATCATCTCCTTGTGATGCAGGATGGGACCGGCGATCAGGTGGGGAAAGTAGGTGACGAACAAACCATAGCTTTCCGGTTGATAGTCCTTGACTTTGCCGGCGTGGCAATCGACCAGGTAGGCGATTTGAGTGAAGGTGAAAAACGAGATACCAATAGGCAAGGTAATGCCCAGGGGCTGGAATGGCGCCCCCGTCAGGTTGGCAACAATGCTGATCAAAAAATCAAAATACTTGAAAAACACCAGCAGCGACAAATTGAAGGCGAGTCCGGCCCACAGCCAGCGCTTGGCCTCGCGCTTGCGGCCCGCCTCCTGACGGGTCGAGACAACCCGGCCAATGCTGAAATTGCAGCAGACTGAGAGCAGCAGCAGCGGCAGATAGGCGATATCCCAGTAACTATAGAATGCCAGCGAGGCCAGCAACAGGAAGATAATGGATAAGCGCAGTGAATATTTTGACAGGAGAAAATATCCCAGCAACGCCAACGGCAAGAACACCAGAAAGAACGGAAATGAATTAAATAACACGGTGCGATTCCATAAAATTGCTTATACGTAACGCTTTAGCGGCCAGTAATGGCAAGTTTATGCTGTTGACGGCAATGTTTGTTTATTATTCTCAACTTGATGACGAGACGAACTCTTGCCCGCCCGGCCTGCCGGTATGCGCAGCACGGCCGCGACCACGCGCACCGTCGCAGTCAGCCATCCCTGCGTACCATTTTCGCCACACTGCGGATCCCGTAAAAGCGCGCCGCCTTACTTGACATGCAACGTTGCAAACGGCGCCACGCCGAATTTCCTGCGCCGCACGGCGCCTGCACCGACAAGCAACAAGCCAGCCAGCAACAGCTGCAACATCGCCGGCTCGGGCACGGCACTGATGGAAAATATCTGGATGGCACCATAGCTCACATCGTAGCCCTTCCAGATGGAGCCATCGAGCAAACTGACGCCAGTCGATGGCTGTCCAAGATAATTGTAGGTGTAAAGCAAAGAGCTGCCGCCGTTCGTCAGATCCCGCGGAACATACAAATCATGCCCATAGCCGAAGGTAGGGCCATAATCGGCATTGTTGTACGTTTGATCTTTGCCGATGCCATCGCCATTGAAGTACTGCTTCAATTGCGGCAGCATGAAACCGCTCGTCAAGTTGAACAGGAAGGCCGTGCGGGCACTATCGTCCATCGTCACATGCATGCCATCGGTGGAACTCCAGCTTTGCGGATTATATCCACCCACGAGCCAGGTCTGCCCAGAGCTGTTGCTTGCCTCCATGACAGAAAAAGTGCGCCCCTTGCCATCGGAAGCCTTGTGAAAATCCAGCGAAGTATCACCGGCCGCCTTGGTATAAATATTATTCAAAGACAACTGCCCTTCACCGAGCCAGTTTTCCAGTTGCGTTTGGTAGGCGGGAGTGAGTAGTGACGTACCGGAATCGGCCTGGGCACCCAGACACACACAGGACATCGCCAACACCGCACATCTTGCTGCTCTGAAATTGTTCCGCATCTTGCACCTCAATTATCAATATGGTAAAACAACGCATCATTTACGATTACCAATATAACACGATAGATGGTATTTTTATATTTATAATTTAGATATCAAAGAGCAATATTTCGTGAAGGAAATTTAGTCAGGCAGCACGGCCGTCACTTCGATTTCCACTCTGGCACGATCCTCGATCAGGCCGGCCACTTGCACGGCCGTCATGGACGGGTAGTGCTTGCCTATAATTTCCCGATAGGCCACGCCGATTTGCGGGTACGCCGCCACATACTCCTTCTTGTCGAGCACATACCAGTTCATGCGCACGATGTGCTCGGGCAAGGCGCCCGCCTCGGCCAGCACGGCGACGATATTCTGCAGCGCCTGGCGCACCTGCCCCGCGAAATCGTCCGTGTGAAACTGGCCCTGTGCATCCCAGCCTATCATGCCGCTGACGTACACCGTGCGTCCGCTGGCGGCCACGCCGTTCGCATAGCCGCGCGGCCTGGCCCATCCCGGTGGTTGTAAAACTTGCATATTGCTTCCCTCATTGTTCATGCCGTTCATGCGTTGGCCGCCTCGCGCAGCAATTCGCGCGCGATGATCAATTGCTGCACCTCGCTGGCGCCTTCATAGATGCGCAAGGCGCGAATTTCGCGGTACAGGCGCTCGACCGGATGCCCGCTGACTACGCCCATGCCGCCAAACATCTGCACGGCTGCGTCGATCACCTGCTGCGCTGTTTCCGTGGCCGTCAGCTTGGCCATGGCCGCTTCCTTCGTTACCTTGCGCCCCTGGTCGCGTTGCCAGGCGGCGCGGTAGGTGAGCAGCGCGGCCGCGTCGATGCCGGTGGCCATCTGCGCCAGCTTGGCCTGCGTCAGCTGGAAGTCCGCCAGGGTCTGGCCGAACATCTGGCGCTTTGTCGCGTGGCGTAGCGCTTCATCGAAGGCGCGCCGCGCAAAACCCAGGGCGGCGGCAGCCACCGACGTGCGGAACACGTCCAGTGTCGCCATCGCCACCTTGAAGCCCTGCCCCGCTTCGCCCAGGCGCTGCGACACGGGCACGCGGCAATTGGCAAAACGCAGGCGCGCCAGCGGATGCGGCGCGATCACGGCGATGCGTTCGGCGATCTCCAGTCCGGGATTGTCGGCGTCGACGATGAAGGCGCTGATGCCGCGCGCGCCCGGCGCTTCGCCCGTGCGCGCAAACACCACGTAAAAGTCGGCGATGCCGCCGTTCGAGATCCACGTCTTTTCGCCGTCGAGCACATACTCGTCGCCGTCGCGGCGCGCCGCGCACGCCATCGCCGCCACGTCGGAGCCGGCCTGCGGCTCGGACAGGGCAAAGGCGGCGATGCGCTTGCCGCCGGCCACATCGGGCAGATAGCGCGCCTTGTTCTCCGTGCTGCCGAACAGGCCGATGGCGCCCGCCCCCAGGCCCTGCATGGCAAAGGCGAAATCGGCCAGGCCGTCGTGGCGTGCCAGGGTTTCGCGCATCAGGCAAATGGCGCGCGTGTCGATCTTGCCGTCGATGCCTGTGGCATGCGCCAGCCAGCCACCCTGCCCCAGCTGCGCCAACAGCGCGCGGCAGGCCGCATCGACGTCGGCGCCATGGGCATCGCTCAGGTGCTGCGCTGCCCAGGCATCGAGATCGCGTTCAAGTTCGGCATGGCGCGCCTCGAAAAACGGCCAGTCCAGGTAAGTCGTGTCGCGTGTATTTTTCATCGTCTTAATCGCCCTCGAATTGCGGTTTTTCCTTCGCCAAGAAGGCGTGATAGGCGCGGTGGAAATCGTTGGTCGCCATGCAGATAGCCTGCGCCTGCGCTTCCGCCTCGATGGCTTCGTCGACGCCCATGTTCCACTCCTGCTGCAGCATTTTTTTCGTCATGCCGTGCGCGAAGGTGGGGCCGCTGGCCAGGCCGGCGGCGAACAGCTGCGCCGCCTGCGCCAGTTCTTCCGGCTCGACCAGGCGGTTGAGCCAGCCCCAGCGCTCGGCCTCCGCCCCCGGCAAGGAGCGCCCCGTGTACAGCAGCTCGGCGGCGCGGCCCTGGCCGATCACGCGCGGCAGCAAGGCGCAGGCGCCCATGTCGCAACCGGCCAGCCCCACGCGGGTAAATAGGAAGGCCGTCTTGCTGCGCGCCGTGCCGATGCGGATATCGGAGGCCAGCGCCAGCATGGCGCCGGCGCCAGCGCAAATGCCGTCGATGGCGGCGATGACGGGCTGCGGGCAGGCGCGCATGGCCTTCACCACATCGCCCGTCATGCGCGTAAACGCCAGCAGGCCGGGCATATCGAGTTTCGTCAGGGGGCCGATGATGTCGTGCACGTCGCCTCCCGAGCAAAAATTATCACCGCTGCCGGTGATGACCACAGCCTTGACATCGTCTGCATGCGCCAGCGCGCGGAACAGCTCACGCAACTCCGCATACGAATCGAAGGTCAGCGGATTCTTGCGCTCGGGACGGTGCAAGGTCAAGGTGGCGACGCCGGCATCGACGGAAAACAGAAAATGCCGCGCGACGTAGTTGGCCAGGCTGGCACGATTGCCTGGCAGGTCTTGCGGCTGGCCGGGTAGATGGCGCATGGTCAGTCCTTTAGGGAGATGTCATTAAGCTGCTGCTTCATCTGCGACAGCAGGTCTATCAATTGGGTTTTGTCGTCCGGCATCACGCCCTGCAGCAGTTCGGCGATCCAGCCTTCGTGCACGCGCGCCATTTCGTCAAAGGCGCGCCGGCCCGCTGGCGTCAGCTTGACGCTGTACGAGCGGCGGTCCTTCGGATCGACCACGCGCAGCACCAGTTTTTCCTGCTCCAGCTGGTCGGTGATGCCCGTGATATTGCCGCCCGTGACCATCATGCGCTTGGACAGTTCGCCCATGCGCAAACCATCGGGAAAGCGCTCGAGCTGGGCCATCAAATCAAAGCGGGGCAAAGTGATGCCGAAACTGGCGCGCAAGCGCGTGCGCACCTCGTTTTCGATTTTCACGGTACACGACAGCATGCGCAGCCACAGCTTGAGCGACTGGTGGTGGTCCTGCGTCAGGCGGCTGGCCAGATCCAGCACCGGTTCGGCCTGCGGAAGGTCGCGTTCATTATCCATTTTATCCATTGTCTACATGACTTCACCGCCGGCGACGGCGATCGATTGTCCATTCATGGCGGCTGACGCGGGCAGGCATAGCCAGGCCACCGCATCGGCCACTTCGCGCGCCTGTACCAGCCGCTGCTGCGGATTGGCCGCCGCCAGTTCCGCGCGCGCCGCGTCTTCGCCGCGCCCCGTCTTGCGCGCGATGTTCTGCACCGCCTGCGCCACCATCTCCGTTTCCGTGTAGCCGGGGCAGACGGCGTTGACGGTGACGCCGCGTGGCGCCACTTCCAGCGCCAGCGCGCGCGTCAGGCCGATCACGCCGTGCTTGGCGGCGACATAGGCGCTGACATAGCGATAGCCCTTCAGGCCCGCCGTCGACGCCACATTGACGATGCGCCCCCAGCCAGATTCCAGCATGGCCGGCATGGCGGCCTGGCAGCAGTGGAATACCCCCGTCAGGTTCACGGCCAGCATCTGCTGCCAGATGGCGGCATCGGTCTTGCCAAACGGCGCGGCGTGCGCCTGGCCTGCGTTATTAATCAATATATCGATGCGGCCGAAATGCGCGGCGGCCTGCGAGAAACCCGCTTGCACGGACGCTTCCACGCTCACGTCGAGCACGCAGATGGCCACCCTGCCCGCGTGACCCGCCTCTTCCAGCTGCATGCGCGCACTCGCCAGGCGCTCGCCGTCGCGCCCGGCCAGGGTGACCCTGGCGCCCGCGTCCAGCAAGGCGCCCGCGCAGGCCAGGCCGATGCCGCTGCCGGCGCCCGTCACCAGCGCGTGCTTGTCGGCCAATGCGCCGCCCTGTTGCTCCTTGTTCATGTCATCCTTCCAGCAGCCTCGCGGCCACCTGTTGCGGGGTCAGGCCCGTGTTGGCAGCGGCCAGCTGGCGCTCGCGCTGCAGATTACGCTCCAGCTGCAGCTGCGCCGGCCGGTACTGTTTCGGCCACGCTGCACCGGCGCCGCTGTAGCCGATGCGCGCCGTCTCCGTCAGGGTCCAGGCCGGGTTGGCCAGGTGCGGCCGGCCCACGGCGCACAGGTCGGCGCGCCCGGCGGCGATGATGCTGTTGGCATGGTCAGCTTCGAAGATAGAGCCAACGGCCATGCTGGCGATGCCCGCCTCGTTGCGCACGCGGTCGGCGAACGGCGCCTGGAACATGCGCCCGTACACGGGCTGTTCGAGCTTGCTGACCTGGCCTGAGGAGCAGTCGATCAGGTCGGCGCCGGCCTGCTTGAACAGGCGCGCGATGAGCACAGCATCGTCGGGCGTGATGCCGCCTTCGACCCAGTCGTGGGCCGAGATGCGCACGCTCATCGGCTTGTCCTGCGGCCAGGCGGCGCGCATGGCGCGGAATACGCGCAGCGGATAGCGGCAGCGGTTTTCCAGGCAGCCGCCATACTCGTCCGTGCGACGGTTCGTCAGCGGCGAGATAAAACTCGACAGCAAGTATCCATGCGCGCAATGCAGTTCCAGCCAGTCGAAACCGGCGACGGCGGCCGCCAGCGTAGCGCGCACGAAGTCCTGCTCGATGCGCGCCAGGTCGCTTTCCGTGGCCGCGCGCGCCGTTTGCGACAAGCCGGCCAGGTATTGCTGTTCGGATGCCGCCAGCAGCGGCCAGTTATCTTCCCTCAAGGGCAGGTCGATACCGTCCCACATGGGCCGCGTCGAGCCTTTCGGCCCCGCGTGGCCCAGCTGCAAGGCGATCTTCGCATCGCTGCCGGTATGCACGAAATCGACGATGCGCCGCCAGGCCTGCGTATGCGCTTCGCTGTACATGCCGGGACAGGCGGGCGTGATGCGCGCGTCGGACGACACGCAGGTCATTTCGGCAAAAACCAGTCCCGCGCCGCCGATGGCGCGCGCGCCCAGGTGCATCAGGTGGTAGTCGCCCGCCACGCCATCGACGGCGCTGTACTGCGCCATCGGCGAGACGACGATGCGGTTTTTCAGCAGCACGCCGCGCAGCCTGAACGGCGTGAGCATGGGCGGCATGGCTACGTCCGGCAGCGCCACGCCGGCCTGTTCGCCCGCGCGCCGCGCGAGCCAGCGTTCATAATCGGCCACGTATTGTGGATCGCGCAGGCGCAGGTTTTCATGCGAAATGCGCTGGCTGCGCGTGAGCATGGAATAGGCGAACTGCGGCGCCTCCATGGCGCTGTAGCGCTCGACGTTTTCAAACCATTCCATGGAATTGCGCGCAGCGCTCTGGATTTTCAGCACCTCGATGGCGCGCAGCTGCTGGTAGGCGGCCAGCGCGGCATCAGTACCAGCAGCACTATCCGCATGCTGACCAAAGCAGCGCGCCAGCTCGATGGCGTCTTCCAGCGCCAGCTTGGTGCCGGAGCCAATCGAGTAATGCGCCGTGTGGGCCGCGTCGCCCATCAGCACGACGGGTACGCCATCCTGGTGATGCACCCATTGCCGGCAGACGATGCGGGGAAAGGTGATCCACTGCGCCGAGCCGCGCAAGTGCGGCGAATTGCTCAGTAAACCTTGGCCATCGAGTTCCTGGGCGAACAGCGCCTCACAAAAGGCGATGCCCTCTTCCTGGCTCATGCTGTCCAACCCCGCCGCACGCCACACGTGTTCGGGCGTTTCGACAATGAAGGTCGACGTATCGCCGTCATATTGGTAGATATGCGCCTGGAACCAGCCATATGGCGTCTGGCGGAAGGCAAACGTGAAGGCCTCGAATTTTTTCCGCGTGCCCAGCCAGACGAAGCGGCAATGGCGCTGGTCGATCTCGGGCTGGTAGCTGGCCGCATAGCGCGTGCGGATACGGCTGTTCAAGCCGTCGCTGGCGATCACCAGGTCGGCGCGGTACTGGCGCGCGATGGCCTGGTCATCCTGCGCTTCCGTCTCGAACACCAGCTGCACGCCGAGTTCCTCGCAGCGCGCCTGCAGGATATTGAGCAGGCGCTTGCGGCCGATGCCGCAAAAGCCATGCCCCCCCGAACGCACGGTCTCGCCCTTGAAGTGGACCTCGATATCGTCCCAGTGGTTAAACGCCTGCAGGATGGCGCGCGCCGTCGGCTCGTCCGCGCTGGCCAGATTGCCCAGGGTCTGGTCGGAAAACACCACGCCCCAGCCAAACGTGTCGTATGGGCGATTGCGCTCGATGACCGTGATGCAGTGCTCCGGGTTCTGCTTTTTCATGAGCAGGCTGAAATACAGGCCGGCGGGGCCGCCGCCGATGCAGACGATATTCATGGAGTGTCCGTGCGAAGTTTGAAGCGCTGCAGCTTGCCCGTTTCCGTGCGCGGCAGGGAAGGCAGGAAGCGGATGGCGCGCGGATATTTATAAGGAGCGATCTGCTGGCGCACGAAGTCCTGCAGTTCCGCTGCCAGCGCGTCGCTGGGTTGGAAGCCGTCCTTCAGCACCACGTGCGCCTCGACGATCTGGCCACGCTCGGCATCGGCGCGCCCGACCACGCCGCATTCGGCCACGGCCGGATGACGCAGCAGCGCTTCCTCCACTTCCGGGCCGGCGATGTTGTAGCCGGCCGAGACGATCATGTCGTCGCTGCGCGAGCGGTAATAGAAGTAACCGTCGCCATCCATCTCGAAAGTGTCGCCCGTCAGGTTCCAGCCGTTCTGCACATACTCGCGCTGGCGCGGGTCGGACAGGTAGCGGCAACCGGTGGGGCCTTTCACGGCCAGGCGGCCCGTCACGCCGGGCGGCTGCGGCACGCCGGCGTCGTCGACGATGCACGCCTGGTAGCCGGGGATGGCCTTGCCGATGGCGCCGCGGCGTATGCCCTCGCCCGTGGCGGAAATGAAGATGTGCAGCATCTCGGTGGCGCCGATGCCGTCCGTCATGGCCAGCCCCGTGGCCGCCTGCCAGGCATCGCGCGTGGCCAGCGGCAGCGCCTCGCCGGCCGACACGGACAGGCGCAGGCTGCGCACGTCGTGCTGCGCGGCCAGGGGCGCCATCTGGCGGTAAAAGGTGGGCGCCGTGAAGCAGATCGTGGCCTGGTATGCGCCGATAGCGCGCAGCAGGCCCTCGGGCGTGAGTTTTTCCAGCAGCACGGTGGCCGCGCCAAAGCGCAGGGGAAACAGCAGCAAGCCGCCCAGGCCAAAGGTGAAGGCCAGCGGCGGCGTGCCGATGAAGATATCGTCGGCGCACACCTGCAGCATGGAGCGGGGAAAGCAGTCGCAGATGGCCAGCAGGTCGCGGTGCATGTGCATGGTGCCTTTGGGTACACCCGTCGTGCCCGAGGTAAAGCTGATCAGGCAGACGTCGTCGGCTGCGGTGTCGAATGCGGCAAAGGGTACATCGTGGGCGGCCATGCGCTGTTCCAGTTCGGCGTTATCGGCACCAAAGCACAGCATGGCCGGCAAGCCGGGCAAGCCATCGAGTTCCCCGCGCAAGCCCTGCGCGCACAGCACGGCGTTCACTTCCGCCTTGGCGATGATGGTGGACAGTTCACGCGCGCGCAGCAGCGGCATGGTGGGCACGGCGATGCATCCGGCCTTCAGCACGGCCAGCAGGCAGGCAGCCATCATGGGTGTATTTGCGCCGCGCAGCAGCACGCGGTTGCCGGGGATCAGGCGCAGGTCCGTCCGCAGCACGTGGGCGATGCGGTCGACCTGGCGCGCCAGCTGTGCGTAAGTCCAGCGCTGGCCGTCGGCAAGGATGGCGGTGCGCTCGCCGCCACCGCTGGCAACGGCCGCATCGAGCAGCACGGCGACGCAATTGAGACGCGCCGGATACTGCAGCTCTGGCAAGGCCAGGCACAGTTGCGGCCAGAGTGCGCGCGGCGGCAGGTGCGTGCGCGCAAAGTCGTCCTGGGGAGATGCGGTGCTAGGCGAAGGGTCGCTGCTCATGCTCATCCTGGCTGGTGACGGGCGCGTGCACAAGGCCCGGAAGCAGATACTTTAAACCTAAAGTATTTTCCCGGCAAGCAGAAAACAGCAGATTCAGTCAGGGTCGTCCTGTTTCCGCAGCCGGCGCGCCTGCTGCGCCACGCTGCGCGCCAGCGCGGCCAGGGCCGCCTGTATCTGGCCGCTATCGAGCACCGCTGCCTGCAGCAGGGCCATCATGCCGGCCTCCGCGCCATGTAGACCGAGGGTGCGGCAACCGAGGTGCAGCCGTTCGAGCTGCTGGCGCGCCTGGGCCGGTTCGCCGCGCGCCAGCAAGGCGTCGACCTGTTCGCTGGCGGCGTCGATCTGTCCCTGAAAGCCCGTCAGATACGCCAGCAGGCGTTCGCTGTCGATACCCAGCCGCTGCAAGGTGTCGCGCGGCGCCTCGGCCGGCAATGCGGAGACGTCGAAGCAGGCGTCGATATGCTGGCGCACCTGCTCCGGCTGGAAGGGCTTGACGATGTAGCCGGCAGCACCGGCCTGCACTGCGTCACGCACCGTGTCCTGGTCATTGGCCGACGACACGAGCACCAGGGGCATGGCATCGAGCGCGCTGTCGGAGCGGATTTTCTGCAGCAGCTCCATGCCGGACAGGCGCGGCATGCGCAAATCGCAGAAGCACAGCGACGGACGCAAGCCGCCTTCGAGCTGCTCCCACGCTGCAGCACCATCTTCGGCTTCCACGATATCGTGCACGCCGCAGCTGTCGATCAGGTGCATCAATACCATGCGCGACACGACATCATCGTCAACCACCAGTACTTTCATTGCTTTCTCCATTGCCGGCAGCGTCAGGGGCCTGGCCGTCTACTTCCTAGTTTCACCGCGCGCTCGATGGCCGGCATTGCCTATTTTACATCTCCTTGCCCGAAACGGCTATTTGCGCCAACAGTGCGCGCAATTGCGGCAAATGCAAGGCCACCTGCGTCCAGCGGCCGCCGTCCGCCGCCTCTTCCATTTCCGTGCACAGCATGTGCAGCTGCGTTTCATCGAGATAGGCGGCGCTGCCCTTCAAACCATGCAACAGGCGCCCGGCGTTGTCCTTGTCCTGCGCTGCCAGGGCGGCGTCAAGTTCACGCAGGCGTCCCTCCAGGTCGGCAACGAAGGCAACGCGGATGCGCCGTTGCAGTTCGCCGCTGCGGATGGATGGGGAAGGCGCCGCGACAGGAACTGCCGGCGCGATGCCGAACAGGGCATCGAGTTCGGCCTGCCCCCGCGCGACGCCGCGCGGCGCGTTCGACGGCATGCGCGGCAACATGAAACCGCGCTGCAGCTGGCGCTCGATGGCGCGCGCCAGCAAGCCATGCAGCGCCGCCTCGTCCACGGGTTTGCTGAGGAAATCATCCATGCCGACGCCAAGATAGCGACTGCGGTCCTCTTCGCTGGCATTCGCCGTCAGGGCCACGATCATCAGTTCTTGGTCGCGCACGGGCTGGTCCGGCCAGCCGCCCACACGGATCAAACGCGTCGCCGTAGCGCCGTCCATCTCCGGCATGCGCCCGTCCATCAGGATCAGGTCATAGCGCGTATGCACGCACGCCGCCACCGCCAGCACGCCGTTGGCGACCACGTCGACCCTGTGCCCTAGCTCTTCGAGCATGACGCGGATGATGATCTGATTGGTGGGGAAGTCTTCCGCGCACAGCACGCGCAACTGGTGACTGTGCGGCGCCAGCGCCACCTGCGGCACCAGCGGCGGCGCCACGCCATCGGCCAGCGGCAGGGTGAAGGCAAAGGTACTGCCCTGACCCGGCGTGCTGGCCACCTCGATCTCGCCCTCCATCAGTTCGACCAGCTGGCGGCAGATCGCCAGGCCCAGCCCCGTGCCGCCGTAGCGCCGCGTGGTGCTGGCGTCGGCCTGCTCGAACTTCTGGAACAGGCGCGCCATCGCGTCCGCATCGATGCCGATGCCACTGTCGCTGACGGTAAAACGGATCAGATTGACACGGCGTCCGCCCCTGCCGCTTGCCACGCCGGCTCGTTCGACGCACACGCTGACGCCGCCGCGCTGGGTGAACTTGAAGGCATTGCCGACCAGGTTGACCAGCACCTGGCGCAAGCGGGTCGGGTCCCCCACCACGAAGGGCGGCAGGTCGGGCGCAAAATCGATGGCAAAACCGATGCTGCGCGCGGCCGCCTGCTCCTCGAACAGACTGACGACCGTCTCGATCGCTGCACCGAGCGCGAAGTCGATATTTTCGATACTCAGCTTGCCCGCCTCTATCTTGGAAAAATCGAGCAAGTCATTGATGATCACCAGCAGCGACTGGGCGTTGGCCTGGCCGCGCAGGATCTGCTCCCGCGTGGCGTCGTGCAGCTGCTCGTCGCGCAGGGCAAAGCCCAGCATGCCGATCACGCCGGCCAGCGGCGTGCGCATCTCGTGGCTCATATTGGCCAAAAATTCCGACTTCTGGCGCGTCGCATCCTCGGCCTTGCGCTTGGCCTGGCGCAGGCTTTCCTCGTTTTTCGTCAGGCTGCTGTTGACTTGCGCCAGCTTTTCCGACTGGGCCAGCACTTCGATTTCCTTGCTCTGTAACTCGGAAGTGCGTTCGCCGACCAGTTTTTCCAGCTCGTTCTGCTGGCGCCGCAGGGCGCGCACGCGCTGCCGGTAGGCGCCATACACGGCGCCCAGCAGCAGTGCCGCCAACAGGGTACGGAACCACCAGGTTTTCCAGAACGGCGGCAGGATAGTGATGGCCAGCGTGGCGCCGCTCTCGTTCCACACGCCATCCTTGTTGGCCGCCTTGACGCGAAACACGTAATTGCCCGCATCGAGGTTGGTGTAGGTGGCAAAGCGCCGCCCCGCATCCGTCATGACCCAGTCTTGGTCGAATCCTTCGAGCCGGTAGGCGAACATATTGCGCTGGGGCGCAGCGAAATGCAGGGCCGCAAATTCCAGCGAAAAGACGCTTTCGCGGTTGGTCAGCACCAGCTGGCGCGTATGGTCGATCGCCGTCTTGAGTACGTGCGCGAACTCGCCGCGGCCGATGGCCACTGGCTTGTTAAAAATCTGCAGCTCCGTGATGGCCACCAACGGTGGCACGCGGTTGTCGTGGATATCCTGCGGTACGAATGCCGTCATGCCGTTAAAACCGCCGAAATACATGGTCCCGTCCGACGCGCGCAGGGCCGCGCCATCGAAATACGAGCCTTCCACAGTGCCGTCGGCGCTGTCGTAATTGCGGAACAGGCCACTGCGCATGTCGAGCCGCGTGATGCCGCTATTCGTGCTCAGCCACAGCTGCTCGTTATCGTCGCCCAGGATGCTGGCGACGGCATCGTCTGCCATGCCATCCTTGCGCAAGAAGCGGCGAAAGCGGATTTCGCCTTTCGCGTCGACATCCATGCGGTTCAGGCCATTGGCCGTGCCCACCCACAGCACGCCGCGCTTGTCCTCATGCAGGTAGTGCACCTCGTCGTGGCTGAGGCTATGCGGGTTTTGCGGATCGTGGCGGAAATGGCGGAAGTGGCCGCTGGCGCGGTCGAGCAAGTCCAGGCCGTGGAAAGAGCCTATCCACAGCCGTCCCTTGCCGTCTTCCAGCACGGGCCGCACCATGTTGTCGGACAGGCTGTTCGGATCGGCCGGATCGTGGCGGTAAGTGGTAAAAGCCCGGCTGACGGGGTCGAAGCGGTGCACGCCGCCCCGCGTCGAAACCCACAGCATGCCGCTGCGGTCGCTCATGACATTGCGGATGGTGTCGCTGTTCGGATCACCTGCGGCAAAGCGCATGGTAAAAAAACGCCCCAGTGCGGGATCGAAGCGGTGCAAACCCGTCGAGCCGCCCACCCACAGGGTGCCGCCCGGCGCCTTGTACAGGGTGGTGACCTGCTCGTCGCGCGACATGCCGGGGGAACTGCGCAGGTCGAACAGCCGCGAGCTGCCGTCGCGCGTGTCGTACAGTTTCAAGCCGCCCTTGGTGGCCAGCCACAGCTTGCCATTGCCAGCGTCGGCCACGGCGCGCACTTTCTTGTCCGCCAGCGCGCCCACATCGCCGGGCGCCCGCGCCATGCGCGAAAAGCCGCCGCTGCCCAGGTCGACCCGGCTCACGCCGTTGTACCAGGAGCCGACCCAGAAGGTGCCGGCTCGGTCGCGGTACAGCGATGACAGCTGGTTGTCGGCGACGCTGAACTTGTCGCCCGTCTGGTGGCGGTACTGCAGGAAGGTATCGCTCCCGGGCAGCCAGCGGAACAGGCCATCGGCATTGCTGCCCAGCCAGACGGTGGCGTCAATATCCTGGTACAGGCTGGCCACGCGGATGGCGGAAAAGCCCTGTTTTTCATTCAGGCGCAGACGTGACTGCGGCGCCTGGCCGGCGCCTCCCAGGCGCCAGCGCTCGGCGCCGGCCATGGTGCCGATCCACAGGTTCTGCTGGCGGTCGACCAGCAGCGACTGGATCACGTTGTACTTCGAGCCGGGCGCCGTGTCGACGGCGAAATGCTCGAAGCGCTCGCTGCCCGGCGCCAGCATGTCCAGACCGGTTACCGTGCCTATCCACAGGCGCTGCTGCGCGTCCAGCGCCAGCGCCTTGATTTCATTGTCGCCCAGGCTGTGCGGATTGCCTTCTTCATGGTGCCAGGTACGGAAGACGCCCGTGGCGGGATCGAAATGCTGCAAGCCGTCCGAGGTGGCGATCCAGAAGCCGCGCGCGCCATCGTCGAGAATGGCGTGAATATGCCGGTTGCCGTTGCCGCGCTTGCTCTTTTCGGCCGGGACGTAATGGATGAAGGTCTGGCTGGCGGCGTCGAAACGGTCCAGGCCATTGTCAGTGCCGACCCACAGCTGGCCCTGGCTATCGACATGCAGTTCGCCGACCCAGTTGTCGGCAAGGCTGGTCTTGTCGCCTTCGATATTCTTGTAGACGACCATGCGGTAGCCATCGTAGCGGCTCAGGCCAGACTGGCTGCCGAACCACATATAGCCCTGCCGGTCCTGGGCGATGGCCAGCACCGATTCCTGCGCCAGGCCCTGTTCAACGCTGAGCTGGTCGAAACGCAGGGTGGGCGCAGGCGCCGCCACGGTCGGGCCGCCTGGCAGCAGCAAAGACAACAGCAATACCACTTCGCAAGCACGTCGAAATACCAGCACAATCGTCCTGTCAAAAAAAACGCGAAAAACCCGCACGCCGCTCCAAGGGCCGTCTCAAGAACCAAAGAACGCCAGGACATCATCCTTGCGGGCTTGCGTATCGCGCTGTCCAAGACGGATCAACTCGTTAGTATACGTCGATTCGAACAATAAATACGATGCCAATGCCGCGCCGCGCGCTTCTGCCGCGCCGATGCCCGACAACATGGTGCGGATGGGACGCGGCAAACTGCCGATATGCCGGCTGGCGATGGCGTCGAGCCGCTCGGACGGCGCGATGACCAGCAATTCCACCGGCCGCAAGGCCGTCTTGCCCAGCAACTCGGGCGGCAGCATCGACAGGGTCAGGTTGATGCGATTCAGGCGTTCGATGTCGACGGCCAGGCCATCGAGGAAGATCGACGACAGCGCATGGCCCGCGATCTGCGCCAGGCTGGGGTAGCGCGCCGCTTCGGACGCGGCGGGTGCCGGTTCCGTCATGCGCCCCGCCCCCACCACCAGCACCTTGTTCGCGCCCAGGTGGATGGCCGGGGAAATCGGCGCCAGCTGGCGCATCGATCCATCGCCGCAGTACTCGCGCTGGCCGCCCACGTACAGGGGCACGGCGGGGAAAATAAAAGGGATGGCGGCCGAGGCGAGCAAGTGTTCCACGCCGATCTGGTCTTGCAAGGCCAGGCGCTGCGTGCGCACCCAGGGCGCGATCTCGGCGGCCGTCTGGTAAAACGTCATGTGGCGGCTACCCGAATACGACGACGCCGTCACGGCCAGCGCATGCAGCAAGCCATCGGCCAGCGCCGCGTCCAGGCGCGGCAAGTCGAGCATGCGGTGCAGCAGGCTGACCAGCGGGGTATTGTCGAGCAGGGAATTGGGCGGCGACGCATGCCACTGGCGCAGCAGCCAGCCAAACGACAGCAGCGACAGCCAGCGCGCGCCGGAGCGGATCACGCCCAGCGAATCGGCGCGGTAGACCTGCTCGACCTGGATATGCTGCCACACGTCGAGCAGCTTTTGCACGCCTTCGCCGAAATTGTCGGCCCGGCAAGCCAGCGCCGTGGCGTTGATGGCGCCGGCCGAGGTGCCGCAAATGATGTCGAACGGATTGCGCGCCGGCGCCCAGCCCGCTTCCCACAATATTGCCGAAATTGCCTGCAGCACGCCCACCTGGTAGGCGGCACGGGCGCCCCCTCCCGTGAGTATCAAGCCTGTTTTATTTTGCATTCCCATGGCGGCAGATTAGCAGGGTCTTGATACTTTGTGGAAAAGTTTCGGGGTCAGCCCCGCTGGGGGAATACGGCCCCGCATTCCGCTTCCGCAGGAACTGCCCCCGGCTTTTGCCTTTGGGCTCAACAACAATAACAATCAAAAAATCAATCTCCCCTGACCATGCCTTCACGGCGCGGATCAGCGCCGCCGAACCAGAAATCCTTGCCATGCGCATTCAGGCGCATGATGCCCTGCAGGCCGGAATTCTGTTCGATGACGCGCACCTCGTGGCCCATGGCTTGCAGCGCCTCGACCTGGGCAGCCGGCGCGCGGCCCTTTTCCAGTTCCGTCGGGCCATTGCGGCTGCCGAAGTTCGGCAGGCTGATCGCTTGCTGCACGTTCAAGCCCCAGTCCATGGTACCCACCAGCACCTTGGCGACATAATTGATGATGGACGAGCCACCGGGCGATCCCGTCGCCAGCACCAGCTTGTGCGTCCCCTTTTCAAACACGAGGGTGGGCGACATGGCGCTGCGCGGACGCTTGCCCGCTTCGACTCTGTTGGCGATCGGGCCATCCGCATCGCGCGAATCGAAGGAGAAATCCGTCAGCTGGTTATTCAGCAAAAAGCCGTCGACCATCTGGCGCGAACCAAAGGCGTCTTCCACGCTGGTGGTCATCGACAGGCCGCCGCCGAAGGCATCCACGGCCACCAGGTGCGACGTCGACGGGCGCTGCAAGGCATTGTCCATGCCCCACGCCACCTGCATGCCGGGCGGCGTGCCGGGCAAGGCGCGGCCCATGGATTTCTCGCCGATCAGCGACGCGCGCTGCGCCAAATAGGTTTTATCGAGCATGGAGCTAATGCCGTTGCCCGGCAGCGGCACGAAGTCCGTGTCGGCCACGTAGCGGTTACGGTCAGCGTAAGCCAGGCGCCCCGCTTCCGAGAAAAGGTGAATCGCTTGCGCATCGAGCACGCCATCGACGGGCGCATACGGGCGGATATCCTTCACTTCCAGCATGCCCAGCATCTGCGCGATGGCGATGCCGCCCGACGATGGCGGCGGCATGCCGCACACGGTCCATGCCTTGTAGTCGCTGCAGACGGGCTCGCGCACTTTGGCCTGATAGCCGGCGATGTCGGTCGCCGTCAGCTTGCCCGGATTGGTCGGATGCGACGCCACCTTGGCGGCGATGTCGCGCGCGATGCGGCCCTGGTAAAAGGCGTCGGCGCCACCACGGGCAATCTCGCGCAAGGTACGCGCCAGCTGCGGGTTTTTCAGCACGTGGCCGACGGACCAGGGCTTGCCGTCCTGGTCATAGAAATACGCGGCGGCGACAGGGTCGCGCTTCAGGGCCTGGTCCCAGCTCAATAGGCCGTGGAGGCGCTGGCTGACGGGAAAGCCGCCGTGCGCCAGCTTGATGGCGGGGCCGAACAGGGTCGCCCACGGCAGCTTGCCATGCTCCTTGTGCGCCAGTTCCAGCATGCGCAGTACGCCCGGCGCGCCCACGGAACGCCCGCCCACCACGCCCGTGGCGCGCGAAACGGGGCTGCCGTCGGCATTCTGGAACAGGTGTTCATCGGCGGCGGCAGGCGCCGTTTCGCGTCCGTCGAAGGCCTGCACGCCCTTGGCGGTCGAGTACAGCAGGAAAGCGCCGCCGCCGATGCCCGACGACTGCGGTTCGACCAGGGTGAGCACCAGCTGCGTGGCGATGGCCGCGTCGATGGCGCTGCCGCCCTTTTTCAGCATCTGGTAGCCGGCATCGGCGGCCAGCGGATTGGCGGCGGCGACCATGAATTTCTGCGCCGCCCAGCCCGATTTTTCCGCATACGCAGTGGCGATTTCCGGCGCCTTTTGCGGCACCTCGGCAAATACGGGACTGGCAGCGAGCGCTCCCAGCAAGGTCAGGCTCAGCGCCAGCGGCTTCAATGTGATCATGGATTCTCCGATAAAAAAAGGGCGCACAGCCGAGCAAGGCTGTACGCCCCATACGGGGGTATCCTACATCAAATGCCCGCCAAGGCACTGCCTTCGTTAGAGTGCCTGGCGATGTTCAGGGCTAGGCGCGTGGCCGAAGATAGTACGAATAGTACGGCGAGGCCATGCAACAACGCCCTGGGCATTGCCCAGGTGCTCTTACTTTGGCTGCATACGGATGGCGCCGTCGAGGCGGATAGTTTCGCCATTGAGCATGACGTTTTCCACGATGGCTTTCACCAGTTGCGCGTACTCGCCGGGCTTGCCCAGGCGCGATGGGAAGGGCACCATCTTGCCCAGCGCATCCTGCACCTCGGCCGGCATGCCCAGCAGCATCGGCGTCTCGAAGATGCCAGGCGCCACCGTCATCACACGGATGCCGTTGCGCGACAGGTCGCGCGCCATCGGCAGGGTCAGGCCTACCACGGCCGCCTTCGAGGAAGCGTATGCAGCCTGGCCGATCTGGCCATCGTAGGCCGCCACGGAAGCCGTGTTGATGATGATGCCGCGCTCGCCTTCAGCGGTCGCATCCTGTTTGGCCATGGCATCGGCCGCCAGGCGGCACATATTGAAGGTGCCCACCAGGTTGATATTGACGACTTTCTGGAACAGGGCCAGCGGATGCGGGCCATCCTTGCCCACGGTTTTCACGGCCGGCGCCACGCCGGCGCAGTTGACCAGGCCGCGCAATGTGCCCAGCTTGCCTGCCGCTGCCACCACGGCCATGCCATCTTCTTCCGACGTCACGTCGCACTGCACGAACACGCCGTTCAGTTCAGCGGCCAGCGCCTGGCCCGCTTCCGTCTGCACGTCGGCCAGCACGACCTTGCCGCCAGCGGCCGTCAGCATGCGCGCCGTGGCCGCGCCCAAACCCGATGCGCCGCCCGTGATGATGAATACATTGTCCTGAATCTGCATGAAATCTCCTGAGTGATAAGGGCCGTGTTCCCGGCGCCCGATGGTTGCATGGTGCATGATGCCATCATTACGTTTACGTAAACGTAATGTCGGCGACAATTGTAGCCACTTTTTGCGCGCGCTCAGCGAAAACTTGCAGCGGCAACGAATGGCAGGGCTAAAAACACTGTATGAAAGCACCATTGCGGTGGCAGATACGGCCATTGGCATCGAGCGTGGCATTGCCCGCGCCGTTGTAGCGCGCGCCGGCCGCGTCGCGGCAACCGCCTGTGTCGCAGGCACCGATGGGCTGCGGCGCGCCGGGCATGGGCACGGCCGGGCTGGGCGGCAAGGGCGGCATGGGCACGACGGGCGACGCTGTGCGCTGCACGGGCATGCGGCCGATTACTTGCGCCACAGAACGTCGCGGCTGCACGGGCGGCGCAGGACGACAAGGTTCCACCGCCAGCTTGCTGCTGTCGCGCGGGTCGAGCTGGCACATGGGCAAGGACTCGGACGCCGCCTTCTCCTGTGCCCAGGCATGGCCGCCGGCGAGCAGCATGGTACAGGCCAGTGCCGATATCGTTTTTGTCATCGTCTTCATGCCGCCTCCCCCAGTAACCATCGCACTACTTTCATTATTGGCACACGCCGCGCCAGATGCCAGTCAAGATAACACTCTCACGTTTGCACCTGCCATGCGCACGCTGCAACGGTGTTTTATTTCCTTTCAGCACTTTCCTTCTTGCCAGGATGGCATTACAATAAGAACGATTCTTATTCTCATTAACTGAATTCGAGCGCATTTTATTATTTTTTATTCATTTATACCCGAGCCACCCGGAAGGCAGCCAGGAAATAACAACATCCGGAAAGTTCACCATGACCAAGCGTAGTCCCGTCTTCGCAAGACCCGTTTCCGCTCCCGCCCGCTCCATGCATTCCGCCGCCCTGCTCCTGCCCTGCCTGCTCTCGCTGGCCGTCAGCAACGCCTGGGCCGAAGGCAATGTGGCCGCCGATCCCACCATGAATACGGTGGTCGTCACCGCGTCTGGCACGGCCATCGACATCAAGGATGCGCCGGCCAGCATCAGCGTCATCACGCGCGAGGAAATCGAGCGCCAGCCCGTCTACGACCTCAACACCCTGCTGCGCCGCATCCCCGGCGTGACGGGCGGCACCAGCCCCGAAGGCGAGGCGTCGAAGATCAAGCTGCGCGGCTTGCCCGACAAATACACCTTGATCCTGGTCGACGGCAAGCGCATGGGCAGCTCGGCCGACACGGCCTACCGTCCCGACCTGGGCCGCCAGGACTTGAACTGGATCTCGCCCGACATGATCGAGCGCATCGAAGTGGTACGCGGCCCGATGTCCTCGCTGTACGGCTCGGACGCCATGGGCGGCGTGATCAACATCATCACGCGCAAGGTGCCGGGCAAGTGGAACGGTTCGGCCACGGCCAACTACACGCAGCCCCAGGACAGCGACCGCGGCACGGCGCACCAGCTGGGCGTGAACCTGGCAGGCCCCCTGTCGGACACGGTCGGCATGCGCCTGGGCGTAAGCCAGTCGCGTCAGAATCCCGATGAAAAATTCTTCGACAAAGCTGGCGCCATGGGCGGCGAACGCAACCAGACTGTCTCGGGCCAGCTGACCTGGGCGCTAGGCAAGAAACAGAACCTGTCGCTGGATGCCAGCTATGGCAGGCAGGAAGCCAGAGATTCGAGCGCGCATGATGAGAATGGCGATCCGCTGGTCTACAGCTGGGGCGCCAACAAATTGATACGCAAGAGCGTCAGCGTCGGGTACGAAGGCCGCTGGGACTTCGGCAAGACGATGGTCAACCTGTATCACAACGACTTCGATAACGAAGTCGTCGGTTCGGTAGCGAAATCCAAAGATAGCACGCTCGATGCCAGCCTGGAAAAACGGCTCGGTTGGGGCGGCATCGAGCAAATGCTGGTGATGGGCGGACAGTGGAAGCACCAGGAGCTGACGAACACGGACACCATAGGCACCGTGCCCACCGATTACCTGGGCAACACTGTGAGCGGCGCGACCCTGTCGGGTACCACCTCGGCCCTGTTTGCGGAAGATCAGCTGTTCCTGCGCGACAACCTGACGGTCACAGCCGGCCTGCGCCTCGACCACCACAGCAAGTTCGGCAACCACTACAGCCCGCGCCTGTACCTGGTATACCACCCTGCCCCCGCCTGGACCATCAAGGGCGGCGTCTCGCAAGGCTTCCGCGCCCCAAGCCTGAAGGAAAACTCGCCGGCGGCGGCAACCAACTCTGGCGGACGCGGTTGCGGCAGTCTCAAACCGCTGGGCTACATCAGAGGCTCCTGCTACATGGCTGGCAATGCAGACTTGAAGCCGGAAACGAGCACGGCCGGCGAGATCGGCGTGGCGTGGGAACAGAATGGCTGGGACGTGGGCCTGACCTACTTCCACACGGATTTCAAGAACAAGATCGACTATGCGCCGCTGGGCTTTTACCAGCAGCGCTGGTGGACCAAGATGACGAATATCCAGAAGGCGCGCACCAGCGGCCTGGAAGCGACGGCCACCATCCCTCTGACGAAAAATCTGAACTGGCGCAACAACGTGACCTACATGGCGGAAGCGAAAAACCTGACCACGGGCGCCAACCTGCTGTCCACGCCGAAGCTGTCGTGGTACTCGGCGCTGGGCTGGCAAGTCAACGACCAGCTGTTCGGCGAAGTGTCGGCCCAGTACACGGGCAAGGAACTCGATGCCGGCAAGCTGGCCGACAAGGCCTACACCATCGTCGACACGGTCGTGTCGTACAAGGTCACGCCCCAGTGGACCGTGCGCGGCGGCGTGCAAAACCTGTTCAAGAAGGGACCGATGGCCGATGGACTGGTCGACTACTACGTGCCCGGACGCCGTATGTTCCTTGGCCTGACCTCGCGTTTTTAAGGCCTGGTTTTTAAGGCCTAGTAACGGGGCGGCGGCGTATCGGGCGGCGGCGTTGCGGCATTTGCCGGCACGCCGCTCAGCATCTGCCCGGCGACAGGTACCTTGTGGCCACTCGCATACATGCATTGCTGATACGCATTATCGTAGCGGCGCTGCATGCCATACGAGGAACTGTCGGCAGCACCCGTGCCCGCCAGCGCGCCGAACAGCAGACCCGTTCCCGCTCCCACGCCGGCGCCATGGCCGCCATCGATGGCGGCACCGGCCGCCGCACCCAGCACCGTGCCCAGCGCCGCGCTGCGCACGCCGCTGTCGACACTGGCCTGCTGCGCCGAACTACCGCCCAACTGGCCTTGCGCATAAGCGCGGCATTGCAAGTCGTCGCCGCGGAACTGTTCAAGACTCTTGCCCGTGCCCGGCAAGACCATGGCCGACGGCCCCTCCGGCAGCACCGTGCAGGCGGTCAGCAAGAAGGGCGCCAGCAGACCGGCACGCCCCATCAACGTTCTCGTGTTCATATTCGCCTCCCCGTCAGCGCACGCTGGTCGGCAGCACGGCACGCCATGCCGCACTGCAGTTTGTCACGTAGGGGTAATAGCCCTGTGGCCGCGCGCAGTAATACCACATCTGCGCCGTCGGCTCGCCGCCCTGCTCGATGTAAACAGGAGGTACTACGGGCGGCGGCTGCACGATCAAGGTGCGCCCATACGGATAAGGATAGCCATACCACGGGTCGCCATACCAGCCCGGCCCATAGCCGTAACCCCACGTCGATCCCACCCAGACGCCCACGTGCGAACGGCCATGGAAGTGGCCGTGGCCGCCGTGAAAACCGCCATGGCCGCCGTGTCCGGAATGTCCGCCGGGAGCGGCCCAGGCGCCGCCCGCCACCGCCAGTCCCATTACCGCTGCCAGCGCCAGCGACGCCCAGCGGCCTGTGTTATTGCTATCCATGACATCCTCCTGCCATCCATGCCAGACTGTAAAGCTCACTCCATTATTGGCAGAGGGCGGGCACAAGCAAAGGCGCCGTAACAATTGCTCACCTTTGATACGCGAGGATATGGACGGCAGGAAAGTTTCACCGGTACAAAACGCAAACAGCCCCGCGGCGCGGGCCACGGGGCTGCAAGGATGGCGCCCTCTTACTGCGCGGGCAAGCTTTGCACGGGTGTGGCCGGCGCCAGGATGGGCGGTGCGGGCGCGTGGATGGGCGCCGGGGCCTTGACCGCCAGCCAGCCCGTGGCCGGCAGCAGCGGCACCAGCAGCAGGGCCACGATATTGATGATCTTGATCAAGGGGTTCACTGCCGGACCGGCCGTATCCTTGTACGGGTCGCCCACCGTATCGCCCGTGACGGCCGCCTTGTGCGCGTCCGAACCCTTGCCGCCGAAATGGCCATCCTCGATGTATTTCTTCGCATTGTCCCAGGCGCCGCCGCCCGTGGTCATGGAAATGGCCACGAACAGGCCCGTCACGATGGTGCCCATCAAGAGTCCCCCCAGCGCTGCTGGCCCCAGCAGCATGCCCACGACGATGGGCACCACCACTGGCAGCAGGGACGGCACGATCATTTCACGGATGGCGGACGCCGTCAGCATGTCAACGGCCTTGTCGTATTCGGGCTTGGCCGTGCCTTCCATGATGCCCTTGATGTCGCGGAACTGGCGCCGTACCTCGACCACCACGGCGCCCGCCGCGCGGCCGACGGCTTCCATCGCCATCGCACCGAACAGATACGGTATCAGCCCGCCAATGAACAGGCCAACGATGACCATGGGGTTCGACAGATCAAAGGTGATGTGCTGGCCCACGGATTCGAGCGCATGCGTGTAGTCGGCAAACAGCACCAGCGCGGCCAGGCCCGCCGAGCCGATGGCGTAGCCCTTGGTAACGGCCTTGGTGGTGTTGCCGACGGCGTCGAGCGGATCGGTGATGGCGCGCACGGAGTCGGGCAAGCCCGACATTTCCGCGATGCCGCCCGCGTTATCCGTGATGGGGCCATACGCGTCGAGCGCGACGATGATGCCCGCCATCGACAGCATCGAAGTCGCCGCAATCGCGATGCCGTACAGGCCAGCCAATTGATACGAGACGAGGATGGCGATGCAGACGGCCAGCACCGGATAGGCGGTGGACTTCATCGACACGCCCAGACCGGCAATGATATTCGTGCCGTGACCCGTCGTCGACGCTTCGGCGATATGGCGCACGGGCTTGAAATCCGTACCCGTATAGTACTCGGTGATGTAGACCATCAGGCCCGTGAGCACGATGCCGACGACGGTGGCGCCCATCATCTTGTAACGCATGGCGTCGTCGGGCCACAGCAGCCATGTCACCACGGCAAAGCCGACCAGCGACAGCCCGGCCGCCCACCACAAGCCCGTGTACAAGGCCGACATGATCTTCTTGCCGGGGGCCGTCTTGACCATGGAGCAGCCGACGATGGAAGCGAGGATGGAGACGGCACCCAGCAGCAGCGGGTAGATGATGGCCGTGCTGCTGGCCTCTGCCATCAGCAGTGCGCCCAGCAGCATGGTGGCGATCAGGGTCACGACATAGGTTTCGAACAGATCGGCCGCCATGCCGGCGCAGTCGCCCACGTTGTCGCCCACGTTGTCGGCGATGACGGCCGGGTTGCGCGGATCGTCCTCGGGGATGCCCGCCTCGACCTTGCCCACCAGGTCCGCACCCACGTCGGCGCCCTTGGTGAAGATGCCGCCGCCCAGCCGCGCGAAGATGGAGATGAGCGAGGCGCCGAAGGCCAGGCCGATCAGGGGCTTGATCAAGTCGTGCTGGGTCAGGCCGGGCGCGCCCGTCGTCACCAGCAGCCAGTAGAACAGGGTCACGCCCAGCAAGCCCAGTCCCACCACCAGCATGCCGGTAATCGCCCCGCCTTTGAACGCCACGTTCAGCGCCTGGTTGATGCCCAGCGTGGCCGCCTGCGCCGTGCGCACATTGGCCCGCACCGAGACATTCATGCCGATGAAGCCGCAGGCGCCCGACAACACGGCGCCGATCAAAAAGCCCAGCGCCGTATGCAGGCCAAGCAGCGCATAGATGGCGATCAGCAGCACCACGCCGACGATGGCGATGGTGCGGTACTGGCGCGCCAGGTAGGCGGCAGCGCCCTGCTGGATGGCCAGGGCGATTTCCTGCATGCGCGCGTTGCCGGGATCCTGCCTCAGGATCCAGCTACGCGACACCAAACCGTAAATGACTGCGACCACGCCGCAGGCTACTGCAAACCACAAACTGGCTGCCATATCGTCCCCTTCTGTTTTTATCCGACGCCATTGCCAACAGCTGCAGACCGCACCGGGTAGGCACGCGCAGCCAGGAAAACACGACCTGCAAAAAACTTGAACTACGAAAACGACACGGCACCGCTGGCGAAAAGCGGGCACAAAAAAAGCGGACACTCAGGTCCGCTTTTAAAAACTGCTTAATCCGCCAGGGCGGCAAATGCACTGTCGCGGATTTGCTCGACCGGACCGACGCCGGCAATGCGGCGGTATTTCGGCGCGCCTGGCAGACCGGACTTGGCCCAGTCATTGTAATAACCGAGCAAGACCTTGGTCTGGTTGTGGTACACGTCCAGGCGCTTCTTGACCGTTTCCGCCTTGTCGTCGTCGCGCTGGATCAGCGGTTCGCCCGTGATGTCGTCAATGCCATCGACCTTGGGCGGATTGAATTTGACGTGGTAGACGCGGCCCGAACCCGGGTGGCTGCGGCGGCCGTCCATGCGCTCGATGATCGAAGCGTCAGGCACGTCGATTTCCAGCACGTAGTCGACATTGATGCCGGCATCTTTCATGGCGTCCGCTTGCGCGATGGTGCGCGGGAAGCCGTCGAACAGGTAGCCATTGGCGCAATCGGCTTCCTGCAGGCGGTTCTTGACCAGGCCGATCATGATGTCGTCCGACACGAGGCCGCCCGCATCCATGACTTTTTTCGCTGCCAGGCCCAGTTCCGTGCCTTCCTTGATCGCCGCGCGCAGCATGTCGCCCGTGGAGATTTGTGGAATGCTGTATTTTTCTTTGATGAAGTTAGCTTGGGTGCCCTTGCCGGCACCGGGTGCTCCTAAAAGTATCAGACGCATTGAAAAGTTCCTAAAAAACAGATTTTGGATGGTGGTATGTGTAATTATTTTTAGATGATGTTGCTATGGCTATCTTTCCCTACGAAACTTACCACAAAAAATCCCCGAAGCGCCAGTTTGCTATCGAATTGCTATGCCCTGATTGATCAAAGCCAGAAATTAGCGCGGCGCACGTTACAAAATGTGGTTTTTACTGCAGGCGCACAATTATATTTGCACGCCTGCCGTTTTGCGGGTAGGGCTTACAGGGCGTGATAATGCGCCTGCACGCGTTCGAGATCTTCCGGCGTGTCGACACCGGCGGCCGGGGCCGAGTCCGTGACGTGCACGGCGATGGCAACACCGTGCCATAACACGCGCAACTGCTCCAGCGCCTCGATCGCTTCCAGCGGCGATGGGGACAATTGCGGATATTCTTGCAAGAACGCATTGCTGTACGCATACAGGCCGATATGGCGCAGCGGCACGTAGCCATGCGGCAAGCAGTCTTTCGACTGCGCGAAGCCATCGCGGTGCCACGGAATCGTCGCACGCGAGAAATACAAGGCACGGCCGTTCTTATCCAGCACCACTTTGACGACATTTGGGTTGAAAGCGTCGGCGATGTCGTGCAGCGGATGGGCGCAGGTGGCCATGGGGACGGCGGCGCTGATCTGCGCCGCACAGGCGGCCAGCAGGGACGGATCGATCAGGGGTTCGTCGCCCTGCAGGTTGACGACGACGGCGTCGAGCGGCAAATCGAGCGTGCGCGCCACTTCGGCGATGCGGTCCGTGCCCGACGGATGGTCGGCGCGCGTCATGCATACTTCCACGCCATGCGCGGCGCAGGCAGCACGGATGCTGTCATGGTCGGTGGCGACGATGACGCGCGCGGCGCCCGACAGGGCTGCCTGCTCGGCTACGCGCACCACCATCGGCTTGCCGCCCAGGTCTGCCAGCGGCTTGCCCGGCAGGCGCGTCGAGGCCAGGCGCGCCGGGATGATGACGATGAACGCCATCGTTATTCCACTGCGTCTTGCAGGGTGCGCGCTTCGTCCGCCCACATGATGGGGATGCCATCGCGGATAGGATAGGCGAGGCGGTCGGCGCGGCAAATCAATTCCTGCGCCTTCTTGTCGAGTTCAAGCGGACCCTTGCAAACAGGGCAGACCAGGATATCAAGCAGTCGAGCGTCCACGACATTTCTCCACAATTTGTTGGGCCAGCGCGCTATCGATGCGCGCACTGACGGGGACGACCCACAGTCTCGGGTCATCTTTGAGATGTTCAATTTGCGCACATTTTACTGCATCCTTCTCGGTGATCAAGATCACATCCGTGTCGAGTGCCGCAAATGGCTGATCGAGGAAGTCGTGATGGTCGGGCAAGGGCAGTTCCATGAAGTCCAATCCGGCCCCGCGCAGCATGGCAAAGAAACGCCGGGGATTGCCGATACCGGCCGCCGCCACGATGCGCTGGCCGCTGGCTGCCAGGGTTTCAAGCGGCATGCTTTCGCCGCGATTCACCATACGTTCGGCCACGCCACCGGCCAGCAGCATCTGCACCACCAGCCCGCCCTGTGGCGCGATCCTGGCCACCAGTGCCGGCCCCAGTTCGGGCGCATTGATCACCGTCACGTCGCGCCGGCGGCGCGGCGATTCGCGCAGCGGGCCGGCCGGCAGCAGCCAGCCATTGCCGGCGCCACGGCCGTCGAACAGCATAATTTCCACGTCGCGCCGCAAAGCGTAATGCTGCAAGCCGTCGTCCGTCACCAGCACGTCGACGTCCGGGTGCGCAGCCAGCAGTGCCCTTCCCGCTTGCGCGCGGTCGCGCCCCACCATCACGGGACAGCCGCCGCGCTGGAAGATCAGCAGCGGCTCGTCGCCCACCTGCTGCGGCGTGGAAGCCGTGGTGACGGCGCGCGGCAGCCGGTCGGCGCTGCCATGGCCGCGCGAAATGACGCCCGGGCGCATGCCCGCCTCGCGCAAGGCTTGCACCAGCCAGATCGTCAGCGGGGTCTTGCCCGTGCCACCAATAAAGATATTGCCAACCACGACGACGGGCACGGGCAGGCGCGCGGATTTCAGGATGTTTGCCCGGTACAGGCCGCGCCGCACGGCGCTCAGGGCGCCGAACAGCAAGGACACGGGCCACAGCGCGTACGCCAGCGGGCCACGCGTCAGCCAGGCGCGGGTCAATGTGGTTTCAAGCTTGGCGGGGGAGGATGTGGGCATGAAGGAAGACGTAAAAATAGTGTAGGTCGGATTAGCTGCGCCGTCAGGCGCAGCGTAATCCGACATGCTAGGCGGCGGCTTTGTCGGCTTACGCCGTGCCGGCTAAGCCGACCTACAGGCCGATCCTGCCTGCTTATTTGCTGCCGCCAGCCTGCGCCGCAAACGTCAGCTTTTCATAACCGGCCAGGCGCGCCGCTTCCATCACGTGGATGACCATCTGGTGCATGGCAAACTGGTCGGCGTTGACCACCACCACGGGCGTCTGCGCGGGCGCCTTGCCGCCGTTGGCGGCCTTCGCCGCGTTTTGCAGGGCATCGGCCAGACCGGCCACGTCGCGGAAGGAGACCGGTTCGCGGTTGACCGTGTAGTTGCCCTTGGCATCGATGGTGACGTCGATCTGCTGCGGCTTGTCATTGGCTTGCTCGGCATCGGCCGTCGGCAAGGTAATCTGCAACTCCGTAAATTTGCTGTAGGTGGTGCTGACCATGAGGAAGATCAGGATCACCAGCAGCACGTCGATGAACGGGATCAGATTGATTTCGGGGTCTTCGCGCCCCTTGCCTTTGCGGAAGTTCATTGGCGGCCACTATGGACGATGTCGACGAACTTGACCGCTTGCTGCTCCATGTCAATGACGAAACTGTCGACGAGGGCGCGGAAGTGGCGGTAGAAGATCAGGGCTGGCATGGCGATGGCCAAGCCGAAGCCTGTGTTATACAAGGCCACCGAGATGCCGTGGGCCAATTGTGCGGGATTCGAACCGCTGGCGTTTTGCGAACCGAAGATTTCGATCATGCCCACCACCGTACCAAACAGGCCCATCAGTGGAGCCAGGGTGGCGATGGTGCCCAGGGTCGTCAGGTAGCGTTCCAGCACGTGGGCCACGCCGCTACCGGCTTCTTCGATCGATTCCTTCATCACATCGCGCGGCGCATCGACGTTGCGCAGGGCGGCGGCCAGCACCACGCCCAGCGGCGAATTGTCTTCCAACTTGGTCACCGTGTCCGGCGTGATCTTGCCGCTGCGATACACCTGCACCACTTCATCGAACAGCTTGCGGGGCAGGATCTTGCCACGTCGCAAGTACAGCAGGCGCTCGATGATCAGGGCCAGGGCGACGATGGAAGCGATCAACAACAGCCAGATGGGCCAGCCAGCGGCTTGAAATATAGCGAGCAAAAGAAACTCCTGGTAAAGGGAAGGCGATGGAGCGCCCGGACAGCCTGTATTGTACCGAGCGCCGGAGTCCGATTGTATGTCGGCGCAGGAATGGCGCAATGTAGCGCGTTGCCGCGCCGGCGGCAAGTGGCGCCTGCATGCGTACTTGTCCACACCGCACGGCGGGCCGGCACCACCGGCACACAGTTCTGCACACTTTGTGTGGATAAGATTGTGAGCAAGCATGAAGTACAACACGCAAGTCATTGATTTACATGGAGATTATGCTACTGCGCAAAATACAGGCATAGCAGCTTATCGACAGTAGTCAATGTCAATAAATTAATACTTGAAGAGTTCTGCACATTTACTGTGGACAAGATTGTGCGCAAAGCCGAGGAATTGAATTAAGTCATTGATTTCAAAGTAAATTAAATCAATGCGCAAAAAAGTGGCAGCCAGCCCGACACAAGCACCAACTACACGGTCAAAGTTCTGCACACAATCTGTGGACAAGATTGTGCGCAAGCGCAAGAATAGGCGCCAAGTACATTGATTTATATCGTTTTTATTGTCCTGCATAAAAATGTAGCAAGATGTAAAAAGCAGGGGTTTTCATGCAAAAAAACGTCGTCGAACGGCACTTTTCCACCGCCAGCGCAGTTCCGCACATAAAGTGTGGATAAGATTGTGAGCAAGCGGATCAACTCCTCACAAGAGCATTGATTTTAAAGGAGTTTTTCTTGATGCTTAAAAAATGCGCAGCACGAAGGGGTGGCCGCGCGGTGGAAAACCTGGATAAAAGGCGAAATGATTTATGCAGTTTTGCACACATTCTGTGGATAAGATTGTGAGCAAGGCATGCAACTTTATTCTATGTTATTGATTTATATGGATATTTTTATGCTGCGCAAAATTCAGGCAAGCCATGCCATGGGCGCTCCAGTGGATAAATCAGGCGCTGCGCGAGAGTTCTGCACATTTTTTGTGGATAAGATTGTGCGCAAGGCCATGCATGGCATACTAAGCTATTGATTCATATGGGCTTTATTTCCGTGCGCAAAAATGTAGCAAGGCAACTTATCGGCAATTGGCGGGCCTGTCCGGCAACATTTGTCCAAGGCAAAAAGTTCCGCACATTTTCTGTGGATAACTTTGTGCGTAAGTGGCAGGGGGTACACTGATGTGCTTGATATTAAAGGTTTTTTTCCCTGTGCACGCAAATCAGGCATACAGGAATTCTGCATGAAATCAATTACTTAGAAATAGAACTTGTTGTTTTGCGCGATATATGACATAAGCATGACCTCGCCGATAATATGTGGACAGCTCCCTTCCCTCTCCCGCTTCATGATGACCGACACCCCCACTGACAGCGGCTTTGCCGCCCCACCCGTGCTGACCGTCAGCGCCCTGAACCAGGCAGTCGCGCGCCTGCTGGAACGCAGCTTCCCCCTGACCTGGATCGCCGGCGAGATTTCCAACTTCACGCGCGCCGCCTCCGGCCACTGGTACTTCACCTTGAAAGACGATGGCGCCCAGGTGCGCGCCGTGATGTTCCGCGGTCGCGCGCAATATGCGGGATTCACGCCGCGCGAAGGCGACAAGGTTGAAGTGCGCGCCCTCGTCACCCTGTATGGTGCGCGCGGCGATTACCAGATCAACGTGGAAGCCATCCGCCGCGCCGGCGTGGGCGCCCTGTATGAAGCGTTCCAGCGACTGAAGGAAAAGCTTGCTGCGCAGGGCCTGTTCGACCAGGAGCGCAAGCGCGCCATTCCCATGTTCGCGCGCAGCATCGGCATCGTCACCAGTGCGCAGGCGGCCGCCCTGCGCGACGTCTTGATCGCCCTCAAGCGCCGCGCACCGCACATCAACATCATTCTTTACCCCACGCCCGTGCAGGGACAGCAGGCACCGGAAAAAATCGCGCACGCCATCCGCACGGCGTCGCTGCGGGCCGAGTGCGAGGTGCTGCTGGTGTGCCGTGGTGGCGGCAGCATCGAGGATTTATGGTCGTTCAACGATGAAGCCGTGGCATACGCGATCGCCGATTGCTCCATGCCCGTGATCAGCGGCGTGGGACACGAGACCGATTTCACCATCGCCGACTTCGCGGCCGACCTGCGCGCCGCCACGCCGACGGCGGCAGCCGAACTGGCGGCCACGCCGCGCGCCGACTGGATGGCCTCCTTGCGTGCCGATGCGGCCGACCTGCGCCGCGCCATGCGCCGTAGCCTCGACGATGCCGCGCAGACCCTGGACCGCCATAGCCGCCGCCTGCTCAACCCGAAGGCGCAGTTGCAGCAGCAGCGCTTGCAGCTACTGGCCCTGTCGACAGCCATGACGCATGCGGCGCGCGCGCCCGTGAACCAGTCGCGGTATGCGCTTGAGCGCCTGCGTTCGCGCTGGGCGGCCTTGCGCCCCGACGTCACGGCACCGCGCGCGCGCCTGCTGGAAGCACAGCGCCGCGGCAGCGCGGCCATGGCGCAGTTGGTGACGCAGCGGCGCCACCGCCTCGACGGCCTGTCGGCTCAGCTGGAACTATTGAATCCCCAGCGCACCCTGGAACGCGGCTACGCCATCCTGCGCGATGAAAAAGGTGCCATCGTGCGCTCGCCGGCACAGCTGCAGGCGCGCCAGAATGTCAATGTGCGCCTGGCCGAAGGCAGCGCGCAGATCGGCATCGCCAGCGTGCAGGCCACCTTGGAATAAGCGTTAGAGTAAAAAAGGCCGGGGAAACTCCCCGGCCCAACACCTGCCCTACTGAGTGGACTGCTACTGCTACTACTCTGTCGCTACGCCATCAGAACTTCATCGACACGCGCGCGCCTACCGTGCGCGGCGCATTGTAGAAGGCGCCGTAGATCTGCTGCGTGGGCTGGCATGGCATGCCCACGTCCGTGCAGATTTCATTGACGTCCAGCTTGACCGCCTTGTCGGTGGCATTCTGCACGAACGCTTCCACCGTATAGGCCTTGTTCGCCGGCTGGAAGCGCAGGCTCAGGTCCAGGGTGGTGTAGGCTTCCTGGCGCTTGACACCCGCATGGCCTGGTACGTCGCCGTTGAAGGCTCCCGCCCCCACGTACGACATGGTTTCATAGTGCACCGAGGCGCGCGGCGTGAGCTGGCCACCGGCGACATTGAAATCATGCTCGTACTGGACGGTCGTGGAAAACTTCGGCGCATGCTTCATCGTGCTGCCGCCCACGTTCACCAAAGGCGCCGTCGAGCCGCAGGACTGGCCATTCGCGCGTGCCGCGTCGACGTCGCACGACATGAAATTATCGTATACGGCCTTGAGCCAGGTGGCGTTGCCCGTCAGGCGGTCGACCGACGTTGGCCGCCACACCCACTCCGCTTCCAGCCCCTTGACGGTGGCGCCGGCCGCATTGAAATTGGCCAGCACGCTGTTGACCACCTGCGATTCGAGCTTGTCCTTGTATTTCATCAGGAAAGCATCGAGATTCAGGGTCAGCTGGCGATTCAGCAAGTCCGACTTGAAACCGATTTCATAGCTGGTCAGCTTTTCCGGCTTGGTGGTGGCGCCGCCGTCGCCGATGGCCGGCGAATGGAAGCCCGTCGTCACGGAACCGAACAGCAAGATATCGGAGCGCAGCTTGTACTCGATGCGGCCCAGCCAGGTGGCCTGGCCGTATTTCAGGTCGGCCGTATTGTCGCCAGGCGTATTGCCGCAGCTGGCCGCCGTGATAGCACCACCGGGCCCGATATTATGCGTGTTGGCCAAGCCCGTGCCGGGCGTGACAAGCTGCGCCATCTGGTCCGGGGTGAGCACGGTGGTGCCCAGCGGCGTGTTCGCGGGCCAGTTCGGGCAGGCCCAGTTCTTGCCGCCGATATCGAATTTATGGTCTTTCGTGTAGCGCGCGCCGGCCGTCAGCTTGAGCGTATCGGTCACTTGCTGGCTGACCTGGCCAAACACGGCTTTCGATTTGAGCTGGCGGTCGCCCTGGATGAAGGACATGGCCGAGGCATACTGGCCCACGGTGGGCTGCACGAAAATCACGGCGCCGTTGGCGATATCCTGCTGCACGGCCGCCTGCGAAATCTGGCTGCGGTCGATATCGAAGCGCACCTTGTTCTTTTCATTGAAGAGGAACAGGCCGGCCACCCACTGGAATGGCGCATCATCGTCAGAACGGGCCTGCAGCTCGTGCGAATAGCTGTCGAACTGCGCCCAGTCGGTGCGGTTTTCCGATTTGAAGCCGGGGAACAGGCCCGCATCGGCATCGTTGCTGTTCTGGCGCTTGTAGCGGCTCCAGCTGCCCAGGTAAGTAAAGTCGAGCGCCTCCGTCGGCTTGTAATTGAGCTTGCCCTTGTAGGTCAAAATCGACTGGTCCAGGGTGCCCGGCGTGTCGATCAGGGCCGAACGCAGCTTCTCGCCCCCTTTCGGCTCGGCCGCCAGGTAGACGTTGCCAGCGCCCTGGTCCAGGAAGTAGTCGGCGATAAAGGTGCCGCGCAGCTGCGGCGTGATTTTCCACAGCAGCGAGGCGCGCACGCCCATCTGGTCGCCTGCGCCATACTTGGCCGTGCCAGGCATGACGTTCGAGCCGCGGCGGAAGTCCACCGTGCCGTCGTGGCTATCCTTGATGGCGGCGATGCGCAGCGCCACGTCGTCGGAAAACGGGATATTCAACATGCCCTGCGTCTGCAAATGACGGTAATCGCCCACGGTGATGCCGGCCGAACCCATGAACTTGGCCGTGCTTGGCGCGGCCGACACGAGGTTGACGGCGCCTGCCGTCGAATTGCGGCCGTTCAGCGTACCCTGCGGTCCGCGCGCCACCTCGACGTGGGACAGGTCATACATGAGCGCCGTGGCGCCCTGAGGGCGCGGCGAGTACACACCATCGACATAAAAGGCGACGGCCGGGTCGCCCAGCTCCGTGTGGTTGGCCGACCCGACGCCGCGCATGTAGACGTGCACGCCGCCCGAATCGCCATGTTGCTCGACAACCAGGCTGGGCACCATGGTGGCCAGGGATGCCAGATCCTTGACCTGATTGTTTTGCAGGGTGTCCTGGTTGAAGGCAGTGACGGCCAGCGGCGTCTCCTGCACGAAAGTGTTGCGGCGCGTGGCCGTAACGACGATGCGGTCCATCTGCTCGGCGGCCGGTTTTGCCACGTCCGTGGCTGCCGTGGTGCTGGATGCCTCCTGTGCCAGCGCGGCGCCGCTGCCCAGCAAGATGAACTGGGCGAAGGTCGCATGCGCCAGGCTGAGGGCGATGGTATTGCGTTTAAGCTGTTGCATTGTTGTTGTCTCCTGTACCGCTGGTTGAATGATGATCACATAGCTCTTTGGCTATTGCTGCACATTTTTTGGGTGTCAATCTGAAGTCATGTCGCCTCCGTGCGGGTTCAATGGGTCGCCACGGCGCGCCCGGCCGTGTCAAACAGAAAGGCATGACCTTCTTCCGGCGCGAAGCCGATGGCGCTGCCCTGCGCCAGCGCGTGGCGCGCCTCGCCATGCAGCTTGATGGCCACCGCATGCCTGTCGCCATCGATGCTGCCGTCAAGCGTTGCGTGGATGATCTGCGCATCGCCCAGCTGCTCGATCAGGGTGACGGTGGCGCCGTAGCCCTCATTGCGCGGCACCAGACGCAGGTGCTCGGGACGTATGCCGACCAGCATGCCGGCCTCGCCACCGATCTGGCTGGCCAGTGCCGGCACGGCCGCGCACGGCAAAAAATTCATGCGCAGCGCGCCGATGAAGCCAGCCACGAACTGGCTCGCCGGGTGGCGGTACAGGTCCAGGGGCGCCCCCACCTGCTCCAGGTGGCCGCCGTGGAACACGGCCACCCTGTCCCCCAGTGTCATGGCCTCGACCTGGTCATGCGTCACGTAAATCATGGTGGTGCCCAGTTCCTGGTGCAGCTTGGCCAGCTCGATGCGCGTCTGCACGCGCAGCGACGCGTCGAGGTTGGACAGCGGCTCGTCAAACAAAAACACCTTGGGCTGGCGCACGATGGAGCGGCCGATGGCAACGCGCTGGCGCTCGCCGCCGGACAGGGCCTTGGGTTTGCGGTCAAGCAAGTGCGTGATCTGCAGGATCTCCGCCACCTTGCCCACTGCCGCGCGCACTTCGGCTTCCGGCTTGCCTGCCAATTTGAGGGCAAAGCCCATGTTCTCGCGCGCCGTCATGTGTGGATACAGCGCGTAGCTCTGGAAGACCATGGCGATGCCCCGCTCGGCCGGCGCCACGTCGTTAGCCAGCAAGTCGCCGATGTGCAGCTGGCCCGCGCTGATGTCTTCCAGTCCCGCGATCATGCGCAGCAGGGTCGACTTGCCGCAGCCGGATGGTCCGACAAAAACCATGAATTCACCGTCGTGGATATCGAGGTCCAGGCCCTTGACGATTTCCGGGCCGTCGCCGTAGGTCTTGCGGATGCCGCGTAGCGAAATGGCAGCCATCTCAATGCTCCCCGACCAGGACGGCAGCGTGGGACGCGCGCTGCGCGGCGATGAAGTCGCGGTACCAGAGGGCGCTGTCCTTGAAGCTGCGCTGCTGCGTGGCGTAATCGACATACAGCATGCCGAAACGCTTGGCATAGCCAGAATTCCACTCGAAGTTATCCATCAGGCTCCAGTAGAAATAGCCGCGCACGTCGATACCCTGTGCGATCACGGCGCGCAGGGCATCGAGGTGCAGCTGCACGTACTCGATGCGCGCCTGGTCATGGATCTTGCCGTCAACGGGCTTGTCAGCCACGGCCATGCCGTTTTCCGTGATGTAGACGGGCGGCAGACGGTATTCGCGGTGCAGCCCCACCAGCAGCTCCGTCAAGCCCTGCGGATAGGTTTCCCAACCCATGTCGTTGACGCCGAGCTTGCATTCAGGCTTGCGCGGCGGCGTTTCGGCGCTCATGTAAGCGCGCGTGTAGTAATTCACGCCGAGGAAATCGATGGGCTGTTTAATATCTGTGAAATCGTTTTCAAAAATAGCTAAAACAGAAGCGTCTACGTGTTTCAGGGCCAGCGCCGGGTAGCGGCCCTTGAAGATGGCGTCCATATACCACTGCACCGAGCGCGCATATTCGAGTTCGGCCAGCTCCCGGTCCTGGGCGCTGTCAGTGGCCGGCGTGGCCGTCCATTGATTGAGCACGATGCCCAGCTTGGCGGGCGGATTGACGGCGCGCATGGCTTGCATGGCCAGGCCGTGCGACAGCAGCAGATGGTGCGACACTTGCACGGCGGCGGCCGGGTCGGCCATGCCGGGGGCGAACTGGCCCGTGCCGTGGCCCAGCACGGCCGTGCACCAAGGTTCATTGTGCGTGGCGATGCTGACGACCTTGTGGCCGAAGCGGCGCGCCACCTCGGCCGCGTAGGCGGCGAAGTGGTAGCAGGTGGCGCGATTGAGCCAGCCGCCCTCGTCCTGCAAGGCTTGCGGCAAGTCCCAGTGGTACAGGGTCAGATGGGCATCGAGTCCCTTGGCAGCCAGGGCATCGAGCAGGCGCGCATAGAAATCGAAGCCCGCCTCGTTCCAGGCGCCCGAGCCGGCTGGTTGCACCCTCGACCAGGACATGGAAAAACGGTAGGCGTTCACGCCCAGGCTGGCGATCAGCTCCACGTCATCAAAGTAGCGGTGGTAATGGTCGCAGGCCACGTCGCCATTGCTGCCGTCGATGATCTTGCCATCAGCATGGCTGAAGGTATCCCAGATGGACGGGCCGCGGCCGTCGATGGCGGCGGCGCCCTCGATCTGGTAGGCGCTGGTGGCCACTCCCCAGGTGAAGGTGGCGGGAAAGTTGGTATCGGTGTCGTCGTTATGCATGGTAGTCATGTCAGTGTGAGTGGTTAAGAGAGTTCTAGCCTTTGACGGCGCCTTGCGTAAGGCCCTCGATCAGGCGCTTCGAGGCGACAAAAAACATCAGCAGCAGCGGCAGTACGGCGATGGCGGCGCCCGTCATCAGCGCGCCCCACTCCGTGTTGTTCGGCGCCTGCATGCTGCGCAGGGCCAGCGGGATCGTGTAGTTCTCGACCGAGCGCATGACGACCAGCGGCGTAATGAAATTGTTCCAGGAATTGATGAAGGTGATCAGGCCCAGGGTGCCCATGGCAGGGCCGATCAGCGGCAGCACGACACGCCAGTAGATGGCAAATTCACCGCAGCCGTCGATGCGCGCCGCCTCGATCAGGTCCCTGGGTATCGCCGTGCCGATGTACTGGCGCATCAGGAAGATACCCAGCGCGCCGGCCGCTCCCGGCACGTACAGGGCGCGCGGCTGGTCCAGCCAGCCGAGGAAATCCATCAGCATGAAGGTCGGAATCATGTTCATGAAGGACGGGATGATCATCGACGCCATCACCAGGGTGAACAGGGGCCGCTTGAATCGGAACTCGTACATGGCAAAGGCGTAGCCGCCCAGCGAACAAAAGAACAGGGTGAGCGCAGTTGTCATCAGCGCCACGTACAGACTGATGCCGATATTGCGCCAGAACGGCAGGCGTTCCTGCAGCAGTTCCAGGTTGTGCAGCAGGGCCGTGCCGAACCAGCGCGGCGGCGGCAGGCTGTAGATCTCCGCGCTCGTGTGCGTGGCGAAGACGAACATGAAGTAGAACGGCGCGACCATGATCAGGGCGCCGATGGCCACCATGGTGTAAGCCGTCCAGCGCGTGGTGTTCATTTGGCCTCCTTGCGTTCATTACGTTCATTGCGGCTGAAGATGCGGTTATTCGCCCAGGTGGTGCTGGCGATAATCAGGAACAGCAGCCAGGAAATGGCCGACGCCGTGCCGAAGTCGCCCGAGGAAAACGCCGTCTTGTAGACGAAGATGGCCGTCGTCATCACCGATTGGCTCACGCCACTCGACTCGGCCACCAGCACGAACGGCTCCTCGAACAGCTGCAAATTGCCCATGATGGTGAGCGTGACGGCCAGGTAGATCATGGGGCGCAGCTGTGGCAAGGTGATGTACCAGAATTGTTGGCGCTTCGAGGCACCATCGATGGTCGCCGCTTCATACAAATCCTTGGGGATCACCTGCAGCGCCGACAGATACAACACCAGGTTCCAGCCCAGGTAGCGCCAGAAGATGACGAAGGCGACGGCCGGCTTGATGAACAGAGAGCTGCCCAACCAGTCAATCGACTCAGCGGGGAACAGGGCGCCGACCAGCGGCAGGCTGGCGCACCATTGAATCAGCACATTGATCTGGCCATAGTCGCGCGAGAACAGGGTATTGAAGACCATGGCGATAGCCACGCTGGACGTGATGAACGGTAAAAAGTAAATGCCGATCACCAGGTTGCGCGAGCGCTTGAAGCTGTTGTGGATGAAGGCCGCCAGCGGAATGGCCACCAGATGCTGCGGCACGCCAGAGGCCAGCGCCAGCCACAAGGTATTGCCCAGCGAGCGCAAAAACCACGGATCGCTCAGGGCATATTTGTAGTTATCCAGTCCCACCCACTGCATGGCTTCCACGCCGCTGGCAGCTTCCCATTGGTTGAACGACAAATAGATAGAGAACAGCAGCGGGAACAGGCTGAAAACGGCGAACAGGATGAAGAAGGGGCTGATGAAAATGTACGGCGCCCATTTTTTCCTGTCGTAGCGTTTCCTGGCGGACCGCGTGGCAGCGGCGGCGCCCTCGGCACAAGGCATGGTCGTATTCATGCTGCTCCTAGCGCCGCGCGCGGTGGGTGATCAGGGCCTTGGCGTCGGCCAGGGCCGTCTTGATGTCCTTGTTTTGCGCCAGCACGCTTTCCAGCTCCATGTTGACGATGTCACGCGCCACGGCGTCGAACTTGTCGACGCGGATGACGGGGATTTTCGCCGCCGTGTCGCGCGCCAGCAAGCGCGTTTTCTGCCCGCCGAAGTACGGCTGCGGCTCGTCCATCATCGGATCCGCATATGCCGCCTTCAGGGCGGGAAACGCGCCGATTTCCTTCAGCGAGTGCAGCTGGATATCCTTGTTGACGGTCATGAACTTGATGAATTCCCACGCCTGCGCCTTGTTGGCCGCCTTTTTCGGGATGCCGTAGAAGGAGCCGCCATACGACGCCAGCGCGCCGGCGGGCAGGTTCGCCGCGCGCCACTGGCCTTTCGACTCCGGCGCCAGCCACTTGGCCAGGTGGCCGCTGAGCCAGGAACCCATCATCTGGCTGGCCACCTTGTCGCGTTTGAAGCCCTCTGCCCATTCGCCCGTCCAGGCCACGGTGCGCGCATCGATGCCGGCGACGCGCGCCGCCTTGGCCAGTTCGAACGCTTTCACGAAGCGCGGCGAGTCGACCAGCACCTGCCCTTTGTCGCCAAAATAAATGCCTTCGCCATCTTTCAGATTGGCACGGATAACAATGTCGGCCAGGTCGCTGGCACCGGCCAGCAGATAGGTGCCGGTGGCGGCCTTGAGTTTCTTGCCGGCGGCAATGTACGACTCCCACGATTGCGTCAGGTCGGCCTCCTTGATGCCCGCCTTGTCCATCAAGTCCTTGCGGTAGAACAAGGTGCCTGGCCCCAAGTCGGCCGGCATGGCGCCCAGAGTGCCGCGCGAACTGGTCGCCTGCACGAAGGTGAACGGCACGAACAGGGCGCGGTACTGCCCTGCCCCGTAAGGCGGCTGCAGCAAATCTTCCATGCCCTTCGATTCGGCGAAGCTTCCCACATAACGGAAATCGATGGCCATCACGTCGGGCAGGCGCGCACCGGCCGCCAGCGCCGTCGTCATCGAGTTGTGGTGGTCATCGATCTGCAGACTGACCAGCTTGACCTTCACTTGCGGGTACAGCTTTTCCCACAGGGGCAAGGCCGTCTTGACGGCGCGGTCCAGGTCGGGGAAGGAGGCGACAGTGATGGTCGCCGGGGCCAGTGTCGGCACCGGCGGCGCGACGGGCGCAGCGGCCGCGCCATAGACCAGGGTCAGCGCGGCCAGGGAGGCTGCGCCAAGGATGCTTGACTTCATTATTTCATCTCCGTTTATTGAGCGTCTTCTATCTTGAAAACGTTTTCACACCATGTATCCATTTAACACCGCAAAGAAAATCAAGTCAACCGAAATAGTTGTCATTTTTATTGAGGGCAGCATGGCAAGCTGCACGCCGTGGCGCGGATTCTCCTATGAAAAAATGCAAAAATTCGTCATTTGAGCTGCCGTTGTTTTTTGTGAAAACGTTTTCACATCTGGTTCAGATTAGCGCGTGAGCGCGTAATCCGACGCATTGTTGGCGGCAAAAGCATGGTTCCTGCGCTTTGTTGGCTGCGCTGTGTCGGCTTACGCCCTGCGGGCTAACCCGACCTACCCTGACCTGCCCGGACCTGCGCCGACCTGCGGTCGTCATCGGCCGTTTATGGTAATCTTTCACTGAAAAGGTTTTCAGAGCACTGACAACCAGCCATCTTGACACCCAGGAATCACCTTGAACGATAGCGCCCACGCTGCTCCCCCTTCTACCCTGCTCGACGTGGCCCGCCAGGCCGGCGTGTCGCCCAGCACTGTTTCGCGCATTCTGAACGGCACGGCCAGGGTCTCCGACGACAAGCGCGACGCCGTGCTGGCGGCCATCGCGCAGATGAAATTTGCGCCGAACCAGATGGCGCAGGGTCTGAAAAAGGGCCGCTCGATGACCATCGGCATCGTGGTGCAGGATATTTCCAGCCCCTTCTTCGACGAAAGCCTGCGCGGCGTGGACGACGGTCTGAAAGACACGGGCTATGCGTCCGTGATCGTCAGCGGGCACTGGAATGCGCAGGAAGAGGCCGACCGCATTCGCCTGCTGCTGGCGAGGAAGGTCGATGGCATCATCCTGCTGTCCGGGCGTATCTCGGACCAGAGCGTGCTCGATTTCTCGCAGCAGCGGCCCATCGTCTCGACCGGCCGCCTGCTGGCGACCAGAAGCGCCATTGGCTTCAAGCTCGACAACGAATACGGCGCCTACCTGGCCGTGCGCCACCTGGTGGAACTGGGCCACCGCCGCATCGCGTTCGTGTCCGGCCCCGCCAACAATACGGACGCAAACGAGCGCCTGACGGGCTACCAGCGCGCGCTGCGCGAGGCGGATATCGCCATCGACCCGAAGCTGATGGCGGAAGGAGATTTCCACGAGGCAAGTGGGATGCTGGCCATGAACCACCTGTTCGAGACACAACAGCAATTCAGCGCCGTCTTTGCCGCCAACGACTTGTCCGCCTATGGCGTGCGCCTGTGCCTGTACCGCAAGGGCATCCGCGTGCCCGACGATATCTCGCTCGTGGGTTTCGATGACTTGCCCGGCTCGTCCTACACGACGCCGCCGCTGACGACCATCCGCCAGCCCCTGTATGACATCGGCCGCATCGCCACCGAAGCGTTACTGGGCCTGATCAATGGGGAAGCGGTGCAGGCGGCCATTCCGCCCCTGGAACTGATTGTGCGAGAAACCACGCGGCGCATCCGCTGAGGCTTGCGGCAGGGACCATTTCCTTGCGACTTAAGCTAAACGAGAATCACTACGCTACCAGCATCCGCGACGCGTGCCGGAATCTGCAGCAATGGCGCATCCGCTTTACAATAGTGGCTCGTTCAGCAAGAATGCTTGGTTCAAGCACGCAAGGCTCAACCCTCCGGCCCGGGCCGGAAGACTCCGAACACTCACCACAAAGGGACATCACATGGAACATACTCTGCCACCACTGCCGTATGAAATGGACGCTCTGGCGCCGCATATTTCGAAAGAAACCCTGGAATACCACTATGCCAAGCATCACCAGGCGTATGTCACCAACTTGAACAACCTGATCAAGGGTACCGAGTTCGAGAACCTGTCGCTGGAAGAGATCATCAAGAAATCGTCGGGCGGCATCTTCAACAATGCTGCGCAAGTATGGAACCACACCTTCTACTGGAACGGCATGAAGCCGGCCGGCGGTGGCGCTCCTACCGGTGCCGTGGCTGACGCGATCAACGCCAAATGGTCGTCGTTCGACAAGTTCAAGGAAGAATTCACCAAGTCGTGCGTGGGCAATTTCGGTTCGGGCTGGACCTGGCTGGTACAAAAAGCCGACGGCTCCGTCGACATCGTCAACACCTCGAACGCCGGCTGCCCTTTGACCACCGGCGACAAGCCACTGCTGACCTGCGACGTCTGGGAACACGCCTACTACATCGACTACCGCAACCTGCGCGCCAAGTACGTGGAAACGTTCTGGGGCCTGGTCAACTGGGAATTCGTTGCCAAGAACTTCGCGTAAGCGCGTTTCTCTTGTCAACGTCAACGAGATTTTGACATAAAAATATGACATGAAAATTGTCATATTTTCTCAAAGGAAGTTTTTACCGTAAGGTAATAACTTCCTTTTTTACATGTGAACGCATGCTTCACATCAGCGCGTAACGCAGGCCAGGTTGGACCAGGCCGGCACCGCGCACCTGCCAGGTAGATCCATCCCCCTTCTGGCACTGCGCATGCAAATGGTTGCGGGATGACAGGGCCGGAATTTACGAAATATTTACGTGCCCGACCAAGCAATTTACATTTTGCTTACGCATGCCCCGCTACACTTTCTCATTTGCAACAAAAGCATTTGGCCATCCGGGCCAAAGCAAGCCAGTGGCAACGGGCTGCCGCGCCAGAACCTCCCCCTACCTTCCATGTCCGCACCGCAGCACATCAAAAATGAACACTTTTTCCAGCAATGGCTGATCCACGCCATGGTGTTGTCGGCACTGGCCGGCTTCATCGGATTCACCCAGTACGAGGAATATCACCGGATTGATACGCAGGAACACGAGCGACTGGCGATGCAGGCGGAAATCGTGGAAAAGAATTTAACGCCGCAATTGAAGTTGAGCAAGCGCGTGATCGACAGCATCATCGACGAACTGGCGGCCTGGCAGGCGCAAGACGATCACCTGCGGCGGGCGAATCACTCGCTCAAAGTGATCAGCGATGCGCTGATCGGCATCCGTCCCATCCTGGTCATCGGTCCTGACGGGCAGGTGGTGGCGGGCAGCGACGCCGGCTTGGCGGACGAAAACTTCAGGCAAAACGATTGCTTCCAGAAAGCCATGCGACTCGCCGATCCGCAATTGCTGCACGTTAGCGCACCGCCTGGCAACACCGCCGCTCCCGGCGCGATCAGCCTGTGCCGCCGCATCAGCGGGTTTCAGGGCGGCTTTGGCGGCATCGTCATGGTCAGCCTGGCGCCCGCCTATTTCTCCGACCTGCTCGATTCGATTCGTTATGCGCGCGATGTCCATAGCTCGATCTCACGCGAAGATGGTCAGTTGTACCTCGCGTCTACACGCCGGACTGACGCCCAGATGCCCGGGTTACCGCGCGGCGCCGACAAGCAGCGCATGGTCGCCGAGCGCAATGTGCCATCGAGCGCGCCCCTCTTCGGGACGACGCTGCGCATCGCCGTGAGCCGCGACACCGAGGTCTTGTTCGCGCCGTGGCGCCAGAGCCTGTATGCGCAAAGCGTCCTGTTCGGTTTGGTTGCCATTTTCAGCACGCTCGGGCTGCTGATCATACAAAAACGGCACCGCTTGCGGCGGGCCGAACGCAAGAAGACAGAGAAGCAAATACAGCAACTGGCCTTCTTCGATCAACTCACCAAGCTGCCCAACCGCATCTTGCTGCTGGACCGCCTGAAGCAGGCGAAGAAGGCCAGCCTGCGCAGCGGCAACCATGGCGCCGTCCTGTTCATCGATCTGGACAACTTCAAGACACTCAACGACACGCTTGGGCACGACATGGGCGACCTCCTGCTCAATCAAGTCGCGCGGCGCCTGGTCGGCTGCGTGCGCGCTGGCGACACCGTGGCCCGCCTGGGCGGCGATGAGTTCGTCGTCATGCTGACGGACCTGCATGTGAATGCGGAACAGGCGGCGGCCCAGGTCGATATCGTCGGCAACAAGATCCTGCAGGAACTGAGCCAGACCTACTGGCTCAACCAGGTCACCCACCGCAGCACCTCGAGTATCGGCGCGACGCTCTTCATGGGCAATCTGACCAGCATCGACGATCTGCTCAAGCAGGCGGACCTGGCCATGTACAAATCCAAGGCGGTGGGACGCAATGCCTTGCGCTTCTTCGATCCCGCCATGGAGGTGGCCATGCTGGAACGGGCCGCGCTGGAAACGGACTTGCGCGACGCCATTCCATGCCGCCAGTTGATACTCCACTACCAGCCCCAAATCGACCACCGTGGGGGCGTTACCGGCGTCGAAGCGCTGGTACGCTGGCAACACCCGCTGCGCGGACTGGTGCCGCCAGGCGACTTCATTGCGCTGGCCGAAGAAATCGGCGTGATCCTGCCGCTGGGACAATGGGTGCTTGAAACGGCCTGCGCACAATTGGTCGCCTGGGCCGGACATCCCGACATGCGCCATCTGAGCATTGCGGTCAATGTCAGCGTGCGCCAGTTCAACCAGGACGATTTTGTCGATCAGGTGCTGTTTGCACTGGCTTGCAGCGGCGCCGACCCACATCTTCTCAAGCTAGAGCTGACCGAGAGCCTGCTGGTGTCCGACGTTGGCGGCGTGATCGCCAAGATGTCCGCAATCAAAGCGCACGGCGTCGGTTTTTCGCTCGACGATTTTGGCACGGGCTATTCTTCCCTGGCCTATCTCAAGCGGTTGCCGCTGGACCAGTTAAAGATAGACAAGTCTTTTGTCCGCGACGTGACGCATGACCCTAGCGACGCATCGATCGCCAAAACCATCATCGCCCTGGCTCGCAGCCTGAACATCGCCGTCATTGCAGAGGGCGTCGAGACGCTGGCACAGCGTGATTTCCTGGCGCGCTACGGTTGTCGCGCCTACCAGGGATACTTCTTCAGCCGTCCCTTGACGCTCATGGACCTGGAAAAATTTGTGCAGCGCCGCTCGCATGCTGCGCCATGCGACGACGATCAACGCCGTCTGCGTTCATGAGAAGTGCCAGCAGTAAATGAGTTCAACGATGGGGACAGGCTGCAAGGGACGACAAGCTTGTCAGGCCTGCCCGATGCTGCCCTTCGACGGCAAAGGGGCGGCCGCGAAGCGCCGCCATGGCCGCGCCAGCGCCTTGCCTGCACCGCCCTGCAATTGCCCTGCCAGGTAGCCGCGCACATAGGCAGCAGGCTGCAACAGGTCAGGCTGCATTTCGGCCAGCGCGCGCAGCAAGCCGTCCGCCACCTCGATATCGTTGCGCCAGCCCAGTTCGTCCTGCAAGACGGACAGTCGCTTCACGTAGCGCCGGACCTGCCCTGCGTCATATAAGGATGCAAAAAATTCAGTGGCATAGCGGGCTTTCTTGGCCGCGATGCGCACCCGGTGGCGCGCCGGCGCCGCCAGCTTCGGCAAGTCTTTTCCCCGCTTTAACAGGCGGCGCTGATCCTTGCGCAGAGTAGCGCGGGCAAACGGGCAGATAGACGCGTCCAGGCGCCGCACTTGACGCACGGAGCAACTGTCGCGCCAGGCGCGCGCCTGCAGCCAGCGCTGCAAGCCCAGCATGCAAGCCGTGTAGCGCGCCGAGGTGACGGCCTTGGCCGCTTGCACGTGCTTGCGGCGTGCCTGCGCGTGCGCCGCCGCTACCAGCGCCGCCACCTCCGTGGCCGCCTCGCCATCGAGCTGCGCCAGGGTATTGCCAGCCAACACGTCCCCGTCGCGCGCCTCGCCCAGCGCGCCGCCCAGCCAACCGAGTTCGCTCTTCAAGGCGTCCGGCAGCGCCAGCAGGGATTTGAACATGCCCAGCGCCGAGCGCAAACGGCGCAGTCCCACGCGCATCTGGTGCACGCTTTCCACGTCCTCGCCCGCCGCCACGCCATCCTGGTTGCCGCTCACCTGCTCCAGGCAATTGCCGGCGATGACCAGGAACACCTGCTCCACCGACATGGCCGCGTCCAGCGCCAGGCTCTGCGCCTTGACGGCGCGCAAAGGCTGCGGCGCTGCGAGGCGGTAGCCGCGTTCCGCCTTGCTCAGGTGGCCCAGCTGCAGCGGCACGTCCTGCAGCAGGGCCAGCGCGACGTCGAACAGGCTGGCCGCTTGCCCCTGTTTCAATTCCAGTTCGATCTCGCTGACGGGCACGCTGCGCACGGTCCCATCGGCACCGCTTTCAATAACACCCTGGTCCAGCACGCATTCGATCTGGTCGCCCTGCGGCGTACGCAGCTGCCATACGGTGCGTTTGATGCGGGTGGTAAACACGGGCTGCAAAGCGTCGCGGATGGCGTCCTGGCGCAGCAGCGCTCGGATGGGCTGCTTGCGGCCGATGACGGAGTCGAGCGCGGCGAGGTCCGGCTGCGGCCCGGGAACTTCGCCTTCCCATTCGTGGCGGCTGTGCAAGCCGCCGCTGACACTGCCGCCCGCCTTCAGGGTTTGCATCCAGCGCCCGTCGACCTGGCGCACGCGCAAGCCCGCCTGGTGACGGCATAGCTGCAAATCGGGCGTATCGACATACATATCGTGCATCTGCAGCACCAGTGGCTCGCCTTGCGCAAGCTGCGCCAGCAGCGGGTGCGCGCGCAGGCGGGGTGCGTCTTGCGGCGCCAGCAACAATTTCAATTCGATTTCCATGACCGCTCCTTGCAAGATTCCTCAACGCCCATTGTAAGGCGTGCCCGGTCGCGTACAAGGCGCACGCACACCTTGATTTTGCGCGAAAATAAGCGCTTCATTCAACCAGGAGATGCCATGACCTACCACGCCGCCGAGAACCGCTACGACAGCATGCCATACCGCACCTGCGGGCGCAGCGGGCTGAAACTGCCGCTGCTGTCCCTGGGACTGTGGCACAACTTTGGCGATAGCAACAATCTGGCCTCGCAGCGCGACATGCTGCGCACGGCTTTCGACCTGGGCATCACACATTTCGACCTGGCCAACAACTACGGCCCGCCATATGGCAGCGCGGAAAGCAATTTCGGCAAGCTGCTGCGCGATGATTTTCTGCCCTACCGCGATGAACTGATCATTTCCACCAAGGCGGGCTGGGACATGTGGCCCGGTCCGTACGGCCAGGGTGGCGGTTCGCGCAAATACGTGCTGGCCAGCCTGGACCAAAGTTTGCAGCGCCTGGGCCTGGACTACGTCGACATCTTTTATTCGCACCGCTACGACGCCGACACCCCGCTGGAAGAAACCATGGGCGCGCTGGCCACCGCCGTGCAGCAGGGCAAGGCGCTGTACGTGGGCCTGTCGTCGTATTCGCCGCAAAAGACGGCCGAGGCGGCCGCCCTGCTGAAAGAGTGGAAAGTGCCATGCTTGATCCACCAGCCGGCCTACAATATGCTCAACCGCTGGATCGAGGAAGACGGCTTGCTCGATACCCTGCAAGAGCAAGGCATGGGCTGCATTACGTTCACGGCACTGGCGCAGGGCTTGCTCAGCGACAAGTACCTCGATGGCGTGCCGCAAGATGCGCGCGTCAACCGCCCCGGCGGCGGCTCGCTGCTGCAAAAGCACCTGAGCGCGGAAAACCTGGCCCGCGTGCGCGCGCTGAACCAGATCGCCGCCCAGCGGGGGCAAACGCTGGCGCAGATGGCGCTGGCCTGGGTGCTGCGCGACCCAAGAGTCACCTCGACCCTGATCGGCGCGAGCAGCAGCGCGCAAATCCGCGAAAACGTGGCAGCGCTGCAGCAACTGACGTTCACGGCCGACGAGCTCGCCGCCATCGACGTGCAGGCGCGCGAAGGCCATATCAACCTGTGGGAAGGCCCGTCGCGGGCCGTGTAACGCAGTCACGGCGGCGCTGGCGGCGACATTGGCGGTGGCAGCAGGGCCAGCAGCTCCTGCGCCACCTGCCGGCGCCGTTCAGGCGTGGCGAAGACGCCCACCGCCACATGCCGTGTAGCATCACGCATATCGTTGATGTGTATCAATTGGCGCGGCCCTTGCGGCACGGCGATGCGCGTGCACCACGGCGAAAAGTGGTGGCGCCGGCAGTGGCCGGCGCTGACCTGTTCGACGATCAGCTCGCCGTCGCGCAGGGCGATATGCTCATAGTCGCGCGCATGGCGCAGGTAATGCAGCAGGGCGATGGCCACCAGGCCCAGTTCGGCGAACGAAAAGGCGGGAATGGTCCAGAGGCCGCGCAGCGCAAAGGCGGCGGCAATCGTCAGGGAAAACAGGCATAGCAAGCCATAGGCGCACAGCAACTGGCGCGCCGTCAAGGCACTGTAGCGCGCCAGCAGCCATTGCGGCTGCTCGCGCGAATGATCGCGTGGCATGGCGCCTCCCGCCTCATCGCTCCATCGACGTATCATCGCCCTCGCGCGGCGGCCAAGTTCCGCCGGATCGCGCCCGGCTCAGGCGCCCATGCGCACCAGCGCATGGCCCACATGCTGCCACCAGTGATCGCGCGACTTGACTTGCTTCAGGCAAGACGTGTCGATCTCTGCGGGGAACACGCGATCCTGGCAAGCCTTCGTTGCCAGGGCATAGCGCTGGTTTTCCGCCGCCGCCAGGGCCACGACCAGCCAGAACGCCAGCGCCAGCAACACCACCAGCAAACTCCAGGCCAGGTGATTGGTGTTACTTTTTTCGCCAAAAAACTCGCGTGGCCGCGTCTCGCGGTACATCAACATCAAGTCTTTTTCTTTTTCTTCCGACATCTGCGTTTGCATCCTCTGACATCCTATCCTGTGCCGGCCGGCTGGCCATGGCGGCGCGCACGCCGCCTTAACCTCATTTTACGCTGAAGGCGAAGGAGGGACAGTAATTCGTGGCGGCTATTCTCAGTCGGCCGCCCGGATCAGGGACGCGGCGCCGGCACCTGCGGCGTGCGCGGTCTGCCCTCCTCCTCTGCCGGCGGCACGGGCACCATGCGCTCCACATGATCGACGTCGATGTCGCCGCCATCGGGTGCCCCGTTGTGGGGCTCCACGCCGGCCCGATCGCCAGTGCCGGCAGCATCGCTGTCGTTATCGAGCTCTTCTGCATCCTGGCCGGGCACGCCCTGCATGTCGCTGCCGCTGTCAGAACTGTCGCTGGGCCCCAGCGTGCCCTTGCCATGGCCGCTGCCCAGGACACGGTCGGGCATGACGGGCAAATTGTCCGGATCGAGTGTGCTGCCGCTCATGGCTGACTCCTCTTGATAAAAAAACCAGCTTACTCCCCTCGCCCAGCCAGCGGCGCACGCCTGCACGGCATTCTCCACGGGGGGGAAATGCGGCGGCGCACAAATATCTTCAAAAAGTACTTCACAAATGTACTATTCATTGCTATAGTTAATTCAAGTAAGCACCTTCTCATCCAGAAACTGCTTCATCGGCGGCAAGGCGCCTACCAGCGCCTTGCCGCCGAACCGACCGGTACGTGGCGAGCCGGCCCATCCACCCAGCCATCATGCACATATTGGAGTTTTATCATGCAAGCCAAATCACTTATCGCAGCATTGTTTGCCATCACCACCGCTACCTCGGCTTTCGCACAAAGCACGGCGCCGGCCACCAGCCAGCAGCTGAGCCGCGAGCAAGTCACGGCCGAATACATCCGTGCCCGCAACGCCGGCGAAATCGCCACCAGCGAAGTCGACTATCCGAAAACGCCGGCCACCGCCACCAGCAAGGTGACGCGCGAGCAAGTCATGGCCGAGTTCTACGCCGCCCGCAAGGCTGGCCTGATCCCGCAAACGGAAGCGGATTTTGATGTCGCGCAAACCACCAAGCACGTCGTGCAATAAGAAACCAGTCAGCCGGTTTCAGTCAGTAACAACTCAGTTGCGGCGCAGCACTCGGGCCACTCCCGACGCTCACCGCGGCGAGCTGTCAGCAGCACCCCCAACACTATCGCCTCCCGGAGTCACTGCATGTCCCTGCACCGCTGTTTGCTTGCCGCCAGCCTGATCCTTGCCTTGAGCGCTTGCGCCGACATGGGCCAAATCGCGCCGCAATCGGCCATGCTCGACGCCAACAAGCTGGCGGCCAGCAAGGCCATGGATGCCGCCGCCAGCGCCGCCATACAGTGGCCGCGCGCACAATGGTGGCAAGATTTGCATGACCCCCAATTGAACCGTTTGATGGAGCAAGCGCTGGCCGACAGCCCCACCCTGCGTGGCGCCCAGGCGCGCGTGCGCCAGGCCGAGGCGCTGGCTGGCGCGGCCGAGGACAAGACCCGCCCGCAGGCGGACGCGAATGTCTCCATCAACCGCGAACTGTATTCACAGCACGGCAGCACGCCGGCGCCCCTGGCCGGCAATTACGCCTGGCGCAACCAGGCCACCGTCACGGCTTCGTACGATCTGGACTTGTGGGGACGCAACCGCGCCGCCCTGTCCGCCGCCCTGGGCGACGTGCAGATGGCCTCGGCCGAATCGCAGATGGCCCGCCTGGCCCTGGAAACGGCGCTGGTGCGCACCTATATCCAGCTATCGTATGAATTCCAGCTGCAGGACGTGATCGAACGCAGCCTGGCGCAGCGCGCCCGCATCCTCGACATCACGCGCCAGCGCAAGGCGGCCGGCATCGGCACCGATATTGACGTGGCGCAAATCGAAACTACTCTGCCCGCAGGTCGCCGCCAGCTGGAGCAGTCAGCCGAGTCGCTGGCCCTGCTGCGCAACCAGCTGGCGGCCCTGGCGGGCAAGGGGCCGGCAGCCGGCGCGGCGCTCACGCGCCCCGTGCTGCGCCTGGACCAGCCGCTGGCCATCCCCGCCGCCCTGCCGGCCGACCTGATCGGTCGCCGGCCCGACATCGCCGCCCAGCGCTGGCGGGTGGAAGCGGCGGCGCAGCGCATCGATGCGGCCAAGGCCGAGTTTTACCCGAACGTCAACCTGGTGGCTTTTGCCGGCTTCCAGGCCTTCGGCTTCAGCCATTTTCTTGACGCCAACTCGGACATCCGTGGCATCTCGCCCGCGCTGAGCCTGCCCATCTTTGCCGGCGGCCGCCTGCGCGCCCAGCTGGGCAGCCAGACGGCCGTGTACGACGGTGCCGTGGAGCAGTACAACGCCACCGTCATCAACGCCATGTCGGAGGTGGCGAATGCCGTCACCAAAGCACAATCGCTGGAAAAACAGCACCAGCTGACGGTGCAGGCGCTGGCCACGGCACAGCGCGCGCGCGACCTGGCGGAAAAAGCCTACAAGGCCGGCATGAGCGACGCCATCAACATGCTCAACACGCAAGTGGCCCTGCTGGCGGAAGAGCAGCAGCAGGCGCAAAATGGAGCGCGCGAGCTGGACCTGTACGTTTCCTTGATGAATGCATTAGGAGGCGGGATCTAAGCTTGCAATCCTGGCATTGCCATGGCTCAACAAGATACAATCGGAGCTTTATTCACACATGAAGGAATATGACATGACCGCTTTTGACGCCACCTCCAAGCGGCTGCAAAACATCCGCACGCGCATGCCAGGCTTCCCCATGGAACTGATGCGCCTGTTGCGCATGACGTACCACATTCAAAAAGGCATGAAGGACTTGACCAATGCCGCGCTGAAAAAGCACGACCTGGTCGATGCCAGCTACATGGTGCTCGCCGTACTGTACGGCACGGACGACGAAACGTCGAACGCCTGCACCCTGGGCATGGCGTGCCATGAAAAACCGGCCAACCTGACACGCGTGTGCAACGACCTGGAAACGCGCGGCCTGATCCACCGCGGCACGCGCCCCGGCGACCGCCGCTCGGTGATGATTTCGCTGACCGACAAGGGCCGCACGCTGATCGAAACGGCGCTGCCCGACGTGTACCAGGAAACCTCGGCCCTGTACGAAGGGTTCACGGACGAAGAGCTGCAAGTGCTCGACAAGCTGTACATGCGCCAGTTGCGCAACCTGAACAATCTCAACAACCAGAACTGATAGCCTATCGATGACGCCAGCCACAGCAACAACATTCACGCAAGGCCCCCTGACCCGGGCGGCCCACTGGCTGGCGCTGGCGCTGCAGGACTGGCGCAAGACGGAAGGCGAACGCTGGATCTACGTCGGCAAGACCCTGATCGCCGCGTTCTGCGCCCTGTGGCTGGCCTACCGCCTGGGACTCGATTCCCCCAGCACGGCCATGACCACCACCATCATCCTGGCCCTGCCCAGCAGCGGCATGGTGCTGGAAAAAAGCTTTTACCGTTTGTGTGGCACCCTGCTGGGATGCACGGCCGCGCTGGCCCTGATCGGCCTGTTCCCGCAGCAGCCGGTGCTGCTGTTCGCCGGCCTGGCCCTGTGGGTGGGCCTGTGCACGAGCGGCTCGGCCCTGCACCGCAACGCCCAGTCGTATGTGTATGTGCTGGCCGGCTACACGGCTTGCATGATCGTCTTGCCCGCCATCGAGCAGCCGATGCAGGCGTTCGCGCTGGCCGTCACGCGCGTGGCCGAAGTCGGCCTGGGCATCATCTGCTCGGCCGCCGTCTCCAGCGTGCTGCTGCCGCGTCACCAAGGCACGCAAGTGATGCGCACGGTGCAGGCGCGCTACGGCAAATTCCTCACTTTCTGCCAGGACGTGCTGCAGCAAAAACTCACGCCGGCGCAAGTGGAACTGACGCATTTGCAATTTGCCGCCGACGTGGCGGCGCTGGAACTGGGCCGCTCGGCCGCCCTGTTCGAAGTCACCAGCAAGGTGAGCCACGTGCGCGCGCAAAACCGCAAGCTGCACGCCTTTAACGCCACCTTCATGACGGCGCTGACTACCTTCTATACTTTCCACCGCCTGTTCGACCGCCTGCAGCGCGATGGCGAGACACAAGTGATGCAAGCCTGCGCACCCCTGTACGCCATCGTCGCCGAAGCGCTGCAAGCCACGCCTTCGCAAGACTCGCTCGACACCATGCAGCGGCATCTGCAAGCGGCGCTGGCGCTGGCGCGCGCGGAGATTGACAGTGCGCACATCAACCATGCGCAGCGCATCGATTTCGACACCATGTGCGAACTGCTGGAACGCTTCGCGCGCGATATGAGCCGCTTTCACGAAGTCTATTTCAGCCTGGCGCATGACACGCCCTTGGCCATCAGCACGCCGCAGGCGTATGCGCCAAAGACGCCGCCCGCGCTGGTGATCGCCAGCGGTGCGCGTGCGGCCATCAGCCTGGCCCTCTTGGCCCTGGGCGCCTATTTCCTGGCCTGGCCCCATGCCAGCACGGCGATGTTGATGGCGGCCGTGTTCTGCGCGCTGGCCTCGTCCTCGCCGCGCCCCATCATGATGATCCGGCAAGTGCTGGCGGGCTTTCTGATCGCCATGCCGCTGTCGCTCGTGTGCGTGTACTTCGTGCTGGTGCACGGTGACGGCTTCCCCATGCTGGTGCTCAGTTTTGCGCCCTTCCTGGCCGTGGGCCTGTATTTGATGACGAATCCCGCCAAGCTGGGCGTGGGCCTGGGCGTGTCGACCTTTATCACACAGATGGCGCCGACCAACGTGATGCATGTCGATGGCGCCGCTTTTCTCAATACGGGCATGGCGCTGATCGTCGGCCTGATGCTGGCTGCCCTCGTGTTTGCCGTGCTGCTGCCCGAGCACACCATGGGCCACAAGGACCATATCGGCCCGGCCCTGTGGCGTGAAGCCCTGCATGCGTGCACAGCGCCAGCGCGCCGCGTGAAACACCGTTTCGACAACCGCGTGCGCGACCTGCTCAGCCAGCTCAACGCGGCGGCCGGCCCGGCGCCGGGTGTCGCCACGCGCGCCGTCGTGCGCCAGGCCCTGACCTTGCTGGAAATCGGCCACTCGGTGATCGATCTGCGCGAACTGATCGCCAGTTCCTCCGGCAACAGCGCCGCGCGCGACGCCCTGCAGCGCTGCGTGGACAGCATCGCCGCCTGGCTGCGCACGCGCGGCGAAGCGCAACTGCAGGGGGCGCTGGCCGCCACCCTGCAGGCGGGCGCCGTGGTGCGGGCGGCCCAGGCTGCCAGTGGCACGGCACCGGAACGGGGCGTGCGCCTGCAGACGGCGCTGGTCGACCTGCATTCGATCTACACCTCATTACTCGACAACGTGGCGCCTGGCGCCGGAGACCATCATGCCGCGTGAATTCGCCCTGTTCGGAATTCTGATTCCTACCCTGCTACCCCTGTTCATCCTCAGCATCGGCCTGCAAACCCTGCTCGACCGCGTGCTGGGCTGGCTGGGCGTTTACCGCATGGTGTGGCATCCCTCGCTGGCGCGGCTGTGCATCTTCATCGCCATCTTCGGCGCGCTGGCTTTATCGCTGTACCAATAACGTTCAAATAAAAAAAATGTTCAATCTGATCAAGGAAAGGATGCCGACATGGTAGCCAAACTGACCCGTTATGCCATCACCCTGCTGCTCCTGGCTGCGGCCCTCTGGATAGGCAAGACTGTCTGGAACCGCTACATGGAATCGCCATGGACGCGCGACGGGCGCATCAAGGCCGATATCGTCAACATCAGCGCCGACGTGGCCGGCACTGTCACGGACGTGCTGGTGCGCGACAACCAGGTGGTGCAAAAAGGCGACGTCCTCTTCGTCGTCGACAAGGAGCGCTATGCGAGCGCGCTGGCGCAGGCCGACGCCGTGCTGGCCACGCAAAGGACGGAGCAGGGCCGCCGCGGCAAGGAAGCGCAGCGCCGCGCCAATCTCGACGCCAGCATCATCTCCACGGAAAGCCGCGAAAGCGCCGCCTTTGCCGCCAGTTCGGCCTCGTCGCAAGTACAGGCCGCGCTGGCCGCCCGCGCGCTGGCCCAATTGAACCTGGAACGCACCACCGTGCGCGCGCCCGTCAGCGGCTACGTGACCAACCTGAACGTGCACAAGGGCGATTTCGCCGCCGTCGGCGCGGCCAAGCTGGCCGTCATCGACAGCGCCTCGTACTATGTCGTCGGCTACTTCGAAGAAACCAAGCTGGGCATGCTGGCGCAGGACGACAAGGCTGAAATGAATCTGATGAGCGGCGGCACCCTGCATGGCCACATCGAGAGCATCGCGCGCGGCATCACCGACCGCGACGCCGCCACGGGCCGCGAATTGCTGGCTGACGTCAATCCCACTTTCAACTGGGTGCGCCTGGCGCAGCGCGTGCCCGTGCGCATCCACATCGACGAGCAAGACAGGAAGCAGGTCCTGGTGGCCGGCACCACCTGCACCGTGGTGATCACGCCCCATTCTGCTCCCCCTTCAACGCCCGCACCCAAGCCTGCGGCCGCGCACCCCGCATGAGCCGCAGCGGCGGCGCCGGGCGCCTGGCAGAAATCGCCCTGTTCCTCGACGCCGCGGCGCTGGGCAGCTTTTCCGCCGCCGGCCGCAAGCAAGGCCTGTCGCCAGCCGCCGCCAGCGCCGCCATCGGGCGCCTGGAAGCCGCACTGGGCACCACCCTGTTCGAACGCACCACGCGCCAGCTGCGCCTGACGGAAGAAGGCCGGCACTACCGCCTGTACAGCGAACAGGCGCTGGACTTGCTGGCGCAGGCGGAAGACGGCTTGCACGGGGACGCCGGCGCCGTGCACGGCGTGGTGCGCATCTCGGCGCCCTCCGATATCGGCCGCCAGCTGCTGCTGCCGATGCTCGACCGCTTTGCCGCGCTGCACCCGCAGGTGCGCCAAGCGCTGACCCTGACGGACGCCACGGCGAGCCTGGTGCACGACGACATCGACCTGGCCATCCGCTACGGCGAGCTGCCCGATAGCGAGATGGTGGCGCGCCTGCTGCATCCGGGCCGGCGCGTCGTGTGCGTGGCGCCCGCGCTGGCCGCCAAGGTGGGCCAGCCGAACGTGCCGCGCGACCTGACGATGCTGCCTACTCTGGTGCTCACGGCGGGCGACGGCGCGCCGCAGGAATGGCGCTACCGAGAAGACGGCAAGCGCCACAGCCTGCGCCTGCAGGGGGCCTGGCACAGCAACGACGGCGAAATCATCCGCCGCTGGGCCGTGGCCGGCCATGGCTATGCCTACAAATCCCTGCTCGACATCGGCGACGACCTGCGCGCGGGGCGCTTGCAAACGGTGCTCGACGATTACTTTGCCGATAGCGTCCCCCTGAACCTGCTGTACCGGCGCAACCGCTTCCAGCCGCCGCGCGTCGCCCTGCTGATCGACTTCCTGCTGCAGCAGTTCGCCGCCCTGCCGGCGCAGAACTAGGCTACCTCAGGGTGGCAGCACGCCCAGCTGGCGCAGCAGGGCAAGGTTGTCTTCCAGGTGCCAGTTCTCGCTGATGCGCCCCTGCGCATCGACCTGGTACAAATCAAACGCCTGAAAATCGATGGCTTGCCCCTGTCCCTGCACGATCCCTTGCGGCGTGGGGAAGACGCCCGTAAAGCTGCCCGTGAAATGCAGGCGCAGGGTGACCCGGTCGCCCGCTACCAGCATCTCTTCGATGGCTACCTTCAAGTCCGGAACGGCGGCGTGAAACACTTGCGACGCCTGCAGCGGGCCGGCCAGCCCCTGAGGGCGGCCAGCGGGCAAGGTGCGGTCAATAAAATTGTCGGCCAGCGCCAGGCGCGCCAGGGCCGGATCGCCGCTCTGCCAGAACGCGGCGTAGCGGCGCGCCGCCAGCGCCACCGCGCCGGTGGCGCTGGCGCCGGACAGGTGGGCGGGCATGGGCAGGTTCATGGTGGCATGGACTGGCGCGGCGGCCAGCAGCGACAGGGCCAGGATGGCGGGGGAAAAAGCGGAAGCGGACATGGTAGTTCCAGGTAGGTTGATCGGTGTGCACATCGCACATCGCCATTCTGGACTCGCTTGCATTAATTGATAATTGGCCTCACGCCTGAATCAATTGCTTGCTGTAGTTGAAAATAAGTTGAAGCCGAGTTGAAAATCAGCGCCCGCCCGCCACGTCGAGGAGGCTGCCAGTCACATACGTCGCACCCGGCCCCAGCAGATACAGGATGGCGCCGGCGATTTCTTCCGGCTCGCCGCCGCGCTGCATGGGCACGCCGGACGCCAGGCGCGCCACCCGCCCAGGCTCGCCGCCAGAGGCGTGGATGTCCGTATAAATGATGCCGGGCCGCACGCCGTTGACGCGGATGCCTTCGGCCGCCACTTCCTTTGCCAGGCCGAGGGTAAGCGTATCGACAGCGCCTTTCGAGGCCGCGTAATCGATGTATTCGCCCGGGGAGCCGATGCGCGCGGCCACCGACGAGACATTCACGATACGCCCGCCCTGGCCGCCGTTCGCCGTCGACATGCGCCGCACGGCTTGCTGGCAGCACAAAAAGTAACTGATTACATTGGTGCGCAGCACGCGTTCCAGGCGCTGCACGGAAATATCGGCCAGCCGGCATTTCTGCTCCAGCACGCCCACATTGTTGACCAGCGCCGTCAAGGTCCCCAGGCGCGCATCGACTTCATCAAACAGGCGCGCCACGTCCGCTTCATTGCCGACATCGGCCTGCACGGCGATGGCCTCGCCGCCGCCAGCCATGATGCGCGCGCACAGTTCTTCGGCCGACCGCGCATCGCGCACATAATTGACGCAGACGGCATAGCCCTGGCGCGCCGCCAACAGGGCGGTCGCCGCGCCGATGCCGCGGCTGCTGCCAGTAATCAAGATCACTTCCTTCATCGTTCCTCCAGAATGGTTGTGGCTTCATGATACCCGCAACCAGCAGACGTAAAAAAGCCCGCACAAAGCGGGCAGTTTTCCTATCCATCCTCATCGTCACAACACCGGAGAAAATCGTAGCGAGCGGCAGTGATTTGTGGCCGAGAAGCGCAACCGTACTCTAGTACGGTGAGCATCGCCGGCCGCAAAGCGCGACGCGCAGTAGATTTTATCCGGTGTTCTATGACCTGAAATGCGTCATGGCGTAGCTCAGATGCTGCCACCAGTGCTCGCGCGACTGCACGGACGCCAGGCATTTCGCGTCGACCTCGTTCTTGAACGCGGGGTCCACGCAAGCCTTGGTGACCAGCGCATTGCGCTGGTTTTCCACGTTGACGACGGCCAGCGCCAGCCACGCCACGAGGGCGAGGGCCAATACGCACAAGGTCCAGGGCAGCTGTTTCATGACGTTCTCCGCTTACTTCTTCGCTGGCGCGGGAGCGCGCTCTTTCAGGACACGCGCCACCAGTTCATCCATCACGCGCAGGGTCGCTGTCTGGGTCTGCGGCTCGGACTGGCCAGGACGCGACAGCTGCGCCGGCGACGTGACGAAGCGGCCATCGATGACGATGGTCGGCGCGCTGTCGATCTTGCTGGCGGTGATCAGCTGCTCATTGCGTTTCAGCTTGGTCTGCACGCCGAAGGAATTGAACATATCCAGGTATTTCGCCTTGTCGATGCCGTTCTTCACCAGCAGCTCGAGGATGGCGTCATCGCGGTTCAGGCGGTTGCGCTCGACGTGGATGGCGCGGAAGATCTTGTCGTGGAACTGGTCCAGCTGGCCCATCGCCTCCAAGGTGGCATAGGCGTGCGCCTGCGGATCTTTCGGGCCATTGAAGGCCAGGTGGATGCGGCGGAAGGCGATCTTGTCGCCCTGTTTCTTGACCCAGTCGTGCATCAGCGGATCGAGCGCATAGCAATGCGGACAGGAATACATGAAGTACTCGACCACTTCCACCTTCTTGCCCGTGTCCGTGCGCACTGGCGTCGGAAGCGTGGTAAAGCCGGTATCGGCCGCCATGGCGCCGCCGGTGGCCGCCACCAGGGTGACGGCGGCAAGCAGGGGACGCAAGAAACGCATAAAACGCATATTAATCCTTCATCATAAAGTGGTCGTGAACGGGGCGAGATTACCACTTTTTGCGGCGGGCGATGAGGCCAGGCCGGAAAAAAAGCACGTTTGCACGCTCCGTTTGCGCCTGATTAAGCCACTTTTAAGCGCCGCTGCGCCCCAGTCTCAGAAATGGTAGCGCGCCGACACGCGCAGCTGGCGCGCATCGTTGAGGTAAATGCTGGAGCGACAGCCCGGCGCATCGCCGTAATGGCGGCGGTTGGCCAGGTTGCTGCCGGCCAGTTCCAGCTCCCAGGCGCCCAGCTTGCGCACATAGCGCCCGTCCACGGTGGCGAATGCGGGCACTTGCGCCAGGCAGCTGTTGGCGAAATCGGGGCCATAGCGCAGCGCGCGCAGCCATTGCACGCCGACGTCCGCGCTGGCGCCGGCCTGCCCCGTCCAGTACAGGCGCAGGCTGGCCAGGGTCTTGGGCACGAGGGCGATATCCGGGCCATCGTAGGCGTAGTCGTCATAGCGTGCATGCACCTGGCGCAGCTCAGCGTCGAGGCGCCAGTCGCGCGCCAGCGCCATGCTGGCCTCGATGGCGATGCCATCGCGGCGCGAGGGGTCGAGGTTGCCCGCAAAGCCCAGCTGGCCCAGGCTCTGGTCGAAGACGATCTGGTTGCTGAGGCGCTCGCTGAAGACGCGCACGGAAGCGCTGCGCGCCGCGTCGCCGAAGGTGGCGCCCACTTCCGTTTCGCGCCGCAGCTGTCCCGCCAGGGGACGGTAGCCGGCGCGGGTATAGCCGTCGTCATCGATGCGGTAGCTGCGCGCGGCCTTGGCGTACACGCTCAGTTCCGGGCGCAGCTGCAAGCTGCCCTGCAAGTCCCACGCGTTCTGGTTTTCCCAGTCGCTGCCGCCGGCTGGCATGTCGGCCGGATCGAGCTGGAACTGTTCATGCCGCAGCCCCAGCAGCAAACGCGGCGCATACGCGCCACCAAAAGCCAGTTCTTCGCGCAGCAGCAGCGCACGCGAGTACTGGCGGCGCAGCCCATCGCCATCGCGGCCCGGCGCGTCGCGGCCCGAGCGCCGCTCCCACTGCATCAGGTCCAGGCCCACTTCCGTGTCCGTGCCAACGCCGCCCACCTTGCCGTAATGGCGAACGCGGGGCGCCAGTTGCCGTCGGCGGCTGCTGTACCTCGATTCGCTGCTGCCCTCCTCGCCCGCATAGTGGGCCGTGGCGCGCTTTTCCCGCTGCGACAGTTCCACGCCCAGCTCGAAATTGCCCACATAGCGCTGCACGAAGGCGCTGGCACGCCGCACTTCGTAGCGGTACAGGTCTTCCGGGCGGGCCGCCAGCAGGGCCAGGAACGGCGCCTCGGGCGCCGGATAGCGGGTGTTCTGGTTCAGCTGGTCGGCACTGAAGCCGAAGCGCCCCTGCCGCGCCTTCCATTCGGCGCCCCCATTGAAGCCATGCTGGTGAAACACGCTGCCATCGCGGTAATTGCCATTGCGCTGCCCGTCGATGGCCACATCGAGCGACATGCCATCCTGGTCGCGCGACAGAGCGCCGCGCACGCTGTGCTGGCCGCCCTGCCCCAGTTCGGCGGACAAGTCGCCATGCGTGACGCCGGCCGCGCCGCCATCCACGCTGTCCTGGGCGCACGCCGGCATGGCCAGGGCGCACAGCAGCAAGGTGCGCATGGCGATGGTCAGGGCGGGAGAGGCAGGCATCATGGCGGGAAGCTGGCTGCGCTGCCGGGAGGCGGGCGCACGGTAGCGGGGCAGAGGGATGGCAAAGCGAAACATTATACGCACGGCGCGCGGCGCCGCAAGCAGCGCTCCGGCGGTGCTTGCGGCACTCCCATATTTGATTGGTTATTTGGCATTTTTGCAGGTATATTAAGTAAAGTGCGAGGTGCGCCCGGCGATCCTGGGCGCAGCCGACTGCATTTGAAAATCAACAACAATAAGAAGTCACTGTAGGAGTCACGCATGGGAAGTCACAGCACAACGCGCCGGGGGCCGCCAAGTCCCCGCGGCACGCGCCGCAGCATTGGTTTTTTCCCCGTCTCGGGCAAGCTCAAGGCCCTCTCCATCGCCGCCATGCTGCTGGCCGGCCTGGCCCTGCAGGCCGATCTGTTCGCCCAGCCGGGCCAGGGCAAGCCAGCCAGCGCGGCCATCGCGCTGGCGCCGGCCGCCGACGGCATTGCCCTGGCCTTGCCGCACGCGTCCGCCGTCAGCAAGCCCAGCGCCAGCAACGCCTGGGGCGGTGCGCGCACGGCTGCGCAAGCGACCCTGTCTGACCGCGTGGTCGACTACCAGATCGAAGCGACGCTCGATCCCGTCAAACACACCATCGCCGGCCAGCAGAAACTGCGCTGGCGCAATCGAAGCGCGCAAGCGGTCAGCAGCGTATATTTGCACCTCTACCTGAATGCGTTCGAAGGCGAACATTCGACCTTCTTCACCGAGAAGCGCAAGCTCGATAAGGGCTTCCGCTCGGGCGTCGAGACGCGCGACGGCGAATGGGGCTATATCGAACTGCGCAGCATGACGCAGAACGGCGCCACGGCGCCCTGGCATTTCGTCCAGCCGGACAACGGCCCGGCCACCGACCGCACGGTCGTGCGCGTCGACCTGCCGCAGCCCGTCGCGCCGGGCATGGAGACGACGCTCGACATCCGCTTCTTCGACCAGTTGCCGCGCGTCATCGCGCGCACCGGCTATTTCGGCAGCTTCCACCTGGTCGGCCAGTGGTTCCCCAAGATCGCCGTGCTGGAACTGCCCGGCGAACGGGGCGCCACCGCGCCGCGCTGGAACGCGCATGAATTCCACCTCAATTCGGAGTTCTACGCCGACTTCGGCAACTACGACGTGAAGCTGACCGTGCCCAAGGAATACACGGTGGGCGCCACGGGCGAGCTGCAGGGCGCACCGCTGGAAAAGGACGGCATGCTCACGCATCACTATGTGCAGGGCGACGTGCACGATTTCGCCTGGACGGCCGACAAGCGCAGCGCGCAGCCATTGACAGGCAACTGGAGCGGTCCAGGCAGCCCGCCGGTGGCCATCAAGGTACTGTACCCGCCCGAGTACGCGTCCAACGCGGGGCCCGCGCTGCAGGCGGCCAAGGACTCGCTCACGTATTTTTCGCGCACCCTGGGCGCGTATCCGTACAAGACCCTGACAGTGGTGATTCCGCCGTTTAATGCGGCCGAAGCGGGCGGCATGGAATACCCGACCTTCATCACCGCCTCGAGCTACGCCACGCTGCAGCCGAAGACCTTGGCCGGATTCGGCCTCGATTTCGTCACCATCCATGAATTCGGACATGGCTATTTCTACGGCATCCTGGCCTCGAACGAGTTCGAGGAACCCATCCTCGACGAAGGCTTGAACGAGTACTGGGACCAGCGCATGCTGCGCGCGCGCGGCCAGGACATCCACGCCACCACGCCCCTGCTCAAGCGCCTGGGCTTCGCGCCCTCCTTCAAGGTCTTCGAAGGCGAGCGCCTGGGTGCGCCGCGCCAGGATGCCGCCGACCCGCTGGGCCAGAATGCCTGGAACCGCCTGCAGGGCGTGGGGCCTGTCTACAGCCGCACGGCCATCACCATGCGCGACCTGGAAGCGCGCATCGGCAGCGAGGCCATGGAACGGGGCTTCAAGGCGTACTACGAACAGTGGAAATTCCGCCACCCCAGCGTGGCCGACCTGCGCGAAGCGCTGGCCGAGGCGACGGGCCAGCGGCGCATCGTGGAACAGGTCTTCGCGCAGCAAGTCTATGCCAGCGCGAATATCGACGACCGCATCGGCAGCTTCACGAGCGAAGAGCAGACGCCGCTGGCCGGCATGGTGCTGGTGAACGGCAAGCGCGTGGAACGCACGGCCGAGGCGCTGGAAAAGGAAGAGAAAAAAGTGCGCGAGGCGTGGGACAAGGCGCACCCGGACGCCAAGCCCGGCACGGGGCCCTATCCGTATCTCACCAGCGTGGTCCTGCGCCGCCGCGGCGCGCCCGTGCCGCAGGTGCTGCTGGTGAAATTTGCCGACGGCACAGCCGAACGCGTGGTGTGGGATAACGACCAGCTGTGGCAGCGCTACACCTGGAGCAAGTCCGTGAAGGCCGTCTCGGCCGAACTCGATCCCGACCGTGTGCACTACCTCGACGTCAACAAGCTCGATGACAGCCGCACCCTGAAGGCCGATACCTCGGCCGCGCGGCGCTGGAGCTTCGACCTCGCCGCCGCCTTCCAATACCTCCTTTCCCTGATTGCCATCGTATGAGCGCCACTTCCACGACACGGGCCAGCGGCCTGACCCTGACCATGCGCGCCAGCCGCGCCGCCCTGCAATGGCGCTTGCTGCTGCTGTGGCTGGGATTGCTGCTGATACCGACCGTCGTCGCCATCATTCCCCTCTGGCGCACCTTGAGCGCCAGCCTCGATCAGGCCGTGCATGCGGCGGCCCTGGCGCACAAGCTAGACCTGATGACCCTCGCCGACCTGATCGCCAACACGGAACGCAACGGCGCCGCCATCAGCCAGGCCGCCATCGCCGGCATCATCCTGACCCTGTTGTTGTCGCCGCTGCTGAGCGGCCTGGTGGTGACGGCCGCGCGCGCCCCTGCGCCCGCCGGCTTCGGTCCCCTGCTAACGGGCGCCTTCAGCGAATACGGCCGCATGCTGCGCATGTTGCTATGGAGCATAGTGCCGCTGGGCGTGGTGCTGGCGATCGGCGCCGGCGCGCTGAAACTGGCTGACAAGCACGCGGCGAAAGCCATCCTGGAAGCCGATGCCGACCTGGCCCGTCATCTGGCCTTGCTGGTGACGGGCCTGCTGTTCCTGCTGGCTTGCGCCACGCTCGATGCGGGCCGCGCGGCGCTGGCCATCGACCGGCGCCGCACTTCGGCCGTCAAGGCCTGGTGGCGGGGCCTGGGCATGCTGCGCCGACGTCCGCTGGCCTGCCTGGCGATCTACCTTGTCATCACCATGCTGGGACTGGCGCTGTATGCGCTGCTGGGCGTGGCGCGCCTGAACCTGGCCGCCCCGGATCCGCTGGCCATCGTGGCTGGCCTGGTGGTGACGCTACTGGCAACGCTGGTGCTGGCGTGGATGCGCAGCGCGCGCCTGTTCGCACTGATCGACGTCAAGCGCTCGCTCGCCTGGTGATGTTATCTCCCCAGGCGCCCTTCATCGGCCAGGAAGTCGATGAAGGTGCGCACTTTCGACGACAGATAGCGGCGGCTCGTGTACACGGCGTACACACTGCCGACCGCCAGCTTGAAATCATCGAAGAGGCGCACCAGCCGCCCCGCCGCCAAGTCCGCATCCGTTTGCCACGACGGCAGCAGCGCGATGCCCATGCCGTCGAGCGCGGCCGCGTGCAGCAGGCTTTCGTTATTGCATTGCAGCACGGGCGAGAACTTCACTGTTTCATGTCCCTGCGGGCCGTCAAACGTTAATTCATTGCCGTTTGATAACAGCGAATAGCTGATCATGGCGTGCTGCGCCAGATCTTGCGGCACATGCGGATGACCGGCGCGCGCCAGGTAGGCGGGCGCGGCCACCAGGTGAAAGGCGATGCTGCCGATGGGCCGCGCGATCAGGGTCGACGACGGCGCCTGGCTCACGCGCAGGGCCAGGTCAAAGCCCTCTTCCACCAGGTTCACCACGCGGCCGCTCAAGTCGATGTCGAACGTAACCTCCGGGTAGCGCTCGCGGTAAGCCACCAGGGTGCGCGTAAAGATGGCGTTGGCGAACCAGACAGGGGCGCTCAGGCGCAACATGCCGCGCGGCACCACCGTCGTGCGACCCACGGTTGCCTCCACCTCGTCGAGATTGTCGAGCATGTCACGGCACTGTTCAAAATACACCTTGCCGATTTCCGTCAGGCTCAGATGGCGGCTACTGCGGTTCAGCAGCCGCGCACCCAAGTGGCGCTCCAGGTGCATCACATGCTTGCTGACCATCGCCGCCGACAGATCCAGACGTACACTGGCGCGCACGAAACTGTCCAGTTCCACCACGGCGCGAAACACGCGCATGCTGCGCAAGGTATCCATGAGCACCCCATCATCAACAAAATGGAAATGATATATCAATAATTGCGATCTTGATCAACTGACCGAGCATGACTATCATCGATAGCATCAGCCATTCCCCTCAGGAGCCGCCATGCAAGAACAGACTTTCCCCACCTACTTCCTGTCGCACGGCGGCGGCCCGTGGCCGTTCATGAAGGACCAGTTCGGCGACCGCTACGACGTGCTCGAAGCGTCCTTGCAAGATATCCCGCGCCAGATCGGCGCGCGCCCGAAAGCCGTGCTGGTCATCACGGCGCACTGGGAAGGGCCGCAATTTCTCGTCTCGGCCAGCCCGCAGCCGGGCATGATCTACGATTATTCGGGCTTTCCGCCGCACACGTATCAAATCCAGTACCCGGCGCCCGGCGCGCCGGAACTGGCGGCGCAGGTGAAACAGTTGCTTGACGGAGCCGGCCATCCGGCGCGCCTGGACCACGAGCGGGGTTTCGACCACGGCACCTTCAGCGCCCTGTTCCCCATCTACCCGCAAGCGGACGTGCCGCTGGTGCAATTGTCGCTGAAACACGGCTACGACCCGCTGACGCACGTCGAGGTGGGTCGCGCGCTGGCCAGCCTGCGCCGCGAGGGCGTACTCATCGTTGGCAGCGGCCTGTCTTACCATAACCTGCGCCAGTTCGGCCAGGCGGGCGCCGTCGCCTCGCACCGCTTCGACGCCTGGCTGCGCCAGACGATGGCCTTGCCACCAGAACAGAGGCTGCAACAGCTGCTGGCCTGGGACCAGGCGCCCGGTGCGCGCCAGGCCCATCCGCAGGAAGACCATCTGCTGCCGCTGATGGTGGCGCTCGGTGCGGCCGAGCAGGAAGCGGCGCACGTCGTGTACCACGAGGAAGATTTCTTTGGGGCGCTGGCCGTGAGCAGTTTCAGGTTTGGCAACGCAGCCCAATGAAACCCGAACGCGGAAATGCCGGGGCATGGGTCAGACCCTCAACACCGCTAACGATTGATTCAGCGCCAACGTCATCGGGGATCTGACCCCAGAATTTAAAAAAGCCGCTAGCTAGCGGCTTTTCTTCTTACGTGCCGCGCTTGCCCCGCGCCGCATTCTTCGCCTTTTCGGCGGCAATCGCTGCCGCTATGGCCGCTTTTTCCGCCATCTCGGCCGCGTGCTGGGCCAGCAGGGCCGCGCGCGTGTCGGGCGTTTCCAGCGAGATGCGCCCGAGGATGCCGCTGCGGTAGTCCAGCAGCAAGGTATGCGAAGCTTTCTCGAAATCGTAGTCGCCGCCCTTGATGCGGAAACCGCGCTTGGCGGCAATGCCCTCGACCACGCCGATGGCGTCGACTTCACCAACCTTGGTGCCATAGCGGGCCGCCAGCAAGTCTGGATAGCGCTTGAGCAATTCCTCGGCCAGGAACACGGCCACTTCCTCTTCGATCAGCGCGTTCGAGCCGATGGCGTGGCTGGCCGCCAGCATCAGGCCATCGCTGGGGATGGCGATCTTCGGCCACAACATGCCGGGCGTGTCGACCAGGATAGTGTTTTTATCCAGATACAACTTTTGCTGCATCTTCGTCACGGCTGGTTCGTCGCCCACCTTGGCCACGCGCTTTTTCAGCAGCGCATTCATCAGGGTAGACTTGCCCACGTTGGGGATGCCCATGATCATGATGCGCAGCGGCTTGGTCGGCACGCCGCGGTGCGGCGCCAGCGATTTGGCCAGGTCCGGGATGCGCGCCACATCGCCCGGCTTCTTGGTCGTCATCGCATACGCGGTCACGCCTTCCTGGGCATTGAAATAGGCCACCCAGGCGGCAGTGGCAGCCGGATCGGCCAGGTCGGTCTTGTTAAGTATCTTCAGGCAAGGGCGCTGGCGGAACAGGCGCAGCTCGTCCACCATGGGATTGCAACTGGCTGCCGGCAGGCGCGCGTCCACCACTTCAATCACCAGGTCGGTATTTTCCATGGTCTCGGCCGCTTTCTTGCGGGCCGCGTTCATGTGTCCTGGGTACCATTGTATCGCCATGCTCTTGCCTTCAGTTCGTTCAGTCAATCCGCTATTTTACGTGGTTGCCGCCACGACGTCCCATTTTCCGCCGCCAGCGCCAGTCGTGCGACGAGGACGAGACAATTGGTGATAATTTAGCAGTTACTTGAATGATAAGATTCGCAGTCCGTCCAGCCTGGCCGGTTTCCCCATTGCACGCTCAACCTGGCACGCGTTCCATGCAACTTCCCCGTTTTTTCCTCCTCGCCTCGCTTTGCACCTGTCTGCTGCCCGCCATGGCCCAGGAACTGGCGGCGGCGCCTGGCGACACGGCCCGCCAGGAAATGCAGCCGGTTGTCGACGTGCAAGGTACGCGCGATCCCGACCTGCGCCCCTACCGCACCATGCTCAAGGGACTCGACGCGTATGCCGACCACCAGCGCCTGGCGCCGGGCGCACCGTTGCGCTTCATGCTGTTCCCTGCCACGCCCCAGGCCAGGCTCGATGGCGTGACTCTGCACCTGTCGGCTGACAACCTGTCGATTCCCGTCCCCCTGGCGGCGGACGGCGGCTTCACCTTGACGCGCGACAAGACCGCCTACGACGCGAATGCCGACCTGGTCAGCAACAGGAAGCGCGACACCCTGCGCTGGCGCGCCGACATCCACACGCCGGGCCTGCCCCAGAACGTGCGCCGCCTGGGCGACTTGCGCCTGGAATGCGAAATCCGCTGGGCAGTCGAGCAGGATGACCTGCCCTTTGTCCGGCGCAAGCTGTTCCGCCTGGCGGGAGGGCCCTGCCACTCGTCGCTGATCCACGTGCCGTTTCCCGTGTTCCGCAAACTGCTGGCCGTACAGGCGCGCTCTGGCGAGCGCACGCTGGACATCCGCGTCACGGACGACCGCCAGCGCTACGTACCGCCGCTGCATGACCTGAGCTGGGAGGACGACACCCTGCTGACCATCACTTACGCCGACGACGGCAACATGGCGGAAGCGCCCCCCGTAGCGCCCATGAAGGCAGCGCTGCGCCAGTGAGGCGCACCCGCGAAGTCAGTTCAAATATTTCCACTTGGATTTTTATATTTACTGAAGGAAACAAAAAAATGTGCTCTAATATCGCCTCTTAAATGAAAAGCAATTATTTTCCGGGCTGGCTCCGGGAGATACGCGATGGGGATAGGTCGATATGATGATGGAACACACTGGCATGGCGCCAGCGGCACATGGGGAATGCGAACGTGGCAGGCCGCGCCCGGCCAAGGCGACGCCCAAGCGCGTGCCGCGCAATGGCAGCCTGTTGCAGTGGAAGAAGGAAAACCTGCAGTTACGGGGACAGGTGGCGCAACTGGAAGAGCGCCTGAAGCGCCAGAGCGCGGACAGCTATGGCTTGCAAGTGCTGTATGACCAGTTGGTCAATGAAATCAAGCACCACCGCGACATGTTGCAGCTCGACAGCTTCGACGCGGACAAGTCCGCAGGCGTCTATACGCAAGCCTGGCGCCGCTTCATGGCCGGCGACGCACTCGACTACCAGACCCACCGCCACACGAATTCCCGCAGCCGTCCCAGCCTGCTGTAGTGACAGTTCAACCTTTACAGCTCCGCCAGCGCCTTCACATGCGCCGCCACGCTGCGGCCCAGCGACGACAGGTTGTAGCCCCCCTCGAGGCAGCTGACGATGCGGCCCTTGGCATACTGATTGGCCACGGCCATCATCTGCTGCGTCAGCCACGTGTAGTCGGCCTCCACCAGGCCCATGCCGCCCACGTCGTCTTCGCGGTGGGCATCGAAACCGGCGGAAATGAAAATCATCTGCGGCTGCTGCCGGTGCAGCGCCGGCAACCAGTGGTCAAGCACCAGCTGGCGCACGGCATCGCCCTTCGAGCGGGCCGGCACGGGCACGTTGACGCGCGTGTCCGTGTAGGACTCGACGTCGCTGTACGGATAAAACGGGTGCTGGAAAAAACTCACCATCAGGATGCGCGGGTCGTTCGCCACGGATTCGGCCGTACCATTGCCATGATGCACGTCAAAGTCGACGATGGCGACGCGTTCGAGCCCGCGCACGTCGAGCGCATGCTTGGCGGCAATGGCGACATTGTTGAACAGGCAGAAACCCATGGGCTCGCTGGGCCGCGCATGGTGGCCGGGCGGGCGGATCGCACAAAAGGCGTTGCTGATCTCGCCATCGATGACAGCGTCCGTGGCAGCCACGGCCGAACCTGCCGCCGCCAGCGCCGCGTCGTAACTGTGCGCGTTGAGCAAGGTATCGCCGTCGAGCGGATAGTAGTCGCCCTCGGGCGGCACATTGTCGCGCACCAGACCGATCGCCGTGGCGCTGTGGTTGCGCTCGATGTCAGACATTTGCGCGCGCGCGCCGTCACGGTGCTCGACCAGGTCGCTGATGTGCGCGAGGATCAATTGATCGTTGATGGCCTGCAAGCGGGCCGGCGATTCAGGGTGCCAGTCGCCCATTTCATGGCGCTGGCAATCGGGATGGGTATAAATGGCTGTGCTCATGCGCTGTACTGGTTACCTCTGTCTCTGCTCTCTATCCATACCGGGAACGCACGCCGGAGTTACCGCAGAGCATTCCTGCCTGCCTGGCGCGTTCTCGCATAAAATCACTGGCTGGTCTGTGCCACCCTTGCCGCGTTTGCTGTCACTCTAATCTACCACGAGCGCGCAGCGGGCGGGCGGCGCCATTTGACCTGGCCAAAGCGATTGTAAATTAAATAATCTCACGTACTGTGATAGAAATAACATGTTTTCGAAAATACACCAGGCCGCACAGCAGATCGGCGAAGTTCTCGTTGGCAAACATGTCCAGATCCGCCAGACCCTCGCCTGCGTGCTGGCGGGCGGCCACCTGCTGATCGAAGACGTGCCTGGCGTGGGCAAGACCACCTTGGCCCATGCGCTGGCCATCTCGCTGGGGCTGCAATGGAAGCGCCAGCAATTTACCAGCGACCTGCTGCCGGCCGACGTGGCCGGCATGAGCGTGTATGACCGCGGCAGCGGCAGCTTCATCTTCCACCCAGGTCCCCTGTTCACGCAAGTGCTGCTGGCCGACGAGATCAACCGCGCCACGCCGAAGACGCAATCGGGCTTGCTCGAAGCGATGGAAGAGCGGCAAGTGACGCTCGATGGCGTCACCCACGCGCTGCCGCAGCCGTTTTTCGTCATCGCCACGCAAAACTGCGTGCACCAGTTGGGCACCTTCCCCCTGCCTGAATCTCAGCTCGACCGTTTTCTCATGTGCGTCACTCTGGGCTACCCCGATACGGCAGCCGAACGGGCGCTGCTGCTGGGCGCCGACCGCCGCGCCATGCTGCAAACCTTGCCGGCCGTCATGAACGCGGAAGAATTGCTGCAGGCGCAAGCGGGCCTGCGCGCCATCCACGCCTCGCCCGCCGTCGTCGACTACGTGCTGGCCCTCGTGCATGCCACCCGCGTGCCGGGCGTGTTTGCCGATGGCCTCAGCCCGCGCGCCGCGCTGGCCCTGTTGCAGGCGGCGCGCGCCTGGGCCGCCCTGGCCGGACGCGACCACGTCACGCCCGACGACGTGCAAGCCGTACTGTTACCCGTCTGCGCCCACCGCCTGCATGCGGCGCAAGGGTCCACGGACAGCCGCGCCCTGCTGCAGCACATGCTGTTGAGTATCCCCGTCTGACCGGCATGCGTTGGGGCAATATTTCATGGCTGCCCACGCGCCCCTGGCTGGGCGCGCAGCGCGTGCACATCCGCCCCTCGCGCGCGGGTCTGGCGTTTGCCGCCCTGCTGCTGGCACTGTGGATCGCCGCCGTCAATTACCGCCTGGGCCTGGGCTATGCGCTGACGTATTTCGCGGCCGCCTGCGCTATCGCCGACATGCTGTTTACCAGCCGTAACCTGGCGGGACTGTCGCTGGCGGCCACGCCGGGCGAGCCCGTGTTTGCCGGCAGCCACGCTTTTTTTACCTTGCACCTGATCAACCGCAGCACCCGCCCGCGCCATGCGATCCGCCTGGCCATCATCGGTTCGCCGCGAGCACCGAGCCTGGCCGATATCGCCGCCCACGGGGAAACGGCCGTCAGCATCGGCATGCCGGCACCGCAACGGGGCTGGTTCGATGCGCCATCCATCCTCCTGTCCGGCAGTTTTCCACTGGGCCTGTTTGTCGCCTGGTGCCATTGGCGGCCCGACGCACGCGTGCTCGTGTATCCACAGCCAGAACAGAATGCGCCACCGCTGCCCTTGCTGGCCGGCACGGTACGGCAGGCCCGGCAGCCTGGCACGCGCGGCGGAGTCGTGGAACTGGCGGGCGTGCGCGCCTACCAAGCCGGCGACCCCTTGCAGCGCCTGGCCTGGCGCCAGATCGCCCGCCATGATGGCGAGCATTTGTTCAGCAAGCACTTCCAGCCTGGTGCCGACGCGCCAACGGGCGTAGCGCACGGCACGCATGGCAACCTTATGCTCGACCACGCGGCCCTGCACGCGCTGGCGCCGGAAGCGCGCCTGTCACGCCTGGCAGCCTGGGTGCTGCAGGCGGAACGCATGGGCCTGCCGTATGGCTTGCGCCTGGGTGCGCTGACTCTGGCGCCGGCCCTGGGCGCCAATCAGCGCGAAGCCTGCCTGCGCGCGCTGGCCCTGCATGGCTTGCCTCAGCGACAGGAAACGCCATGATGCGCTGGCTGAGCAGCTTGCCGCGCGACAAGGCCGACATCCTGCTGCTGTTGCTGGCCGCCGCCATGGTGCTGGCACCGCATGCGCAGCACCTGCCCCCGTGGTTGTCGGTAGCGACAGCGGCACCGCTGCTGTGGCGCGCCATCATTACCGTGCGGGGCCAGCGCCAGCCGCAGCTAAGCGTGCTGGCGCCGCTGGCCCTGCTGGGCATCGCCGGCGTGTACGCCAGCTATGGCAGCGTGCTGGGACGCGATGCGGGCGTGGCCATGCTGGCCCTGATGCTGGCCTTGAAATCGCTGGAAATGCATGGCCGGCGCGACATTTTTGTCTTCGTCTTCCTTTGTTTCTTTTTGCTATTGGCCAATTTTTTCCATGCGCAAGGCATCCTCAGCGCCGCCTGGATGCTCGCGACCGTCATCGTGCTGCTGGCCGCCCTGCTCTCGGCCCAGTACGGCACGCTGCAGCCCCGATTGGCGCAAAGGCTGGGCTTGCTCGGGCGCATGCTGGCGCTGGCCATTCCCCTGGCGGCCGTGATGTTTCTTGCCGTGCCGCGCGTCGACGGCCCCCTGTGGGGCGCAGCACCAGAAGGGGCGCAGGCGCGCACGGGCTTGTCCGACAGCATGCAGCCGGGCGCGATCGCCTCGCTGGCTCTGTCGGGCGAACCCGTCTTCACGGCCCGCTTTTCCACGACGATTCCGCCGCAAGACCAGCTGTACTGGCGCGGCGTGGTGCTGGGTGACTACGATGGCGCCACTTGGACGCGCCGGGGCGCCGGCCGGCATGCGCCTGCCAGCGACAGCCGCATCGACATCACCCTCGAAGGCCAGCCCAGCCAATACGAAGTGACCTTGCAAGCGAGCGGCCAGCGGCGCATTTTCGCGCTGGACCTGCCGCGCAGCATCGAACGCCTGCCCGGCAATCCGTATGTCGTGTCGTCCGCGCTGGAAGTGCTGACCATACAGCCCATTGCTTCGACCGTGCGCTACCGCGCCAGTTCCCAGTCCCGCTACCGGCTGCAGGCGGGCTTGTCTTTGACCCAGCAGCAGCCATGGCTGGCCTTGCCCGCTGGCAGCAACCCGCGCAGCGTGGCCTGGGCCAGCGCCTTGCGCGGCAGCGGCGCGCGCGCGCTGGCCCCCGCCGACGCCATCGCCGCCGTGCTTGAGTATTTCCGCCGCGCGCCATTCCGCTACACCCTGCAGCCACCGCTGCTGGGCAAGCAAGGCGTCGATGACTTCCTGTTTAGCACGCAGGCGGGCTTCTGCGAGCATTACGCGGGCAGCTTTGTCGTGCTGATGCGCGCCATGGGCATCCCAGCGCGCGTCGTCACGGGCTACCAGGGCGGCCTGCGCAACGCTGCAGACAACAGCTTGAGCGTGCGCCAGTCCGATGCCCATGCCTGGAGCGAGGTGTGGCTGGCGGGCCGGGGCTGGGTGCGCGTCGACCCCACCAGCGCCGTTGCGCCCCTGCGCACGGAGCGCAACCTGGGCGCCGCCCTGCCAGCGGCCCCGTCGCCGCTGACGGCCTGGCGCGCCCTGGCCGGCCTCGATGGCGGCGCGCACGGAACGATTGCCGCGTGGCGCCAGCAATGGCAGCAAGCCGAGCACGCCTGGAGCAGCTGGGTGCTCGACACCACGCCGCAACGCCAGCGCGCCATGCTCGATCGTGTGAAAAATTTGCCGGCTAGGACCCTGGCATTCGCTTGCGCCGTGCTGGCCTTGCTGTCCGCCATGGCCGGCGTACTGGTCTGGTGGTGGCAAGCGCGGCAAGGCGATCCCCTCGAGGCCCTGTACGCACAGTTTTGCCGCCAGCAGGCGCGGCGCGGCTACAGCCGTGCGCCGCATGAAGGGCCGCACGGTTATGCTGCCCGCCTGGCCGCAGGCAAAGCCACGCCCGAAACGCATGCCGCCATCGCACAGTTTCTGGCAATCTATGCCGCGATGAAGTATGGTAATGCCAACCCATACGAACAATCCCGCGCGCGGCACAGCTTGCGCCGCCTGTTAACCCAATGCCGATGAGACGCTCCTTGTTACCGATCAAAACCTCCGCCCTGTCCCTGCTCCTCTCCCTTCCCCTGTGCCTGGCGACCGCGCACGCGGGCGAAAACAGCAATATTTCCGCAGCCGACCGCGCCCGTGCCGTGCGTGCGGCAAAGGCGCCGCCCGCCAAGGCGACGGCAAAAAAAGCACCGGCGAAATTCGACTTCGAAGGTGAGTTTGTCGACTATGCCAACTGGAAAGAAGTACGCGCCTTCCTCGATGAAATGTCCGCCAAGCACGGTTTTGACCGCGCCGAACTCGATACCCTGATCGGCAAGGTGCGCTATGTCGAGTCAACCGTGCAGTTGATGAAGCCGGCCCCGCCTGGCAAGCCGAAGAACTGGCAAGCCTACAGCGCCCGCTTCATCGAGCCGGTGCGCATCAATGCGGGCGTGAAATTCTGGGAAGAGAATGCCGAAGCGCTGGCGCGCGCCGAACGCGATTATGGCGTGCCGGCCGAAATCATCGTCGGCATCATCGGCGTGGAAACCGTGTACGGACGCAACACGGGCCGTTTCCGCGTGCTCGATGCGCTGACGACCCTGGCGTTTTCCTATCCGGAAAGCCCGACGCGCGCCGCGCGCATGGAATTCTTCAAGGGGGAACTGGAAAACGCGCTGCTGTACGCACGCAAGGATGGCATCGATCCCTTGACCCTGCTCGGCTCGTATGCGGGCGCCATCGGCCTGCCCCAGTTCATGCCCAGCAGCATCATGAAATACGCGGTGGACTTCGATGGCGATGGTCACATCGACCTGCGCAATTCCACCGCCGACGCCATCGGCAGCGTGGCGCATTTCCTCGTCGAACACGGCTGGCGGCGCGATGATCCGGCCATCAGCACGTATCGCGTCACCGTCTCATCCAGCCACGCCTGGGAAAAGTTCATCGGTCAGGGCTTGCAAGCCAAGTACCGGTTGGCAGAATTGCAGGAAGCCGGCGTGAGTACCGTCTCATCCCCACCCCAGAACATGCTGTTCGGCTTGATCGATCTGCAAAATGGTTCAGAAGCAACTGAGTATCACTTGGCAAGCAATAACTTTTTTGCTATAACTCAGTACAACAGAAGTTATTTTTATGCCATGTCTGTCATCGACTTGGGCAAGGCCATCAGCCAAGTGCGCGCACGCTAACCGAAAGTCAGTGTAAAGTTATAATATTACTTGTAAGAAAGCGTAAGCGATGTTGAAGCGACCAGCAAACAGGTCTATGGTGGGAGCGATAACATGTGCCAGCCTCGCTCGCCAGCCTTTGTGCGGCACGGAATACAGAAATGGTTCTACACTTAACTTTTGTCAAAGTACAATTTTTGTTCTATGATAGAGCATAATAAAGAATAAATAGCTGTTGCAACAAGACAACACTTATTTTGCGCAAAGCAAGATTATCAGGCTTTCCGGTCTGAAATTGAATCCTGCTGTACAATTGTGTATATATCATGAAAAACTGTATCCCGGATCGTACCGTGTGTGAATTCGTTCCTTTTGGTAAAGAATGAACATGAACGCAGCAAGAGCGAGCTCCGAGTGTTTTTTACTTTGCAGTGCAACTACAGAAGGAACATTAACATCATGACAAACCAAGTCGGCATTGATATGAACAGCGATTCGGACTCCGACGATCTGCTCCAGTACAACCCAAACAGATTGCTCGATACCCTGATCGAAAACCTGCGCCTGAAAAATGACGCAGCGCTGTCCCGCGCGCTGGAAGTCGCGCCACCGGTCATCAGCAAAATCCGTCACCACCGCCTGCCCGTCGGCGCTTCGCTGCTGATCCGCATGCATGAAGTGAGCGACCTGAGCATTCGCGACCTGCGTTACCTGATGGGTGACCGTCGTAACAAATTCCGCATCAGCGACAAGCAATTCAAGCCAAAAGAAGGCGAAATGCCACAAGGCTGATCCTGCCAGTTTCGCAGGTTTTCCCTCCCCGCCATGGGGAGGGGGTATTTCCAGCACTTCTCAGGCCGTTCTGGCCGATATAATTTCCTACCGTATTCCCAACGCTGTATCGACGCCCAACAAAACCGTAGCGAGCGGTAATGATTTGTGGCTAAGAAGCGCAACCGTGCTCTGCACGGGGGCGCCGAGCCGGTGAGCATCGCCGGCCGCAAAGCGCGCCGCGCGAGCTTCGCTTGGGCGTCCTGCATCAGGCAGGGAAGACACCCGTCGACAAGTAACGGTCGCCGCGATCGCAGACGACGAACACGATGGTCGCGTTTTCCACCGTTTGCGAGATGCGCAGCGCAATTTCGCAGGCGCCGGCCGCGGAGATGCCGCAGAACAAGCCCTCTTCCGCCGCCAGGCTGCGCGCCATGCGCTCAGCCACTCCCTGGCTCACGTATTCCACTTGGTCCACGCGCGACTTGTCGTAAATTTTCGGCAAGTACGCTTCCGGCCATTTGCGGATGCCGGGAATCTGCGATCCATCCTCTGGCTGAGCGCCGATGATCTGGATGGCGGGATTCTGTTCCTTCAAATAGCGCGACACGCCCATGATGGTGCCCGTCGTGCCCATGGCGCTGACGAAATGGGTGACTTGGCCATTGGTATCGCGCCAGATTTCCGGCCCCGTGCTTTCATAGTGGGCACGCGAATTGTCTTCGTTGGCGAACTGGTCGAGAATCACGCCGCGGCCATCCTTCTGCATCTGCTCGGCCAGGTCGCGCGCATATTCCATGCCGCCCGTTTTCGGCGTCAACAAGATGTCGGCGCCGTATGCGGCCATGCTCTGACGGCGTTCCACACTGAGGTTGTCTGGCATCAGGAGCAGCATCTTGTAGCCGCGCAAGGCGGCGGCCATGGCCAGCGCGATGCCCGTATTGCCGCTGGTGGCCTCGATCAGGGTATCGCCTGGCTTGATGACACCGCGCTCTTCAGCGCGCTTGAGCATGGACATGGCGGCGCGGTCCTTCACGGAGCCAGCCGGGTTGTTGCCTTCCAGCTTGCCGAGGATGACGTTGTTGCGCGCAATCGCATCGGCGCCCGGCAAGCGCGTCAGTTGCACCAGCGGGGTATTGCCTATCGTATCTTCAAGTGTCTTGTAAGCCATCGTGTCTGTTTGAGTAAATTCAACAAAGACCCATTCTAATATGAGATGCTGGACGGCGTATGGCTAAAAACCGCCGCCCCGCCAGGCAGCCCACGCTGCTCCCGCCTGCGCGCCAGGCCGCATGGCGCCTGACTTTGCGCCATGCCAGGGCTGCCGCGTGCGTTGCGCCAGCGAGCCGCGCGCGCATGCGCTAGACTCGTGACGGTTAGTTATTTTAGTAATTTGCTTATTCAATCAATGGATCAGTCATGAGCAGCAGCGCACCCGAATTCATCCCCGAAACCACGCAGGACGATCCCGTCCAGGCCAGCAGCCTCGATATCCAGGGCCGCATGCACCAGATTTCCCCCGTTTTCACCGAAGCGGAACTGCGCCGCTTGCAGCGCTATGGCGCGGTCTGCCACTATGCGGACGGCGCCACCCTGTTCGAGGCGGGCAGCAGCAGCTTCGGCATGCTGGTCATCCTGGCGGGCCACGTCGCCGTCACGCGTCACGAGGGACTGGGCCGCACCTCGCTGATGCGAGAAGTCGGCCCCGGCCACTTCATCGCCGAAGTGGCGCAATTGTCGGGCCGCCCCGCCCTCGTCAACGGCCATGCCGTGGGCAACGTGGATGTGCTCGTGATCAGCTCGGAATCCCTGCGCGCGCTGATCGTGGCAGAAGCGGAAATGGGCGAGCGCATCGTGCGCGCCCTGATCCTGCGCCGCGTGGCCTTGATCGAAGTCAATTCAGGCGGCCCCGTGCTGGTGGGGCCACGCGGCAATGGCAATCTGTTCCACCTGCAAAGTTTCCTGTCGAGCAATGGCCACCCGCACACGGTGCTCGACCCGGCCAGCGATGCGGCGGCAGCCGCGCTGGCCAAGCGCTACCAGCCAACGCAGCAGGAATGGCCGCTGGTGGTGTGTCCCGACGGCAAGGTCATGAAGAATCCCGGCAATGCGGAACTGGGACGCTGCCTGGGCATGCTGCCCGATTTGTCCGGTGACAAGATCTTCGACGTGCTGGTGGTGGGCGCCGGGCCAGCCGGTCTGGCCACGGCCGTGTATGCGGCCTCGGAAGGGCTATCGGTGCTGGCGCTGGAGCAGCGCGCCTATGGCGGCCAGGCGGGCGCCAGCGCGCGCATCGAAAATTACCTGGGTTTTCCCACCGGCATTTCCGGCCGTGCGCTGGCGGGGCGCGCCTATGTGCAGGCGCAAAAATTCGGCGTCGAAATCGCTACCCCGGCCAGCGCCGCCAACTTGCTATGCGACAGCTGGCCCCTGCGCGTCAATCTGTGCGACGGCACCCAGGTGCGCGCCCGCACGGTGGTGCTGTCCTGCGGCGCGCGCTACCGCAGGCCATCGCTGGCCAACCTGAAAACGTATGAAGGACGGGGCGTGTACTACTGGGCCTCGCCCATCGAAGCCAAGCTGTGCAAGCAGGAAGAGATCATCCTGGTGGGCGGCGGCAATTCGGCCGGCCAGGCGGCCGTATTCCTCGCTGCCCACGCGGCCAGGGTGCACATGGTGATCCGCGGCGAGGGCCTCGCTGCCAGCATGTCGAGCTACCTGATCGAGCGCATCGCCGCCACGCCCAACATTACCCTGCACACGCACACGGAAATCATCGCCCTCGAAGGCGACGACGATGGCTTGACGGGCGCCCGCTGGCACAACAATCAAACGGGCGAAGAGTGCGATTGCGCCGTGCGCCGCGTGTTTCTCTTCGTCGGCGCCGATCCGAACACGGACTGGCTGCACGACTGCGCCGTGGCCGTCGATGAGCAGGGTTTCATCCGCACGGGCTTCGACGTCACGCGCGCCGAATGCCGCGCCCACGGCCATGCAATCTACCCGCCCGACTTGCCGGACCGTGCCGCGCTGGAAACGAGCGTGCCGGGCGTGTTCGCCATCGGTGACGTGCGCGCCGGCTCGACCAAGCGCGTGGCCGCCGCCGTGGGCGAAGGGGCGGCGGTTGTTTCGCAGATTCACGGCTTTCTTGCGCGCCTGCCAGTCGGTTCCTGATTAGCGCAACGGCATGGGGTAGCTTGCCACGCTGACATTGCCGTCGCGATCGATGGCCTGGACGCCAAAGAAATAGTTATCTTTAGACAGCTTGACCTTGGCCTCGGTGACATTACCCACGTCCTGTGCCCCCTGCCACTGGTCTGCCGTGGTGGCGCGCCAGACAATGCGGTAGCCGGCCAGGTCCGGCTCCGTGTTCGGCTGCCATTGCAGCGAAGTGGCGTTCTCCAGCTGGGCCGTGCGCACCTGCACGCCGGCGGGCGCGGCGGGCGCCAAGGCCAGAGAAGCAAGCGCCGCCGCATTCACCCTTGCCACTTTCGCCACATAATCGTAGTCGACGAATTGCGGCAAATCGCCATACTGCACGCCATGCTCCACGCGCACATCCTGATGCTGGTGGGAAAAATCCTCGTGCGGTTCCGTGAAACGCAGCGCGGCGTAGCCTTGCGCGAGGAAAGGCATATGATCGCCGCCGCGCAGGTAGCGGTCGGCGCGCTGGATGACGTTGACCGTAAAGCCCGGTACGTAGCGCTCGCCCACCTGCTTCACGTGGCGCGCCAGCTGGCGCGAGATGGAATCATTTTCTCCACCCGTCGCCACCAGGGCGCGCACGCCATCGCTCATTTCCTTCACTGCAGGGATGCCCTCGGCAAACAGGCGCACCTGGCCGCCATCGACCGTGCCGTCGTCGGCGCGCGAACTGCCGATGATGTCGTTGTTGAGCATGCCGGCGATGTTGAGCTTGTTCAACTTCGCCTGCTGCGCCCAATGGCCGGAACCCAATAAACCCTGTTCCTCGGCCGCCACCGCCATGAAGACGAGCGTGGCATCGAACTGGTAGCGCGCCATCACGCACGCCATCTCGATCACGGCCGCCGTACCCGATGCGTCGTCGTTGGCGCCGGGCGCGTCGCCCTGCGCATCCATCACGTCGGTGGCGCGCGAGTCGTAGTGGCCGCTGACGACATAGATGCGCCCGGCCGATTGCGGCTGCTTGCCCGGCAGGGTCGCGACCACGTTGACGATTTCAGTCGGCCTCGCAATGCGCTTCGACACGGGCGCCACATGGCTGTCGAACGCCACCTGCAGTCGTCCGCCCGCCTGCGCGCCGCAGCGCTCCAGCTCAGTCTTGATCCAGCGCCTGGCCGCGCCGATGCCGCGCGTGTCGGACGCGGTATCGGACATGGTGTGACGCGTCTGGAAACTGACCAGCTTGCGCACGTGCGCCTCAATGCGCTGCGGCGATATCTGCGCCACGACGCGCTCGATCTGCGGCTGCACCACTTCGGCACCCGGCGCTGCCGCCATGCCCGCCGACAGCATGGCTGCCGTCACTCCCGTCAACATCCCAACCATGCCGCAGTCTCCTGATCATTAACATTGATGATTGATCATTCTCGCATTTTTGACGGCAGGCAAGGATGTTCCAGGATGAAAATCGTGCATTGCAGAAACTGCTACAATCGGCCACTACCCGTCCCGCTCAGGAAAGACACCCGCATGCGCCAGTCCCCCCTCTACACCGCACGCCGTACCAAGCGCGCGGTCCGCTGACGGTGCGCCGCATGTTCGTCAAACTGCTGCTGCTGGCCACGCTGTTTGCCCTGCTCAGCATCGCCGCCCTGTACAGCTATGGGCGCTTTGCCGAACGGTCGCTGGGCGCACCGGGAGCAGCCTTGCCCGTCGCTGCAGACGCCACCCTGCTCGACCGCGTGCTGGCGCCGCAGCTGGCGCAACGCCCGGACCAGAGCGGCACGGCCCTGATCGACGACAATCTCGAAGCGTTCGCCCTGCGCGCCCTGAGCGCGCGCGAGGCGGGCCGCAGCATCGACCTGCAGTACTACATCTGGCACAACGACGTCACGGGACGCCTGCTGGTGCGCGAACTGCTGCGCGCGGCAGACCGCGGCGTGCGCGTGCGCGTGTTGCTCGACGATATCAACGCGCGAGGCCAGGACGCCGCCATCCTCGCGCTCGACAGCCATCCGCTGATCGACGTGCGCATCTTCAATCCGGGCCGCAACCGCGATGGCATCTGGCTGCGCGCCATGGAAATGGCCTTGCGCGCCGTCAGCCTGAACCGGCGCATGCACAACAAGGCCTGGATCGTCGACGGCAGGGTCGCCCTCGTCGGCGGGCGCAATATCGGCGATGAATACTTCGATGCCGCCGAGCAAGTCAATTTCCAGGATGCCGACTTGCTGCTGGTGGGGCCCGCCGTGCAGCAGACGAGCGACATCTTTGACCGCTTCTGGAACAGCCGCGCCGTCATCCCCATCGGCGCCTTGCATGCCGGCAAAAACGCGGGCGCTGCGGAACTGCAGGCTGTGCGCGCCCGCCTCGATGCGCTGACGGGCGAACTGGGCGCCTCGCCCTACCTGCGGCAACTGACCGATGCGGGCCAGTTGCAGGCCCACCTGGATGGCCGCTTGCGCCTGCACTGGAGCGCGCAGGTACAAGTATTGTCGGACCCGCCGGAAAAAGCTGCGCCCGTGGCCAGTTTGCAGCGCAGCGAGCACTGGCTCATGCACAGCTTGCTGCCCCTGTTGACGCAGGCGCGTGAAGAAGCGCTGCTGACTTCGCCCTACTTCGTGCCCGGCCAGGCGCTGACGCAGACCCTGGCCGAGAAGGTCGCCGCCGGCGTCAAGGTCCAGGTGCTGACCAACTCGCTGGCCGCCACCGACGTTGCCCTCGTGCACGCGGGCTATGCGCGCTACCGCGAAGCACTGCTGGGCGGGGGCGTGGACCTGTTTGAATTGAAGACCCTGCACCGCAAGCGCATCAGCCTGATGGGTTCGAGCCGCGCCAGCCTGCATACCAAGGCCGTGGTGGTGGATGGCCAGCGAGGCTTCGTCGGCTCCTTCAACCTCGATCCCCGCTCGGCCCAGCTGAACACGGAGATGGGCGTGCTGTTCGACGATGCCGCGCTGGCGGCCGACATGCGCACGCTGTTCCTGCACTCGACGGCTAGCGATACCAGCTATCGTGTATTCCTCGACAACGGCGCCCTGCGATGGTCCGACGCCACCGAAGAGCCCGCCAAGGTGTGGACGCACGATCCCGAAGCGGGCTTCTGGCGCCGCATGCTGGTATCCGTGATGCGCTGGCTGCCGATCGAGTCGCAGTTGTAGGTGCATAAAAAAACCCCGCGCGGCCGGTACCACGCGGGGTTTTCTTCTCGTGCTGCGCGGCACCACCACGCAACACGCTTTACAGCAACACGCTTACTTTTTCTCGGCTTCAGCCTTCTTCGCATCAGCGGCAGCCAGCTTCGCCTCTTTCTTCGCGGCAGCGGCGGCAGCCTTCGCTTCTTTCTTGGCCGCGGCAGCTTCCTTCTTCGCTTCCGCAGCGCTTTTCACCGGCGCGGCGCCATCGGCTGCGGCGGCAGGAGCGGCAGGAGCGGCAGCCTTGGCGGCGGCGGCTTCTTTCTTGGCAGCTGCAGCGGCGGCCTTGGCTTCTTTCTTCGCGGCAGCAGCTTCTTTCTTCGTTTCAGCGGCTGTCTTGGCTGGCGCCGCAGCGGTGTCGGTCGCAGCAGCTGGCTTCGGTGCGGCTTCTTTCGCTGCAACTTCCTTCACAGCAGCTTCCTTTTTTGCCGGGGTAGCTTTCGCCACCGGGGCCGCTGGCGCGCCGGACTTGGCCTGGCCATTCACCTGCAAACCCGCTTCCGACAGTTTCACGGCACTTTTCGGGCCGATGCCCTTCACGCGGCTTTCGAAATCAGCCCAATCCTTGAAGGCGCCGCCCTTGGCGCGTTCATCGACGATGGCTTTCGACGTGACGGGGCCGATGCCCTTGACGCTGTCGAGTGCCGCCTGGTCCGCCTTGTTGACATCGACTTGGGCAAAGGCAAAGCCCATCGTCGCGATCAGGGTGACGATGGCCAGCAGTATTTTTTTGAACATGGGTATCTCTCCGTGGTGTGGTTTCAAGATAACTCGAACGCAAGGGAGGAACAGCGCCTTAACGGCTTTAACGGCTGGGGCGTGATACGGTTGACAAGACGGGACAGCGGAAGAAGGGGACAACCTGCGCCAGATCAAACGGCCGGCGCAGGCAAGATGTGGAATACAGCGGCGATTACTGCGGGAACAGCTCTTCGCGGGTAACGGTGGCCGTGCCCAGCTTGCCGACGACGATGCCGCCGGCCCGGTTGGCCGTACGCACGGCGTCACCCAGGCCCATGCCGGCGCCCAGCATGGCCGCCATGGTGGCGATCACCGTATCACCCGCGCCCGAGACGTCGAATACTTCGCGCGCATCGGTAGGCATGTGCAACACCTCATCGGCCGTGTACAGGCTCATGCCCTCTTCCGAGCGGGTCAGCAGCAAGGCTTCCAGGCCCAGTTGCGCACGCACCTGCTGCGCGCGCTCCGTCAATTGCTCTTCCGTATTCCAGTTACCGATCACGCGGCGCAATTCGGACTTGTTCGGAGTGAGTACTGACGCTCCTGCATAACGGCTGAAATCATCACCTTTCGGGTCGACCATGACGATCTTGCCGGCGGCCCTGGCAGCCTTGATCATCTCGGCCACATTCACCAGGCTGCCTTTGGCATAGTCCGACAGGATCACCACGTCGTAGTGCGGCAGCAGCGCATTGAATTGCTTGAGCTTGTCGCGCAGCACCGTATCGCTGGGTGCATCCTCGAAGTCGATACGCAGCATCTGCTGCTGGCGGCCGATCACGCGCAGCTTGATGATGGTGGAAATGGCCGCGTCGCGCTGCAGATAGCTGTGGATGCCGCCCCCCTCGAGCAGGCGCTCGACCTGGCTGCCGGCCTCGTCGTCTCCGACCACGCCCAGCAGGCTCGTCTTCGCTCCCAGCGCGGCGGCGTTGCGTGCCACGTTGGCAGCGCCGCCCAGGCGCTCCTCGCGCTTCTCGATGCGCACGATGGGCACCGGTGCTTCCGGTGAAATACGGCTGACGTCGCCGAACCAGTAACGATCCAGCATCACATCGCCCACCACCAGCAGGCGCACCTGGGCCAGCGCGGCCGGCGCCGTCAAGGCTGCCACCTCGTGGGCGCTCATGCGCGTGTCAGGATCGAGCGACCGATCCCGTGGTATTCGATGCCATTCTCGGCCATGACGGCCGGCTCGAACAGGTTGCGTCCGTCAAAGATCACGGCCTGCTTCAGGCGCGCCTTGACCTGCTCGAAATCGGGACTGCGGAAGGCTTTCCATTCGGTCACGATGACCAGCGCATCGGCGTCCTGCAGCGCATCCTTCGAACTGTCGGCAAAGCGCACCCTTGCCAGTTGCTCCGGCGTCAAGTCCAGTTGCAGCACGCGGCGTGCCTCGGCCATGGCGACGGGGTCGTACACGGCCACCGTGGCGCCGCGACCGAGCAAGTCGGCCAGCAGGACGCGGGCCGACGCTTCGCGCATGTCGTCCGTATTCGGCTTGAAGGCCAGTCCCCACACGGCGAAATGCCGGCCCGTCAGATCTTCGCCGAAGCGAGTGACCACTTTGCGCCCCAGCACCTGCTTCTGCTGGTCGTTGACGGCTTCGACGGCACGCAGGATCAGCAACTCCTGCCCGTAGCCGCGTGCCGTGCGCTCGAGCGCCTGCACGTCTTTCGGGAAGCAGGAACCGCCATAGCCGCAGCCCGCGTACAGGAAGCTGTGGCCGATGCGCGGGTCGGAACCGATGCCGTGGCGCACGGCCTCGATATCGACACCCACCTTGTCGGCCAGGTTCGCCAGTTCATTCATGAAGGAAATACGCGTAGCCAGCATGGCGTTCGCCGCATACTTCGTGAATTCGGCCGAGCGCACATCCATCCAGTACGTGCGCTCGTGGTTGCGGTTGAACGGCGCGTACAGGATTTTCAGCAACTCGCGCGCGCGATCGCCATCCGGTGTGGCATCGACGCCGATGACGATGCGGTCCGGTCGCATGAAGTCTTCGACGGCCGCGCCTTCCTTGAGGAATTCCGGGTTGGACGCCACCGAGAACGTGGCGGCAACGCCACGCGCGTCCAGTTCGCCCTGGATGGCGGCACGCACTTTTTCGGCCGTACCAACGGGCACGGTGGACTTGTCGACGATGACCTTGAAGTCCTTCATGTACTTGCCGATGCCGCGCGCGGCCGCCAGCACGTATTGCAGGTCGGCCGAGCCGTCTTCATCGGGCGGCGTGCCGACGGCGATGAATTGCATCACGCCGTGCGCGGCGGCGGCCTCGACGTCGGTGGAAAAGGTCATGCGGCCGGCGGCGCGGTTGCGCGCCACGACTTCTTCCAGCCCCGGTTCATGGATGGGGATGCCGCCGCTGTTGAGCAAGGCTACCTTCTGTGCGTCCAGGTCGAGGCAAAAAACATCGTTGCCCAGCTCCGCCAGGCAGGCGCCCGTCACGAGGCCCACATAGCCCGTGCCGATAATGGTGATTTTCATGGTTGTGCCGTATTTCTGAAATATAGGTGTTAAATACGAGTACACGCCACGTTGCGCGGGGCAAGGTGGCGTGTACGATTGATCAGTTCATGACATTCAATTCTTCCGTGCGGCGTGGCGGGTAGGTTTCCCACTTGTTGCAGCCCGGGCAATGCCAGTAGAACTGGCGTGCCTTGAAGCCGCAGTGGCTGCACTGGTAGCGGGCCAGCTTCTGCGTGTAGCCATGCACGAGGTTCTTCACCATCGACAGCTCGGACCAGATGGCAGCCGGCGCATCCATCATGCGCGCCTCGAGCAGTTTGTCCAGGCCCAGCAAGGTCGGCGTGCGGCGCAGCTCGGCGCTGACCAGCTGCTTCGCCGCTTCCACGCCGTCGAGTTCGATGACAGCCTTGAAGACGACTTCGATCAGGTCGATCGACGACGCCTCTTCCAGGTAGGAGCGCAGCAGATTGACGCCTTCCTGCGCACGCCCCACCTTGGTGTAGCCATCCATCAGGCGCTGCGCCACCAGGGCCACGTGCGGCACGCTTTGCTGCTCCACGCGGCGCCAGGTGGTCAGCGCGCCTTCCACGTCGCCACGCGCCAGCAGCACGTCGCCCGTCAGGATGGTGGCGCGCACGCTCTTGCGGTCTGTCAGCAGGGCTTTTTCCAGCAACGGCATGGCGTCGTCCGGCTTCATGTGCACCAGCGCGTCATGCGCCAGTTCGCAATAAAACTGGGCGATTTCCTTCTGGCGCGCGCCGGCGCCCGCTTCCTGCAAGCCCACGGCCGCTTCGATGGCGCGCGGCCATTCCTTTTCGCGCTGGTAGATTTCCAGCAGCGCGCGGCGCGCCTGGGCCGCATATTGCGTGTCGATCAGGCTATTGAAGGTTTCTTCGGCGCGGTCCAGCAAGCCTGCCTTCAGGTAGTCCATGCCCAGCTCGTAGGCGGCGTGGCCTTGCTGTTCCACCGGCAAGTCCGGGCGCGCCAGCAGGTTCTGGTGCACGCGGATGGCGCGCTCCGTCTCGCCGCGGCGGCGGAACAGGTTGCCCAGCGCAAAGTGCATATCGGCCGATTCCGGGTCCAGCTTGACGACTTCGATGAAGGCATCGATGGCCTTGTCATGCTGTTCGTTAAGCAGAAAATTCAAGCCCTTGAAGTAATTGCGCGGCAGGCTGCGCGATTCGGACACCAGTTGATGAATGTCAACACGCGCGGCAATCCAGCCCAACGCGAAAAACACCGGGATACCCAAGAGCCACCAGAGTTCAAAATCCATGCGATTGTTTTTATTCGAGTAAGAGAGATAGGAGCGATGGCGCCGCTTACTGCGCGCTCACGCTGTCCGGTTGCGGTTGGACATTGCTGGCCACGCCAACGGTTTGCAGCGCGGCAATGGTGGTTTTTTGCTTGCTTGCTTCGCGGCGGTGACGAAACACGGTCGGCGTCAGGGCCAGGACGCCCAGGCTGGCGCCGGCGACAAAAAAGCCCAGCAGCATCAGGACCAGGGGGCCGCGAATTTCATAATTGAGGAAAACATGCAGGTCGACAACCTGCGCATTCTTCAGCGCAAAACTGAAGAACAAGACGAAAAGAACACAGCCAACGATGGTGGAGATGATTTTCATCGATACGCCCAGAAAGTACAAAAAATGCCCGTATGGCACAACCTTGGAATGCCTGGCAGAAGCGTAGCGAGCGTCAGTGATTTGTGGCCAAGAAGCGCAACCGTACTTGAGTACGGTGAGCATCGCAGGCCGCAAAGCGCGACGCGCAGTAGCTTATGTCAGGTATTCTCAGCATATTAACAAAAAAAAGCGGCATCCAAGGACGCCGCTCTTTATGTCGCCTTCCAGCAGACGATTAATCCTCGATAATCGGTTGCCCGACCATCGCGTCCACCCGCTCGCGCAACTGTTTGCCCGGTTTGAAGTGGGGTACCCGTTTTTCAGGAACCATCACCTTGTCGCCGGATTTCGGGTTGCGACCGATGCGCGGGGGCCTGCTGTTCAGGGCAAAACTGCCAAAACCGCGGATCTCGATACGCTGACCGGTCGCCAGGGCGTTGGTCATCGCATCGAGAATGGTCTTGACGGCATACTCCGCATCTTTCGCCACCAGCTGAGAATAACGCTCAGCGAGGCGGTTGATCAGCTCGGACTTTGTCATCTGCCGTATCCGCAGTCTTAGTTCTTGTTATCGAACTTAGCTTTCAACAAGGCGCCCAGGCTGGTGGTGCCCGAAGCTGCGTTGTTGTCGGTAGCTGCCATCTTCTGCATGGCTTCCTGGGTTTCAACATTGTCTTTCGCTTTGATCGACAGTTGGATACCACGGGCTTTGCGGTCGATGTTCAACACCATTGCTTCGACGGTATCGCCGACTTTCAGGTGCGTACCAGCATCTTCAACGCGGTCGCGCGAGATTTCGGAAGCGCGCAGGTAGCCTTCAACTTCTTCGGACAGTTGGATCACGGCGCCTTTAGGCTCAACCGATTTAACGGTACCGGTTACCAGCGAGCCTTTGTCGTTCATGGCTGCGAAGTTGTTGAATGGGTCACCTTCCAGTTGCTTGACGCCCAGGGAAACGCGCTCGCGCTCAACGTCGATGGCCAGAACGATGGCTTCCAGTTCGTCACCTTTCTTGAAGCGACGCACGGCTTCTTCGCCGGTTTCGGTCCAGGACAGGTCGGACAGGTGCACCAGACCGTCAATGTTGCCGGCCAGGCCGATGAACACGCCGAAGTCGGTGATCGATTTGATCGCGCCGCGGACTTTATCGCCCTTCTTGTGGGTAACGCCAAAGTCATCCCAAGGGTTGGCTTTGCACTGTTTCATACCCAGCGAGATACGACGACGCTCTTCGTCGATTTCCAGAACCATCACTTCTACTTCGTCGCCCAGTTGGACAACTTTGTTAGGAGCAACGTTTTTGTTCGTCCAGTCCATTTCGGAAACGTGTACCAGACCTTCGATACCCTGTTCCACTTCCACGAATGCGCCGTAGTCGGTCAGGTTCGTTACTTTACCGAACAGACGGGTGCTTTGTGGGTAACGACGGGACAGACCGGTCCAAGGATCGTCGCCCAGTTGTTTCACGCCCAGCGAAACACGGTTTTTCTCTTGATCGTATTTCAGGACTTTGGCGGTGATTTCCTGGCCAACCGTCAGTACTTCCGACGGGTGACGTACACGGCGCCATGCCAGGTCGGTGATGTGCAGCAAGCCATCGATACCGCCCAGATCCACGAACGCGCCGTAGTCGGTGATATTTTTGACGACGCCGGTCACGACCGTGCCTTCTTTCAGCGTTTCCATCAGTTTCTGACGCTCTTCGCCCATCGAAGCTTCGATGACGGCGCGGCGGGACAGAACCACGTTGTTACGCTTGCGGTCCAGTTTGATGACCTTGAATTCGAGGGTTTTGCCTTCGAATGGGGTGGTGTCTTTGACAGGACGGGTATCAACCAGCGAGCCCGGCAGGAATGCGCGGATGCCGTTGGTCAACACGGTCAGACCGCCTTTGACTTTACCATTGACGGTACCGACGACGATTTCGCCCGATTCCATCGCTTTTTCCAGAGCCAGCCACGAAGCCAGACGCTTGGCTTTATCGCGCGACAGGATGGTATCGCCGAAACCATTTTCCAGCGATTCGATCGCCACGGAAACGAAGTCACCAACTTTGACTTCCAGTTCGCCGTGGTCGTTCTTGAATTCTTCGACAGGGATGAATGCTTCGGATTTGAGGCCAGCGTTCACGATCACGAAATTGTGGTCGAGGCGCACGACTTCAGCGGAAATAACTTCGCCGGAGCGCATATCTTGACGCGACAACGATTCCTCGAAGAGCGCAGCAAAACTTTCCATACCGGTAGATTCGTTAGTTGTAACAGTAGACATAGGGTTCACACAAGTTAACCAGCAGAGATCGCACCATGCGACTTAAACTGGGTTAGGTTTTTGACACACCCGGACTGGCCAGGGGCCGTCACGGGCACCACATAGCAAAAAGACGCTATTTTGTTACGGCGGCATACCATTTCAACACGGTTTCAACGGCAACATCTGCCGTCATTTCCGACGTATCGAGGACATGCGCCCCTTCCGCGGGGACCAGCGGCGCAATCGCACGGTGAGTATCACGTTCGTCCCGCGCCTGCAAATCCATCAGAAGGTCTTCCATATTAGCAGAAAAACCCTTGTCTATCAATTGCTTGTAGCGCCGTTGCGCGCGCGCCTCGACGCTGGCCGTGAGGAATACCTTCAATGGGGCATGCGGAAAGATCACCGTGCCCATGTCGCGCCCGTCGGCCACCAGGCCCGGCGTCTTGCGAAAACCCAGCTGCAAGCCCACCAGCGCATGCCGAACGGTTGGCAAAACTGCAATTTTCGACGCCGTGTTGCCCACTTCTTCGGCACGGATCTGCTCGGTAACGTTTTCCTGCGCCAGCAGGATTTCGCCGCCTGCAAAATGGCAGGGCAAGTGCTCGGCCAGCTTGGCCAGCGCATGCTCGTCGCGCAAGTCCGTGCCGCGGCGCAGCGCCGTCAGGGCCGTCAGGCGGTACAGCGCGCCCGAATCCAGGTAATGAAAGCCCAGCTTGTCGGCCACGCGGTGCGCCACCGTGCCCTTGCCAGAAGCGGTGGGTCCGTCGATGGCGATGACTGGAATGTTGGAGGTTGACATAGTGTTAAAAAATTAATTAAATCAAGGTATCTTTGGCAATCCCCGCGAATGCGGCGAAATACTCGGGGAAGGTCTTGGCCACGCATTTCGGGTCATTAATACGCATTTCATTGCCACGGCGCGCGGCGCCGTCCAGCGAGGCGAGCGAGAAGCACATGGCCATGCGGTGGTCGTCATACGTGTCGATGGTGGCGGCAAGAATCTGTGCCGGCGGCGTCACGCGCAGGTAGTCGGCACCCTCTTCCACTTGCGCGCCCAGCTTGCGCAACTCTGTTGCCATGGCGGCCAGGCGGTCCGTTTCCTTCACCCTCCAGCTGGCGATATTGCGCAAGGTCGAAGTACCATCTGCGTACAGGGCGGCCACGGCGATAGTCATGGCCGCGTCGGGAATGTGGTTGAAATCCATGTCGACGGCTTTCAGGACGCCGTTCGAGCGGGCTTCGATCCAGTTCTCGCCCATGGTGATGGTAGCGCCCATCTGCTGCAAGGCTTCGACGAAGCGCACGTCGCCCTGGATGCTGTCGCGTCCCACGCCTTCCACGCGCACGGGACCGCCGCCGATGGCGCCGGCCGCCAGGAAATACGAGGCCGACGAAGCGTCGCCTTCGACGTGAATGGTGCCCGGACTTTGATATTGCTGGCCCGGCTGCACGGTGAACGACTGCCAGCCGTCATGCTCGACCGTCACGCCGAAACGGCGCATCAGGTTCAGCGTAATCTCGATGTACGGCTTCGAGATCAACTCGCCCGTTACGGCGATGGTCACCGCATGGTCGCGCGCCATCAGCGGCGCCACCATCAGGAGGGCCGTCAGGAACTGGCTCGACACATTGCCGCGCACGGCGATGCGCTGGGCGTGGATGTGGCCGCGGCGGATGCGCAGCGGTGGGAAACCCTGCTCGCCCGTGTATTCAATCTGCGTGCCGACGGCGTTCAGCGCGTCGACCAGGTCGCCGATGGGGCGCTCGTGCATGCGCGACACGCCGTGCAGGGTGTAGTCGCCGCCGATGACGGCCAGCGCCGCCGTCAGCGGGCGGATCGCCGTGCCGGCGTTCCCCATGAACAGGTGGGCCTCGTGGTGCGGGAAGACGCCGCCGCAGCCTTCCACGTGGTGCACCTGGTGGGCCGTGGCCGGGTCGCCCGTCATGTCATCCTGTGTCCATTTGACGCCCAGCGAAGTCAGTGCCGTGAGCATGACGAAGGTGTCGTCGGAGGCGAGCAAGTCGATGATTTTCGTCGTGCCCTTGGCCAGCGCGGCCAGCAGCAGCACGCGGTTGGAAATGCTTTTCGAGCCGGGCAAACGCACCGTGCCTTCGGCGTGCATCACCGGTTTCAGATCGATATGGTGAGGGTAGTGCTTGGTCTGGGTCATGCTGGAATCCTTGAGTATTTATTGTGCGGGCGCGGCAGGAATTTCCGCCGTTTCAATCGCCTCGATCCATTGCTGCCGCGCGTGCTGGGCGTTCGCATACACGCCCTCGATGGCGGCGCCGTCGTTGGCCGCCAGGTGTGCGCGCAAGGTGGTCAACTGCGCCAGGTAGGCATCCAGTTCCTGCAGCAGCGCCGGCTGGTTGGCCAGGCTGATGTCGCGCCACATTTCCGGCGATGAGCCGGCGATGCGCGTAAAGTCGCGAAAGCCGCTGGCCGCGTATTGAAACAGCAGGCCCGCGTGGGACTTTTTGGCGATGTCGTCGACCAGCGCAAAGGCCAGCAAATGCGGCAGATGGCTGACGGCGGCAAACACCTTGTCATGTTCTTCGGGGCTCAAGTTGCGCAGGATGGCGCCGCAGGCGCGCCACGCGGCCGCCACCCGTTCCACATCGGCGGCGCTATTTTCTGCCAGAGGCGTGAGCACCACTTTCTTGCCTTGATACAGATCGATGATGGCCGCGTCAGGCCCGTTCGTCTCGCGTCCCGCGATCGGGTGGCCGGGCACGAATTGCGCCACCTTGCCACCGAGCGCTGCGCGCGCGGCCACCACTACGTCGCTTTTCGTGCTGCCCGCATCGGTGACGATGGTGCCCGGTTGCAAATGCGGCGCGATGGACGCCAGGATGGCGCCCGTTTGCGCCACGGGCGCGGCCAGCAGCACCAGGTCGGCGCCGGCAACGGCTTGCGCCATGTCGCCGCCGATCTCGTCGATGATGCCCAGCTCCAGGGCGCGCGCCATCGATGCCGGCGAGCGGCCCATGCCGACCACCTTGGTCACCGCGCCCGCATGCTTCAAGGCGCGCGCGAACGAGCCGCCGATCAGGCCTACGCCAAAGATAACTACCTTGTTCAATGCAGGCGTCGTCATATCGTCAGGCCAGCGCTTTCGTCAGCGCGGCGATGAAGATGGCGTTTTCCTGCGGCAGGCCGATGGAAATACGCAGCCATTGCGGCAAGCCGTAGCTGCCCACGGGGCGCACGATCACGCCCTGTTTCAGCAGCGCCAGGTTGACTCTGGCGCCGGCGCCGTCGTCATCGCCCACTTTCACCAGCACGAAATTGCCGTGCGACGGCACGAATTCCAGGCCCAGCTGCGTGAACGCCTCCGTAAACTGCTGGTAGCCGGCCGCATTGTTGCGCGCGCTTTGCTCCAGGAATGCCTTGTCGTTCAGGGCAGCGATGGCGGCGGCCTGCGCCAGCGAATTGACATTGAACGGCTGGCGGATGCGGTTCATCAAATCCGTCAGCACCGGCTGGGCAATGGCGAAGCCGATGCGCAGGCCGGCCAGGCCGTAAGCCTTCGACAAAGTGCGCGAGACAACCAGGTTCGGATATTGGCGCACCCAGGCCGTCGATTCGTACTGGTCGTCGGCCGACAGGAATTCGTTGTAGGCCTCATCGAGCACCACCACCACGTGCTGCGGCACCTTCTGCAGGAACGCTTCGAGCTGCGCTGCGGTCAGGAAGGTGCCGGTCGGATTGTTCGGGTTGGCGATGAAGATCAAACGCGTATCGTCGGCAATCGCCGCCGCCATGGCGTCGAGGTCATGGCCGTAAGCTTGCGCCGGCACGACGATGTGGCGCGCGCCCAGGCCTTGCGTGGCCAGCGCGTACACGGCGAACGAATACTGCGAGTACACCACGGATTGGCCATGCTGCACGAAGGCGTGCGCGGCGATTTCCAGGATGTCGTTGCTGCCGTTGCCCAGAGTGATCCAGTCTGCCGGCACGTCATAGCGCTTCGACAGCACGGCTTTCAAGTCAAAGCCGTTGGCATCCGGGTAGCGGCCCAGGTCATCGATGGCGGCGATCATTGCCTGCTTGGCCGATTCCGGCATGCCGTACGGGTTTTCATTCGATGCCAGCTTGACGATGGCTGCCTCATCGAGGCCGAATTCACGCGCGACTTCCGCGATCGGTTTGCCGCTCTGGTAAGGGGCGATGGCGCGGACGTATTCTGGACCGATATTTTTAGACATGGTGTTCTTTAAAAGTTGGTGAATGATTAGGCTGGTGGCTGTTGTTGGGTTACGCTGCGCTAACCCAAGCTACGGCTTATTGTAGGTCGGATTAGGCTGCAAGCCGTAATCCGACACCACCGTCGGCGTCACAGACTGACCGGATACGACCCCAGCACCTTGAAAAACGCCGCATTGCCTTGCAACTCGGCCAGCGCCTGAGCGACGGCAGGGTCGTGCACATGGCCCTCCACGTCGACATAGAAATAATACTCCCAGCTGCCCATGCGCGCCGGGCGCGACTCGAAGCGCGTCATCGACACGCCATGCTTCGCCAGCGGCGCCAGCAACTGGTACACGGCGCCCGCCTTGTTCGGCACGGCCAGCACCAGTGACGTCTGGTCCTTGCCCGACGGCGCCGTCTGCAAGGTCCCTACGACGGCAAAGCGCGTGCGGTTGTGCGGGTCGTCCTGGATATGGCCCTTGACCACGCCCAGCTTGTACTGCGCGCCCGCCAGTTCGCTGGCGATTGCCGCCACCGTGCCATCTTCTCCGGCCATACGGGCCGCTTCGGCGTTCGAGGCCACGGCGTGGCGCGCGATGTGGGGGTAATTCTGGTTCAGCCACACCTGGCACTGCGCCAGCGCCTGCGAATGGGCGCAGATGGACGTCACGCCGTCCATGTTGCCGCTCTTCGTCATCAGGCTGTGGTGCACGGCAATGGCGACTTCACCACTGATGATGAGGCTAGTCTGCAGCATCATGTCGAGCGTGCGGTTGACGGCGCCTTCCGAGGAATTTTCGATCGGCACCACGCCGAAATCCGCCGTTCCCGCCTCGGCGGAGCGGAACACTTCGTCGATGGACGCGCACGGCAAGCCTTCGACGGCGCTGCCGAACTGCTGATAGACAGCCTGTTCGCTGAAGGTGCCGGCGGGGCCCAGGTAGGCGACGGTGACGCGTTTTTCCAGCGAGCGGCAGGACGACATGATTTCGCGGAAGATAGTCTGCACTTCGCGGTCGCCCATGGGGCCGGGATTGCGCTCGGCGACGCCGCGCAGCACCTGCGCTTCGCGCTCGGGGCGGAACACGGGCGCCTGCGTTTCGGCCTTCACGTGACCCACTTGCTGGGCGATTTGCGCGCGGCGGTTCAGCAGTTCGAGGATTTGCGCGTCGATCGCATCGATCTGTTCGCGCAGCGGTTTCAATTTATCGGTCATGGTTGTTTGTTTCGTCAGCTGTACTTCAATCATGGCCGCACGGCCTGCGCCGGCGGCGGGCCGGCGCGCTTATTCATGAGAATACCGGACAAAATGATCAGGGCCAGGCGTGTTGCCGCTGGCAGTACGAATGTACGACAAGGCAATGCAACAACGCCCTGGACTTTTTGGCAGGCATTCTAGCGTCCGGCAAACTCGTTCAAATAATTGACCAGGGCTTGCACGCCCTCGATCGGCATCGCGTTATAGATCGATGCACGCATGCCGCCGACGGACTTGTGGCCCTTCAGTTGCAGCAGGCCGCGCTGTTTCGCGCCGGCCAGGAATGCGTCGTTCAAGCTTTCGTCGCGCAGATAGAACGGGATGGTCATGCGCGAGCGGTATGCGGGGTCGACCCGGTTCTGGTAGAAATCGTCCGCATCGAGCGCCGCGTACAGCAGCGCCGCTTTGTCAATATTACGCTGTTCCATGGCTGCCACGCCACCTTGGCGTTTGAGCCACTGGAAAACCAGGCCGGCGATATAGATGCCGTAGGTGGGCGGCGTGTTGTACATCGATTCATGTTCGGCCACGATGGTCCATTCGAAAGCGGACGGGCAGATCGGCAGCGCCTTGCCCAGCAAATCTTCGCGCACGATGACCAGGGTCAGGCCAGCCGGGCCGATATTCTTTTGCGCGCCGCCAAAAATGACGCCATATTGCGATACGTCAATGACACGCGACAAAATGTGCGAGGACATATCGGCCACGATGGTGGTCCCTGCTGGCAGATTCGGCGCTTGCTGGAATTCCACGCCATCGATGGTTTCATTGGTGCAGATGTGCAGATAGGCAGCGCCCGGCGTGAGCTTCCACTCGGAGACCGGCGGCACGCCCGTGAAACGGGCGGCCTTGGAGGACGCGGCCACATTGACGTTGGCGTACTTGGCCGCTTCCTGGATCGACTTGCCCGACCACGAGCCCGTGTGCACGAAGTCGATGGTGGCCGGCTGCTGCGCGGCCAGGCCCACCAGGTTCATGGGGATGATGGCGTTCTCGCCCAGACCACCACCCTGCAGGAACAGAATCTTGTAGTTCTCGGGTACCGCCAGCAGTTCGCGCAGGTCGGCCACCGCCTGCTTGTAGATGGAAATGAATTCGGGACCACGGTGGCTCATTTCCATCACCGACATGCCGCTGCCATGCCAGTCCTGCATTTCCGCAGCCGCCTGGGCCAGCACTTCCTTGGGCAGGACGGCGGGGCCGGCGGAGAAATTGTAGATATGGGTCACGATACGGTCCTTGGAAAAATGGAGTTATTGGGGCGACTGCGTGGCCGCCCGCATGACTTGCTCAAGCACGGCATTCACGCGGGGGATCAGCACGCGCTGGCTGATGGCCATCGACTCGGCCGACAGTTGCGGCATCGTGGCCAGCATCTTGCGTCCCAGCGGCGACTTGTAGAAGGCCGTCAGCTGCTCAACTTCCTGCACCGTGTAAAAACGCGCGTACAGGGGCACCATTTCGGCGCTCAGATCGTCGATCAGGGTCGGGTCGGCCAGTACCTGCGTCAGGGTGGCGATAGCGACGGGGATTTCCTCCTCGGCGCTGGCCAGCGCGCGCGCCTTGCGCTGCTCGTCCAGCTTCGGGTTGCTGCTGATTTGCTGCTGCGCCGACTGGCGGATCATGGCGGGCACCGATTGCAGCATCTGGTCGAAGATGCTGCGCGTAAGCTGCGGGAACTGCATCGCGTCGAGCATGCGCCGCACGGCCACTTTCATGGCGGGACTGGGCGCGGCCTGGCGGGCGGGCGTGGCTTGCGCGCTCTGGGCCTGGGCCGGCAGGGTTGCAAGGAAGGCCAGCGAAAACGCGGCGAAGAAGGTGGCGACGATTTTTCTCATGGCATGCGGGACTTTACAAAAGCGGGGGAACTACCTGGGGGTAGGCAGGCTGGCGCCGCACATGGCACGCCAATAGCAATTGGGGCTCCCGAAAGAGCCCCAATCATCTTACTCCGGCTGGGCCGGATCAACAGGATCGGCTGGTTCAGCCGCTGCCGGCGCAGCCGCGGCCTCCAGGCCCGCCTCCGTCGTCAGCTCGACTTCGTCGATATCCGTCTCGACCACGCGCTGCAGGCCGGACAGCTTGGTGCCGTCTTCCACGGCGATCAGGGTCACGCCCTGCGTCGCGCGGCCCATCTCGCGGATTTCCGACACGCGAGTGCGGATCAGGACGCCACCGGTGGTGATCAGCATGATTTCATCGCTGGTATCGACCAGGGTCGCGGCAACCACTTTACCGTTGCGCTCGCTGGTCTGGATGGCGATCATGCCCTTCGTGCCACGGCCATGGCGCGTGTACTCGGTGATCGGCGTACGCTTGCCGTAGCCGTTTTCCGTGGCCGTCAGCACCGACTGCTGCTCGTTCTCGGCCACCAGCAGGGCGATCACGTGCTGGCCCTCTTCCAGGTTCATGCCGCGCACGCCGCGCGCCGTGCGACCCATCGGACGCACATCGTTTTCGTCGAAGCGCACTGCCTTGCCCGAATCGGAGAACAGCATCACGTCGTGCTGACCATCGGTCAGCGCCGCGCCGATCAGGAAGTCGCCATCGTCCAGGTCGACCGCGATGATGCCGGCCTTGCGTGGGTTGCTGAAGTCCTTCAGCGGCGTTTTCTTGACGGTGCCCAGGCTGGTCGACATGAAGACGTAATGGTCTTCCGGGAACGTGCGGTTCTCGCCCGACAGCGGCAGGATCACGGTGATCTTTTCGTTGTCTTGCAGTGGGAACATGTTGACGATCGGCTTGCCGCGCGAATTGCGCGAGCCTTGCGGCACTTCCCACACCTTCAACCAGTACATGCGGCCACGATCCGAGAAGCACAGGATGTAGTCGTGCGTGTTGGCGATGAACAGCTGGTCGATCCAGTCTTCCTCTTTGGTCGCCATGGCCTGCTTGCCGCGTCCGCCGCGCTTCTGTGCGCGGTACTCGGAAATCGGCTGCGCCTTCATGTAACCGGTGTGCGACAGGGTCACGACCATGTCTTGCGGCGTAATCAGGTCTTCCGTTTCCAGGTCGGTGGCATTGAGCTCGATCTGCGAGCGGCGCACGTCCTTGTTGCCGGCGCCGTATTCGTTCTTCGCCGCCGTCATTTCATCGGTGATGATGACGGTGACGCGTTCCGGCTTGGCCAGGATGTCGAGCAAGTCGGCGATATGTTCCATCACGTCCTTGTACTCGTTGACGATCTTGTCCTGCTCCAGGCCGGTCAGGCGCTGCAGGCGCATCTGCAAAATTTCCTGCGCCTGGTCGTCTGACAGCTTGTACAGGCCATCCGTCTGCATGCCGTAGTGCTTCGGCAGGTTTTCCGGACGGTAGGCATCGATGCCGCCCGGCGTCGTGCCGTCGCCCGTGCGGGCCAGCATTTCGCGCACGACGGATGAGTCCCAGGCCTTGGCCATCAGCTCGACCTTGGCGATCGGCGGCGTCGGCGCGGCCTTGATGATGGCGATGAAGTCATCGATATTGGCCAGCGCGACAGCCAGGCCTTCGAGTACGTGGCCCCGTTCGCGCGCCTTGCGCAGTTCGAACACGGTACGGCGCGTGACCACTTCGCGGCGGTGCGACAGGAAGCATTGCAGCATCTGCTTGAGGTTCAGCAGCTTCGGCTGACCATCGACCAGGGCCACCATGTTCATGCCGAAGGTATCTTGCAACTGGGTCTGCTTGTACAGGTTGTTCAGCACCACTTCCGGCACTTCACCCCGTTTCAGCTCGATCACCACGCGCATACCCGACTTGTCGGATTCATCGCGGATGTCGGAAATGCCGTCGAGCTTCTTGTCGCGCACGTTCTCGGCGATGCGTTCCAGCAAGGATTTCTTGTTGACCTGGAATGGCAGCTCGTCGACGATGATGGCGATGCGGCCGCCATCCTTGCCGTATTCTTCGAAGTGGGTCTTGGCGCGCATCACCACGCGGCCGCGGCCGGTGCGATAGCCGTCGCGCACGCCCGACACGCCATAGATGATGCCGGCAGTAGGGAAATCGGGAGCGGGAATGAGCTCGATCAATTCATCGATCGTGCATTCCGGGTTGCGCAGCACGTGCAGCGCGCCATCGATGACTTCGGTAATATTGTGTGGCGGAATGTTCGTCGCCATGCCGACCGCGATACCGGACGAGCCATTGATCAGCAGGTTCGGGATTCGCGTCGGCAAGACCGTCGGTTCCTTTTCCTTGCCATCGTAGTTGGGCTGGAAGTCGACGGTATCCTTGTCGATATCGGCCAGCAGCTCACCGGCGATCTTGTCCAGGCGGCACTCGGTATAACGCATCGCCGCGGCGCCATCGCCGTCGACGGAACCGAAGTTGCCCTGGCCATCGACGAGCATGTAGCGCAGCGAAAAATCTTGCGCCATGCGCACCAGCGTGTCGTAGATCGAGGCATCGCCGTGGGGATGGTATTTACCCATGGTTTCGCCGACCACGCGGGCGCACTTGACGTAAGGGCGGTTCCACACGTTATTCATTTCATGCATCGCGAACAAGACGCGGCGGTGCACTGGCTTCAAGCCATCACGCGCATCGGGCAAGGCGCGACCGACGATCACGCTCATGGCGTAATCGAGGTAGCTCTTGCGCATCTCTTCTTCGAGGGAAATAGGAATTGTTTCTTTTGCGAATTGATCCATTGGCGGTTCGACTGATCTCGGGCTGTGGTTAACTTATCTGTTACGCAATGTATGACGCAATACTGCATATCCTAGGCGGCTGTCGTCGTGGACGCCGCACCGCGCGCTGCTGGCGCGGCCCGGCTTCCATGTCGCAGAGTGCCCGGGCAAATCGGCGGGCGGGCGGCGCGGCCGGTACCTGTACCGCAGGGGTACTTGCAGGCCATGCAGTGCCGCCGTGGGCATTTGCTCGACACTCTTAACAGTCAAGCGCACGATTTTAGCATGCGCGCCCAGCTACCTGTACAAATTGGCCATGCCGACAATATTGTCAGATTGCACCAGGGCCGTGCACGCCAGCCTGCCGATAATGCACACTGGCAATATCAGTTCAAGACGGCTGCCCTTCAAAGTGGCAAAAAAAAACGATCAATTGTTACAGATGCGTTACAAACGGGCATTTTCGTTGCGCAAAAACAACGCGCGGTCTAAAATCGGGCAAGCTTTGATTTAACCACGGCCGTGCGCCCCTGATGCGTGTGGCAAAATGACTGGGAAGTTAATTGCTAGTTTCGCAATCTGAAACGAGCGCATATGGTCTACATGATAAAATCTTGGCACGTAGCACCAGTAGCGCAGTGTTGTTCTGCGGATATCACCCCCCGAAAGGAAAAAAGAATGAATAAATTTGTAACGCTGTTTTTCGCTGCATCCGCAGTGATTGCTGGCTCGGCTTCGGCCCAAACCCCAACCTCCCCACCATTCGCGCCAGTTACCACTGACATCAAAGCACCAAGCCCAAAAAGCGCTTACGTGCAAGATGCCCGCGGCGTGATCGTGCGCGATCCATTCGGTCTGTGCTGGCGCACCGGCTACTGGACACCTGCTGACGCGGTGCCAGGTTGCGACGTGCCACTGTGCGTTGAGCCAGAAACCCTGCAAGACGGCAAATGCGTAGCTCCACCAGCGCCAGTCGTACCAGCACCTGCACCAGCACCTGTCGTACCAGTACCAGTCGTCGTTGCTCCTACCTCGGAAAAAGTCAGCTTCGCTGCTGATGCATTCTTCGATTTCGACAAAGCTACGCTGAAGCCAGAAGGCAAAGCCAAGCTGGACGAGCTGTCCGCACAACTGGGTGGCATCAACCTGGAAGTCATCATCGCTGTGGGTCACACCGATTCCGTCGGCACCGATGCTTACAACCAAAAACTGTCGGTACGTCGTGCTGATGCTGTCAAAGCCTACCTGGTCACCAAAGGCGTTGAAAGCAACCGCGTGTACACCGAAGGCAAAGGCGAAAAACAACCTGTTGCTGATAACAAAACTGCCGAAGGCCGTGCGAAAAACCGTCGCGTGGAAATCGAAGTTGTTGGTACCCGCAACAAGTAATAGCTGATCCCCTGGACTTGCCGCAAGTCATCGCGCAAGTCAAGGACAGCATGAAAAACCCCGCCAAGGCGGGGTTTTTTTTCGTCCGTGGCTGCCCAATTGTAAAATTGCCGCTATCATTCGACCTATGAACGCCGACCCCCTTGAAATCCAAAAATTCAGTGAGCTGGCCCACCGCTGGTGGGACCCCACTTCCGAGTTTCGTCCCTTGCACGAAATTAACCCCCTGCGCCTGGAATGGATCAACGCGAAAGTGCCGCTGGCCGGCAAGCGCGTGATCGACATCGGCTGCGGCGGCGGCATCCTGGCCGAATCGATGGCCCGCAAGGGTGCCGACGTGACGGGCATCGACCTGTCCGACAAGGCCTTGAAAGTTGCCGACCTGCATAGCCTGGAATCGGGCGCCAAGGTGCGCTACAAGCTGATCGCCGCCGAAGCCATGGCCGAGGAAGAGCCGGGCCAGTACGACGTCGTGACCTGCATGGAAATGCTCGAGCACGTGCCGGACCCCGCCGCCATCGTCAAGGCCTGCGCCACCCTGGTCAAGCCGGGCGGCCACGTCTTCCTGTCGACCCTGAACCGCAACCCGAAAGCGTATCTGTTCGCCATCCTGGGTGCCGAATACATCCTGCGCCTGCTGCCGAAAGGCACGCACGATTATGACAAATTCATCACCCCGGCAGAACTGTCGCAATACACGCGCAGCGCCGGCCTGGATCTCAACAGCATGCGCGGCATGGGCTACAATCCGCTGACCAAGATTTACTCACTTAATAGCGATACCAGCGTCAATTATTTGGTGGCCTGCACCCGGCCGCTGTAACCATCACGCACAATACAAGGCGGCTGCGGCCGCCATTTTTCATTCTTACTTGACACACTTTGCCCGCCATGATTACAGACCAACTGCCAGCCCCGCGCGCCATCCTGTTCGACCTCGACGGCACCCTGGCCGACACCGCGCCCGACCTGGCAGCGGCCATCAATCTGTTGCGCGCGCGCGCCGGCCTGGCGCCGACCCCGTATGACATCCTGCGCCCCACCGCCTCGGCCGGCGCGCGCGGCATGATAGGCGCGTCCTATGGCGTCCAGCCTGGCGAAAGCGGCTACGAAGCGCTGAAAGACGGCTTCCTGAACAATTACGAAGCAGCCCTGGCCGTGGAAAGCCGTTTATTCGACGGCATCCCTGCCCTCCTCGACGGCTTGCAAGCACTGGGCCTGGCCTGGGGCGTGGTCACCAACAAGGCCGCCCGCTTCACCGACCCGCTGGTGGGCCAGATCGGCCTGAGCGCCGCCGGCTGCGTGATCTCGGGCGACACCATGGCCCACCCGAAACCGCACCCCGCCCCCCTGCTGGAAGCGGCGCGCCGCCTGGACCTGGCGCCAGCAGATTGCTGGTACGTGGGTGACGACCTGCGCGACATCCAGGCTGGCCGCGCCGCCGGCATGCGCACGGTAGCCTGCGCCTGGGGCTACTGCGGCCCTGTCGAGCCGCAGCACTGGAACGCCGACCATTTGCTGGACACGCCGCAAGCCCTGCTGGAACTGGTCAGTGAGGTGGTAAAGGCGGCGCAGGCGCGGCAACTGGCGGCGTAAATCAGCCGCCGCTTGATCTGACGCGCCAACTCACGAATGCATCATGCAAGAGTGTGAACTTTGCGCTACAATGAAGGTTCTGTGGGGACGACCTGGTTTCGACGTGGGTTGCAAAGCAGCGCAGGGCATACCGAGGGCGGGCTACCTCGTAAATACAACCTGAAAAAACTTAACTGCAAACGATAACTCGTACGCACTGGCAGCTTAATCGCTGTTAGCTCTAGAACACCTCGTCCCTGGGGTGGGCCGTCAAAAGCTCTAGAGTCATTTACAGGGACTCGTCGTATGCTGGGTTACTTAGCGTCCGACTAAATAATAGGTAACTCGCTTGCCCATAACGTGCACATCCGTGCTGGCTGAGTTAAATTAAATGATAGTGCTAAGTATGTAGAACTGTCTGTAGAGTGCTTGCGGACGCGGGTTCGATTCCCGCCGTCTCCACCACTGAATAAATAAAAGGGCTTCCCCGTTTTGGCGGGGAGGCCCTTTTTATTTATTCCATGCATGCAGAGCGCGGGCATCGAATCCGCGTCCAGCACGGGCGCGGGGGTTTTGCGGGGCCTTCGGCGAGCGCAGCTCGGCGCCGCAAAACCGGGTTGCGCTTGCAAGCGCAACCCTCTCCGATTCGTCTGACTAGGTTTTGCGCCGCAGGCAGTTTCTCCCAATTGCTAAGAAGTGAAAATTACTCAACAATCGAAAACTTGCTTCGTGCAATTTTTTCAAGCTGCGTCAAAAATTCGTGAGTATCAAGAAAATAGTTCGGGTATGCACGCTTTAGAGATTCAATAGAGCCTGCAGCAACCAATACTACTTGTGTGCCGGTCGATTTGGCCTCTCGTTCAGCGCTGCTGTACTGCGTATTTGCCTCTTCTAGCTTATCCCTTGCAAACGAGGTGATTTTCACATTAGAGTCATCTCCCGTAAGTTGAAGTTCAACTAGGTAGTAAGCCGCTCTTTTCTTTCCGGTAGTGGGGATTGCACGTACCGCACTACTAAATCGTTCGAGCTTTTCTCTCACTCCTAAACGCTCGGAGTCTACTTTCGTCTTCCTGTACGTTTCGGCCTTTGATAGGTGTTCATAGCCTGGCACGAGTGGCATTTTCTCGGAGTGGGCAAAAGCCGAAGATACAAGTGCAAAAAAATTTAGCCATTCATCCGGCCCTTCGCTCGACTTCAAAGAATGCCGAAGGAATGTCCCCATTGTTTCAACTGCCGTAGCCCATGCATGCTGTAACTTAGTTCGCATTTGAAGTTCAAGTTGAAGGCCATCATAAGGCGAATCGTAGCGTAGTTTGTACCTATAAATAAGATGAACGCTGCGATACCCAGATTCTTTTGGCTCTTTCACATAATCATATTCGGAAACCAATGTGTGCGTGAAAATCGTAGTTTTATATTCTTGGTGGAGAATCTGAAGCTGCGGCAACGAATTTACAACGGCACGCAATCCGCCGATATCTTGCATCCGAGCTAAATTCATTCCTTTTATTCGTTGCAATTTATTTATAATCGACGGCGTTCTTTTCAGCCGTTGCGCAACAAGTGCATCAGGATCAATTTTTTTTAGCTTGTTCCTTAAAGTTGCTTGAAACGTATTTATTGGGTAACCGTGACAAGCTCTCCAGTTTGTAAGCACAAGAAATGCATCATGCCAAGCATCCATGTCAAAATCACCTTCACTCTCCTCGAAATTTACCAAAGTATATCCGGCCCGCTGCACTTGCTTCCTTGAAAATTCTGGTATGGGAAAGCTCATAACAAATCCTTAGATTAATATATTTACCGCCACGATACCACATCAGAAATTTTATTTCCAAAAAATATCAAAAAATATAATTCAGCAAAAAACAGTGATCCTTATAAAATTATAGAAGTCACTGATATTCGAGTTTGTAAAATTTTCTACCGTTGCCATCAGGTCGGACGCAATATATTTTCGATATATATATCCTGCGACAAGGTCAAATCAATAAAAATCAAACATATCCATTGACAAAAAATTAATCTTTAATGATAATCTCTACCACCCAGCCGATGCTCATGTTTTTTGGTTCCTTAATTCTCATGCTGGAGAGCGCAATCTTACCCGGTTGCTGATAAGTTATAGATTCAGATAAACAAAATAACTCGCCTCCCTATCTACCTTTGCCCGCAAGTGTTACCGGCCATCATGTAGTCAACTCAATTCACCACCAAAAACCCCAATCGCCCTCCGATACTTCTCCACCCTCTCCAGATCCTTCTGCGTCGGCGCCTCTATCCTCGACAAATCACTATTCTCAGCCAGATCAGCCAGCTTGACGGCCTTGCCGACCGGGTTCAAGGCCGCACGGGCAATGAAATCCTCATACGATTCGCCATCGATCCTGGTCACGGCACGCACGCCGTCGATGACTTCCTGGGAAAATCCTTCGCGTGCCAGGTCGTCGAAGCTGATTTTTCCGTCGCTGTCTTCCACTACATCATGTAGCACGGCGACAATCTGCTGGGCGCCGGGGGCGACGCGCAGCATGACGCGCAAGGGGTGGAGTATGTACGGCGCGCCGCCCTTGTCCTTCTGGCCGGCATGGGTGGCGGCGGCAATTTCAATCGCGCGCTCCAGGGTGGCGCGTCTTGCGTGTTCACTCATGTTCACTCCTTGTTCACTCCACTTTGATTGCTAATTTTGTTGCGCGCCAGCCGCGGCGTTGCAAATGGCAAACGCTGGTGCACAGCAAGGCTGGCAACAATAAATTGAGGACCGGCACGAGCATCAGCAAGCACAACAGCAACCCCAGGGCAAAAATAGCCGGGCGCTGTTCGCGGCGCAACGCCGCTTGCTGTTCCGCGCCGAGTACCTCTTCAGCTGCCGCGCCGTAAATCATCTGGACATTCCAGGCAAGCAAGTACGAGATCAGCACGCACATGGCCCACAGGGGAATCAGCAGGGAAAGCAGCAGCAACAGGCGCCGCCGCCAGGCGGGGCGCGCGGCGGGTGCATCCAGGCCGGCCGGTGCTTGCCAGTTGGCATAGCGGCGCGCCGCCACGGTCTTGGCGCGCTCCAGCAACAAGCAGCGCAACGGCAAGCGTGCCGTACCGATGGCGCCGACGATAAAGACGATCACATAGAAAAAAGCAGCCAGCGCCAGCAGCGCCAGGGCGATCTGACCGATCGACAGCAGGGCCTTGGCGGCGCTGCCCAGGCTGCCGGCAATATTGCCCATCTGCGAGAGCGTGGCAGGCCCATTGGCCAGTGTCCCGACACCGTCCATCACGCCCAGGCCCAGCAAGCCGGTGACGGACACCAGTGCCAGCATGGCGCTCAGCTCGACAAAAAAACGGCCGAAGTAGCTATACACTCCCAGCCACAGCGCCACGACCGCCATGCACCACAGCGCGGAGCGCCACCACAGGCCAGCATGACGCGCGTCGCGCAGTCCCAGGCCAACGCACGTGAAGGCTTCCCGCCAGGCTAGTAGCCAGGTTTGCAATATTTGTGTCACGCTCAAGCGCACTCCGCAGTGAAGGAGCGGATACGTCGATCCGTATGTTGCCGATTGTACATGGACAAGGCTGGCACACGCGCCGCCGAGAGCAATGGTCAAACCCGCTACGCCAGCACCGCGATCAACACCTTCGTACCAGCTTGCTCTAGTTTGCGATACCGCAACTCCCGATGAAACGGAATGCGAAACAATGCCAGCTCCCCCACCGTTGGGCATAACGGAGTTGACCATGCTTGAAATTCAGCCCGGGGATAAACGCGGATTTTTCATATTGCCCCATCCCTCGCCTCAACCGCGTACACTGTCTGCTCTTCCATCACCGCATTGGTCCACCGTGAAACTATCGCGCTTTATAAGCGGCCATCTGGAGCCGATCCTGGAAGAGTGGGAACTCTTCGCCAGGTCACTCCCCATTCCTGGAACCGCCATCTCGAAAGCGGAATTGCGCGATCATGCTAAGCAGATGCTGGAAACCATCGTGCGCGACATGGATGTCATCGAGAACGCGGCGCAGCGGAAAAAGAAATCGACCACGGGCGTATCGGAAATAACGGGCAAGGAAACGGCAGCCGCCACGCATGGTTCCCTGCGCCAGCAGATTGGCTTCACGCTGCCGCAGCTGACGGCGGAATTTCGCGCGATGCGGGCCAGCGTACTGCGCCTGTGGATGGCACAGGTGTCGGTGACGTCGAAAACGGCGACGCTGGATATCTTGCGCTTCAATGAAGCGATAGACCAGGCGCTGCAGGAATCGGCCATACGGTATTCGCAGCAGAGCGACCGCACCCGCAATACCTTTCTCGCCATCCTCAGCCACGATCTGCGCAGTCCGCTAAGCACGATGACGATGGCGGGTGCGCTGCTGAGCAGGCCGAGCGCGAGCGCATCTTCCACGGTGCAGATCGGTGCACGGGTCGCCCGCAGCGCGGCCACCATGACAACCATGGTGAACGATCTGCTGGAATTTGCCAGGACTCAACTGGGGGGGCGCATGCCCATTTCGCCCAGCTTGGGCGATCTGGGGGAAATCTGCAAAACGGCCGTCGAGGATGCCTCGGCCGCCCACCCGCAATGCAAGTTTGAACTGAGTACCACGGGCGAGATGATCGGCGATTTCGATGCGGCCCGCCTTGCCCAGCTGTTCTCCAATTTACTCAACAATGCTGCGCAATACCGCACCGACGATCAGCCCGTGAGCATCACGGCCTGCGGCGATGCCGATACGGCGGTGGTGCAAGTGAAGAATTTCGGCCGCCAGATCCCGGAAGCGTCGCTGAAGAGCATTTTCGACCCCCTCGTACAGCTGGCCATTTCCGACGATCACAAGGCGCCAAATGCCACCAGTATCGGCTTGGGTCTGTTTATCGCGCGTGAAATTGCCAGCGCACATGGCGGCACCATCGGCGCCGAGTCGAGCCTGGAATGCGGCACGGTGTTTACCGTGCGGCTACCTAGGGTATCGCTGAACGAAGGAGCGAACGGCGGCTAGCCGCGCCCCCTCGGAAAAGACGACCTTCCCTGCCGCGGCAGGTTCGCCCTACCTGCGGTTGAGCGGCACATACTCGCCAGGCAAGCTGGCCGCTTCCAGCGCATCGGCAAAGGCCAGCAAGAACTTCGCCGGGCCATGATCCGATACCAGCAGGGAGGCGCCCTTGTGGCGCAGCAGCTTCAACACTTCCTGCTGGTGCGCCTGGTATTCCTCCGAATGGCCATAGAAGGTCTGATACATCTCCAGCGTTTCCATGGCTTTCGCGGCCAGGACGAATTCGGGTTTGTCCATCATATCTCCTCTTGATCAGCTCGGAAACACAGAAGACGCATTGATCCTCTGTGCGCACGGCCATCACCGTCCGCATGGCCGCACTTCCATCATACGCCTCAACTCAGCTGTCACCAACAGTTCCCCTAGGCCCGATAAGGCTCGCCCGACAGGATGCCCTGGTACTGGCTGAGGGCGGTGCCGATCTTCAAGCCTTCGGCGTCGATATCGTAGAAACGGATATCCTTGCTGTGGCCGCTGCCGCGCACCTTCACCACCGACACGACGCGCTTGAACTGGCCTTCGAGCTCGATATAGCGCTGCATGACGATGGCGTCGGCCAGGAAGGCGTTGCCGTAGGAACTGAAGCGCAACATGGTGTACTGGTCTTCCAGCTCGGCCGTCATCAGCACGGACACGCCCATGTCCGTCAAGGCCGCCACCAGGCGGTACAGCGATTCGCGGAAGTCCTCGCGGAACATGGAGGCCAGCGCCATTTCAAAGCCGGACAGCGAGTCAATCACCACGCGCTTGGCCTTCATGCGCGTGATCATGCTCACCAGGTCGTGCAGGATTTCATCGAGCGACAGGTCGAGCGTGCGCGTGTTGATCACGCCGATCTGGCCGGAATCGACGAGGGTGTTCAATTGATGGCTGAGCAGCTGGTTCGGGCTTTTCTCGAAGGCGGCGATGACGCCAGGCTCGCCGCAGCGCACGCCTTCCGTGAGAAATTGCGTGGCCAGCACGGTCTTGCCGGAACCGGACGGCCCCACCAGCAGCAGCGAATAGCCGGCCGGCAAGCCGCCGCCCATCATCCGGTCGAGCTCCGGCACGCCCATCGACAGGCGTTCATTGCCGGAAATGCTGACCTTCCCCATGCCGCTTGTCTTCAGCACCGCGCGGGGAAAAATTTCCACCCCATCATCATTGATGCGGAAGGTATGCACGCCCAGGCTTTGCGCCTGTCCGCGCATCTTGACCACCTGGATCTTGCGCACCATGGCGTCGCGGTGCACGAGCTGCGACAGCCACAGGATGCCGTCGGCGACCGTGAACACGGCGCTGGACTCGGCCTCGGGCGCCAGGTATTCGCCGATCAGGAAGGTCGTGGCCAGCCAGCTGGTCATTTGCGCGCCCAGTTGCTGCACGAAATTCTGCAGGCCGGCTGGGCCCGCGTCCATGGCCTTGGCCGACTGCACCACGGAGCGGAACGAGTCGACGAAGACGAGGCTGGGCGAGAACGCCTCGACCTCTTCGGCGATGCGCGCCAGCACGCGGTCGAAATCGCCTTCCAGCAAGTCAGCCGACAGATTGACGAATTTGATCGACTCGTTGATCTTATCCACATCGAAGAAGGGAAACTGCTGCTGATAGCGCAGCATCTTCAGCGGTGGCTCGCCCAGGACCGTGAAAAACAGCGCCTTGCGTTCCGGCGTGGCGAGGGAAAACATGATCTGGTGCGCCAGCGTCGTCTTGCCGCTGCCTGGCGTGCCCGCCACCAGATTGAAAGAAAACTCCGGTATTCCGCCGCCCAGCAGTTCGTCCAGTCCCGGCACGCCAGTTTCCAGGCGATGGATGGTGACTTTGTTCATTCGTTCGGCTCCGTTCCAGCATTATTCACAACGTCATCACCCCAGGCTTTGAGGAGGATGCTATTCGTTAAGAGTTCGCCAATTAATAAAATAAGGGTGTTGATGAAGTGCATCAACATCGCCGTGCTTGCCGCGCAGGCAGCGGTGTCCGCCTGTCCCTGCAGGCTGGCGCGCAAGGAGGTCATCGCAGCTTCCAATGCTTGCGGCGGATGGGGGGTCAACCAGCTGAACTGTTTCTCACTCTGGTGCAGACTACGGGCATACATCGACTCCACGCCCCGCTCACCTATGATCTGATTCAATTCAGTGGCCAGTTGCTCCCAAAGGCGAATACTGACGTCTACCACCGCACCTGGGTCGCGTAACAGCGCGTGCTCTATCCTGCGCTGCCGCTGTTCATGGACTGTGGCCATAATCGGATCTTTTCTCTGCGGTTTTCGGTGCTTGGACCATATTAAAAAAAAGCATCAGGGCTCCTTCACCCATCAGCGCGGAGCCTTTGCCGTGATTATTTTCAACAAGGCGTCGATATTGATGGGTTTTACCAAGTAATGGTCAAACCCTGCCTCGCCGGCGCGGTCGTACTCGCCAAGCTGGCTGTAGCCGGATGCGGCGACAAAGCATGGCAGAGGCGGCACCAGGGCCGCGCGTGTCGCACTGATGACCTGGAAGCCATCCATGCCCGGCAAGCCGATATCGCACACGATCACATCATAGGTCGCATCGAGCGCGGCACGCAAGCCACTGGGGCCGTCATTGCGCACGTCGACATGGTGGCCGTCCTGCGTCAGCAGCAGCGCCAGCATTTCCGCCGCATCGGCATTATCTTCGATCAGCAGTACGCGGCGCGGCAATGCGCACGCCGCAGGTTCCGCCTGCATCCCCTGCGACAGCGGTGCCAGCGACGACAAGGGCAACTGCAAGACAAACTGGCTGCCAAAGCCGACCCCAGCGCTGAACACGTCCACGGTGCCGCCATGCAACTGGGTAATGATGCGCACCAGCGACAGACCGATGCCCAAGCCGCCCTGCGCCCGCTCCAGCGAGCGGAAGCCTTGGGTAAACAAATCGAAGATGAAGGGCTGGATATCGAGGGCGATGCCGGCGCCATCGTCGCTGACGGCAATTTCCACCAAATCATCTTGGCGCCTGACGACGATGTCGATATGGCCAAACTCGTGCGTAAACTTGCTTGCATTGATGAGCAAGTTGGCAAACACCTGCGTCAGGCGCACCAGATCTCCTTCGATGACCAGTGCTTCCTTCGGCAAGCTCACGCTCAGCACTTGCTGGCGTAGACTGATGCTGGCCTGGCCAACTTCCACGGCACTGGCGATGATGTCGCTCAGCAGGATAGGCGCCAGTTGCAAGGTGATCTTACCGCTGCTGACGCGCGATGCATCGAGCAAGTCGTCGATCAGGCGCGCCATGTGCGCCACCTGACGGCCGATCACGCCATGCACGTGCGCCAGCTGGGGATCGAGGTCGACCTTCTTGGCCAGCAAGTCATTGGCCATCGCCAGCGGCTGCAAGGGATTGCGCAACTCATGCGCCAGCATGGCCAGGAACTCCGTCTGGCGCACGGTCGTCGCTTCAGCGGAAGCTTGCATGTCCTGTGCACCAAACGTTGCCAGCACCAGGTTTTGATTGGCTTCGCGCAACTGCATGATCAACAGGCCGAAGGCGTCGGATTTATCCTTCTCCTTCTCCTGCACCTGCATCTTGGCCATGATCAACAATTGATTGATCGTTTCGCGCAGCAGCTTGACTTCACGACCGTGCAAGTCATGCAAATTTGGCTCGGCTGGCAACTGCTGGGCGGGCGCATCCTCAGGATCCGGCGAGAGTGCTGTGTGGTGCATGGTGACGGTGTCCGGCTTGTGGGGGCCGGCCTCAAGGACAACTCTTCGCTCCGCGGCGCTCACTCAGACATCGCCGCGCACGCCAGCTCTATTGCTGCATACGGTGTATTGCTTTCTACCTGAGCACGATACTCTATTTTCCTTACGAAATGAAAGAATTAGATTACTTATCGTCAACAGTGCGCAGGGGTAGCACGTAATTGGCGAGCTGCCACCCCATGGCCAGGGCCGATTGCTCCGCCTCGTGCCGCGTGCTGCGATTTTCCAGATTGGCTTGCCGGACATCTTCAAAGCCGCACTTGCTCAGCACCAACTGTCCCTGCCAGCACCCCTCGGGCAGTTCGCAGGCGTAGGCCGAGATCAGGAACCCATTATGGGTGGTGGGATTCGCATAAGACATGATGCCTCCGTGGGATTGCCAGCGCCGCCGTGAACAAGAACCATGGCTGTTATTGAAGTATAGTCAGACTTAGTGTAACCGCAATGCGGCGCGAATCTCATTTAAATCAAATACATACGCATCAGGTCGCTTGAAGTGGGCCCGCAGGAACGCATTGACAGCATTTGGCATCCCATGCAAAAGTATGCCCCTCGATACCCTCTCCGTGCATTGCCGTATGGACCAATACCATTTCCTCGTCGGCGAATTCACCCAGGATAGTCCTTTCATTCCCGCTTCGGCCAGCGCGCAACTGTTTGCCTGGTTCGCGCAGACAGGCGAGCGCGTCGAACGCTACGGCAGCAGGCGCGGCAAGGTCGTCAAATTCGCGCAGAGAAATTACGAGAAGAATTGCGCGCGGCCACGCAAGCCCATGGCCGCTGCGAACAGCAGCATGGCCGGATCCACTGCTTCCTCTCGCACGCCGAACAGGCGGCCGCGCGCGCCGACCTGCTGGCGCACGCCATGCTGGGCTTTCACACCAACAATTGACACCCATGACGCCACATTTATCGCTGCATTGCTATCTGCAAGACCAGGCCGCCGAGCGCCCCCTGCCCTGTTCCGACGTGACCATCCACGCCGACCCGGCTACCCTGCGCGCCATTGCCCATTTTCTGCTGGCCAGCGCCGACGAGTTTGATCTGGCGCAAGAACGCGCCGGCATGCACGCGCACCTGCAGGACGCATGGGCTGGCTGGCAAGACGACTTCCCCGACCTGGTGGTGGTGGTGGCGGCCTAGGGTGGCGGCATGGGGTGAGGCGTAGACTGGCGCCCCGACTGGCGCGCGTCGGGTAACATACGCCACCTTTGCCATACAGAGATCCTTGATGCACGATTCCCGAACCGCCCTGCCCTGGCTGCGCACCGCCGTGCTGGCCACCGCGCTGGCCAACCTGTCCGCCTGCGCCAGCCAGCCCGCGCACGAGACGCTGTTTCTCACGACCACCTTCACGCCCGCGCATTCCTTTACCAAGGGCATAGAAGGGCCGGCAGTGGATGCGGAAGGCAATATCTACGCCGTCAACTTTGCGCGCCAGCAAACCATCGGCAAGGTCAGCCCCGGCGGCACTGGCGAGGTGTTCCTGACCCTGCCCGGCACCAGCATCGCCAACGGCATCCGCTTCGGCAGCCGTGGGCAGATGTATCTGGCCGACTACATGGAACACACGATATACCTGGTCGATCCGGGCACGCGCGCGCTCACCATCCACGCGCGCGAGCCGCGCATGACGCAGCCAAACGACATCGCCATCACGCAGGATGACGTGCTGTATGCGAGCGACCCGAACTGGAAGGAAAACACGGGGCGCGTGTGGCGCATCGCGCAGGACGGCACGGTGACCCTGGCGCTCGACACCATGGGCACGGCCAACGGCATCGAAGTGAGCCCTGACGGCAAGATGTTGTACGTGAACGAAAGCGTGCAGCGCAATATCTGGATGTATGACATCGCCGCCGACGGCAGCCTGAGCGGCAAGCGCCTGCTGATCAAGTTTGACGATTTTGGCATGGATGGCATGCGCGTGGACGTCGATGGCAACCTGTACGTGACGCGCTACGGCAAGGGCACGGTGGTGAAACTGTCGCCGCAAGGGCGCATCTTGCGCGAGATCAGCGTACCCGGCGCCAAGCCCAGCAACATCACCTTTGGCGGCCCCGATGGCCGCACGGCCTACGTGACGGAAGTGGTGCAGGGACGCCTGCTGCAATTCCGCGTCGACCGCCCGGGCCTGGAATGGCAGCGGGCGCAGGAGCGGCGCAAGCCCGAATAGCATGTGGGAATGTCGGCTTACGCGCTTGCGCGCTAACCCGACCTACGCACTACCACGATGGCCCGGTAGGTCGGCTTAGCCTGAACGGCGTAAGCCGACGACATGATTGGCCACGACCGGGTCAGCGCGGAATAATGCGCTGCGCCTTCAACTTCTCAAACAGATTGAAGAAGGCATCCGGCGTATCCTGGTAATCAAGAAAGCCCGCCTTGCGGCTCTTGCCCATGTCCGTCATCACTTCCATCGGCCGCCCCAGGTCGGCATCCGTATGCCACCAGGAAACGAGGCGGCTGATGTCCGTTTCCACCAGATCATGCTGCTGCGCAATGGCACGCCATTGTGCAGGCGCATCCTGCATGCGGCCGGCCAGGGGCGCGATGGTCTCCGGCAAGTCCGCCGCTGCCACGCCGAAGTACGCTGCCAGGCGGGGCCACAGCCACTTCCAGCGGAACACGTCGCCATTGACGATATTGAAGTCCTCGTTGCGCGCGGCCGGGCTATCGGCAGCCCACGCCAGGTGGCGCGCGATCTGGCCCGCATCCGTCATGTCGGACAGGCCATGCCACTGTGCGGATGAACCGGGAAACACAAAAGGCTGGCCGCTGGCCTTGCACAGGTTCGCATACACAGCCAGGGTCAGGCCCATGTTCATGGCATTGCCCAGCGCGTAGCCGATGATGGTGTGCGGGCGGTGCACGCTCCACGTAAAGCCGTACTGGGCGGCGGCTGCGAACAAACGGTCTTCCTGCTCGTAATAGAAATTGTCGATGTCCTGGCGGCCCTGCTCTTCGCGGAAGGGCGTGACGGGCACGCTGCCCTGTCCATACGCATCGAACGGTCCCAGGTAATGCTTGAGGCCCGTCACCAGCGCTACATGGCGCAAGTGGCCCTGCGGTCCCAGCGCGGCCAGCACATTGGCCACCATGGCGCCGTTGACGCGGATGTTTTCCTGCTCGTTGTCCTGGCGCGCCCAGGCCGTGAAGAAGACGTGGCTGGCGTCCAGGCCCGCCAGCGCCGAGGCGACGGCGGCGCCATCCGTCGCATCGAGCGGCAAGGCCGTGCAGCCGGCGGGGACTGGCGTGCGCCCCCGCGAGACGCCTGTCACCTGCCAGCCTTGCGCCAACAAATGCGTGGCCAGGTTGCTGCCGATGACGCCGCTGGCGCCGATGATGAGGGCGTGTTTTTGCATGAGAGAAAGCCTCCAAAAGAAAAAACCATCATATCCGCGACTGAACTTCTTATCTACGATACTATTTCACCTCATTCATGAATAAAATTCTCGAATCATGTTTTCATCGGAACATTTAAAGGGCCTCACGCCCTTCCTCGCCACGGCCGACGCGGGCAGTTTTACCAAGGCGGCCGAGCGCCTGCACCTGAGCAGTTCGGCCGTCAGCAAGAGCGTGGCGCGGCTGGAAGAACGGCTGGGCGTGCTGCTGTTCGAACGCAGCACGCGCCGGCTGAAACTGAGCGATGCTGGGCGCGCCTACTACGCCACCTGCAAGCGCGTGCTGCAGGAACTGGCGGACGCGGAAGACGTCCTGGCTGAACACGCGACCGAACTGGCCGGCAAGGTGCGCATCGGCGTGCCCGCCTCGTATGGCCGGCTGCGCGTGATGCCGGCCCTGCTGGAGCTGTGCGCGCAGTATCCGCGCTTGCAGCCGTCGATCGCCTTCAGCGACCGCTTCGTCGACCTGTTCGAGGAGCGCATCGATATCGCCGTGCGCATCGGCGCACCTGGCAACTGGCCGCAAACGCTGGGGCAGATGCCTTTGGGCGAAGAGCGCCTGATCTTTTGCGCGGCGCCCGCCTACCTGGAGCGGCGCGGCACGCCGGTCACCATCGCCGATCTCGATGGCCACGACTGCATCGCCTATGGCCGGGGCGACGGCACGGCGGCGCCATGGCTGTTTGCCGGCGAGGACGGGGTGGAACGGCGCGCGGTCCGTCCACGCCTGACGGTGGGTGACGCCGAGGCGCAGACCGCCGCCGTGCTGGCTGGCCTGGGCATCGCGCAGCAGGCGACCTGGCTGGTGCAGGAACACCTGGCCAGTGGCGCCATCGTCGAAGTACTGCCTGCCTGCGCCACGCCAGGCTTGCCGCTCTCCCTGGCGTGGCCGCTGGCGCGCCAGCTCACTGCCAAGACCGGCACGCTGCTCAAGGAATTGAAGCAGCGCCTGACAATCAGCTGACGCTCAATACAGAACGTTCTTCGCTTCCGGCAGATCGACATTGGCCTTGGTGACGATCACCACGCCCGTGTTGACGAAAGGCGCGACCTTCTTTCCCTCGATCAGGCTGACGAGGGTCTTCACGCCCAGCGCGCCCATCGAGTAGGAACCCTGCACGGCGGTCGCGTACAGAGTGCCGTCCTTGACGAAGTTTTTCAGGTCTTCATTGCCGTCGAAGCCCACGGCGATCACCTTGCCAGCCTTGCCCGCCTGCGCAATGGCACGACCCATGCCCACGGCTGTCGGCTCATTGGCGCCGAAGATGCCCTTCAAGTCTGGGTTCGAGGCTAGCACGTCGGTCGTCTGGTTCAGCGCCGTGGCCATCTGCGACTGCGAGTAATACGTGCCGACGATCTGCAGCTGCGAGTTCTTTTCGATATAGCGCTTGAAGCCGCCCACCCTGCCCGTCTCGGAACCGGCGCCCGCCACATATGACATCACGGCGATCTTGCCCGTCTTGCCGACCTGGGAAATGAGGGCCTTGGCGCTTTGCTCGCCGGCCGCTTCATTGTCCGTCGACAGGAAAGACTGGTAGTAGCGCTTGCCGCTGTCGGCCACCAGCGAATCGATCAGCACAACGGGAATCTTCGCTTCCCACGCCTTCTTCAAGGCCGGCACCAGCGCGTCCGGGTCCGACGCGGCCAGCACGATGCCGGCCACTTTGCGCGTGACGGCGTTTTCCACCATGCTGACCTGGTCGGCGATGGCCGATTCCGAGGCGGGTCCCTGGAAGGTCAGGCTGTAGCCCTTGGCATCGGCGGCGCTGGCCGTGGCGCCCTTCTTGACGTTTTGCCAGTAGTTGGAATTGGTCGTCTTGACAATCACGGCGATCTCGCCCGGGGCGGAGAAGGCAGCGCTGGAGCTCAGGGCAAAGGCTGCGGTCAACAGACCGAGCGACACAGCTTTGATGGTTTTCATTGTCGTCCTCATTTAATTATAGATTTAGTAGATTGACTTCACGGCGTACTGCTTGCTGCTTCAGGCGCGGTTGCGCTTCTGATCGATCCAGACGGTCAGCAGGATGACCAGTCCGATAATGATTTGCTGGATAAAGCTCGACACTCCGTTCATATTCAGGCCGTTGCGCAGGATGCCGATGACGAAGGAACCGATGACAGTGCCGGAAATGGTGCCTATGCCGCCGATCAGCGAGGCGCCGCCGATTACGGCGCTGGCGATCGCATCGAGTTCGTACATCACGCCCTCGTTCGGCTGCGCCGTCACCAGGCGCGACATCAGCACGCAGCCCGTCAGGCCAGACAAGGCGCCGGACAATGTGTATACCAGCAGGGTGACGCGGCCCACCTTCACGCCCGACAGGCGCGCAGCTTCCGCATTCGAACCAACGGCATAGATATGCCGGCCAAAGGTGGTGCGGCTGAGCATGATGGAGACGGCCACGGCGATCACCACCATCAGCACCACCGGATACGGAATGCCAGGGAAGACGACTTCGGGGAAGGTGCCGCCCGTGTCGCGCTCGATGCGCCACAGCACGCCGTTACCGAGTTCGCCGAACGAATCGCCCAGGCCGGAAATGGCGCGCGCGCCCGTCACCTGCAGCGCCAGGCCGCGCGCGATCAGCATCATGCCAAGTGTGGCGATGAAGGGCGGCAGTTTCAATTGCGTGATGCAAAAACCGTTGACAGCGCCGCACATGGCGCCCACCAAGATGCCACCCAGCATCGCGACTGGCACGGGCACGCCACTCTTGACCAGGAGCGCGGCGGCCACACCAGCCAGCGCCAGCACGGAACCGGAACTGAGGTCGATGCCGCCCGTGATGATGACGCAGGTGGCGGCAATGCCCAAGTAAGCGATCGACGTGACTTGCAAGGCCACACTCATGCCATTGCTGACGGAGAAAAAGGCGTTGCTGGTCAGGGAAAACACCAGCAGCAACAGCGACAGGCTGCCCAGCGCGGCGAATTTTTGTATCAGTTCTTTATTCATTTTTTTTAGCTTTCTGTTTCTAATGGACTGCCACCTGGCCAAGGGTGGGACAGACTACGCGCCCCGACGCCAGCTGCATGATCTCTTCCTGCGACGATTCGCGTGTATTGACGATGCCGCTGATACGCCCTTCATGGAACACGGCCACCCGGTCGGTCATGCCCATGATCTCGGGCAGCTCGGACGTGATGAGCACCACGCCGATGCCTTCCGAAGCGAGCTTGTCGAGCAGCTGGTAGATGGCGAACTTGGCACCCACATCGATGCCGCGCGTGGGTTCATCGAAGAAGATGATTTTCGATTCGCGGTACAACCATTTGCTGATGACGATCTTTTGCTGGTTGCCGCCGGACAGGTTGCGCGCGATCTGTTTCGAGGTCGGCGTCTTGATGCCAAGCGCTGCGATGTACTGCTGCGCCACCGCCTCTTCCCTGGCGAAATCGATGAAGCCGAAACGGTTAGCCAGCCCCGCTACATTGGTCAAGGTCAGGTTGGCCGCCACCGACATGCGGATCGCCAGGCCGTGGCTCTTGCGGTCTTCCGACAGATAGGCAATGCCGTGTCCGATGGCGTCAATGGGGCTAGTGATCGTCACCGCCATGTCACCCAAGTGGATCGCGCCGCTACTGAGGGGATCGGCGCCGAAGATGGCGCGCGCCACTTCCGTGCGCCCCGCCCCCATCAGGCCGGAGAAGCCGAGTATCTCGCCGCGCCGCAAATCAAAGCTCAGCGGGCCGAAGACATCCTTGCGGTGCAAATCCTTCACGCTCAGCAGTACTTCATCAGTCGGCTTTGATACGCGGTCGGGAAATTTTTCATCCAGGGTACGGCCCACCATCTTTGCGACGATGGCATCCAGGGTGGTGGCGGCAAAATCGTCGGTGCTGACGAATTTGCCGTCGCGCAGCACCGTCACCCGGTCGATGATGTGCTGCATCTCCTCCAGGCGGTGCGAGATGTAGACCACGCTCACGCCGTTGCGTTTGAGTTCATTGATGATGTCGAATAGCTGGCCCGTCTCGCTTTCCGTCAGCGAGGACGTGGGTTCGTCCATGATCAGCACTTCCGTATTGAGCGATAGCGCCTTGGCGATTTCCACCATCTGTTGCTGCGCACAGGACAGGTTCTTGACCAGTTGGCGAGGGTCGATGCGCAGTTTCAAACGATCCAGCAGCGCCTGCGCGTCGGCGTGCATTTTTTTGCGGTCGATAAAGAGGCCGCGCACCGGTTCGCGCGCCAGGAAAATATTCTCCGCCACGCTCAGGTGCGGGATAAGGTTCAATTCCTGGTGGATGATGGCGATGCCGGCCGCTTCCGCATCCACGCTGCAGGCAAAACTGCACACCTTGCCCTTGTAGACCAGTTCTCCCTCGTCGGCCTGGTACACGCCGCTCATCACCTTCATCAGGGTGGACTTGCCAGCGCCGTTTTCGCCGCACAGCGCATGCGCCTCGCCCTTGCGCAGGCTGAAACTGACGTTGTCCAGCGCCAGCACGCCGGGAAAGCGCTTGCTGACCTTGTTCAGCGCCAGTATCTCTTCGGATTGCTTCATGGTGTGTCTCCTCCACTCCACTGCTATAGGCTGGCGCGCCGATGTCTAGGCATCTTGGCGGCGCGCCTGTCTGTCACTTTGTTAACTGTCGATCAGTTCCGGATTCCAGGCATGCACGGTCTGACGCTGTTCACCCAGGCCTTCGATCCCCAGGCGCATGGTGTCGCCCGGCTTCAGATACACGGCCGACGGTTTCTGCCCCATGCCAACCCCTGGCGGGGTGCCGGTGCTGATGATGTCACCCGGGTACAAGGTCATGAAACGGCTGATGTAGCTGACCAGGTTAGCTACGCCGAAAACCATGGTTTTAGTATTACCGTCCTGAACGCGCTTGCCGTTGACTTCCAGCCACAGTCCCAGGTTTTGCGGGTCCGCTACTTCGTCGGCCGTCACCAGCCATGGTCCGATCGGGCCGAAGGTGTCACAACCCTTGCCCTTGTCCCACTGGCCGCCGCGTTCCAGCTGGTATTCGCGTTCGGACAGGTCATTGACGACGCAGTAGCCGGCCACGTGCGACAGCGCATCGTCTACACTCACATAGCGCGCGGTGGTGCCGATCACCACGCCCAGCTCCACTTCCCAGTCGCATTTCTTCGAGTCCTGCGGCATCACCACCGCGTCGTTGGCGCCGATGATGGCGCTGGAGGCCTTCATGAACAACACCGGTTCCAACGGCACTGCCATCCCCGACTCGGCCGCATGATCGGCATAGTTCAGGCCTACGCACAAAAACTTGCCCACGCCCTTCCATGGCGGCGCGATGCGCCCCGGATAGTCCACCACCTGCAGGCTGCCGATATCGAGGGCCGCCAGGCTCGCCAGGCTATCCTTGCTCAGGGTCGCGCCCGTGATGTCCGGCAGTACGCCGGACAAATCGCGCACGGCGCCGTTGGCATCGATCAATGCAGGTTTTTCAGCGCCCTTGGCGCCATAACGCATCAGTTTCATGTGCTTCTCTCGTTGTAGTAATCAGTTGGACCAGCCGCCATCGATGACGTGCACCATGCCGGTGGTAAAAGCGGATTCGTCGGAGGCCAGATAGACAGCCAGGGCGGCAATTTCCGTAGCGCGGCCCACTCTGCCCATCGGCTGGCGCGCCACGAAGGCGGCCTGCACCTCAGCTATGCTCACGCCTGTCGCTGCCGCCTGGGCGGCAATGCGCTCCTTCAGCGAGGGCGACTCGATGGTGCCTGGACAGATCGCATTGCAGCGGATGCCGTGCGTGACGAAATCGGCCGCCACCGATTTTGTCATGCCCACCACGGCCGCCTTCGAGGTGCCGTAGATAAAGCGGTTCGGCGCCCCCTTCACGCTCGATGCCACGGACGACATATTGACGATGGAGCCGGCACCCCTGGCCAGCATGCCCGGCAGGACGGCGCGTATCAGCCGGTACATGGAGCGGGCGTTGATGTCGAAGGAACGATCCCAGGCAGCTTCGTCGCACTCGAGGATCGTACCGCCGTCAACGAAGCCGGCGCAGTTGAACAGGATATCGACGGGGCCGATCTCGTCGGCCAGCGCGGTGATCGCCGCGCCATCGGTCACGTCGAGCAGGCGGATGGCGCAGCCCGTCGCTTCCTTCAGCGCATCGAGCTGGGCCTGGTTAATATCGGTGGCGATCACGGTAGCGCCTTCACGCACGAACGCTTCGGCCGTGGCGCGGCCGATGCCCTGGCCAGCGGCGGTGAGCAGGGCGATTTTGCCTTGTAGTCTGGCGGTCATGCTGTCTCCTTGTTTTTTAGGTCTAAGCCATGTGAAATACGTGTTCCATCATCGCCCAATGCTCGCCCTCGGCGCGTGAGGCAAGGGGCAGCTGGCATGGGGCGCAAAAGGTCCACCAGCGCTGCGTTTCCGGGTCGGCGGCGATGGCCGCCATGTCGGCGTCAAAATCCTCGCCGTGGTATTCCCAGTAGCCAAACAGCAGGTTTTCCGGCTGGCGCAGGAAGATCGAATAATTGCTGACATGCGCTGCCGACAGTCTGGCCAGCACCTGCGGCCAGACGGCGGCATGCAAGGTTTTGTATTCAGCGATGCGGTCCGGCGCGATGCCGATGACCATGCCCATTCTTTTCATGGCGTTTCCTGGTTGATGCCGTAAAAGCGCAGTGCGTTGAGTCCAAAAATATCGTTTCTATCCTCTTGTCCCAGATGTGCCAGCAGCGCTACACTGGCGGCCAGCCACGCCGCATATCCGCCGGCCAAGTCCACCACTGGCCAGTCGCTGCCCCACATCACGCGCCGGGGGCCGAATACGTCCAGAACGTGCCGCACATACGGCTGCAAATCGTTCGCGCGCCAGCCAGGCCGGGCCTCCGTCACCAGCCCGGACAGCTTGCAGTGCACATTCGGCAGCGCGGCCAGTTCCGCCATGTCTTCGCGCCAGGAGCCGAAGGCGGCATCGGCTATCGGCGGCTTGGCCGCATGGTCGATCACCATGGGAAGCAGCGGATAGTTGCGGGCACAACGCAGCAGCGCGGGCAAGTGGCGCGGCAGCACCAGCGCGTCCAGCCGCAGGCCTTGCTCCACCATGGCGGTCAAAGCTGGCGCCAGTGCAGGATCGGCGATCCACTGATCGTCATCCAGGTCCTGCAGCATGGGGCGCAAACCTTTCAGCTTGGCGTGCGACGCCAGGCGCGCAATCGCTACGGGTGCATCAGGCGCCATCAAGTCGGTCCAGCCCACCACGGCGCGGATAAAGCTGTCCTGTCCGGCCAGCGCCAGCATCCAGTACGTATCGTCTTCCGAAGGCAGCGATTGCACCAACACGGTTCCAGATATGCCATGCTCGGCCAGCAGCGGCGCCAGGTCTTCCGGGGAAAAATCGCGGTGAATGGCGGCCAGCGATGGCGGCGGCCAGCTGCCGGCACGCGCGGCAAGCTGCCAGAAGTGCTGGTGGGCGTCGATGCGCATCATGCGGCCACTCCCGTAGGCAGCGGCGCGCGCGCATCAATCAGGTCCGCTTCCCGCAGCGCCAGCCACAGGGCGTCGGGCAGCGGTGTGGCGAACCAGTCCAGGTTTTGGCGTAGCTGCGCCAGGTCCTGGCCGCCCGGGATGCAGGACGCGACGGCCGGATGGGCCAGCGGAAACTGCAAGGCGGCAGCCTGCAAGGGCACGCCAAATTCGCGGCAAACGGCGTCCAGTCGCGCCACGCGCTCGAGTATCGCGCTCGGCGCATCGGCGTAATTGAATTTGCCGTTACCGGCCAGCACGCCGGAATTAAATGGACCGCCCACCACGATGGCGTTGCCGCGTTCCACGCAGGCGTCCAGCAGCGGTGACAGCGAGGCCTGTTCCAGCAAGGTGTAGCGGCCGGCCAGCAGGGTGCAATCGAGGTCGAACTCCGCCATCGCCCGTAGCACGACGTCGCATTCGTTGACGCCCAGGCCCACGGCTTTCACCTGGCCGCTGGCGCGCAGCTGCTCCAGCGCGCGAAAGCCGCCACCGGCCGTCAGTTGGCGCCAGTATTGCTGATCGCGCTCGCCATGCGTAACCTTGCCGATATCGTGCACGAACAGGATGTCAATGCGCTCAAGCCCCAATCTCTGCAGGCTATCGTCGTGCGAACGCAGGACGCCGTCATATGTGTAGTCGTAATGGGGGCGGAACGGCAGCGGCGCGGCAAAGCCGTCGTCTCCGGGGCGCACGGAGGCGTCGGGCCGCATCAGCCGCCCTGCCTTGGTACTGATCACGAATTCATTGCGGGGCCGCTCGCGCAGCGCCGCGCCCAGCCGGTGTTCGGACTGGGTATAGCCATAGAACGGCGCCGTGTCGAAGAAGCGCACGCCGGCGTCCCAGGCGCCATCAAGCGTGGCGCGCGCCTGCGCGTCGCAGACGGGCTGGTACAGGCCGCCCAGCGGCGCGCAGCCCATGCCAATGCAGGGCAGCGACAAGCCGCCGCGCGGCAGGGTACGGCGTCGCGTGGTATCCATGACATCCATCGCCGTGGCCATCATGCTGCGCGCAGCGGGAAACAGCCTGGCCCCACCGCATCGAATTGTTTATAGGTCAGCACGAATTCCTGGTGACCCAGGTCTTCCGAGCGGCTCAGTTCTCCATTGGCCACGTTCAGCACGGCGGCGACAATCTCCGCGCCCACTTCCTCCAGGGTGGCTTCTCCTGTGAGTATCTTGCCGGCGTTGATATCCATGTCGTCGGCAAGACGCTCGAAGGTTTGCGGATTGGCGCACACCTTGATGACGGGCGAAATCGCCGAGCCCACCACGGAACCGCGGCCCGTGGTAAACAAGGTGATGTGGGCACCGCAGGAAATGAGTTCGACGATTTCCGCGTTGTCCGACACGTTCGGAAAACCGAAGCGCGGCTCGCCGTCCGGCACCACGTCGAGCAGGTACAGGCCGCCGCCGGCTGGCTGGTCGCCGGGTTTCAGAATGCCGACTATGGGTGAGGAACCGCTCTTGGCGTAGGCGCCCAGCGACTTTTCCTCCTGCGTGGTCAGGCCGCCATCGGCGTTCCCCGGCGAGAAGCTACCGTGCCCCATGATGGTGTAATAACGAGCGGCCTTGGCCACGGTCTCGACGATGGCATTGCCCAGGTCCGGACTGACGGCGCGCCGCTGCATGTGGTATTCGCAGCCCACCAGTTCGCCCGTCTCTTCGAAGATGCAGGGGCTGCCGGCCGCGATCAGGGTATCGAAAGCAACGCCGACGGCGGGGTTGGCGCTGATGCCGCTGGTGCTGTCGGAGCCGCCGCAGATGGTGGCGACGATCAGCTCATCTATCCCCATCGGCACGCGCTCTTGCCGCGCCAGATGCTCGAGGGCCCAGCCTATCCATTCCGTGCCGCTGCGCACGCTGGGACGCGTACCGCTGTTTTCCTGGATGGTGATCGTGTGGACCGGACGGTCGCTGTCGGCCACCGCGCTGGAAAGGCCATATTTATTAAAGCCTTCGCAGCCCAGCGACACCAGCAGCACGGCACCCACATTCGGGTGCGTCAGCAGGCGGCGCATCACCTGGTCCGCGTACTCGTTCGGGAAGCAGCCAGTAAAGCCGATCAGGTGCACGGGCTGGCCGGGAAAGGCGTTGACCATCAGGCGCGCCACGTGATGCGCGCATTCGACCATATAGGCCACCACCACGATATTGCGGATGCCCTTGCGGCCATCGGCGCGCAGGTAGCCCGACAGGGCGGGTGTCGTTACGGGAGCGTTCATGCTTGGTCGTCCTTGTCCAGGAAATGGTGGCCGTCCTGGCCCAGGGTAAACGTGGGGATGTAATCGCTTGCAAGGTTGTGCGTATGGATGTGCTCGCCGATGGCGACGGGGGCCGTGATGCTGCCGATCAGGGCGCCATAGCGCAACACCTTGTCGCCCACGGCCAGCGCGCGGCGCGCCACCTTGTGGCCGATCAGGATGTTTTGCGCCAGGGTGACTGGCTGGCCATCGATGGCCACGACGTCGCCGCAGGCCAGGGCTGTCCTGGCGATCAGGCAGTTGTCCTCGGGCGACATCAGCAGCAGGCTGGCAGGCGGGGAAGCGAGGCTCATGGCGCACCCTCCCCGGCAAAGGCTGCTAGGCGCCTGGCTGGCTCAGTTTTTCGCGCGTGCCTATCGAGGACAGCATGGTGCGACGCGATGAATCCAGGTGCTCCTGCATGCACGCGAGCGCCTTCGGTATGTCGTGCTCCGCCAGCGCGCGCAAGATTGCCAGGTGCTCCTGCACCGCGTACTGGTTGCGGCCCTTTTCCTCGCCCTTGTCCCACTGGTAGTGATAGTGGAAGACAAACGAGACGATATCGTAGAAGCCCTGGGCGAAACGATTGTTCAGCAGGCCAATCAGGAAAGTGTGGAACTCGCGGTCCAGCGCCGGAAAGGCATTGTGGCGCGTGGCTATCCTGGCCGCCAGCTTCTCGTGCTGCTTGATCAGCCGCGCCAGTTCCGCATACGCCGGATCGCCATGCGGCAGGTGCGCAAACTGCTCCACGGCCGCCATTTCGAACATGCGCCGCATGTCCGCCAGTTCGGTGGCGAACGAGCGGTCGAACGCGCACAGGCGCCAGCCGCCGCGGGGCTTCTTTTCGATCAGGCCGAAGCGCGAAAAGCCGATCAAAAATTCGCGCACGCTGACGGTACTGGCACCCGCCTCGCGCGCCAGCTCCGCTTCCGAAAATTCCGCGCCGGGCGGCATGTCGCGCTGGTAGACGCGCTCCATCAGCACTTGCTGGATGCGCTCTGCCCCCGACTGCAATTCGGAGATATCGAAGTAGTCGCCCGGTATGGGCTTTCTCAGCAAGCGCCGGTCCGCCGGGCTGCCGATCAGCCGTCGCGTCGACAGGTAAGCGATCGCGCTGCGGATCGCCGTGCGGCTGCCCTGGCAGATGGTCGTCAGGAACTGCTCCGTCGGCAGCATCTCGCCCACTGCGACATTCTCTGCGAGAAATTGCAACAGCAGATTGGTACTGCGCTTGAAGACGGTGGCGGGTTTGGACATGGATGAATGAACGCGCTATGCCAGCGAAAAGGAAAGTGGATAAGTAGGCCATTTTAGTCGATATCGGATTGGATCGGCATGCCGAAAAAGAAACAACTGCGTTGACCGGGGCGTTCATGGCTGCGCTCCCGGCGCCAGCATGGCGCGCAGGCGCGGTTGCGCCAGGGCGGGACAGAGCTGCTGCGCCAGTGCCGCCACGGGCGCCATGCGGCGCTGGATTTTCCCGGCGTGGTGCTGGGCGATGTCGGCCAGGCGGTGCGCAAGGAAGGGGTTGCCGAAACGTTCCCTGACCTGCGCCACATAGGCCAGCGCGGCGTCACCGTGCGGCGTCCCCATGGCGGCAAACACGGGCAGCACCTCCTCCTGCCACACGGCTTCCAGCGAGGCGCGCATGCCACCATCTTCCATCGCCTCGCGCACCGTCATGCCAACCGGGCTGCCGCGCTCCATCCACAGCTGCGCCAGATAGGTATGGCCCAGGTTAAGCAGGAACAGCTTGCGCTGTTCATACTCGCGCAGACTGCCCGTCACCACCAGTTGCGGATGGCGGCACGGCAGCAGCATGCCCTCCTGCGCCTCGATGGCCCACAGCGCATAGGGCTCGGCCACCGCGCCTATCGGTTCGATCGGCTCGGAAACGATGCGGTCGACCAGGGAATTAATCCACAAGCAGCCCGTTTCCAGATAGGCGATGGCGTCTGGCGAAACCCGCCATTGCCGCGCCAGTGTCACGACCACCTGGCGCAGCACCTTTCCGTTATCGGCCACCAGTTCGCACGGAAAAATCGAGATGGGTGCGGCGCCGGCCTGGAAGCGCCCGTGCAACAGCACCAGCAGTTTGGCGGGGAAGCTGGCGGGGACGGCCGCGCCGTCGAGCATGCCGGCGTGGTCGGCCTCATCCAGCTGGTAGCCCGTGTCGCCCGTATTCGAGATAATCACGCACGCGGCCTGGGCCGCATCGCGCACCTGCCGCCAGTCGCTGCCGGCTTGCCAGGCTTGCGTGACAGCGTGGGAGCGGCGCTCTTCATCGACTGGCGCGCCATCCTGCCAGCCGCGGATGCGCACGGGATAGCCGCCGCCGCGGCGAAACGCCGCCACGCGCGCCGCGCCCTGCGCACTGTGCGTGGTCTGCACGATGGTGATATTGCCCAGCGCCTCGCCCTGGCTGGCCGCTTCGCTGACGAACAGGTCGGCGTGCGCCTGCAGGAAGCGGCTGGTGCCAAATTGAAGTATGGGGTTGGAATGCGCCATCTCAGACCTCGACGATGGCCTTGATGACGCCAGCCTCGGGCTGCATCCAGCGATCAAGCACGCCGGTAAAGTCGTCGAGCGTGGTGCGGTGGGTATTGAGCAGCGCGGTCGGCACCAGGCCTGCCTTCATGGCCGCCACCACTTCCTCGAAATCGTCGACGGTGGCGTTACGGCTACCCAGCAAGGTCGTTTCGCGCTTGTGGAATTCAGGGTCGGAAAAGGACAGGCGATCGCGCACGATGGAGACCAGCACGTAGCTGCCGCCGTGGGCGACAAAATCCAGGCCTCGCTCCATGGCGGCGATATTGCCAGTGGCGTCAAAGACCACGTCGAAAAATTCGCCGCCGGTGGCATCCGACAACTGCTCCTTGTCACCCTCGCCCAGCGCCACCGTGCGGACGATGCCCAGCGCCTCGCGGCAAAACTGCAGACGATCGGCGCGGCCATCGAGCACCGTCACCTCGGCGCCTTTCAACGATGCGAACAGCATCACGGCCATGCCGATCGGGCCTGCACCCACCACCAGCACGCGCTTGGCCGCATCGACCGCGCCGCGCTTGACGGCATGCGCGCCGATGGCGAGAAATTCGATCATGGCCGCGTCGTCGAGCGAGATGCCTTCGGTCTTGAAGACAAAGCGCTCGGGCAGCGCCAGGTATTCGCTCATGCCGCCGTCGCGGTGCACGCCCAACACTTCGATGCGGGTGCAGCAGTTGGTCTTGCCCTGGCGGCACGCCACGCAGCTGCCGCAGGAAAGGTAGGGCATCACGTAGACCTGGTCGCCCACTGCCAGGCGCGAGCCGGCTGGCGCGCTGTCGATATGGCCGGACAATTCATGGCCCATCACGCGCGGGTAACTGAGGAAAGGCTGAGTGCCGCGGAAGATATGCATGTCGGTGCCGCAGATGCCGACGCGACGTATGCGCAGCAGCACTTCGCCCTCGCCTGGCACGGGCACGGGGCGCTGCTCCATGCGCAAACTGCCGGGCGTATCGCAAACGATACTTTTCATCATGGTCGTCTCTCTCGCCGCCCGGATCTTGCCGGTGGCATATTATATTTAACGTACAACTCAACTGCGAAAAAAATCCGTCTGCGCGGATTATCTTTCCAGCCCGGCCAATGGCGCAACTTGCTGCGCCGCACAACGACTATTCCGTCATTCCACCTGACCCGAACCTGCTTGTTTGGCTGACGTCGTCATGCGGTTTTATAAATATACCGTACAAAAAAATGAAGGTCAACGGATTCTTTTTCCGTTTTTTTCAGGGCCCTCTGCTACATTCCTGCTTGACCCTGACGTAGCGTCAGGCGCCATCGTGGCTGCACGCACTGAAGAAAGGGAGAAGACGATGCTGTTGAAAATCGGTGAACTGGCCAGGCTCACGGGCCTCACTATCCGCACCCTGCACCACTACGACAGCATCGGCCTGCTCTCGCCTTCGGCGCGCACACCCGCTGGCTACCGCCTGTACCAGCACAGCGACATGGACCGGTTGCACCGGATCATGGCGCTGCGCAAGTTCGGGCTGTCGCTGGCCGAGATCGCCAACGCACTCGCCGGCCCGGATCTGCCCTTGAGCGCCATCGTGGCGCAGCAGATCGCCATGCTGGAGCGCCAGATCGCACAGGCATCCACCCTGCGCGCACGCCTGTGCACCTTGCAGGCGCAACTGGCGCAAGGGCAAGCCCCGGAACTGGCCGAGTGGCTCACCACGATGGAGTTAATGACCATGTACGACAAATATTTTAGTCACGAAGAACTGCAACAACTGCCGCTGCTGTCGGACGCGGCTGTGGAACAGGAATGGAAAGCACTGGTGGCAAGAGTGCGCGCCGCCAGGGACGCGGGCGCCGGCCCCGGCGATGCGCAAGCACAAGCCCTGGCCACGGAATGGATGGTCAAGCTGGTGCGCGACACGGGCGCCCACCCCGGCCTGTTCGCGCGCCTGAACGACATGCACGCGCAGGAGCCATCCATGCAAGCGACGACCAGCATCGATGCGAACTTGATGCAATTCATCATTGCCGCCTTCAATGCCTCGCGCATAGCGCTGTACCAGCCCTTCCTCGACGAACAGGAGTACGCATACCTCGTGGCCAACTATGGCAAGCGCTCTGGCGAGTGGCCGGCCCTGATCGCCGCCGTGCGCGCCGCCATGGATGCGCGCACGCCGCCCACCGCCCCGGCCGTGCTGCAACTGGCGCGGCAGTGGCTGGAACTGTTCCGCTCCTATGCAGGCACGGACCCGGCCACGCAGCTGAAATTCCGCCAGGCGCACCAGCAGGAACCGCGTCTGATGGAAGGCAGCTTTGTCGACGGGGCCATGCTGCAATACCTGGGTGCGGCCATGACCGTGGTGGCGCAGGAGCGCCCTCGCAGTTAGTTGTCGTGCGGCACATCCAGGCAGTGGCCATGTAGAATCGGCCATCGCCAATCACCGGAAAACCCGATGCGCTGTTTTTTGCCACGTTCATTGCTTGTATGCCTGTCCCTGCCCGCCCTGAACGCCGCCATGGCGGCCGAGCCACCCGTGCAAGGGGTGTGGCAGGGCACCTTGGGCAAGGCCAATATCGTGGCCTGCTTCAACCAGCCCAGCCCCACGCAAGGGTCTGACCGCAGCGGCAATTATTACTACACGCGCTACAAGACGCCCATCATGCTGGCCAAGCCGAACGGCAAGAGCGACTGGAGCGAGTCCGATGCCAAGGGCGACACGACGGGCACGTGGTCATTGCATGTGCCGCAGGGCGGCAAGCAAAGTGACAAGCTCATCGGCACCTGGACAGCCCCGAAAAGCGGCAAGACCCTGCCGCTGGCCTTGACCCTGCTGGAAGCGGCAGGCGACCGCGACCATCCATCCTGCGCCAGCGACGCCTACAACCTGGCGCTGGAAGACTTTCCCAGCACCAAGGTGAGTAAAGCCATTGCCTTCGAAGGCAAGCAGTACCGCAACCTGCAAGTAGGCGACACCATCACCGTGGAATTGATGGCGCCCGGCGATGGCGTGGCGAAAATCAATACCCAACTGCGCGCCGTGCTGGCCAGGAACAAGAAAGACCTGGCCGACTTCTATGCCACGCGCCGCGAATACCTGGGCCGCAACGGCTTCACGACGGAAGACGAAGTGTATGCGGAGCCCACCTACTGGTCGCCGCGCTGGGTGACGATCAAGTTTTACCGCTGGCCGGCCGGCTATGGCGCCAATGGCATCTCCATCCGGTTCCGCACCTGGGACGTAAAAACGGGCCAGGAGACGGACGTGTGGAACTGGTTTGGCGCCAGCGCCAGCGATGGCGACGACAAGGCAGAATTGCCGGACCGCCTGCGGCAAGCCCTGTTCAAGGACGTCAAGATCGATGCCGAGTGCAAGGGCACGGATTACGACGGCCGCGGCCGCTTCCACCTGTCGCTGAAGCCGGAAGGCGTGTCCTTCTGGGAAGACTCGAACGGCAGCGGCTGCGAAAACGACTTCCTGCTGCCCTACAACAAGGTCGGCCCCTTCCTGACCGTCAAGGGTCGCGCCGCGCTCAGCGATTTGTTGCCAAAGAACTAGCCACCACCTCTGCTACCAGCTCCGCCGTGGCAGCCGCCAGGGTCCAGCCCAGGTGGCCATGGCCCGTGTTGTAGTACACACCCGGCGCCTTGCCAGGCCCCACTTTTGGCAGCATGGCGGGCAGCATGGGGCGCAAGCCCGCCCACGGGATCACCTTGCGCGTATTCACGCCAGGAAAACACTGCTCTACCCACTGCAGCAGCGGGCGAATGCGGTCGGCGCGGATATCGTAATTGATGCCATTGAATTCCGCCGTGCCCGCCACCCGCAGCCGGTCCTCGCCCAGGCGGCTGCTGACCAGCTTGGTGGCATCATCGAGCAGGCTGACCTTGGGTGCGGCCGCCTGGCTGGCTTCGTCGTCCAGCTGCACGGTGATCGAATAGCCTTTCACCGGATACACATTCACATGGTCGCCCAGCGATGCCGCCAGGGCGCGGCTGGCCGTGCCCGCGCAAATGACGACGGCGTCGAACAGGGTACTGTCCTCGCCCAGGCTGACACGCACCTTGCCGTGCTCGCGCGCCAGCGCCGTCACCTGTGCGCCATAGCGGCAGGCCACGCCCAGGCGGGCGCAGGCGTCGGCCAGGCCGCTGGTGAATTTGTGGATGTCGCCCGTGGAATCGCTGTCCGTGTAGTAGCCGCCGTAAAAGTCGCCGGTGAGGGTCGGTTCGATGGCGCGCATCTCCTGCGGCGTGACGGCGCGCCGCTGCAAGCCGCCCTGCGCCAGCAGGCGCGACACGCCGGCCGCCCGCTCGAAGCCGCGCCGGTCCCGGTAAATGTGCAGGATGCCGGCGCGGCGATGATCGAAAGCGATGTTTTCTGTTTGCGCCCACGCAAACAATTGTTCGCGCGCGGCGATCGCCATGCGCGCCGTGGCGATCGTGTTGCGCTCGTAGTGCGGCATGGCGGCGAGAAATTGCGCAAACCAGCTCAGCTTGTGCCAGCCGGGAGTCGGATTGAGCAGCAGTGGTGCATCGCGCCGCGCCATCCATTTCAAGGCGTTCCATATCGTCGCCTTGTGGTTCCACACTTCCGCATGCGAGGCCGATAATTGCCCGCCATTCGCATACGATGTTTCCATGGCCGCATAGCGGTGGCGTTCGATCAGGGTGACATTGACGCCCCGTTTCGCCAGCGCGTAAGCGCTGGTGACGCCCGTGATGCCGCCGCCGATGACGGCCACGCGCTTCATGCCTTCGGCTCCACCTCAGTGACCACCTTATGCACGACGGTATCGCCCGCCTGCAAGACGCGTCCATCCTCGGCCAGCACGTCGATGCGGCGCACGGGCAAGCCTGAACCGCGCTGCAGCAGGGTGGAATGCGCCTCGCCCGCCTCGAACAGCTGCTCCTCGCTCCACTGGCGCAAACCGACGACGATGGGAAACAGCGCCAGCCCCTTTTGCGTCAGCACATATTCCTGGTAGGCCGTGCCGTCCGAGGCGGGCGCGACCGTAAAAATGCCCTCTTCCACCAGCGTATGCAGGCGGTCGGCCAGGATGTTCTTCGCCACGCCCAGGCTTTTCTGGAATTCGCCGAACCTGCGCATGCCGTGGAAGGCATCGCGCACGATCAGCAGCGACCAGCGCTCGCCGATGACGTCGAGCGCGCGCGCCACGGGACAGGGGTCGGTTTTCAGGCTTTTGCGCTTGGCCACGGGCAGTCTCCACGATTGAGTGGTTGCATTTTAAAACTTCCCGGCGTAGACTCCAACTGGTTTTAATTTGAAACCACTTATATACAACTCTATGCGCGACACAAACCCTCCCCTCACGACCGCACTTCCGCCCACCCTCGTCTGGCTGTTTGCCACGGCAGCCGGCCTCAGCGTGGCCAATGTGTATTACGCCCAGCCCTTGCTGGCTACCCTGGCGCACGAATTCGGCATGACGGACGCCGCCAGCGGCATGGTCATCACGGCCACGCAGATCGGCTGCGCGCTGGCCCTGCTGCTGCTCGTGCCCTTGGGCGACATGCTGAACCGGCGCCGTTTGACCCTGATCCAGCTGGGCCTGCTGGCCATCACCCTGGCGGCGCTGGGCTGCGCCCGCTCCACGGCCGCCCTGCTGGGCGGCATGCTGCTGGTGGGCTTGCTGGGCACGGCCATGACGCAAGGCTTGATTGCCTACGCGGCCAGCGCGGCGGCCAGCCACGAGCGGGGCCGGGTGGTGGGCATGGCGCAGGGCGGCGTGGTGATCGGCTTGCTGCTGGCGCGCACGCTGTCCGGCGTGGTGGCCGATCTCGCCGACTGGCGCGCCGTGTATTTCGTCTCGGCGGCCATGGCTTGCGCCCTGCTGTTGCTGCTGCGGCGCAAGCTGCCGCCAGCGCAGCCATCCAATCAGAAGCTGGCCTACGGCGCCCTGCTCGCCTCCATGCTGGACATGTTGATGCATAACAAGGTGTTGCGCGTGCGCGGCACGCTGGCCATGCTGATGTTTGCCGTGTTCAATATTTTCTGGAGTGCCCTGGTGCTGCCATTGACGGCGCAAGGCTATAGCCATGCGGCCATCGGCGCGTTTGGCCTGGTGGGCGTGATCGGCGCGCTGGGCGCGGCGCGTGCCGGGGCGCTGGCCGACAAGGGCCGCGCGCAATGGACGACGGGCGCGGCCCTGCTGTTGCTGCTCGCTGCATGGCTGCCGCTCGGGTTTGCCGGTACGGCCCTGTGGCCCCTGATCGTCGGCATCATCGCGCTGGACCTGGCAGGGCAGGCCATCCACGTGACGAACCAGAGCCTGATTTTCAAACAGGACAGCGACGCGCACAGCCGCCTGGTGGCGTGCTACATGCTGTTTTATGCGGTGGGTAGCGGTATGGGAGCGATTGCCGCCACCAGCGTGTATGCGCTGGCGGGCTGGCATGGGGTATGCGCGCTGGGCGCGGCGGTCAGCTTGCTCGCCCTGCTGTTCTGGCGGCTGACCTTGCCTGCTGAAAAAGCTTAACTCAGCAGGGCCGTGGCGGAGCCATGGCGGTACGTCTTCAAGGCATCGGGCTGGATCTGGATCAGCGAACCGCTAACTTTAATCAAATGCAAGTCCGTCAACTGGTGCAGCACGCGCGACAGGGTGGCGGGCGCCAGGTTCAGGAACGATGCCAGCAGACTTTTCTTCAAGTCCAGCTTGACCTCGTTCGAACGCTGCTGGTCCGACGCCTGCAGCAGGTATTCGACCACGCGCTGGGTGGCGTTCTGCACGGAGCAGCGTTCCACGTTGCGGATAAAACCCATCAGGTGGTGCGACAGGCTGTTCATCATCTGGCGCGCGATGCGGGGCGACTGGTCCAGCAGGCGCAGCAGCGCGTGCGGCGGGATGCGCAGCAGCAGGCAGTGCTCAAGCGCTTCGGCGCAGAACGGGTACGGCTCATCGAGGAAAATCATGGCTTCGCCGAAGCTCTGGCCCGGGCGGATCAGTTCCAGTACCTTGTCGGTACCTTCCATGGAGAATACGCTCAGCTTGACGAGGCCGAAGACCACCACATAGGCGCCTTCCGCCACTTCGCCCTTGCGGAACAGCACTTTGCCTTTTTCCACTTCGACGCGCACGACATCCTGGCGCAATTGTTCTAATTGCGAAGGGGAAATATGGCGGAACAGAGCCTGGCTCGATAGCAAGCCATCGACGTTGACCTTATGCATGACACTCTCTTATTAGATTAGCGAATGACTAAGAGTGTAATGCGCAGGCACCGTCAAGGCCATACGTCAAAGGAACTAGGGTTGTCTAGGCCGGAACGCCATGCAGATCAAACAATCGCGCATTCCTCGTGGCTTATTTGCGCTTTGCTTGATTTTTATCTGCCCAGTTCGCGCTCGACCGCATACACGGCGATCTGCACGCGGCTGCTGAGCTTAAGCTTTTTGAGGATGTTTTGCACGTGGATTTTCACCGTGCTTTCGGCCACATCCAGCTGGCGCGCGATTTCCTTGTTGCTCAGCCCTTGCGCCAGGCAAGCCATGGCTTCGCGCTCGCGCGGCGTCAATTTGTCGTAGTCGGCCTGGGGCGCGTTCTGCCCCGCGCGGAACTGGGACACCAGCTTGGCCGTCATGGCGTCGGCAATCACGGATTCGCCGGCGGCGGCGCGGCAGATGGCCTGGCCCAGCTGTTCGGCTTCTATATTTTTCAGCAAGTAACCGCGTGCGCCCGCGCGCAGGGCAGCGCCCAGGTCGGCCGCGTTTTCGGACACGGTCAGCATCAGCACCACCATCTGCGGCATGGCCTGCAAGATCAACTGCAGCGCTTCGACGCCCGTTACACCGGGCATGTTCAAATCCATCAGTACCACGTCGGGCCGCAGCTCGGACGTCAGGCGCACGCCGTCAAGCCCGTTTGATGCCTCGCCCACCACCTGGAACAGAGGATTGCGCTGCAGCAGCAGCTTGACGCCGCTGCGCAGCAAGGTGTGGTCGTCGACCAGCAGGATTTTGATTGGAGCGTTCACGTATTTGTATCTTCTACCTGGTAGGAATGAATCTGATGTTACGCGGCCTGGCGCCGGGCTGCCGGCAAGGCCAGCGAGATCGTCGTGCCGCCGCCGGGCGTGCTGTCGATGGCAAATTGCGCACCGAGCCGCTCGGCTCTTTCCTGCATGATACGCAAGCCGATCTGCAACTCCGTTTTCTTGTCGCGCAGGTTGGCGGCGAAGCCTTCGCCATCGTCGCGCACCTGCAGCGCAAAATCGCGCCCGTTTTCCACGCGCAGCGCCACGTTGCTCGCTTGCGCGTGCTTGCGGATATTCGACAGCGCTTCCTGCACGATGAACAGGATCTGCAGCTGTTGCTCCGGCGCCAGCGGCGCGCCATTGCCGCTCATGTCCAGGGTGCCGACGACGCCCGTCTGCAGCTCGAACTTGGCCAGCACTTCGCTGAGTTTGCTTTCCAGGTCGCTGCCATGCCAGCGCGTGCGGAAATTGACCAGCAATTCGCGCACATCCTGGTAGCTTTGCTCGACACCCATGCGCATCAGCGGCAGCACTTCAGCCGCCTCGTCGAGCTGGCCCCGGCGCACGGAATCGTCGAGCATCTGCACTTGCAGGCTGATGAAGTTCAAGCTTTGCGCGATGCTGTCATGCAAGCCTTCGGCCAGCAGGCTGCGTTCGCGCGCGACGGCAAATTCTTTCTCGCGCGCGATCAGGCGCTGGTTCTCGATGGCGATGCCCAGGCTCTGGCCCAGCGTCTCCAGCCAGCCCTGCTGCTGCGCATGCACGGCTTGCGGGCGCGCAAAGTGCAGCGAAAAACTGCCCACTACCTGCTCGCGCGCAAGGATGGGGAAAACGGCGATGGCGATAAAACCTTCGTCCTGGCAGCGGAAGCGCTGCAGCGCATCGACCTGGCGGAAATCGCGGATCTGGATCACGCCCTGCGCCACGGCAGCGCCACACAGGCAATCATTGTTGCGGATGCAATGTTCCTCTTCCACCATGGCGTCCGAAATGCCCTCATGCACGATGATGTGCACGGTATCGTGCTGGGGATCAAGGATGCGCACGGTGCCGCCTTCGGCTTGCGCAAACTGCATTACATGGCGCAGGAAGCCACGGCATAGCGCATCGATGGCGTGCTGGCCCGCCAGCAGGGTGGAGATCTCATGCAGGGTGGCCAGCTGGCGTTCCTGCGCGGCGCTCAGGCCCGATTCGGCCTGCGCCAGGCGGCGCTGGCGCCAGCGCGAGGCTGGAAGTTGTTTGCGGGAAGGTTGACTGCGCGGCGCATGCATGAAAAACTCGAATCGATTCTAGGGAGGATAAACACCCGGCATGCTGGCACGCCGGGCAAGTGTGACGTTACAAACGGATTTCGGTGCCCAGCAGCTTGACGAACTGTGCCAGCCAGGCCGGATGCGCGGGCCAGGCCGGGGCAGTGACGAACTGGCCATCCGTGACGGCGTCCGTGACGGCGATGTCGGCATACGTGCCGCCCGCCAATGTCACTTCCGGCGCGCAGGCGGGATAGGCGGAAATGCGTTTGCCGCGGATGACATCGGCCGCGGCCAGCAATTGCGCGCCGTGGCAGACGGCCGCGACAGGCTTGCCCGCGTCGGCAAAGTGGCGCACGGCGGCGATGACTTTCGCGTTCAGGCGCAGGTATTCGGGGGCGCGGCCGCCGGCGATCATCACGGCGTCATAGTCGGCCGGGTCGATCTCGTCGAAACTGGCGTTCAGGGTGAACAAATGCCCCGGCTTTTCCGTGTAGGTCTGGTCGCCCTCGAAATCGTGGATGGCCGTCTTGATCGTCTCGCCGCTTTTCTTGCCGGGACAGACGGCATGCACGGTATGGCCCAGCATCAGCAAGGCCTGAAACGGCACCATCGTTTCATAATCTTCTGCAAAATCGCCGGTCAAAAACAGAATTTTCTTCGCTGCCATTTAGTTCTCCTATGAAAGATTGATCCCGCATCCCTGCCTGCAGAATGCACCGCAAGGCGTATCTTAGCGCGACTTGGCAGCCATACTGGATATTTATCAAACTTTTGCGACTTGATCGAGGATTTTACAGGCTGAGGCAGAATTTTTTACAGGCTCGCAGGTCGAAGCAGGGCATGGCGGCATGGCGGCATGGCGCGGCATATTCCGCCTCGTTGTCGACATCGGCACTCCACAGTAACGGGAACGGAAACGGGAATGGGCGCATGCCATCCCGCAGGCGCACACGCGCTTGCGGGCTGAGGCCCTCCCCCGCGCGGCCAAACTATGGCAAGATCAGGCTTCCTTCATTCCACAGTGGAACTTGCCATGATTTTTGAAATTGCCCACATCCAGATCAAATCGGCCACGCATGACGCTTTCGAGGCGGCCGTCGCCAAAGCCGTGCCCCTGTTCCAGCGCGCGCGCGGCTGCGTATCGATGCGCCTGGAGCGCTCGATCGAAAACGGCGATGCCTACCGCCTGGTGGTGGGCTGGAGCACCCTGGAAGACCATACCGTGCATTTCCGCGGCAGCGACGACTTCCAGGCATGGCGCGGCCTGGTGGGCGAATTCTTTGCCGCCCCTCCCCAGGTCGAGCACATGAACACGGTGGTCGCAGGCTTCTAGAGCGGTACTTGCACGGCAGGATGGTGAAACACCTGCCGAAGATAGGCAAGGAAGGTTTCATCCTTGCACAGGGTCTTGCCCGGCGAATCGGACAGTTTTGCCACCGACTGGCCATTGCAGCGCACCAGTTTCATGACGATGTTGAGCGGCGTCAAACCGACGTCGTTGGTGAGATTGGTGCCGATGCCAAAGCCCGTCATGATGCGGTCGGCGAAGTGCTGGTACAGGGCGAAGGCCTTGTCCAGGTCCAGGCCGTCGGAAAACACGAGGCGCTTGGTGTTGGCGTCGATGCGCAGGGCCGCGTAGTGGGCCAGCGCCTTCTCTCCCCACTCGACGGGGTCGCCCGAATCGTGGCGCAAGCCGTCGAACAGCTTGGCGAAATACAGGTCGAAGTCGGCCAGAAAGGCGTCCATGCCCACCACGTCCGTCAGGGCGATGCCCAGGTCGCCCCGGTATTCCTGCACCCAGTCTTCCAGAGCCGCCTTTTGAAAGTCGCGCAGGCGCACGCCGAAGGACTGGAATGACTGCATGTATTCATGCGCCATCGTGCCGATCGGCACGATACCGAGCTTCTTCGCCAGGTACACATTCGACGTGCCCTTGAAATACTCAGGCACTTCATGCGCAAGGCGCTGCACCACCTCATCGTGCCAGGCGCCGGAAAAACGCCGGCGCACGCCGAAATCGGAAAACTCAAACGGATGCTTGCGCCGCGGCAGCTTGCCAAACTCCTTGACGGCCGCCACTTTCAAGCCCAGGCGGTGACGCCCTTCGCGCATGGCCACATCAAGGTCGAAGCGGCGGAAATACAGTTCATTAATGATATACAACACGAAAATCTCGAAACCCATCACGTGCACTTGCGGCCCGGCCGCATGCACGAGCAAGGTGTCGCCATCCGTACTGACGTCGATGAACTTGCGCTGGAAGCGGAACACCGTCAAAAAGTCGACGAAATCGCTCTTCATGAAGCGCAGGGTGCGCAAATAGGCCAGCTCGTCGTCGGCAAACGACATCGAGCACAGGTGGTCGAGCTGCTCTTCCAGCTCGACCTTCAGTTCGGCCAGCGGGAAGGCGGTCGCGTTGCGGCAGACAAATTCGTATTCGGTATGGGTGTTCGGATGACCGTGCAGCAATGCTTGCCACATTGTAAATTTATACAGATCGGTTTCCAGCAAACTGCGCACTATCGGGGTCATGTGTGTTTTCTCCAACTTCCTGAAGCCAGAATAGTACGCCACCGCAAGCATTTCAGCAGGGAACGCTCGACAGTGGCTCAGGCCAGCGCGTTGGACAGCAACTCGGGCAAGACCTCGGCGGACGACGCCAGGCGCGCGCCGCGCTCGTGCATGGCGGCAAGGAAGTCGCGCTGCTGCGCTGCAAAGCCCGTGACGGGACTCATGCAGTCGGTCAGCAGCACCAGTCGCGACAGGGCCGGCTTGCCTTGCTGCGCTTCCAGATAATCGGCGATGTGCTCGGTGCTGGCTTTCACGCAGTGGCTGCCCGCTTCGCCCGTGACATAGATCTGCTGCGCCGGCAGCAGGGTGGCGAGGAAATCCAGGTTGAGCTGGGTGGCCGCATCCTGGGCATCGGGCACTTCCGCCATGACGGCCGAGTAATGCTCGGTCCAGGGGTTGGAACCCTTGCTCAGCTTGGCGACCACTCGCAGCTGATCCACTTCCCAGGCGTTGTAGGCGGCGCGCACGGCCGCATGGATATTCTGGCCCCAGCTGCCGATCTCGCAATGCACGGGCCACACCATCAACTGGTAACGCCCCGCTTGCTGCAAGGCATCGAGGTAAGCCAGCGCGCGTGGCAAGGCGTCGCTGGCGGCGGGCAGGAACAGGCGGGCGCGCACCTGCTGCGCGCTGATCTGCGTAAACGGCGCGACGGGACCGCCATCGCCCGTGCGCCAGAAGGCGGGGTGGGCGATGTCATAGCGGTGGTGGGCGTCGAGGGTCACGCTGATCTGCGTCAAACCGCCGCCCCCTTCACGGATCAGCTGCGCCACGCGCAGCATGTCCTGGTGGGCGCCGGGCACGGCCAAGGCCGGCGCGGAACCTGGCGGCAGCCAGGTGGCGGGCAAGTCGCAAAAATCGTTTTGCGGGTCGATGACGAGCAGGTGCAGCTGGCGTTTCATGGCGGTCCTCGTGCGTGGCAGGTATGGCATGATAATGGCAACATCGCCATCACGCCAATCCGGGAGCCGCCATGCACCTTCAAAAGCACAACAACGTACGTCCGAGCAAATTACTGAACAGTAAATGGACGGCCGTCACGCCAGCCAACAAGGAAAAACACTTCCTCGTCATCAAGCTATGCGCAGCTGCCACGCCCGATGAACCCGTCACGCACGTGGCGCTGGAAGCCGTGCATTCCGGCCGCGTGCAAATCCTGCCATGGCGCGCGCTGCAGGATGCTGCGCAATGGCATCAGGGATGGAAGACATAGCGGCGCTGGCGCCGCTCGACCAGCTTGACGGCCACCTCGCCCGCTTCCGTCATGGCGTCCGCTTCCGTTGTAAACTGGTGGTCGGCCGACACCCGGCGCTTGCGCACCAGATTCACCCGATGCATGGGGTTGGACGAGGGGGCATAGATGGCGACGTAGGCGCCCCACAGCTTGCAGCCGCGCAGGCGCTCTGCCGTGTAATTCACCTCATAAAAATCAACATACTTTATCGGCACGATGTGCGCTCCAAAAATGACATGGCCGGACAGCTTGTCTCTACGGACTGACGCGGTAAAGGGTAAAACCATGCGCTCGCGATTGATCAGGATACTCAATTCAGCTCTCTTTTTATCACGCGGCACAGGAGAAAAGGGATGCATGACTACATCATCTTCATGCATGACGACAGACAAGCATCTGCTTGCACCAGCCAGGCCGGTGACAGCACACTTGTCAGGCTAACTACGTGTGCAAGCTGAAAGTATAGACGATGCGAAAAAATTATTACTGGGCAACTCCGTACTGAACGCAGCTGGCCCGGTGGCAATCCGCGCACTGCCGCGCGACTGACGCGTCACGGCTGGGGCCTACTTTCCTGCCTCGGCAGCGGGATGCATGGACCAGACAACGCTGAGGATTTTCCATTCGCCGTCGCGCTTGACCAATTGCCACGCTTCCACGCCATAGTTGGACAATGTGCCGCCGACGAGGAATTCATAGTCGAAGTTGACCCACGCCACATGGCGGTCCTGGGTGATCTTGACGTTGTAGAATTTTTCTTCCGTGCGCTGCGGTTCGCGTTTGATGTAATTGGCGAAACCGACGTAGCCGGCCGCCCCGACGCCGTCGAAGTGGACGTCCGTCGTGTCGCGCATCTTCTTGATGAAAGCATCGTCAGCCGGCGAGGCGAACAAAATGTTCGTGTGCAGCATCAGCGACGACAGCAGCTTGACATCCTTGGCGATCAGGGCCGCCTGGAAGTCGGCGACGACTTTTTCGATGGCGCGGATATCTTCGGGCGCGGAGGCGTGGCGGCCCACGTGAGGCGGCGCCACTGGCCCAGTTTGCGCTTGCGCAATGCCTGCCGCCAGCAGGGAACACCCGAACAATACTGCGCTTGCCAACTTGTGCATGGGGGACTTTCATGGCGAACCGTTCGCCGGCCTGGCACGGGGCGTGCCGCCGGCAAGCTTATGTCAACCATGGCAGATTGGCAATCCCCCTGAAGACCTAGTCAGGTGACCAGGGCCTCGATCGAGGCACGGCCCCTGGCAATCGCGCTGGCGACGGCATCCTCGCCCATGGCCACGCCTTCGGCTTGCACGAACTCGATGTCGGTAATGCCGATGAAGCCCAGCGCCGTGCGCAGATAGGTGCTCAGGTAGTCATACGCGGCACCGGGGCCTGCACTGTAGACGCCGCCGCTGGCCGTGAAAATAACAGCTTTCTTGCCCGTGGCCAGGCCGACGGGGCCGGTCGCCGTGTACTGGAAAGTGCGGCCCGCGCGCGCCACGTGGTCGATCCACGCCTTCAGGGTCGAAGGTACGGAAAAGTTGTACATGGGCGCGGCCAGCACCAGCACGTCGGCGGCCAGCAATTCATCGACCAGGGTATCGGACAATTGCACCGCCGCTGCTGCATGCGCGCTGCGCTGCTCTGCCGGCGTGAAGAAGGCGCCCATCACCTCTTCCGTCAGGTGCGGCACGGGCTGCGCGGCCAGGTCGCGCTCGACGACGCTGGCCCCTTGCGCGGCCAGTTTCGCCACGAATTCGCCGGACAATTGGCGCGACAGGGAACCGCTGTTGCGCACGCTGCTATTGATGTACAAGACCTTGCTCATGAATTGCTCCTATGGAGATGGATGACGGGATGGGCCACGTCGCAGCCCTTGCACACAGCATAGTTCGGGTCTACCATCGATGAAACCGTATAAATATAAATGTTTAGCATCGAAATTTTAGATAGGGAGTTCCCATGAGAGAACCGGGCCAACCTTCGCTCGACCAGTTGCGCGTGTTCGTCGCCGTCATCGACGCGGGCGGCTTCGCCCACGCGGCGCGCCAGCTGCACCGCACGCAGTCGGTGATCAGCTACACCATCGCCAACCTGGAAGAACAACTGAATGTGGTGCTGCTCGACCGCGGCAAGCGCAAGCCCACCCTGACGGATGCGGGCAAGGCCCTGCTGGCCGACGCGCGCGCAGTGGCCCTGAAAGTGGACGGCATGCGCGCGCGCGCCAAGGCCCTGGCCGGCGGGCTGGAGGCGGAAGTGTCGGTGGTGGTCGACGTCATGTTTCCCACTTGCGTGCTGGTGCGCGTCCTGGAATCGTTCCAGGCGCAGTTCCCCACCGTCGCCCTGCGCCTGCGCATTGAAGCCATGGGCGCCGTGGCGCAGCTGGTGATGGATGGCAGCTGCCACATCGGCCTCGGTGGCTGGATGACTGCCACGGCCAGCGTCTTCGAGCGCCTGGCCGTGGGCCACGTGCGACTGATTCCCGTGGCCGCGCCCAGCCACGCGCTGGCGCAGCTGGAAGGGCCGATTGCCTCCAACGTGGCGCGCGAACACGTGCAGCTGGTGCTCAGCGACCGAAGCGACCTGACGCAGGGCCAGGATTTCGGGGTGCTGGGATTGCGCAACTGGCGCCTGGGCGACCTCGGTTCCAAGCACGCCTTGTTGCGTGCGGGCCTGGGCTGGGGCAACATGCCCGAAGCGATGGTGCGCGACGATCTGGCAGAAGGCCGCCTGGTACACCTGCCGCTGGCCGTCGACAAGGGCGAGAATTATCCGATTTACCTGATCCAGCGCGCCGACACGCCGCCCGGCCAGGCGGGCAAGTGGCTGACCGAGCGCTTTGCGGAGCAGCTGCCGCTGCTGGAACAGGGGTTTTAGAAGCGCACGGGGACGGGTATCATGCCTGAGCAAACCCCAAACAACTGCTGGGGTCAGACCCGTCGGGTCTGACCCCGATTTCAGACACAACCTTGAAGAGATTCACATGGCCGGCATCGACGACTTCGTCAACAAACAAAAACCTGGCGCGCGCTTCGTCATCACGGCGCAGATGCTGCGCATGACGCCGCAGCAGTTCGACTCGCTAGCGCAGGAATGGATGGAAGACGGTGGCCCAGGCTTCGACGTGGCCGGCATCCCGCACCGGGTGGTCGTCGACGGGCAGTTTTATATAGCCAGGCTCACCGTGACACGCCACGGCGAGCCGGCATAAGGGCTAATGGTCTAATCGACGCCCAGCACGTGCAGGCGGCGCCGCAGGCGCGCCACTTCTTCCGACAAATCGACCACCAGCGCGGCCAGTTCGGCGTTCGCATCGAACACGGATTCGATTTCGTGCAGGCGGCGCGCACGCACCAGATCCAGGCTGGTGAAGCGCCAGGCAGTCAGCTGCCCCGCTGGCGGGCCATTTTGCAGCAGCACACCCGTCTGCACATGCTGCACCACCCAGTCCGGCTCCACGGCGCAGGCGCGCGCCAGTTCCTCCAGGCTCAGGGCACGATCTTCGAGCAGTTCGCCAATTACCTTGTTTGTCATGATTTACCCTCCCAGCTTCTGGCGCGGATTAAAAGCCATCTCGCGCGCCATGGTTGCATACAGTTCGCGCGCCTTGTCATCGTTCGCCGGCGGCAGCACCACTTCCAGCAGCAGATACAGGTCGCCCGGCTGGGCGGCGGGAATGCCACGCCCTTTCAGGCGCAGCTTGCGCCCCGTCTGCGAATTGGGCGGCACAGTGACGGCCACCGTGCCCGATGGCGTGGGCACGGCAATTTCGCCGCCCAGCGCCGCTTCCCATGGCGTGACGGGCACCGTCTCGAACACGTCGCGCCCTTCCACCTTGTAGCGCGCATCCGTCTGGAAGCGGATTTCCAGATACAGGTCGCCGGCCGGCGCACCGCCGCTGCCCGGGTTCCCTTGCCCCTTCATGCGCAGCTGCTGGCCCTCCGTGACGCCTTTCGGTATCGTCACTTCCAGGGTGCGCTCGCGCGTCACCACATGGCCCTGCGCGTCAGCTTCGGGCATGCGCATGACGATGTGGCGCTTGGCGCCGTGATAGCTGTCGTGCAAATCGATGGTGATGGCGGCGTGGCTGTCCTCGCCCTGCATCTGGAAACTGCCGCCGGCGCGGCGGCGCCCGCCCACGTGGGCAAACAGGTCGGCAAAGAAGTCGCTGTCGTCGGCTCCCGACGATTCGTAGCCCGAACCCCAGTCTGGCGGCGGACGGAAGGGCTGTCCCTGCGCGCCCTGGTTGCGGCCCAGTTCATCGTAGGCGGCGCGCTTTTCCGCGTCGCCCAGCACGCCATAAGCTTCATTCAGGGCCTTGGTGCGCTTGTCGGCGTCCGGCTCCTTGCTCACGTCGGGGTGGTATTTGCGTACCAGCTTGCGGTAGGCCTTCTTGATCTCGGCCTCGGTCGCCGTCTTTTCGACGCCAAGCTCCTTGTAGTAGTCCTTGTATTCCACCGTGCTTGCTCCCCATGGTTGAACTGCCTATGGGAAGAGTACACGAATTGGCGGCGACATAGCGTGCGCACAATACAACAGCGCCCGCGGGACACAGGTCGCGCGGGCGCTTAAAGTGGCAGCGAAAAAAGCCTAGCGCACGCGGCGCAGCGAGGATATGCGGCGGTCGAGGCCACCGTGCAGGCGGCCGTAGCTGCCTGGCCCCATTACCACGCAGCGGCCACGGAAGTTGGCATCGACGCAGAATTCCCAGCGGCCGTAGTTGACGACGATCGATTCGGCGCGGTCGTTGAAGCCATAGCGGCTCAAGTCGCGCACTTCTCGGTCCAGGCGCACTGGCCGGCCGCGCATGCCAACATCAGGAAACATCAGCACGGCGCCATTCATGTCGGGACGGTGTCCGCCGCCATGGCCTGGATAACCGGGATGAGGACGCTCCGGCTCCGGACGCGGAGGGCGCGGCGGATAGGGACGGTGATCGCCGCCGCCATGGCCCGGGCGGCCCACTTCGCGCACGGAAGAAACGGCGTCGTTCATGCCCGGCATGCTGTCGTAGCGGCCAGGCTGCAGCACACGGCAGCTGCCCCGGTAATTGGCGTCCTTGCACACTTCCCAGGTGCCCGAGCGCACGATGATGCTGGAGGTCTTGTCGTTAAAACCCATGCGCGACAGGTCGCCCATATCGGAACGCAAAGTGACCGGGCGGCCCCGGAAACCGGCGTCCTCGAACAGGGTGATTTCGCCCGCGGATGCGGCAAGGGGGGCGAGGAAGGTGGCGGCGCACAGCAGCGCGGGGCGGAAAGATCGAACCATGACAACTCCAATACTGTTTACATTTTCGCCAGTGTAGTCCGGGCGGCAGGCGGCGAGTGTAACAAAGAGCAAGCAAATGTCAGCGCACGGCAGCGAATGTAAAAACCGCCCGGCGGGATCAACCCGGCAGGCGGCCTGTCAGCATGTGTGCTGGTGAAAATCAGCGCACGCGGCGCAGCGAGGAAATCTGGTTTTCCATGCCGTTCAGGCGACCATATTCGCCCGGCCCGATCACTTCGCAGCGGCCATGGAAATTCGAATCGCTGCACACTTCCCACTGGCCCTCATTGACGACGATGGACGAGGCGCGGTCATTGAAGTTGTAGCGCACCAGGTCTTCCGCATTGCGGTCCAGCGCCAGCGGTTCGCCGCGCATGCCCGCTTCGGGGAACAGCAGGACGGCGCCGCGCTGCTGGTACTGTGGATATTGCGGCTGTTCATACTGCGGCCGGTCGTATTGCTGCTGGCGCCGCGCTTCGCGCTCGTCGACCATGCGCGCCGACGAAACGCGCCCATCGAGGCCGCGTCCAAGGTCGTCGTGACGGCCGGGGCCGAAGATGCGGCACACGCCGTTATAGTTCGAATCGCTGCACAGCTGCCAGTAGCCGTTATAAACGACGATGCTGGTGGTGCGGTCGTTGAAACCGATATTGACGAAATCGTCCGTGTCGCGGTTCAGCCGCGCCGAGCCGCCATTCTGGCCTGCGCCCGAATACACTTCCAGGGTGCCGCCACGGCCATAGCCGCCGCCATGCCCCCGGTCGGGATCGCGCCCAGGGCGCCCCGGATTGTTGCCATCGCCGCGGCCCGACTCGCGCACCGAACTGATGGCGTCGTTCATGCCCGGCATCGAACGGTATTCGCCCGGCCCCAGAGTACGGCAATTGCCGCGAAAACCGGCATCGGTACATACATCCCAGGTGCCCGAACGCACCAGGATGCTCGACACCTTGTCGTTGAATCCAAAGCGCGACAGATCGTCCGTCGTCTCGCGCAGGTTCACTGCGCGGCCACGCAGATCAACGTCTTCGAACAGGGTGATATCGCCTGCATGGGCGGTCGCATGGGCGCCCAGCGAAAGCAGCAAGGTAGCCGCGCATGCCAGCGTGTGTTTGAAAGGGCCCGTCATGATTAACTCCATTCTTCATTCTTTGGTGATGATTTGCCTGGCTGTTGCGCCAGGATGCTAGTGTAACAAATACAAGGCCACGGCAAAGGCCCGGTCATGCGCTCAGTAGAGGCGGCGCAGCGAGGAAGCGCGCTTGTCGAGCGCCGTGTTCAGCACTTCATGCTTGCCCGGCCCCATGCGCTCGCAGCTGCCGTTGAACTGCGAGTTCGTGCAGACTTCCCAGGTGCCTTCGTTGATGGCGATGGATACGGCCTGGTCGTTGAAGTTCAGGAGTACCAGGTCGCTGACGTCGCGGTTCACCTGCAGCCCCCGTCCCTTCAGTAACGCGCGGCCATACAGCACCACCAGTCCCGCGTCATTTTGCGGACGGTTCTCCTCGCGCACACTTCCCAGCTGCCCGAATCGACCTGGATGCTCGAGACGGTGTCATTGACATTGACGCGCGACAGGTCATCCCTCGTCTCGCGCAAGACCACCACCCGCCCCTTGAAATTATCATCGGTGTACAAGCGGATCTCGCCCGCCTGCGCGGCAAGATGGACAAACAGCGAACTGACACACAGCGGAGCAAAGGCGAACGGGCGATTCATGGGGCGGTCTCCGGCGGCGGCAAAGCCAAGTGATCGACATGACAACTGATGTCAGTGTAGCCATCCGTAGAAAAAACGGTGTAACAAAGTATGGGAAAAGCACAATAAATTGTTACCAAAAGCAATAACAAGCCCTGCGAGAGCCGGTTATTGCCATTTGGCGTACTAACTGCCCCGCATCAGCGCACTTCGCGCACCGACGAGATGCGGTTGCTCATGCGTTCCAGGCTCGCGTACTCGCCGGGACCCAGCGTGCGGCAGCGGCCGCGGAAGCCCACGTCCTCGCACACTTCCCAGTACCCGGCGCGCACGCGCACGCTTTGCGCCGTGTCATTGAAGTCGCGTTCGCGCAAGTCGGCCGCGCCATTGCGCACGCTCAGGCTGCGGCCGACGAAGTCGTCGCGCGTGTACAAGGTCAGTTCGCCGCCCAGCGCGCGGCCCGGCAGATGGCCGCGCTCGCGGCCACGATCCCGGTGTTCATCCCAATCTCGCTCGCGCTCCCGGTCCCGCCCACGGTCCCAGCCGCCGCGCACTTCGCGCAGCGACGTGATTTTGTTGGCGCGGCCATCGAGCGAGGGATAGTCGCCCGCTTCGAGCAGGAAGCAGTCGCCGCGGAAATCGGCTTCCTCGCACGCTTCCCAGCGGCCCGAGCGCACGCGGATGCTTTGCGTCGTGTCGTTGAAACGAACGTCTTCAAGGTCTGCGACGGCGTCGCGCACGGTCTGCGAGCGGCCGTGATAATCGTCGCGCGAATACAGAGTCAGTTCGCCGGCGCCGGCCAGCTCGGCCGTCATGGCGGCGCCCAACAGCAGGGCGCAGTTCAAGGCTTTCTTCAACATGGTCTTACTCCATAGTCAGGATAATGCGGTGTGACTATTTGGTCATTTTGCCAAATAGAGCGCGCAGTCTATCCGCGACTGGCCCACTTAGCTGTAACAAATGATTACCGCGCCCGGCGTCAGGAATGCCTCGGCGGACAAACACGGCGAATGCCAGTAGAATGTTGTGTTTAGTTAAGGTTGCCGCCTATGCCACACACCACCTCGTTCACCCTGCCTGCCGTCCGTACTGAAATTTCTTCGCTGTGGAAGCTGGCTTGGCCTATCCTGATCGGCCAGCTGGCCACCGTCGGCATGGGCGCGGCCGACGTGGCGATGACGGGACATACGAATCCCGAGGAACTGGCGGCCGTGTCGCTGGGCGCGGCCATCTGGTCCATCGTGCTGGTCACCGTGAGCGGCATCATGATGGCGATCAATACCCTGGTGGCGCATGAAATCGGCGCCGCGCGCCACGACCAGGTGCCGCACATCGTGCGCCAGTCGCTATGGAAAGCGCTGCTCGTGGGCCTGGTGGCTTGCCTGCTGACGAACATGGCGGCGCTGGTGTTCGACCACCTGATGCTCGAACCCGCCGTCGCGGCCAAGGCCAAGCTGTTCGTGCACATCATCAGCTGTGCGCTGCCGCCGTTCGCCGCCTACCGCGCGCTGTACGGCTACAGCACCAGCATCAACCAGACCAAGCCCGTGATGGTCATCGCGCTGGCCGCGCTGGGCCTCAATATCCTCGTCAACTACCTGCTGATCTACGGCCACTGGGGCATGCCGAAGATGGGCGGCGTGGGCTGCGCCGTGGCCACCACCTGCTGCGTGTGGATGATGCTGCTGGCCATGCTGGTCTGGATCAGGATCGCGCCCGCCTACCAAGCCACGTATCCATTCACGCATTGGGAATGGCCGCAGCTGTCGTCCATCGGCCCCATGTTGCGCCTGGGCCTGCCCATCGGCGTGACCTACTTCGCCGAAGTGAGCGCCTTTGGCGTCATCAGCCTGCTGGTGGCGCGCTTCGGCGTGATCCAGGTGTCGGCGCACCAGATTGCCCTGAATTTCTCGTCCGTCGTCTTCATGGTGCCGCTCACCTTCGGCATCGCGCTGGTGACGCGCGTGGGCCATGCCGTGGGCGAAGCCAATCTGCGCCGCGCCCGCTTCATTTCGTGGGTGGGCGTGGCCATGTCGCTGACGGCGGCCATCGTGTCGGCCACCGTCATCACCGTCTTCCGCCACCAGATCGCACAAGCCTATACGTCAGATCCGCAGGTGCAGGCCCTGTGCGCGCAGCTGCTGCTGTTTGCCGCCCTGTTCCAGCTGTCCGACGCCACGCAAGTGGCCACCTCGTGCGCCATCCGCGGCTACAAGGTGACGCGCCAGCCCATGCTGATCCAGCTGCTGGCCTTCTGGGGCTTCTCGCTGCCGATCGGCTATGTGCTGGGCCTCGCGCCGGCCGGTTTCCCCTGGTCCCCGGCCGAGCCGATGGCCGCTGCCGGTTTCTGGATCGGCCTGGTCACGGGCTTGACGGTGGCTGCCGTGCTGCTGACCTGGTATTTGAACCATTTATCGCTGCAACGCCTGCGCGCCGCCCGATAAGCCAACAAGGAAACCGCCATGCCGCAACAACGCCCCTTCCGGCAAGTCGATGTCTTCAGCACGATGCCTTTCTTGGGCAATCCGCTGGCCGTGGTACTCGACGCGAATGGCCTCGATGACGCGCAGATGCAGGCGATCGCGCGCTGGACCAGCCTGTCGGAAACCACCTTCGTGCTGGCGCCGCGCGATCCCGCCGCCGATTACCGCGTGCGGATTTTTTCGCCCGAGATGGAATTCCCGTTCGCCGGCCACCCGACCCTGGGCACGGCGCACGCCCTGCTCGATGCGGGCATGCGGCCCAAGGGCGCGCGCATCGTGCAGGAATGCGGCGTCGGCCTGGTGCAGATAGAACGCGGCGCCGGCGGCGTACTGGCGTTCCAGGCGCCGCCCTGCACCACGCGCGCGCTCGCCCCCGCGCTGCTGCCGCTGCTGCAAACGGCGCTGGACGACGCGGCGGTCGCTGGCGGCACTGTCGTCGACATGGGCATCCGCTGGCTGTGCGTGCCGCTGCCAAGCGCCGCGGCCTGCCTGGCCGTCCATGCCGACATCGCGGCCCTGACGGCATTGCTGGCCGCGTCAATGGCTGACGGACTGGCCCTCTATGGCGCGCACGGCGCCGGCGGGCCGGCCGATTACGAAGTGCGTGCGCTGCTCAGCGAGCACGGCGCACTGGTTGAGGATCCCGTCACGGGCAGCGCCAACGCCTGCATCGCGCACCTGCTGGCGGGCGCCGACTACCGCGTGCGCCAGGGCACCTGCCTGCAGCGCGACGGCCGCGTATCCGTCAATTTCCGCGATGGCCACGCCTGGATAGGCGGCGCATGCCTGACCGTGATAGAAGGTACGATATTGGCCTGAACCAAGTAAAGTGCCATGGAATGGGCGGCTGTTGGATATTTTTGACGAAGGAAATACGGCCAGGAACGTCTTATTCCGTGGCCGGGGCTATCGCATAAACAGGCACGCTCTGGTATCGTCTTACGCTTAGGCAACGCTCGATCCTGCCTGCCCTGTTTGGCATGCAGCGTTATTCATTCTTCCAACTACCGAGACATCCATGCGTTTTATTCTTTGTTTTCTGGCCGCGATGGCCAGCGTTCCCGCATCGGCTGAAAAGCTGACCCTGGAACGCATCCACGCCGATCCGGCGCTGGCCGGCCCCGGCGTGCGCAACCTGAAGGTCTCGCCCGATGGCGAGCGCGTCACGTTCCTGCGCGGCCGCGCCGACAACCAGTTCCAGCTCGACCTGTGGGAATTCAAGCTCAAGGACAAGAGCACGCACCGCCTGATCGACTCCAAGGCGCTGGTGCCGAATGAAACGATTTCGCCCGAAGAGCAGGCGCGCCGCGAACGCGAGCGCACGGCCAGCCTGAACGGCATTCTCAGCTACAGCTGGTCGCCCGATGGCAAGCAGCTGCTGGTACCGCTGGCCGGCAATCTGTACCTGGTCGATGCGGCCAACCCGGACAAGGCGCGCCTGGTCGCCAAGGGCAATGTACTGGACCCGAAAATTTCGCCGAAAGGCCGCTATGTGTCGTTTGTGCGCGATCAAAACATCTTTGTGATCGACCTCAAGACGAACAAGGAACGCCAGTTGACCACGGATGGCAAGGGCACGATCCACAACGGCGAAGCCGAATTCGTGGCGCAGGAAGAAATGGGCCAGCGCACCGGCTACTACTGGGCACCCGACGACAGCGCCATCGCCTACAAACGCTACGACGAAGCACCCGTGCCCGTCGTGCGCCGCTTTGAAATCTTTGCCGACCGCACCGACGTCGTCGAACAGCGCTACCCTGCCGCCGGCGACCCGAACGTGCTGGTGCAGCTGCTGATCGTCTCGCCGGAAACGGGCGCGCAACGCCAGGTGGACCTGGGCACGAACGCGGACATCTACCTGGTGCGCGCCGACTGGAGCGCGGACAGCAAGTCGCTGGTATATCAGCGCCAGTCGCGCGACCAGAAGACCCTCGACCTGGTCGCCGTCGATGCAGCGACGCTGGCGCAACGCACCCTGCTGACGGAAACGGCCAAGACCTGGGTCAGCATCCATGACGACCTGCGCTTCCTCGCCAACGGCCAGTTCCTGTGGTCGTCCGAGCGCACGGGCCGCAACCATTTGTACCTGTACGACATGAGCGGCAAGCTGCTGCACCCGGTCACTTCCGGTGAATGGGGCATCGACAGCGTGCTGGCCGTGAACCAGAAAACCGGCAAAGTGTATGTGTCGTCTAACCGCGACGCGGTGATCGACAAGCAGACCTACGCTCTGGCGCTGGACGGCAGTACCGCCGACAAGCCGCAGCGCGTGACGAAAGCGGACGGCTGGCACGACACGACGTTCTCGCGCAATGGCGAAGTGTTTGTCGACACCTATTCCGACCCGGCCACGCCGCCGCAGGTAAGCATCCACCGTCCTGACGGCGCCATGCTGGGCTGGCTGGAAGAAAACGCGCTGAACGCGAGCCACCCGTACGCCAGATACAAGGCGGACCACCTGCCGACGGAGTATGGCACCCTGAAAGCCAACGATGGCCAGACCTTGTATTACTCCATCGTCAAGCCGTCGAACTTCGACGCGAGCAAGCGCTATCCCGTCTACCTGTCGACGTATGGCGGCCCGCACTCGCAGCACGTGGCTCGCCGCTGGGGCAATAACTTCGATCAGTATATGGCGCAGCAAGGCTTTGTCGTCTTCCGCCTCGATAACCGGGGCTCGTCGCGCCGCGAGCGCGCGTTCACGGACGCCATCTATCACAAGCTGGGCGCAGCCGAAGTGGCCGACCAACTGGTCGGCATCGACTGGCTGGGCAAGCAAAGCTTCGTCGACGCGAAACGCATCGGCGTGTTCGGCTGGAGCTATGGCGGCTTCATGACCCTGCGTTTGCTGTCGGCAGCCTCCGACAAGATCGCCATGGGTGTTTCGGTAGCGCCCGTGACCGACTGGTCGCTGTACGATACCCACTACACGGAGCAATTCCTCGGCATGCCGAAAGAGAACGTGGAGGGCTACAAGGACAGCACCGTGTTCGCCCACCTCGACGGCTTGAAGTCGCCGCTGCTGCTGGTGCATGGCATGGCCGACGATAACGTGCTGTTCAGCAACAGCACGCGCTTGATCGACGCGCTGGTGAACCGCGGCGTGCAGTTCGACCTGATGACGTATCCGGGCGCCAAGCACGGTATCTCGTCGCGCGCGGGCCAGCGTCACGTGTACAAGAAAATTGAAATGTTCTTCAAGCAAAACCTGGCCAATCCAGCGAAATAAGTTTGACCAGTCTCAAATAAAAAACCGCCGCCTGTCTTGCGACAGGCGGCGGTTTTTTTATGCGTACGGCAAATTACGGTTTGCGCGTGATGGTGTCGACTGCATCTTTCACATCGCCGACCTTCTTCTGCACTTTGCCTTCGACCTGGTTTGCCAGGCCCTTGGCTTGCTGTTCTTCGCTGCCGACGACTTTGCCAGCGGCTTCCTGGATTTTACCGCCGACTTCCTTCAGTTTACCTTCGACTTGATCTTTGTTCATGATGGATCCTCACTGTAGTTGGTGCATCTGTTGTCCGGCCCATCAGGGCCGGGACTGCGGCTCACACGCTGTTGCAAACTGCTTCATGCGTGTCGATGTGTCCATAGTACCCAGGGAAGATCAAAGGCTCTGTACGGTTCCTAACACAGCGCCGACATCATCGATTACGCGCCCTTGCGCCAGACAGTGGCCAGCCACGGCTGCTGTTCGCGCGGCAAGCCCGGTGGACGGTAATACTGTTCGATCAGGGTAAAACCGGCCGCCTGAACGTAGGCGGCCCACGTTGCTTCGTCGTGGTAGCTGCCATAGCGCGCGCCACTCCAGCCTTCCTCGTTCTGGCCGCGCGGATTCGAGCTGAACAGTACGCCGCCCTCCTTCAGGCACGCGTACAAAGCACGCAGCACGCCGGGCAAGACGGCGCTGGGCACGTGGAACAGCACGGCATTCGCGAACACGCCGTCGAAGTGCGCAGCGGGGAGCTCGAGGTCGACGAAATCCTGCTGCCATACGGTGCAGCCGCTGTAGGCGCGCGCCATCTCGACGAAGCGGGGGCAGCCATCGACGCCCGTGGCATGGTGGCCCATGGCCGTGAACGTCTTCAGATCGCGGCCAGGGCCGCAGCCCAGATCAAGGATCGCCAAGGGCGCGGGCCTGTCGATGGCGGCCAGCAGCGCGTTGATGTTCTGACTGACGTCGTGGTCGCGCGTGCCTTCAAAAAACTGCTCGGCACTGGCGTCGTAATGGGCCAGGGTGCGGCCCGTGATGGCGTGGATGGGGTCTTGCGGCGGGGTTGGCATCATGGCGGTCCTATCGATATGTTCCCCCATTTTACGGTGCCAGCGCGCTACGCGCTGGCACCGGCCATGACTACCAGACGCGCACGCGCTGTTCCGGCGCCAGGTACAGCTGCTGGCCCGGCTTGACGTCGAAGGCCGGGTACCAGGCGTCGAGATTGCGCACGGTGGCGGCACGGTATTGCGCCGGCGCATGGCCATCCGTGAGGATTTGCTGGCGCGCCGCCGCTTCGCGCGCCTTGCTGCGCCAGCTGACGCCGTAACCCGTGAAGAATGCGCGGTCCGCGCCCGGCTGCGCCGGCTTGCCTTGCTGCGACAAGGTGAACGCGTCATGCGCGGCCGCCACGCCAGCCAGATCGGCCAGGTTTTCGCTCAGGGTCAGCTGGCCATTCACGGCCAGATCGGGAAACGGTTTATAGGCCGCGAACTGCGCCACCAGTTGCTGGGACGCCGCCTGGAAATGCGCGAGGTCGGCCGGCGTCCACCAGTCGCGCAGCTTGCCCTGAGCGTCGAACTGCGCGCCCTGGTCGTCGAAGCTGTGGCTGATCTCATGGCCGATGGTGGCGCCAACGCCGCCATAATTGGCCGCGTCGGAGGCTTGCGGGTCGAAGAAAGGCGGCTGCAGGATGGCAGCTGGGAAGTTCAGCGCATTTTGCAGCGGCAAGTTGACGGCGTTGACCAGCTGCGCCGGCATGGCCCAGGCCTTGCGGTCAGGCGACTGGCCCAGCTTGGCCAGTTCCTGCTGGTAATGATACTGCTCCGCCCGCTGCACATTGCCCAGCGCGTCGCCGCGCACCACGCGCAAGCCCGCATAGCTGGCCCAGCGTTCCGGATAGCCCACGCCCACGTACAGGGTCTGGAGTTTCTCCTGCGCCTGCGCCTTGGTGGCCGGCGCCATCCAGTCCAGCTTGTCGATGCGGCGCGAGAAGGCAGCGACGATATTGCCCACCATGTCTTGCACGCGGGCTTTCGATTCAGGCGGGAAATAACGCTCCACGTACAGCTTGCCGACGGCGTCGCTGAGGGCCGCGTTCGTCGCGGCCAACGCGCGCTTGCTGCGCGGTGACTGCTGCGGCGTGCCGCTCAAGGTGCTGCCGTAAAAGGCAAAACGCTGATCGGCGGCCGCCTTCGGCAAGGTGGTGCTGAAATGGTTAATCGCGTGGAAAGCCAGGAAATCCTTCCAGGTCGCCAGCGGCACGCTCGCCACCAGCGCCGCGCTGCCCGTCATGGCCGTCGGGTGCCAGACGATGAAATCGGCCTGCCTGCCCAGGCCTGCCGCCTGGAAGAAGGCTTTCCAGTCCAGGCCAGGCGCCTTGCTGGCGAAGTCGGCGGCGCGCCACGCGTTGTTGCCCTTGACGACATCGGCCGACTCTTCGCGGCTGGCGTGACTGGCGGCAATTTTCTGCTCCAGCGCAAACACGCGCGCGGCGCGGGCTGGCGCATCGCGGTAACCAGCCTGCTTGAGCATGGCGGCGATATGCGCCTGGTAGCCAGTGCGCAAGCCCTGCATGCGCGCGCTGTCGTCCTGGTAGAAGGCGCGGTCGGGCAAGCCCAGCCCGCCCTGCAGCAGATAGGCCACATTGCGCGTGGTGTCGTTCAAGTCTTGCGCCACCCACAGGCCAAACAGGTTTTCCGTATAAAAATTGGTGGCGTTGAGCGGATCGACATCGGCGCGCAAGCTCTCGCCCAGCGCGCGTGCCAGTCCCGCCTGGTCGCGTATGCCATCGATCTTGCTCAACAAGGGCTTGATCGGCGCCCAGCCTTTCGCTTCGATAGCCGATTCATCCATCCAGGAACGGTAAAAATCGCTGACCTGGCGTGCGGATGCATCCGCCTGCGGCGCCGCCGCCAGGCCTTCGACGAGGCCGATGATGCGCTCGTTGGTCGAGTTGGCGAGGATGGCGAACGAGCCCCAGCTGCTGCGGTCGGCGGGAATCTCCGTGCTGCGCAGCCAGTCGCCATTCACGTAGTCATAGAAGTCGTCGCCGGGCGACGCCGTGGCGGCAGCGGGGACAGCGGCGCTGGTGGCCGCTTGCTGGCCATGCGCTTGAGCCGGTACATAGGCCACGGTGGCGCCGGCCAGGGCGAGGGCGATGGCAGCCTGGACTGGCGTCCGGGACCAGGAAAAACGCAAACCGTGCATGGCGATCCTTTCGATGAAAATAAGCAAAATCATAGCCTGAGAATCATACCTTTTTCGCATGCGGAACAACGGCTCGGCGGGAGATTCCGGCAGCCAGCCACAACCATCCAAATTATTTTCACTTTTTTTTCAAAAACACCCTCAAGTTCCCGCTGAACCTGCCGCTAATCTAGACAAGCGGTAATCCATTCACTAGTTACGGGTGTGCTCATGACCTCCAACGACGTTCTCTCGATGTATGAAAATATTGCAGGAATGACCAACAAAATGGTCGTCGCCGCACGTTCGAGCGACTGGGATGGCTTGGACACCCTGGAAAACCAGTGCGCCAGCGCCGCCAGCACGACCATGACGGGCAAAGTGCCTGCCCTGGCCGGCGCTACGCGCCAGCGCAAGATTGACTTGCTCAAGCAAATCCTGGCCAATGATCGCGAAATCCGCGCCATCACGGAACCGTGGATGACGCAACTGCCGAACGCCATGCAGGGATCGCGCGCCCACATGTAGGTCAACATTGCCGCGCCAGAAACAACAAAAGCACCTGTGGGTGCTTTTTTTACGTCTGCCGCCGTGCCGCGGAGCGCTGCATTTGCGGCGTCCGAAAAGCAAGGAAGGGGAATTTGGAAGGCGAGCCCCAGGTATCTCCTGGCGTCGCCTCGCTGCCGGTTGCATCCGGCGTTCGCGAGCACATCGTCGGCATCGCAAACCGCTTCCAGACCCAGGCGTTTATGCAACGCTACACCTGTTTGCCGCGCCACACTATCGTTGGTGACTGCGCCAGGCTGGGACTGTTTTATCGTAGAGCAAGTCCACTGAATTAATCATATCACCATCTTTAAGAAATAGGCAACACGATAGACAGGCACTTTCTATCTTTTTTCAATATCTTTTTTTATATCAAATCTGGGCGCGGCCTTGCAGCAGCGTTAACGCGAGAACGGCTCCGCTTCCGCCTCGGCCGCGTCCTCTTCCAGCGCTTCCGTCAGCACCGGCACATCCTTCTTCTTGCGGCTGAACGGTTTGCGCAGCAAGACCCAGTATTTCGACGGCGTGCCCGCCCCCGCCGCTTGCCTGCGCTTACGCACGGCATACACGACGAGCGCCGTCAGCAGCAGGAAGGCCAGGGTGCCGATAAGCAGCCACATCAAACCATTGCCGCCCGCTTTCTTTTCCTTGTCGGCTGCCGGCGCCGCGTGCAGGGGCTTGGGTTTGGCATGCGGCGCTTCCGCCACAGCCGGTATGGCAGCCGGTGGAGCGGTTGGTGCGGTGACGACGGGCAGCGCCAGCGCCTTTTGCAAGGCGCCGATCTTGCCCTCCAATTCGCCGAGCTTTTCATTCAGGGCCGCGTTTTTCTGGTCCAGCGCCACGCATGCTTGCGCCTGCTCCATATTGGCCTGCGGCGCGCAGGCTGCCACGGGCGCAGTGGCGCGGCGCAACGGCGCCGGGCGCAGCGCCGGGGCAGATGGCGTGGGCGCGACGGGCGGTGGCACAAACACGCGTGCCGGACGCACCAGGCCCTCGGCGCGCGCGCGCGCCGCCAGCGCGGCGGCATCGGCCGGCGGCGCGCCGGGCACCGCGCGCGGCAGTGGCAGTGGCTGTGCCAGCGGCACAGGCACGGGCACCGGAATGACGGGCCTGACTGGCGCACTGGCAACGGCTGGCGGTGCTGGCGGTGCCGGCGTCAGCCACAAGGTGCCCAGGCGCACGACGGCGCCGCTACCATTGCCCAATAATAAATACAGATGGACGTGGCCTGCCTGGATCGCTTGCCGGGTAGCCACGCGCACATACTGCCGCCCACCCCGCTCCAGCGGGCTGATCGTCAAGGTTTGCAGGGCCGGGTCCATGCTGATACCGCCGCCCCGGTACACATCGGGCGAGGCCAGGCGCACGGCCACGCCGCTGGCCTCCTCGGGCGCCAGGGCGGTCAATTCGATCTCCGCCAGCAGGGGCTGGCCCACATGGGACAGCACCGCCATCTCGCCCAGTTCGGCCGCCATAACAGGCGCCAAGGCCAGGCTGGCGGCGGCGCAAGCGATCAGGGACCAACGGGGAACAATGCTGCTTTGCATGGACTGATCGCTTTGATAACAAGATAAATAAGGGGAACTCGTCTGTCTTTAACGGCAGGAAATCGCAAAAATATAGATGAGCCATGGCAAAAATGATGCAATACAGCATCATCCTGTGTCTTTTGGACGCCTGGAGTACACTCGATCCACCTCCATCGATGAAAGGGATGCCATGAGTAGCAGAATCGAACGCGACAGTTTCGGCCCGATCGACGTACCCGCCGACCGGCTTTGGGGAGCGCAAACGCAGCGCTCGCTTGAGCACTTCCATATCTCCACGGAAAAGATGCCGCCCGAACTGATCGCCGCCCTGGCCACCGTCAAGCGCGCGGCCGCCCACGTCAACCTGGACCTGGGATTACTGGATGGCAAGAAAGCCATCGCCATCACGCAAGCAGCCGACGAAGTACTGGCAGGCAAGCATGACGCTGAATTTCCACTGGCCGTCTGGCAAACGGGCTCTGGCACGCAAAGCAATATGAACATGAACGAAGTGCTGGCCAACCGCGGTTCCGAGCTGATCGGCGGCTTGCGGGGAGAAGAGCGCTTGCTGCATCCTAACGACGACGTCAACCTGGGCCAGTCCTCGAATGACATTTTTCCGACCGCCATCCATGTGGCGGCCGCCCTGGCAGTCGCCAATACAGTCTTGCCGCCGCTACGCCAGCTGCGCGCCACGCTCGACGCAAAAGCCACGGAGTTTGCCGACATCGTCAAGATCGGCCGCACCCATTTGCAGGATGCGACGCCGCTGACCCTGGGCCAGGAATTTTCCGGCTATGTGGCGCAGCTGGACTTTGCCGAGCACATCATCACTGCATCGTTGCCGCCGCTGCTGCAACTGGCCGCCGGCGGCACGGCCGTGGGCACGGGCTTGAATACCCACGTGGAATTTGCGGACCGCATCGCCGCGGAACTGGCGCGCCTGACGGGCCAGCCGTTCGAGACAGCCAGCAACAAGTTTGCTGCCCTGGCCGCCCATGATGCACTGGTGGCTGCCCATGGCGCGCTGAAAACCCTGGCCACGGCCCTGATGAAGATCGCCAACGACGTGCGCTGGATGGCCTCCGGCCCCCGTTCCGGCCTCGGTGAAATCACCATCCCCGAAAACGAGCCGGGCAGCTCCATCATGCCGGGCAAGGTCAATCCTACCCAGTGCGAAGCACTGACCATGCTGTGCTGCCAGGTGTTTGGCAACGATGTCGCCATCACGGTGGGCGGCGCCTCGGGCAATTTCGAACTGAACGTCTTCAAGCCCCTGATCGCGCACAACTTCCTGCAAAGCGCGCGCCTGCTGGGCGACGGCATGCGCAGCTTCGACGAGCATTGCGCACACGGCATCGCGCCGAACCGTGGTCGCATCGCCGAACTGATGGAGCGCTCCCTGATGCTGGTCACGGCGCTGGCGCCCCACATCGGCTACGACAAGGCGGCGCAAATTGCCAAGCAGGCCCAGCACGAAGGCACGACATTGAAGGAAGCGGCTCTGGCCCTGGGCTTTGTGACGGAAGAGCAATTCAGTGCATGGATCGTGCCATTGGAGATGACGCGACCCAACAAAAGTTAAAGCTCAGCCTGCATTATCCCTGGCTTCATGTAAACTATGACCTTAGTTGATGCCGTCACCAAGTGTTTAAAACACATCATTGCAATAAGGGATACAATGCAAAAAGTAAGCTTTGATTTAACATCCGAGTTCGTCGAGCTGAACCAGCTGTTGAAGCTGGTGGGCTTGTGCGACAGTGGTGGCGCTGGCAAGGTCATGGTCGATAGCGGCGTGGTGAAGGTCGATGGCAAGAAGGAATTGCGCAAGACTGCCAAGATCCGCGCCGGTCAGGTCGTCAGCGTGGGCGATATCCGTATCACGGTCGTCGCTCCTGTCTGACGCCGGCATGGGGCGCGAAAGCAGCCCCATGCGTCCAGCCAGCATGCCTGCCAGCCCGGCTGCCCGGATCAAGCTGCAACATGTCGTTATTGTCATATAAATATCGATTGCAGAAGGGAAGCGCCATGGACCATCCCGAACAAGGTACGCGCAGCCAGGAACGCCTGATCGGCGACTTGCGCCAAGTGATAGAAAACGCGGAAGAATTACTGCGTAACACAGACAAATACACTAGCAGCCTGTACCAGAGCGCGCGCGCCAGGCTGGAACTGGCCCTCGTCGCGGCCATTGCCGAACTCGCCCGCTTCGAAGAAGAGCAAGTGACGCGCATGATGGACGCCACCCTGGCCGCAAATGCCCTGTACCGCGATCAGACGGGCGAAGCGCGCGTGCTGCGGGCCTTCGAGTAGGCCATTACGCTGCAAGCACCGCATGCGCCAGCCACTGGCGCAAGTGTGCCGCCAGGTCAAATGCCGGGTCCTGCTCGAATGCCACGTCGAGCGCGGCGCCAAACGTTTTTCCTTGCTGCAAGGCCAGCAAGGCCGCGTGCGCGGCCGCATCCACTACCTGCACCTGCGGCTTCCAGCGCGGCCGACATACCAGCACCCAGCTCGCCACCTGCATATCCTGCGGAAACATCCCCTGCCCTTCACCCTCCTGATGCGCCTGCCACAAGGCCGCCACTTGCCAGTTCGATGCCAGCAAGGCGCAAGCGGGATGCAAGGTAAAACGGCGCACTTCCAGCTGATCAGGATGCAAGGCGGCCAGCGACTCGGGCGCCAGCGCCTGCGCATCGGCCGCGTAATGGGCAAGGTGCAAGGCCCATTCCAGGCGCGCCATGTCCGGCAAATAGGGGAATGCGGCCACAGGCGGGAAAGCAGCGAGAAAATCGGCGAAACGGGCACCAAACTGGTTCAAATCCGCGCTATCGGATGGCATCTTCCGGCCATACGCGCGTGCCAGGCCAGCAAAGAAATCCTCGCCTACCAGCGCCAGCACGACAGGATATGCCTGACCCAGGGTGCGGCGCCAGGTGGCGCTCACATTGCCACGATACAGTGCAAAGCGCTCCTGCACCGCCGCCCCCGCGAAGGATGGCAGGGCCGCCACGGGATCAAACAGGGCCGTGGCAAAAGCTTGCTGCTGCTGCGCCAGTGTTTCGGCGGGAGCGGCAGTGGCGGCCGGCGGCGCCGCCGCTCCCAGCCATGGCGCCTGTGGCGCCTGACGCGCCAGCATGGCCTGCGCCTTGTCCGCCTCACCCAACAGGATATCCAGCGGCGGCAAATGCGTATCCCATTCGACCAGGGTGGGCACGGCGCCAAAGCGCAGCAGCGCGGCCGCATACAAGTCCCAGACGGGATCGGCGACGGCGGCGCCATGGTGGTCGATCACGGCCTGCGGCGTCAGCAGATGGCCGCCCAGGTGCAGTTCGCCCACGCTGCCCGGCGCGATGGCTTGCATGGCTAGCAGGGCATCTTCGCCGTGGTTGCACTGGTTGACATACAGGTTATTGATATCGAGCAGCAGTCCACAACCGCTGCGACGCGCCAGCTCCGCCAGGAATTGCGCCTCGCTCATGGCATCGTCGGCAAAACGCAGGTAAGTGGATACATTCTCCAGCAAGATCGGCCTTTTCAGCACATCTTGCACCCGCCCCACTCTTGCGCACAACAAATCCAGGGCGGCGCCATTCAAGGCCAGCGGCAACAGATCATTGAGTTGCTGCTGCGCCACGGCGCCCCAGCACAGGTGTTCCGACACGAGGGCCGGCTCGACGCGCTCCACCACGCCGCGCACGCGCTGCAAATGGGCCTCGGAAAAGCCCCGCGCGGAACCCAGGCCAAGGCCCACGCCATGCAGGCTGAGCGGGTAATCGTGGCGCAGGGCACACAACACATGACTATCCCAGCCCGACGGCTGCAGATAATTTTCGGTATGCACTTCCAGCCAGCCCACGCGAGGCCGGCGCGCCAGGAAGTCGCGGTAGTGCGCGGCGCGCAAGCCGACGCCGGCGCCGGCAAGCGCGGGAACTGGCGGCATGGGCAGGCTGCGGACGCTTACGGTTGGGTGGCTGGCTTGGCGGCCTTGCCGGCCTTGATGGGCTTGACGGAGCCGCCCGCCTGTTCGCACGTGCCCTTGGCAACATAGGTCCATTCCGTAGGCAAGTTGTCTGCCTCCGCCTGGCCCGCGCAGGAATGCGCGCCGTCGGACGAGGCGCAGTCGTTCTGCCCTGCCTTGGCCACGCCGTAGCATTTTTCCTTGTCGCCAGGGGCGGGGCCATCGTGCGCGGCAGCATGGACGGTGGTGCCGGCACAGAGGCCCGCGAGGGCGGCGGCGATGAGAGCTTGACGTTTGTTCATGGATAATCCTCTTGCATGGGTCAAAGTAATCGGTAAGTCATCGTACATCAGCGGCAAATCATGGCACGCCGCAGACTGCACGATGGACAACGCGCGCTAATGCACATCATTTTACTGAATCGGCCGCGCCATGGCGAACCATGATCAATGAGTTCATTTGACAGGTGCGGGAAAGATGGCGGAAGGAAGGCAGGCAAGAAGGCAAACAAAAATGCCCACGCGCCGCCGTCGGCGACGGTGGTGTGGGCATGGCAATGGCGAGCGCCGGACTGGCGCCGCGGGACTGCGCTCAGGCTGTCGTGTTGATGCGGTTACCGAGGTGAGCCGGCAGGCTAGGCGCGGCCTGTATCGGTGGCAGGGCTGCCAGCAAGGCTGTGGCAGTCGAGCTTTGGATATCCTGGGCTTTTTTCAGGACAGTCAAGCCGACGGCTTGCCGCGTGCCTGTCTCCGCCATCGTAGTTGATAGTTGAGCAATGCTTCCGACGTCCATACGTTTCTCCAATGAGGTTCTACCCTTGTTAACGGATGCTGCCGGCAAACCTTTAGCTTATTTTTCCAGCCTGTGCAGCAACCATGCCAGCACATGCTCGCGTACATTCAAGTCCAGCCATTGCACGCCCTCGCGCAGGTCGGCCGGCGCCGGGCTGTCGGAGGCGACGGCGATCACATGCGGATCATGCGGATACAGGGGCGCCTGCCCCACTTCCGGGCGGAACACTTCCAGCTTGGGGATGGGGTCCGTCTTGAAACCCTCCACCAGGGTCAGGTCCGCCGGCCCCATGCGGCCCAATTGCTGCGCCAGGCTAGGCTCGGGTGCGCCGCGCAGCTCATGCACGATGGCAAAACGATACGGCGACGCCACCAGCACTTCGGCCGCACCGGCCAGGCGCAAGCGGGCGCTGTCTTTCTGCGGCGGCTCCAGCGCCAGGTCATGGTGGCTGTGCTTGACCAGGTTGACGCGCAAGCCCCGCGCCGCCAGTTCCTTCACCACAAATTCCAGCAGGGTCGTCTTGCCGCTACCGGAACGGCCGATCACCCCCAGTACCGGGTGGGTGGGCATCGCATCGTGCATGGTCACTCCTTGATTGAGAAGGAATGATTATACGCAGCCCCACCGGCGCCAGCGCCTGGCGCGGGCGCGTGCGGATTTTCCGCCACTCCCGGCATCGGCGGGAGCCAGCTTGCCACCCTACCGCCAGCACCGGCCCGCCGGCCGGGGCGCTGTCTTGCCATGCGCCGCCTGCGCATTCCTGGCCGGGCGCGCCACATGCCGCTGTGCGGCGATCACACCCGCTTCGGCCTCCGATTGCACGGGCACGGGGGCAACGGCAGCCAGCTCGCCCGCCAGCGCCAGCGGGGCGAAGTCCTGCGCCAGGAAATCATTGCCCGGGCAAATCGTCCCCATTGTAGTAACCGAGCACCAGATCGATGTCGGAATCACCCGGATGCGTTTGCCCATAGTCGCCGATGAAGCTGCCGTTATTGTTTTGTAATTGCTGCGCCACCGACAGGCCCGTATGCGACGGGTCTTGCTGCGGAGCGAAGGCCGTGCGCCGCACATAATGCACGGGGTAAGCCACGCCTACATGCACATTGGCATGGCTGGCCCGGCGCGCCCGCCTTCCAGGCCCAGGTAGCCGAGGATGTGGTCGAACGAGCGGTTTTCCATCATCAGCACGACGATATGATCGATACGCGCCATCTTTCCCAAGCCAGTCGCATCAAGAACACCCTCACCAGCAGTGGTGGCAGCAATCATTGCAGCTCCCCGACCGCGCACACGGTCGCAGCGACCCTGGTTCGAGCAGGCAAAGCCAGTTTGGTTCAGTCATGGCGGCCCGGCCCTGATGCGCAACAAGTCAATACGGCACGCGGTAGCGGTAGCCCTTGAAACTGAAGATGGCAGCCTTCGGCTGTAATTTCTCCAGCACCAGGCCCGGCGCCAGCTCCTCGCCCTCGTGGCGCAGGACCTTGTCGATCAGCAACAGACGGTCAGCCGGATTCTTTGAATAGATATAGCCGCCGATGACGATGGCGGGGATTTGCCGCTGTATCGGCTCGGGCAGGTCGCGCATGCCAGCCACCGTTTCCTCTACGGCGGGCGTGGGCGGCGCCGCAGGCGCGGTGGCCGCAGGCGCGGGGGCCGCAACGGGCGGCGGCACGGTTTGACCGGGCATCTCCTGCTTCGGTTCCGCCACAGGCCTGGCATGGTGCACGGGTGCGGCGATGGCCGCTGGCGGCACGGAGGCCACCACAGGCGCGGGCGCAGGAGCCGCTGGCAAGGCAGCCACGGGCGCGGGCACAGCCTGGGCCAGCACGGCAGGGACGACAGGCGCAGCCGCGCCCGCCCGCCAAGGCTGCCACAGCAGCAACGCGGCAGCCACGGCAACGCCCACGCCGCCCAGCGCCAGCCAGACGGGTGCGCGCCGCGCAGCAGAGGACGCGGCGGCATCGTGCAGCTGCACTTGCGGTGCGTGAATCGAGGGCAACTCGCCCAGTTGGCGCTCGGCCTGCGATTTTTTCAGTGCTTCTAGTATGTAAGACATCTTATTTCCCCGCCACCATCGCCGTCGCAGCGGGTGCTGCCACGGCAGAAGCTGCGCTGCTCAGGCGCGGCTCCGCATTGTCACCCAGTTGCATCAGGCGTATATACGTTTTCGGACCCGCCAGGCCATCGGCCCGCAGGTTCTGGCTCTGCTGGAAAGCACGCAGCTGGCCTTGCATTTCGGCATCGAGCGGCAGGTTGGCGGCCGGTGCCGGCAAACCCCGCTGTTGCGCCAGGCGCTGCGCCAGCCAGTCCACGTCGGCGCCACGCCCCCCCAGCGGCACTTCGTCGCGCCAATTGCGTGGGGCGCGCCAGAAGGTAGTGAAACTGCCATCGCTGCGCTGCGCCAGCTGGGCCAGGGGCAGGCCTTGCTGTTTGCCATCGAGCATCAGCGTGGCGGTCTCGCCCTGCAGCCGGGTCAGCAGCGCCAGCTTTTCAACTCCTTGCCCATCGCGCAAGGCCAGCATGGCTGGACGGTCCAGCACACGCAGTTCGGCGATGCCGCCCCGGCTGTGCAGGCAGCGCAGTCCGGCGCGCGCACCCGCCTGGCAAGCATCGCCGGCCGGCAACTGCTCGCCCCACAGGGCGGCCAGCTGGCGCAGCACGGCGTTACGGTCTGGCACGCTGGCCGGCGCGGGCGCGGATGCGGCGACAGCCGCCACGGCGGATGCGGCCGGCTGCGAGGCGGCCACGGCAGATACAGCGGGCACAGAGGAAGGGCGCGGCATGAACTGCCAGGCCAGCGCGGCCGTCACCACGGCGCCGGCCAGCACGCCGCCAGCCACATGTGGCCAGCGCAAGCCCCGTCCGGCCGCCGGCCTACCCTCTTCCGCAAACACTTCCTCGGCGGCACGGCGCAATATCTGGCGCGTCACCTGCGGCTGGTTTTCCACGTAGGCGCCCAGCAGCGCGCGGTCGCACAGCAGGTTGATGCGGCGCGGCACGCCGTGGCTCATGGCATGGATCTGCGCCATCAAACGTGGGGCGAACGGCGTCTGCGCCGTGCTGCCGGCCACGGCCAGGCGGTGGCGGATATAGCTGGCCGTTTCCTCGGCTGTCAGCGAACCCAGGTGATAACGGGCAATGACGCGCTGCGCCAGCTGTTCCAGCTCGGGACGGGCCAGCATGACGCGCAATTCCGGCTGGCCGATGAGTATGATCTGCAGCAGCTTGCGCTCGCTCGTCTCCAGGTTCGTCAGCAAACGCAATTGTTCGAGCACGGCGGCGGAGAGGTTTTGCGCTTCGTCGATGATCAGCACATTGTTCTTGCCCTGCGCATGGCTGGCCAGCAGGTGCGCATTGATGGCGTCGACATAGCCTTTCACGCTGGCCACACCGGGCGCCAAGGCGATGCGGAATTCCTCGCAGATCGACAGCAGCAATTCTTCGACGGACAGTTTCGGATTGAAAATGTAGGCGAGCTGGCAATTTTCCGGAATCTGCTCCATGAAACAACGGCACACGGTAGTCTTGCCGGCGCCGATTTCTCCCGTCAGCAGCACGAAGCCGCCGCCGCTGCCCACGCCATACAGCAGGTGCGCCAGTGCTTCGCGGTGACGTTCGCTCATGAACAGGTAGCGGGGATCGGGGGCGATCGAGAACGGCGATTGCTTGAGCTGGAAATAATGCGTGTACATGGAGACCCTGCGGATGAAACAATCAAAATGCGCGGCGGCAAGCCGGTACCCTCATCGGGTGCGGGCGGGCGGCAACGGTTTGTATTTGGCGCAATACACTTTCGCCTTGCTACGGAAGTAGACGATTTTACTGCCGGGCACGGAACCACGGACAGGAAAGGCGGAATTGTCGAGTTTATTGAAACGCAGACCAGAGGCGCTGCGGATGGCCGGTTCCAGCTTTTCCGGCGTCGAATCGGCCACCACGCCCATGAAGACAAGGGGGCTGGTGTCGTCGCTGACGATCACGTCGGTAATGCTCGCGCCCCACAAGGTGGCGTCCGTGCGGAACCAGTAGGCGCCGCCTTCATGCTTGTAGGCAGGACCGAAAGCCGTCAGCAAATAGGCATAGAAGGCCTTGTTGTCGATCTGGTCGATGCACAGCACGGCATTGCCCACCACTTGCCCGAAGGTGGACGGCGGCGCCTTTTGCTGCGCCAGCACGCCGGACACGGGAACACCGAAGGCCAGCAGGGCGAACGCCGCCAGCACGGCCGGCGCACGCCACGGGCGCGTCAATGAACGGCGCACGCGCATGATCAGCGCTTGCGCTCTTCTTTCTTGACCTTCTTGGCTTCCTTCTTTTCCTTCATGCTCTTGGCCGGTTCCTTCTTGGCTTCTTTCTTGCTGTCCTGTGCCTTGCTCATCATCTACTCCATACTTGGGCGGAAATGCCTGGGCCATTATGACACTCCCCCATGAAAATGCCACCCGAAAAGCAAAACGGCCGCACAAGGCGGCCGTTCCAGTCACGCGGGCATCTCAGCCTAGTGCAGGCACAGGCGGCGGCGCGTCTTCTCGATCAACGCCGCATCGTAGGGATACAGGTTCTCGATAAAGAACAATTCCGTTTCCGCCTCGTCTTCCAGGCACATTTCGATCATGACCGGGCCATCGCTTTCGCGGCCCAGGAAATCCTTCGGCCAGCGGTTCTTGCGGTGCGTGCGCATCATTTCCATGCCCAGCGCGGCCAGCGGCGCCGACACGCCGGCGGCAAGCGCCTCTTGCTGCCAGTCGTCCCAGTACTCGCTCTTTGCTGCCTTGTCGTTCATCATGCTCTTCCAACTCAGGTGTAAAAGGCGGACTTTACTCTTCATGGCGCGCCTTGCCAAGCATGCATACAAGCAATAGCGCAACACCAGACATAGACCACTCGGTAAAAATTGGCATTGAACAAGGCCAATTTCAATACCATTCACGATACACAAAAAACCCTTTACTAACAGTAACTTGCAATAGCCGCCTCGGGTACGGTGCGGCATCGCGCAAGGCATTTATTAATACCACTTAAATACCTGTTGACAAGCCATCGAGGCGACAATATAGTGCCTTCAGCTTTTTCTCCGCCCGACAAATAAAAAAACGAGACAGGCGCAATCAACCACATGCGGGGCTGCACAACATGATCGAATACATAATCGGCGTCGACGGCGGGGGCAGCGGCACCCGCGTACGCCTGGCGCGCCTTGATAACCAGGAACTGGCACAGGGACAAAGCGGCCCATCCGGCCTGGGACTGGGCATCGAACGGGCCTGGACGTCCGTGGCGCATGCCGTCACGCTGGCCTTCCGCGCCGCCGGCCTGGAACAGCCGTCCCTGCAGCGCATGGCTATCGGCCTCGGCCTGGCCGGCGTGCACAACAAACAGTGGGCTGCCAGCTTTGTCGAACACAATCCCGGCTATGCCGCCGTCGCACTGGAATCGGATGCCCTGACCACCCTGCTGGGCGCCCACGCGGGCCAGCCGGGCGTCATCGTTGCCATCGGCACCGGCAGCGTGGGCGAAGTGCTGCACGCCGATGGCAGCCGTCACGAAGTGGGCGGCTGGGGTTTTCCTTCCGGCGACGAAGCAGGTGGCGCCTGGATCGGCATGCGCGCCGTCAACCACGCGCAGCAGGTGGTCGATGGGCGCGTACCCGGCAGCACCTTCGCCACGGCCATCATCGACGCCTGCGGCGGCCAGCGCGACGCCATGCAGGTGTGGCTGGCCGCCGCCAGCCAGACCACTTTCGCGCAACTGGCGCGGCTGGTACTCGAGCACGCGGCCAGCAATGCCGTGGCACATGGCATCCTGAACGAAGCGGGCCGGCAGATCGCCCTCATCGCCAGGGCGCTGGACCCAGCCGGCACCTTGCCCGTGGCCCTGTGCGGCGGCCTGGCGGCGCCCTTGTCAAGCTACCTGCCGGCGGCACTGTTGCAACTGGTCGTGCCGGCACAGGGCGACTCGGCCGCAGGCGGCCTGCGCCTGATACGCAAGCACTTGCAGGAGCAATGACCATGCTGGCCAAACTGTCCGCCTTCAAACCCAATCCCGCCAGCGACACGCCGCTCTACATGCAGCTGGCGAACATGCTGTCGGACGGTATCGCCAGCGGCGACTGGCGCGCCAACCAGGCCTTGCCCTCGGAGCGCGTGCTGTCGGAGATCCTGGAAATCTCGCGCGTGACGGCGCGCAAGGCCATCGACATGCTGTGCGACCGGGGCATGCTGACGCGCAAGCGCGGCTCGGGCACCTACATCACGCCCAAGCTGGAACAGCCGCTGTCGCGCCTGACGAGCTTTTCGGAAGAATTGCGCCAGCGGGGCTTTACGGCCGGTTCGCGCTGGCTGCAGCGCGATATCGGCGCGGCCGCGCCGCTGGAACTGCTGTCGCTGGGCCTGTCGCCGCACATGCCGGTGGCGCGTTTGCGCCGCCTGCGCACGGCCGATGAAGTGGTGATGGCGATCGAAACGACCACCATCCCCGCGCTGTACATGCCGGACCCGCAACAGGTGACCGATTCGCTGTACGGCTACCTGGAGTCGCGCGGCACCATCCCGATGCGCGCGCTGCAGCATATCCGCGCCGTCAACGCCACGGCGGAACAGGCCAAGCTGGCCAATATCAAGACGGGTGAAGCCATGCTGCACATCACCCGTGTCAGTTATCTCGACAACGGCGCAGCGGTGGAACTGACCCACTCGTATTGCCGCAGTGATTATTATGAATTCGTAGCGGAGTCGCGCAGATGAGCAGCACTATCAAAGGCAATATCCTTACCCCCGGCGGCTGGATCCACGGCGCCATCGCCTTCGGCGAACGCGTCGACAGCATCACGGGCGATTCCCTCCACCCGTCGAGCAATAGCGACGATTACATCCTGCCCGGCTTCATCGACCTGCATGTGCATGGCGGCGCCGGCAAGGACATCATGGAAGGCGGCGAAGCCGTCTACACCATCGCCGCCATCCATGCGCGCCACGGCACTACCAGCCTGCTGGCCACCACCATGACGGCGCCACCGGAAGATATCGACATGGCCTTGACGGCCATCGGCATCGCAGCCAACAACCGCCGCCCGAACACGGCGCGCGTGCTGGGCGCCCACCTGGAGGGCCCATACATCAATTCGGGCAAGCTCGGGGCGCAGCCCAACTACGCGCGCGCCGCCACGCTGGCCGAAATCGAACGCCTGCAAACCCTGGCCAAACTGCGCGTCATCACCGTGGCGCCGGAAATCGCCGGTCACCTGGACCTGGTGCGCGCCCTGGCTGACGCCGGCGTGCGCGTGCAGATCGGCCACACGCTCGGTTCCTATGAAGATGGCGTGGCAGCGCTGGAGCATGGCGCCATGGGCTTCACGCACCTGTTCAACGCCATGAGCGGCCTGCATCACCGCGAGCCGGGCATGGTCGGCGCCGCACTGGCGCACGCCGAATACGCCGAACTGATCCCCGACCTGCTGCACGTGCATCCGGGCGCCATCAAGGTGGCCCTGCGCGCCATTCCGCGCCTGTACTGCGTCACCGATTCGACCGCCGCCACCGGCATGCCGGACGGCGAATATATGCTGGGCCGCCACGCCGTGCAGAAATGCATGGGCGGCGTGCGCCTGCCCGACGGCACCCTGGCGGGCAGCACCCTGACCCTGGACCAGGCGCTGCGCAATCTGGTGGGACTGGGACTGGACCTGGCCGACGCGTCCAAGCGCGTGTCGACCAACGCCGCCGATTACCTGGGCCTGGAAGAACGCGGCCGGCTGGCCCCCGGCACTTACGCCGATCTGGTGGTACTCGATCGCGATCTCAAACTCAAAGCTGTGTATATAGAAGGAGAAATCTGTGACCTCAATGATGCTTAAAGAAGCCATTTCCGCCGCCGAATGCGTCGCCCTGCAACTGGACAGCGACACGGAACGCTACGCGGAACTGGGCCGCAAATTGAGGAGCACCTCGTTCTCGACCGCGCTGACCATCGCGCGCGGCAGCTCGGACCACGCCTGCAACTACGTCGCCTACCTGATCATGGCACGCCTGGGCCGTGTCGTCGCGTCGCTGCCGATGTCGCTGGTGACCCTGAACAAGTCGCCGCTGGTGACGCGGGATACTTTGGCCATTTCGATCTCGCAATCGGGCCAGAGTCCCGACGTGGTCGAGCCGATCCGCTACTTCCGCGACGGTGGCGCCACCACCGTGGCCCTCGTCAACGATATCGAGTCGCCGCTGGCGCACGCCGCCGAGTGGGCCATGCCCCTGCGCGCGGGCAAGGAACAAAGCGTCGCCGCGACGAAAAGCTTCATCACCAGCCTGGTCGCCGGCGCGCGCATGGTGGCACAGTGGCAGAACGACCCCGAGCTGCAGGCAGGCCTGGAAGCGCTGCCCGAAGCGCTGCTTGAAGCGACCCGCGTGGACTGGTCGCCCGCCATCGACGTGCTGGCCCCGGCCCGCAACATCATGGTCGTGGGGCGCGGCATCAGCTTCCCCGTGGCGCTGGAAGCAGCACTGAAATTCAAGGAAACATCGGCCCTGCAGGCGGAAGCCTTCAGCGGCGCAGAAATCAAGCATGGCCCGATGGCCCTGATCGAAGACGGCTACCCACTGCTGATTTTTGCCACCCGCGGCCCGACCCAGGCCGGCCTGCTGCAGTTGGCCACGGAAATGCGCGGCCGCGGCGCCAAGGTCTTGCTGGCGGCCCCCGCCGATGTGGCCGAACGCGACCTGACCCTACCCGTGGCCGCCACGCCGGATCTCGATCCGATCGTCGCCATCCAGTCCTTCTACGTGATGGCGGCCAAGTTGTCGGCGGCGCGCGGCATGGACCCGGATGCGCCGCGCCACCTGAGCAAGGTCACCAAGACCAACTAAGCAGTATGTAAGCAGTATCCGGCAGCTGCGCCCCCGGCACGGGGCGCGACTGCCGGCAGCAGTACCCGAATATAAGAGACGGCAAGGGCATGTACCCGCGCCGCGGACTCATGGACATTGGAGCGCCACGCTCCAGGATAAAAATGACGATCAAGAGACTGTTGGCAGTGTTTGCCTGCGCGGGCCTGCTCGCGCCACAGGCATGGGCTGCCGAGAAAATCGAATTCTGGACCTTCAGCATGAAGCCCAAGTTCACGCCGTATTTCAATGCGGTGGTGGCGCGCTATGAGGCGCAGAATCCCGATGTCAAGATCGAATGGATCGACTTCCCGTGGGACGTCATCCAGACCAAGCTGGTCACGCGCATCGTGGCCGGCACGCCGCCCGCGCTGGTCAGCCTGAACGTGCCCTGGGCCGATGAATATGCGCGCGACGGCTTGCTCACGCCCGTCGATGGCCTGATCGCGGAGGCGCGCGCCAGCTACATTCCCAGCGCCCTGGACGACTTGCGCTTCAAGGGCCGCACTTACGGCTTCCCCATGTACAGCAATGTCGCGGTGATCGCCTTCAATACCGCCATTTTCAGGCAGGCGGGCCTCACGCGCGGCCCCGCCAGCCTCGACGAACAGCTGGCGTTCGCGCGCCAGATCGCGCAACGCACGGGCAAGGCCGGCATCGCCCCTGCCCTGTCGAAGATCGACGGCCTGTTCATGCAGCAGGGCCTGGCCGTCATTACCGACAACCGCGCCGTCTTCAATTCGCCGCAGCACGTGGCGCTGGTGCAGAAACTGGCCGACACGTACAAAGTCGGCGGCCTGCTGAAAGAGAGCCTGTTCGCCGAAGATAACTTCCCGGCCGTGATCGACGCCTACAAGGGCGGCCGCCTGGGCATGCTGCTGGCGCCGCCGACGGCCATGCAGCGCATCCGCGGCGATGCGAAAGACATCTACGCCATCACCGACGTGGCGCCAGCGCCGCTGGGCCCCACCGGCATTGCCGACGGCGGCTGGCTGGTGCACTTCGCGATTCCGAAAGGCGTACCGGCGCGCCTGCTGCCCTCGGTGGGCAAGTTCGCCCGCTTCCTGACGAACGACGACAACCAGCTGGCCTTCGCGCGCCAGGCCAGCGTTTTCCCCACCACCGTCAAGGCGGCGGCCGACCCGTTTTTCCTCGCCACGCCGAAGAACGCAGGCGCCGCCGAGAAGGCGGTGACCGCTGGCGCCCTGTCGATGGGCCACTCGCGCACCCTGTACGTGGCCGGCATCGACGACTACGACGAACTGCGCCGCTCGCTGGTGAAAGCCGTCGAGGCGGGCGTGACGGGCAAGCAGGATGTCAAGCAGGCGCTGGACCAGGCCGTCGCCATCTGGAACCGCAAGCTGGCCACCCTGCCGCGCCACTGAGGACACCATGAAACTCGCCCATCGCCACACCCTGCAAGCCTGGCTATTCCTCGCCCCGGCACTGCTGCTGCTGGCCGCCTTTTCCTTCTGGCCTGTCGGCTACGGCTCCGTACTGGCGTTCACCGATTACAGCCTGATACGCGAAACGCGCTTCGTCGGCCTCGATAATTTCCGCTACATCTTCAACAACGAGATGTTCGTCTCTGGCCTGAAAAACTCGCTGCTGTTCCTGCTGATGGTGCCCTTCGTGCAGGTGGGCGCCATCACCCTGGCCGTGCTGGTGAACAACCGCCTGCCCGGCATCCGTTTGTTCCGCGCCGCCTTCTACGTGCCCGTGGTGACCACCGTTTCCGTGGTCGGCATCATGTGGGGCTTCATGTTCCACGAACAGGGCGCGCTCAATTACGTGATGATGACCCTGAAACTCGTGAACGCCCCCGTGGGCTGGCTGACGAACGACAGCCTGGCCCTGTTTGCCGTCATGTTCGTCACCCTGTGGCGCGGCCTGGGCTGGTACATGGTGATGTACCTGGCGGCGCTGCAAGCTATCCCGTCGGACATGCAGGAAGCGGCCATGCTCGATGGCGCGAACCGCTGGCAGCGCTTCTGGAAGATCACCGTACCGATGCTGCGCCCGACCATCATGCTGTGCTCCATCCTGTCCGTGCTGGCGGCCCTGAAGGCCTACCAGGAAGTCGACGTGCTGACCCAGGGCGGGCCGATGAATTCCACCTTCACGGCGCTGTACTACGCCTACGACCAGGGCCTCAAACACTTGAAACTGCCACGCGCGCTGGCCGCCAGTTTCGTCGTCTCGCTGTTCTGCATAGCCATCGCCCTGCTTTGCCTGCGCTATTTGAAACCCAAGCACCGCTGACAGGCAATGACCATGACAACCCGTTCCCGCCCCCTGAAAACGCGCCTGCAAATGCTGGGCCACTATGCCGTGCTGTGCGCGATCGCCGTCGTCTGCGTCTTCCCGTTCTGGTGGACCCTGGTGACAGCCATTTCCACGGAGGGCAATATCTTCGCCTTCCCGCCCACCTTCTGGCCAAAGGCGCCGTCCTTCGACAACTTCATCGAAGTGTTCCAGGCCATCCCCATCTGGTCGTTTTTCAAGAACTCGGTGCTGATCGCCGTATTCACCGTGTTCTGGAAACTGCTGCTGTGCTCTTTGGCCGCGTATCCGCTGGCGCGCCTGAAATTTCGTGGCCGCAAGCTGGTGTTCGGCCTGATCCTTGCCACCCTGGTGCTGCCGTCGGAAGTCAATTTCCTCGTCAACTTCATCACTATCACGCAAATGAGCCTGGTCGACACCTACACGGGCGTGATCCTGCCCAACGTGGTGACGGCCGTGGCCATTTTGCTGCTCAAGCAAGCGTTCGAGGAAGTGCCGCAAGACCTGATCGACGCGGCGCGGGTCGATGGCGCCAGCGAGTGGGTGATCTTCAGCCGCATCATGCTGCCCCTGATTACGCCATGGCTGGCCACCGTCGGCATCCTGACGGCCGTCGAATCGTGGAATGAGTATATCTGGCCCTCCATCGTCATGAGTAAGCCCGATGAATTCCCCCTCTCGGTGGGCGTGCTATATTTGCGCGGCACCTTCGGCAGCAGCACCCGCGTGATCGCCGCCGGCACCCTGATCACCATCGTGCCGACCCTGCTCGCCTTTCTGTTTACCCAGCGCTTCTTCATGCGCGGCATGGACGGCGCGGTCAAATGAGCGCCACCATCGCCACCGACCTGCGCCGCCTCGCCGGGCAGCTGCTGATGACGGGCATGCCCGGTACCGAACTCGATGCGGCAGGCGCGCAATGGCTGCAGGACAACGGCGTGCGCGCCGTGTGCCTGCGCGCGGCCAATCTGCGCGATGCGGCGCAGCTGGCCCGCTTGAGCACGGACTTGCGGCGCGCCCTGGGTCCACAGGTCCTGATCGCCATCGACCCGGCCGGCATCCCCCCGGCATACCCGGCCTGGCTGCCGCAGCCACCGGGCGCCATGGACCTGTGCGCCCATGGTGACGCGGAGCTGGCCAACGGCACGGGCGCGGCGACGGCGCGCGGCTTGCGCGCACTGGGTATCAACTGGCTGCTGGCCCCCCTGATCAATCTTGTCACCGGTGCCGGACAGGCGCCTGGCGCGGCGCAGGCCTTTGGGGGCGATCCGGAACAAGCCGCCGCCATGGCGCAAGCCTGGACGGCGGGCTGCCAGGCCGAGGGCGTGGCGTGCTGCGCGCGGCTGTACCTGCCGCAGCACGGCGCCGGCGGCCAGCTCCCCAGCGTCGGCAAGACCCGCTCTCAACTGGAAGAACACGATTTCGTGCCGTTTCGCCAGGCCGCCACGCAGACGGCCTCGATGATGAGCGCGCACGTGGTGTATCCAGCCCTCGACGCACACCAGCCCGCCAGCCTGTCGCACGCGGTGATGCATGGCTTGCTGCGCCAGCAGTGGGGCTACGGCGGCGTGCTGCTCACGCCCGGCATCGACGCGCAGGGCGGGCATGTCGGCGCGCGCGCCCTGGCCGCCGGCGCCGACATGGCCCTGCTGGCCGATGCCACGCAGCTGCCGGCCGCACTGGACGACGTCAGCGCCGCGCTGGCGTCGGGCGCCTTGCCGCTGCAGGCCGTGGGAACGCGGCTGCAGCGCCTGGCGGCCACGGCCGCACGCTACCCGGCCGGCGCCGGCGTGTACGCGCAGGAGGCGGCTGACCGCATCATCATGGCAGAGGCCAGGCGGCGCTGCCAGTGACCGCCGCCTTCGCACCGAACGCAATACCCGACTTTCAAGACGACCCGAGGAAGCATCCATGAACGAGAAAAGCATCAGCAGCAACAGTAGCAAGGGCGGCGTCCGCAGCCCGATTTCCTGGGTGCCCACCTTGTACTTCGCCCAGGGCTTGCCGTTCTACGCCGTGGCCCTGGTGGCCGGCCTGATGTTCAAGAGCATGGGCGTGCCGAACGACCAGATCGCCCGCTGGACGGGCCTGATCGGCTTTGCCTGGGTCTTCAAGTCGCTGTGGAGCCCTTTCCTGGAGCTGGCATCGAGCAAGAAGACGATGGTGGTGCTGTTCCAGTTCCTTGGCGGCCTGAGCCTGGGCCTGATCGCACTGGCGCTGCAAACGCCGCTGTGGTTTGCCGCCTGCATCGCCGTGCTGTTCGTCGCCGCGCTGGCGTCGTCCACGCACGACATCGTCTGCGACGGCCTGTATATCGCCAGCCTGTCGGACAAGCAGCAGGCGGCCTACGCGGGCTGGCAAGGCGCCTTTTTCAACGCCGGCAAATTCATCTCGCTGGGCGGCCTGGTGATCCTGGCCGGCTACCTGGAGAAAAAAATCGGCATCAAGCCCGCCTGGTCGGTCATCTTCCTGATCATCGGCGCCATGATGCTGTCGCTGGCCACGTATCACCTGTGGGCCCTGCCGCAGGTGCGCAACTCGGCCGTGGCCGACAAGAGCGTGGCCGGCATCAGCCGCACCTTGTGGGACGTGCTGGTGGACTTCCTGAAAAAGCCCGGCATCTGGGGCATGATAGCCTTCATCATCCTGTTTCGCGCCGGCGAGGCGCAAGTGCAGACCATCGGCCCTCTGTTCCTGCGCGAAGCGCGCGAACTGGGCGGCCTGGGCCTGTCGACGACGGAAGTGGGCGCAGTATACGGCACGGCCGGCACCGTCGCCTTTTTGCTGGGCAGCATAGGCGGCGGCTACTTCACTTCGTGGCTGGGCCTGAAACGCGCCATGTTCTTCCTGATCCTGGCCATGAACTTGCCGAACCTGGTGTTCTATTACCTGAGCCACAGCATGCCCACCGACCTGACCCTGATCACGGCCGCGCTCAGCGTGGAAATGTTCGGCTATGGCTTCGGCTTCGTCGGCCTGATCCTGTTCATGATGCAGGTGGTTTCCGTCGGCAAATACCAGACGGCCCACTATGCGTTCGCCACAGGGGTGATGCAGCTGGGTTTCGTGCTGTTCAAGATGATCAGCGGCGACATCCAGACGGCGCTCGGCTACAAGACCTTTTTCCTGTGGGTGCTGGTGTCGGCCCTGCCCGTCCTGATCCTGTCGCGCTTCATGCGCATCGGCGCCAAGGCCGATGCCGGCAAACCCGACCTGAACAAGGCCGATTCCCCCCAGGCGCCAGCCAGCGCCAACTAGGACAGAACCACCACATGGCACATATCGTCTTAAAGAATATCGTCAAGCTGTACGACGACAAGCATCCCGTCATCCACGGTATCGACCTCGCTATCGGCGACGGCGAATTCATCGTCTTCGTGGGGCCTTCAGGTTGCGGCAAATCAACCCTGCTGCGCATGATCGCCGGGCTGGAAGACATCACGGACGGCGAGCTGCACATCGACGGCCGGCTGGCCAACGATATCGCGCCGGCCGAGCGGGGCCTGGCCATGGTCTTCCAGAGCTACGCCCTGTATCCGCACATGACGGTGTTCGAGAACATGGCTTTCGCCCTCTCCCTGGCCGGACATAAAAAGGCCGAGGTGCGCGCCGCCGTCGAGCGCGCGGCCGAGATCCTGCAGATCACGCCTTTGCTCAAGCGCAAACCGAAGGACTTGTCGGGCGGCCAGCGCCAGCGCGTGGCCATCGGCCGCGCCATCGTGCGCAAGCCCAAGGTATTCCTGTTCGACGAACCGCTGTCGAACCTCGACGCCTCGCTGCGCGTGCAGATGCGCGTGGAAATTTCACGCCTGCACCAGGAACTGAAGACCACCATGATCTACGTCACGCACGACCAGGTCGAGGCCATGACCTTGGGCGAGCGCATCGTGGTGTTCAACGGCGGACGCATCGAGCAGGTGGGAAGTCCGCACGAGCTGTACAACCATCCCGGCAACCTGTTCGTGGCCGGCTTCCTGGGCGCGCCGAAGATGAACTTTATCGCCTGCGAGGCCGTCGCGGCGAGCCCCGGCACGGTGGCCGTGCGCCTGCCTGGCGGCGCCGTGGTCGAGGTCGAGGCGCACGGCGACGCCGTGGCGCCGGGCCAGCAGCTGACCCTGGGCGTGCGCGCCGAGCATGTCAGCCTGCGCAAGCATGACGATGCGGACAGCCATGCGGGAAACAACGTGCTCGACGCGGCCGTCAGCCATGTCGAATACCTTGGCGACGTGGCCATCGTTTACGCCAGCATGCCGGGCGTGGCGGAGATGCTGGCCGTCAAGCTGCCGGCCGAGGATGGCTTGCGCCGGGCGGGCGACGCCATGCGCCTGCATCTGCCGCCGCAGCGCTGCCTGCTGTTCGATGCCGCAGGGCAAGCACTGGCGCGCACGTTTGCCGCACCCGCTTAGCCGTTTATGTGACAATAGCCGCTGTTTATCATGCTGCCGCCCTTGGACTTATACGGGCGGAATGGCAGAATGTGTGTTTTTTAAGATTCCCTGCCCCTTTGCGATGCCGCTGCGCGATGCTGCGGCAGCCAGTGCCGGTGCGTATTTTTGTTATTGATTGAAGGATTGACCATGTCCCAATTCCGTCTTGCCCGTCTCAGCCTGATCCTGGCCGCCATCGGCCTGAACGTCCTGCCAGCCCTGTCGCACGCGCAGGATGCCAAGCCAGCCGCTGCCGCCGGTGCGCCCGCCGCCGCCCCTGCCGACACGGTGCGTCCTGAAGTGTTCAAACTGCTCGATCCAACCGCAGTGAAGACCTCGATGGACGCAAAAAACTACGCCGACGTGCAAAGCCGCATCGACCAGGTAGCGGCCATTCCCGCCCTGACGCCCTACGAATTGTTCGTACTGAACCGCCTGCGCGTGGCGCTGGCGTCGACCACCAACAATGCGGCTATGGCCATGACGGCGCTGGAAGCAGTGATCGAATCGGGCAAGCTGGACAAGAAAGCCCAGGGCGACTTCATCCAGGCACTGGCCAACTACCACTACAACGCCAAGGATTACCCGAACGCCATCAAATGGTTCACCCGTTACCAGACGGAAACAGGCGACGTGAGCAGCGTGCGTCCCTACATCATCCGCGCCTATTACTTCAGCAACGATTTCGCGCGCGCGAAACAGGAACTGATGGCCGACCTGACGGCCAAGCAGCAAGCAGGCAAGACGCCGACCCTCGAGGAACTGCAATTGCTGGCCAATACGGGCTCGAAGAGCAAGGATCCGGCCACCTACCTGGTCGCCATGGAAAACCTCGTGCGCTACTACCCGTCGGACGACTACTGGACCGACCTGCTGGGCCGTCTGCAGGGCAAGGCCGGCTATTCGGACCGCTTCGCGCTGGACGTGCTGCGCCTGCAATTCAAGGCCGTAGGCACCATGCCGCCACAGGATTACAGCGACATGGCTGAAATCGCCTTGCAGAACGCCTTCCCGACGGAAGCGAAAAAAGTCCTCGACGCGGGCTTTGCAAAGGGCGTGCTGGGCACGGGTGCGAATGCCGCCAAGCACAAGAAACTGCGCGACCAGGCCAACAAGGCGGCCGCCGACGATGCGAAAAGCATCGCCAGCGGCGAAGCTTCGGCCATGAAGAGCAAGGATGGCACGGGCTTGATCAACCTGGGCTACGCCTTCGTGACGATGGACCAGTTCGACAAAGGTATCGACCTGATCCAGAAGGGCATCGCCAAGGGCGGCTTGAAGCGTCCAGAAGACGCCAAACTGCGCCTAGGCTATTCCTACGCCATGGCCGGCAAGAAAGACGACGCCATCAAGGTCCTGGAAACGGTCAAGGGCAGCGACGGCGTGGGCGACCTGGCCCGCTACTGGATCCTGTGGCTGAACCGTCCTGCCACGGCAGCGGCGGCGCCGGCAGCAGCGGCACAGTAATTCCTCCCTCTCAAGCATGCGCAAAGCGGTTCCCGGCTCAGGCCGGGGCTGCTTTTTTTTCGACCTTGCCTCCGTCCAGCAAACGGTGGGCATCGCTGCCCTGTCGACGCGGCGCAGCTTGATGTGGCGTGTCAGACCTTGATGTAGATCTTGCGCTTGTCCATGCCGCAGGCAATCAGCCAGCACAGCAGCATGAAGCTGATGGCAAACAGCAGCGAGCCTAGCCGCGCCGGCGCCCAGCCCGTAAACCACTGCTGGTACACCCACTGGTAGAGCTTATCGCCGCCGATGCGCACGGTAAATGCGATGATCACCAGCACTTCCGACAGCAGGTAGATGAATAGCGTGTTCTTGCCGAAGACTTCAAAGAAATAGGTCCAGCCCCTCATTTGACGCACGTCAATGATGAACATCAGCAGCGCCAGCAGCAGCAAATCCAGGCCGATGCCCAGCATCACATAAGAGCTGGTCCACAGTTTCTTGTTGATCGGAAACACCTCATTCCAGCACAGGGCCACGGCCATGCAAATGACGCCGGCCAGCAGCAATTGAACCAGGCGGGAGCGCAGCTGCGCCGGCGCCGTCTGGCGCAGCAAGCTGCCCGCCAGGTAGCCGGCAATCACGTTGACAATGGAGGGCAAGGTACCGAGGATACCTTCCGGATCGAAGGCGATGCCTTCGCCGTGGTACAGGTGGCTGTCGCCCAGCAAGATCAGATCCAGCTTGGCCGGCGCGTTGCCGTGCAAGCTGTAGTCGCCAAAGCATGCCAGGATGACCCAGTAGCCCAGCAAGGCGCAGGCGCTAAAGACCAGCGCGCCCCGTGTCTTCCAGTAATGCAGGATCAGGGCGGCGGCCAGGTAGCACACGGCGATGCGCTGCAGCACGCCGGGAATGCGCGTGTGAGACAGCGGCGACCAGGCGAACTGGCCCGCGTCGTCGATCTTGAAGAAGGGGAACCAGTACAGCAGGAAGCCCAATAAAAAGATCAGCGCACTACGCTTGCACAGCTTGGCCAGCACGGCGCCATGCCCCAGGTACTCATATTTCCCCAGCGCAAAGGCCAGCGCATTGCCGACGACAAACAAAAAGCTGGGGAAGACCAGGTCCGTGAGGGTGAATCCATGCCACTCGGCATGCAGGAACGGCGCATACACGCTGCCCCAGTCGCCGGGCGTATTGACGACGATCATCAGGGCCACGGTCAGGCCGCGCAGGACGTCGAGGGCGAGGTAGCGTTGAGATGCAATAGTCATGATCAAACAATTCCAAATGAGAAAAACCGCCTTCCTGCTTGCGGCAAGGAGGCGGCAGAAAACCTTACGCCGCCGGCTACCAACTTAGCGGGCGCAAGTCATGCTGGCGACCGGCGGGGACAGCCCTGGCGTAAAAAAGACAGAAACGGCCCTGCCGGTGAGCGCAAAAAAAAAGCAAGCCCCTGAAGCAGGAACTTGCTTGAAAGACCGAGGAAGACCTGGCCTGATGCGGGCGCATCAGGCCTGATCGTCTTGCTTACAGCTTGCCGCGCAAGCCCAGGTAGAAGGTACGGCCATTGCTGTAGAACGCGCGTGGCTGATCGCGGTTTTCAGCGTACATCTTGATGGTCGTGTTCGTCAGGTTAAGCGCATCGAACGTGACCGTGAAGTGTTCGTTGATCTTGTAATTGAGCGAACCGGCCAGGCCGCCCGCACCTTCGACGTGCTGGCTGGCGCCACGGTCCACACCCGCCTTGTAGGACGAACGGTAGTTGTAGGCCAGGCGTGCGCTCAGGGCATTGGCTTCGTAGAAGGCCGTCAGGTTGTACGTGTTGCGCGATGCGTTGACCAGCTCGTCACCATTGTCGAGCTTGCCGTCGGCATAGGTGTAGTTGGCCAGGATGCCGAAATCGCCGAACAGCGGTTGCTGATAGCTCAATTCCACGCCCTTGTTCTTGCCGCTGGTGTTGAAGGGCGACGTGATCAGGTACACGGCATTGGCATTGCGCTTGCTGTTGAAGTAAGTGGCGCTGGTGGTACCGTTCGACACGACCGATTTCAAGTCCATGTAGAACAGGCCCGCCGAAACGGCCGACCTCGGCGCGAAATACCATTCGGCGCTGACTTCGGCGTTATCCGACTTGACCGGGTTCAGCTTCACGTTGCCGCCTGCACCGCTCAATGCATCGTCGTTCAGCGAGACGGAGCCGCCCAGCGCGCTGTAGTCAGGACGGGCGATGGTGCGTGCGATGGCCGCGCGGACCACTACGTCATTGCGTACATCGAATTTGATGTTGGCGCTAGGCAGGAAGTCATTGTAGCTGCGCTCGTACAGGTGCTGCGAGTACGGACCCCAGTCGGAACCGGTGATCGGGCCGCCGGCCTGGTTGACCAGCGTCGACTGCTCGGTGTGCACGGCGCGCAGGCCGAAGTTACCGCTCCAGTTGTCGCCCGTCAGGTTGGCCATGGCATAGACTGCCGAGGTTTTTTCCTGCAGCTTGAATTCGTCCGTCCAGTTGTGGCGACGCACGTAGTCGAACAGGCGGTTGCCGTTGGCCGCGCCCCAGGCGCCCAGTGCCGCGCCGTCGTACTTGAAGTAGTTGCTCGACAGGTTGCCGCCCAGGTTGCTGGCGAAGTCGCTCGGGTACATCGTGCCATTCCAGACGGGGCCCGGATTGGAGAAGCCCAGTGCACCCGGACGGGTTTCAAACGGATGCTCGGCAGCGCGCTTGTGGTCGGTCAGACGGCCGCCGAACTTGATCGAGTCCCAGATGCCCGAGGACAGGCGCAGTTCGGCGTCGATCTGGGCATATTTTTCCTGGTCGACGGAACGCGATTCGCCACCGCCCGCCCATGCCGTCGAACCTGGCTTGGTGGTGGTGCCGCCTGGATAGGACACGTTGGCCGGGCTCATGCCGTTCAACTGGTACACCATGCCGCCGTCGACGTTATTCTGGTAGTACACATCGTCGCGGTCATAGCCCACGCCGTGGGTTTTACCCAGCTTGCCGCTCAGGGTCAGGTCCTTGGTGGCGCGGTACTTGAAGTTGAAATCGAGGTAGTACGATTCGCCGCCTGCGTCAGGACGGTAGATATTGTCGACCTCGCCCGAGTTGGTGGCAAACGTGGCAGCCGTCAGGGTACCGCTCTTGACCGTGTAGTTGGTCGGAACCTGGTTGGCGCTGTTGATCGAGTTCGCCGGTGCGGCCAGCCAGTTGGTATTTTGATGTGGCGCCTTCAGCTGCGAATAGAAGCCGTTCACATCCAGGGTCAAGTCCTTGTTCGGCTTGAGTTCGATGTCGAACGCGCCGCCTTCGCGGGTTTTCTTTTGTTCGAACAGGCTCGCGCCGATAAAGGTCGGCACTTTCACGCCAGCCAGTTCAGGATGGGCCAGCGCTGCGGCACTGTTGGCCAGGATCGGTGTGTAGCCGAGGATTTCCTGGCCATCGCGACGCACGGTCGATTTTTGCGAGAAACCCTGCACCATGATGCCCAGGGTGTTCGTGTCGTTTTTCCAGTTCACCAGGCCGGAGAACTGCGGATCGGTCTTGCCCGCCAAGTCATTATGGAAGGCCTGGATCGAACCTTCGGCCGTGATCTGATTCTTGAATTCCAGCGGACGGCGGGTAATCACGTCGATCACACCCGAGACGCCGCCTTCGGGCAGGTCGGCCGTGGCGCTCTTGTGCACGACGACGGAACTTACCAGTTCCGATGGCAGCAAGGAAAAGCTGCTGCTGCGGCCAACGTTGCCGCCGAACTGGTTCAAGACGAACCAGTCGCCGGTGCTGATGGCGTGGCCATTGAACAGGGTTTGCTGGAAACTCGGGCTGGTGCCGCGCAGGCTGACGCGGTCGTTTTCGCCGAAGCCGCCTTCGCCACCGGCAGACGATTGGGTATTCACACCTGGCAGGCGCTGGATCGCGTCAGCCACGTTACGGTCTGGCATCTTGCCGATATCTTCGGCGGTGACCACTTCCACCACGGAATCCGCATTACGTTTTTGCTTCAGCGATTTTTCCAGCGAAGCACGCACGCCGGTCACCGTCACTACGGTGGGTACGTCGTCGGCGGGTGCTTCCTGCGCCTGCGCCGAAAAGGCCAGACCAGCGACCATCACGGCAACGGCCGTAGCGATCGGCGTACGGCTACGCGATCCGGATTTCACGACGGCAGCTGCAGGTGTCAAATTGCGTTTCATGTACTCCCCCTTGATTTAGGCTCCAGGATTGGAACCTTTTCATTTTTAACGTAGGTCTTCTTTCCAGCCCGCCCTATCTCGCCGGCATGCTGCAGACCCTTCGGCACAACCACTTACAAAACCAATTCAACGCCAATATACTACTATCCAATACCAGAACACTACCAGTTGCAACTTTTTTTTTATAACGTTGTTTGAATCACACAGACCACTTCAGCTAAATCAATCTGTAGCCCGTATGCGTAGCCTAAATACCGGCGAAGCCAGGCATAAATTGCTGGACTGATAATTCAAATTGGTTTTATAACGGCCTTTTTTGGTATTATCCAGCGACACAAAACAGATACAGAGCGCGTCTGCAACGCGCCGTAACGGAGACCCTCAGCGTATGACAACCCTGGCTCACATCATGCAAGGCCTGGGGCAGACGAGTAGCCTGCCCCTGTACCAGCAACTGCAGCGCGCGCTGCGCGAAGCGATCGACAAGCGCATCCTCGGCCCCGAGGAAGCCCTGCCAGCCGAGCGCCAACTGGCCAGCGACCTGTCCGTCTCTCGCATCACCGTGCGCAAGGCCATCGATGGCCTGGTCAACGAGGGCTTGCTGGTGCGCCGGCCCGGCTCGGGCAATTTCATCAATACGCGCATCGAGAAGAATTTTGCCAAGCTGACCTCGTTTTCCGAGGACATGCGCGCGCGCGGACGCACGCCACGCAGCGTGTGGCTCAAGCGGGCAGAAGGCACCGTCACGCCGGAAGAGGCCTTGCGCCTGCGGCTGTCGCCGGGCGCGCCCGTGTACCGCTTCCACCGCATCCGCTATGCGGACGAGATACCGATGTGCCTGGAATACGCGACCATCGTCGCCAGCTGCCTGCCGGCGCTCGACGCCGTCGACGTGTCCATGTACGACGCGCTGGAACAGGCGGGCAACCGGCCCGTGCGCGCCTTGCAGCGCCTCAGTGCCTTGTTGTTGACGGGGGAACAGGCCAGCCTGCTGCAGGCGGAGGAAGGCGACGCGGGCCTGTCGGTGGAAAGGCTGGGTTTTTTACGCGATGGCCGCGCCGTGGAATTTTGCCGCTCCTACTTCCGCGGCGATATGTATGACTTCGTGGCCGAATTAAGTACCAATTAATACCAGATGCCCGAATTTCTCAATACCAGATAACACCACTTATTGCAGTGCAATATATATGCCGTCAACGCGTAGATATATGCAAGGCAATGGTGAAGTAATCGGTGGCGATTATGTGGCAGCCTCGGAGATAATATTAAAAAGGGCGGCGCAATGCAGTTTTGCGCATTGCAGCAAAGCGTGGCCTTACCTGTCAGGAAGCGGGCGTGGCGCGGCGCGGCGGCCCAGGCATGGTAGAACCAGGCCTAGCGCCACGCACAGCCAGCCGAACAGCGGCCCCAGCCATCCCGCCCAGGTGGCCACAGGCGTGTGCGCCGGCAGGGGCGCCAGCAAGGTGCTGCCCGGCATGGCACTGCTGGCCCGCTCCGCCAGCACCCGTCCATACGCATCGCTGACCGTCAGCACGCCCTCGCGCGCCGCGCGCAGCACTGCATAGCCGTTTTCCACGCCCCGCACCACGGTCATGCGCGCGCCCATCCAGGCATCCAACTGGAAATCCCAGGCCGGCACCAGCATTGTTTGCGCCCCGGCCGCGCCATACGCTTGCCCCAAGGGCGCGAAATGCATGTCCTTGCAGATGGCCAGGCCCATGGCCAGATCCGCCACCGGCTGCACGGCATAGGCGCTGCCAGCAAGAAAATCGCGCTCGGGCGGCGCCAGATGATGTTTCTGGTAGCTGACGAGCGCGGCGCCATCGGGAGAAAACAGCCAGGCCAGGTTGCGCCGGCCGGCAGTGTCTTGCACGCCGATGCCCAGAATGATCCACGCGCCCGTGCTGCGCGCCAGCGCATGGAAACGCTGCCGCACGGCATCCGCCTGCGCCGGCGCCAGCACGGCTATCTTTTCCGGCAACAACACCAGCCTGGCGCCCTGCCCGGCCAGCGCTTCGACGTGATGCGCGTACTGGTCCCAGACGGCTTGCGCGCGCGCCGGCGGCGTGGCCGGGCCGATAAAGTCATCGATGGCCACCAGCCCCGCCAGCGGCCCGACTGATGCCGTCCCGCCTGCTGCTAGCGCGCCCTGCACGCGCCAGGCGCCAGCCCCGCACGCGGCGAGCAGCAACAGCGCGGTCGCGCCCGCCGCTGGCGCATACGCGCGCCCACCGGCCAGCAGCAAGGCCAGTGCCGAGGGCGCCAGGCACAGCAAAAACAGCAGGCCAGGCACGCCCGCCAGAGCCGCCACTTGCAGGACGTCAAGGTTATCGGCTTGCGAATACGCCAGGCTGCCCCAGTTGCCATCGGGCAGAAAAGCCGCCATCAGGGTGTCGATGGCGACCCACAGCACGGGATACGCCAGCACTGTCCAGCCGGAACGGTAGCGCAGTACGAGGCGCCGCGCAGCCAGCACCACCAGCAGCCACAGCAGTGCCTTGAAGAGCATCACGGCCAGCACGGCCGGCAAGGGCATGAGCAAGCGGAAATAAACAAGGTTGGATGAGAGTCCCAGCATGGCGGCCAGGAACGTCATCCAGGCTGCATCGCGGTGGGACGAACGCAGGGCCAGCCATAGCACGGGCAGCGGCGCGCACCAGGCGAGCCAGGCCAGCGGCTGCGGCCCCAGCACCCAGTACAGGGGCAGGCCCGCCGCCAGCGCGGCGGCGATTTGCGACAGGCGCCGGTGCAGCGCTGTGCCGCCGGCAAACAGGGTCGGTGCAGACAAGCTTGGGAACATGCTCAGGCTTTCAAGGGGAGCCAGATTTCCACGCCGCCGATGCCGCTGGCAGGATCGAAATGCTGGTCGTAGCGTTCAAAATCGGGCGCGTCGGCCACTTCCAGTCCCGACTGGGGCAGCCACTCGTTCCACACCGTGCGCCAGGTGGCGCGAATGGTGGAAATATGCCCGCGGTGGTGAAACACGGCATAGCGTTGCGGCGCGATGCGCAGCCGCGTCCAGCCGTCGGGGGCCCGGGAAAAGTCGCTCACCGGCATGGCGCACAGGTAGTCGAAATTGCCCGCGTCGTCATTGTTGCAGCACACGCCATACACCAGCTGGCCGGGCACCACATGGGGCAGGAAGCGCTGCCACAGGGCGGGAATGCCGGCAGATGTTTCCGCGCGATAACGTTCAACGAGGCCCGCCAGCAGCAAGGCGGGAGCCTGCTCGAAACGGGGCGCCTCCAGGGGCACGCCCGGCGCCACATCCATTTTGATGGCCCCCACCAGCGCGAGCTTGCCCACGTGGCGTTGCTCCCGCACTCGTTCCGGCGTGATCTGGAACTGTTCGCGGAAAGCTCGCGTAAATGCTTCATGGGAACTGTAGCCCGACTCCAGGGCAACGGAAAGAATATCTTGCGCGCCCTGCGCCAGCACGAGGGCGGCCTCGCTGAGCCGGCGCGCCCGCACATAGCGCATCACGGAGTGGCCCGTGGCCAGGCCAAACGCGCGCGTCAGGTGGCAGGGCGAGGCGCCGCTCACGTGGGCGATATCGCCGAGCGAGATATTGTCCGCGTAATGCGATTCGATATACCAGAGTGCCTTGGCCAGATAGTGCATGAACGCTTCCCGTTGAACGAGCAGCGACTGTAGCATTTTCGGGTGAAGGGGATTTGACTGAAATTGCGCAATGCGGGACAGCTAGCCGGCTCCTACTTTCGCAAGTGCTTTTCATGCACCTGCTGGCCGCTGCTGATGCGTGCCAGCCCGGCCATCTGCTGGGCCAGGAAGGCCAGCAGGTCGTCGATGCTGAGGATGCCGGAAAGGCCGACCAGGGTATTGACCACGGGCAAGCGGCGGATGCCGTTGACGCGCATGTGTTCGATGATGCCTCAGGCGTCTTTGTCTTCGCCGGCGGTGAGCAGTTGCGCGCTCCACCAGCAGGCTGGCAGGGTCCAGGTCCAGGTCCAGGGCTGACGATGCTGCGGTCGGTGAGGATGCCGACGGGCAGGCGCTCGCCGTTCGGCTGTTCGGCTGTTCGGCCACGATGAGGTCGCCCGCGTGTGCTGGCGGATCAACAGCAGTTGCTTGCACGCTCGTGTCACGCTGGCAATGGATGGTGTGCAGGCTGCAGATTTCGCCAGTACGCATGTCGCCACTGCGTTTGAGGCAGATTGTCCATGCTGCGCCGTCCCGCCGTGGCGGGCTTTGCGCCATATCAAGTGAAACGGGCCTTACTTTTCTTCGGGAGGCGGCAGGAAGCAGGCTTCGACGATTTGCAGGTCGTTATCCTTGGCGAACTCGCGCACGAAGTGAAACGCCATCGGCTCGATCTCGCGCAGCTTGGTGTTGACCACCACCGACTTGACGCCATTGACGACGGTCGGGCGCACGTAGGGCGAATACTGGAGGTGCGCATTGCGCCCGCCACCTTCGGGATTGAAACAGGACATCACTCCGCAAAGGCGCTCGGCCCAATCGCTGGGTCGGAATTGCTTGCCATTGCTGGTGAGACCAAGGATGAAGAACTCGTCTGAGAGTTCCCCTGTTTTTTGAGATAACTCGGCCATGTGGCTTGTCGGGACTGGATTGCGTGAATGGCCCCGGCGGGTAAGCCGGGCTGGTAATTCAACTACGTTTGCTGCGGTAAGCCAGTATTATATCTTATAGAAGACTTGGGTTCTACCTCGATCTGCCCTGCGGATGCAAACAGGGGCTGGCACGCGTAACGCGCCAACCCCTATTTTAACCTTGTTCCACGCGCCAGGCGCATGGATGGCGCGTGTGCGCGCGTATCACCCGAGGAAAACGGCGCCCGACATCAACAGCAGCAGCAGCATCCACAGCAGCAAGGCGCGCCAGACCAGGCCCACCGTGCTCTGCAAGGCGCGCGCGCCCGGCTCTTCGCCGGGCAGGATATCACTTTCGCTGTCGCTGTCATCGACGGCCATGTCGGGGGTCACTAGCACACGGGCTGCCGTTTCCGCTGGCGTTCCCAGGCGTACACCCATGGCGCCACCGCCGGCCGTCAGGATGATGCCGATAGCCTCGTCCTGCCAGCGCTGGGCGAAATTGCGCCAGGCATAGATGGCATCCTCAAAATTGCCAACCACGGCAAATGCCACGGCCGTCAGGCGCACGGGAATCCAGTCGATCCAGTAAAAGGCGCGCGCGGCGAACTGGCCGAAGGCTTCATTGCGCATGTGCTCTGGCTCGTTCCAGGCACGCGCCAGGTATTCGGCCACGCGGTACATCACGGCGCAGGCAGGACCCAGCGGCATCAGGAACCAGAAGAACACGCCAAATACATTGCGATGCGTGGTGATCAGGGCTTTTTCCACTGCAATGCGGGCGATTTCACTCGCTTCCATGCCCACCGTGTCGAGCTTGGTCCAGTCGGCCAGCAAGGTGCGGGCAGTGGCTTCGTCGCCAGCGCTCAGGGCCAGCTGGATGGACGTAAAGTAGTGGCTGTAATGGCGGAAGCCCAAGGTCAGGTAAACGATGAGGACGTTCCAGGCAAAAGCCAGCAGGGTCAGCTGATAATGCTGCAAGAGCCAGTAAATGCCTGCCGTCGGCACCATCAGCACGCCGATCATGAGGAACCAGCCCATACGGCCATGGTTGGCATGGCCGGCATTGAACCAGGTCTCCATGCGCATTGCCAGGCTCTTGATTTCGGCGTAGATCGGATTGTCCGCGCGCAAAGGTTTGAGCTGCTCGATCAGCAATGCGCAAAGTATGGAGAGAAATGTCATCAAACGTCCTTTTTGTCTTTTTCAGCAATACCGCAATGCCCGCTACGATAGCGCAGTGCAGTGCTGGAATCAAACTTATTACGTGCGGGGCACCATTTTACGCGCGCAAGAGGTGAAACAGATTGCGCAGCATGCCGGCCGTGGCGCCCCAAATGTAGAAGTGCTCGTACGGCATGGCATAGAACGAGCGCCGCCCGCCGGGCAATTCCACCGACAGGCGCTGATGGTTGAGGCCATCCATCAGGAAGGCCAGCGGCACTTCGAAGATTTCCGCCACCTCGGACGGGTCGGCGCGCAGTTCGAACGGCGACGTCACCAGGCCCACCACGGGCGTCACCTGGTAGCCGGTGCCCGTCAGGTAGTCGGGCAGGCAGCCCAGCACTTCTATGTGCTCGCCCGCCAGGCCCACTTCTTCCTGCGTTTCGCGCAGGGCCGTGGCCACGGGCGAGCCATCGAACGGCTCGCTGCGTCCGCCGGGAAAGCTGACCTGGCCCGCATGGCTGCTCAGGTGCTCCGTGCGCAGGGTCAGCAAGATGGTCAAGCCCTGCGGACGCTGCACCAGGGGAATGAGCACAGCCGCGCGCACGGGCACGGCGCGCACGGACAGAAAATCCTGGGTAATCTCGGGCTGCCAGTCGGGCTGTTCGGCCAGGCGCTGGCGCAGCCAGTCCGGCGTCAGGCGCACGGCGTCCAGCGCCGCCTCACCGGCGATCGAATCGATGGCTAGTTGCTTGGGATCAAATGCAATAGTGGCCATTGCCCCTCCCTCATGATTAAAGCCACCTGGCAAAACCGTCGCGAGCGGAAGGAAGAGGTGGCCGAGACGCGCAACCGTACTCTGGTACGGTGAGCATCGCAGGCTACCTATGCCGACGCGCAGCAGCTTAGGCCAGGTGTCACCATAAAAAAAGGGGCACCATCAGAGGCACCCCTTTTCCCAACGCAGACGCTGATATTACGCGCTTGCTTTCGCCACAACGCGGCGATTTGGCAATTTTTCTTTGATACGCGCCGATTTACCCGAACGCTCACGCAGATAGTACAGCTTGGCGCGGCGAACATCACCACGGCGTTTCACTTCGATCGAAGCGATCAGCGGCGAGTACAGTTGGAACGTACGCTCAACGCCTTCGCCGGACGAGATCTTACGAACGATGAAGTTCGAGTTCAGGCCACGGTTACGACGGGAGATAACGACGCCTTCGTAAGCCTGGGCGCGCTTGCGCGTACCTTCGACTACGTTGACGCTGACGATAACGGTATCGCCTGGTGCGAATTCAGGAATGGTTTTACCCAGACGAGCAATTTCTTCCTGCTCTAATTGTTGAATCAAGTCCATTTTTATAACTCCGAAAACCATCATGCCGGCGCACTGTGGATAGCAAGTATCCGCCCGGTAGAGGATGGGTAACACAATTTGGGCAACATGCCCGGCACTACTGGCCACCCTGCCGGCCGTCCGGAGACGGCTTACAGGCTGGCCAAGAATTTTTCGTCGGTCTTGCTGAGCAAGCCGGCGGCACGTGCACTGACCAGCAGGTCAGGCCGCTTTGTCGCGGTCGCTTCCAGCATGCGCTGGCGGCGCCACTTGACGATCTCGGCATGATTACCACCCATCAGGACGGGCGGCACGGTCATGCCTTCATATGTTTCCGGCCGCGTGTAGTGCGGCGAATCGAGCAAGCCATTGACGAAGCTATCCTCGATCGCCGATGCCTCGGTGTTCAAGACACCCGGCAACAGGCGGATCACCGCATCCATCAGCGCCATGGCAGGCAATTCACCGCCCGACAAGACAAAGTCGCCGACGCTGATTTCTTCGTCGACGCAACGGTCCAGCAAACGCTGGTCCACGGCTTCATAGCGGCCACACAGGATCACCAAACCAGGTTCGGCTTTCAGCTGCGTGACGCGCTCGTGCGTCAACGGACGGCCTTGCGGCGACATGAACACCACGCGGGGCGCCGCCAGGCCTAATGCGCTCTGGCGTTGCTTCGCGGCGTTAATTGTCGCTTCGAGGGGACGGGCCATCATCACCATGCCGGGGCCGCCGCCATACGGGCGGTCATCCACGGTACGGTGATTGTCGGTCGTGAAATCGCGGGGATTCCACAGCGACAAGCCACATTTACCCTGCTCGAAGGCGCGCCGGGTCACACCCGACTGCGTCAGCGCGGCAAACATTTCCGGGAACAGGGTCACGACATCAAATTGCATCGATCACCATCCTGCAAAGTTTGCCCGGCGCAAAATTATGCGCAGGCGGTTTAATAATCGATGCCCCAGTCAACCGTGATCTTGTTGGCAGCCTTGTCAACGTTAATGACAAACTGGCCGACAAACGGGATCAGGCGCTCAGGCGCCATTTCAACGGTCTCATCGGCAGTGGCGACAGGAGTGACGCGCAAGATCGACTGCGGACCATTGCTCATCATGTCGTGCACTGTGCCGAGGCACTCGCCTTGCAAATTCTCAACTGTCAGTCCGATCAAATCGGACCAATAAAATTCATCGGCCGTCAGCGTCGGGAAATGGCTACGCGGAATTTGCACAGAGACGCCTTTCAGCGCTTCTGCGGCATCCCGCCCGACCACACCCACCAGCTGGGCCACGACGTCGCCGCCGTGTAACTTCGCTTGCCTGACTTGAACATCATGCAAGGTCGGTTTATCAAACCACCAGGTTTTGACGCTTAATAATGCATCCGCGTCGTCGGAGAAAGGAGTGATCCTGACCCCGCCAGCAATGCCATAAGCACCGGAGACATAGCCTACCTGTACCAGGTCATCGGGGACTTTCACCCCGGATGCAGTCTTGACCGTCAAACCAGTGATCTAATTAAGCTGCTGCTTTGTTGTTGCTGGCAACCAGGCGAGCAACGGTTGGCGACAATTGTGCGCCAACGCCTTGCCAGTAGGCCAGACGGTCTGCGGTGATACGCAGTGGAACTTCGCCACCTTGCGCCATCGGGTTGTAAAAACCGATACGCTCAATGAAGCGACCATCGCGGCGATTGCGCGAATCAGTAGCGACGATGTTGAAGAACGGGCGCTTCTTGGCGCCTCCACGAGCTAAACGAATAACGACCATAATATTTCCAAAAAGTGTGCTGAGGCGGAAAAAGCCGCAAATTATAGCGCGCTTTACCGCCAGGCAGCAAGCGTTATGATGACGGGCGTGTAATTTGGGCTAATCAAACATTATGACCAGTCATGGCCGAAGACGCAATAGGCGTCTGCGCCTATCGTGCCGGCCATGGCTTGAATTCAAGCTAAATCATTGTATAAACGCCACAGGAAAGTGCTATCGTTGAGCGAGACAATGACCGATACTGGCAATCTTTACCGATGAGCAACTCTGGAGTCCCATGACCACCACTACCATTTTGCAACAGTCGCACAAGAACAAGGCATGCACCGCCTTGCTAGCCTTCCTGCTGGGCATGCTTGGCGCGCACCGCTTCTACCTGCATGGCACCAAGGACCGCTGGGGCTGGCTACACCTGGCCGCCCTGCCCGCCACCCTGCTGCTGCACCAGTTGCTTCCCGAGTCCGACTGGTTTTACCAGATATTGCCACTGACCCTGTCCGCCCTGTGCGGCTTCCTGGAAGCGCTGGTACTGGGCCTGATGCCGGACGACAAATGGGATGCGCGCTACAACGCCGCCTCCGGCCGCCTGTCGGACACGGGCTGGCCCCTGGCCGTGGTGCTGGTCGCTACCTTGATGCTAGGCGCAGGCGTGCTGATCGCCACCATGGCGCGCCTGTTCGACTTGCTGTACACAGGCGGCGCCTACGGTTAATTTCCGTATGGAAATGGCATTATTTCCAGCGCCCCGCACGCACATGTAAGTGTTGGTAAGCAATCATGATTTTCCTCTATACTGCATTCACAATGCCGGCATTACTGGCACATTTAACACCCCCTAGGAGAAGATCATGATTCGTCGCCCACTCATCCTCGCAGTGGCCATCACGGCCCTGTTCAGCACATCCGCCTTCGCGCAAAACCTGTCGCCGAAGGCGCAATACGCCTACGACACGAAGCAAGCCAGCACGCGCTATGCGGACGACAAGAAATTGTGCGCAGAAGAAACCAGCTCGAAAGCCCGCATGCAATGCCTGCGCGACGCCAAGGGCGAATACGACCAGGCCATCATCAACGCCAAGGCTGCGCAAAAAGCGGGCAATTCCTACGCCAGCCAGCCATCCAAACAGCCCCAGCATCAGATCTGCGCCGATTGCGGCAAGGTGCTGGCAGTCAACGTTACTGAAAAAGCGGGGGAAGGGGGCGCCCTGGGCCTGATCGGCGGCGGCGTGGCCGGTGCCCTGCTGGGCCGCCAGGTCGGCGGCGGACGCGGCAAGGACCTGGCCACCCTGGCTGGCGCCGCCGGCGGCGCCTACGCAGGCAAGCAAGTCGAAGGCCAGATGAAGAATGCCAAGACCTGGACCGTGACCGTGCAATACGAAACGGGCGCCAAGGCCGACTTCGCGTTTGACCAGGATCCAGGCCTGGCGGCTGGCGACCTGGTACGCAATTCGGGCAACGGCATCGCCCGCCGATAAGAACGCAGAGTAAATCTGGGGTCAGACCCGGCGGGTCTGACCCCGGCACTTACGTTTGGGGTTAAAAAAGCGCTGGAGAGTGATCTCCAGCGCTTTTTTCATTCAACCTGCCTTCAGCAAACTGCTGGGGTCAGACCCTCGCCAACGCTAACATCGAAGCTCGGCGTTAGCGAACGAGGGGGTCTGACCCAGGTTAAAACTGCTCTTCCGACAGCGCCATCACACCGGCGCTGCCGTCGATGATGGTGGCGCGCAGTCCTGGCGCTTGCGAGAGGATGTGGTCGGCAAAGAAGCGCGCCGTGGCGATTTTTGCCTTGTAGAACGAGGCGTCGCCGCTGCCTTCTCCCAGCCTTTGCTGCGCCACCACGGCCGCGCGCGCCATTTGCCAGCCGCCCAGCACGATGCCGGCCAGCTTCAGGTAGGGCACGCTGCCCGCGAACACGGCCTTGATGTCCGTCTTCATGTTCGCCACCACATACTCGACCACCGCTTCCAGGGCCGCGCTGCCTTCGGCCAGGTGGCGCTGCATGGCCTGGAAGTCGGCGCCACTCAGCTCACCCAACTGGGCTTCCGTGGCTCGCACCTGGGCGATGATGGCTTTCGCGACGGCGCCGCCGTCGCGCACCGTCTTGCGGCCCACGAGGTCGTTCGCCTGGATGGCCGTCGTGCCTTCGTAAATGGTGAGAATCTTGGCGTCGCGGTAATGCTGGGCGGCGCCTGTTTCCTCGATGAAGCCCATGCCGCCGTGCACTTGCACGCCGTCGCGCGTGACATCCTGCGACATTTCCGTCGACCAGCCCTTGATGACGGGCACCAGGTATTCATAGGTCGCCAGGCTTTCCGCGCGTACTTCCGCCTCCGGATGGTGATGCGCCACGTCGCTGATGGCCGCACCCACGTAGGCCAGCGCGCGCGCCGCCTCCGTCTGCGAGCGCATCGACATCAGCATGCGTCGCACGTCCGGGTGGTGGATGATGGAGACGGGGCCCGTGGACCCCGCCAGGTCGCGCGACTGTACACGGTCCTTGGCAAACGCCACGGCGTGCTGGTAGGCGCGTTCGGCCAGGCCGATGCCTTGCAAGCCCACGCCGAAGCGGGCCGCGTTCATCATGATGAACATGTATTCGAGGCCGCGGTTTTCCTCGCCCACCAGGGTGCCGATGGCGCCGCCGTGGTCGCCGAACTGCAATACCGCCGTGGGGCTGGCCTTGATGCCCAGCTTGTGCTCGATCGAAACGCAATGGGCGTCATTGCGCGCGCCCAGGCTGCCATCGGCATTGACGAGGAATTTAGGCACGATAAACAGCGAAATACCTTTCACGCCAGCGGGCGCGTCCGGCGTGCGGGCCAGCACCAGGTGGACGATGTTTTCCGCCATGTCGTGCTCGCCATAGGTGATGAAAATCTTCGTGCCGAACACTTTATACGTGCCATCGCCCTGCGGCACGGCGCGCGTGCGCACGGCGGCCAGGTCGGAACCCGCTTGCGGCTCCGTCAGATTCATGGTGCCCGTCCACTTGCCCGACACCAGGTTTTCAAGATACGTGGCTTTTTGCTCGTCGCTGCCAGCCGTCAGCAAGGCTTCGATGGCGCCATCGGACAGCAGGGCCACCAGGGCGAACGAGATGCTGGCCGCGTTGAGCATTTCAATGCACGGCGTGGCTAGCAGCTTGGGCAAGCCCTGGCCGCCGAACTCCGTCGGATGCTGCACGCCCTGCCAGCCCGCTTCACCATAGGCCTTGAAGGCTTCCTTGAAGCCCTTCGAGGTGGTGACTTGACCGTCGTGCCAGAAACTCGGCTCCTTGTCGCTGGGCCAGTTCAGGGGCGCCACCACGCCGCCGCAGAATTTGGCGTTCTCTTCCAGCACAGCCTCGGCCGTGTCGGGCGTGGCGTCTTCGCAGCCCGGCAAGGTGTGGATTTCGGCCAGGCCGGCCAGTTCGTTCATGACGAACAACATGTCTTTCAGCGGGGCTTGATAGCTCATCTTCTTTTCTCCAAGAAAAAAGCCACGCGCGGCTCGCCGTGTGGGGCGGGCCGGCGTGGCTTTGTCAGTAACAAAACCGGGACGGGTTGAAATTAACCCAGTTCTTTGACCAGTTGCGGCACGATCTCGAACAGATCACCCACGATGCCGTAGTCGGCCACGGCAAAGATCGGCGCTTCCGGATCCTTGTTGATGGCAACGATGGTTTTCGAATCTTTCATGCCGGCCAGATGCTGGATCGCGCCCGAGATACCGACGGCGATGTACAGCGAAGGCGCGACGATCTTGCCCGTCTGGCCCACTTGCCAGTCGTTCGGCACGAAGCCGGCGTCGACGGCGGCGCGCGAAGCACCCATGGCAGCGCCCAGCTTGTCGGCCAGTGGCTCCAGGATGTGGAAGTTCTCGGCCGAACCCATGCCACGGCCACCCGACACGATGATTTTCGCGGCGGTCAGTTCAGGACGGTCGGACTTGGCCAGTTCGCGGCCCACGAAGGCCGATTTGCCGGCGTCGGCAACGGCGGCGACGGTTTCGGTGGCAGCCGAACCGCCGGTGGCGGCAGCGGCGTCGAAACCGGTGGTGCGCACGGTGATGACCTTGATCTTGTCGCCAGATTGCACGGTGGCAATCGCGTTACCGGCGTAGATCGGGCGCTCGAAGGTGTCAGGCGAGTCGACCTTGGTAATTTCCGAAATTTGCGCCACGTCCAGCTTGGCGGCCACGCGCGGCAGGATGTTCTTGCCGTAGGCGGTGGCTGGCGCCAGGATGTGGCTGTAGTTACCGGCGATGGCCAGCACTTGCTCGGCCACGTTTTCTGCCAGGCCATCGGCGAAATAGGGCGCGTCGGCCACGATGACTTTCGTCACGCCAGCGATTTGCGCGGCGGCAGCGGCGGCAGCCGATGCGTTCGAACCTGCGACGAGCACGTGCACGTCGCCGCCGCACTGGGCAGCCGCAGTCACGGTGTGGTGGGTGCTGCCCTTTAAGGTAGCGTTGTCGTGTTCAGCAATAACTAATGCGACCATGATTATTCCTAATAGTATATGCAACTGCCGAAGTCAGGCCTGAAGGACCGACCCCGGGTATAGATTTGAACGGCGGGGCCGCGCTTAGATGACTTTGGCTTCGGTACGCAGCTTGGAGACCAGGGTAGCGACGTCCGCTACCTTGATGCCGGCCGAGCGCTTGGCTGGCTCGACGACTTTCAGGGTCTTCAGGCGTGGCGCAACGTCGACGCCCAGGTCTTCCGGCTTGACGGTCTCGAGCGGCTTTTTCTTCGCCTTCATGATGTTCGGCAAGGTCACATAGCGTGGCTCGTTCAGGCGCAGGTCGGTGGTGATGATCGCTGGCAAGGTCAATGCCAGCGTTTCCAGGCCGCCGTCGACTTCGCGCGTGACGGTCACTTTGCCGTCTTCCAGCACGACTTTCGAAGCGAACGTGGCTTGCGGCCAACCCAGCAGGGCTGCCAGCATCTGGCCGGTCTGGTTGCTATCGTCATCGATGGCTTGCTTGCCCAGGATGATCAGTTGCGGCTGCTCTTTTTCGGCCAGGGCTTTCACCAGCTTGGCCACTGCCAGCGGTTCCAGTTCAGTCGTCGTTTCCACCAGGATGCCGCGGTCGGCGCCGATGGCCATGGCGGTGCGCAAGGTTTCCTGGCACTGCGTCACGCCGCAGGAGATGGCGACCACTTCAGTGACCTTGCCGGCTTCTTTCAGGCGCATCGCTTCTTCCAGCGCGATCTCATCGAAAGGGTTCATCGACATTTTGACGTTGGCGGTATCGACGCCAGTGCCGTCACTCTTGACGCGGACTTTGACGTTATAGTCGACCACGCGTTTGACGGGTACCAAGACTTTCATAGCTATGCCTTTGGGAAATTATAAAAATGACGGATCAAGTGCTGATTGTGCGTTCGATTATAAGAGAAATTTGAATCCTGAACCGAATTTAAGCACGATCGTGCGATTTTTTGTTAGAGCAATCCATCTAAATTGTCCAGCTTCGAGTATTTCAGGGAAGTTTGCCGCTACGCTGCAGGGCAGCAAAAGGGCGTGAAAATAAAGAAAAAACTGCACGGCACGGTAGCAAGCAGGCCGCGCCACGGCGGCCCCGGCTGGCAGAATTATTTGCGTTGCATCAGGAAGACGAATTCGGTGCCCGTTTGCACATGCGACAGCAGGGCATTGCCCGTTTGCTTGGCGAAAGCCTGGAAGTCGCGCACGGAACCGGGATCGGTTGCCATGATGCGCAGCACTTCCCCGCTCTGCAGCTCTGACAAAGCCTTTTTCGCCTTCAGAATCGGCAACGGGCAATTCAAGCCGCGCGCGTCGAGTTCTTTGTGAAATTCCATAATCTCGGTATCAAGTAGTGTGTCGCTCATCATCAATATCCCACCATTGTTTTGTTGCACTGATTTTCGACATACTACTCTAAATCAGGGGCATTGACGCGCTGCACCAAAATAGTTCATCGGCTGTTGTGGTGTCACAACGAGATGCCACACGGAAAAACGGCCCGCAAACATCATCTGCGGGCCGTTTTCAAGGGGCTGTGGGGCGAAAACCCCGCATGTCCTCTAGCTTACGCCTTATTTCGCGCGTTCGCCGACCCAGGCCGGTACGCCTGCCAGGGCATTTGCCAGACCACTGGCATCGGTGCCGCCCGCCTGCGCCATATCGGGGCGTCCGCCGCCTTTTCCGCCCACTTGCTGTGCAACGAAGTTCACCAGCTCACCCGCCTTGACCTTGGAAGTCGCATCCGCAGTCACGCCGGCGATCAGGCTGACCTTGCCGTCCGTCACGCTGGCCAGCACGATGGCGGCCGTTTTCAGCTTGTCCTTCAGCTTGTCCATGGTTTCGCGCAAACGGGCCACGTCGGCGCCTTCCAGCACGGCAGCCAGCACCTTGATGCCGTTCACATCGACGGCTTGCGTGACCAGCTCATCACCCTGGCCAGAAGCCAGTTTCGATTTCAGCGCAGCCAGTTCCTTCTCCAGCGCCTTCACATGGTCTTGCACCTGGACGATGCGGGCAGTCAGTTCTTCCGGCTGCGCCTTCAGGGTGTTGGCCGCTTCGACCAGACGGCGGTTGATGGTTTGCACCAGCGCCAGTGCGCCCTCGCCCGTCACCGCTTCCACGCGGCGGATGCCGGCGGCAACACCGCTTTCGCCGATGATCTTGAACAGGCCGATGTCGCCCGTGCGCTGCACGTGGACGCCGCCGCACAGCTCTTTCGAGCTGCCGATGTCGAGCACGCGCACTTCGTCGCCGTATTTCTCGCCGAACAGAGCCATTGCGCCATGCTTGACGGCATCGTCAAACGACATCAGGTGGGCTTGGGTGGCGCGGTTTTCCAGGATCTCCTTGTTGACGATGGTTTCCACGGCGGTGATCTGCTCGGCCGTCATCGGCGCATGGTGGCTGAAGTCGAAACGGGTTTTGTCGGGGTCGACCAGCGACCCCTTTTGCGCCACGTGGCTGCCCAGCACTTCGCGCAAGGCCTTGTGCATCAAGTGCGTGGCCGAGTGGTTGCGGATGGTGCGCGCGCGCTTGGCCGTGTCGACTTGCGCCGAGACGGCGTCGCCCACCTTCAGCACGCCCGATTCCAGCACGCCATGGTGGCCGAATACGTCGGCCTGGACTTTCAGGGTGTCGCTGACGGCAAAGCTGCCCACGCCCGAGCTGATCACGCCCTGATCGCCCACCTGGCCGCCCGATTCCGCGTAGAACGGCGTGGTGTCGAGCACGACGATGCCCGCTTCACCGGCTTTCAGTTCCTGCACGGGCGTGCCGGCCGCGTACAGCGCCACGACCTTGCTGCTGAACGTCAATTGATCGTAGCCGACGAAGGTGTTTTTCTCGCCCGTGTACTCGACCTTGCTGTCCTTGTGCGTCTTGCCGCCCTTGCGCGACAGTTCCTGGCTTTCCTTCAGGGCCGCGTCGTAACCCACCTGGTCGAAACTGATATTGCGTTCGCGGCAAATGTCGGCCGTCAGGTCTGGCGGGAAGCCGTAAGTTTCGTACAGGGTGAAGGCGGTGGCGCCGTCGATGCCCGTGGCATCCTTGGCCAGCTGCGCTTCCAGCACTTTCATGCCCGTTTCAAGGGTTTCGCCGAAACGCTCTTCCTCGGCCTTGAGCATGTTGGCGACGTTTTCTTTCGCTTCTTCCAGCTCGGGATAGGCGCCGCCCATCTCGAGGGCCAGGTCGGCCACCAGCTTGTAGAAGAACGGTTTGGTCTGGCCCAGCTTGTGGCCATGGCGCAAGGCGCGGCGGATGATGCGGCGCAGGACATACGCGCGGCCTTCGCTGCCCGGAATAATGCCATCGACAATCATGAAGGCGGCGGCACGGATGTGGTCGGCGATCACGCGCAGCGACTTGTTTTCCAGGTCCGTGGCGCCCGTTTCGCGCGCGGCGGCGCGGATCAAATGCTGGAACAGGTCGATTTCATAGTTCGAATGCACGTGCTGCAGCACGGCGGCCAGGCGCTCCATGCCCATGCCCGTGTCGACGCACGGCTTCGGCAGCTTGTGCATGACGCCCGCTTCGTCGCGGTTGAACTGCATGAACACCAGGTTCCAGATTTCAATGAAACGGTCGCCATCTTCATCAGGCGAGCCAGGCGGGCCGCCAGGAATGTCGGCGCCATGGTCGTAGAAGATTTCCGTGCATGGACCGCATGGGCCCGTGTCAGCCATCTGCCAGAAATTGTCGGACGCGTAGCGCGAACCCTTGTTGTCGCCGATGCGGATGATGCGCTCGACGGGCACGCCGATTTCTTTCGCCCAGATATCGTACGCTTCGTCATCTTCGATGTACACGGTGACCGTCAGCTTTTCAGCCGGCAAGCCATACACCTTGGTCAGCAGTTCCCACGCGTATTGAATCGCATCGCGCTTGAAGTAGTCGCCGAAGCTGAAGTTGCCCAGCATTTCAAAGAAAGTATGGTGGCGCGCCGTGTAGCCGACGTTTTCCAGGTCGTTGTGCTTGCCGCCGGCGCGCACGCAGCGCTGCACGGAGGTGGCACGCGTGTACGGACGGCTGTCCGTGCCCGTAAACACGTCCTTGAATTGCACCATGCCGCTGTTCGTCAACAGCAAGGTCGGATCGTTGCCTGGCACGAGGGAGCTGGAACGGACGATGGAATGGCCCTTGGATTCGAAAAATTTGAGGAACTTGTCGCGGATTTCAGATGATTTCATGTTTTTTTGGCAAAGAGTGGCGGCAGCTTTAAAGGGAAGATTATACGTGATATGGGTACGGGAATTGACGCCGGGCAGACAGCATTGTTGCAAGCCTGCCCAGCAATGCAGCCCTGCCCGCTCAGGCCGGGTCGTGGCCGCTGGCGCAGGCGTGCGGGGCCGCGCCAGCGGAAGCCGTACTGGCGCCGGCGGCGGCATTGCAGTCGGCGCAGCGGCCGTACAGGGTCAGCTCGTGGCGCTCGACGACAAAGCCTTGTGGCGCCATGCGTTTCAAGTCGCCCGGACAATCATGCACGTCAAACACACGCTGGCACGTGGTGCACTGGAAATGGTGGTGGTGGTGATTGGCTGCCGTGTTCGACTCATAGCGCGGGTTTTCGCCCGGCAAGGTCACCACGTGCACTTTTTCTTCCAGCACCAGCGATTTCAGATTGCGGTAAACGGTGGCGATGCCCAGCTGCGTCACCTGCAAGCTGGCCTGTTCGAGGATTTCCTGCGCCGACAGGGGGCGCTGGGCCGACTCGATGGCGGCTTGAATAGCGGTTTTTTGACGTGTTGTGCGTTCCATAGCCGACAGAATACACCATCCGCCTTCTTGCACTACCCGGAAAAACTGTCACACAGTAATGATAATGGGTTATCATTATCATCTTCGGGCAGTCTCCCCATCCGGCAACAGCCTGCCCAAACCCCGCAAACACCGATAGCCGATAAAGGAACTCTTGCCCATGTCCGTCCGTCCTCAACAACCCACTCCCCTCGCGCTGGCCATCATGCTGGCCTTTGCCGCCCCTGCCAGCGCCCTGGCGCAGCAGGCGGCCACCTTGCCTGCCGTCACCGTTTCGGCCAGCGCACTGGCCCTGGGCAGCGACGACATGAGCACGCCAGTCACCGTACTGGAAGGCGAGGAACTGGTGCGCGCCCGCGAGGCGACCCTGGGCGAAACCCTGGCCGGCCAGCCCGGCATCACGTCCAGCCATTTCGGCGCCGGCGCCAGCCGTCCCATCATTCGCGGCATGGATGGCCCCCGTGTCAAGGTGCTGTCCGACGGCGCCGAAGTGCAGGATGCCTCGACCATCAGCCCCGACCATGCCGTGGCGGCCGAACCGATGCTGTCGGAACAGATTGAAGTCTTGCGTGGCCCGTCAGCGCTGGCCTACGGCGGCGGCGCCGTCGGTGGCGTGGTCAATGTGATCGACAAGAAAATCCCCACACGCGTGCCGGCAAAAGGCTTTGAAGGCAGCGCGGAAGTGCGCGCCAACTCGGCTGCGCGCGAAAAGGCGGGCGCCTTTGAAGTCACTGGCGGCTCCGGCAACATCGCCTTCCACGCGGAAGGCGTCAAGCGCGACGCGAAAGAATACAAGGTCGGCAGCGGCTGGGAAGGCGGCTCCAACGTGGCCGGCAGCTACAACAAGACGGATACGGGTAGCGTGGGCGTGTCGTGGGTGGGATCTCGCGGTTTCCTGGGCCTGGCCTTCACCAGCCAGCATGCGCAATACGGCTTGCCGGGCCACAACCACGAATTCGAGAGCTGCCACCCGCACGGCGCGCACCTGCATTGCGGCGGCCACGAAGGCCACGACCACGGTGCTGAAGAGGAACATGACCACGAGCACGGCAGCGTGCCGTTCGTGAAGCTGAAGAGCGAGCGCTGGGACGTGCGCGGCGAATTGCGCGATCCCATGCCCGGCTTCGCCAAGCTGCGCCTGCGCGCCGCGTTCACCGACTACAAGCACGATGAAATCGAAGGTGCGGAAATCGCCACCACGTTTAAAAACAAGGGCCACGACGCGCGCCTGGAAATGGAACACCATCCCCTCTTCGGCTGGCGCGGCGTGGTCGGCCTGCAAACGTCGAAGCGCGATTTCTCCGCCCTGGGCGAGGAAGCCTACGTGGCGCCCACGGTAACGAAGAAACACGCCGCCTTCCTGGTCGAGGAATACAAGCTCGATCAATGGCGCTTCGAGGCGGGCTTGCGCCACGAATGGCAAGACATCACGGTCGACAGCGCCACCTTGCAGGACCGCAGCGCCAAGGGCACGTCCGTGTCGCTGGGTGCCGTATGGAAATTCGCGCCGCAATATTCGCTCGGTTCCACCATCTCGCGCACGCACCGTTTGCCCAGCGCCGAGGAACTATATGCACACGGCGTGCACATGGCCACGGCCACGTATGAACTGGGCAATCAAAACCTGGGCAAGGAAACGTCCAACAATATCGACTTGACCTTGCGCAAATATGCGGGCGCCACGACATTCTCGGCCAGCGCCTACCGCAACAAGGTAGATAACTACATCTTTGGCAGCACGCTGGACAGCCATGAAGGCTTCCAGCTGATCCAGTACGCCCAGCGCGACGCCACGTTTACAGGCGTAGAAGGACAAGTCCGCCAGCAGTTGAACCCCATGTTCGGCGCCAGCGTGTTCGGCGACTATGTGCGGGCCAAGCTGGCCGACGGCGGTGGCAACCTGCCGCGCATCCCCGCCCAGCGCCTCGGCGTGAAGTTTGACGCCAACTGGCAGGCGTGGAGCGGCGTGGCCGAGTTCTACCGCGTGGGCAAGCAGGACAAAATCGCCGCGTTCGAAACGGCAACCCCTGGCTACAACATGCTGAACCTCTCCGCCAACTACGACACGCGCATCGGTACCACGCCCGCCCAGTTCTACGTCAAGGCGAACAATCTGACGAATGAACTGGCGTACAGCCATACTTCCTTCATCAAGAATGCGGCGCCGTTGACGGGGCGCAATGTGACGGTCGGCATGCGCGTAACTTTCTAAGCTGTTTGAAACGTAGGTCGGCTTAGCGCGCAAGCGCGTAAGCCGACAACACCAATAACATCAACAATGTTGTCGGATTACGCGGGGCTTTGCCCCGCTAATCCGACCTACGCCTTAGATCGTACTTTGCGGGGGCTCTGCGTTCCATTCTTTTCAGGGTTCAGTTTGGCCAGCCTTGATCAAATCTATCCTGTCCGTGCAAAAGCCGTCCACGCCCCAGGCCAGCAACTCGCTGGCCCGTTCGGGCGTGTTGACGGTGTAGCAAAACAGTCCAAATCCCCTCCCTTTTACCTCTTGCGCCAGTTCCGGCGTCAGCTGCCGATGGTCGCAATGGATGGCCACCACGCCCAGTTCCTTCGCCGTGCATTCCCAGTCAGCGGGAATGGCTTCGACCAGCCAGCCGCGTGCCAGTTCCGGCGCCGTTTGGCGCGCCGCCTGCAGGGCTTCGATGCTGAACGACGACAACAGCGGCAGTAATTGGCCAGCCGCGATTTCTTGCGCAAAGTAATCGCGCGTGGCCCGCGCCACCGCCGTCCCTGTCTGCACGTCGAAGCCGGGCGCCGGCTTGATTTCGATATTCATCCAGATGCGCTGCGCCTTGCAATACGCAACGACGGCGTCAAACGCGGGCACGCCTTCGCCCACGAAGGCAGCACCGAACCAGGCGCCCGCCTCCATGGCCGCCAACTGCGCGGCCGTGTAATCGTTGATATGGCCGCTGCCGGCCACGGTGCGGCCCAGCTCGGGGTCGTGCACGACGACGGGCACGCCGTCGGACGCCAGCATGACGTCGAATTCCACGGCGCGGTAGCCGTAGGCCAGGCCGCAGCGCAGGGCAGCCAGGGTGTTTTCAGGCGCCAGGGTGCCGCCGCCGCGGTGCGCCAGGATGCGTGGATAGGGCCACATGGGGTTCCTTTATCATGAGGAGGTTGTCGGTCAAGACCTCTTGCCATCATCGCGTGCCAGCGCCACCATGTAAAGGACGCGATCAGGCGATTGGCGCCACGCCTGCCCTGTTTCGTCGCAGCGGCGTTGCGCCCGCATGCAGAGCCGCCCATAATTGCCGCATTGCCAACCAGAATGCCCATCCGAAAGCGGTCCCGCATGCACACGACAGACACCGCCCCCCGCAAGAAGGGCTTCCCCTACCGACGCCTCTTGGGCGATGCGCGCTATGCGCTATTGCTCAATGTCCTGTGCGCCCTCTTCATCACCTACGTGCTGAGCGGCGGACAAAGCTTCTGGCTCAACCTGCTTGCGTCCATGTGCATCGGCAGCATCGCCTTCCTGCTCATCGACGGCATCCGCCTGGCGTGGTGGGGCGAACAACGGCGTGCCCCAGTGCTCCCCTTCACGGCCCTCATCATCGTCAGCGCCGCCGTGGCGCAAGTAGGCGGCACCATGCTGTTCGGCTGGCTGGCCAATATCGACGTTCCCGCGCCCGTCTCCATGTCGCCGCGCAATGTCAGCATGACGGTCTTCACCTTGGCGGCGGCGGGGGCGGCCATCCTGTTTTTTGGCAGCCGAGAAAAAATTGCACGCCTGCAAATGGAGGCAGCCCAGGAAAAAGCCCGTGCCGAATCCGTTGCCCGCCAGGCCATGCAAGCGCAACTGCAGCTGCTGCAGGCACAAATCGAACCGCATATGCTGTTCAATACCCTGGCCAACTTGCAGGGCCTGATCAGCTTTGATACTGAGCGCGCCCAGTTGCTGCTCGATCAGCTGATCCAGTATTTGCGCGCCACCCTTTCTTCCTCGCGCGCCGAATTCACCACCCTGGAGCAGGAGTTTTCCCTGATGCAAGCCTACCTGGGCCTGATGTCCATCCGCATGGGTGCGCGCCTGCGCTTTACGCTGGACTTGCCCGAGGCCTTGCGCCAGATCAAGGTGCCCCCCATGCTGCTGCAACCGCTGGTGGAAAACGCCATCCAGCACGGCCTGGAACCGAAGATCGAAGGCGGCCATATCCACGTGCAGGCGTCGACGGACGGCGGCGTGCTGATGCTGACCGTCAGCGACGATGGCCTGGGCCTCGGGCATCCGGGCCAGACCAAGGGCACGCACCTGGGCGTGGCGAATATCCGCGAACGCCTGCGCGGCATGCATGGTGATGCCGCCAGCCTGTCGCTGGTCCCCAACCATCCGGCAGGCGCGACCGCCCGCCTGACACTCCCCCTTCCACCCACCATCATGAGCCACCTCACATGAGCCACCACACTGCGCGTGCGCCACGCGCCCTGATCGCCGAAGACGAACCCATCCTCGCCGCCGCCCTCGCCCACGCCTTGCAGCGGCTGTGGCCGGAACTCGACATCGTCGCCACCTGCCCCAATGGCGTGGAAGCCTTGCGGCAAGGCCTGGCGCTGCAGCCCGACATACTATTTCTCGACATCAAGATGCCAGGCAAGACGGGCCTGGAAGCGGCCGAAGAACTGGCGGAACAATGGCCCGACGGCATTGCGTTTCCTCACATCGTGTTCGTCACAGCCTATGATGAATACGCATTGGCCGCCTTCGAGCATGCGGCCGCCGATTACGTACTAAAACCCGTCAACGATACGCGCTTGGGCAAGACGGTGGAGCGCCTGCAGCAGCGCCTGCGCGACAGCGGCAACGGCACAACAACAGCAACCCCAGCGGCAGCGCCAGCCGCCACGACGGCGCCCATGGCGGCGACGGAGACAACAGCGTCCGCCAGCGACGACAACATGGCCCGCTTGCTGAGCCAGCTGCAAGCCATGCTGCCGCCCGCGCCCCGCCTGCAAATGATACGGGCGGCCGTCGGCAACAGCGTGCGCATGATCGCGCTTGCCGACGTCGTGTATTTCGAGGCGCTGGACAAATACATTAACGTCGTGTGCCAGGACAGCGAAGCGCTGATACGCACGAGCCTGAAGGAACTCTTGCCCCAACTGGACCCGCAACAGTTCTGGCAAATCCACCGGGGCACCATCGTCAATGCCAGTGCCATCGCCACGGCCGTGCGCGACGAGGCGGGCAAGCTGTCACTGACCCTGCGCCAGCATCCTGCGCAGCTGCGCGTCAGTCCTTTATATGCCCATCTGTTCCGCCAGATGTAAGGCGTTCAAGAGCCAAGGCCTAATGCAGCTGGTGCTTCAGGTCCGACAGTTCATCGTGGACCTTGAGCACGGCGCTCTTCAGTTCTGGCGTCACGCTGGACGCCGTGCCGCACGCCCGCTTGACGCGGTCGCCCAGCGATTCCATCTGGTCGACGGCCTGGCGGATGCGCGCATCGTCATGCGTGTCGATGGCTTGCCGCACGGCACTCTTTTGCTGGTCCAGCTGCTCGATGCAATCCTTCAAGTCCACGGACATGCCCAGCTGCTTGCCGCACAGCTGGGCCGCTTGGCCGATCGCGTGTTCGATGGCGCCAAAGCGCCGTGCCACCTCCTTTGCCTGCATCATGATCATCTCCTGTTCGCGTGGTATCCGGGTTGGATCGCCAAGCTGGCGCAGGGTTCCCCACCCGCGGCCATGACATCACAATTTCCATGAGGCACTTTTTTGTAAGCGCTTGTGACATTTTAGATAATGATCAAATACCTCAGATACATTGGCGTACCCGAACTACCATGCCTGCCATGACCTCGTTGCCCATCCTGCCCCGCCGCGCGCCCGGCCTGCTGCTGATCGTCCTGCTGCACGCGGGGCTGGCATATGTCATACTGCAGTCGCGGCCCCGCCTTGCCAGTGACGAGCACCTGCCGCAGGGTCCGGCCATCACCTGGCTGCGCCACACGCTCCCCGCGCCGCCCAAGCCCCTACCGTTGCCCAGCATCAAACCGGCCGCCGTGCGCCCTCCACGCCTGCCAGTGGCGGCGCCAACCAGCCGCCCCCTGCCCGCCCCCAGCATCGAACTGGCGCCAGCGCCAGCAACGCCAGAAGCGATCACAGCGCCGCCAGCGCCCAGCGCGGCCGAGATCCTGGCACAAGCCAAACGCGACGTGGGCAAGATCGACAGGGATTTGCGCAAGGAATTCCCACAGCGTGGCGGGGAGAAATTCGACGACACAGGCTACAAGCGCATGCAGCAAGGCTTTGCCGAGGCCTACGCAGCCGTGCCGCCGAAATGGTATGAAGCGTCAAAAATTGAGGAAGTGGGCGCAAATGCGGCCAGGGGCAGCCGCACCTACAAGATCACCAGCGCGCTGGGCACCTTGTGCGTGACCACGCGCGCGGGCAAGAATGGGGAAACGATGATCGGCAACTGCCCCAAATAGCGGCCTCAGCCCACCGCTTCGCGCGCGCCCAGCGGCTGCAGATGGCGCAGGCGCAAGGCGATCAGCACGCCGCCGCCCAGGCACAGGCCCAGCATGATGATGACGCCCGTCCAGCCGTCGAAGCCCCACATCATGCCCGAGGCGGAACCGATCAGGCTTGAACCCAGGTAATAGAACAGCAGGTAGAAGGCCGAGGCCAGCGCCTGCGGCGCGCGCGCCCGGCGGCTGACCCAGCTGCTGGCGATCGAGTGCGAGGCAAAAAAGCCAAACGTGGCCAGCGCCATGCCGATGACGATCAGCGGCAGGGAATCAAACAGGGTCAATAAAATGCCGGACAGCATCACCGACAGCATGATCCACAGCACGCCCCGGCGCCCCAGGCGGTCCACCAGACGGCCCGCCCAGACGGAGCTGAAGATGCCGATCAGGTACAAAAAGGCCAGCAAGCCAACCGTACTCTGGCGCAAGCCGAATGGCGCGGCCAGCAGGCGGTAGCCGATGTAGTTGTACAGGCTGACGAAACACCCCATCAGTACGAAAGCCAGGCAGAACAGCCACGGCAAACCCTGGTCGGAAAAATGCTGTTTGATGGCATGCGGCAAGGCGTTCCACCCCTTGGTACTGGGCACGAAGTTTTTCGATGCGGGCAGGCTGCGCCAGAACTCTAACGCCGCCAGCACACCGGCCACGCCCAGCACGCTCAGGGCCCAGCGCCACGAGAGGATATCGCTGAGCAAAGAGGCGATCAAGCGTCCCGACATGCCGCCAAACGCGCTGCCGGCAATATATAGCCCCATCGACAGGCCCAAGGATGGCCCCTCGATTTCCTCGCCCAGGTAAGCCATGGCGACGGCCGGCATGCCGCCCAGGGCCACGCCCAGCGCGGCGCGGATGGCCAGCAGTTGCGCATAATCCTGGGCAAACGCGGACAGAATGGTGAGTATTGCGGCGGAAAACATAGCCGCCACCATCAGCGGCTTGCGGCCGATGCGGTCCGAGACGGCACTGAGCAGCACCAGCGAGATGGCCAGCAAGCCGCTCGACACGGACAAGGACCAGCTGCTTTGCGCCGGCGTCAAATGAAACTGCTGCGACAACAGGGGAAACAGGGGCTGGATGCAATACAGCAAGCTGAAAGTGGAAAAGCCGCCGAAGAACAGGGCGCGGTTGCTGCGTTTGAATTCCGCCGTCCCCTTGGCGATGGCAGAACGGGGAGCGGGAGCGGCCGGAGCAACAGGCGTAAGCGCCGGGGTGGCGGCGGAGGCATAAGCAAGCGATGAATCAGACATGGCCATGTTTCGAAAGAGAAGCGAGTTTTCATCTTAGGATTGCCAACTCATATCGTCCAATATATATTTAAGGCCCAACTCATACTTTAAAACGATTACTGAATCGGACCATACAATGGAATTGCGCCACCTGCGTTACTTCGTCGCCGTCGCCGAAGAGCTGCACTTCACGCGCGCGGCCGAAAGGCTGCATATCGGCCAGCCGCCGCTGAGCCAGCAGATCCAGGCGCTGGAAGGGGAACTGGGTGCGCAGTTGTTTGAGCGCAACAAGCGCTCCGTGCGGCTGACGCAGGCGGGCGCACTCTTCCTCGATGATGCGCGGCGCATCCTGGCTCTGTCGGAACAGGCGGCCGTCACGGCGCGGCGGGCGCAGCGGGGTGAAGCGGGCGAATTGCGCATCGGCTTTACCTTCTCCACGCCATTTACGCCGTATTTCGCCACCGTCATCAACCGCTACCGCCAGCAATTCCCGCATGTCACCCTGACCTTGCACGAAATGGCGACCTTGCATCAGCTCGAAGCGATCTCAGGCAGGACGATGGACCTGGGTTTCGTGCGCCCGCCGGAAACGACGTATCCAGACGATATCCGCCTGACGGAACTGCGCAAGGACCCGCTGTTCCTCGTGCTGCCTGTTGCCCACGCGCTGGCGGCCAAGGATGCCATCGCCATTGCCGACATGGCGGGCGAAAGTTTTGTCATGTATCCCAAGGATGCGGGCACGGGGATTTATCCGCAGATCTTCCGCCTGTGCAAGGCGGCCGGCTTCGTGCCCCAGGTAGCGCAGGAAGCGGGCGAAGCGTCGACCATCATCGGCCTGGTGGCGGCCGGCTGCGGCATTTCCGTGCTGCCCGCCTCGTTCGACCGCATCCGCATGGATGGCGTGTGTTACCGTCCCATCGCCGATCCGCAGGCGAGCACCAGCTTGTTATTGGCACAACGGGAAGAAGAATCGTCGCCGCTGGTGGCGGCGTTTGTCAAACTGGCCGAGGCAGCGGCGCTGGAGGAAAAAGAATAGGCCGGCGCATGCCGGCCTACGTTGAGTCGTAGGTCGGATTAGCGGTGGCGAAGCCGCCGCGTAATCCGACAACAGCGTTGGATTACGAATAATCCGCGTCCAGCTCGGAACCCGCATAATTTTCCAGGTCCTCGAACAGGCTTTTCATGCTGGCCCGCGTAAGGATTTTATGCACCACGGTACAGCTGCGGCGGTAGGATTCTATGCGGTCGAGCAGCACGGGGTGATGCTGCACCGGCACCTTGGCCACCAGGGCGGCCCAGCCTTCCTCGAAGTCGGGCTTGTTCTTGCGCACGGAACGCACGAAGCGTTCAAACTCCTTTTGACCCGTGCGCGCCATGATGCGCCCGCCGCCTTCGATGGCGAAGATGATGGCCACGGCAATGACGCCCTCGGCATTCAAGTCGCTATCGCTGACAGGGCCGTTGTCGTGGTGGCGGCGCAGCCAGCTGGCCAGGCGCACCACGGCTTGCACTTCCTTGCGCTGTTGCAACTGCACCGCGTACTTTTCATAACCGGCCCAGTTCTGGTTAGGGTCGGCCTGGCAAATATCGATGAACAGCTCGCGCAGGCGGCGCGCAAGGTAGACGGGGTCCTGGTCGTACTCACCGACAAGAGCGTCTTCCGGCAACTGCGACAGCTCCTTGATCAGGCGGAAACCCACCTGGAACGCGTGCTCGGCGCCATGCTCGACGAGGAAATCGAGTGCGGCCTGGTCGCCTTCATGTGTGACGGCCTGCTCCAGGCCCAGCGAAACGCCACCCACCGTCAGGAACAGCGCTTTCTGGATGCCGTCGGCCGTGCGTTCATTCGTGAACTTCTCGGCCACCATGGCCGTGATGCCCGTCAATTCATCGGCCAGGTCCAGCGCCGCATCCTCGCGCGGGTCGTTCGGCAACAGCTTGATGGCGCGCACCAGGCGCGGAAGATTCTCTACAACAATTGCTGGCAGCATTAGACGTTCCCTGCTTTCATTACGAGAAAATACCGGTGCCCAGGCTGCGGCGCGTGCTGGAACGCGGTGCGCTGCGCGTGCTCGGCACTTGCTTGCGCAGGCGGTACAGCAATTCCTTGGTACTGCGCTGCAACATGGTCGGTTCTTCGTCCGGGTCGTCCGAGTATTCGGCATCGGCCAGGTCGGCGCTGTGGCGGAAGTCGGGGAACAGTTCGAACAGCGAACGGTCCCAGCCGTCTTCATTCGCTTGCGCCAGCTCAATAGCCAGCGGCACGACGTCGTTGTCGGACGACGTCACGCCCGTCACATACGGTCCCTTGATGACGATTTCACCCGCCACCTCAAGGATTTCCTTCGGCGCCATCGAGAACAGAATGGCGAACGCCGTGGCGCCCCAGTCGGTGGCGGACGCTTCGAGCAGCAGCTCGCGGCGGCGCTCGGCATCGTCGGTGGAAAACACCACGCCGTGGATGTGCGCGAACAGCGACTCGGCGATGCGTTCCGGATCATCCTCGATCTGGTCGTCGCTCCAGGTGGCGGCGATGAAGGCCAGGCTGTCGGCCCAGGCCTTCGGCGGTACCAGCAAGGTAGCCAGCGACATCTTGCCGCCGTCAAAGCCGGCCAGGTGCAGGGCCGTCACTTGCGGCGGGATGGCGCTCAGCACTTCCACCACGGCAAGATCGCCATACTGGTCGGCCGCGTCGGCAAACGCCTGCTCGGCGTGGCCCAGCGAACCGGACAGCACCAATTCCGTGACCTGCTTGGTCAGCGCGGGCAGGTTGCTTTTTTGTTCATCCTTGTTATCGGCCATGGTCATCTCCATCCTGGTCAAACATCTGGGCGAAATCGTCGGTGGCTTCGTCTTCGTCGTGATCGTCGTCGCCGTCGTCATTGGCAGCCAGCTGGTCGAGCGACTGGTCGTCGTCGTCCCACAGGCGCGGATTCTTGTGCAAAAATGCCGTGATGATGGCCTGGCGGGCCAGGTCGGGGAAGCTCTCTTCGATGGCGGCGTACATCTTGGCCGCTTCCGGCGCGGCGCAGGCGGCCATGGAGAACACGCGGGCCGGGTCGCCAAACTCGTAGTCTTCGCTTTCGGCCAGCAAGCCTTTCGGGTCGCTGAAGGTAATGTGATCGACCAGCGCGAAGGCCAGCATGTTCACGTCTTCGATGCCGCCGCCGCTGGCGTACTCGCTGACCAGCGCATCAACCATGCTTTTATAATTCTTGCGGTTAGGCGGGTCGCCGAGGATGCCATCGATCTGGCCTTCCAGCTCGCGCGACTGGTACGCGAATTCAGGGTGTACTCTTCTCATGCTGTGCTTTCCAATGTGATGCGCGGCACTTTTACTTAAAAGCAAAAGCACCATTGTTTGTTGTTTTTCAAATCATTCGGGCTGGCCGGGCGGCCGCCAGCAGGCTTAATCTGCCGGCAGGACGGTGCCATGCAGGCGGAACACGCCACACCACAAGGCATAGGCTTCCGCTTCCGGATCGATGATGATGCGGTGATTCACGCTCTGGTCGTATTCGGCGCGCTTGGCCGGGTCGGCCAGGATTTCATACGCCTTGGTGACGCTCTTGAAGCGCGCCTCGGCGCCGGGGGCCTGGTTGCGGTCGGGGTGGAAGCGCATGGCCAGCGAACGGTAAACCTTCTTGATTTCATCGTCGCTGGCATTGGGCGCGACACCGAGGACGTTATATAAATTTTCCATAAATGGCTCCGGGGTCACGATTTGTTTGCTAATTAAAGGCAGATTATCCTATAGAACGGCGCCCGCGTCCCTTGCATGCTGGGATATGGGGTCAAATACGTGCTTATAAAGCGCTTGCGGTACGGTAAAATGCTTTTTACTGTCACTCTTCCGCATTGATCAATGAGCAACGATAAACCGAATACCGCCGCGCCAGCGCTGGCGCCCAATTTCTTGCGTAACATCATCGAAGCCGACCTGGCTGCCGGCGCCCACGTGCGTCCCGGACTGCCCCAGGTGATCACGCGTTTTCCGCCAGAGCCGAACGGCTACCTGCACGTGGGCCACGCCAAGTCGATCTGCGTCAACTTTGGCCTGGCGCGCGATTACGCCGGCCAGTGCAACCTGCGCTTCGACGACACCAATCCGGCCAAAGAAGAACAGGAATACGTCGACACCATCATGGACAGCGTGAAATGGCTGGGCTTTGACTGGGAACCGAAGCATGCCGATGGCCAGAGCCACCTGCACTACGCGAGCGATTACTTCGACCAGCTGTATGCGATGGCCGAATACCTGATCACGGCCGGCTTTGCCTATGTGGACAGCCAAAGCGCCGAAGACATGGCTGCCAACCGGGGCAATTTCGGCCAGGCTGGCAAGAATTCGCCATTCCGCGACCGTCCGCGCGACGAGTCGCTGGCCCTGTTCCGCGCCATGAAGGCGGGCCAGTTCAAGGATGGCGAGCACATTCTGCGCGCGAAGATGAGCGAAGATGCCATGAGTTCGCCGAACATGAACTTGCGCGACCCGGCCATTTACCGCATCCGCCATGCGCATCATCACCGCACGGGCGACGCCTGGTGCATCTACCCGATGTACGATTACACGCACCCGATCTCGGACGCGCTGGAAAACATCACGCATTCGATCTGCACCCTGGAGTTCCAGGACCACCGCCCGTTCTACGACTGGCTGCTGGAAACCCTGTCGGCCGGCGGCTTCTTCCAGCAGCCCGTGCCGCGCCAGTTCGAATTCTCGCGCCTGAACCTGACCTACATCGTCACCAGCAAGCGCAAGCTGCGCCAGCTGGTAGAAGAAAAAATCGTCGACGGCTGGGACGACCCCCGCATGCCGACCCTGGTGGGCATGCGCCGCCGGGGCTACACGCCGGAAGCAATCCAGCTGATGTGCGAACGCACGGGCGTGACCAAATCCGACGGCTGGATCGACTACAGCGTTCTCGAAGGCTGTTTGCGCGAAGACCTGGACCCGAAGGCGCCGCGCACGGTGGCCGTGCTGCGTCCGTTGAAACTGATCATCGACAATTTCCCTGAAAACGAGAGCGTGGAATGCACGGCGCCCGTGCATCCGCACTTCCCGGAACGGGGCTTGCGCACCTTCCCCATCTCGCGCGAGCTGTGGATCGAGGAAGACGACTTCATGGAAGTGCCGAACAAAGGCTATTTCCGTTTGTATCCACCGATAGCCGACAAGCCGGGCAGCAAGGTACGCCTGCGCTATGGCTATGTGATCGAATGCACGGGCTACGACAAGGATGCAGACGGCAAGGTCATTGCCGTGCATTGCACCTACTTCCCGGACAGCAAGTCGGGCACGGAAGGCAGCGCCAACTACAAGGTCAAGGGCAATATGCACTGGGTCAGCGCGCCGACGGCCATTCCCGCCGAAGTGCGCCTGTACGACCGCCTGTTTACGGACCCGCAGCCGGACGCGGGCGGCAAGGACTTCAAGCTGGCCTTGAATCCGCTGGCCAAGGAAGTGGTGCAAGCCTGGCTGGAACCGGGCGCGGAACTGGCCCAGCCGGAACAGCGCTTCCAGTTCGAGCGCCACGGCTATTTCGCGGCCGACCGGGTCGACAGCCAGCCTGGCAAGCCCGTCTTCAACCGCATCGTCACCCTGAAAGACAGCTGGCAGCCGGCAAAATAAGCCGTCATGTTGCTCACAAAAAAACCGCTTCGGCGGTTTTTTTCTTTTCAGCAACATAGTCACCAGCGAAATATTGCCTGTTGACTACATTCACGATAATTTTGTATATTAGGCAGCTATTGAACAATTTGCAATGTCATTAGTGCTTGTGCAACTTGGTACAGCCTCCAGCACACGGGCGGCACCGATTCCTCTTCCTGATGCGGATGGCGATGTCTACTACTGCCGGCAAACACCCTTTATCTGCTGAAAAAAGACCGCTCTGGCTGCTCGGTTTCGTGGTGTCGTTGTTGGTGGGCCTGCTGTTCTACATGGCCGCCTCGCTGTCGATCGAAAACGATGCCAGCGAGCTGTTCAACAATCTGGCGCGCACTACCCAGAAAAACATCGCGTCGCGCATCAAGTCGTATGCCAACTTGCTGCGCGGCACGGCTAGCCTGTTCCACGCCAACGAACACGTGAGCCGCGAGCAATTCCACCGCTACGTGGCGAACATGGACTTGCAACAGAACTATCCGGGGGTGATGAATCTCAATTACAGCCGGGAACTCGACGAGTCGCAGCGCCCCGCCTTCGAAGCGGCCATGCAGCACGACCATCCGCCCGGGCGCGATGGCTATCCGGCGTTTGCCATCCATCCGCCCGGGCCGCGCCCCCATTACTCCGTGATGGTATACCTCGAACCGATTGCCAGCGCCCCGGAAAAGTTTGGCTATGACATCGCTTCGCGGCCCCTGATCGCCGAAGCGCTGGCACAGTCGCGCGATACGGGGCAGATCAGCAATTCCGGCGTGCCCGTGCCGATGGAAGGGCGGCCGCAGCTGACGGGCATGGCCATGCGCATGCCCGTGTACCGCTTCGGCATGCCCACCGGCACGGTGGGGCAAAGGCGCGCGGCCTACCAGGGTTCCGTCGGCGTCGGCTACGATCTGGTGACGATGATGCGCAGCGCGCTGGCCGACATGCCGGTACGCAATGTCCGCCTGACCCTGTTCGATATCGGCCCGCAAGCGCGCGAGCAGCTGGACTTGCCGCACGACATGCGCCCCATCTTCGACAGCACGACGTGGGGCATGCGTGCACCATGGTGGCTGCCCGGCAACTCGGGGCGGTATCTGAGCAGCACGATGCTGATCGACCACAATGGCCGCGCGTGGCAAGCGCTGTTCAGTGTGCGCAAGAGCGACCTGTACACGCGCTTCGGCGCCTTCCTGCCGTGGCTGGCCCTGCTGACCGGTTTTGCCAGCACCATGCTGCTGTACATGCTGTTTCACACCCTGGCGTCGTCGCGCCGGCGCGCCATCCAGCTGGCGACGGGCATGACGGAGGAATTGCGCGCCAGCCAGATCCGCCTGCAGCTGTCGCACCAGAAACTGCGCCGCCTGGCAGCCCACGCCGACCAGATCAAGGAAGAAGAGCGCAAGCGCATCGCGCGCGAAATCCACGACGACCTGGGACAGAACCTGCTGGTGCTGCGCATCGATGCCGACATGCTGGCCTCGCGCACGCAGCGCCGTCACCCGCGCCTGAACGCCCGCGCCAGATCGACCCTGGAGCAGATCGACGCCACGATTAAAAGCGTACGGCAAATCATCAACGACTTGCGTCCAACCGTGCTGGACCTCGGCGTGAATGCGGCCGTCGAATGGCAGGTGGCGCAATTTCGCCAGCGCACGGGCATCGCCTGCGAAGTGAGCGAAAGCCATCACGATATTTATTTGAGCGACCAGTGCGCCACGGCCCTGTTCCGTATCCTGCAAGAGTCGCTCAGCAATATCTCCCAGCACGCCAATGCCAGCCGCGTGCAAGTCAAGCTGGAAAAGTGCCGCGATACCGTGTCGATGTGCGTCAGCGACAACGGCGTGGGCGCGGCCATCGATGGACGCAACAAGCTGGGCTCATTTGGGCTGGTGGGGATCGAGGAGCGCATCAAGCTACTGGGAGGTACTTTCTACATAGAAAGCAGCCCCGGTGCTGGCATGAGCGTGCATGTCAGCGTGCCGCTGGGTGCGGACGCCACCGCATTTCCCTACCAGGAAGACAGCCGGGTCAACGCCTGACAGGCACGTCCCGCATGAAGCAAGCTCAGCTTGCGTATTTTGTCATTAAATGCAATATTGATGTAGAACAACTTGGCACCTGCCCGCCAGGGACCAGGCATTCCTCGACTACTTGCAAGGAGGACACACCCACCACTCTCCCTTGTTGCACCGTATTTCCCACAACGCTCTTTACCAAAGGACATTCATGGATACGAACGACAGTTTCAAGGCAATTGCTGATTTGAATTTGGACGCGATCAAAGTCAAGCTGATGCACAGGGAGTCAGGCGAAGGATGGAGCCTGGAGAAGGCGAATGCGGTGGAGTTCGAATACCGGCGCTTCCTGATCCTGATGAAACAGTTTCCGGAAGAAGAAACGGCGCCGCTGATGGACGTCGATACCTTCTGGCATTACCACATCCTCGACACGCTGAAATATGCAGCGGACTGCGAACAGGTCTTCGGTTATTTCCTGCATCACTTTCCGTACATCGGCTTGCGCGGCGAAGATGACGAAGCGGCGCACCAGCGCGTGGGCGAGCGCATGAAGCAGCTGTATGAGCAAACGTTCGGGGAAGATTATATCCGCGCAGAAACGGCGTATTCGGGACGGGCCGTGCAAGCGGCGTTTTCCAGTGCGGCAGTGCAGGCGACAGCCTACTCGGGCCGGGCCGTGCAAACGGCGTTTTCCAGTGCGGCGGTGCAGGCGACGGCGTATTCGGGCCGCGCGACCGGGGCTGCCAACACCGCATTTTCCAGCGCGCCCGCCTCACTGACCGCAGCGGTGGTCAAGTCGTCCACCACTGGCCTGGAAAGGGGGCGTTTCTATGTCGATCGTCCGGTACTGAACCGCGACCCGCATTAGAAAAGCAGACAACAGCTGTGGCTGCCGCACGCGGCAAGCCTGACTTACGCAGACGGCACCTCTCAGTTTACCGTCTGTCAGGCGCTCTTAGGCAGCCATCAACTCGCGCAGTTCACGAATGCTGAAATCGCTGATTTCATGCATGCGGATGAGGATAGTGGCGCCGATCGGCAAGGTGTTGTGACGAATCTTGCTGATAACAGGTGGCGCCACTTCCAGAGCTCGCGACAAGGCGGCATCGTTTTTCAGTTGCAGCTTGTCGATGATCGCATCGAGGACGCGATTCGGGTTGTAGGTAGGCAAAGAAGTAATTTGTTTGAGAGACATGATCAAAAATCCGTACTTGTTGTATTAATGCATAAAGAAACCGAATGTCTCTTCTGCAATAATTCAGGGTAAACACACTAAAAAGCGCCATCACTTATGCGGCTTTTAAGCCACAAACAATATAATACACGCTATTGTTGATTTTTGCGTAACTTAAAGCAAAATTGTGATAATTGAAGAGAATTGACGCACTTGGAATGTGCTAGAGGATAACTCAAATCGGAAAAATTTGCTGCAAGTCATCAATTTTTACGATGAGGAACACCGCTGTGCATGAGCCAAGCTATGGCCATGAGGGTGCTCAGGCGGGCCATGTCGGCCGATAAAACCCAGCTGTGCGCGGCCACGTCGACCGGCATGGCCAGCAAACAGGCGCCCGGGAAGGCATCCATGCGGCACCAGGCCAGTTGCCGGCGAATTTCATCGGGCGGTGGCGGTGGCCGCAGCGCATGTTCGCGACCGCGCATGTAGGCGCGTACTTGTTCCTTGCTGGGGTAACTCGCAGTTCGCATGGCTCGCTCCTACTGACGGGTAACAGCGTCGCGCTGCGTAGAACCCACCACAAATAACCTGGACGCGTGACGACTTTGCTCAGCATATCGCCAGTTCGCCATGATGCCCTTGCGCTGCATCAAATGGCCAAGCCCCGGCATTGCGCCGAAGCCCGCACTGTTCCCTGCGCCAGCGGCCAGGCAGCCGATGGTCCGCCCTTATTTCTTTTGCTGGCGCACGCGCTGTTGCTGTTTTTCCTGCGTTTGCTGGCGATTCTGCTTGCGCTCGAACAGGGTGACCGCATCTTTCTTGGCTTGCTCGGCGGTACGCATTTCCTCATGCGCATCGTGCGGAACAAAAAATTCGGCATCCTGCGCCGCCACGACCAGCTTGATGGCGGCATCGTCGTCGAGGTCGTACAGTTCCGTCAGGACGGTGGTGACCTCGTCCAGGTATTCTTCGTAAGTGAGGGTGCTCATGCTGTAGTCCTTAAGTGAATGGCGCACCGCCGCAACGGCGCGCTGCGCGCCGGCCCAGCAAAGTGCGCAGATAACCGGCCATTTTACCCGATGCCGGCCACATCGTCGGACAGCGACTGCAAGGCATCGGCCACGCGCGCGTAGCGCAGGCACACACCCAGCTCGCGCTTGAGACGCGTATTGTGCAGCCGGCGCGATTCGGACATGAACGACAGCAGCATCGGCGTGACCACTTGCTGCAACTCGGCACGCGGCAGGCGCGGCGGGCGCGGCAAGCCGAACGTATCGGCCACGGCATCGAAATAGTCCGCCATCTTGAGTTCGCTGTCATCGCTGGCGTGATACACGCGTCCCGGCTTGCCCCGCCACAAGGCCCGTTCGATGATGCGCGCCAGGTCATCGGCATGGATATGGTTGGTGTACACGTCGTCGCCAGCGGCCAGAGCCGGCGTGCCTTCGCGCAGGCGCTTCAGTGGCAGACGGTCGTGCGCATAAATGCCCGGCACGCGCAGGATGGCCACGCTGGCGCCGCGGCGCGCGCCCCAGCCACGCAAGACCTGCTCCGCATCCACGCGCCGCTTCGCCCGCGCATTCGCCGGCGCTGTCGACCGCGTCTCATCGACCCAGGCGCCGGCGCAATCGCCATACACGCCGCTGGTACTCACATACACCATGCGGGCATGCTCGGGTAAAATGGCGACCAGATTGCGCGTGCGCAGGTCCAGCAAGCCCGACGACAGGGGCGGTGCCAGATGCACGACCATACTCGCCAGTCCCGCCAGCCGCTTCAGACTGGCGCGGTCGTCGAGGTTGGCCACGATGGGCACGGCGCCGGCCGCCCGCAGCTGCGCGCAACGCGCCGGCTGGCTGGTGACGGCGAAGACGCGAAAACGCGCGCGCAGCAGGGGCAGCAGACGCATGCCGACGTCGCCGCAGCCCAGGATCAGCAGGCGCGGCAAACCCACCGGCTTGCGCAAAGAGTGCATTAACATATTTTTCATCTCAAGGATTGTATGACTTTTCAAATTACTGTTCAGCCCAGCGGCCACCAATTCAGCTGTGAAGCGGACGAAACCGTTCTGTCGGCAGCGATCCGCGCCGGCGTGGGCTTGCCGTATAGCTGCAAGAGCGGCGCCTGCAGTTCCTGCAAGGGCAAGATCGTGTCCGGCAATGTACAGCATAAGCCTTACCAGGCCCGCTCCCTGACGGAAGATGAAGCGGCCGCCGGCTACTCGCTGCTGTGCTGCGCCGTGCCCCAGGGCGACCTGGTGGTGCAGGCGCGCGAAGTGGCAGGCAGCAGCGACTATCCGATCAAGAAAATGCCGTCGCGCGTGACCACCATCGACAAAGTCGCGCCTGACGTCGTTGTGCTGACCCTGCAATTGCCGGCCAGCGAGCGCCTGCACTACCGCGCCGGCCAGTATATCGAAATCATGCTGCGCGACAACAAGCGCCGCAGCTACAGCATGGCCAGTGCGCCCGTCGACGGTGGCCCCGTGAGCCTGCACATCCGCCACATGCCGGGCGGGCTGTTCACCGACCAGGTGTTCGGCAGCATGAAAGAGCGCGACATCCTGCGCTTCGAAGGTCCGATGGGCACCTTCTTCCTGCGCGAAGACAGCGACAAGCCCGTCGTGCTGCTGGCCTCGGGCACGGGTTTTGCCCCGTTGAAAGCCATCGTCGAACACATGATCAACGAGCAATCCCCGCGCCCGATCACCCTGTACTGGGGCGCGCGCCGCCCGCACGACCTGTACATGGATGCGCTGTGCCGCCAGTGGGCCGCTGACCTGCCGCAATTTACGTATGTGCCTGTCGTATCGGACGCGTTGCCGGAAGACGCCTGGAGCGGCCGCACGGGCTTCGTGCACCAGGCCGTCATGGCCGACCTGCCAGATATGTCCGCTTACCAGGTGTATGCCTGCGGTGCACCGATCGTCGTGGAGTCGGCCAACCGCGATTTCGTGCAATTGTGTCAACTTCCAGCCGACGAGTTCTACGCGGACGCCTTCACCACCGAAGCCGACCTGGCCAAGTAGGCATCCAGACAGCGGGGGCTGCTGGTGCGGCATCCGCTGCCCCCTCCCCGCTGCTCCCTGGAAATCTCATGTCCCTCGCGTCCGCCGGCAACGGCTTCAGTATCTTGCGTCACCGCAATTTCGCCTTTTACCTGTCCGCCCGCGTACTGGGCACGGTGGCCGTGCAGATGCAAAGCGTGGCCATCGGCTGGCAGGTGTACCAGATCACGGGCAGCCTGTTCGACCTTGGCCTGATCGGCCTGGCGCAGTTCGCCCCCTTCCTCGTGCTGATCCTGCCGGCCGGCCATGTCGCCGACCGCTACAACCGCCGCAACATCATCGCCTGGTGCCTGGCGGCGCAGCTCGCTTGCGCGCTGGCCCTGCTGGCCTTTACGCTGAGTGGACTCTCCATCGTCTGGCCCGTGTTTGCCGTGCTGGTGCTGTTCGGCAGCGCGCGCGCCTTCATGATGCCGGCCACGCAAGCCGTGCTGGTAAACATGGTGCCCACGCAGCACTTCAGCCGCGCCGTCGCGCTCAGCTCATCGAGCTCGCACGTGGCCATCATCCTGGGCCCCACCCTGGGCGGCTTGCTGTATTACTTCGGCCCCAAGGTGGTGTATTTGATCTCGTCCGCGCTGCTGGTGGTATCCGTCTTGCTGATGCGCGCCACCACGCCGGCGCCGCAAGTGGTGAAGCGCGAACCCGTCAGCTGGCATACCCTGCTCGAAGGCTTGCGCTTCGTCTGGTCGAAACCCATCGTGCTGGGCGCCATTTCACTTGACCTGTTCGCCGTGCTGTTCGGCGGCGCCACGGCCCTGCTGCCGGCGCTCGCGCATGACGTGCTGCATATCGGCCCCAGCGGCCTGGGCCTGCTGCGCACGGCACCGGGCGCCGGCGCCGCCCTGTGCTCGATCGCGCTGGCCATCTTTCCCATCACGCGCCGCGTGGGCGCCTGGATGTTCGGCGGCGTGGCCGTCTTCGGCCTGGGCACCCTGGTGCTGGGCAGCACCAGCTATTTCCCGCTGGCGCTGGCGGCACTGTTCCTGATGGGCGCCGGCGACATGGTCAGCGTCTACATCCGCCACCTGCTGGTGCAGTTCGAGACGCCTGACGAGATCCGCGGCCGGGTCAGCGCCGTGAATGCCGTCTTCATCGGCGCCTCGAACGAGCTGGGCGAATTCGAATCGGGCCTGACGGCTGGCTGGTTCGGCCTGGTGCGCGCCGTGCTCTTCGGCGGCGCCGCCACCCTGGCCGTGACGGGCATCTGGGCCGTGCTGTTCCCCGTGCTGTCACGCATGGACCGCTTCCCCCACCACGAAAAGGAAGCGGCTGCCAGAACGGCGACCGCGAGCGCACACTAAGCGCTAAGATGCGCTATCGCTACTGACCAACTCGCACCATGAAAATCACGTTTCCCTTGCGCAGCTTCATCCGCAGCCGCCCCCACCTGAGCATGGCCACGGCCATCGGCGTGGCAGCCGGCCTGTTGCTGCCCTCGTCCTGGCAACTGATGACGCGTTTGCTGACGGCGTGGAACGTCGCCGTCTGGTTTTACCTGGCGACGATGGCCTGGATGATGATGCGCGCCAACCATCACAAGGTGAAGGTGATGGCGGCGCGCCAGGATGAGCGGGCCGCCACGGTCCTGTCGGCCCTGTCCGTCGCCTCCGTGATGAGCCTGGTGGCCATCGTCTCGCAACTGTCGTCGATGAAAGACATGGCGCCGGACGAGCGCGCGCTGCATTACGGCTTGACGATCCTCACGCTGGTCGGCTCCTGGTTTCTCGTCGGCACCCTGTTCTGCTTTCACTATGCCCACCTGTATTACCAGGCCGACCCCGCACTACGTCCCCTGAAATTTCCCGACGACGAGCAAAACCCCGATTACTGGGATTTTTTGTATTTCTCCTTCACCATCGCCGTGGCCGTGCAAACGTCGGACGTTTGCGTGCAGACGCGATCGATGCGGCAGATCGTGCTGGGGCAATCCGTGCTGAGCTTTTTCTTCAACCTGGTCGTGCTGGGACTGTCCATCAATATTGCCGCCGGCTTGATCAATGGATAAGCAGCAGGGCAAAAAGATTCCACAAGGAAACTTGATCTGGCTGAAGGGTTAAGCGCATCTTAATCGTGCAGACCCCTTGAAATTGTGGAAACTGGAGTAAGATAAGTCATGCACAGAGATCAAGTGCATGAGGCAAGAACCAGGCGCCGACGCGCCCCCGCAGTGGAATAGACCGCTGCCGTGCATGGCGCCTGAGATGGGTTTTTTTTGAATTGACAGGAGTAAGCATATGCAAATCAATATTCATACCGACAGCACCATCGCCAACACCGCTGGACTGAACGAACATGTGCAATCCGTACTTGAAAGCGCACTCAACCGCTTCCGCGACAACCTGACCCGCATCGAAGTCCACATCAGCGATACGAACGGCCCGAAAGGCGGCGCCGACGATATCCGCTGCGTCATGGAAGCTCGCGTTGCTGGCTATCAGCCGATTGCCGTGACCGAACAGAACGCCACCGTGCATCAATCCGTGGCCGGCGCCACCGACAAGCTGAAACGTGCCATCGATAGCGCCCTGGGCCGCCTGCAAGACAGCAAGCGCCACGCCACCGGCAAGAATGCCGTGATCGATACGGCCGAAGCGGAAGAAACCGCCGAGTAACTCCACCCACCGCAGTACTCTAGTGACCAAGGCAGCCGTTCAAGGCTGCCTTTGCACATCCGGCCCGCCTTTCGCGCGCGGCAACAACAATGCCAAAACCATCAGCATTCCCGCTGATTAACGCGACATTGAAATAATTGTCGTATTTCCCACAGTAAGTGACATCAAGCAAGCCTTTGCCGTTACAGCCAAGGCCGCTTTACGCTATCATGAAGATACCGTCCCGCTGCTCGCGCGCGTCGGCTTTTTGAAAGTATGATTGTGGAACATATCGGCAACTTCGGCGCTTCAGGCTGCAACATCGGCGATTTACAGCTATTTTGCGATGCTGCGGATAGCCAGACGGCCGCCATGCTGGCGCCCTGCCCCGTCATGCGCCTCGAAGCGGGCGAAGCCATTGCCGACAGCAAGGGCACCAGCCTGTACATCGTCCTGCGCGGCTCGCTAGCCGTGGCGGCCGACACCCACACGGGTATGGATGACGGCACCGTCAGCAAGGTCTTGCCCGGCGAAAGCGTGGGCGAACAATCGGTGCTCGATGAAGCAAGCAACCTGGCCGCCATTTCTGCCCTGGAAGAAACCGATTTGCTGGTGATCGACGCGGCCGTCGTCTGGGAATTGATCGAACAATCGAACGGTCTGGCGCGCAACCTGCTGCGCTTGCTGTCCTTCCGCATCCGCGCCGCCAATGCCCTGCTGCGCAGGCGCCAGAAACTGGGCGAATTCTACCGCCAGCTGTCTATGGTCGACAGCCTGACGGGCTTGTACAACCGCGCCTGGCTGACCGATTTACTGCCGAACATGATCATCACCGCTCACGCCAGCAACTCTCCGCTGTCGCTGGTGATGATAGATCTCGACCATTTCAAGCGCTTCAACGACACGCACGGCCACCAGGCGGGCGACCAGGCGCTGCGCATCGCCGCGCAAGTGCTGGGCGCAGCCCTGAGGCCCACGGATTTTGCCGTGCGCTATGGTGGCGAGGAAATGATGGTGATCTTGCCAGATACCAACGAACACGTCGCCTTGCGGGTGGCCGAGCGCCTGTGCGAGCGCATGGAGCACGCCGTCATCTTCGCCGACATGCGCAGCGCGCTGCCGCACATCACGGGCTCGTTCGGCGTGGCCAGGCTGGAGGCGGAACAGGACGACGAAGCGTTGATCGCGGCGGCCGATGCGGCGCTGTACCGCGCCAAAGCCGGCGGGCGCAACCGCGTAAGCACCTGATAAAAAGCCCATGGCGTCGTTGCATTGCCTCGTCGTACATTCGTACTGCCTTCGGCAATGCGCCTCGCCCTGGACATTTTCTCCGGCGCTTCCGGCGTAATAAGGATCAGCTGGCCTTGCTGTCGGCCGGCTTGGCGGTCTCATCCTTCTTGCTGCTGTGCGCGGCGATGAAATCCGCATAGCCCTTTTGCACCAGTTCATACGTCTTGTCGATATTGCCGGCGATATCGCCATTCAGCACTTTCAAGCCACCCAGAATGTCGCGCGCTTCCTTGAAGCCTTTTTCCATGCCGCCGCTGATGGTGTCCATGAACTTGGTCAGGGCCGTATCGTCATCAAGGCCGGGGTTCTGTTTTTTGAACGCGTCAAAAAACCCCGTCGACAGCGATACAATGCGGCTTGCCGTCGCCTCGGCGCTATTGTCCTGCGAGGCTGCGTTCTGGATGGCGTCGTCGCCGTACTGGCCCTTCAGCGCTTCATTGATATTCGTGATGGCCGTCTTGTACAGCAGCGCCAGCGGCTCGTTTTCCGAACCGATCGAGACATTTAGCGACGCCTGCATGATGGAGGCGTTCAACTGCAGCTTGCTGCGGTCATTCACGCTCATTTCAGTCTTGACGCCGTCCTTTTGCTGGACTTTATCGTCCTTGCCGGCAACGCCGGTACTGACGGAAGTCACGGAAGGGGTGGAATTGCCGCTTGCGGCGATGGGAATTGACACGATAGACCTCCTTGAACGGGCAATATATGCCACCATGCGGGAAACGCAATGATGACCATGCTCTCGTGTAGTATCGGCAGGTTTTCAGAAAACTGTAGCAGTGGCACTTTTAGCGGCCCGGATAACCAATTAAGCAACGACCATCAACGACCATCAATGACTACCCAGACTTTCCTTTGGCACGACTACGAAACCTTTGGCGCCCAGCCGCGCCGCGACCGTCCGGCCCAGTTCGCAGCCATCCGCACGGATGCCGACCTGAACGAGATCGGCGACCCGATCATGCTGTATTGCCAGCCTGCAAATGACTTCCTGCCCGACCCGCAATCGTGCCTGATCACGGGCATCACGCCGCAGCAATGCTTGCAGCTGGGCGTGCCCGAACACCAGTTCGCCGCCACCATCGAAGCGGCCTTTTCGGAACCGGGCACCATCGGCGTGGGCTACAACACCATCCGTTTCGATGATGAAGTCACGCGTTTCCTGTTCTGGCGCAACCTGATCGACCCGTATGCGCGCGAATGGAAGAACCATTGCGGCCGTTGGGACATTCTCGACGTGGTGCGCATGACGCACGCGCTGCGCCCGGAAGGCATTCAATGGCCGAAGCGCGACGATGGCCAGACCAGTTTCAGGCTGGAACACTTGAGCAAGGCCAATGGCCTGGCCCACGAAGCGGCGCATGATGCGCTGTCCGACGTGCGCGCCACCATCGCCCTGGCCCGCCTGATCCGTGAAAGGCAGCCGAAACTGTTCGAATTCTGCCTGGCCCTGCACAAGAAAGACAGGGTCGCCAGTGAAATGGGCATGCACCTGGCCGCCGGCGAGCGCCAGCCCTTCCTGCACGTGTCCGGCATGTTCCCCGCCGAACGGGGCTGCCTGGGCATCGTCTGGCCGCTGGCCACGCACCCGAGCAATAAAAATGAAATTCTCGTCTGGGACTGCGCCTACGATCCGCGCGAACTGTTCAATCTGGATGCCGACACCATCCGTACGCGTTTGTTCACGCGCAAGGAGGCCATGCCGGAAGGCATGACGCGCCTGCCCGTGAAAAGCGTGCACCTGAACAAGTCGCCCATGCTGGTCGGCAACCTGAAAACCCTGTCGCCCGCCATGGCCGCGCAATGGGGCATCGATGTGGAAGCGGCGCGCGCCAACGCGCAGCTGGCCGCCACGGCGCCGAACATGGAGGCGATCTGGGCCGAAGTGTTCCAGCGCCCGGGCGCGAATGTCGCCCTGGATGTGGATGAAGATTTGTACAATGGTTTCGTCAGCAACGACGACCGCCGCCTGCTCGAATCCCTGCGCCGCGATACGCCGGCCAAGCTGGCCACGGCCCGCCCCTCGTTTGCCGACGAACGCTTGCAGGAATTGCTGTTCCGCTACCGCGCCCGCAATTTCCCGCAAACCCTGAGCGAAGCGGAAAGCCTGCGCTGGGAACAGCACCGCGCCGCCCGATTGTTCGACGGCGACGGCGGCGCCCGCACCATCGAGATGCTGTTTACGGAAATCGACGTGCTGTCGGAGTCCGTGGATGAGCGGGGAGAAGAGATTCTCGGTGAGCTGTACGACTATGCGGAGATGGTGGCGCCCATGCGCGACTGAAGGACCAGGCCGGGTAGGTCGGATTAGCGGGGCAAAGCCCCGCGTAATCCGACAACATTGTTGGCCCGAGCGTGCTGGTGTCCGATTACGCGGCTACGCCGCTAATCCGACCTACGCTGCGCGGTGTTGATTGATCGCACAGTGAGCATCGCCGGCCGCAAATCGCGACGCGCAGTAGCTTATGTCAGACACCATCAGACGCGCGGTGTTGATTGATGGCATCGCGCGTTTCGATTGCCACGCGGCGCGCCGCATCGGCGAAGTCTTCGCCCGCTTGCGGCGTGGCGTAGATGATGGCGCGCGAAGAGCTGATCATCATGCCCATGCCGTTCGCCGTCTGGCCCGCGCCGACGGTGGCGGCAATATCTCCGCCTTGGGCGCCGATGCCGGGCACCAGCAGCGGCATGTCGCCCACGATGGCGCGTACTTGCGCCAGTTCTTCAGGGAAGGTGGCGCCGACGACGAGCGCGCACTGGCCGTTCTTGTTCCATTTCTCGGCCACCAGGCGCGCCACGCGCTGGTACAGGGGCACGCCGTCCGTGTCGAGGAATTGCAGATCCGAGCCGCCCGGGTTCGAGGTGCGGCACAGGATGATCACGCCGCGGTCTTTCCACGCCAGGTAGGGATCGAGCGAATCCTCGCCCATGTAGGGATTCACGGTGACGGCGTCGGCGCCGTAGCGCTCGAACGCTTCGCGCGCGTATTGCGTGGCCGTGGCGCCGATGTCGCCCCGTTTCGCGTCGAGGATCAGCGGGATATGCGGGTAATTCTCGCGCACGTAGCGGCAGATGTCTTCCAGCTGCTTTTCCGCGCCCAGCGCGCCGAAATACGCGATCTGCGGCTTGAAGGCGCAGGCCAGGTCGGCCGTGGCGTCGATGATGCGCGTGCAAAAGGTGGTGATTCCATCGGGCAAGTCGCGCAGTTCGGCCGGCAGTTTCGCCAGGTCGGGGTCCAGTCCCACGCACAGCAGGGAATTATTGGCCGTCCATGCGGCGGATAATTTATTGATGAAATTCACGGCACACCTTCTCTATATTCAGTTGCAAACCCCATATTGTAACGCGGCGCGGGCCTTACAAGACAGGAGACAGCCCCCCAGGGGCGGCGGCCTGCGCTTATTAAACCGACATCCCGGGCCGTTTCAGGTATATTTGCCTCATCCCTTTTACTCTGCACGGAACCCATCATGCAAATCACCAATCAATTCACCAAATGGCTGCGCCTGGCGCTGAGCGTTACCGTCCTGGCCGGTATCCTGACGGGCTGCGGCTACAACGACTTCCAGACCAAGGACGAAGCGACCAAGGCCGCCTGGGGCGAAGTGGTCAACCAGTACCAGCGCCGTGCCGACCTGATCCCCAACCTGGTGAATACCGTCAAGGGCTATGCCACGCACGAGCGAGAAACGCTGGAAGCGGTGACCAAGGCGCGCGCCGCCGCCACCAGTTTCCAGATCACGCCCGAAGTGCTGAACGACCCGGCCGCGTTCGAAAAATTCCAGCAAGTGCAGGGACAGCTGTCGTCGGCCCTGTCGCGCCTGATGGTGGTGTCCGAGAAGTATCCTGACTTGAAGGCCGATACGAGCTTTCGCGACTTGCAGTCGCAGCTGGAAGGCACGGAAAACCGCATCACCGTGGCGCGCCAGCGTTACATCGTTGCCGTGCAAGATTACAACGTGCATGCGCGCAGCTTCCCGAACAACCTGACGGCCATGATGTTCGGCTACAAGGTCAAGCCTTCGTTCACGGTGGAAAACGAAAAATCCATTTCGACCGCGCCAACCGTCAACTTCGGCAAATAAGATGAAAGCCTGGTCTTCTCTGGCAGCGCTGGCGATGGCACTGCTGCTGTGCGCCAGCCTGCCCGCCAGCGCACAGGGCTTGCAAGCCGTGCCGCCGCTGGCGGCGCGCGTGACGGATAACGCCGGCATGCTCGACGCCAAGCAGAAAGCGGCGTTGGAAGGCGTGCTGGCCGACTACGAAGCCAAGACGGGCAGCCAGATCGCCGTACTGCTGGTCAAGAGCACGGAACCGGAAGCCATCGAGCAATACAGCATCCGCGTGACGGATGCCTGGAAGCTGGGCCGCAAGGGCGTCGATGACGGCGTGTTGCTGATGGTGGCGAAAGACAATCCATCGTCCCTGCGCCGCCTGCGTATCGAAGCGGGGCGCGGCGTGCAGGGCGTGCTGACGGATGCGCAATCGAAACGCATCCTGCAGGACGTGATCGCGCCCCATTTCAAGCAAAATGACTATTACGGTGGCCTGGTCGCTGGTATTGGCGCGATTGCCACCCTGCTGAACCAGGAGCAATTCCCCGCCCCCGCACAGCAGAAGGCTCCGGCCACCGTGGAAGCGGGCGGCCTGACCTTCTGGCTGCCGCTGCTGTTCTTCGGCTTTCTCGTCTTGCTGACCGTATTCCGCTCGCGCGGCGGACCTACGCGGCTGCAGCGCGGCAGCAACTGGTCCAGCGGCGCCACGGGCGTCGTGCTGGGCAGCATCCTCAGCCAGGCGCTGAACAACCGTGGCGGCGGCGGCTTCGGCGGCGGTGGCGGATTTGGCGGTGGCGGTGGCGGCGGTGGTTTCGGTGGCGGCGGCGGCGGTTTTGACGGCGGCGGCGCCTCGGGAGATTGGTAATGACGAAACAACTGACCTTTGGACAGCGCTGCGGACGCGCCTTGAAGCATTTGCGCGGCACGCCGGCAACGGCGCGCCAGGCATTTCCTGAACGCACGCTGAAAGCCATCGAAACGACGATTGCCGACGGTGAGGCGATGCACCAGGCGGAAGTACGCCTGATCGTTGAGGCGGCCCTGACACCCGGCATGGCCTACCAGGGCGTGAGCAACCGCGAGCGGGCACGCGAACTGTTCGCCCAGTATGGTGTATGGGATACGGAAGATAACGTTGGTGTACTGATCTATATCAACCTGGCCGAACACCAGGTCGATATCGTGGCCGACCGCAACGTGGGCCGGCGCGTCACGCCGGAACAGTGGCAAGCCGTGTGCCGCATCATGACGGGAGGCTTCAAGGAGGGTAATTTCCATGATAGTACGCTCGATGCCTTGCAGCAGCTGAATACCTTGTTGCAAAGCCACTTCCCCGCCAGCGGCACGCGTGGCAACCAGTTACCGAACGAACCCATCCTCCTCTAATTCCTGCCCAGGGATTAAAATCTGCCCATTGCCGCGCGAGCTGGGCGCGGCCCCTAATACCGCCGAGGAGACCGCATGAAACTGATCAATCAAACCGCCATCGTCACGGGGGCCACGCAAGGCATCGGCCTGGCGTGCGCCACCCGCCTGATCGCCGAAGGGGCGCAAGTGATGCTGGTCGACATCAAGGAAGAAGGCGCGCAGGCAGCGGCCGCCCTCGGCCCGCAAGCGCGCTTCTTTTGCGCCGACGTGAGCCAGAAGGCAGACGTCGATGCCATGCTGAAGGAAACTCTGGCCCAGTTCGGCCACATCGATATCCTCATCAACAATGCGGGCGTCACGCACGCGGCCGATTTCCTCGATGTCTGCGAAGACGATTTCGACAGGGTCATGCGCATCAACCTGAAATCGATGTTCCTGTGCGGCCAGGCCGTAGCGCGCGAGATGGTCAAGCGCAACAGCGGCTGCATCATCAACATGTCCAGCGTGAATGCGGAATTGGCGATCCCGAATCAAGTGCCCTATGTGGTGTCGAAAGGCGCGATCAACCAGCTGACCAAGGTCATGGCCCTGAACCTGGCGCCGCATGGCGTGCGCGTCAACGGCATCGGGCCGGGCACCATCCTGACGGAACTGGCCAAGCAGGCGGTATTGTCCAGCCCGCATGCGCGCCACACGATTTTGTCGCGCACGCCGTTGGGCCGCTGCGGCGAGCCGGAAGAAGTGGCCGGCATCGCCGCCTTCCTGGCCAGCGACGACGCCACCTACATGACGGGCCAGACCATCTATGTCGATGGCGGACGCATGGCGCTCAACTACACGGTGGCCGTGAAGGAGTGAGAGGGAAACAAGGGAGTTATATAAAAAAATAATAACGCATATCTAAAAAGATCATTAGACACATATCGTGCAACGCAGCATAATGCACCTGTCTCCACTATTCTCCTCCAAGAAAATAGTTTTAAGCCCGCTTTCACCAGCGGGCTTTTTTTTTGCTGTCACTCATGAAACATGGCCATTCTTGCCATGCCACCCAATCTTTCCAGTCATTCTGCCTGTCGCAAAAAAATGTTGCGGCGTGTCATCAGCCCGTCATGTTCGCCCCCTATACTTGCTTCATCTGCTGTACAGGCAACCGATATGCCTGACTACAGACAGGTGTGCTGCGATGGCACACCACTCCCCTTTCATGACCGTGGCGGGCACCGGCAAGGTGCGCGACATGGTAAGTACCGAGCAACTCTCAACTCTTGACCCACTCATTTGGGTTTTTGGCCCGCGTCCCCGCGGGCCTTTTTTTTGCCTGCAAGACAAGCTCCTGCGCAAAAACACAAGGTTCCGCCATGCACATGATATTGTGACTGCCTTTCCACCGTCCTGACGCATCATGCCTGCACCCTTGCTTGAACTCTGTTTTGCCGACCGCCACGCACGCCTGCGCTACCGCACGGCCCTGGTGTTGTACTCGCTGGTGATTCTGATCGGCGACATACCCGGCATGCGCGCTGACGTGGGCCAATATGCCTCGGGCGGCGTACTGCATTCCTTCGGCTACGGCGTGCTGGCCCTGATCCTGTTCAGCGGCATGGGCGGCGGCATGACCCGCCGGGCGCTGCTGTCGGTGCTGATGGTGGCGGTTATGGGCGCGCTGGACGAATTCATCCAGAGTTTCCTGCCTTACCGCCATGGCGCCGTCAGCGACTGGGTGGTCGATATCACGGCCGCAGCGGCGGTCTGCCTGCCTCTGTGTTTCCTCTGGCCAAAAATGGTCGTCGCCGCCCTCGGCAAGGACGCAGCGCAGCCTGGAACCTGAACTGGGGCAATGCCAGCCAGTCAGGCACGGTCCGCTTCGCAATCCTGCAATGCCAGCGGCAACTGCCCCTGGCTGCGCGTGCCCAGGCGCCGCATCAGGGCGCGCGTCTCGCGCCGGCTGCCGGCGCTCACGGCGCGTGCAGCATCACGCTGCATGTCCAGCAAGTGCTCCGAACGCGCCAGCCGCACCAGACCATGCAAGGCCTGGGCCAGTACATGGCGCGCACGGGCATCGCGCGCGGTGCCGACTACGGCCAGCACCAACTCATCGATCAGTTTTGCGGTAGGACCAGATGACATTTTTTCTCCCGAATCAACAGTGAGGAAACGTGCAGGCACACGACCTAGTGATTACCAGCATCGTTTATACCAAGCACAGCAATGAGACGCTTGATCTAGCTCAATCGCTCATGACGGCTGCCGAACATCCCTGCGCCGCCATGCTCTTCATGTAGCAATCGCTGCCATCCGTATCAGCGCAGGTGACGATCCTGCGTGTTCGACCATGAGCAGACCAAGCTGAGATTGAAAACAACGCTGCTGCCGACCTGCCTGGCATGCACGCGGGCGGCAGCACGCAGGGGGTGGCGGGCATGGGCTGTACCGCGTCACCTTGCACCTGGACGACGGCACGACGCGCACCTTCACGCAAAATACCCGGTTCGCCTTCCAGATCGACGACCGGGTCAGCATGCAAAAGGCATGATGCAGCGCTATTGATCGATGCCGGGGCTTGCCGATGCTTGCCGCTGCGCACATGGCCGCATCAGGCCATGGCCAGTGTCAGCGGCCGGCTGCGCCCCTGCACCACGGCCGAAGGCCAGGCCGGGTCGTGCGTGAGGTTGTGCAATTGCTTGCCGTCGAGCAGAAAGGTGTCTTCCACCGTGCTGCCGGGCAGGCTGGGGTGGAAGGCCAGCGCCATGCCACGCTTGAGGATGATTTCCGTGTGCGCGCCGGCCGCCACTTCGGGCGCCAGGTAGCCATGGATGCCGCCCTGCCTGCTGGTGCGCACTGCGTCGGGTTGGCCTGCATACGCGTAGGCGCTGTCGAGCGCGTGATACACCATGCTCAGCGTATGGCCCGTTTCGCAAGCGTCGAGCGCCACCGCTTCCAGCGCCAGCATGGCGGCATCGGCATCGTCCATGGCCACCGCCGCGCCATCAACGCGACGCTGCGCGGGGCCGAAGCGCCGTTGACGGCTGAGACTGGCGCACAGGCCGAAACGCCGTGCGCACAGGGCCAGCACGGCTTGCCTGCCCAGCACCAGCTGGGCCGGGGGCGCGCGCCGATACCGGTGCTGGCGCGCCTCGCCGCTGACCAGCACGTGTACGGCCTGCAAGCCCCGCAGCCACAGGGCGCGCACGCAGGCGGCGGCCAGTTCCTGCTCGCTCCAGTCGGGGCGGGCCTGGCGCAGCGCATCGGCGGCGGCCCCGGCGGCCAGCTGACCGACCTGGCGATAGCGCTGCTGCTCCGATTCCAGCAGCACCAGCCGCTCTTCGCGCAAGGCCACGGGCAGGCTGCGTTCGTGCAAGCCTGCCCGGTCGGACAATACAGGCGCACCACCGGCCGCATGCTGCACGAAATGCTCGCGCAATTCATACAACTGCGGCTGCATCCAGGGCGACACTTGCCACGTCCATGGCCCGCGCACTTCCTCGTCGCGCATGCGCATGGCTTCGGCTTCGTCCGTCAGGATGTAGGCGGCGTCGCGCGTCACCAGCACTTCCGCGCAGCCGCACTCGGCCGTATGGCTATGGCTGTTCGACGCGCCCGCCGTGGCCCACGCAAACCAGTCCACGCCGCGCAGGCGCACGGCACCGGCACGCTCCTGTTCCAGCCAGCCCCGCATCTGCGCCAGCTTGTGCGCCACTTCCATTTCCAGCGGCCAGTTCATGACCACTCCTGACTCGGGTTCAGGCGCGGCACCACCCCGCCTGGCATGCCTGGCGCCTGCCGGGCCTCATGTTGTTCATGCATAGCTGCTCCCTTCCTGCATACAGACGTAAGACCGGCATGCGCATAAAAAGTTCGGCGCCTGGATTCGTCTCAGGCTTGCAGTCTATGACTTCCTTCTATTTTTGCAAGCAGCTATTTCGCCAGCTCGATCAGCACGGCCGTGTACATCTGCAAGTTCAGCAGCAGCTGTTTTTCCGTGATGAACTCGTGTTCGGAATGCCCCGTATACACCGTGTGCGGCATGGCCGGGCCGAAGCTGACGGCGTTTGGAAACAGCCGTGAATTGGTGCCGCCGCCAATCGCCACCGGTTGCGGATTCGCCATGCCCGTGTAATGCTCGAAGACGGACAATAAAGTGGGAATCTGCGGCGCGCCCGTCTGCAGCCACGGCTCGCCGATCTGCACCTGCAGCGCGGCCGGCACCTGGCGCCGCGCCTTCCAGGCATCGAAGGCGGCCGTCACCTGCTGCTGCAGCACGGCCGCCGTCTTGCCTTGCGGACGGCGCAAATTGATGTTCAGTTCCAGCGTGCTGCCATCTTGTTTGAGCACGGTAGGCGCCACCGTCATCGGCCCCATGAAACCGTCGCGGTAAGCGATCTGGCCAAAGCGCTCGCCGTAGATGCCCGTACCCACCAGTTCATTCAGGAATGACAGCATGTCGGCCGCCTGCGTACCCTGCCAAGGCTGCACGGCCAGCGCGTCGGCCAGCATGCTGATGGCGTTGACGCCGTCTTCCGGTTTCGACGAGTGGGCCGACACGCCCAGCGCCGTCACCGTCAGGGTGTCGCCAGCGCGCGCATAGCTGTAGCGCATGCCCTGCTGGCCCTGCGCACGGGCGCGGATGGCCGCTTCCAGCGCCGTCGGAGCGTGCGCGATGACGGCGCTTGCATCTTCCGGAATCTGGCTGCCGAAAAAGCCGCCCGTCAGCCGCGTCAGCACGGGGCCGCCATCGGCTGGCAGTGCCGTGCGCGGCGGCAAGGCCAGCTTGATCGAACCGTAGCCCTTCTCGGCCGTCACCACCGGATATTCCGCATCGATGGTGATGTTCACCTGCGGCGGCGTGTGGGTTTTCAAGAACTGTTTCAACGGTTCCCAGTCCGATTCCTCGGCCATGTAGACGTACAGCTCGATGCGCTTGTTCAGCGGTATCTGTTTGTCCTGGATGGCTTTCATCGCATACAGGGCCGTGGCGATGGGGCCCTTGTCGTCTTCCGTGCCCCGTCCCAGCAGTTTTCCAGCTTCGCTGGTACGGTCCAGTTCGAACGGTGAGCGGGCCCATTTGGCGGGATTGACGGGCTGCACGTCGCCGTGCGTGATCACGCCCACCCTTTCGCTGCCTTTGCCCATGCCGATAACCAGTACGTGGCCATGATCGTGGAAGTCGAAACCGAGGCGCTGCGCCTCGGCCGCCAGGTAGCGCTTGAAGCCCGTGTGCTGGGGATTGTCGGCAAACGGCACGGCCGGATCGGCCACCGTGTTGAAACTGACCATTTTTGCCAGGCTGGCGATCAGCGCTTCGGGATAGGTGGCCAGCGCATGGCGTGCCGTGTCCTGCGCCTGCAAGCTGACGGGGGCGGCGTGAACGGAGGGCTGCAGCATCAGGGCTAGCAGGGACAGCAGGAGGGGTTTCTTGAACATGGCGGGGTGCATAAAGTGGGGAGGCCCACTCTAGCATCGCCCGCACCGATTTCCAATCAGCATGAGTTTTTTACCGATCAGTACGCAAATTCCCGATTCGCATTATCATGTGCGCAGCCTGTCTTCCCCGCCACGCTGTCCAGGGTGACCCTGCCAGCATCAGGGGATAGACAAATCGTCCATTGTGATTTTCCACCACGTCCCGATATCGCTACCATGATTCCATTTTCCATACTCGACCTCGCGCCCATCGCTGAAGGCAGCAACGCCAGCCAGTCATTCAAGAACACGCTGGACCTGGCGCAGCACGGCGAACGCTGGGGCTACAACCGCTATTGGCTGGCCGAACACCACGGCATGCCCGGCATCGCCAGCGCCGCCACGGCGGTCGTGATCGCCCATGTGGCGGCCGGCACCAAGACCATTCGCGTGGGTGCCGGTGGCGTCATGCTGCCGAACCACTCGCCGCTGGTCATCGCGGAACAATTCGGCACCCTGGAAGCGCTGCACCCGGGCCGCATCGATCTGGGCCTGGGCCGCGCGCCCGGCTCCGACCAGACGACGGCGCGCGCGCTGCGCCGCGACCTGCAGTCCGACGCGGAGCAGTTTCCGCAAGACGTGCTGGAATTGATCGACTATATGTCCGACGAGCCGCGCCAGCGCGTGCTGGCCGTGCCCGGCAAGGGCGCGAAAGTGCCCGTGTGGATACTGGGGTCGAGCCTGTTCGGCGCCCAGCTGGCCGCGCACCTGGGCTTGCCATACGCCTTCGCCTCGCACTTCGCGCCGCAAATGATGATGCAAGCCGTGGCGTATTACCGCGAACACTTCAAGCCTTCAAAACAACTGGCCAAACCGTACGTGATGCTGGGCTTCAATGTGTTTGCCGCCGACACGGATGCCGAGGCGCACCTGCGCGCCACCTCGATGCAGCAAGCCTTCGTGAACCTGCGCACGGGCCGCCCGTCGCGCTTGCAGCCGCCCGTGCCCGGCTATCTGGAACAGCTGGGCCCGCAGGAACGCGCCATGCTCGACTCCGTCCTTTCCTGCACGGCCATCGGCGCGCCGGAGACGGTGAAGGCAAAGATGGCCGCCTTCATCGCCGAAACGGGTGCCGACGAGCTGATGATCACCTCGCAGATCTTCGAGCACCAGCACCGGCTGCGCTCGTATGAAATTACGGCGCAGGTGCATGCGGAGTTGGCGCAGCAGCAGTAACGGACATTTTCCTCCCTCGGTATATCCCCCTATACCCTTTTCCCGGCCGTCGGCAACGATCGCCGGGATTTTTTTGCCTGCTGTCTTGTCCACCGCCACGCCGCAAAAATCGGCCGCGCCCGGCAAGAAATGCGCAGCCCCGCTATCATGCTGATCCAAAAGCATCACTCGAAAGCTGTATCGCATGAAACCTGCAGTCCCCCCTTCCCTCGACGCCAGCACCCTGCTGAGCGCCACCCGCATCCTGCTGTTCGCCCTGTCCGCCGGCGTGCTCGTCGCCAGCCTGTACTACGTGCAGCCGCTCACGTCCATGCTGGCCGCCTCGTTTGGCGTGAGCGTGCCGCAAGCGGGCTACCTGGTCACGGCCACGCAGATCGGCTATGTGCTGGGCATCGTGTTTCTCGTGCCGCTCAGCGACGTGCTGAACCGCCGCCAGTTGCTGACGTGGATGCTGATCGCCAAGATAGGCGCCCTGCTGCTGGCTGCCACCAGTCAGAACATCATCGTCTTTGCCATTGCCAGCGTCTTGATGGGGATCACGGCCAGCGCCTTGATGGTGGTCACGGCCATGGTGGCCTCGTATGCGCCCGATCACAGCCGGGGCCGCATGGTGGGTACCGTCATGACGGGCTTGTTGCTGGGCATCTTGCTGGCGCGTACCGTCTCCGGCACCGTGTCGCAGATCAGCGGCGGCTGGCGCACCGTCTACGTGCTGGCCGCCATCGTCGTGGCCGCCCTGCTCGTCATGCTGCGCCGCATCCTGCCGAACGAAGCGCCGCGTGGCAAGCTGCAATATGGCAAGCTGATGGCCTCGCTGGCCGACATCATCCGCCAGGAACCCCTGCTGCGCCAGCGCGCCCTGTTCTCGGGCCTGGGCCTGGGCACCTTCAGCGTGTTCTGGACGGGCCTGACCTTCTTGCTCAGCGGCGCTCCCTACCACTATTCGGAAATGCAGATCGGCCTGTTCGGCCTGGCCGGTGCCACGGGCGCCTTTGCCGCAAATACGGCGGGCCGCATGGCCGACCGCGGCTACGCGCGCCAGGCCACCTGGCTGCTGGCCGTCGCCTCGATCGCGGGCTGGGCCCTGATCGGCTTTGGCGCCCATTCGCTGGTACTATTGCTGATTGGCATAGTCCTGCTGGACATGGGCGTGATGGGCTTGCAAGTGACGCACCAGTCCATCATTTACAAACTGGCGCCGCATGCGCGGGCGCGCGTGACCACCGTCTTCATCGCGGGTGGCTTCATCGGCGCTTCGGCAGGCTCGGCGCTGGCCAGCGCCAGCTTCGCCGCCGGCGGCTGGCCCGCGCTATGCATGGTGGGCGGCGCCATGCCGCTGTTGATGCTGCTGGTGTGGAGCAAGTACCGGCATACGCAGCGCAGGCTGGAACGGGCGGCTTGATCCGGCGCTGCGGCGCCAACAATGTTGTCGGGTTACGCGCTGGCGCGCTAACCCGACCTACGCACTTGCTCCAAGCGAACAGACGTAGGTCGGATTAGCGCGGCGAGGCCGCGCGTAATCCGACAACATTGTATGCACGGACCACGTCTTATTTCGCGGCCTGCTCACGCGCCTTGCCAAACGCATCGCCCGCCTTCCAGGCCGGCATCCTGGCGGCGTTCGCCACGGCCTGCCCCAGGTTCAAGGTGAACTGCGCCTGCTGCGTCATGCCGGACAAATCCCAGCTGGCGTCGTACTCATCGGTCACTTGATGGTAGCGGGGGCCGTAGGCGGCCGCCTTGGCTTTCGACGCTGCCACGTCCTTGATGTACTCGCGTCCGCCATTGATGGAGAACGCGGGCACGCCCGCCTTGGCAAAGCTGAAATGGTCGCTGCGGAAGTAGCCGCCGGCCAGGTCAGGACGCGCGGCAGCAATGTGCATGCCCATGGCTTTGGCCACCGTAGCGGCCATGGCGCCCAGCTCCGTGCGCTCGCTGCCCTGCGCGCCGATGTCGTGCGTGGCGCCGACAAAGTTCAGGCTGTCAAGATTCAACGCGGCGGCCGTCTTGTTCAAAGGCCACAACGGGTCAGCCGCGTAGGCGGCACTGCCCAGCAAGCCTTGTTCCTCGGCCGCTACCCACAGGAAAATCTGCGTGCGCTTCGCCGGCTTTTTCACGGCTTCCTGCGCCATGGCCAGCAAGCCGGCCGTACCGGAAGCGTTGTCGACGGCGCCGTTGTAGATGGTGTCGCCAGTCTCCCCTTGCTTGCCCAGGTGGTCCCAGTGGCCGCTGTAAATGACGGCTTCATCCTTCAATGTCGGATCGGTGCCCGGCACCATGCCGGCGATATTGAACTGCTCCACCTTGCGCACGGCGGACTTCATCTCGCCCGACAGCTTGGCATTCAATGCGACGGCCTTGAAGTCCTTGCTTTCCGCTTGCGCGCGCAAGGCATCCAGGTCCTGGCCACCGGCCGCAAACAGACGGCGCGCCGCATCTTCTGCAATCCAACCCTGCAGCGGCGTGCCGGCGGTGCGGTCGGCCAATTGAAAGCGCTCGCTGCCGCTCCAGCTGTTCTGCACCACGCTCCAGTCGTACGAAGCGGACGGTTTCGTGTGGATCAGCAATACGCCAGCGGCGCCCTGGCGTTTGGCTTCTTCGAATTTGTAGGTCCAGCGGCCGTAATAGGTCAGCGCCTTGCCAGCGAAGCGGCTCGGCTCGGCACTGGTCGGCTGCGGGTCGTTGACCATCATGACGACGATCTTGCCTTTGACATCGGCGCCCTTGAAATCGTTCCAGCCCTCTTCCGGTGCCGTGATGCCGTAGCCGACGAACACGAGCGGCGCGTCAAAGGAATGTGCGGCAACGGAGTCGCCCGTGGCCCAGACCCAGTCCGGGCCGAATGCCAGCGGCACGCTCTTGCCACCCGCCACGGCTTGCAGGCTGCTGTCTTGTGGCAAGGACTTCACGCCGGCAATTTGCACACTCTGGCGGTAGCTGTTGCCACGCACGGGTTGCAGTCCGGCCATCTGTGCCTGGGCTTCCAGGTAAGCCACCGTCAGGTCGGCGCCGCGCTGGCCCGTACCCCTGCCTTCCAGTAAATCGTTGGACAGGAAGGCCAGGTGGGCGCGCAGCGGCGCTTCCTGCACGATGGGCAAGCCCTGCGCGGCAGGCGCGGCGGCTTGCGCGGAAAATGCCAGCGCCAGGTTGGAAGCGAGGGCGGTGGCGGCCAGGGAAGAAAACAGCTTCTGCATAAAATCCTTTGGGTAAGAGGAGGAAAGCGGTCCGGCGGATAGCCGGGCCGGCGATTGTATGCCATGGGGCAAGCGCATCAAAATGCGGACGAAAAAAATCCCCGCAGCAAAGGCGGGGATAGCAGAAAGAAGAGCGTCAGACCAGCAAGGCCGCGGCCAGGGATTCGATCTCTTCGGCCGATTCGTCGAGGATGGTGTGCAGGGTGCTGCCGCCGATGCCGAAGTCGATCTTCGCCGCCGCCTGGCGCCGCGCGGCGCTTTCCGGCGGATGCAGGGGCGAGCCCACGGGCGACAAATCATTGGCCAGCACCAGGGTCGCGCCCAGGGTGCGGGGCGGAAACGGGCTGCCGCCATGCCACATGCCTTCCACGGCTTGCAAGACCATGTCGGGCACTTGCAGCTGGCGCAGTACGCCGCGGCCGATCAGTTTTTCGCCGTATTCGATCCAGTCTTCCGTGTTGTCGTCGAGCAAGCCAGGATATTCCTCGGCGCGCGACAGCAGATAAAAGCCGCCCACTTCATGCACGATGGCGGCGAACATGGCCGTTTCCACGTCCACATGCGTGACCTTTTTGGCGATGACCTGGCTCAACGCAGCCACGTGGGCCGTGTGTTCCCACAGCTTGGCGGACTTGGCGCGCAATTGCGGGTCCGTGATCTGGCTGCCCAGCTGGCGCACGATAACGGACGCCACCATCGACTTCAAGGTGGCAAAGCCCAGGCGCGAGACGGCCGCGCGCACATTGGCGATTTCATTGCCGGAACGGTTGTAGGCGGCCGAGTTGGCCAAGGCCACGACCCTGGCCGACAGCAACGGCTCGGCCATGACCATCCGTGCGGCCGCTTCGATATGGCAATCGGGGTCGTCCAGCGCTTCCTGAAGCTTCAAGGTGGCCTTGACGTTGGCGGGGAACGTCAGTTCGCCCTTGCTCGCTTGCAGCGCGATAATCTTGAATACTTCCAGTCTATCCATGGGTCGATCTCCGGTACGGGCTTGTTCAAGCTCTGCTCTATGGGTAGGCCGGGAATGCGCATGTATCCCCGGCCCGACTCCCGTTTCCGGCAATATTACAGCAAGTTTATATGCAAACCTATTACTTTCCGGAAACTTTCCCTGCCACGCCTTCGACAAAATAATCCATCTTCGTCAGCGCTGCATCGTCCAGCACGCCTTTGTCCAGGCGCATCTTGCCGTCGTTATCCTTGATCGGCGCACTGAAAGGATTAAGCTTGCCAGCTACCAAGTCTTTCTCACGCGCCAATACAAACTGTTTCACATCGGCGGGCACGGCAGCGTTGATGCCTTCCAGCTTGACCATGCCGTCCTTGATGCCGCCCCAGGTGCTGCTGGATTTCCACGTACCGTCCAGCACGGCTTGCGCCTGCTTCGTGTAGTACTCGCCCCAATGGTGGGTGACGGCAGCCAGCTGCGCCTTCGGTCCGTACTTTTTCATGTCAGAGTGGTAGGCGATCGCGAACTTGCCCTTCTCTTCCGCCGCCTGCACCACGGCGGTCGAGTCCGTGTGGTGGGTGACCACGTCGGCGCCCTGGCCCATCAGGGTGATGGCCGCGTCGCGTTCCTTGCCCGGGTCGAACCAGCTATTGACCCATACCACTTTCACTTCCGCCTTCGGGTCGACGCTGCGCATGCCGCGCGTGAAGGCATTAACTCCTTGCAACACTTCCGGGATGGGGAATGCCGCCACGTAGCCGGCCACATGGGTCTTGCTCATCTTGCCGGCCAACACGCCAGCCAGGTAGCGGCCCTCGTAGAAACGGGCGTTGGTGTTGGCCACGTTTGGCGCCGTCTTGTAGCCAGTCAGGTGGATGAACTTCACATTGGGAAATTGCTTCGCCACTTTCAAGGTGGGATTCATGTAGCCGAACGAGGTCGTGATGACCAGCTTGCTGCCCGTTTGCGCCAGGTCGCGGATCACGCGCTCCGCATCGGCGCTTTCCGGCACATTTTCCACAAACCTGGTGCTGATCTTGTTACCTAGCGCCTTTTCCATTTCCTTGCGCGCCTGGTCGTGCTGGGTGGTCCAGCCCGCGTCGCCGATGGGGCTGATATACACGAAGCCGACGTTCAGCGGCGCAGTGGCGGGTGCAGCGGCCATGACAGGCATCAAAACAGCACTGCATACGGCGGCGCACAATAGTTTCTTGGACATGGTTTTCCTTGTGATGGCCCCCCATCGAAAATAAAAAAGACAGCGCGCCGCGGGGGAGTGACGGCGCGCCTGGGCACGGTACGGGCTAGCTGCCCGGATTGAAATTCTTGCCCAGTGAAGCAGGCATGTTCAGCTTGATGTAATTGGCATTGCTGGAGATCAATACCAGCACGACGATGGCCGCCACATACGGCAGCATCGACAGCAGTTGCGACGCAATGGGCACGCCCAGCGCCTGCGCATGGAAGGTCAATATCGTGATGCCGCCAAACAGATAGGCGCCCCCCACCACGCGCGCCGGGCGCCAGGTGGCGAACGTGGTCAGCGCCAGCGCGATCCATCCGCGTCCCGCCACCATGCCCTCGACCCACAGCGGCGTGTAGACAAGCGACAAAAAGGCGCCGGCCAGGCCGCAGCAGGCGCCGCCAAACAGCACGGCTGCCAGGCGGATGCGGCGCACGGGGTAACCGAGCGCATGCGCGGACGCTGGCGACTCGCCCACCGCGCGCAGCACCAGGCCCGCCCGCGTGCGGTACAAAAACCAGGCGATGGCCAGGCACAGCAACAGGGACAAATACACCATCGCATGCTGGCGGAACAGGGCCGGCCCCAGCACGGGAATGTCTTCCAGGAAGGGGATGCCAAAGCGGCCGTTGTGCAAGCTGTTGCCCACATAGTTCAGGCCGATGTACGTGGACGCGCCCGCACCAAATAGCGACAGGGCCAGGCCCGTCGCATACTGGTTCGTGCCCAGCCACACGGTCAGCCAGGCAAAGAAGCCGGACAAGACCATGCTGGCGCCCGCCCCCGCTAGAAATCCCAGGGTGGGGCTGCCCGTGTTGACAGCCACGGCAAAGCCCGTGATGGCCGACACCAGCATCATGCCCTCCGCGCCCAGGTTCACCACGCCCGCCTTTTCATTGACGAGCAGCCCCAGCGCGGCAAGCATCAGCGGCGTGCCCGCATTGATGCTGGCGGCAATCAAGGGCGCTATCGTCAGGGCCAGGTTATCCATGTTTTCTCCAGCGCAGTTTGTATTGGATCAGCACATCGCAAGCGAGCAAGGCGAACAGCAAGATGCCCTGGAACACGCCCGTGATCGCGCTGGGCAAGCCCAGGCGTGATTGCGCCAGTTCGCCGCCGATATAGAACAGGGCCATGACGAAGCTGGAGAAGATCACGCCCACGGGATGCAGCCGCCCCACGAAAGCGACGATGATGGCGGCAAAGCCGTAGCCGGGCGACACGGTGGGCGTCAACTGCCCCATCGGCCCCAGCACTTCGCACGCGCCGGCCAGGCCCGACAGGGCGCCGCAGATCAGCAGGGACGACCATAAAGTCTTGCGCGAAGAAAAACCCGCGTACCGGGCGGCGGCAGGTGCCATGCCGCCCACGCGCAGGCGGAAGCCGGAAATGCTTCTGGATAAGTACAGCCAGCCGCCCAGGGAAGCCAGCAAGGCAAACACGATGCCCACGTGCAAGCGCGTATCGCTGATCACCATCGGCAACAGCAAACCGTCCGACAACAGTTTCGATTGAGGGAAGTTAAACCCTTCCGGGTCGCGCAGCACGCCGTACACGAGATAGCTGAGCAGCAATTGCGCGATGTAGACCAGCATCAGCGAGACGAGAATTTCGCTGGCGTTATAGCGGTCGCGCAACCACGCCACCAAGCCCGCCCAAGCCATGCCGCCCAGCATACCGGCCAGCAAGGAAACGCCGATGATGGCCGCACTTCCCACGCCATCGTCCAGGTACAGGGCCGCCGCCCCGCCGCAGATGGCGCCCAGAGTCAGCTGCCCTTCCGCGCCGATGTTATAAATATTGGCACGAAAGCAGATGGCCAGCCCAACGGCAATCAGCAGCAAGGGCGCCACCTTGAGGCCCAGCTCGGACCACCCGTGCGCGTCGCGCAAGGGTTCCACAAAAAAGACGGCAAGGCCGGCCAGCGGATCGTGTCCCAGCGCCAGAAACAGCAAGGCGCCGCACAGCACAGTAAGCAGCACGGCCAGCACGGGCGACAGCCACGACATGAGCCGCGACGGTGTGGGACGGGCTTCGAGACGCAAGGCGAACTTAGCCATGGACTACCTCCTGCGGCCACAGCCCGCTCATCCATTGCCCCACGAGGGTCACGCTGGCGTCGCCCACGTCCAGGGACGGTGAAATTTTTCCTTTCGCCATCACCAGCAGGCGGTCGCTGATCTCGAACAATTCATCGAGTTCCTCCGATACCACCAGCAGGGCGCAGCCCGCGTCGCGCAGCGCCAGCAATTCGGCGCGGATTTGCGCGGCCGCGCCCACGTCCACGCCCCAGGTCGGCTGCGCCACCACCAGCACGGTGGGCTCGCGCATGACTTCGCGTCCGACTATGTATTTCTGCAAGTTGCCACCCGACAGGCTGCGCGCCAGCGCTTGCGGCCCGCCCGCCTTCACCTGGAAGCGGGCGATGATGGCCGCCGCCCGCTGCGCGATGACCTTGTGGCGCACGAAGCCATGGCGGATGGTGGCTGGTGTCTGCAAGCTGAGCAACACGTTGTCGGCCAGCCCCATGTCGGGCACGGCGCCCCGCCCCAGTCGCTCCTCCGGCACAAAGCCGAAGCCCAGGGCGCGCCGGCGTCCCGGCGGCAAGCGTCCCGCCTGCGTGCCGTTCAGGACGATGCTGGCGGGGGCCGCGCGCATGTCTTCGCCCGACAGGGCGGCCAGCAATTCCTGCTGGCCATTACCGGACACGCCAGCGATGCCGACGATCTCGCCCGCGCGCACGTCGAAATTGATGTCCGTCAACTGCGTGGCGAACGGATGGCTCTTCGGCAAGTCCAGCTGCCGCACGCTCAGCATGACGGCACCGGGCGTGCGCGCCACGCGCTTGACTGCGGGCGGCTCGGCACCGATCATCATGCGCGACAGGCTGGCCGCAGACTCTTGCGATGGGTCGCACACGCCCGCGTTCTTGCCGGAGCGCACCACCGTGCAGGTATGGCACAGGGCGCGGATCTCGTCGAGTTTGTGGCTGATGTACAGGATGCTGCAGCCTTCGGCCGCCAGCTGACGCAAGGTGCCAAACAGTTTCTCCACGGCGCCCGGCGTCAGCACGGACGTCGGTTCGTCGAGGATCAACAGTTGCGGCTTGGCCAGCAGGGCGCGCACGATTTCCACGCGCTGGCATTCGCCGACGGAAAGCGTGTGCACGTGGCGTTGCGGTTCCAGGTCCAGGCCGTACTGGCGCGCCGTCGCTTCGATGCGCTGCGCCAGTTCCGCCATGTTGGTACCGGCGGGCAAGCCGAGGGCTATGTTTTCCGTCACGGTGAGCGTGTCGAACAAGGAAAAGTGCTGGAACACCATGGCGATGCCCAGCGCGCGCGCAGCCGACGGGTTGGCGATCTCGACCTCGCGGCCATTCCACAGGATGCGGCCACCATCGGGTTGCACGGCACCGTAAATGATTTTCATCAAAGTCGATTTGCCGGCACCGTTTTCTCCGAGCACGGCGTGAATCTGTCCTGGCGCCACGGTCAGGTGGATGCCGTCATTGGCTACCACGGACGGATAGCGCTTGCTGATGTCGTGTAATTCCAGGCGTGCCGTCATTGTTTTTTTCGTGCCTCGCTGCATGGTCGCCGGCATCGTCGCCGGTAGGATAAATCAAGCTGGTGTCTCTATCGTATCGGCATCCGCAGCGCTTGGGGGCGGGCGTGGCGGCGCGCATTTCTATTTCCGCAAAAAAACAACACCTGTATACAATTTTGAAAAAAATTATCAGCTTTACAGCAGCCGCCTTGCCCCGCAAGGGCGAGAAGGTGCGATGATTATATGCAGAAAATGATAGTAACTATGCAGAAAATACATATCGTCCGGTGCGGCGATGCTCGCATCATGGATTGAACGGTGCGCAATATGTTCCATCGCAGCGCTTCATGCGGGCTACGCCCCCTGCCATCCCGAATATCCGTTTTTCAACACCGCCATCAGGAGCCGAAAGTGCCAAAAACCATACCGTGTCTGTTGCTCTGCCTCACTACTACCCTCGGCGTGGGCGCGACCGCCCAGGCTGCCGAATGGAGCGATACCGCGCTGAGCTGGCGCGCAGGCAATGATTACCGCGAGCCGTTCAATCCGGACGACATCAAGAAAAACATCTTTGCGATCACGCATGCCAGCGGCTACAAATACGGCAGCAACTTCGTCAACCTGGATTTCCTGCTGTCCGACAGCAAGGACCCTGGCGCACTGGGCAAGACTTCCGGCGCGCAAGAGGCGTACCTGGTGTACCGCAACACCATCGACATCGGCAAGGTGCGCGGCAGCGACATCAAGTTCGGCCCCGTGCGCGGCATCGGCGTCACCCTGGGCTTTGACGTCAACACGAAAAATGACGTCGGCTACAACTCGCGCAAGCGCATGCTGGTGGCCGGCCCCACGCTGATGTGGGACGTGCCCGGCTTCTTCAATACCAGCCTGCTGTTGCTGCGTGAAAGCAATGCCCCCAGCGGCGCCTTCCCGCCCATCTCGCAAGTGACGGGACGCTACACGTATAAAACGCACGCCATGCTGGCGGGCGCCTGGGCCATTCCCCTGTCGCCGCTGTTCTCGTTCGAAGGTTTCTTTAACCTCATCGATTCCAAAGGCAAGGATGAAGTGGGACGCGACACGGCGGTGGAAACGAATATCGACATGCAAGTGATGTACGACGTGGGCGCGGCCCTGGGCAGCGCCAAGAACACCTTCCGCGTGGGCCTGGAATACCAGTACTGGAAGAACAAGTTCGGCAACTCGCCCGCCACCACGGGCAATGTGGGCCAGACGGCGAAGACGCCGATGATACGCGCGGAGTACCATTTCTAAGAATCATTGTCACGCATCAACACCCACGCTCGTGCCTGATGCCAGCATGGAGCTTTCCAGCTGGCGGAGAGCGCGACCGTGGAACAACTATTGCCGTATTACGAGCGCGAGCTGGGTTTGTTTCGCCAGTACACGCGCGAGTTTGCCAGCGCGTATGACCTGATGCTGGCAACGCTGGCCATTTCGCGCCGGCACTTTTCGCCCATCATCAATGCGCCGCCCGGCCTGCGCCTGTATGCTGGCGCCAGCGCCTTGCTCAGCATTCAATTCACCAGCAGCAGCGCTCAGTACCATCTGGGTCAACCGGGTTTTTCCAGCCTGCGCCTGTTTGCCAATGGCGTACCGTCCGTGCGCGCGGCCCTGCCCGACGCCCTGCTACTGCACGGTGCAGGCGCCTACGTCGCGCTGAATAAACACACCATCGATGGCACCTTGCGGCCGCACGAAACGCTTGTGTTCGCTATTGCTACAGTCGGCCAGCGATTTCTGGCCACATATGAAACAGGGCCGTAATTTGACTTGAAAATCACTCTGAACGATACTTGGATGCGTCATCGCTCATAGCCACACCAGCACGTATCACTACTGTCAACAACCTTCATCCGTATGTCCCTGTCCACCGCACCCTACATCGGCCGCTTCGCCCCCTCCCCCTCCGGTCCCCTGCACATGGGCTCGCTCGTTGCCGCCATGGCCAGCTATCTCGATGCCAAGGTGCATCGCGGCACGTGGCTATTGCGCATCGAGGACCTGGACTATGACCGCAATGTCGAGGGTGCCGATATGGCGATCCTGGCCACCCTGCAACGCTGCGGCATGACGTGGGATGGCGAGGCGACGTGGCAGAGCCGCAGGCTGCCGCTGTACGAGGCAGCGCTGAAGCAGTTGCAGGATAATGGCCTCGTGTATGCGTGCGGCTGTTCGCGCAAGGAGATCCACGATTCAGTGGTGCAGGCGGGCACGCCCAAGGGCGGGGCCGCCGTGTATCCGGGCACTTGCCGCCACGGCTTGGCGCCGGGCAAGGCAGCGCGAGCCCTTCGGCTGCGCGTGCCAGAGGGCACGCAAGCCGTGTATGGTTTTACCGACCGCTGGCATGGTCAGCAGCAGCAGGACCTGGCTGGCGAAGTGGGCGACTTCATCGTGCTGCGCGGCGATGGTTACTGGGCGTATCAGCTGGTCGTGGTGGTCGATGATGGCGCACAGGGCATCACGCAGGTGGTGCGCGGGGCGGATTTGCTCGATTCCACGCCGCGCCAGCTGTATCTGCAGGATGTGCTGGGCTTGCCGCATCCGGGCTTTCTGCACGTGCCTGTCGTCAACAATGACAGCGGCGAGAAACTGTCGAAGCAGACAGGCGCCCTCGCCTTCGACACGGGCACGCATGCCGCCGAACTGCTGGCATCGGCACTGCTGCCGGCTGCCCGCTTCCTCGGCCTCGACGTGCGCGCCGAGAGCCTGGAAGACTTCTGGCGGCAAGCCGTTCCCGCCTGGGCGCAGCGGCTGGCGCAGCTTCCCGAGCGGGCATAAAAAAACCCGCCGCGGCGCAAACCGGGCGGGTTGAAGCAGGCGCTGGCCGCAAGGGCCGGCGCCTGGTATCGGGCAATTAGAAGTTGCCCTTGAATTGCACACCAAATTGACGTGGCTCATTGATGAAGCCCGTGCGGTTGTTGAAGTCGATGGCGCCGGTGATACGCTGGGTATCGGTGATGTTGCGGCCAAAAGCGGCCACTTCATACTTGCCGGCATCCCAGGTGTAGCCTACGCGCAAGCCACCTTCGAGCATCGGCTTGCCGGTGAACTCGGTTGCTTCATACAGGAAGAAATTGATCTTGCTGCGGTAGGCCCAGTCCGTGAAGACGAAGAATTCGCCGTTTTCCATCGGGATCGAATAGCGGCCCGTGGCGGTGATCGTCCACTTCGGCGCTTGCGGCAATGGATTGCCGTCGATGATGGCGCGGTTGCCCGTGGTCAGCGGATCGGTCACGGTGCAACGCGTTTGGGCGCAGGTGGCGATCGACAGGCTAGGATCCTTGATTTCCGTGAAGTTGTAGCTGCCGCCCAGGGACATCTTCAGGCTAGGCGTAACAAAACCTTCCAGTTCCAGTTCCGCGCCACGGCCATTCGTCTTGGCTGCATTGATCAAACGCGTGACGTTCGAGGTGCCGCCCACCACCGTCAATTGCTGGTTCTTCACCTGGTAGTTGTACAGGCTGAAAGCGACGCGGGCGCGGCGCTCGAACAGGTCAGCCTTGATACCCGCTTCGAACGAGGTGATCGTTTCCGCATCGGCCACGGTGACAGGCACGCTGGTGCTGGCTGGGGCGATACTTGGTGCGCGGAAACCGGTAGCGATACGGCCGTAGAAGTTCACGTCCTTGTTGTACTTGTAAGTACCGCTCAGGTCCCAGTTGACCTTGGCTTTGCTGACATCGGCGCTGGTCGGGTTGACCTGCACGATGTTGGTCGCTTCCACCGTGTTGAAATCCTTCTTGTCCTTGGTATAGCGCAAACCGGCGCGCAGCATGAAGTCATCGTTGACGGCGTAGTTGACGGAACCAAACGTTGCCCAGGCCGAGTTCTTCTGGCGGCTGGCCAGGTGCGTGGTCAGCACATGCGTGTTGGTATTGAAGTTGTCGGTGAAACCGTTGGCATCTTCATTGAAGTAATACACGCCAGCCTGCCAGTTGAGCGGACCGGCATTCTTCGATTCGGCGCGGAATTCTTGCGAGTATTGTTTCACGCTGGTGATGCCGCCGGCCGTTTCAACCTGGAAAGGAATGAAGCCGGGGCCCGTCGGCGTGCCGCCATCGATGTCGCCATGCGATACGTAATTGCCGACCTGTTCAAAGCCGGTGATCGAATACAGCTTGACGCCGTCCAGGTCCCAGCTCAGGCGGGCGCTGGCGCCATTGGTGCGCAGGCGCTGGAAGTTCGGTGCATTCGTAAACGACTTGTTCGGGTCGAAACCATCGACGATGTCGTTCGTGCCTTGCTTGATCATGTTGGCATAGAAGATGCGCGCGCTGCCAGTCGTATTGCGCTGGTGCACATTGAACAGGGCATTGAACATGGTGTTCGGTGCGTACAGCAGTTGCACGCGTTCGGCGTGTTCGTTGTAGCCGTCCAGCGCGTTTTTCTGGCCCGTAAAGGTATTGTCGACGTAGTCGTCGCGGTGCTGGCGCAGGGTCGAAAAGCGCAGCGCCCATTCTTTGCTCAGCGGCACGTTGACGGCGCCATCGAAATTGCTGGTGTTGTGCGTGGCGGTGGAAACGTTGTAATAGCCTTCAACCTTGTCCAGGTTCGGCTTGACGGATTCGAACTTGACCACGCCGGCAGGGGTATTGCGGCCGAACAAGGTGCCTTGCGGGCCGCGCAGCACTTCCACGCCAGCCACGTCGAAAATCGGATAACCCTTGAGAATAGGATTTTCCTGCACGACATCGTCGTAAATCAGGGAAACAGGTTGCGATGCAAAGATGTTGAAGTCGGTATTGCCGTAACCGCGGATGTAAAAGCGGGGGAAGGTGCGGCCATTCGACGATTCCACGTTCAGGCTAGGCACTTTGCCAGCCAGCACGCGAATGTCTTGTCCGCCGGACACCAGCACGTCGAGCTTTTCGTCGCGCAACAGCGACACGGAGACGGGCACATCGCGGATATTTTCCTTGCGGCGCTGCGCCGTCACGGTCACGGTTTCCAGCTGGCTGGCGGCAGGGGTCGTATCAGCAGCGACTTCATCTGCATACGCCGAGCCGATAGGCAAGGCAGCGGACAGTGCCAGCATGGCGGCGCTTTTGGCGCACAAACGCTGGTGCATCTTGGACATCTTGATCATGTTGTTTCCCAGAAGTTTAAAAAAGAATTGCGAAATCTGTCTTCCAACTTGTCTCCGGCTTATGTACGGCGCTGGATGATCGTATGCACCATCACGGTGCAGCAGCGCGAGCGGATGTTTCTCCGCACCTGGCGTCACTGGCTCTGCCCTGGCTGTCGTCCAAGCTGACAGCGGTCTGGCCGCATCTCTGGGATGTCTGATGAACACCAACTTTTGAGTAAGGCGCCAATTTAATTCAAGCGCCTTATGCGCTGCAAGAATATTGTTATGTAAAATATTCATTCATCAACATAATGGCCCGACTAGTGGTTATTCAGCCACAATAGCGCCCTTGCCTTGCTGTTTCACCCGAAGATTTTCCGCAGGACGCGATTTTTTCTCGTGGCCTGCAGAAAGCAGAATGGGCATCCTGCAAGACAGCCCAGAGCGTAAAAATAGTTGTAATATCGCCAGAATTGAGCTGCCATGCCGCCCCATCCCAGTGCGGCGGCGGTACCCCGCACCATCGTCGATCGCCTCCATGCCAGAACCGAGCCAGCCCAGCAATGCCGTCCCGTCCTCCATCGCCGCCGCCCAGGCCGCACATTTACTGCTGGGCGCCCATTGCGACATCGTCTGGAGCACGAAAACCTTCGGCCAGTTCGATGCCGACCAGCCTTCCTGGCGCGCCTTCACGGGCCAGACCGAGGCCGAACTGTTGGGCCGCGGCTGGCTCAATGCCCTGCATCCGGATGACCGCAACTTGCCTTACGTCATGCCATCGCACCTGACCAGCGTGTTCGAAGCGGAATACCGGCTGCGCCACGTCAGCGGCACCTACCGCAATATGGTCGTGCGCATGCTGCCTGTGCTGGCGCCCGACGGCAGCATCGTTGAATGGCTGGGTTCGCATTGCGACGTGACGCAGCAAAGACAGACGGAGCAGCAGTTGCGCCTGGCCATGAAGGGCGGCCGCATGGGCACGTGGGAGATCGACCTGGGCAGCGGCAGCATGGCCTGCTCCGATGCGTTCAAGGCCAATCTGGGCCTGCCGCCTGCCAGCCACATGGACTACGCGCAACTGACAGGCGCCATGCTCGACGGCGACCTGCAGCACTGGCAAACGGTGATGCATGCAGCCATCGCCAGCGCCAGCGATTTCGACATCGATATCCGTGTGCGCTGGCCCGATGGCGCGCTGCACTGGGCGCACATGCGCGGCACCTGCACCAGCGACGGCGCCGGCAACGTGATCACCCTGTCCGGCATTTCGCTCGACTTGACGGCCAGCAAGCAAAACGAGGAAACCCTGCGCCTGACTCTGGAGGCCGGTGAAGTGGCCACCTGGAACTGGAACATCGTGGCCGACCGGGTCACGGCCGACAGCAATATGGCGCGCTTGTTCTCCGTCAATGCCGAAGCGGCCACGGCAGCGCCGCTGGCGCGCTACCTGGGCATCATCCATCCCGATGACCGCGAGCAAGTCAGCGCGCAGATAAGCCAGGCAGTGCACGCGCACACGCCGTTCGAGGCCAGCTACCGCATCGGTACCGGCGATGGCCAGTACCGCTCGGTCATCGCGCGGGGCCGCGCGGAATACGCACCCGATGGCACGCCCTTGCAATTTCCAGGCGTCCTGCTCGACATCACGCGCCAGAAACAGGTGGAAGATGCGCTGCGCCGCAGCGAGGAACGCTACCGCACCCTGATCGAGCTGATGGACCAGGCCTTTTGCGTCATTGAAATGCTGTACGACGAGCAAGGCCACCCCATCGATTTTCGCTACCTGGAAGGCAACGCCGCCTTCGTCAAGCAGTCTGGCCTGGACAATGCCATCGGCAAGACCATCCGCAGCTTCGTGCCCGACCACGACCAGCACTGGTTCGACCTGTACGACCAGGTCGTCAAAACCGGCGAGCCCGTGCGCTATGAAAACGAAGCCGTGGCCATGGAGCGCTGGTTCGAAGTCTTCGCCGCGCGCCTGGGCGGCCCCGGCAGCCGCCTGCTGACGATACTGTTCAGCGACATCAGCGAGCGCAAGCGCTCGGAGCAGCAATTGCGCCAGTTGGCGGACAATCTGTCCGAGATGGACCGGCGCAAGACGGAATTCCTGGCCACCCTGGCGCACGAATTGCGCAACCCGCTGGCGCCCATCCGCAACGGCTTGCAGATCATGCGCCTGGCGGCCGACAAACCCGCCACGGTGGCAAGAGTGCGCGACGTGATGGAGCGGCAAGTCAATCAGATGGTGCACCTGGTCAATGATTTGCTGGACGTGGCCCGCATCACGCGGGGTCAGATCGAACTCAAGCTGGAACGTGCAGACTTGAAAACCATCATCGCCAGTGCCGTGGAAACAAGCATGCCGCTGATCGAAGCGGGCCACCACCAGTTGCAGGTGCAACTCGACGAGCAGGCGCTGCCGCTCGAGGCCGACCCCACGCGGCTGGCGCAAGTGCTGGGCAATTTGCTCAACAATGCCGCCAAGTACACGCCCGCTGGCGGCCATATCAGCTTGCGCGCGGTACGCGATGGCAGCGAGGCCTTGATCGAGGTCAAGGATAGCGGCGTAGGCATCCCCGCCGAGTCGATCACGACTGTGTTTGACATGTTTACCCAGGTGTCGCAAAACATGGGCAGGGCTCAGGGCGGCCTGGGCATCGGCCTGTCGCTGGTGCGGCGCCTGGCAGAGCTGCATGGCGGCAGTGCCACGGCGGCCAGTGCCGGCGCCGGCCAGGGCAGTACTTTCAGCGTGCGCCTGCCCCTGCTGGAGGAGGAAGCGGCAGCGCCCGCCGCACCAGCCGCCCCCGCCAGCGCCGCCCATGGTCCCCAATTCCGCGTGCTGGTGGTCGACGACAATGTGGATGCGGCCGATACCCTCGCCGCCGTGCTCGACATGATGGGCCATGCCACGCAAGTGGCCCACGACGGCGCGCAAGCCCTGGCCGCGGCGCCGCAATTTTTGCCAGACGTTATCTTCCTCGACATCGGTCTGCCCGGCATGAACGGCTACGAAGTGGCGCGCGCGCTGCGCAGGATACCGGCCGGCGCCAACGTCGTGCTCGTCGCATTGACGGGCTGGGGCGCCGAAGACGACCGCAGCCAATCGAGCGCGGCCGGCTTCGACTATCATCTGACCAAGCCGGCCAACCTGCTCGCCATCGGCGAACTGCTGGCCACCCTTTCCACACCAAAGACAGCGACAGACCATGACTGAATCCCCAAACCAACTCCGCCGCCACCTCCTGCTGGCCAGCGGTGCCGCCCTGCTGTGCCCGACATCGCTGCTGTTTGCCGCGCCCGCGACCAGCCTCGCCGCCGCCCACACGCAACTGGCCGCGCTGGAACAGGCCGCAGGCGGACGCCTCGGCGTTGCCGCCTGGCGCCAGGGCAGCGAACTGCGCATTGCCTATCGCGCCGACGAACGCTTTCCCCTGGCCAGCACCTTCAAGGCGATGCTGGCGGCCGCCGTGCTTGCCCGCAGCGTCAGCCAGCCGGGTTTGCTGGATCAGCACGTGCGTTACGAGAAAAAAGAACTGGTCACGTATTCGCCCATCACGGAAAAGCATCTGGCCGACGGCATGACCGTGGCGGACCTGTGCGCCGCCACCTTGCAGTACAGCGACAATAGCGCAGCCAATTTCTTGATGACATTATTAGGCGGGCCGCAAGCCGTGACGGCGTTTGCGCGCAGCATCGGCAATACGGTGTTCCAGCTGGAGCGCTGGGAAACGGAACTCAATAGTGCCATCCCCGGCGAAGTGCGCGACACGGCTAGCCCAGCGTCGATGGCGCACAGCTTGCAGCAATTATTACTGGGAAATAGCTTGCCGGCGCCGCAGCGCCAGCAGCTCGACGCCTGGATGCGCGGCAACACGACAGGCGACAAGCGCATCCGCGCCGGCGTACCGGCTGGCTGGCAGGTGGCCGATAAAACGGGCTCGGGAGCATATGGCAGCGTCAACGATATCGGCGTCGCCTACCCGGCCAGCGGCGCACCGCTGGTCATCGCCGTGTACTACACACGCGAACAGAAAAAAGCGGACACGAATCAGGACATCATCACGGCCGCCACGCGCATCGTGGCGTCCGCGCTGGTCTGATTAGATCCAACCCTGATAAAACCGTTGCGAGCGGAAGGGAGCTGTCGCCGAGAGCGGAGCTGTGCTGTAGCACAGTGAGCATCGCAGGCGGCAGATCACGACGCGCAGCAGGTTTGATCAGGTCGTTGGGGGCAAGGCGGCCATGAAACCCGCATACGTGGACCAGGCGGGGTCGGCCGCGCTGCGGATTTCAATCGGGAATTTCGGGCGCGACGCCAACGCCGTATTCAGGCGATTGAAAAACTCTTCGCCCGATTGCGTGTAGTAAATCCATTCGCGCAAGTTTTCACCCGTCGATACCAGCGCCAGGGTGGCGAAGCCGCCCTCTTCCACCACGGGCGCCAGCGCCGCTTCCAGCTCTTCCATGTGCTCGCGCTCGTTCGGCGCGGGCATGCCCGTTTCGTCTTCATAACGCCAGGCGATGATGATGCGGTCCGGCTGCGACGACAGGTCCCAGTCGTCATGGAAGGCGTCGACATAACGGTAGATGATGGCCATCTCGTCGCTATGCGTGACGATGGTGCCCCAGCTGCGGGCGGAAGTGGAATTCTGGTTCATGGTTGCAACAGTCAAAAAGAAGAATCGAGCAAAGGGCGAGCAGTCTACAGCACTGGCGGGCAAGTCACATTCCACGCGTCATACTGGGCACCGCTCTTGCGCAGCCAGACGCGGGCGTAGCTGTCGCGGTCACTCTTGAACACCAGCGCATAGCGCTCTTCGGCACGCGGTGCGGCGGCGCCTACGTCGACGGCCGCCAGCGTAAACTTCAGCGCCCGCAAGGGGGCGCAGGCCGTGTTACCCGCCATCAATAATCGCGCCCGCTCCAGCAGCGGCTTTTGATACAGCAACACGCCTTCCAGTTCCACATCGGGGATGCGCTGCAGCATGCGCACGGGCTCGGCCACCGCGCGGCAAGTGCCACGGTCGAGCCAGGCGTAATACTCCATGCCAGCCTCCTGCCAGCGCGCCTGCTTGCCCTCGCCATGCAGCACGAACTTGGTGCGCTGCGTACGGCACAGAGCTCCATGACCGCGATACGGCGGCGTTTCCGCGCTGCCCACCACTTCGCGACCACGGCCCCCCACCACGGGCACGCTCTCAAACACGGTGCGCGTGGCAGGCTCGCCCGGATATTGCTGCGCATAAAATTCCAACAAGGACGCGCGCTGCTGCGCATCCACCGCCACCACCTCGGCGGCATTGGCAGAGATGCACACGGTCGACACTACACACAGCGCCAAGCGGCGCACGAAATATCCTGGCATGTATCCTGGCATGGCATTCCTTCAATCGGAGTTCAGGGGCGGGTATCGCCCAAGCGCAGATTATATAGTTAGCAGCTAATACAGGGAGCCGCGGCTGTCAGGACATGCACCCACTGGCGAAACTGGCTTGAACTTTAGTCCGACCTTGTCTTGCTCTCCACTACTTCCGTCAACTATTTCCGTTTGGCCAGCAAGGCGGGATCAAACGCCGTCCACGCCTCCAGTCGCAGCGCATACGCGGGCGTCATCATCCAGCCGAATACCTCCGTTTTGTCTTCCTCGGGGCCGCAGGCTGCGTGCAGGCTGACGAGGCCCGGATGCGGGTGGCCCAGGTTCTGGAATCCCTTGCCATAGGCCGTGCCGGGCGGGCTCATGGCCAGCCAGGCGGGTTCGCGGAAATAGAAATCGTTGAACAGGCGGTATTCGATGACGTGGTAACACTCGTGGTGTACGCGCAAGTCCATGCGCGCGAAGACGCCGGCCGGATAGCGCTCCATCGCCAGCAAGACGATGCTGAGCAACAATTGCAGTCCGGCGCGGTCTTGCTACGAGCCGCTAGCATGGGATCTTTCACCGGCATCAAAAATGGGGCGCAATCACTGCACCCCATTTTACGAGCGGCAAATTCCTCAAAGCGTCAGCGCTGGTAATTCTTGAAGAAATTCCAGCTGATCACGGTGGCGTCCGGCCCCAGTTCATCGCTGAACGGCCAGCCGGGAGGGCCGCCGCTCCACGCATGGTTCATGCCCTCGACCGTGTACTTTTGCGCGATGACGGCGCCGTTGTGCAGGTAGGTGTCGATGGAATAGCTGCGGCCGTAGGGCACTGTCTGGCGCACGATGCTGTCAGCACGGTAGCGCACGCTGTCATTGTCGAGGCCATCGTCGCCGACATCGCTGGTCTGCAGGAATTGCTCGATGGTTTGCTCGCCGTTGACGGGGTTGACGACGATGTCGGCCGTGCCGTGGAACACCATCGTCGGCATTAATCGGCGCGGCGAACCGGAGCAGCGCCAGGCATCCTTGCCCCGCGCTTTCGGGTCGAAGGAACTGCCGTTGAACAGCGAATCGGCGGCCGTGAGCATGCCGATGGCGCCTTTGTACATGCCGCCCGAATGCACCATCACGGCGGCGAACACGTCCGAGTAGCAGGCGGCCATGATGGAGGCCATGGCGCCGCCCGCCGAGATGCCCGTCACATACACGCGGCTATCCTGCACCGCATACTTGCTCTTGACCTTGTTCAAGATACCCATCAGCACGGCCGGCTCGCCCGTACCCCGTTCCTGGTTCAGCGGCAGCATGAAATTCCAGCAACGCATGGGGTTGGCCGTGGCGTTCTGGCGCGGATAGACGACGATGAAATTTTCGCTGTCGGCCAGTTGGTTGTAGCGGCTGACGGCGGCCATGCTGTTCGGTTCGGAACCGCAGCCGTGCAGCATCAGCACGACGGGCAGCGGCGTGTTCGGATGGTAATTGGTCGGTAGCCAGACCTGGTATTCGCGCGAGCCCCACAGGCTCGCGTACAGGCCGAAGTCCCACTGGCCGGCAAAGGCCGGCAGCGCGGCCAGCAAGCCGCAGGCGGCGATGATTGCGGATAAGAAGTGACGCAGTTGCTGATGCAGATGTGCCATGCCAGTCTCCTGATTCATTAAGGACGAAAACAGCGACAATGAACCGGCTTGGACCTTGGCCAGACCGGCACTTCCGACAGGCGAAGCCGGACCCAATGGGTCCAGCCCCGGCGGTGAAGAACTTTAAAATTTGTAGCCTGCCTTGGCGATGATCTGGCGCGGCGGACCGTAGAAACCATCGAGGATGAACACGGCGGGAATGTTGTAGCCATCCGTGCGGTAGCGTTTGTTGCCCAGGTTGCTGCCGTGCAGACTGAAGGTCCAGTTCTTCGGCGCTTCCCACACGACACCAGCCGTCCAGATGCTGTAGCCACCCTGCGCCAGGGTTTCGCTCAAGTCCGTAGTCGGATACACCTTGCTGCGGTAGCCATAACCGACCATGCTGCGCAGCGCGCCGCCGAAGACGTCGCGGTCCGTGCGCGTCAGGTTCAAGCCCACTTGCCTGCGCGGCGTGTTGCTGAACTTTTGCGTATCCGCAATGTTCTTGCCGCCACTCATGAACTCGTCATAGCTGGCGTTCAGCAGGGCGAGAAAACCGTTCACTTCCCACTGGCGGTTCGGCCGCCACGAGAATTCGAACTCGGCGCCTTTCACCGTCGCCTTGCCCGCGTTCGTGAAGTCGCCATAGAAGCCCGGCACGCCGCCCGGCTGTACATAGCTGGTAAACACCGACAACTGGATATCCTTGTAGCGGTTGTAAAACAGGGCCACGTTGGCGTCAAACGTATCGTCCGGCGCCGCGTACTTCATGCCCACTTCCAGCGCGTCGAGTTTTTCATCCTTGTAAGGGCGCGCGGAATCGGGCACCACCAGGTTGTTGGCGCGCACGTTGTAGCCGCCCGACTTGAAACCGCGCGACAGGTTGCTGTAGAAATTCGTCGTCTTCGACGCTTCATAGCGCACGGAGATTTTCGGCGAGGTATTGCTGACCGACAAGGACTTGTCGAAGTCGGCCGCCGTCTGTATGGGCCGCGTAAAACCCACGTCGGCAAAAGCGCGGTTGAGCACGATGGCGCGCTTTTCCTCGCGCGTGTGGCGCAAGCCCGCATTGATGCTCCAGACCTTGCCCAGCGGCCAGGTCCAGTCCGTATACAGCGCCGTGCTGTCCGTCTCCACCGTGCTGACGGCGGCCGTGAACTGGCGCCCCAGGAAGTTGTTGTAGATGCCGCCGCCGGCCGTCCCCTCGAAGCGGTACAGGCCGATCACGCCGGCGCCGTAGTCACCGCTGTACGAGGCCTGCAATTCCAGGCTCTTCTGCTCGTCGCGCGAGTCGCCGAACACGTCAGCGATGGGCTGCGGCAAGCCGTCGAAGTCGATGGTTTGCTCGGATGTGCTGCGCCGCTTGGCGCCGATCACTTTCACGGACCACTCGTTCGACAGCGTGTAATTGGCCACCAGCGAGCCGCCCCGGTTGTGCGTGAAGTTGTGGCCCGGCATGCCGCTCTGGATATCGTAGGCGCTGGTGCTGGCGGGCCGCCTGAGCGGGTCGAAGGCGCTCACGCCCATGCGCTGGAAGCCGCGCACGCCCGATTTGTCGTCCGTGGCGTCCAGGCTCAGCACGACGGTGAGGGGTATGTCCTGCGGAAAGTAACCGACGGACAGGCGCGCTGCCGTACTGTCCTGGTCGCTGACCTGTTCGCCATTGAAGGTATTGCGACCGAAGCCGTCGCGGTCCAGCTTGGCAGCGGCCAGGCGCGCGCGCCAGGTGCCGCTCTCGTTGGCCAGATTGAAGGCGGCCTTGAAGTTGCGCTGATTGTAATTGCCGAGGCCCACTTCCGCCGAGGCGCCGTTTTCCTTCGCCAGGGGGCGCGAAATATACTTGATGGCGCCACCGATGGTGTTCTTGCCGTACAAGGTGCCTTGCGGGCCGCGCAGCACTTCAATGCGCTGCACGTCGAACACGTCGAGCAGCGCGCCTTGCGGACGGGCCATGTAGACGTCGTCAAAATAAATGCCCACGCCCGGGTCCACGCCCCAGACGGGGTCGGCCTGGCCCACGCCGCGAATAAAGGCCGTCAAGGTGGTATTCGTGCCGCGCGAAGCGTACACGGTCAGGTTCGGCACGCGCTCCTGCAAGTCGGCCAGGTTCTGGATATTCGCCCGTTCCAGGGCCTTGGCGGAAAACGCCGTGACGGCCAGCGGCACGTCCTGCAGCCGCTCTTCGCGGCGGCGGGCAGAGACCGTCACGGTTTCCATGCGTTCTTTCGCATCGCTGGCCTCGCTGGCGCTCTGGGCGCTGGCGGCGGCAGACGTGGCGGCCTCCTGCGCCAGGGCCTGTGTAGAAAAGCTGAAGGCACCGGCAACGGCGAGGGCGGCGGGCATTAATTTCAAAGCAAGTTTCATAGCGTCTCCAATGTCAGGCTTGCTTGCCACCAGGGAAGATGACCGGATTCCAGAATCGCAAGACGTAACGGTACCCGCGCGCGCAATGCGAGCACCTGCCCTGCGATGACTGTTTCCCGGCCCCTGCCCGTGCGGCGAGTGGCCTGTTTATTTTGAATGTGTGGCGAGGAAGGACTGCAACAAGGTATTCACACGCTGCGCCTGGTCCAGGGGCGTGGCGTGGCGCGAGTTCGCGATAATCTCGATCTCGCACTGCTGAAACTGTGCGGCAAAGGCCCGCTTGCTGGCGACGGGCGTGTAATCCTGGTCGGCCGCCATGATGAAGACGGGCATGGCCAGGGCCTGGAAATGCAGGTCAATATCCCAGTGGAAAATGGCGTCCAGCGCGGCCAGGTAGGCGCGCTTGTCCATGCCCGCCATCTGCGTGGCGAAGCGCTCGACGAGGGCTTGCTGGGACGGATCAGGAAACAGTTTCTTGCCGATGATCTTGCCCATGGCTTTCAGGCCGAAGGTAGCGATTACCGTGCGGCGCAGCCAGTAGGCAAACAGCAGCGCCGCCGGCTTGCTGCCCTGGAACGGCTGGGAGTTGATCAGGCACAAGCTGGCCACCCTGTCGGGAGCGCGGTTGGCCATTTCCAGGCCCACCATGCCGCCCAGGGAAAAGCCGACGATATGCGCGCGCGGCACGTCGAGCTGGTCCATCAAGTTGAAGAGGTCGTTGGCGAAGTCGCCGATCTGCCAGTCGCCGTTTGGCGCAGGGCTGGCGCCATGGCCGCGCAGGTCGGGCACGATCAGGCGATAGCTGCTACCGAGTGCATCGATCTGCGGGCGCCAGTCTTCGGCGCAGGAACCGAGGCCGTGCAGCAGAAACACGGGATCGCCCTGCCCTGTCTCTGTGCCGAGATCGAGGTCGAGGTGATGCAATGTAACATCGGATGTCGTGTGACGCCGCATTCTGTCTCCTTGCTGTTGAACATGCTTTGTGTTCAGGTGCAGGAATATGTTTTCCTGCTGTTGGAAAACATAATACGGAATCCGAATTCCGATTTCAAGTTAATTCGACAAATATCTCAAGTCAGGTAATTTAAAGCAACACGCACGAGTTCATCTTCGAGTGCCGCGCCCGACAAAAAGGACAGCGAACCCGTCAAGGTATGCTGGTTCAGGATGCCCAGCAGCACGGGCGGCACCACCATCATCGCCTGGGTAGGGTTGGGGTGACGGATGCTGGCCGACTTGCTGGCCAGCACGGCGACCGTGCGCTGGGAGATCAGATGATTGATCTGATGCACCCTGTCGCGAAATTGCGCATCCTGCGACGCGCGCGTGATCAAGGCGCGCAACACGCCGCGCCGGCCCGTGTTGACAGCAACAAACATGGCCACCATGGCGCGGATGAACTCTTCCAGGCTGCGCGTTTCCCACTGGCGCAGCTCCGTCAGGGTCTCGACCTTTTCCACCATGTCGGAAAAAAAACGCTGCAGCAGCAAGCGGCTCAGGGTGTCCTTGTCGCCCAATAAACGGTAAAACGTGCCCACCGAGGTTTCCGCCAGCCTGGCCAGGTCGGCCACGCCAATTTCATCGAAACGGTTTTCCGCCAGCAACTGCTCGCCTACCAGCAGCAGGCGCTCGAACGCTTGCTTGCTGCGCGCCTGGGTGGGCTCGGGTGGAACAATCATCTGCGGGAAGGGCATCGGAAAGGAAGGCATGCGGCGTCGGCGTCTCTCGATAGTGGAACCGTGGTTCCGTTATTGGGTGCGCGTATTGTAACGCGTGAGACGGCCGATGGGGAGCGCCGCGTGGCGCCCCGGCGTGTGCTACCGACCCTGCCACTCCATGTAGACGTCGGCGCGCTGGTAATGCGCGTCGCCGGCGGGCCGCGCCACGTGCTGAAAGCCGCTGCTTTCATACAGGCGGATGGCGGGCGCCAGCTTGCTGTTCGACTCCAGGAACAGCAGTTGCGCACCGCTGGCTTCGAAAGCATCGAAGGCCCGCTCGATCAGGCGGCGCGCGATGCCCAGGCCCTGGCATGCTGGCGTGACAGCCATCTTCGACAGCTCGATGCTGGCATCGCCAGCGCGGATCAGGGCGCAGGTGCCCACGATTTTTCCATCGAGGCGCGCGAGGAAGATCTGCCCGCCATCGTCAAGTATCGAGCGCTGCGGATCGGACAGCACTTTGTCGTCGAGCGCCTCGACATAGAAATAGCGTTCCAGCCATTCGATATTCAGGCGCTTGAAGTCCGCCGCGTAGGGCGCGGCGTAATCGATGATTTCCACGGCGGCCCGCTCGCGCTGGCGCCGGCAAGCGGCGATCGTCTCGCCAAAGCCTTGCGACTGCAAGCGCGCCTCCGCCCGGTCCAGGCTGGCCATCAGCTGCGGCGTGCCTTGCTCGAATACCACATCGACGGCGGCGCGCACATCGTCCCACAGGGGTGCCATATTGCGCAGCAAGGCTTGCCCGGCGTCGGACAGCGCCAGCAGGCGGCGCCGCTCATCCTTGGCGTCCGGCATCTCCACCACCACACCGGCATCGAGCAGCTTGCGCCCCAGCTGCACCACCACCGGGTGCGTCTGGCCGATTTGCGCGGCCAGGGCCGTGATCGCCGTGGGGCCGTTGTCGCGCAGCAGCAATAACAAGGGGAAACAGCGCGAGCTCAGCTCGACGCCGGCCGCCAGATAGCTGGTATCGACGCCCGCATACAGTTGATCGGAAAGACGGCGCAGTCGGCTGCCCAGCATCAGGGAGCCGTAGGTTTGCAGGTTGGAAGACATGTTTGACAGGATATATGTAAGTAGTTACGTATACCCTAACGTAAACAAACTTTCAGTGTCAAGCGTCAGCGCTTGTTGATCGCTTATTCATCATCATCGTCATCGGCCAGCGCCAATTGCAGCCTGGCCCGGAACACCGCCCCGACCATCTCGCCCAGGGTCGGCCACACCTGCGTCAGCCAGCGCCTGCCTTCCTCGCTCGGTTCCACATACGGCGCGATGCGCGTAGCGCAGTCCAGGCCGATTGCGATGACTTGCCCCGCATCTTCCAGGCCGCCCGCGATCATGGCATCGATGGGCAAGGCGATCAGCTCGGCGGTCAGATGCGGACGCAGCAGGCAGGCGGGCGCGATGATGGCGAACGACGCTTCCGCATAACTCCAGCAATTGGTGGGCCAGTGGGCGTTTTTCACGTTTTCCAGGAAGACAGCATCACTGAGCGTTTCCGGATGGGCTTGCGCCTGCGCATAGAAAGCGGCAAGGGCGACGAGTTGTGGCGGGGAAGTCCAGGTGGGCATCGGTCAACAATCCAGGCAAGGCCGCGCCGGGGTGGCGGCAACGGCGGACTCTAGCATGTTCAATCGTCGCGCTGAAACACCAATGAGCCGGGCATAATCACGTCCGCCGCCACTCTCGCCAGCCACAGCCATGCCAACCGCCTTTGAACTCTGGAAAGCCGAACTTTTAATTGTGGGCAACATCGTCCAGGATGACGACAGCACCACGCCGCCCGATGAAGCCCAGCGGCGCTTCCAGCGCTACTGCGCCATGCTCGATGCGCTGACCGGCATGGAAGGCACGCAGTACGCGCTGGCCATTATTCAGTCCGTGCAAGCCGAGCACGATTACGGCGCCTACCAGACGGCCAACCGCGCCGCCTGGCGCTTCGGTGAAACGGCGTATTGCACGGCCCTGCTCCAGGAACTGCCGCGTTTGATCGCCACCCTGCCCGACTGGGCCGGTGACTTTCTCGTCGGCATCGCCAACGGCGAGGGCACGCCCAAGGCCTCGACCATCACCTGCTTCAACACTCTGCTGGCAGCCGCGCCGACGGCGCATCGGGCGCTGATCGCGGCGTTTATTGCACAGGAAGAAGACGACGGCTGGCTCGATCATTGCCCCGGCGTGCTGGGCGCCATCGCCGGCGAGCGCTACGCGGGCATCATGCCTGGCCACAATGGCGCGCCCAGTTACCAGTTGTTCCTGCTACCCGGCGAAGCCGACGCCCTGCCCTGGCAGGCAGCTCTAGCCTGGGCTGCGGCGCGCGGCGCCTGTCTGCCGACGCGCAGCGAACTGGCCTTGCTGCACGCCAACCTGGGCCACGCCTTCCCGGATGCCTGGTACTGGTCGCCGGAAGAGGACGCCATCCTGCCCCGCATGGCGTGGAACCACGATTTCGACAGCGGCACCCAGTACAACTTTCGCAAAACCTACTCGGGCCGTGCCTGCGCCGTGCGCCGGGTCGCGCTGCCGCCATCGGCCGCCGCGCCCGTTCCCCTGCAACAGGGCGAACGCTATGCCGGCCTGATTCTCGGCAGGGATGGCGCGCCCGATTACCACCTGGTGCTGCAGCCGGACAAGTGCGAGCTGGAGAGCCATACCTGGCAAGCCGCATCAAACTGGGCCGCCAGCCTGGGCCACAGCTTGCCGGATCGGCGCGAGCAGACCTTGCTGTATGCGACATTGAAAGAAGAGTTCCGGCCCAACTGGCACTGGTCTAGCGAGACGGGCGACATCGAGGACGAAGTGTGGTGCAAGGATTTTGACACGGGCGTCAGCTATCAGAACGCCCGCGAGTTTGACGGCTACGCGCGCTGCGTGCGCCGAGTGCTTGTATAGTGCGCGTTTGCTCGCGCGAGCTGCCCCATCAAGGAAACCAATGCTGTTATCACTCGACGATCCCATCTGGCCTACCCTGGAAGGCGGCTACCGCACGCCCTACGACGTGGCAGAGGCGCTCAAGGCCATGCAGGCGGGCGAAGACGTCTGGCATGAACTGTGGGAAGAGCTGCACCACCAGGGCGACGTAGGTGTCGCCTCATATGCGGCCGTACCCCAGCTCGTCCACCTGCTGGGCGGCGCTGACGCGCGCGAGGAAGATTTTTATGCGCTCATCGCCCTGATCGAGCTGGAGCGCCACCGCAAGCACAATCCGCCCCTGCCGGACTGGCTGGCCGACAGCTACCAGGCAGCCTGGGCACAGCTTCCCGCCATCGCCGCGCGCGACCTGGAGGGCCAGCTTGACCCCGTCATGCTGGAATCCGTGTTTGCCGTGCTGGCCCTCGCCAAGGGCAACTTGCGCCTTGGCGCCCTGCTGCTGCAGATGGACTCGTCCGAAGCGGACGAGTGGCTGGAAGAGCGTCTCGGCTGGTCGGAGGTCTACGGCGCGGACGCCTAAGGCCTAGAAACGCTCGTCGCGCAGCGCCGGCAGCACCAGTTCGCGCACGAACGAGGCATGCGATAGGCTCAGCAGCATGCGCACGACGGCGACGACGTCATGCACGGGGATCAGCTCGCCCTCGCCCCGCGCCGCCGCATCCGCCAGCGGCACCGACAAGTCGTCATAGGTATTCAGGTAGCCTAGCTGCAGCGCCGTCACGGCCAGCCCCTGCGCGCGGAAACCTTCACGCAAGGCATCGGCGATGCCGTTCAGGGCAAATTTCGAGGCGCTGAACGTCACTTCCGGGCGGCCGCTCTGGCGCAGGCCGGAAGTGGAGCCCGTGAGTATCAGCTGCGGCTTGCTGCTGGCCAGCAAGCGAGGCACCAGGCGCTTGAGCAGCAGGATGGTCGCCGTGATATTGGTATTGACCATGTCGACGATGGCGTCGTCTGCATCACCGAGGAAAGCGTAGTCATCGCTGAAGGCCTTTTCTTCCCATACGCCCAGGTTGTAGATCACCGCGTCCAGCGCGGCCGGCGCATCACGCGCGATGCGTTCGACAGCCTCGGCAGGTGCGGCCAGGTCCGCCGCAATCCATTGCAGCTGTGTGCCCTGGCCGGCAGGCAAGTCGGCGGGTTGCTGGCGCGATACGCCGATGACGGCATGCCCGTCAGCGAGCAAACCGTCCACCAGCGCGCGTCCCAGGCCACGGCTGGCGCCCACGATCATGATGTGCATACTGTGTCCTTTCCAATGAAGTCAACGCTGATGATAGCGGCGTTGTATTAAGCACAGCTGAGGCGACTGCCCATCCCCACGCGTTTACTCGCACGGCGGAAATGCGTATGCTAGGTCTGGCAATCTCCGATAACACACAAGAACGAGACACATGCCTACTTCCAACACCGCCGCAATCAACGCCGCAAGCCGTCCCCTCACCAAACAAGACTATAAGACCCTGTCGCTGGCCGCCTTGGGCGGCGCGCTGGAATTCTACGATTTCATTATCTTCGTCTTCTTTGCCAACGCCATCGGACAGCTGTTCTTCCCGCCGGAAATGCCGGAATGGCTGCGTCTGCTGCAAACCTTCGGCATCTTCGCCGCCGGCTACGTGGTGCGTCCTTTGGGCGGCATCGTCATGGCCCACTTCGGCGACTTGCTGGGCCGCAAGCGCATGTTCACCCTCTCCATCCTGATGATGGCCGTGCCGACCCTGCTGATCGGCCTGCTGCCCACCTATGCCACCATCGGCCTGGCCGCCCCGCTGCTCTTGCTCTTGATGCGCGTCTTCCAGGGCGCGGCCGTGGGTGGCGAAGTGCCGGGTGCCTGGGTGTTTGTCTCCGAACACGTGCCCAGCCGTTTCACGGGCTTTGCCTGCGGCGTGCTGACGGCCGGCCTGACGGTGGGCATCCTGCTCGGTTCGCTCGTGGCGACGGGTTTGAATACCGTCTACACACCGCAAGAAATCACCGAAGGCGCCTGGCGCTATCCGTTCTTGCTGGGTGGCATCTTTGGCTTCGGCGCGATGTATTTGCGCCGCTGGCTGCATGAAACCCCCGTCTTTGCGGAAATGCAGCAGCGCAAGGCACTGTCCACGGAAATGCCGCTGAAATCCGTGCTGCGCAGCCACCGCGGCGCCGTCGCCGTGTCGATGCTGCTGACCTGGATGCTGTCGGCCGGCATCGTCGTCGTCATTTTGATGACGCCGGCCCTGCTGCAAAAGATCCACCACATCGCCCCGCGCACCACCCTGGTGGCCAATACCGTGGCCACCCTGTGCCTGGCCTTCGGCTGCATCATCGCCGGCATGCTGGCCGACCGCCTGGGCGGCAAGCGCGTGATCTTCGTCGGCTCCGTGCTGCTGGCCATTTCCACGTATATCTTCTACACCACCGTCGGCAGCCGCCCCGACCTGCTGCTGCCCCTGTACGCGATGACAGGCCTGTTCGTCGGCGTCGTCGGCGCCGTGCCTTATGTGCTGGTGCAAGCGTTCCCGGCCCAGGTGCGCTTCTCGGGACTGTCGTTTTCCTACAACTTGTCGTATGCGATATTCGGCGGCCTGACGCCCGTGGTCGTGACCCTGATGCTGAAAAACAACGTGCTGGGCCCCGCTTATTACGTGATCGGCGTGTGCGTGGTCGGCATGCTGACGGCGCTGTTCATCAAGGATCAGCGGCAGACCGTGGGACGCTAGATACACGCAGCGCACGGGCTTGCCTCGTGCGCTGCGGTAACTGCCCCGGTAAGCTATCTAGAAAATAGCAACAGGAAGTCTTCAAAGGAGTTTGCAATCTTTCGCCAGTAGTCATCGTCCCACAAGATGACAGAGGGAGCGCTGCGGGCACCCCTGTAGTCGAAACAGAATGGACTGCCGTCACCGGCCATGCCGAAACAGATGATTTCTGTAAAATCAATAATGTCCGGCATGGCTCCCGGCTCAGCACTGACACTTCCAGGCTCCCCATAGCAGCCATCACCTACGAAACACACGCCAAGCTTCGCTGTCTGGGCACTCAATTCGACGACATCCATATAGATGTGAGCCAATTCCGTCTGCAAGACGTTACCGAAAGAATCGAGCTCTTCCTTCAGTCTCAAATTACAGAATCCTTCCGCGTCCCGATACCTTGCTGCAAAAGCAACATACTCGACGGGTAAATCCATACCGTTCATCTGCATTGCTGACTTTACCTTTCACAATCGGAACATGATATTAAAACAAAATTGCTTCTGCACCACCTTCGGGTGGTTTTTTTTGCCCCGATTTGTCGCGCTGCACCAAATTCTGAAAAGGCGTTTCACATCGCGAAATTTCAAACAGCAGGCTCAACAATAAATGCTCTCACTTTTTGAAAATTCATTTCACATCCTGAAAAATTATAATTAAGCCGTTGAAAAACAACGATTAAATTTAAGTTATATGTCTTATATAAGACTTGAACATCGGCGCGAATCGGCCTACTATTTAGTCATGCAGTTTGCTTCGACAAGACGTTGTGGCGCACTCGGCGATTTTCTCAAACATAGCTTTTCTTTTTAGGAGATTCACATGTCCCAATATCAAGACGACATCAAAGCTGTTGCTGGTTTGAAAGAGCAACAAGGCAGCGCCTGGAACGCCATCAATCCCGAGTCCGCCGCCCGCATGCGCGCCCAGAACAAGTTCAAGACCGGCCTGGACATTGCCCGCTACACGGCCAAAATCATGCGTAACGACATGGCTGCCTACGATGCGGATCCATCCAAGTACACCCAGTCGCTCGGTTGCTGGCATGGTTTCATCGGTCAACAGAAGATGATCTCGATCAAGAAGCACTTCAACAGCACCGACCGCCGCTACCTCTACCTGTCCGGCTGGATGGTCGCCGCACTGCGCTCCGAGTTCGGCCCGCTGCCAGACCAGTCGATGCATGAAAAAACCGCCGTCACCAGCCTGATCCGCGAGCTGTACACCTTCCTGCGCCAGGCCGATGCCCGCGAACTGGGCGGCCTCTTCCGCCAGCTGGACGCGGCCCAAGGTGCTGAGAAGCAAGCGATTCAGGCCAAGATCGACGGCCACGTGACCCACGTCGTGCCCATCATCGCCGACATCGACGCCGGTTTCGGCAATGCCGAAGCGACCTATTTGCTGGCAAAACAGTTCATCGAAGCGGGCGCCTGCTGCATCCAGATCGAGAACCAGGTGTCCGACGAGAAACAATGCGGCCACCAGGACGGTAAAGTCACGGTGCCACATGAAGACTTCCTGGCCAAGATCCGCGCTATCCGCTACGCCTTTTTGGAACTGGGCGTGGACGACGGCATCATCGTCGCCCGCACCGATTCGCTGGGCGCCGGCCTGACCAAGCAGATCGCCGTCACCAATGAACCAGGTGACCTGGGCGACCAATACAACGCCTTCCTCGACTGCGAAGAAGTGTCGGCCGATGCGCTGGGCAACGGCGACGTCATCATCAAGCGCGAAGGCAAGCTGCTGCGTCCAAAACGCCTGCCGAGCAACCTGTTCCAGTTCCGCGCCGGTTCCGGCGAAGAGCGTTGCGTGCTCGACTGCATCACCTCGCTGCAAAACGGCGCCGACCTGCTGTGGATCGAAACGGAAAAACCACATATCGCGCAAATCGGCGGCATGGTCAGCGAAATCCGCAAGGTCATCCCGAACGCCAAGCTGGTGTACAACAACAGCCCATCGTTCAACTGGACCCTGAACTTCCGCCAGCAGGTGTATGACATCATGAAGGCCGACGGCAAGGACGTGTCCGCCTACGAACGCACCCAGCTGATGAGCGTGGAATACGACCAGACGGAACTGGCGATCACGGCCGACGAGAAAATCCGCACCTTCCAGGCCGACTCGGCCCGCGAAGCCGGCATCTTCCATCACCTGATCACCCTGCCAACCTACCACACGGCCGCCTTGTCGACCGACAACCTGGCCAAGGAATACTTCGGCGACCAAGGCATGCTGGGCTACGTGGCCGGCGTGCAGCGCAAGGAAATCCGCCAGGGCATCGCCTGCGTGAAACATCAAAACATGTCCGGCTCGGACATCGGCGACGATCACAAGGATTACTTCAGCGGCGAAGCGGCGTTGAAGGCGGCTGGCAAAGACAACACCATGAACCAGTTCTGAGATTTTGGTTTGCTGGTAGAGTGAAAAACCCGCTTCGGCGGGTTTTTTTGCGTCTGCGCTGCGGGCGGGTGGCAATTTCGTAGGTCGGCTTAGCGGAACGCGTAAGCCGACATGCACAGCCACAGGCACGAATTGATGGGGTTACTTATTGAGTGCAAAAGAACCGCTTCCGCGATCTTTATTGCATTTGAAACCTTGTATCGCAGCGACTAGGCTGAAATGCACGCTCAGCTCAATCGCAGGGAGCGGCCATGCATATCCCCGTTGTCATTTTCAAAGGTGCAGCCAGCGTATTCGGTGTGAACGTCCCCGACATCCAAGGCGTCCACTCGTGGGGCGACAGCCTGGAAGACGCGCTCAACAACGTCCGGGCAGCCATCACCATTCACATCGAGACACTGCTGGAGCTGGGTGAACCCGTGGATATCACGCAAAGCAAGATCGAAGCCCTGCAGGCCTATCCTGAGCATGCGGGCGGCATCTGGGCATTGGTGCACCTCGACCTTGAAAAACTCGATAGCAAGCCCGAACGCATCAACATCAGCCTGCTACACTTTGTGCTGAGCAAGATCGACCGCTATGCGGCGGCGCGGCACGAGACGCACAGCGGCCTGCAGTCGCGTGCGGCGCTCAGCTTGATCGAGGCCGAAGCCAAGGGCGGCGGATCGCGGTGATACCAAAATGACTTAACGGCAATCGATATCGATCTCGTTCTGCCCAGCCTTGCTGCCTTTCCTGTAGGTAAATTCGCACAGGCTGACACTGTCGTCCATTCGCCTCGACAAAGTTACTTCACCATGCACGCCGTAGCCGCATTGCAGCCACTTTCCGTCCGGATAGCGGCCTTCCAAACGGTAGCTGAGCGTCGTTTGCCCTTTCTTCTTGCGCTCCCCGCTGGGTACGAGCTGTCCCCTGCGCTCCGGTGCGCCATCGATCGGTGCTGCGGCGCTCAGGTAGAGCGGGCTGTCAATATACGGTGTCCAGCCAGCCGGTACGGCATCCAGTTTGATAGAGGTCACAGGCACGCTCGTCGGGCAAGCCAGTGATGTGGCCACGGCGGCGTGCGCGAACAAAGAAAAGAAACAGCAGGCGGCGCCGGTCAACAAACGTTTAGGTTGCATGGATACTCCCCTATTCGATAACGAAAAAAGCATCGGCATTGTTGCTGGGGTCGATATGCAAGCCATTCTTGTACTGGCCTTTGGAACGCAAGGTTCGCGAAGTCACGATGCCCGGGCGCTTGCCCGACCACTGATCCATGACAATGATACCGTCCAGCGTCTGTCCCAAATACAGGGCCGCGTGATTGCCTTGTCGATGATTCGCATACTTCCCGTTGATAAACGTGGCAATGGCCGTGCCCTTGCGCAGCAAGCGATTTCCCAGCACCGCCTCCCCCTGCTTCCAGGCCAACGTGGCAGGCGCAGCCGCGTAGTGGCGGACCAGCGCGACGCATTGATGGTTGCCCACCATGGTGGTTTTTTCCAGGTCGTCGACTTTGGTATAGGTGTAGGACATGGGGCTCTCCGGGGGGGGTAGGAGAGGCTTACAATACATCGGGGAAACTGTGGGGGAATTGAGAGGGGACAAGGTTTGCGGGGCTTGGGGTATTCAGGGCTGTGGGCTGGGACGTACGCCGAAGGGCCGAGTTTCGCTCAAAAATGGTGAGAGGGGGATTCACATCCTAGCTCAGAACCCACATATATCCTAGATTATGGCAATTTGAAATTTCCATGTATCCCAAAAGGTCCCCCTTCTGACATATCCATCAGCTGCTTGGGAAGCTTCTGCTCTACCATTGAGCTAGACCCGCGAAGCCTGCATTTTACGCGGCTTTCACCATCGGCGTTAAAACGCCCATCCAGACGCTCAAGGAGTGGCAGAAAAAAACGTCGGACCTATTCGTAAAGCGCGTTTATGATCAAACAGGACTGGACAGCTACGCCTTACTTAAGATTTTAGCAGTTCGCAAAAAGGCAACAAGTGGTTCAGCCGTAGCAATCTCGCCGTCCCAAAGCTCTAGCGCAGCGGCCACAATGTCGTCTCGGCATTGGGAGACGGTCGTGGTTACGCGCAATTTATGCGCATATTTGTCAAATAATTTCTGCGCTGCCCCAGATCGCCCTCTCACCTTACCATTTAAAATGCGACAAAGCTGCTCTTGAGATATCCCAATTTCTCGTGCCACTTCTTCTTGACGAAGTCCTTCCAGCCTGAAAATTTCTTTCAGTTGGAGCATATCAGAGGAGGAAAGAGTTGTTGACATATTATGCGCATAATATACAATCGTACGAAGCTTTTCAACTGGGAAATTTATGCTGAACACAACTGAAAGCGCCTTCGATGCGTGGACAAAAGATTGGAGCAGTTCGGCTCCAACTACTTATCGCGGATCGGAAGAACTGGCATTTCAACGTTGGTTCAAGTTCAAGGAAGCTTTTTCGCCCAGCCTTGTGGAATCGGTTATCGACGCGATGCCGCGTCGCCCTACGCAGATTTTGGATTGTTGTGGGGGCTCAGGCACGACTGGGGTTGTCGCTCAGTTTCTCGGCATCCCCTCGACCTTAGTAGAGGTAAATCCGTTCTTAGCCGACCTGATCGAAGCGAAGCTTTCAGACTACCAAGATATCGATCTACCGTCACTCGCGTCTAGAATCCTTCGTCGTGCAGAGAAAATGGAGATTGACGTTGAAAGCCTAAAAGCACGGCTTCCACCTACGTTCGTTGAACCTGGGGTAAAGAGTCGATGGATTTTTTCTCAAGAAATCATTTGCATGATTGAAGCATTCCGCCTTTCGATTAACAGCTGTGTAGATAAAACTGCTAGACGGCTGTTTAAGGTGGCTCTGGCATCAGTTTTGATTGAAGTCAGCAATGTACGAATCGATGGCAAAGGCAGGCGCTACCGCGGCAACTGGCAGTCGAGGGACGTTCAAGCAGAGGATGTGAAAGACGCTTTTGTCGAAGCAATGCAGCGTGTCATTGAAGACATTTATCGCCATGCTAGAGTGCGTCGATCAGAGTTCACTTTATTGCGCGGCGATGCACGTAAAAAAATTCCACTCGTAGAGGGACCAGTCGATCTCGTACTATTTTCTCCCCCCTATCCTAACTCGTTTGACTACACCGATATCTACAATATTGAACTGTGGATTCTAGGATACTTGACGACTGCTGACGATAATGCTCAGCTTCGCCAGTCGACTCTACGCTCTCATGTTCAATGTGCTTGGGCGAGTAAAGGCGAAGTCTTACAAAGTTTGACTTTGGAAAAAACGCTTGAGAAATTGAATGACGTGAAGGGCGAGCTTTGGAATAAGAATTTACCTGACATGGTAAACAGCTATTTCTGCGATATGCGTACGTTGATGCAGGAATGCGAACGAAAACTATCTCCAGACGGACAGATCGCAATGGTGGTGGGGAATTCGTCGTACGCAAACGTCCTCATTGACGTCCCAAAGATTTTAAGCGAACTTGGTCAAACGTTGAAACTGCGGGAGATCAGCAGCAGCGCCGCACGCTCAATGCGCTCGTCCACTCAACAAGGACGCGCTAGCAAAACACTGGCGGAGTCCCTCGTTGTCTTAGGCCGCTGAGTCCAGTCCATACAAGCGCTGGACTCGAATTCTAGAGCATTCCTTCATGCCGTAGCGGCCGCTTTTCGGGCGGTTTTCGATGCATTGTGTACGTCAAAAACTCGGAGACGTACGTCCGTATTGGCGCATTTTGGCTTGGTCTTTTCGATTACGTCCCCGCCCTTCACTCGCCTCATATCGTAAACGCAAAGGTATGCGGACTTTCCGCCGACCTTTTTGCGGTATTGATCCGCCTGGTCTACACCATCACTAAGATGAGTCACCATGGCTGAAGCAGTCACTGCAGTGCCTGTCGATGTGTGCGAACGGACGGCCTTCAGCTCGAGAACATAACGATCAGGATCGGACGGATCTTTACTCAATACAAGGAGGTCTAAGCGCCCGATCGCTGTTGATGGTTCTGGAATTACCGAATGCTTGGTAAGCGCGGTGCGTAGGCCTACCAAAAGCAGCTTCTGAATTATCCGTTCAGCCTGCTCCTTCGGAATCCATTGCGATGCATCAATCCAAAGGTCGCTCCGGGTCTCAGCAGAGTTCAAATTTTCAACAGCAAAAACATTCAAGTGCTCGGTGAGGATTGCGTCATCCAACGTTGGACTGACACAGTTCAAATTTACAGACCAGCTGGTTCCATCAATTCCCGCCGGCAGTACTAAGAAATGACCGGTCCGCACACCAAGAACGACAGCAACTTGGTCCGCCAGTCCACTCGCGCTAATCTTGGAGCAGTTCTCCTGATGATCTGCACTAGAGCCAGGAATGCGCCACGCATTTCCAGTCGCAGACTTACTGACGAGGTAAACGCCCGGCTCGGCTACATCCTTCATACCAAATTGATAGATAGTCTCACAGCCAAGCGAGCTGCCGACGACCTGTGCGGTATCCAAAAAAATCAAAACTAACGAGCCTTGGACCGCAGGTGAAGCACCAGCTCCCCAGCGATCAAAAACCTCGTGCCAATCAAGCTCAAATGGAGCAATGTCGTTTTCATCTACAACCTGAAATGCCTTTGCGCTGATTTTGGCTAACTCAGTAAGATTCGCTCCACCCAGCGTCCCTTTGGCGCTGATGTTAGTCATAGAGCGACCTCCGCTGCCTTCGCAAGATACTGCGCGTACAGGTTCACCGCAATGTTCGTGTTCTCCTCAAAAGGAGGTTCAACAGAACTCTTTACGAAATCGACCGCATTTGCAGTGGCGTTGTAATTGTCCCATTCGCCAAAGTCAACAATGTCGCCATTCCCAAACTTGGGATCAGAAATATTTGCATCTTTCGTTTGCATGCTCTCAACGCTAATTCCTCGACGGGCTCTGCAATAGGCCTGCGCCGCACTGGTCAAAGAACTTGTTATAAGATTCATTTCATCGGAAAGCTCGGTACATGCCTTCAAGTGGTTCAGCCCCCCCAACGTAATCGCATATGAAACATGTCTCGCCCCGCCTTCGGATGCGATGACCAAATTAACAACCCGGACAAGTCGCATTCCAACTAGCCGATCAAGATCCCACATCAACTGCGGATAAAGCGGGCCACCTCGCTCCTTTAACACGGTAGGATCCAACGGTTCAATGTCATAGCAACGCGAGACTGAATTCGCGAAGTACGCCATCAAATTGAAGTGTCGTAGTCCAATTGGACTTGCCCCTCCGCGTTCGACTCCCGACAGGACTGCAAGAATCCAAAAGCGGCGAAAATTCGCGCCTTCTCCGCTAGGCGCTGTGGGCACGTTACGCATCTTCCGTCTCTAGAGTCATAATTGCCTCATCAAGACGCGCCTTGTATTCCTGTGAAAATTTATGGAGCGCAGCATTTTCTGCGGCGTATTCAAGGAGATTAAGGACGCGGTCATATCTTTCCTCCATGGGCATGCTATTCCATGTCAGTCCGACACTGCTGGAGGTAGAGGATTCGGATGGCGGCGATACCAAACCAAGAAGTGCAGGGATCATCTGACTTCCATTTAGATTTGATGACGTTATTAACGTACTCTCTAGACGAGTCGCCGACTTGGCAAAGCTATTTAGCGCGTGGCCAGCACGAGGGATGAAGACAGCATCCAAGCTCGCCTCTGGCGTTTCCATCACAATCGTCACAGCGGTATCACTAGCAGCGATGGCCAATATTCCCATGCGAAAAGCCAATTCGATGAATTCCATCTGCGATTCAGAGACCGTGTGCGCACCTTCTCGTGGAGTGCCGCTCTGTCTATACACACCGGAAGTCATGTTGACATGAAACTCGGGGAAAAGGAGCTCTATTGAGGATGACATTTGTCCGATATTTCGAGGCTCAGTGCGGTGAGTTAGTTCACAGCGTTCTGCGAGGAACGCTTCGATAAACACACCAAATTTTTCAATCAATTCATCCTTGAACCCTTCGACGTTTGTAGACAATGCATCTACGATCGTCTTGATCTTTACGAGAGCGTCGTTCTTTTCGTACTTATAATCTTCGACCGTTTCTGCCAATGCCTTGAGGCGTTCGCTGAAATCCTGCAGATTAGAGGGCGTGTTCTTATCCAAGTACGATCTGGCGATCCGAATTTTCGTTTTCAGGCCGTTCAACTCACCTTCGAGACGCCAGCGAGATTCCTCTGCTCCAATGAATTTCAAACTTACCTGCTTAATTTCAACCAGCAATGCCTGTTCCCCGCTGAGATATTTCTTGCGTTCCTGGGAGAGGAAATTTAGGCGCTCTTTCCCGTCAACGGATTCTTCGACGTATGGATTCGCTTCTTGGTGCGAGATATCAGCAGAACAGATAGGGCAATCTAACGACTCCTCAAGCTTCTTCCGCGCCTCAGCTAAGCGCGCAGCATCTTTATTGCCGCAGACAATGCACCCTCGCCCAGACTGAATATTCGACAGAATGAACGCACTATAGTCATCCATTTTCGGAAAAATTCCGGCGATCAGCTCTTCTCGCAGAGCCCTTTCCTCTTGGAGAAGGCGTTCAGCGTCATTACGGTTTTGTTCCAACGATTGCCGAAGCGTTCGCCTCTGCTTGTCGTAGTCCGATGCCTTATTTGTTTGGTCCTCAAGTGAACGCTCAAGCTCGTTTGCCGCAGCCTGAAGCAATGCCAACTCTTCTGGCTGTGCCTTTGCGTTTTCCACTATTGCTTTGTCGAAGCGTTTTCTCTCTTTAGTAAGGATTGCCTGAATATTTCGGGCAGAGCTATCTGCAGACAACGCATTGTTTAGCGAGTCCTTGTAATTATGATCAACGCTGTCTGGGAAAAACAAGACACGAAATACCTCAGTCTGTGCCCCTTTGTCCCAAATCAGCGTACGACGGTCTTCCAAGAAAAATACCAAATAGCGAAGTATCAGCACGAAGTCATAAAAATCATCAAGCCCTGCCAATCGACTGATTACAGCCTTATAGGTATCGCCTAAATCGTCGAGCCGTTGGGATTGTGGATCAGGAGGATCAACAGTAAATTCAAGTAATTCTAAGTTCTTCAACGATCTCTTTATTTCAATCGTGTGAACGCCCAAACGGAATTTTAAGGTCGCGGTGGCGCTCTTTGCTCGATCCGGCACGCGCACCGCGAAAATATCGGAATCAACAGTTCGCAAGGTTCTCTTCGAGTCGCCTAACTCCTGCCCATCCCGCAAATCTTTGTCGCCCGCCAGCATTCTAAAAAGAATATTTAGAAGCGTGGTTTTCCCAACGCCATTGATGCCAACAATTACGTTCATTCCTGAAAGAAAAGAATGATTAAGCCCAGGATTTTGTTCTGTCCCTGGATACAACAAATATCCGTCAACGCGAATATGATCCAAAATTGGAAAATTTACTTTCTTCGAGGTCGGCACTGGAATTGGGACGTTCATTTCGTCTTTTCGTCGAAGTACAATTTAAAAAGCATAAAAAATATGGAAAAAAGGTTGGCGCCCCTAGCATCGTAGCAAGTACAGTAAAACACAATTCAACACTGATTGTCTGTTGCACTTTACCCGCAGCCTTGTGATCGATCAAGATCCTACAGCCTAATGACAAGGTTTCATCGCAACTATGGACAATTACCAGCATTTTGTCTATGAAAATCTTTTCGCAATAGATACAGGCTTAAAGCGAAAATTCTATTTCTACTAAGCATAACTTTTCACATGGCGTCCAACGGTTCTTGCCGCAACTCTGTTCCGTTGAGCACAAAGTGCGAATAAGGCAGGAGTGAAGCTAGTTGACCGGCACCGCCGGTTAGCTAACTTCATCTATCCTGCCCCACTTCGCGCAGCGACTGAACCACTAAAATCATCGGACGCAAATTCGACCGAACCATTTTTTTTCAGGTACGAGAGCAGATTAGCAGGAATGTATGCCGAAACTAGCACGGTAGATCTGCGGTAATACGGAGAGCCAGGGTCAGGCCTGCCATTCGGACACGGACTGATGCATTGGCCGCCGTAAAAGCATGCTCAGTCGATACCTAATTTAGACCCACGAACGCACGGCGGTAACAGTTGGACGATTCGGATAGAGCCGATAGGCCCACCCCGTGACGTCTTACGGGGTGGGGGACTTCTAATCCAGCCACTGTTAACTCCCACTCAAGCGACTCCACGCCTAGCGTCAATGCAGCGCTGCTGCCATTGAGCGATTTCCTCTGCGTCCCAGGCGATGGACTTGGGGCCGATAGGAATCGGCGCTGGCAACACGCCTGCCTTTACCTTGCGCCAGATTGTGGCACGGGACCAGCCGGTAGCCTCGATTACCGCAGGCAAGCGGAGGAATTTTTTAGTCGTGGTCATAAGATTCTCCTTCGATTGATGAACAGCAAACAATGGAGAGTCATGCCGACTCTCCGCGATCATTCCGGCAGCACCAAGACTGCCTCTTGTGCATCTCGTTTATTCCATGCGCTACGGCCCTCATACCAGTGGGCGGTCATCTGCCCAGATAGATGGAAGTGACCTGCTCACGTCCATGTCCCATCTCCGTCGAAATCTTCAGCCGCGCAGCTTGATCTGCGATTTTTTGCGAAGCATCCAGCTGCCTCGAAGTCAGGCCGCCACTGGCTGGACAGGGTCGGCCAGTCAACTCGGCATAGCGCCGCTGTGCGTACTCATGACGTAGCCCATGCACGCCATGGATGCCAGCCTTGTCGCACTGCGCACGAAAGCGGTTCAACTGGTCCCGATACCGCAACTGCGCCGGAATCAAGCTGCCTTTGCCCGCCAGCGCCTTGGCCGCCTCCAGCAGGGCGCGCTGCTGCATGCTGGTAATCGGCACCTCCCGGTATTTGCCACCCTTGGTCCAGCTATCCTGCAGCCGCAGAATGCTCCCGCCATCGGCCCATCCCGGCTTGATCTTGATGCTTTCCTCGCGCCGCAAACCAAACGCCGCCTGCAGCTGCAAGGACATGCGCGTACAAGGATCGTTCACGCGGGCGAGCGTGTCGGCGTCGAGCACCTTCGCCTTCGAGACATTGGTGACAAACACCCGCTCCGCGATGCCGTATTCGCCGTTGGTGCGCGCAATGATGTTCTCCTTGCCGATCTTCTCGGCCCACCAGCGCAGGGCGCTCATGCGATTCTTGATCGTTCCGGTACTGACGCCATCCTGCTTCCACTTGTCGAGCAGCGCCGCCACATGCTTCGGTTTCAGGCTGTCCACGCTCATATGCTGGAAGCCCCGCTCCGCCAGGTCGTTGGCGCACAGGTTTAATAGGCGCTCGCGGTCGGCCTGCGTCGCAAAGCTGCCATCCCGGTTGCGGTGACACAGTTGCTTGAGCTGGTAGTTCAGGTCGCGCATGGCAAAGTCATCCCTTCGATCTTGGGTTTCCACATCGATGTTGCGTGGTGTAATCCTGTCTGGTAAGTGTTTCTGGCCACCCTCACTGCCTCAGCAGAAAAGGTTGAATCAAGGGCCTCGGGACACCACTCCCGTGTATGCGGTTGCTGTTACTGCCTGCCCGCGCCGCATGCGCGTGTGGCACCGTTGCGCGCTCCCGGAGGAAGCTGCCGCAGCGGGGACCAATCACCCAGGGTCCATGGAGTGCACATCGTGCACGGATCAACTTCTACTAATCAGCCCGTAGCGGGCAAAGGAAATCGCAAGGCTAGCCTGCGATGAAGAGGCATCTGGCCTCGTCACTGAGCACCGTCACGCGGACGCTCTGTGCTTGCCGCCTGGGCCTATGCCGTCGGCGGCGCGTCGTCACTGGCAGCACGCCGCCAGTAACGACGCGCGCACGTAGCCATGGCATGTGACGGCATACATGCCAGCATCGCACTCGCGGTGACGATACTGGCGGCTCTGAAGCACATGCGCTGGCGGCGGCCGCGATGGCATCGCATCGCTGGCATTTCTGCTGACGGTGCGGCTTGCGGCAAAGCCATGCTGTGCTTCATAGGGTGCGCTACCTCGCGGGGTATGCGAACCAATCGGGGCAGGAGTCTTGCTCCTGTTTGAAGAAGCGCCCACCGGGCGCAATCATCCAGGCAATCCGTCTTGCGGATTGTGGGATATGTAGGCGCTGAAGGCAGCGCTTTATCGTGCCGAGATGTGCATGCTTCTGCATGGCCCGGCGATATATCTAGCAGAAACTGCTATGTATCATGGTGGCGGGTAACGACCGCAACGCCTATGCCGCTAAGCATAGGGACATGCTCGAAGCATGCCCTCGTGGGAGCGATTCCCACATAAGAGAGCTTCATTCTATGCCTGATATTGACGTTTGCAAGCGGTTCGTTTCGTCAAGTGCGCTTTTCGTACTACGCAGAATTGGGACCCTGTCAAAGACTCCGATAGCTACTGCATGTTGTCGCCCTGGCGACGTACCCGCCTCCTTGACTCCTTCATCGCACTAACCAATTGGTCCATGCTCATACCGTTACGTAAATAACTGGCAGCGAGCGCCGTCGCGACACCCTCCAGCTGACGGGAGACGACCTGCAAACCAGCCTGTTCAATTTGCCGAATGGCTGCTTGCTGGATACTGTGCTGTGCTTCACTGATGGAAATGCGCTGCAATGCCGGAAATAAGGCGGTTTCGAGGTGACGGATAGCGAGCAAGGTCGCCCGCCGAATACTGGTCTGCACATGGCCCCACTCCGGCTCATCGAATATTTCGTCGATTGGAATAGGCTTTGGCAGTGGATGCAATTTTTCTCGATTGAATTCTGTGCTCGGGTCCTGCTTCCGCTCCAGCATCTGATGCGCTGCAAGCCTGTGTTCGCGGGCTTTGGCGATGGAGACTTCGGGATACCGGCCAAAAGTCAGAACGCTTTCTCCACCGCCTTGCTGGCGATACTTCATGCGCCAGACCTTGCTGCCGCTGGGCTGCACTACGATGTACAGACCAGCCCCATCGAATAGTTTATATATTTTGTCCTTCGGAGCAGCTTGCTTGATAAGCTCATCCGTGAGGCGCAATACATACTTAGACATGGTGCCCTCCTGTTCCGCCATCCCGGCTGAATTCGCCACTGACCAGCGTTAATCTTGGCGCCTGCGGCGGCGCTCCCTTGCCGCTGACGGCATCGATATAGTCGGCCCAATCCTGCATCATCCGGCGCCGCTCCGCCAGGAACTGGGCGCGGTCATAGGCGCTGGCCACCTTATCCTTCGGTGCATGTGCCAGCTGCCGGTCCACGACTTCATGCCGGTAGCCCAGGCGCTCCTTGATGGTGCTCATGGCCAGCGCCCGAAAGCCGTGGCCGGTCATCTTGCCCTTGTATCCCATGCGTCCAAGCGCCACCAGTATCGTGTTATTGCTGATCGGCTTTTCGTGGTCGCGCTGATTCGGGAACAGGTACTTGCTGCGGCCCGTGATCGCGTGCAGTTCGCGCAACAGCTCCAGCGCCTGGCGCGACAGGCAGACGTGATGGTTGGTCATGTCAGGATTGACGGTCAGCTTGCCGCGTTTCATGCGTTGCCATGGAATGATCCACTCGCCGCGCTCCAGGTCAATTTCACTCCAGGGTGTCTCAATCAACTCGCTGGTGCGTACAAAGCACAGCAGCATCAGACGCAGCGCAATGCGGGTCGGCGCGAACATGCGTGCTTCGTTGCGGTCTAGAATGGCCAGAAACTTCGGCAGTTCATCGGTTTCAATGGCGGCGAAGTGTCCGGCACGGACGGTCTTCAACACATCCTTCATATCGGTGACCAGATTGCGCTCTGTGAATCCGCATTGAATCGCGTAGCTGAAAATTGAAGCACATACCGCCTTCTGGCGATGGGCAATTTCGCTTGCGCCGCGCTCCTCGATCTTGCGCAGCGCAGCGATTACATCGAGGTGCTTGAGTTCATCGATGGGCCTGCGGCCAATGGCCGGGAAGATATCTGCCTCCAGCCGTTGCAGGACGTTCTTGGCGGTGCGCTCGCTCCAGGTTGGCACCTTGTTGGCGTGCCACTCGCGGGCGATCTTTTCAAATGTGTTGGCGGCGCGCTCTTTCAACAGTCGTTTGGCATCGTCGCGATGCTTGGCCGGGTCGATCCCTTGCAGCATCAGGCGCCGCGCTGCCAAGCGCTTTTCACGCGCATCCTGCAACGTAATTTCCGGATAAGGACCAAACGTCAGTGCGTTCTCCTTGCCGTTGGCCTGGCGAAACTTCCAGCGCCAGATACGAGACCCGCTCGGCATGACTTCTACGAACAAGCCGCCGCCGTCGGATAGCTTGTATGGTTTATCCTTTGGTTTGGCGTTTTTGACCTGAAGTTCGGACAGCGGTACGATGAGCTTTGCCATGGTGGCCTCCTTCGCAAATGCGTCTGAAACCACTATAGGACAGTTATGCGGGAATGGTAGTCAAGGATGGGGGAATGCGGCCCGACGCCTTCCCTCAAAAAAGTTAGACGTACTGAAACGTCTTGGCACATTTCGAGACGCCGAAAAACGAAAAAACCGCTTAGAATCAAGGCTCTAAGCGGTTTTTGAGGGACTTCCTGAGACGTCCTGATCTTACGTAATTACTATCCGTGGCGGAGAGAGGGGGATTCGAACCCCCGATAGAGTATTACCCTATACACGCTTTCCAGGCGTGCGCCTTCAGCCGCTCAGCCATCTCTCCTGAAGGCAATGCGTGCGTCTTGCTTGCTCACATTGTGTACTGCATATCGCTTGTCGCGAAGCCGCAGATTATAGCAAAGATTCTACAGACTGCCAAAGTTATTTACCCAGGGGTAAAAGTTTGGCCAGGCTTGCCGGAAGGATGCGCGCCAGTGGTGCGCACGGTCCTTCCGGAGGGACTGGCCTGTCTGTTAAGACGTTTCCTTCAGCTGATCCAGAATCGCCGGGTTTTCCAGGGTCGAGACGTCTTGCGTGATCGTCTCGCCCTTGGCCAGCACGCGCAGCAGGCGGCGCATGATTTTGCCGGAGCGGGTTTTTGGCAGGTTGTCGCCGAAACGGATTTCCTTCGGTTTGGCGATCGGGCCGATTTCCTTACCGACCCAGTTGCGCAGCTCCAGGGCCAGCTTCTTGGCTTCTTCGCCTGTCGGACGCGCTTGCTTCAGCACCACGAAGGCGCAGATCGATTCGCCTGTCGTGTCGTCCGGACGGCCCACCACGGCCGCTTCGGCCACCAGCGGGTTGGCTACCAGCGCCGATTCGATTTCCATCGTGCCCATGCGGTGGCCCGACACGTTCAAGACGTCATCGATGCGGCCCGTGATGGTGAAGTAGCCCGTTTCCTTGTTGCGGATGGCGCCGTCGCCTGCCAGGTACATCTTGCCGCCCAGCTCTTCCGGGAAGTAGCTGGACTTGAAACGCTCGGGATTGTTCCAGATCGTGCGGATCATCGATGGCCATGGACGTTTTACCACCAAAATACCGCCCTGGCCGTTCGGCACGTCCTGGCCCGCTTCGTCGACGATGGCGGCCATGATGCCCGGCAATGGCAGGGTGCAGGAACCGGGGACCATCGGCGTGGCGCCTGGCAGCGGGGTGATCATGTGGCCACCCGTTTCCGTTTGCCAGAAGGTATCGACAATCGGGCATTTCTCGCCGCCGATGTGCTTGTAGTACCACATCCACGCTTCCGGATTGATCGGCTCGCCAACCGTACCCAGCAAACGCAGGCTGGTCAGGTCGTAGTTGCTTGGATGGACTTTCGGGTCCACGTCGGCCGCCTTGATCAGCGACCGGATGGCCGTAGGCGCCGTGTAGAAAATGCTGACGTTGTGCTTCTTGATGGTTTCCCAGAAACGGCCGGCGTTCGGGTAGGTCGGGATGCCTTCGAATACCACTTGCGTGGCGCCCACGGCCATCGGGCCATACGCGATGTAGCTGTGGCCCGTCACCCAGCCGATGTCGGCCGTGCACCAGAACACGTCGTTGGGCTTGATGTCGAAACTCCACTTCATCGTCAGCGCGGCCCACAGCAGATAGCCGCCGCTCGAATGCTGCACGCCCTTCGGCGTGCCCGTCGAACCGGAGGTGTACAAGATAAACAGTGGATGCTCGGCATCGACCCATTCCGGCTCACATTGCGCGCTCTGGCCTTCCACCAGGTCGTGCAGCCACGTGTCGCGGCCAGCTACCATCGGCAAGTCGCTGCCCGTGCGTTTGTAGACGATGACGTTTTTCACGCAATCGCAGCCGCCCAGCGCCAGCGCTTCGTCGACGATGGATTTCAGTGGCAGCTTCTTGCCGCCGCGCAATTGCTCGTCGCCCGTGATGACGGCCACGGCGCCCGCGTCGATGATGCGTTCCTGCAAGGATTTTGCCGAGAAGCCGCCGAACACGACGGAGTGGGTGGCGCCGATGCGCGCGCACGCTTGCATTGCGGCAACGCCTTCGACGGACATCGACATATAGATGATGACGCGGTCGCCCTTGGCAATGCCCTTGGCTTTCAGGCCGTTGGCGAACTTGCAGACTTTTTCGTGCAGCTCTTTGTATGTTGCCTTGGTGACGGTGCCGTCATCCGCTTCGAAGATGATGGCCGTCTTGTCGCCCAGGCCATTTTCGATGTTGCGGTCCAGGCAGTTATAGGACACGTTCAGCAGGCCGTCTTCGAACCACTTGTAGAACGGGGCGTTGTCTTCGTTCAGGGTGCGGGTGAACGGCTTTTTCCAGCTCAGGTTTTCGCGCGCCAACTTGGCCCAGAAGCCTTCGTAGTCGCGCTCGGCATCGGCCACCATGGCGCGGTAAGCGTCCATGCCGGAAATCGTTGCCTGTGCGGCAAATGCTGCCGACGGTTCAAATACGCGCGACTCTTCCGGTCCCTGCTGCTCTGTGCCCTGCCCTTGGTTCTCTATAGCGGCCATGCTAGTCTCCAGTGTAGTAATTGTTTGTTAACACAATATTCCTGCTGTCTTACTGACGCCTTACATGCGGCGTTTTCCTCGATCCATTCTAACCATAATCGCCACTGGCGACGGGCGTCAAGAGTGCGCCATCCAGCCTTCAGGATGAAAAACCGACAACACCGCAACTACCTGATGCCACTTTGTGTTTCATCAAGGCCAAGAATCCAAATCGAGGGTATGCGCAGTGATCAGCAGCGAGTGTAAAATGTCGGGCATACCAAAAATTGGTATTTACCCCCAGGAAACTCCAGATGATCGACCATTCACAAAAACCCAAACATAGCAAACTGCATCCCCTGTCCGCCTTCATCTTCATGTCGCGCTGGCTGCAGCTGCCGCTGTACCTGGGCCTGATCCTCGCACAATGCGTGTACGTATTTCACTTCTGGGTGGAACTGTCGGACCTGATCGGCGCCGTGTTCGGCAATGATGCGGCCCTGCAGCATGTCATCAGCGCCGTCACCGTGGCCGGCGTGCCGCCACCGGTCAAACTCAATGAAGCGACCATCATGCTGGTGGTGCTGGGCTTGATCGACGTGGTCATGATCTCGAATCTGTTGATCATGGTCATCATCGGCGGCTACGAAACGTTTGTCTCGCGCATGCACCTGGACGACCATCCGGACCAGCCTGAATGGCTGTCGCATGTGAATGCATCCGTGCTGAAGACGAAACTGGCGATGGCCATCATCGGCATTTCGTCCATCCACCTGCTGAAGACCTTCATCAACGCCACCGCGTATGCCAAGGAACCGAATGTGGTCATCGCGCAAACGGCGATCCATATGGTCTTCATCCTGTCGGCGATGGCGATTGCCTACACGGACCGCATCATGACCGTGACGCAGAACCAGGCCCGGGCGCCCCATTAGAAAGAAGCCCATGGCCGCCAGCGGTGGCCATGGGCTTTGTTATTTCCGATGCCGTAATTAGTAAAGAATCTTACCCTTCTTATCCACCGCGAGAACACCATGACTGTCATAAAGCAAGAAGACCTGATCGAATCCGTCGCCGCAGCGTTGCAGTACATTAGCTACTACCACCCTGCTGATTACATCGAGCATCTGGCGCGCGCCTATGCGGCCGAGCAAAGCCCGGCGGCAAAAGATGCGATCGCGCAAATCCTGACCAACTCGCGCATGTGCGCGGAAGGCAAGCGTCCGATTTGCCAGGACACGGGCATCGTCAACGTCTTCCTGAAAATCGGCATGGGCGTGCGCTTCGAAGGTTTCAGCGGCACGGTCACCGACGCCGTCAACGAAGGCGTGCGCCGCGCGTACAACTTCGACGACAACAAGCTGCGCGCCTCCATCGTGGCCGACCCGCATTTCGACCGCAAGAACACCAAGGACAACACGCCAGCCGTGGTGCACATGGAACTGGTCGAAGGCAATACCGTCGACGTGAAAGTCGCTGCCAAGGGCGGCGGCTCGGAAAACAAATCCAAGATGATCATGATGAACCCGTCCGATTCGCTGGTGGACTGGGTCATGAAGACCGTGCCAACAATGGGCGCCGGCTGGTGCCCGCCTGGCATGCTGGGCATCGGCATCGGCGGCACGGCTGAAAAAGCCATGCTGATGGCAAAAGAGGTGTTGATGGAAGACATCGACATGTTTGAGCTGAAACAACGCGGCCCGCAGAACAAGCTGGAAGAACTGCGTATCGAGCTGTGCGACAAGATCAACTCGCTGGGCATCGGCGCGCAAGGCCTGGGCGGCCTGACGACCGTGCTCGACGTGAAAATCATGATGCACCCGACGCACGCCGCGTCGAAGCCTGTCGCCATGATCCCGAACTGCGCCGCCACGCGCCACGGCCACTTCGTGCTCGACGGCTCCGGCCCTGCCTACATGACGCCGCCATCGCTGTCGTCGTGGCCGGAAGTGCACTGGACGCCGGACACGGAAAAATCCAAGCGCGTCGACCTGAATACCCTGACCAAGGAAGAAGTCGCTTCGTGGACGCCGGGCCAGACCTTGCTGTTGAACGGCAAGATGCTGACGGGCCGCGACGCCGCGCACAAGCGCATCCAGGACATGCTGGCCAAGGGCGAAGAATTGCCGGTCGACTTCAAAAACCGCGTCATTTACTACGTCGGTCCCGTCGATCCGGTGCGCGACGAAGCCGTCGGCCCGGCCGGTCCGACGACCGCCACGCGCATGGACAAGTTCACCGACATGATGCTGGAAAAAACGGGCCTGATCGCCATGATCGGCAAGGCCGAGCGTGGCCCCGTCGCCATCGAATCGATCCAGAAGCACCAGTCGGCCTACCTGATGGCCGTGGGCGGCGCCGCCTACCTGGTGTCGAAAGCCATCAAGCACGCCAAGGTGCTGGGCTTTGCCGACATGGGCATGGAAGCGATCTACGAATTCGACGTCGTCGACATGCCAGTGACGGTGGCCGTGGATACGAAAGGCACTTCGGTGCACAACACGGGCCCGAAAGAATGGCAGGCGAAGATCGAGCAACTCAGTAGCGTCAGCAAGATTCCCGTGACGGTCGCTTAAACAGGCACTACCCGACGCCGCGCGGCAACATAGCGCGGCGTTTTTTTATCTAATTCGGCTTTATATGACTTCTATTGCAAGCACTGCCCGCCCAGACGCGCCCATCGGCATTTTTGACTCCGGCGTGGGCGGCCTGTCGGTGCTGCGCCATATCCGCGCGCAGTTGCCGCAGGAAGATTTAATGTACTTTGCCGATTCCGCGTATGCGCCATACGGCGACAAGACGGAACAGCAAGTAGTCGACCGTTCGCTGGCGATCACCGCCTTCCTGTTACAGCAAGGCGCGAAAGCATTGGTGGTGGCGTGCAACACGGCCACCATCGCCGCCATCAAGGCGCTGCGCGCGCGCTACCCGGACCTGCCCATCGTCGGCGTCGAGCCGGGCTTGAAACCGGGGGCCAGCATCAGCCGCAATGGCAAGATCGCCGTCCTGGCCACGGAACGCGCCTTGCGCGGCGACAAGCTGCTGGCCCTGCGCGAGCAGGTGAGCGCCGCCACGGGCGCCACGTTCATCCTGCAGCCCTGCATCGGCCTGGCCGACCGCATCGAGCAGTGCGAGTTGGGCAATGATCCGGCGGACGCTACGAGCGCCATGCTGGAACGCTACATCGCGCCCATGCTGGAGCTAGGCGTCGATACCCTGGTGCTGGGCTGCACCCACTACCCTTTCGTGCAAGACGCCATAGTACGCACGGTGCGCGCGCATACGCAGGATCAGATCACCCTGGTCGACACGGGCGACGCCGTGGCGCGCCAGCTGGCCCGCCTGCTGGACGCGGCAAGTCTACGCCGCATCGACAACGACGCACCGCGACTGCAGGGCTACACGACGGCCAAGGTCGAGTCCTTGGCGAAAGCCTTCGCCGGTTTGCTGGACTTGCAGCCGCCCGTCGCACACCTGTCCGTGTGAGCGGTGTGAGCAAAAGCGAGCGTTTTCATGCAATCTTTCGATTCTTTAAAAAAGACTGCATTTAGATTTGCCACTTTGCCGAGTTCTTTGTATAATTCGGCACCTGTTCAGCAAAACAGCTAAACAGGCAAGTAAGACAGTGGTGGCTGTAGCTCAGTTGGTAGAGTCCAGGATTGTGATTCCTGTTGTCGTGGGTTCGAGCCCCATCAGCCACCCCACAGAATTAGTGGTAAATTAAAGGGTTACATGCTTCGGCTTGTAACCCTTTTTTCATTTCCGCCAGCCATAAATAAAAACGGCGCCTTCGGCCGTTTCACTCCGACTTCCCCGGTAGCAATCCCAACAGGAACTGGCGCGCGCTGGCGGCAGCAGGCGAGCGCGACGACGGATGCTGGATGCGGTAGCATTTTATGTGACCCAGCGGGAACTGCCACAATTGCGCATTCGGTATACCATCGTCGACATAATCGCAGCCCAAGGCCTTGCCCTGCTCATCGCGGGCCAGTGGAAAGAAGTCGCGCCGGTGCCCGGCGGTGGCACTGCCGTTGGCAAAAATAATGATCTCGGGCTGGAAGAAAGCGATTTGCACATCCAGCAGTAACTTGGAATAGTGTTTGATCTGATCAAAATGATCGCACCGGACGGGACTGCCTCGTTTCCATGCCATGCATAACAGGTTGGCGTAGATCAAGCCGTCGCTGCCGGAGCGCTGCGCCACGGCGCGCGTAAAATTATGGAAGGCACGGCCCTTGATATCCGAGCGCGACAATTGCTGCGCAAAGTAAGCCTGGTGCACCGACATTGACTGCTCAACATAGTGCTCCAGCGAACTAAAACGCTCCCCTGTTTGCAGCACATTCCATTGCCGCGTTTCACAGCCAACGATCATGATGCGCTGCCGGGCGCCAAGCCAGTTGGGCGGCACGCTGGGAAGGAAGAGACCGGAGAGTTCTTTCGCATCGGCACGCGGCGCATGACGGTCGAGCAACTCCGTGTCGAAGTCGGCCAGCGCGCGCAGATAACGGCTGGCCAGGTCGCTGCTTGCAGCTGGCTGCGGGGAGTGCATGGTCATTGCGGGCCTGTGTCCGGACGCCCGGGGATGGGCCGCAAACTTTAGCACAGATTTTAGCCAGCCAGCACCGACTGCACCGTCGTCGCCAAGTCTTCCAGGCGCACGGGTTTCACGAGGAAGTGGCGGAAGCCCACGGCCAGCGCGTCGTCCATATACATGGGCAGGCTGTGGCCGGTGACGGCGATCAGCACGGCGTTGGCTGTCTCGGGATGGTGGTGCAGGCGGCGGCCGATTTCGATGCCGCTGATGCCGGGCATTTCGATGTCGAGGTAGACGGCGTCGGGCACGCACAGCTTGACTTGCTCGACGGCCATCTGCCAGTTGCGCACCACCACCGCGCTATGACCCAGCGCTTCGAGCAGCATGGCCAGCGATTCGCCCACTTCCTGGTTGTCGTCGACCACCAGCAGATTGAGTTTGCGCCCAGCACTTGCTTGCTGGTCGCCCTGGCGGCGCTCCACGGGGGAATGGCCTGGTGTCGTTTCAGTTGTCTGGCTCATAGTACGTTCACGTCTTACGGCTGCAAAAGCGGCAGTATACAAGAAGCACGCACAATGCCGCCGCACCCTAGCACTGTAGCCAAGCGGCAATCCTGGCGACCGCTGTACCGCGCCAGCAACACTTCCCATCCTTCGTGAGAAGAAAGCCCACCCTACGCAGTACGCGCAATTGACGGATAAAATGAGAATCATTATCATTCTTATCCCCTTGCGCCGGATGTCCACGCCACGATGTTGTCGCGCCGCCCGATTGCCCGCGCAAACATTGTCATTACGGAGATTCATGCATGGCTGCCACACTTTCCACACTGCCCTTGTCGCTGCGCCCGTGCGCGCTGGCCGTCGCCTTCGCCTGCCTGGGCGCGTCCCTTGCCGCGCAGGCACAGGACGCCAATACAGCCGATAGCGCCGGGCCCATCCTGGAATCCATCCAGGTCAGCGGCAACCTGCTGGGCACCAGCATGGCCGCCAGCACGAAAAATTTCGCGGGCGCGCGCACGGTGGTGCAAAAGGATGACATCGACAACTCGGGCGCGGCTAGCCTCAGCGATGTGATGCGCCGCATTCCCGGCGTACAGATCAGCGACAACTCGGGCAGCGCCGGCAGCGCCATTTCCCTCAATATCGGTGTGCGCGGCCTGGCCGGCCGCTATTCGCCACGCAGCACGGTGTTACTCGATGGCATACCGATGTCGGTGGCGCCGTATGGCCAGCCGCAACTGTCGTTCGCACCCGTCAGCCTGGCCAATGTTGAAACGGTCGACGTGGTGCGCGGCGGCGGCGCGGTGCGCTTCGGCCCGCAAAACGTGGGCGGCATCATCAACTTCAAGACACGCCGCGTGCCCACCACGCCAGGCATCACGGGCGACGCCACCGTACGCCATAACGCGTACAGCGAAGTGGGCCACAACACGCAAGCCAGCGTCTTTGCAGGCACCCAGCTCGACAGCGGCCTGGGCCTGGCGGTGCTGTACTCGGGCATCCGCGGCAGCGACTGGCGCGTCGGCAGCGATGAAAAAGTCAACGATTTCGCCCTGAAATTCCGCTACGACCTGAGCCCCACGGCCGAGGTGTACGGCAAGCTGTCCTACTACGACGTGACGTCGCGCACGCCGGGCGGCCTGACCGCCGCGCAGTACAAGCAGGACCCGTTCCAGAACACGCGCCCCACCGACTACTGGAACGGCGAGCGCAAGGCTGTCGACATCGGCTACCTGAATGCCATCTCCGGCACGCAGGAATTCGAAATGCGCGCCTATTACAACAAGAGCTCACGCGAAAGCACCCTGATCAGCGGGAAAAACCTGGGGCACCAGCCGCGCAACTATGAAACGACGGCCATCGAACCGCGCTACACGCAGCGCTTAGTCACGGGCAAGGTTTCGCAGGACGTCACCGTCGGCTACCGCTACCTGGCCGAGCGGGCCGACGAGACCATCTACAATGTCGTCATCGCCAGCGGCGTGCGACAGGCGCCGACGCGCTTTGCCGACAACGCCACCGATGCCCAGGCCGTGTATATCGACGACAAGATCGCCATCGGTGCCTGGCGGATCACGCCGGGCGTGCGCTATGAACACATCAAGACGGTACGCTTCAATCACTTGCCGACCGACCAGAAGATCGAGTTGCTCAACAACAAGGCCCTGCCCTCGCTGAACGTGGCCTATCTGTTCAACAACAACGTGACCCTGTTCAGCAACTACAACAGCTCGTTTGGCGCCGTGCAAAACACGCAGCTCAATGCCCAGTCGAGCAAGAACCCGCTGCAGCCGGAACTGGCGAAAACAGCCGAGCTTGGCGCGCGCTGGAAGAGCGGCCAGCTGTCGGCTGAAACGACCTTGTTCAACATCAAGTTCGACAACCAGATCCAGTCCGTGGGCAGCGGCGAAAACGTCGTCTTCTACAACGTGGGCGCCACGCTTCACCGGGGCCTGGAAACGGCCATCGATTACCACTTCGACCAGTCCGGCCCGCTGGCCGGCTTGAATGCTTACGCCACCTACACTTATACCAAGGCGACCTTGCAGGATGGCGTGAACGCGGGCAATGACGTGCCCTTCTATTCGCGCAACACGCACACCGTCGGCGCCCACTACCAGCTGGGCGCCTGGGGCTTCGACCTGTCAAGCAGCCACCAGAGCCGCCAGTTCGCCGACGACGCCAACAGCGTGGCGGAAAACGCGGCCGGCAACCTGGGCGTGATCCCGGGCTTTCGCACCTGGAATACGCAAGTGAAATGGACGGTACCGGGCCAGAAAGGCCTGGAACTGGTCGCCGGCGTCAATAACCTGAGCGACAAGCGTTACTTTACGCGCACTTCGGATGGCAACCTGGGCAAGCTGGTGGGCGCGCCGCGCATGGTCTACCTGCAGGGCCGCCTGGCGTTCTGACCCCTGCATGCGGCAGTGCCTATCGAATTGATATGCCGCCGCACCCGCAGCCATCCTCAGAAAAACCTGCATCTTGTTGTTTCGATGCAGGTTTTTTTACGCCCCGATGTTACAAAAATTCCATCATGCAAGAGGGTCCGAGGCGGCGCTCGCCTTCCCACAAGCATTATTTATTTCGCAATGGAAATTAATTGCATTATAGACACAAATGATTTCACAATTGCACATATTTTTAGCGATCACTTGCTCTTTGTGTGAGTTTTGGTGATATTATTTAAATGTCATTTAGGAAATTAAATTATCTTATAATCAATCAAGCGAGAAGACCATGAAAATGCCAACTACCGTCCTGAAGATTGCCGCATTGGCCGCCCTGGCCACCGCTGGCGCCGCCAACGCCGCGACCGAACTGGTGGTCAACGGCAGTTTCGAAAGCAATGTCATTGCCTCGCCCTATGCGCAGTTGAGCGCTGTCACGGGCTGGACTTCGTCCGTCAGCGGCGATACGGCCTTTGAAATCCAGAGAGGCGCCACACAAGGCGGCCAGAGCGGTTTCAACCCCGTCGCCGCCGATGGCATGCAATACCTGGAACTCAATACCGAAAGCCTGTCCTCGCTGTCGCAATCGATCGCCACGACGGCTGGCGGCACGTATGCGCTGTCGTTTGCCTATTCGGGCCGTCCCGACACGCCGGGCGGCGCGAGCAGCCAGATGAACGTGTACTGGGGTTCCACCCTACTGACACCCACGGCCCTGGTCGGCAACACGGGTGGTGTCTGGCAAAGCTACAGCCAGAACCTGACGGCGGTAGGTAGCTCGACAGTTCTGCGCTTCGAATCGATCGGCCCCGTCAGCGCGCCCACATATGGCTCCTACCTGGACAACGTCTCGGTGATGGCTGCCGTGCCGGAACCGGAAACCTACGCCATGATGCTGCTGGGCTTGGGCTTGCTGGGTTTCGTGGCACGCCGCAAGACTGCCGCCTGACGCCGGGCCAGTCTTCACGCAATAGCCGCCCCGCCATCTGGCCGGGCGGCTTTTTTCATGCGCGAGCGGGTGCATCAGCTCATAAAATGTTGCCAAGAAGAATTAAATTGACGCTACAATAGTAGGGTATCAAGCAATGCCTAGCATCGCTCCGCCAGGGCCACTACCCCGCCCTGATCATCAGCACGCATTTTTTGAACAGGATGACTGGCGCTGCCGGGCCCGTTTGCGCTCTCGGCTTGGCCACCACACACGCCCCATGTCTGCAGAAAAAACTATTACCGAAACCAGTTCCTACGGCAAGGATACGCCAGTGGGTCGCCCCGACATCGATGGCCGCGCCGGCATTTTCGTGCCCACGGCGGAATTTGACATCGACAACACCACCACCATCCGCAAGGGCGCGGGCATCGTCGGCTTCGGCAACCTCGATGGCACCCTGACCGTGTATTTCGAAGCGAACCGTTTCGACGAAAGCAATCTGCACAAGTGGGAACACAAGGCGCGCAAGGCGTATGACCGCATGGTCATGGGCGCACCCACAGTGTCAAAGGCGAAAATCGATGCGCGCATGCTGGAACAGGTCGGCATCATCGATGGCATGGGCATCAATCTCAAGCATCCGGAACGCCTGACGCACTGGCTGGCGATCTCGAACGTGCCGGACACGGCGCCGGAAGAGCCGGTAGTGCGCTGGAAAAACCGCTAATCGGCCGGAGAGCGAGGCTGGGCGCCAGCCACGAGGCGTTGTCCTACATCGCGACGGACATTCATCCGATGCACCAGAGCATCAACTCAAACTATGATGAAAACCTGACCACACATTTCCCACCACTCAGGAGTACGACATGTCCCGCCTCATCCCGATCAGCTTTGGCGCCTTGCAAATAGGTCTGGCAGCGGCGGCGGTATATATCCTGTGCTCGGCGGATGTGCTGCACCAGAGTTCGGTGTATTTCCACTAATTCAGCTTCGCGGCGACGCCCGCCAATGACAATGCGCGCCGTGCTTCGCTTGGAACGAAGCACGGCGCGCATTCTGACGTCAGGTGCTACAGGAAAAGTCTAGCGGCGGCCGTGGTAGCGCCCGTGCCCGCCCCAGCCGCCACGGTGTCCGCCGTAACGTCCAAAACCAAACATGAAGTCCAGCCCGATCGATACGGGGGGATTGTAATAATACGGTTGCGGCGCGTATACGGGCGCCGGCACATACACGGGCTGCTGCACGTAGACGGGCTCATTCGTGTATTCCACGCGCGATGACTGCACCGGGGTGGACGAGACCGTATGCCAATCGTAGGGATTGTAGGTTCCCTGCGGCGCGCGCGAACCGTAATACGCGGGTCCGGGGGGCGCCACGACGCAGCCACCCAGGGCGGCCAGCGAAATTACTGCCAACAGGGTTTTCATCGCAATTCTCCTAATGTCTACTACCTTAATTAAGTACTATAAGAAATTACGCCGTGCTTTGCTGTGCTTTTACCGATTGTTACACCCCGACGCACGCTGCAACATGAAATGTGGCAAAGCTGCCACAAGCGGCCCAGGCGGCCCAGGCGGCATGTTTCCTCAAATAAACGGAATCGCGCAGGTATCGATGGCCTTGCCCGCGGCGTCGTAGCGCTGCACGCACACCTGGTAGCGCACGCCGTAATCAAGTTCGATCTGCTCGACCTTTCCATACTTCAATTTCCAGCTGGGCTGCAGCTGTTGGCGGCCAGCCAGTGCGGCCACATCCTGGGGAATCGCCATCGCCGTCTGCGTCTCGCCCTGGCGCGCATCCTGGCGCCGCGCCACGTCGATGGACACGTTCAGCGCCAGGTCCACGCCGCCATCCGTGTAAGCGAGCGTGGGCGCGCCGCGCTGCGCCCGCATCACGCCCCAGGCGCAAGGCTTGCCGTCCGCATCGCATTGCTTCAATTGCGCCAGAGGAAAATACTCAGGGGCAATCTTGCCATCCTTGATAGGCCAGCTGGTGCGCACGCCATCGCGCTTGCCCGTCAGGGGATTGTCCCAGCTCAGACTATTGACGACGGCCACGGTCTGCCCCGCCTGCAAGCCTGCAGGCGTGCCCAGCGATGCGCAGGCGGAAAGCAGCAAGCCGGTGGCGGCCAGGGAGGAAAGTGTCAGGATGCGCTGCATGGTAAGCCTCTTGTGATGGGATATCCCGAAGGTATGTTTCGAGGGTAACAGAATCAGGAGCGGCGCCGCCGTTGGCTGGCGCACATAACAGAACGGGCGGCACCCTTGCAGGCGCCGCCCGTGGCGGAGTCGGCCACGCCGGGAGACCCGCTCCCGGCGATATATGGATCAGTCCAGCTTCCAGGCGTAATCGACCTTGGTCCAGGTTTGCGCCGCAGCGCCATCCTTGGTGCCTGGCTTGAACTTGCATGCGGACAGGGCCTTGATGGCGGCCTTGTCCAGGTTCTTGAAGCCGCTGCTCTTCTCGACTTTCGAATCGGCAACGCTGCCATCGGCATTGACCAGGAAGGACATCGACACGGTGCCCTGCTCTTCGTTCATCAGCGAGGCTTTTGGATAGTCGGCCTTGCAGTTCTTGGCATCGAACGACGCCGGCACCTCGGCCGCGAAGGCGGCGGAAGAAACGGAAACCAGCAAGACTGCTGCAACACTCATCAAACGTTTATTCTCAAACATGTGCTTCCCCAAGATTATCAGATACGGTAATTACAACTTCTTGCCTGCCAAGAAGGTTGGTGCCACCGGGATGTCTGCCCCCGGTGCCAGCACCATGCCTCCGTCAAACTGCCTGGCGCTTAAAACTCTTCCCACTCGTCATTGCTGCCGGCACCTGCCGCCTTGCGTGGTGCAGGAGCAGCCGCCGGAGCGGCCGCTTCCGTCTTGCGGGTCAGTGACTTGACCGGGCGCAATGCCGGCGCCGGCTTGCGCACGGCCAATGGTGCGGCAGCCACGGGAGCCGGTGCATACGCTGCCGGTTTCTCTTCGCCTTCGACCAGTTTGAAGATGCTGACCACGTGGGCCAATTCGGCCGCCTGGTCTTGCAAGCTTTGCGCCGCAGCGGCCGCCTGTTCCACCAGCGCCGCATTTTGCTGCGTCATGCCATCCATCTCGATGATCGACAGGTTGACCTGTTCGATGCCGGCGCTTTGTTCCTGGCTGGCACTGGCGATCTCGCTCATGATGTCGGTGACGCGGCGCACGCTGTCGACCACTTCACCCATCGTCACGCCAGCCTGGCCGACCAGGCGCGTACCGCGTTCCGTCTTCTCGGCCGAATCGTCGATGAGGATCTTGATTTCTTTCGCGGCGCCGGCGGAACGCTGGGCCAGGTTGCGCACTTCCGAGGCCACCACGGCAAAGCCGCGGCCTTGCTCGCCGGCACGTGCCGCTTCCACGGCCGCGTTCAGCGCCAGGATGTTGGTCTGGAAGGCGATGCCATCGATCACGCCGATAATGTCGACAATTTTCTTCGCGGATTCATTGATCGAGCTCATGGTGTCAACCACTTGCGACACCACGGAGCCGCCCTTGATGGCGACATCCGATGCGGTGGCGGCCAGCTTGTTGGCTTCGCGCGCATTGTCCGCATTCTGTTTCACGGTCGAGGTCAGCTCTTCCATGGCCGACGCCGTTTTTTCCAGTGCGCTCGCTTGCATTTCCGTACGCGAGGACAAGTCGATATTGCCGTCGGCAATTTCGCGCGACGCCGTGCCGATGGTTTCCGTACCCACGCGCACCTGGCCGACGATGCCCACCAGGCTGTTGCGCATTTCCTTCATTTCCGCCAGCAGGCTGGACGTATCGGAAGGCTGGGTGTGGATGCCGATCGACAGGTCGCCATTGGCGATGCTGCCGGCGATCGATGCCGTGTAGTCAGGCTCGCCGCCCAGCTGTTTCAGCAGGCCGCGGGTGATCACCAGTGCCGCCGCCACGCCCATCGCCACGGCCAGCACGCCGAGAACGATCATGAACAGGCGCGCGCTGTCGAAGGCCTTGCGGGCGTCCGATTGCATCTGCTCATTGAGCTTGTCTTCCAGCACGGCCAGTTGCTCCAGCGCTTCCATCCATTTTTTCTGTACCGGGCGGATTTCCTTGATCATCACGCGCGTGGCGCCTTCCGCATCGTTGGCCATCCACAGTGCGGATGCCTTGGCGATGGCCGGCATGGCGGCCGCCTCGTATTCCTTGATCGAGGTCAGCAGGGCTTTTTCTTCAGGAGTGGACTCGACGGCGAATTTCTCTTCGAGCTTCTTCTGCGTTTCCTGATAGGTACTGGTCTGCGTCTTGATACGCGCCATTTCCGGCTCCATATCGCTCGCATCAGTCATCAGGGTGAGAATGCGCAGCGAGGTGACGCGGTCGCTGACGTTGCCACGCATATCGATCACCAGGCGGGTGACGACATTATTGACATTAATCACGTGGTCGAGACGTTCCTGGATTTGCGCCATGCGCGCGATGCCGAGAACGGTCACGGCCACCAGCAGAACCAGTACCAGGGCAAAACCCAGGCCCAGACGGGTACCAACCTTCATTTTTGCTAAATTCATTTCGGCTCTTCGTAAATGAAACTATTGATAAGGATTTTTGCCCGGCACGACAAGACGAAGGCTGCGCAACACCGGTATCCGCCCTTACCCATTGGTATGCTGGCGGTCTCCGGCCGCACGCAGCCTGGGGTACTTCCTGGTCTACAACAGCCCTGAAAACGCCAGTGACTGCGAATGCAAATTTGCTCCACACAGTGAATTTCTGACAGCGTTGATGTGAGATCAACATCAAACATTCACACGAGAAATATTTGTCTATAATCAATTATAGGTGTAAATTTTGCCTCAAAGCAAGCAATATGTACCTGAATAAATGCCTGATTAACTTTCTTCGGGGAAATGGCAACAACGCCGTTTCTTGCCCCCTAGAAATGCCCTACGACAGTGCGGGCGTGCGCCGAAACAGCGCATTTACAACACATGGCATAGCCATATGACATCGTTTCGGAAGAGGTACTCAGAGGAGGGGGTAGTGCGGACAATACCAGTGCGCCGAGGCACCGGTATAGACAAGTTGGCTCAGCGGTCCCAGCTGCAATGCATCACATAGGCGTGGCACTCTGTGCCAAAGACAAAGACGCTCCAGATGGCGCCCAATTGAGCGGCCAGGCTGCGCTGGCCCGATGATACCAGTTGATACCAGCGGGGCTCGCTACCAAGCAATTCGGCCAGTTCACCCTCGAAGCCATCATATAAACGCGCGTCGAGCGGCTGCCGGTCGGCCTCGCTCATCGGGAGCAGGCGCTCGAGCAGCCACTGGCGCGGCGTGCACAAGGCGCCACTGCATACCATGCTTTCGATCGGCTGCAGGCGCATGCCGTCCGGCTGTATCTTCAGGACGCGGCACAGCGCGTCGAACGCCGACTGCGGCGCGATGGGCCCCAGATACGCGCAAAGAAACAAGCTGCCATCATCCTTCATTGCGGTGACGGCTTGCAGGTAGCCATGCAACTGCCGTGCATGGGCGTGGCCGTCGCCGCGCATCAGGCAGGCAAGGACAAGCGCGCGGCCGCTTCCAGCAGCAAGCGCGGATCGCCCGAGGCCAGCTTCTTCGAGTCCGACAAAGTCTGGCGGAAGCCGCGCGCACCGGGCAGGTTTTGCATCAGGCCCAGCATGTGGCGCGTGACGCTGTTCAGCTTCAAACGCCCCGCTTCTTTTTCCAGCTGCGCGCTGATATAGGGAATCATCGCTTCGAGCACCTGCTCGCGTGTTTTTACAGGGGTGTCGTCGCCGTAATAGCGCTGGTCGAACTGCGCCATGACATACGGGTTGTGATAGGCCTCGCGACCCAGCATCACGCCGTCGAGGTGCTGCAAATGCAGGTCGATTTCGTCCAGGGTCTTGATGCCGCCATTGATAATGAACTCGAATTGCGGAAAATCACGCTTCAAACGGTAGGCATAGTCATATTTCAGGGGCGGCACTTCGCGGTTTTCCTTCGGACTCAGCCCCTTCAGGATGGCATTGCGCGCATGCACGATAAATGTCTTGCAGCCGGCGTCGGCCACGGTGCCCACAAAATCGCGCACGAAGTCGTAGGACTCGCTGTCGTCGATGCCGATGCGGTGCTTCACGGTGACGTCGATATCGACCACGTCGCGCATGGCTTTCACGCAGTCGGCCACCAGTTGCGGCTCGGCCATCAGGCAGGCGCCAAACGCGCCCTTCTGCACGCGCTCGGACGGGCAGCCGCAATTGAGGTTGATTTCGTCATAGCCCCACTGCTGGCCCAGTTTCGCGCTGGTGGCCAGGTCCGTCGGATCGCTGCCGCCCAGCTGCAGCGCCACAGGATGCTCTTCCTCGTTGAAGCGCAAATGGCGCTCCACGTCGCCATACACCAGCGCACCCGTCGTCACCATCTCGGTGTAGAGCCAGGTGTGGCGCGTAATTTCGCGGTGGAACTTGCGGCAATGGCGGTCGGTCCAGTCCATCATGGGGGCGACGGACAGGCGGCGGGAAGGCAGGGAGGACGTAGTCATAGGATCAATAAAAACAGGTCAAAACATAACAGCTTCTAGAAACAACAAACCCGCTGCGCGCATCACCGGTTAAAGTCATGCGGCGCAGCGGGCCGAAAGCGGCATGGACGTCAATCCATGCTCACGCAGGTATTACGCGTCGCGCGACGCTTTTTTACGCTCGTGCTCTTTCAGGAAGCGCTTGCGCAGACGGATCGATTTAGGCGTGATTTCCACCAGTTCGTCGTCCTCGATGAATTCAACTGCGTATTCCAGCGACATCTGAATTGGCGGTACCAGGCGCACTGCTTCGTCGGTACCCGACGAACGCACGTTGGTCAGCTGCTTGCCCTTGATCGGATTGACGACCAGATCGTTGTCGCGCGAGTGGATACCGATGACCATGCCTTCGTAGACTGGGTCATTGTGCGATACGAACATGCGGCCGCGGTCTTGCAGTTTCCAGATAGCGTAGGCAACAGCAGCGCCGTCATCTTGCGAGATCAGCACGCCGTTACGACGGCCAGCCATTTCGCCACGGGTGTTGTCGACAGGCGCGTATTCATGGAATACGTGGCTCATCAAGCCGGTACCGCGGGTCAGGGTCATGAATTCGCCCTGGAAGCCGATCAGGCCACGCGCCGGGATCAGGTACTCGAGACGCACGCGACCCTTGCCATCCGATTCCATGTTTTGCAGGTCGCCACGACGACGGCCCAGTTCTTCCATGACGCCGCCCTGGTTGACTTCTTCAACGTCAACCGACAGGTTTTCAAACGGCTCGTGGCGCACGCCATCGACCATTTTGAACACCACGCGTGGACGCGACACGGCCAGCTCGAAGCCTTCGCGACGCATGTTTTCGATCAGAATCGTCAGGTGCAGCTCGCCGCGGCCCGATACTTCAAAGATAGTGTCATCGTCGGTTGGCGAAACGCGCAGAGCAACGTTGGCTTTCAGTTCGCGGTCCAGACGGTCGCGCAGCTGACGGCTGGTGACGAATTTGCCTTCGCGGCCAGCCAGTGGCGAGTTGTTGACCATGAAGTTCATGGTCAGGGTCGGCTCGTCGACGGTCAGCATAGGCAGCGCGTCCGGGGTATCGACTGCGCACAGGGTCGAACCGATGCCGATTTCGTCGATACCGTTGATCAGGCAGATGTCGCCGGCAACAGCTTCGTCCACCAGCACGCGCTCCAGGCCCTTGAAGTTCAGCACCTGGTTGATGCGGCCTTTGATAGGCGTGGCGCCTGGGCCATTGATGACCAGCACGTCCTGGCCGACCTTGACGGTACCGCGGTTGACGCGGCCAATGCCGATCTTGCCGACGTACGACGAGTAATCCAGCGAGGTGATCTGCATTTGCAGCGGGCCTTCAGGATTGTCGTCACGTACTGGAACGTGTTCCAGGATGGCGTCAAACATCGGCTTCATGTCGCCGCTGCGCACGTCTTCGGTCAGGCCGGCATAGCCGTTCAGGCCCGAAGCGTAAATGATAGGGAAATCCAGCTGTTCGTCGGTCGCGCCCAGCTTGTCGAACAGTTCGAACGTCTGGTTGATGGCCCAGTCCGGGCGCGCGCCTGGACGGTCGACCTTGTTGACGATGACGATAGGCTTCAGACCCAGTGCCAGCGCTTTGCGCGTGACGAAACGGGTTTGTGGCATCGGGCCTTCTTGTGCATCGATCAGCAGCAGAACCGAGTCAACCATCGACAGAACACGTTCCACTTCGCCGCCGAAGTCGGCGTGGCCTGGGGTGTCGACGATGTTGATGTGGGTGCCTTCGTACTCAACAGCGCAGTTCTTCGACAGAATCGTAATGCCGCGCTCCTTTTCCAGGTCGTTCGAGTCCATGACTCGGGTGTCGACCGCTTGGTTTTCACGGAAGGTGCCGGACTGGCGCAGCAGCTGATCCACCAGCGTGGTTTTGCCGTGGTCAACGTGGGCGATAATGGCGATATTACGAATTGCGCGTTTTGTATTTGACATGGTCGTAGTAGTTACTGAAAAACTGCGGAGTGCGTACAAGGTGTACGAGATACCCGAATGCTAATCTATTTCCGGAACCGCGTAGTATAGCATGTTGCGTTGCAACGCTATCTAAAAATGCTGGCGGCTCCCGCAGTCGGGGACGATTTGTTTAAAAAAGCGACACTGGTTAAAGAGTGTCGCTGGGTAATGTGACGTTGCTGTGACTTATTGATGCGCCGTGGCGATCAAACGCTCCGGTGCCAGGACGCTGTATTCCTGCAACTGGCCAGTGCCCAGCAGCTTGCTATCGTGATACACGCGCACCGTGCCCGGTTCAGCCGGCACGGCAACGTCTTCCTTGCCCAGTGCGATGCGCTGGCCGTGGAGGAAACGTTTGGCCAATTCTTCCGTCAGCTGGACGGCGGGGAAACTCGACAGCAAGGCATCGACAGGCGCCAGCAAGCTCAACGGCGCGGCATGCGCCGTCAGCTCGTCGAGCGTGACGACGCCATCGAGGGTCAGGCTGCCGACTTGCGTGCGGCGCAAGGCGTTCAGATGGCCGCCGCAACCGAGGGCATGGCCGATGTCTTCGCCCAGCACGCGGATATACGTGCCCTTGCTGCACATCACGGACAATTTCAGAAACGGGGCTTCATAGCCGAGGAACTCGAGCTTGTGGATGGTCACCGGGCGCGCTTCGCGCTCCAGGGTGATGCCTGCCCTTGCATACTCATATAAGGGCTTGCCATCTCTTTTCAAGGCCGAGTACATGGGCGGCGTCTGCAGGATAGGCCCGCGGAACTGCGCCAGCACGGCTTCGATCTGCTCCTGAGTGATGTTGACGTCGCGCGCTTCCAGCACTTCGCCTTCCGTGTCGCCCGTATCCGTCGTCTGCCCCAGGTGCACCAGGGTTTCGTAGGTTTTATCGGCTTCCAGCAAGTCCTGCGAGAACTTCGTGGCCTCGCCAAAACACAGCGGCAGCAAACCCGTGGCGAACGGGTCCAGCGTGCCCGTATGGCCCGCTTTTTTCGCATTCAGCACGCGCTTGGCCTTGATCAGGGCGTCGTTGCTGGACCAGCCCACGGGCTTATCCAGCAGCAAGACGCCGTCGACCAGGTCGCGCACCCGCTTGATGCCGGGCGGTTTCTTCGGACCCGCCACGCTTACTGCTCGTCCGCTTTGTCTGCAGGCTTCTCGTCCGGCTCGGCGTCGGCCGCGCGCGTGGCGTTGGCCTTGTCGATCAGCAAGGACATTTCCATGCCGCGCGAGGTCGAGCTGTCGTGCACGAAATGCAGCATCGGCAGGGTGTGGATGTGCAGGCGCTTGCCCAGCAAGCCACGGATGAAGCCAGACGCAGCCATCAAGCCTTCGGTGGTGTTCTTGATGGCTTCCTTGCTGTCTTTCAACATCGTGAAAAACACCTTGGCATGCGCGTAGTCAGGGGTGATCTGCACTTCGGTGATGGTGATCATCGTGCCCACGCGCGGGTCTTTCAATTCGTAGGCGACGATTTCAGCCAGATCGCGCTGGATCTGGTCGGCCACGCGCAAGCCGCGCGCTGGCATGGTTTTGCTATGTTTAGCCATGATTTTATGCTGTCCTAAGTGCCGCAGGGCGCATGAGTCAAACGGTTGCCCGTTGACCAATGCGCCCCACGTGTTTGCGCGGACAACCATATGTCCGCGCCATTGTTCTTGCCGAGATTACAGGGTACGAGCGATTTCCTGGACTTCGAACACTTCCAGGGTGTCGCCAACCTGAATGTCGTTGTAGTTCTTCAGCGACAGGCCGCACTCCAGACCGGCGCGAACTTCTTTCGCATCGTCCTTGAAGCGTTTCAGGGAGTCGATCTCGCCGCTCCACACCACGATGTTGTTGCGCAACAGGCGGACGGAAGAAGCACGCTTGACCACGCCATCGGTGACCAGGCAACCGGCAATCGCGCCCACTTTCGAGACCAGGATAACCTGGCGGATCTCGACCTGGCCGATGACGGTTTCGCGTTTCTCTGGAGCCAACATGCCCGACAACGCCGATTTGATCTCATCGATCGCATCGTAAATGATGTTGTAGTAGCGAATGTCCACGCCATTCGACTCGGCCAGCTTGCGTGCCTGGGCATCAGCACGGGCGTTAAAGCCGATGATGACCGCTTTCGAGGCGACTGCCAAGTTGACGTCCGATTCCGTGATGCCGCCGACTGCAGCGTGAACAACTTGTACGCGCACTTCGGAGGTCGACAGTTTCTGCAGCGAACCAACCAGCGCTTCTTGCGAACCTTGCACGTCGGTTTTGATGATCAGCGGCAAGTTTTTCACTTCGCCTTCGGCCATCTGGTCGAACATGTTTTCCAGTTTCGCAGCTTGCTGCTTGGCCAGTTTCACGTCGCGGAACTTACCTTGACGGAACAGACCAATTTCACGCGCCTTGCGCTCGTCAGCCATGACGACGACTTCTTCACCGGCAACCGGCACTTCCGTCAAGCCCTGGATTTCGACCGGAATCGAAGGACCCGCTTCAGCGATGGACTTGCCGTTCTCATCCAGCATGGCGCGAACACGGCCATACGAAGAGCCAGCCAGAATCACGTCGCCGCGTTTCAAAGTACCGGACTGCACCAGGATCGTCGCGACAGGACCACGGCCCTTGTCCAGACGTGCCTCGACAACCAGGCCGCGCGCAGGCGCATCGACCGGTGCCGTCAGTTCCAGCACTTCGGCTTGCAACAGCACTTGTTCCAGCAGGTCGTCGATACCTTGACCCGTTTTTGCCGAGACCGGCACGAATGGCGATTCGCCACCGTATTCTTCCGGCACGACTTGTTCGGCGACCAGTTCCTGCGTCACGCGGTCCACGTTACCACCCGGTTTGTCGACCTTGTTGATCGCCACCACCAGCGGCACGCCGGCTGCTTTCGCATGGGCAATCGCTTCTTTCGTCTGCGGCATCACGCCATCATCGGCGGCAACCACCAGAATGACGATGTCGGTTGCCTTGGCGCCACGGGCACGCATTGCGGTAAACGCTTCGTGGCCCGGGGTGTCGAGGAAGGTGATCATGCCGCGTGGCGTATCGACGTGGTAAGCGCCGATATGCTGCGTAATCCCGCCCGCTTCGCCGGATGCAACCTTGGCGCGGCGGATGTAATCGAGCAACGAGGTCTTACCATGGTCGACGTGACCCATGACGGTGACCACCGGTGCGCGTGGCTTCGTTTCGAAGTGTGCGTGTTCGCCCACATCGGCCAGCAGCGCTTCCGGATCGTCCAGTTCGGCTGCGAACGCCTTGTGGCCCATTTCTTCCACCAGAATCATGGCGGTTTCCTGGTCCAGCACCTGGTTGATCGTGCACATCTGGCCCAATTTCATCAAATGCTTGATGACTTCGGATGCCTTGACGGACATTTTGTGTGCCAATTCGGCCACGGTGATCGTTTCCGGTACGTGCACGTCTTTGACGACGGCTTCCGTAGGAGCCTGGAAGTTCGATTCACGGTCGTCATGGTGCGTCGGGCGACGGCCCTTCGCGCCACCGCGCCAGCTGTCACGGCCGCCTGGGCCGCTATTGCCGCGTGGCTTAGGACCACCGGTGGTACCGCGTTTCTTCGCGTCATCGGACCAAGTGGACGACACATTGGCCGACTTGATGGATTTCTTGTCTGCAACAGCAGGCTTCTTGTCGCCCGGCTTGTCGCCAGGTTTCTTGTCAGCAGGCTTGTGCAGGGTGCCTTCCGGCGCCTTCGGCTTCACCGGAACCGGTACGGGTTCAGGAGCTTTGATGGCGCGGCGTGGCGCGTTCATCATGGCCTTGATCTGGGCGACTTCGTCGGCAACGGCCTTGCGTGCACGCTCGGTGGCTTCCGCTTTGTCAGCGGCTTCCTTGGCGGCAACAGCAGCGGCAGCGGCTTTCTTCTTCGCTTCTTCAGCGGCAGCAGCTTTTTTCGCTTCGGCAGCGGCGTCGTCAACGACAGGCGCAGCGGCGCTGGCGGCAGGCGCAGCAGCAGCTTTGGCAGCCGCTTTCTTCGCTTCCGCTTCAGCTTCTTTCTTCGCAGCCAATTCAGCCTGTTGCGTGGCTTTCGCCTGGGCTTCTTTTTCCGCGTCGAGCTTGGCCAGACGTTCTTGCTTTTCGCGCAGATCGGCTTCCTGGCGGGCGATCAGTTCAGCCTGTTTACGGGCGTCTTCCTCACGGCGCGCCACGTCGGCGGGATCGATCACCGGTGCGGCAGGCGCGACCGGTTCAGCTGCGACCGGCACAGCTTCGTCACGCTGGACGAAAGTGCGTTTCTTGCGCACTTCCACCTGGATGGTGCGCGATTTGCCGGTGGCGTCAGCTTGCTTGATTTCAGTCGTTTCCTTGCGGGTCACGGTGATTTTTTTCTTTTCTGTGTCAGCCGCTGCGCCGTGTGTGCGGCGCAGATGATCCAAAAGCTTGTCCTTATCATCTTTCGACAATGGATCTGACGTCGAACTTTTCTCGACGCCGGCAGAACGCAGCTGCGTCAGCAGCAAATCTGCAGGCATCTTCAGTTCGGTGGCAAATTGGGCTACGTTGTTACTCGCCATTCAGTCCTCTTTTCTATGTGTCGCGGAGATGATAAAGATACTCAAATTAAGCCTTTGCGGATTCGGCCAGACTCCATGCCTTGGCTTGCAACGCCTTGGCACGATCGTCGTATTTCGAGTCAACCAACTTCATCTCATCGTCGGTCACATCTTTAAATTCACTTGTAATCAGTTCACGCGCACGGTCCGCAGACAAGGCCAGGATTGCGCCAAATTCGTCGTATGCCAGTGCTGCAAATGCTTCAACGGTCTTGATACCAGCCAGACCCAGCTTGCCGGCGGTAATGCGGTCCATGCCTTCCAGACCCACCAACGCCTCGTCCATGCCTTCCAGACCCTCTTCCGAAGCAATCGCTTCGGTCACGAGCGCATCACGCGCACGGGTACGGAGTTCATTGACGGTATCTTCGTCAAACGATTCGATTTCCAGCATTTCGGAAATTGGCACGTAAGCGATTTCTTCCAGACTGGCGAAACCTTCTTCCACCAGAATATCGGCCACTTCCTGGTCGACATCGAGCTTTTCCATGAACAGGATGCGCACGGCAGCCGTTTCCTGGGCAGCTTTGTCAGCCGATTCTTCGGCCGTCATGATGTTGATCTTCCAGCCGGTCAGGTCCGAGGCCAGGCGCACGTTCTGGCCGGAACGGCCGATCGCGATTGCCAGGTTTTCTTCGTCCACGACGACATCCATCGCGTGTTTTTCTTCATCGACCATGATCGACGAGACGTTCGCCGGCGCCAGGGCGCCGATGACGAACTGCGCCGGATCTTCCGACCACAGCACGATGTCGACACGTTCGCCACCGAGTTCGCCGGTGACAGCCTGCACGCGCGAACCGCGCATGCCGACGCAAGTACCGATCGGGTCGATGCGCTTGTCGGCCGTGTAGACGGCGATCTTGGCGCGCACGCCGGCATCGCGGGCTGCGGATTTGATTTCCAGCATGCCTTGTTCAATTTCCGGCACTTCCAGCTCGAACAGCTTCATGATGAATTCTGGCGCGGTGCGCGACAGGATCACTTGCGGGCCGCGCATATTGCGGTCGATGCGCAAGATATAGGCACGGACACGGTCGCCGATACGCAGATTCTCTTTCGGGATCATCTGATCGCGTGGCAGACGCGCTTCGATCTTGCCCGATTCGACGATGGCGTCGCCGCGTTCCATGCGCTTGATGGTGCCGGTGACGAGCGAATCGCCGCGTTCGAGGAAGTCGACCAGAATCTGTTCACGTTCGGCGTCACGCACGCGCTGCAAGACAACCTGTTTGGTATCCTGGGCGAAACGGCGGCCGAATTCAACGGATTCGATCGGTTCTTCGATGTGGTCATCGACTTCGATATCGGAAATCTGTTCTTTTGCCTCAAAATGCAGGATCTCCTGATCCGGCAATTGCAGGCCCGCTTCATCGGGCACAACGTGCCAGCGGCGGAACGATTCGAATTCGCCCGTTTCGCGGTCGATCGAAACGCGGATGTCTACCTCACCCTCATACCGTTTCTTCGTGGCTTGCGCCAACGCGAATTCGAGGGCGCCGAAGACGACATCTTTATCGACGTTTTTTTCGCGCGCCAGCGCGTCAACCAATAATAAAACTTCGCGGCTCATGCTTTGCGTCCCTTAAAAACCACCTGCGGCACCAAGCGTGCCTTATCCACATCCGCGAGTGTAAATTCCAACATCGCCGGACCATCCTTACCTTCAAATTCCAACGACAATTTATCGCCCACGGGTTCTTGCAAGATCCCCTGGAACGATTTCCGGTTGTTCGTACCCGGCATCGCCACATTCAGCTTGACGATGATTTCCTGGCCTGCGAAACGGACAAAGTCTTCCAGCTTGCGCACCGGACGATCCAGACCCGGGGAAGAAATCTCGAGACGCTCGTAAGGAACGTTCTCTACCGTCAACACATGCGATAACTGGTGACTCACCGTGGCACAGTCTTCGACCGTGATCGGACCTTTTTCAGCGGCATCGGCGGCGCTGAAATCAATAAAGACGCGCAGCAGTCCGCGCTCGGCACGTTCGACATCAACGAGCTCATAGCCCAGACCTGTAACTGTCTTTTCAATTAATCCCAACTGCTGCAAGAAATTCTCCAGAAATAAGGCCCGTTTTCAGCATGACAGCGCTGCATTGAGCGCCGACAACATGCAAAAACACGCATTCAAGTCATATATGGCCCCTTGCGGAGCCATTACAAACGGTTCAACAAAAAAAAAATGGGCATCTGCCCATCTTCTTGTATTTCCCCAACCAGATGAAAGCATCTCCCCACCAAACAACCCTGCGGAGAACTTTTATTAGGCTGCAGATTATAACCTCTTATTAACTTCGCCGCAATGCCGCACACAAGGAGCGGCCCGGCTTACAACAGTTACAAGAGCGTGCGCCCGCAGCAGATCAGCGGGCGCGCGAGAAGAAACTCTCCCGGATTAACCTTTGCTGCGGCGGCGCGGCATGCCATCCATGCCGCCACGATCCATGCCGCCACGCGGCTGACCACCGGAACGCGCCTGACCACCGGCACCACCGCCGGCATTGCGGCGCGGACCCGTGTTGGCGAAGCCAAAGGTCGTTTGCAGCGGATCAGGCTGGCGCGGACCGCGCTGCGGCGCGCGGCCTTCACCACCGGCAGGACGCCCCTGGCCCTGGCCTGCCGCACGCGGCGGACGACCCTGGCCTTGCGGCGCACCTTCGAACGATGCCGACGAGCGCGGCTGGCCGCCTTGGAACGGACCTTGCGGCTGGCCACGGCCAGGACCACGCGCTTCGCCAGGACGGCCGGTGCCGCCTGGGCGACCCTGGCCTTGCGGGCGGGCAAACTGGCCTTGTGGCTGGCCACGGCGCGGCGCGACCGGGAAAGGATCGGCGTTGCGGTTGCTCACATCGATGCGGTTGCCATTCGGCTCGTCATCGCGGCTGGCCTTGCGTGCCTCGCGGCCCTTGGCGGCGCCAGCGGCACGGGGGTCGCCCGATGCCGGCATTTTCTTTTCGATGCCGTAGGCGGTCAGCAGATCGCGCACGGTGTTCTCATCCATTTCTTCCCAACGGCCGCGCTTCAGGCCGCTCGGCAGGGTCATGGCGCCGTAACGGGTCCGGATCAGGCGCGAGACGGTCAGGCCGATGGCTTCGAACATGCGGCGCACTTCGCGGTTACGGCCTTCGCCGATCACCACGCGGTACCACTTGTTGATGCCTTCGCCGCCGCCATCGGCGATCTTCGAGAACTGCGCCAGACCGTCTTCCAGCTCGACGCCGGCCAGCAGCTTCTGGCGCATGCCCTCTTCCAGCTCGCCCAGGGTACGCACGGCGTACTCGCGGTCGATGCCGTAGCGCGGATGCATCAGGCGGTTGGCCAGGTCACCGGAAGTGGTGAACAGCAGCAAGCCTTCGGTGTTGAAGTCCAGGCGGCCAACGGCCAGCCACTTGCCGGCTTTCATGGTCGGCAGGCGGTCAAACACGGATGGACGGCCGTCCGGGTCATTATGGCTGACGATTTCGCCGGCCGGCTTGTGGTACACCAGCACGCGTGGCGGCTTCTTGCTGACGCGGCGCTGGATCAACTTGCCATTGATGCGCACGTGGTCGCTCGGCAGGATGCGCTGGCCAATGTGGGCTGGCTCGCCATTCACGGACACGCGGCCCGAAATGATCAGGTCTTCCATGTCGCGGCGCGAACCGAGACCGGCTTCGGCCAGCACCTTGTGCAGCTTCGGCGCATCGTCGTCGGACGTCAGGTCGCGACGCACGGCCACTTTCTGCACGCGGCCCGTGCCGCCTTCTTCGCTGTCGAACGCGTCGGAGGTGACAAACGAGAACACGGCGTCAGCGTCGCTGAGCTTGCCGGGCGCAGCCTGGCGGCCCTTGCCCTTTTTGCGGCTCTTGCCGGCATTCTTGCCAGCACCCGGCACGTCGCTGCGCGGACCGCGCGGCAGGCGCGGGCCGGAAACGAGGTTACCTTCGGCATCGAACACATCGGCGACAGGCGCAGCTGCTTGCTCTGCGGCAGGCGCTGCAGCAACTGCTTCGGCTGCCTGCGGCGCTTCGGCGCGCGGCGGCTGGCGCAGTGCGCGTTCCGCTTGCACGCCACGCATCTGGCGCGGACCACGGGTAGGGCGTGCTTCGGCCGGCTTGTCAGCCACGGCTTCCGGCGCTGTTTCAGCGACGGCGGCAGCGGCCTTGGCGGCGGCGCGGGCGCGCGGCGGACGCGGCGCCGGGGCGGCAACCGCCTCGGCAGCGGCTTCCGCGGCGTCGGCCACGGCCTTCAGGGCTGGCTTGGCGCGGGTTTTCTTGACGGCAGGTGCAGCTTCTACGGCGGCGTCAGCGACAGGCGCGTCGGCGGCCACGTCGGCTTTCGTACGGCGCTTCGGCTTGGCAGCGACGCTGTCGCCGGCTGCAGCAGTTGCAACGGCGGCAGCCGCATCAGCTTCGATCTGGGCCTTGGTGCGGCGCTTGGGCTTGACAACGATGGCTTCGTCGCTGGCGGTTACTGTCTCGGGTGTGTTCGGATTATTCATTCTTCGTTTCTTGGCTGTGCTGACCTGGCGCAGCGTCAACCGTTAGTTCTGGCGCAGGGTCGTGAGTGTAGGCTTCGTCCGTGGGCGAAGCATCGGGGCCGGCATCAAGGCTTGCTGTCACATCTACATCTGTCACAGCCGTATTGCTACCTGCACCAAGCTGGGGGACAAGCTCATTGCTTGCCTTGTCAAAATTTTCTTGCAGGGCCGCTTCCAGGGCTTCGAGCCCGTTGCCCTGCATTTCACTGATTTGCTGCAAAGGCGGCAGCTGGGACAGCGAATGCAAACCCAGGTCATCCAAAAACTGCTTGGTGGTGGCCAGCAAGGCCGGCCGGCCCACCACGTCGCGGTAACCGATGGCATCGACCCAGCCACGGTCTTCCAGCATCTTGATCGTCTGCGAATTGACGGCAACACCGCGGATTTCCTCGATATCGCCGCGCGTCACCGGCTGGCGGTAGGCAATGATGGCCAGGGTTTCCAGGGTCGCCCGCGAATACTTAGGCGGCCGCTCGGGCGTCATGCGATCGAGATACATCTTCATTTCCGGGCGGCTTTGAAAGCGCCAGCCAGAAGCCAGACTGACGATCTCAATGCCGCGCCCTTCCCACTCCTGCCGCAACTCTTCCAGCAATTGCTTGATCGTGTCGGCACCAACGCCGACACCACGCACGCGACCATTCTCGTCCGCATCGACGAACAGCTTTTTCAGGCTGTGGATCGTCAGCGACTCACGAGCGCACAGCAACGCGGTTTCGAGGACTTTTTTAGCCTCAATTGTATTCATAGCAATTCTGTGCGGATGTGTGTTGCAATTCGTATGCAGAGAAAGAAATCAAAAACGTTCATTTCAACGTAACAGAGGGCAGACATCGATGATGACGCCGTGCTGGGTTACTAGTTGAGGCTGTTTTTCCGACGCCTTGGCCGATGCGCGCAAAGCGGGACTAAAGCGGATGCAGTGAAAGTCCTGCCATCCATGGTGCTGGCCTTAAATAACCAGCAATGAAACGAACTCCGGAGCAGCTGCTTTTCCGTGGCGAAGATTCAGCCATACAGGAGAGCGACAGTCGTCGTTTCATCCAACGATGCCAATTGTACCTGATAAAAAGCGGAAAAGCGCAAAACCGGGCAAAACACGCGTTTTACCCGGTCATGGCGCGACACATCGCCCGCTGCCCGCATCACAGGGAGGCGAGTTTCTCCGAGAGAATGGCCGATGCACCCAGGAAAGCTGGATACTGCGCGGTGATGACAAAGGTCGGCACTTGCGACACATAATTGGCGAAGCGGCCCTTGCGCTCGAAGCGGGCGCGGAAACCGGAGCGGTCGAAGCGCGGCCCCAGGCGTGGCACGATGCCGCCGCCGATATAAATACCGCCCAGCGCGCCCAGGGTGACGGCGACGTTGCCCGCCACCGTGCCAAGCATGCAGCAGAACGCTTCAATGACGTCGTCGCACAGCTGGGATTCACCGGCCAGCGCGCGGCGCGTGATTTCCGCCGCAGGCAAGTCTTCCGCCGGCACGCCTGCGCGGTCGGCCAGGGCGCGGTAGATCAGTTCCAGGCCATCACCTGAAATCAGGCGTTCGGCCGAGACGTGCTCATATTCGCGCCAGGCAAATTGCAGAATGCTCACTTCCGTTTCATTCGACGGCGCGAAGCTGACGTGGCCGCCTTCGCTTTGCAGGGCGATCCAGCCGCCGTTCGACGGAATCAGGCCCGACACGCCCAGGCCCGTGCCGGCGCCGATCAGGCCGATGGCCGTGTTTGGACGGGCCGTGCCGGCGCCAATCTGATGCTTCTGTTCGCTGGACAGCTGCGGCAAGGCGCGCGCCAGGGCCGTGAAATCGTTGACCACGTCCAGGGTCGTGAAACCGCACTCCTCGCGCATGGCGCGGATCGAGAACGACCAGTGGTGGTTCGTCATGCTGAGGAAATCGCCGTCGACCGGGTTGGCGATGGCGATCATGGCATGGCGCACGGCTTGCCCGCCGGCAGCAGCGATGTGCGGCAGGGCCAGGTAGGCTTGCAGGGCGGCAGACAGACTCGGGTAATCGGCACAGGGCAGCACTTCCACCAGGGTGATGTGGCCTGCGGCCACTTCCAGGGCGAAACGGGCATTGGTGCCGCCCACGTCGGCCAGCAGGCGCGGTCCATCGGCAAAGGCGGAAGTCGGCAATACGGGTGAAGACGAAGCGCTCATGATTTTAAATGATGAAGTGGGACGCATGGGACGCCAAGCTTAAAGGATGAATGCGCCCGGAGGCAAGCAAAGTTTGTAGTTTAAGTACATCAAATCCAGCCTTTATTGGTAGTTCCACTCCAAATGCAACAGGCAGGGGAAAAATCACTCAAAAACAATGATTTATAGTAAGTACTTGCACTCGACAGGAATGCGAAAAGCATGCTGCACAGCAGCAGGAAACCCCTTGAAAGCAGAGTATGCCGGAGTTTGCGCAAAGCCGCTTTGTACGGGGCGGCGCAGGTGTGGCGCTACCATCCCGTCGGCACGGCGATGGTGTTTTCGTATTATTACTACCGGTTTTTTTCTGCCTATGTTTGCTGCCAAGCTTGCTTGCCAGGGGCAGCGGGATCAGGAAGGCAAGCCTTCGCCCAGCAGGCTGGCGGGCGCCGGCTGGTCCGAGCGGTAGGCGGCATTCCACGCATCGAGGCCGCCATGCAGGGGCTTGGCCCGGTGAAAGCCGTGCTGGTGCAACAGCTTGGCCACTTGCGCGGCCGTCACGTCGTTGGGACAGCTGCAATACACGATGATGTGGCGGTCCTTGTCCATGGCGATCATGGCGGGCACGGGTTCCTTGCCATTGAAGAACAAGGCGCCCGGCACGGCCGGCTCCAGAGCCTGCGCCGTGGCGCTGCGCGCGTCGACCATCAGCGGCTCCTCGCCCTGCTCTATGAGTTCGAGTAATTCATCGATGCCGATACGTTCGATCTGCAAGGCCTGGCGGAAACGCCGGCGCTCGAGGAATTTATACAGCAGGAACAAGCCCAGCAAGGTGGCCAGCATCAGCAAGGCCGTGCTACCCATGGTGCTGAGCAAGTCGAGCACCTGCTGCACGCTGGAATGGAAAATCACGCCGACGACGATGCCCGTGCCGCTCCACAGCAAGGCGCCCAGGCCCGCGTACAGGAAGAACTGGCCCGGCGGCGTGCCCAGCGCTCCCGACATCGGTGCGGCCACAGTATTGAATCCCGGCACGAACTTGGAGACGATCAGGGCTTTCGGCCCCCAGCGCTTGAATTTGTCTTCCGTCTGGCTGACGCAGTAATCGGGCGACAGCGAGATGCGGCACAGCAGCCGCAGGATACGCTTGCCGAAATGGCGGCCCGCGCGGAACCACGTGAAGTCGCTGATCAGGCAAGCGCCCAGCGCGGCGGCCAGCACCAGTCCCCCATTCATGTCGCCATCGACGGCCATCGCTCCCGCCACCACCAGGATGGGAAAGGCGGGAATCGGCAGACCGAGCTGCTCCACCAGCACGATGCCAAAGACAATCAGGACACCGTAATGTTCGAGCAGGTAAATGAGGTTGGGCATGGCCGCTATCTTACCGTAAAAAGCCCCTTACAACTGCACGCCCTTGGGTATGGCGCTGAGCAGGGTGCGCGTGTACGGATGCACGGGATTGCGGTACAGCTCATCCGAATCGGCCAGTTCCACCACTTGCCCCTTGTGCATCACCATCACCTGGTCGGCGATGTATTTGACCACAGACAAATCGTGCGAAATGAAGATGTACGACAAGCCAAATTCATCCTGCAAATCCTGCAACAGGTTGAGTACTTGCGCCTGCACCGACACGTCCAGCGCCGACACGGATTCGTCGCACACCAGAATTTCCGGCTGCATGGTGAGGCAGCGGGCAATGGCGATGCGCTGGCGTTGGCCGCCGGAAAACTCGTGCGGATAGCGGTGGAAAGCCTGTTCCGGCAATCCCACCTTCTCCAACAGCCAGTAAGCCTTGGCGATGCGTTCCTGGTCATTCGCGCCAATCTTGTGGATGCGCATCGGTTCGAGCAGGATCTGTCCCACCGTAAAACGGGGATTGAGCGAGGCATACGGATTCTGGAAGATGATCTGGATGCGGCGTTTATACGGCAGGTATTCCTTGTTCGGCATGGCAATGAGATCCTTGCCATGGAACATGGCCGTGCCGCCCGTGGCCTGATGCAGGCGCAGCAGGGTCAGACCCACCGTCGTCTTGCCGGAACCGGATTCGCCCACCACGCCCAAGGTCTTCCCGCGTGGCAAGGTAAATGACACGTCCTTGACTGCCTGGAATTCGCGCTTGCCGAACAGGCCTGCACGCGTATAAAAACTCTTGCTCAGATTATTCACCACCAGCACGGGCTCGTCGCCCGGCGTATAGCCGCGCGTGCCGCGCGTGCGCTGTTTCACTTCCACGCCGGGGCCCGCCTTGCCTTCCATGTAGTCGGCAATCACGGGCAAGCGCCACGGGCGCTCATCCAGCGAGGGGCGGCAATGCAGCAACGCTTTGGTGTAGCTGTCCTGCGGCGCCTCGAACACCTGGCGCACCTCGCCCGTCTCGCGCACTTCGCCGTGGCGCATGACGATGACCTGGTCGGCAATTTCTCCCACCAGGCCCAGGTCGTGGGTAATGAAAAGCACGGACATTTGATGTTTCTTTTGCAGCGCCGCGATCAAGTCCATGATCTGCTTCTGGATCGTCACGTCCAGCGCCGTCGTCGGTTCGTCCGCGATCAGGAGTTTCGGTTCGCAGGCAATCGCCATGGCGATCATCACGCGCTGCTGCTGGCCGCCCGACATCTGGCTCGGGTAGGCGTCGATCTTGGTGGCGGGATCGGGTATGCCCACTTCGTCGAGCAACTCCAGGGTACGCGCGCGCGCCTGCTTGCGGTTCATGCCCATGTGCTGGCGCAACACTTCAGCGATCTGGAACCCGACGGTAAACACGGGGTTCAGCGACGACATCGGCTCCTGGAAGATCATCGAAATATCCTTGCCGCACATGGTGCGGCGCTCGGCGATCGACAGTTTGAGCAGGTCGCGCCCGCCGAAATGGATGCTGGACGCGGGATCGATGATGGTGTTATCTGGCGGCAACAAGCCCATCACGGCCAGCGAGCTGACGGACTTGCCGCTGCCCGACTCGCCTACCAGCGCGACGGTACAGTTGCGCGGCACGTTGAACGAGATGCCCTTGACGGCTTCAAACGTGGTTTTCTTGTCCAGGCGGAAGGTGACGCGCAGGTCGCGCACTTCCAACAGGTTATTCTGGTCCATGAGCAACTCCTATTTCACTTTGGGGTCGAGCGCATCGCGCAAGGCATCGGTAAACAGCGAGAACGCCGTCACCAGCACGGCCATCGCCGTGGCGGCGGCGGTCAGCTGCCACCATTTGCCCAGGATCAGTTCATTTTGTGCCTCGTTGAGCATGCTGCCCCACGACACGGTGCCCACCGGCACGCCAAAGCCGAGGAAGCTCAAAATCACTTCGGCCTTGATGAAGCCCACCACCAGAATTGACATTTGCACCAGCGCCACGTGGCTCACGTTGGGGAAGATGTGGGAAAACATCTTGCGCCAGTGCGAGGCGCCGATGGCGTCGGCCGCCATCACGTATTCGCGTGCCTTGTGCTTGATGTATTCGGCGCGGATCAAACGGTACGGCCCCGTCCAGCCCGTCAAGCCCAGGATCAGCACGATGGTCAGCACGCCCTTTTGCTGCAGCACGGCCGCCACGGTGAGTATCATCAGAATGGACGGAATCGATGTGAAAATACTGTAGAACCAGTTGAAGAAATCATCGACGATGCCGCCAAAGTAACCGGACACGGCGCCAAACAAGGTGCCCAGCACCACGGCCAGCAAGGCTGCCACCAGGCCCACCACGATCGACGTTTCGCCGCCCTTGATGGTTTTCTGGACAATGTCGTGGCCCCACTTGTCGGCGCCGAACGGCAAGGTTGCCGCCTTGTGCGCGATCAACTTCTTCGTCTTGCCCATGCCGGCGCGCAAGGCCGTCAAGTCGTCGGCCAGCGGGTCGGTGACGCCGTACATTTCCACGCCAGCCGACGGATTGCTGCCCATCTGGGCGCGCAGTTCGGCGATATCGTCGGCCAGCGGGTCGAGCACATTGACTTGTGTCGGTGCGCTGCGCTCGTCCGGCAGGGGAATGGCGCCATCACCGGACGCGGACGCGTCCTTGTCGGCACCGATGAAGGTGGGCGGCGCATAGCTGACGGCCACTTCATCTTCCCAGTTCGAGGCTACCAGGCCACTGGCGGACGCCAGCACCAGCAGGAAAAACGCGCCGACCACGGCCAGCGATACCATTGCAATCTTGTCGCCGCGCAAACGGCGCCACGCCAGGGCCCACAGGCCGGGCGATGTATGAGGTTTCGACATCGTCTCTTTCTACTTCAGTTGTACGCGAGGATCGACCGCCTGGTACAGCAGGTCGGTGAGCAGGTTGAAGAGCATGGTGGCGGCGGCAACATACACGGTGATCGCCTTGATCACCGGAAAGTCGCTGCGCTCGACCGCCAGAATCACTTCACGCCCGATGCCGGGAATGCCGAAGAAGCGTTCCAGCAGGAAAGCACCGATCAGCAGGGCCGGCAAGTTCGACATCACATAGGTAATGATGGGAATGCCGGCGTTGCGCAGCACGTGCACCCACATGATGCGGCCTTCCTTCAAGCCCTTGGCGCGCGCCGTGCGCACGTAATCCTGGTTGGCCTCGTCCAGCACGAAAGTGCGGAACAGGCGCAGGGTGGGCGCAATGGAGACGGCCAGGCCGATCAAAATGGGCAAGGTCGAATAGCGCAGCAGGTTTTCCCAGAAGCTGTCACCCCAGCCCTGCACGGGGAACAGGCCCAGCTTGTAGGCAAAGCCATACTGGAAGACGATGATGTAGACGAGAATGGAAATCGACATGCCCACCGTGCAGGCGATCATGACGGCGCGGTCCGTCAGCGAACCGCGCACGAAAGCGATGGCCAGCGCCAGCGCCACGCCAAAAAACGTTTCCAGCACGGTCAGCGGGATCAGCACCATCATCGACGGGCCCAGGCGCGAAGTGATGATATGCGACACGGATTCCCCCGTGGCCCAGCTCTGGCCGAAGTCAAACGTGACGATCTGCTTGATGAAGATCCACAGCTGCACGTAGTACGGCTGGTCGACACCGAGCTGGCGGCGGATGTTGGCAATGCTTTCCGCACTCGACATCTTGCCGGCCAAAATGTAGGCGGGGTCACCGCCCACCCAGTTAAACAGGATGAAGACCAGCAGGACGACGCCCAGCATGGTGGGCAGCATCTGCCACAAGCGGCGCAGGATATAAGCAAACATAATGATTCCTTGTCGTATATGGTGTTATAAGCGGCCGCGCTTATTTTTTAGCCGAATCAGCAGCAGGCGCCACTGGCGCACTGCTGCTGTCGATATCCATGTACGCCCATTCCTGGAACAGGATCGGGTGCTTCTTGTAGCCGAGTACCGACTTTTGCGCCAGCATGTTGCGGTAGCGCGCATAGCCGATCAGGGCGCCCGCGTTCACTTCCAGGCGGCGCGCCATCTTGTGGAACAGCTCATCGCGCTCGGGACTGGCCGGCATGGCCTGGCTGGCTGCATACCATTTATCGTATTCCGGGTCCTGGTAGCAGCCGTTGTTGTTCTGGTGCGTATTCGGACCATAGAACAGCTGCATGAAGTTGTCGCCGTCCGGATAGTCGGCCAGCCACGGCGCCGTGCGCGTCTGCATCTTGCACTGCTTTTCCGTCTTTAGAATGTCGGAAAAGATCATGCGGTCGTTTTCCATGCGGATGCCCAGCGAGTTATACGTCTTGCGCCACATTTCCGCCTGCAGCACGCCATTGGCTTCGTTGCGCGAAGCGTAGCGGATCAGCAGCGGCTTGCCGTCCGGCAAGGTTCGCCAGCCATCTGCGCCCTTCTTGTAACCGAATTTGTCGAGCAATTTGTTCGCCAGCACGGGATCGTATTGCAGCAGGCTCTTGTAGTGGGGATCGTAGCCGACGACGCCGGGCGGTATCGGATAGTCGAGACGTTTGGCCTGGCCATTCCAGATGATGCGGATTTCTTCATCGATATTGTGCGCCATGGCAATCGCACGGCGCAGGGCAATCTTTTCCTTGCTGAAGCCGCCGAGGGTGGGGTCTTCCATGTTCCAGTAGTAATAACTGATTTCCGGGTCCAACAGGCGCGACAGTTGTACGCCCTTCTCCGCCAGCTCTGGACGCAGCTTGCCGTTCAGCAGCGCTTTCGGCGCCAGCGGGCCATCGAGCCAGAACACGTCCGTGCCGCCGCTCTGGAAGGACAGCCAGCGCGACTGGTCTTCGATCATCACGGAAATTTCGATGCGGTCGATGGCGGGAATGCGCTTGCCCTGCATCTGGCGCACGATGCGCTGGTCGTCTGGGTCGTCGCCGGCCATGAAATTCCAGGTTTCCGGCAAATGCTGGGGGTTGCGATTGAGAACGATGCGGTTGCCGCGCGTCCATTCACCGAGCGTGTAATAGCCGGTGCCGACGGGATTCGATCCCACTTCGCCCTTCACGTCGCCGTACTTCTCCACCACTTCACGCGCCACGGCAGCCGTCGGCACGTAGGCAAGGATCATGGGGAAATTGAAATCGGTCTTGGCCAGCGTGATGCGCAAGGTATACGGGTCGAGGATTTCCAGGCCGGCTACCTTCTTGTTGAAGTCGAGCTTGTTCGACTTGGCCGCGTCCTTCGCCAAGTCATCGAGGCCGACCACCTTGCCTTCGAACAGCCAGGTGTGGGGCGAGGCCAGGCGCGGGTCGAACAGTCGCTTCCACGAATACACATAGTCGGCCATGGTCAGTTCGCGGCGCTTGCCGCCAAACGCGGCGTCGGGCGTAAACAGGATGCCTTTTTTCAGGCGGATGGTGTAGGTCTTGCCGTCGGCTGATACTTCCGGCATCGCAGCCGCCGCGCCGGGCACCACCTTCACGGGGCGCGCCAGGTAATCATAGGTGTACAGGGTGTCGAAGACAGCCTGCGTGATGTGGTTCGAATACAGGTCGCGCGCGGTAGCCGGATCAAAGCCCGTCTCGGCGGCCGGCAAGATATAGCGCAAGGTTTTGACCGGCGCGGCCGCAGGGGCGGCATCCGCAGCAACGGCAGTGGCCGCCAGCGGCAGGGTGGCCAGGCAGGCGAGCAGCGCCATGCGCCGCATCCATGGTGACTTCATGTAATACCCTTCATCTCGATTATCTGTCGCACCGTATTGGTGCGCTTGTACTGGCTTCCCCCTGGGATACAGGATTCCACCGCCAAAACCAGTCCATCTCTGCAAGATCTATGCCTTGTTAGCAGCCAGCAGCGCCGGTGGTTTGACGCGCTGGAAAACGCGTAACGATAACGCATATTTTGCATGCCGGGCGAAAAGCCGCGGCACTTCTGGCGTGCGCAGCAACAAGCACCCGCGCCAACGGGGAAATTTTCCGCAACGCAACATCACCTGAGCAATGCCGGACAAATGCCCATTGGTAGAAACCCTTACGTCCGTGAATGGGCGCACTTTTTATCGAGGGACGGAAAACGCATGGCGCGGCGCAACATAAAAATAATTGTCAATAATGAAATACCTGAACATTATAAAAAACACTGTTGTTTCCATCCCGAAATGTCACATTTACACGTTGACAAGGTTTCTCGGCAAATGGTCTTATCAATCACGGCAACGCACAGTATGCCGTTCGTCCCACAGCGATTGCCAACGCAGCAATCTTTTTTATCCTAGCGAGGTTGTGTCGCAAAACGGCCAGCCGAACTTACTTTCGGAGTTTTTGAGAATGATGATGGAAACAGTTATGTCCCGCTCCGTACGCCTGATTTTTTCGGGTAGCGTAGCAGCGGTTAGCCTAGGCATGATGGCTGCGCCGGCAATGGCGCAAGACGCCAATGTCCAACGTGTGGAAATTACAGGATCGAGCATCAAACGGGCGACGGCAGAGACCGCGTCACCGGTACAGGTCATTACCCGCGATGACTTGATGAAGTCGGGCAAGGCCACCGTGGCCGAATACCTGCAAACCCTGACCGCCGATGGCGCAGGCTCCCTGCCAACGGGATTCGGCAACGGTTTTGCCGCCGGTTCCACGGCCATCTCGCTGCGCGGCCTGGGCGCCACCTCGACCCTGGTGCTGCTCAATGGCCGCCGCATGGCCCCGTTTGCGCGTGCCGATGACGGCCAGAAGAGCTTCACCGACCTCTCCACCGTGCCGATGCAGATCGTCGAACGCATCGAAATCCTCAAGGACGGTGCTTCCTCCACCTACGGCGCGGACGCCATCGCCGGCGTGGTCAACATCATCCTGCGCAAAGACTTCGAAGGCCTGACCCTGAAAGGCGATACGGGCATCTCCGGCGACAGCGATGCCAAGCAACACCGCGCCTCGCTGACCTTCGGCAAGGGTAATCTGGATACGGATAAATTCAACGTCGTCGTCAATGCCGAATACACCAAATCGGACATGCTGATGAACAATGAGCGTGCCGGCCGCAAATGGATCGGCAAGGCCGACCTGCGTCCGTACGGCTATGCGATCAACACCCAGTTCGCCGGCGGCTACATCAACGGCAACAACGATGCGAATGCCTCGCCGACAGGCCTGATCCGCGATCCCGTCACCAACAACTATGTCTCCCTGCCCGGCTGCTCCACCTTGTCCGTATCTTCGCCGCAAGATCCGAAGGGCGGCTGCCTGTGGCATCACGACCAGTTCCGCTCCATGCAGCCGAAGATCGAATCGATCAACCTGTACACACGCGGTACCTGGCAAGTCAATGCCGATACCCAGGTGTACGCGGAAGCGGGCTACTCGAAGCGCGATACGGCATTTACCCTGATACCGCCATCGATCACGCCGACCATCGCCTTCCCGCCGAACGCCGGCAGCCCGACTGGCGTCATCAACTACGGTTCCGGCGCCGGCACCACCATTGTGCTGGCCGCTGGCCACCCGCAAAATCCGTATGGCGTGCCGGTGCGCGTGCGCTACCAGGCCTTCGACGTGGGCGCCAGCACACGCCAGGCCAACAATGAATTCAACCGCATCGTGCTCGGCGTCAAAGGCAACGCCATGGGCTGGGACTACGACGCCGGCTATACGCATTCGGAATCGAAGCTGCACCTCGACTACAGCAACATGCTCAACATGGCCGTCGTCAAGGATGCCCTGGGCAATCCGAACAGCAAGTATTTCCCATACTATATCGGCGCACAGGCAGGCAAGAATCCGGCCTCGCTGTACGCGGCCATGGTGACGAACGCCACCTCCGATTCGACCACCAAGCTCGACATCATCGACTTCAAGGCTTCGCGCGAGCTGATGCAGTTGCCGGGCGGTGCCCTGGGCCTGGCCGTGGGAGCGGAACACCGCCGCGACAAGCTCGACAATCCATCGCTGTCGGGCACGGAAAACGGTTCCATTAACTCCAGCTATGTGGCAGCCAAGGGCGACAGCAAAGTCTCGGCCGTCTTCCTCGAGGTGCTGGCGCCCGTCATCAAGACGGTGGAACTGTCGGGCGCCTTGCGTTACGACAAATACGACCGTTTCTCGTCGACCACGCCGAAACTGGGCGCCAAGTGGACGCCGCTGAAAACCTTTGCCGTACGCGGTACGTATTCGGAAGGCTTCCGCGCACCGGGACCTGCGGAAAGCAATGCCAATTCGCAATCAACGGGCACCTCGACGGTCAGCGATCCCGTGCGCTGCCCGGGCGGCACGCGTTTGCCGGGCGCCAATGCGAGCGACTGCGAACTGCAAGTGGCTGCCGTCAAGATTGGCGACCCTAACCTCAAGCCGGAAAAGTCCAAGGGCTACACCCTGGGCCTGGTGTGGGATCCGTTCAACGATACCAGCCTGTCGCTGGACGGCTGGAAGATCAAGCGTGAAAACGAGATCAACCCGCTGCCGTACAACGAAGCTGCCGCCCTGCCGACCGCGATCCGCGCCGACAACAACCTGACCATCAATGGCGTCGTCACGCCGAACACGGGCACTTTGCTGATCACCAAGGCACCGTACCGCAACTCCAGCTTTACGGAGATCAAGGGTATCGACCTGGACATCAAGCAGCGGGTGCGCCTGGGCGACTACGGCCGCGCCACGTTTGGCCTGACCTGGACCCACATCGCCTCGTGGGTGCGGGCCGAATCGTCCACCGTGAGCTACCAGTTCGCTGGCACGCATGGCAACTGCGATACCTCCAACTGCGCCGGTACGCCGAAGGACAAGATCAATCTCACCGGCTCGTGGGATCTGGGCAACTGGAATGTCAGCGGCGTGCTGAACTATCGTTCGGACATGAAGAATATCCTGTTTGAAGGCAAGCCTTGCGCCTCCAAGCTGGCCGATGGCACGTCCGCGCCGAACGGTTGCAAGATCGCCTCGTTCACCACGCTCGACCTGTCGAGCCGTTGGAACGTCAACAAACAGTTGCAATTGTTTGCCTCGATCAACAACGTGACCGACAAGATCGCGCCGCTCGACCCCCTGACCTACGGTGGCATGAGCTACAACCCGATGGATGCCAGCGGCGCCATCGGCCGCTACTTCAAACTGGGCGCCAGCTACAAGTTCTTCTAAGCCCCAGCACAGGCTGCCAAGTGCAGCCTGTGCATCCGGCAGGCGCCAGTCACTATCGCCATGCCACCCACACCAACGCCCGTTGCTCCGCAGCGGGCGTTTTATTTTGCGCACCCGACGCCAGCACTGGGCACGGCCGCTATCTTCATTAATGCCGCACAAAATGCGCCTACTTTGTTTTAAATCACTCCCGATGACGTACTACGTTGTTTAAGCACACAAAGCCATTTGCCATGTTGACAAGGACTTTTGTGGATCATTACAGTTGGTCAGTTGAAAAGATATACATACTTTTCAATGTTCTCGGTGCGCCAACCGGCGCGGCCGTTCTTGCCCTTTTAGCCAACCGCTTTTTCAGGAGTCTTGAACATGATCAGAGAAACACGCTTGTCCCATTCCATCCGTTTGATCTGCGCCAGCGGCCTTGCCGCGGGCCTGCTCAGCCAGCAGGCGCTGGCGCAAGAAGTCAGCGATACGAGCACCATGCAGCGCGTTGAAGTCACCGGCTCTTCCATCAAGCGGCTGGTGTCGGAAACAGCCACCCCCCTCTCCATCTTCAAGGCCGAAGATTTTGCCAAGCAGGGCTTGACCACGGCACAGGAAGTGCTCAGCAAGATACCCTCGAATTCCTCCAGCATGGGCAGCGGCAACGCCGTCGGCGGCAACACCAGCGGCCTGCCCACGGGCGGCCAGGCCAGCGCCGACTTGCGCGGCCTGGGCGGCGACAAGACCCTGGTGCTGCTCAATGGCCGGCGCATCGCCAACCATCCGTATGACGGCGCCAGCGTCGACCTGAACATCATTCCCATCGCTGCCCTGGAGCGCGTCGAAGTGCTGCGCGACGGCGCCTCGGCCATCTACGGCACGGACGCCATCGGCGGCGTCATCAACTTCATCACCAAGCGCTCGATCAATGTCACCAACATTACCGCCGAGGCGGTCGCGCCCGAACACAAGGGCGGCGGCGAGCACCGCATCAATCTGTCGACGGGCTTCGGCAAGCTCGACACGGACGGCTACAATATTTTCGGCGTGGTCGATTACCACAAGCAAAATGTACTCACGTCGCAGGACCGCGATTTTTCCAAGACCGGCATCATTCCCGAGCGGGGCCTGTCCCTCACCAGCGGCACCACCTTCCCCGGCAACTACTTCGATGCCGCGGCCAACGGCGGCAAGGGCCTGGCCGGCAATCCGTACGCGGCCACGGGCTGCAACCAGCCCCTGTCGGTAGCGGCGGCCAACGGCACCTGCCGCCAGGACTACACGCGGCAGATCGACGACCTGCCGGCGCAGGAACAGGTGGCTGTCTTCGGCAAGGGCGCCTTCAAGCTGGGCGGCGGCCACCTGGCCACCGTGGAATATCTGCACTCGGAAAACAAGGTAAAAGCACGCACGGCGCCGCCGCCGCAAACGGGCTTGATCTTGCCCAATACCAGCAAATACTATCCGGGCAATGCGGGCGGCGTGCCGGCCCAGCCGGGCTTGTCGGGACAGCCCCTGAGCGTCAACTGGCGGCCCGTGGAAGCGGGCCAGCGGCAGATCGATTCGGACGGCAAGGCGGACCGCCTGGTGCTGGCCCTCGAAGGCGAGCTGGCCGGATGGGACTACAAGACAGGCCTGAGCCACGCCATCAGCAAGTCGTCCGAGAAATTTACGGGCGGCTATGTGCAGGATGCCTCGTTTGCGGCCGGTGTGCTCAATGGCATCCTGAATCCCTTCGGCATGCAGGACACGGCCGGCAAGGCTTACCTGGACAGCACCGCCCTGCGCGGCGAGGTACAGAATGCCAAGGTCACCACCACGGGCTTCGACATCAAGGGCAGCCGCGAACTGATGCAGCTGGCCGGCGGCCCGCTGGCGATCGCACTGGGCGGTGAACTGCGGCGTGAAAAAGCCGACTTCAATGTCAACCGCGATATCGCCAGCCAGGCCACCAGTTCCGGCCTGTCCGGTTCTCTGTCGAAGAGCGGTTCGCGCACGATCCAGGCCGTTTTCGGCGAAGTCAACTTGCCGCTGATCAAGGATCTGGAAGTACAGCTGGCGGCACGCTTCGACCATTACAGCGACGTGGGCAGCACCACCAACCCCAAGCTGGCCCTGCGCTATCAGGCCAGCAACGCGCTGGTGCTGCGCGGCTCGGCCAGCACGGGTTTCCGCGCTCCCACCCTGTTTGAAAAGAATGCGCCGCCGTCGAAGAACGATACCAACGATTCCTACGACGATCCCATCCTCTGCCCGGGCGGCGTGCCACAGCCGGGCGCCAATCCTCTGCGCGATTGCGACTTGCAGCAATTCAAGCTGCAAGGCGGGAATGAAAAGTTGAAACCGGAAAAATCCACCACCTTCGCCTTCGGCCTGGTGCTCGAACCGGTCAAGGAAGTCACCGTCGCCATCGATTACTGGAACATCCATCTGAAGGACAAGATTTCGTCCCTGCCCGAACAATCCATCTACGGTAACTACGAAAAATACAAGGCCTTGTTCCTGCGCAATCCCGACGGTTCGCCTTTCGCCATCCTGGACTTGAACGACAACCTCGGCGAAGTGAAAACCGACGGTATCGACGTCAGCCTGAATGCACGCCTGGGGCGCGGCACCTACGGCGATTTCAGCGTGTCGGTCGATGGCACCTGGACCCACAAGTATGACTACCAGAATGAGCGCGGTGGCGAATTCATTGCCAACGTGGGCCGCTATGCAGATAACAATCCTGTGTTCCGCTGGAAACACACGGCGGCCCTCAACTGGCGCTTGGGCAACTGGGGCGCCACCGTGTCGCAATCGTTCAAGTCCGGCTACACGGACCAGAACCAGGTCGATCCGCAGTACCGGCACGATGTGCCCTCCTACAGCCTGCTGAACGTGTCGGGTAGCTACGTATGGAAAGGCTTGCTGCTGACTGCCGGCGTGAAGAACCTGTTCGACAAGGAACCACCGTTCTCGAACCAGGGCACCCTGTTCCAGAAAGGCTATGACCCACGCTACACGGACCCGATCGGGCGCGCCTACTACCTGCGCGGCAGCTATACGTTCTAAGGGAGATGGGCTGAAACAGAGATAAACGGGGCAGCGCTGGCAAGCGTTTGCCTGCAGCACGAAGGACGGCGCCAGCAGGTATGCTGAGCGCCGTTTTATTTTACGCGCCTGACCGCGCCTGACAAGGGTTGGCGATACTTTATTCCTGAAGTAATGCAAAAAAAATAGCAATATGTTGCATTTCGTCCAAAAAGTCTGCACGAAATTGACAATCTGAATGGTGAATGTTTTGATGAGGGCCCAGAAAATTTACAGAATTTTCATTGGTGGATTTTCAAAAAGGCAAATAAATTGTTGGCAAGCAACAAGTTATTTCAAAATAATTGCCGCCTTTATCACAATAACAAGGAATTTCAGATGATGATAGAAAATGTAATATCGCGGTCGCTGCGCCTGATGTTTGCAGGCGGCATGGCCCTGAGCATGCACGCCGCGTATGCGCAAGAAACAACGGATGGCGCCATGCAACGCGTGGAAGTCACAGGTTCGAGCATCAAGCGCCTGGCATCGGAGACAGCGCTGCCGATCACCTCGATCAAGGCCGATGATTTCGCCAAGCAAGGCTTGACGACGGCACAGGAAGTCCTGTCCACCATTTCCATGAATCAGAGTTCGCAAAGCAGCTCGCAATCCGTCGGCTCCGGTACGGGCGGCCAGTCCGTCGCCGACCTGCGCGGCATCGGCGGCGACAAGACCCTGGTCCTGCTGAACGGCCGCCGTATTGCCAGCCACCCATTCAACGGTTCGTCCGTCGACCTGAACATCATTCCGATCTCGGCCCTGGAACGCGTTGAAGTGCTGCGCGACGGCGCTTCCGCCATCTACGGTACCGACGCCATCGGCGGCGTGATCAACTTCATCACCAAGCGTTCCGTCAAGGGCGGCTCCGTCACGGTCGAACATTACGAGCCACAAAAAGCGGGTGGCGGCGACGAGTCGCGCCTGAACCTGTCCGGCGGCTACGGCGATCTGAACAAAGATGGCTTCAACGTCTTCGGCGTGGTCGACGTACATCGCCAGGCGGCACTGAGCACGGCCGACCGTTCCTTCTCGAAGAGCGGCTACATCCCGAGCAAGGGTGTGGATAACCTGAGCGGCACCACCTTCCCTGCCAACTTCTACGACACGGGCAATGGCCTGATCGGCAACCCGGCCTTCGCCGGCGGTTGCGTGGGCGAGAACCTGTACAAGAATACTTCGGGCAAGAGCACCTGCGCCATGGATGTCACACCATTCATCCAGGCCATCCCGAAAACCCAGCAGGAATCCTTCCTGGGCAAGGCCAGCTTCAAGCTGAACCAGGATCACCTGGCCACCATCGAATACCTGCACTCGCGCAGCACCAACGAGGCGCGCATCTCGCCGCCGCCGATGTCGAACATCGGCATCCTCATGTCGTCGAGTTCCCCTTACTATCCAGGCGGCAGCGGCGGTGTACCAGCCGTGGCGGGCCTGTCGGGCGAGCCGCTGGACATCAGCTGGCGTCCGGTGGCGTCGGGCCAGCGCAGCGGCTTCGACACCAGCACCTCGGACCGCCTGGTACTGGCTTCCGAAGGCGTCCTGGGTGCGTGGGACTACAACGTCGGCCTCAGCTACTCCGTCAGCAAGGCCACCAGCGCCTTCACGGGCGGCTACCTGAATGACCAGCGCATCATCGACGGCATCGGCAATGGCATCCTGAACCCGTTCGGCGAGCAGAGCGCCGCCGGCGCGGCATACCTGAAGGATTCCGTCCTGAAAGGCGAATACCTGAGCGCGAAGATGACCAGCACCGCGGTCGACGCCAAGGTAAGCCGCGAGCTGTTCAACCTGCCGGCTGGCGCCGTCGGTTTCGCCGTCGGTACGGAATTCCGCAACGACAAGGCCGAATACAACGTGAACCGGGATCTGGCCGGCCAGGCATCGAGCTCCGGCTACGCCGAAGCGCAGAACCAGTCGGGCAGCCGCAATATCAGCGCCATCTTCTCGGAACTGAGCATTCCTGTCGTGAAAGACCTGGAACTGTCGCTGGCAGCCCGTTATGACCACTATAACGACGTCGGCGGCAGCTTCAATCCGAAAGTCGGCGTGCGCTGGCAGCCAACGAGCCAGGTGCTGCTGCGCAGCTCCTACAACACTGGCTTCCGCGCGCCAACACTGTATGACCTGCATGGTCCGCAAACCAAGACCTTCACGGCCAACAAGTACGACGATCCACGCCTGTGCCCAGGCGGCGTACCGATTCCTGGCGCCAACAGCAATGTCGCCTGCGGCGCGCAGCAGTACATCCGCTCGGGTGGCAATCCGGACGTCGGCCCGGAAAAATCGAAAACCTTCAGCGCCGGTATCGTCATCGAGCCTACCAAGTCGCTGACCGTCTCGCTCGATTACTTCCAGATCAAGCTGCGCGACAAGATCGGCACCGTGGCCGAACAGACCCTGTTCGACAACTACGCCAAGTATCAGAACAACTTCATCTATACCGCTGATGGCAAGCTCGATTATGTGCTGGCCACCCTGGGCAACCTGGGCGAAATGCACACCTCGGGCATCGACCTGGGCCTGAACTGGAAATTGCCACGTAGCCAGTATGGCAACTTCACGTTCGCCTTTGACGGCACCTGGGTACAGAAGTATGAGTACCAGAACGAACGCGGCGGCGAATTCGTGCAAAACGTGGGCGTGTATGGCGACAATGCACCGGTATTCCGCTGGAGACACAATGCCTCCCTGCAATGGAATATGGACAAGTGGAATGCCACGCTGTCCAACAAGTACATGAGCGGCTACCGCGACCAGAACTATGTCGATCCGCAATTCGAGCAAAGCGTCAAGGCTTACTCGGTATGGTCGCTGTCGGGCGCGTACTCCGGCTTCAAGAATACCGAAGTCACCGTGGGCGTAAAAAATCTGCTGAACGAAGATCCACCGTTCAGTAACCAGATCGGCACCTTCCAGTCCGGCTACGATCCGCGTTACACTGATCCGCTGGGCCGTACTTTCTACGTGCGCGCTACCTACAAGTTCTAAGTACACCTGACACAAGCTACTGCGCGTCGCGATTTGCAGCCTGCGATGCTCACTGTGCTCAAGCACAGTTCCGCGTCTCGGCCGCAACTCGTTGCCGCTCGCCACGCTTCTGTCAGGCGTCTTGAATGAAGTAAAAAAGCCCGGAAAGCTTAGCTTTCCGGGCTTTTTTTCATGCTGCGCGCCACGTCATTTCATTCCGCGTCGCCCTGCAGGCGGCGTTGCTTGACGGCCGCCGCCAGGTTTTCCAGCACGGCCACACTGGCGCTCCAGTCGATGCAGCCATCCGTGACGGACTGGCCATAGATCAATTCCTTGCCCGGGATCAAATCCTGGCGCCCCGCCACCAGGTGCGATTCCACCATGACGCCGACGATGCGGCCATCGCCACCTGCCACCTGGCTGGCGATGTCGGCACACACGGGGATCTGGTTTTCCGGTTTTTTCGAGCTGTTCGCATGCGAGGCGTCGATCATCAGACGCGCCGCCAGGCCCTGCGCGGCGATGGCCTTGCAGGCCTCGTCCACGCTGGCAGCATCATAGTTGGGCGTCTTGCCACCGCGCAAAATGATATGGCAATCCTCGTTGCCGTTGGTCGAGACGATGGCCGAGTGGCCGCCCTTCGTGACGGAAAGAAAATGGTGCGGCTGCGAGGCGGCCTTGATGGCTTCCACGGCGATTTTCACATTGCCGTCCGTGCCATTCTTGAAGCCGACGGGACACGACAGTCCCGAGGCCAGCTCGCGGTGCACCTGCGACTCCGTGGTGCGCGCGCCGATAGCGCCCCAGCTGATCAGGTCGGCAATGTATTGCGGGCTGATCACGTCGAGGAACTCGGTGCCGGCCGGCAAGCCCAGCTCATTGATATCGCGCAACAGTTCGCGCGCCATGCGCAAGCCATCGTTAATGCGGAAGCTGTTGTCCATGTACGGGTCGTTGATCAGGCCCTTCCAGCCCACCGTGGTGCGCGGTTTTTCGAAGTAGACGCGCATGACGATTTCCAGTTCGCCCGCGAAACGCGCGCGCTCCTTGACCAGCAGGCGCGCATATTCCATCGCCGCCTTGGTATCGTGGATGGAGCAAGGCCCGATCACCACCATCAGACGGTCATCCTGGCCATGCAAGATACGGTGCAGGGCGATACGGGCGCTGGCAGCAGTCTGTTCGGCTTGCTCCGAGCAGGCGAATTCGCGGATCAGGTGGGACGGCGGGGTCAATTCCTTCATTTCGCGAATTCGCAAATCATCGGTGCGGGGCATCATTTTCTCCAAAATTTAAGGAAGGGTAAAACATCTGGGTAAAAAAAAACCGCCATCAGTGGCGGTTTTTTAGAATTTGCTGGGATCTCGTTTTTTGCTGCTACGTGAACCGACCGCTACTCCACCGCCTTTGGGTTGGAATTGCTAAAGTAAAAATAAGCGGTAAAAAAGTGGCGAGCGAACATGCGAGTCATCCATAAGTGATGAACGACTATAAACCTAAATTGCAAGGGTTGGCAAGCATATTTGTCGGCAAAGCCGCATGCCGCCGCCGTTTTACACTGCAAAGTGCGTAAAAAAGTATAAAAAGTTGCGCGCTGTCGATACGCCTCGGCTGGCTGGCAACGCTGTGGCCGCCGTGGCGCACTCTCCACGCCAGCCCTTTTTTGACAGTGGCAAGCGACGCACTACTGATGCAGATCGAATGCCGCCCAGGCCACACGGCCAGGACTTCAGGGCGGCCCGCCCTTTCCGGCCTGACCTCCAGGAGCATCGCATGATTTACGCTACAACTGCCGCTCCATTTTCACCACCACTTTTAAGGCGCAGGTGTTTGGGGTTGGCCCCTGATTCAAGCCGTGCCGCCAACCGTGATGCCATCCAGGCGCAAGGTCGGCTGCCCTACGCCCACGGGCACGCTCTGCCCCTCCTTGCCGCACACGCCCACACCCGAGTCCAGGCGCATGTCGTTGCCGATCATGGAGACGCGGCTGAGTACGTCCGGACCATTGCCGATCAGGGTCGCCCCCTTGACCGGGTAGCTGAGCTTGCCGTTTTCGATCATGTACGCTTCGCTGGCCGAGAAGACGAACTTGCCGTTTGTAATATCGACCTGACCGCCGCCAAAGTTGACTGCATACAAGCCGTTCTTCACGGAAGCGAGGATTTCACCCGGGTCCCGGTCGCCGCCCAGCATATAAGTGTTCGTCATGCGCGGCATGGGCAGGTGGGCGAACGATTCGCGGCGCGCATTGCCCGTCACGGGCATCTTCATCAGGCGCGCATTCATGGTGTCCTGAATGTAGCCCTTCAGGATGCCATCCTCGATCAGGGTCGTGCACTGCGTCGGATTGCCCTCGTCGTCGATGTTCAGGGAGCCACGCCGGCCAGCCAGGGTGCCGTCATCGACCACGGTGACGCCCTTGGCGGCCACGCGTTCGCCGATGCGTCCGGAAAATGCGGACGAACCCTTGCGGTTAAAATCGCCTTCCAGGCCATGGCCGATGGCTTCATGCAACAGGATGCCGGGCCAGCCCGGTCCCAGCACGATGGTCATGGGACCGGCTGGCGCGGGGCGCGCTTCCAGGTTCACCAGTGCCGAATTGACAGCCTCGGCCGCGTATTGTTCCAACACGGCATCGCTGAAATAGTCATAGCTGAAACGCCCGCCGCCACCGGCCGAACCCGTTTCGCGGCGGCCATTCTGTTCCGCGATGACGGTGAGCGAGACGCGCACCAGCGGGCGGATATCGGCCGCCAGCACGCCGTCGCTGCGCAGCACCAGCACCACGTCGTATTCGCCCGCCAGGCCCGCCATTACCTGCACCACGCGAGGATCTTTCGCCCGTGCCATCTTTTCCACGCGCTCAAGCAATTGCACCTTGGCCGTGGCGTCCAGCGAGGCGAGCGGATCGTTGGGCAGGTACAAGGAACGTCCGCCCTGCGCCAGCATCTGGCCCGCGATCTTGACTCTGCCGGCACCCGCGCGTGCGATGGTGCGCGTGGCCGCCGCCGCTTCCAGCAAGGCCCGCTCGGAAATGTCGTCGGAATACGCAAAGGCCGTCTTGTCGCCGGACACGGCGCGCACGCCCACGCCCTGGTCGATGGAAAAACTGCCCGTCTTGACGATGCCCTCTTCCAGGCTCCAGCCTTCGCTCTTGGTCGACTGGAAATACAGGTCGGCATAGTCGACCTTGTGTGTAAACATCGTGCCCAGGGCCTTGAGCAGCTTGTCTTCGTCCAGGCCAAACGGCGTAAGCAGGAGTTCGCGCGCCACGGCCAGGCTGGACAGATTGGGTTCAAATGGGATCATGGCTATCTATTCTTTACATTTACATGGTGCGGTGGGCTAAAGCGGGCAAGGATTCGCGCACGCCGGCCAAAAACAGCAGGTCGATTTCGCCGCTCACCACGCCCTCGCCTTCGGGCAACACGGCTTTCACTTCTCCCCACGGGTCGATCAGCATGCTGTGGCCCCAGGTACGCCGGCCGTTCGGGTGCAAGCCACCCTGCGCCGAGGCCAGCACATAGCACTGGTTTTCGATGGCGCGCGCACGCAGCAGCACTTCCCAATGGGCGCTGCCCGTCGTATGGGTAAACGCGGCCGGCACGACAATCAGCGCGCAATCGCCCATGGCGCGGTACAGCTCGGGAAAGCGCAGGTCATAGCAGATGGACAGGCCGACGCGGCCGAACGGCGTCTCGATAGCGCGCACTTGCGCACCGGGCACGATGGTGCGCGATTCGTTATAGGACTCGGTGCCGCGCGTAAAACCGAACAGGTGGATCTTGTCGTAGCGGCCGGCCGGCACGCCTTGCGGGTCGTACACCAGCGTGGTATTCAAGACCTTGCCCTCCTCGCCGGAGATCAGTGGCAAGGTGCCGCCGATCAGCCAGATGCCATGCTGGCGCGCCATCTGCGCCATGCCATCCTGGATAGGGCCGCTGCCGGGCTGTTCCGCATGGGCCAGCTTGTCCGTTTCCTGCCGGCCCATGATGGCCCAGTATTCGGGCAGCACCACCAGCTGCGCGCCACCGGCGGCGGCCTGCGCCACCAGGCGCCGCGCCGTGGCCAGGTTGTCTTCCACGGACGGCGAGGAAATCATTTGTATTGCTGCGACTGTATGCATCATTGCCACCTCTTATCCATTCGAACGCCACGCTTATTTCGCCACAGCCTCCGCCGCTGCAGCGGCAGGAACAGCGACAGGCTCCAATTTACCACCGTCGAGCTTGGTCACGACGGGCGACTTCCACGGGCCGGCGATCTGCATATGGTAAGTGAGCGCCTTCATCACGGGCGCGCGCAGGAACAATTGCGCCAGGAAACTGCCCAGGCCGATGACGGGATTGACAGCCAGCGCATACACGAGCGGCCCCGTGCCCAGGTTAAATTCCGGGATCACCACCACGTGCAAATTCGTCGTTTCATTGGCGATGTCGGCCGTGCCATCCATCAGTACGGTGGCCGCCACGCCGTGCATCTTGAGGTTGTCGGTGGTCACCACACCCCGTTTGATGCTGGCGTTGGCCGTGATGCCGTCGAAGGCCAGGCCTTCGGAAAACACGTCGTGAAAATCGAGTTTCAGCAAACGGGGCAAGGCTTGCAGGCTGAGCACGCCCAACAGCTTGGCCGCGCCCGGATCCTGCTTGAGGAACTGGCCCGACTCCACATTCATCTCGATCTGCCCCGACAGGGTAGGAATGTCCAGCGAATACGGCAAGCCGTTCCAGGCGATGTCGCCGCTCAGGCGCCCCTTGCCGCGACGCACCGTGTCGGCAAAGCCGAAGCGGTCGAGCAACTTGCCCGCATCGACGATATCGAGGCCAAAACGCAGGCTGGTCGTGCTTTGCCCATCCTTGATGACCCATTTGCCATTGCCGCTCAGCGCGCCATCGGGATTCGACAATTGCAGTTTGCCCACGCGCCACTCGCGCCCGCCCGCCGCCATGGTGTTATAGGCCTGCAACTCCAGCCGGCCGATCTTCTTGTTGAACAGTTCAAATTGCTCGGCGATGATATCGAGCGAAGGGATCGACTGGGCGCCGCTCTTGCCTTCCAGCAAATTTTTCACATCGTTGGCGGCCGATTCCGGAATAATCAGCGAGGACAGGCGCGCCGTCATCTTGCCCAGGCCGGACGGTGTTTCCAGCCACGTCACATAACCCGACACTTGTTTCGCGTCAATATTGGCTTGCCACACATCCTTTTGATGCGTGGCGCCGACCACCACGTTTTCCAGCTTGCGCTCGCCCAGCATCAGTTCGCTGGCGCGCGCCGCCATCATGTCCGGCACCACGTATTGCGCGATATCGGGCGCGTCGTCGGCGCTGCCGCCCGCCTCGGCTGGCGCCGTGGCGCTGCCGGCGATTTCGCTGCCGACGGCGATCCAGCTATCCACATCCAGCGTTTTCATATTCACGTTGAGCATCATGCCGCTGTCCGGTTCCGGCGCCGGCACGTTCACGCCGATGCCGCCGCGCACCAGGCGCCAGGCATCCTTGCCCTGCTTCTGGCGCTGGTAGCGGGCAGCGATGCCAGACCCCAGCACGATGCGGATATCGTCCGTGCGCAGGCCTGCGCCGTTCGCCGCATTGCCCGTCAGGGTAAATTTCACGGGCAGACTATCGCCGGCCGGCTTTTTCAGGGGGGCGGGGAAATCCAGGCCCAGGCCCGCCAGCGGCGACTCGACATTGACCACCACCTGATGGTCGCGCGCCGTGATCAGGCCGCTGTAGCGCGCGCCGCCGTTCAAATGTTTCGCCAGGCGCTGCAGCACCGGTGCCGGATACGTCTTGCGCAAGCCATCGATGGTCATGTTGCCGGCGATTTTCACCTGGATGGAATTGTCCGCCTGCGTGCCACCCGAGATGGCCAGCGGCCCGCCCAGCAGGCTGCCGTTCAAGCCATTCAGGTTGACGCCCTTTTCGTTGAATTCGATCTTGCCCTGCGTGCCCAGCACGGGCGGCATGTCATGGAACAGCACCACGTCATTGCCCGCCAGTTGCAAGCTGCCCTGCACGGTCGACTCCAGCATGCGCTCGATCGGCAAGTGCAATTTGAGGGCCAGCCTGGCGTTGCCCGTCGCCGTCGTTTCATCCGTGAAATGTTCGATCCAGCCCAGCACGGGGCTGGCCGTCACATACTTGAGGAATTCCTGCATGGGACCGGCCGCGTTGCCGTCGATGTCGAGCAAGGTGTCGAATACGGTCAGGTCGGGAATCACGGCTTTGACGTTCGTCAAGGCCACGCCGCCCGTCATGGCCGTATCGCCGCGAATTTCCATGCGCGCCCGCTCGAAAATAAAGCTGCCCTTGATTTTTTCCGCCTGCGGCCACAGGGGCGCCTTGCCCGCCAGCGGTCCGTTTTCCGCAAATTCCCCGGGCGCATAATTCAGGATGCCATTCTCGATCTTGCCGGCAACACGGAAGTCGCCACGGCTGCGCTGGGCAGGCGTATCAGCCTTGAAGGGGAAGTGCTCAAGTTCGCCGCGCAGGCGCAGGCTGACATCGCGCGCCACGCCGCCTTCCAACGCACCCGTCAGCCAGTGGCGCAGGTGCTCGGGCGTTTGCAGTGGCAGATAACGGCCAATGGTGTTGATCTGGAAATTGTCGATCGTCCCCGTCAAATCGACCTGGCCCAGGTTCTTGCCGTCCAGCGGCATGCGGTGCGTGCCTTGCAGGGCGACGCGCAAGCCTTGCTGATTGAAGTCGAGCTTGTCCAGCCCGACTTGCAGCATATTCTCCGCTTCAAAGGTCCAGCGCGCCTGCATGGCGAATTGTTCGAACGGCAAGGCCGGCTCGCTCAGGTAGGTGGGAAATTGCAGCACCAGGTCTTGGGCGTCGATGCTGATGCTGCCGCCCTTGTCATTGGCGTCAATGCTGCCGCTCAGGTGGTCGAAGCCTGGAACGGCTGGCGCGGCCGCCTGTGCAGGGCTGCTCGCCGTCTTCGCCACGGCCAGGCGCGCCGGCTGCGCATTCAAGCCCAGGTCGATGAGCTTGCCGCGCAGGCGGTAGCTGGCGGGCGTGGCCATGTCGCCTTCCCATTGCGCTGAAAAATCCTGCAACCGTCCGCGCGGCGCCAGAGCGTCGAGGCGCTGGCGCTGCTGCTCGCCCAGCGGCAGCTTGTCGGCCAACGCGGCCAGGGTTTGCAAATCGAGGGACTTGGCCGTGATTTCCGTGCGCGCCGGCTTGCGTTTGGTGGCGGCAACAAAGCGTTCGGACAAGGTCGTGGGCGGCAAGCTGAGGCCATCGCGCGTTTCCACTGCGAAATTCGTCAACTCCACCTGGTGTCCATTCGCGCCAAAGGTTGGCTTGCCGTCCGGCACTTGCGCCGACAGCTCTTCCTTTGCCGAAATGCGCCCGCTGACGGACAGCAAATCGAGCGGGGCGATATGCTCGCCCAGTTGCGCCTGCACATCCGTCAAACCCACATCGGCCGTGAAGCCGGCCAGGCGCGCGTGATCCAGGCTCAGCCAGGCGCGCAGGGCGCCCTTGCCCTGGCTCAATTCAAACGGATAGTCGAGATAGCTGCGCCAGGCGGCCAGGTCGGCGTTTTTCAGGTCGGCGTACAACTCGCCCTTCCACATGGACACATCCGAGATGCGCGTGCTGAAAGGGGGATGCGTGAAGTGAGCGCGCACATCGATAGGCGCGGCCAGGCTGGCGGGCGGCGTGGCCTGCAAGCCCAGCCGGTGGCTGCGCCAGCGGTTGCGCAGCAACAAGTTGACCTGGCTTAAAGCCAGCTCCGGCGTACCGCGCGCTTCATCCGTCCAGCGCACCTTGCCGTCGTGAATGATGATCTCATGCTGCGACAGCAGCCAGTCGGCGCCCTTGCCATCGCTGCCCTGGGTGCTGTCGAGCAGCACGCCGGCCACATACAGTTTGCCATCCGTGCTGCGCCGCACATCGAGGTCGGGCCGCGTGATTTCCAGGGTCTCGAAACGCACGGAACCGAGCACGCTCCACCACGACACGGTGGCCGAGACACTTGGCAGGCTCAGCGCCTGACGGCCTGCCTGGTCGCGCAGGCTCACGTCGCCCAGGAAAAGATTCGGCCGCACGCCATGCCACGAGGCATAAATACGCGCGATGCTGACAGGGTTGCCCAGCGCGCGGCTGGCCGCCCGCTCGATATCACCCTTGTAGTAATCGATATTCGGCAGGATGGCGTAGCGCAGGAATAAAAACAGCACGGCGAAGGCGAAATACGCGAGCAGCACCAGTTTGATGGTAAAACCCAACACATGGTGGGTGGCCAGGTTGGCCATGCGATAGGCGGCACGCAGCCTCTGCCAGCGCAGGGCCAATGGCACATGTTCTGTCACGCTTGCTTCTGGCGGTTTTTGCATCAATAAGCTAATAAACTGGCCCGGCGTCAAATAATGGCAAAAATCGTCTGCATTCGTGGTGCGCGCCTGCATCCTTGCGCTTGCTTCTGAGCAAAGCCTCCCTTACCATCGTCCGGAAGAGCACGCCCTGCCGGCGGCATTCGCGCCAGCGGCACAATTTTACCGCATCCCCCGCCGTTCGCAGCCAAGTTAAACAAGAACCATGCACGCAGCATTCACGAGACCCTTACCAACACCATGAGCACACAGCCTTTGATCTCCGCCTCCCGTTTCTACCAGCGCTGGCTGGGCGCCGCCCCCGAGCGCGCCGCGCAAGTAGCGCAACTGGTGCGCGCGCCGCTCGACGGGCTCGATTTTTCCACCGCGCTGCTTGAGCAGGCGAACGCCGCCACGCCCCCGCTGCCGGCCGAGCGCGCCATGCGCCGCCTGCGCAACCTGCTCGTCTGCGGCCTGATCGAGCGCGATCTGGGCGGCCAGGCGGACTTGAACGAGGTCGTCACGGCCATGACGGGCTTTGCCGATTTCGCCATCCGCACGCATGTGGACGCCATCATGGCCGAGATGGTGGCCCTGCACGGCATGCCCGTCGGCGAGGAATCGGGCGAGGAACAGGCCTTGATGGTGCTGGCGATGGGCAAGCAGGGCGGCGGCGAGCTGAACGTCTCGTCGGATATCGACCTGATCTTTGTCTATCCGGAAGATGGCGATACAGTCGCCACTCAGCCGGGCCAGCGCAGCCTGTCCAATCATGAGTTTTTCATTCGCATGGGCAAGAAACTGATCGCCGCCCTGGCCGAGATCACGCAAGACGGCTTTACTTTCCGCGTGGACATGGCCTTGCGCCCGAACGGCAACTCGGGCCCGCTGGCCGCCAGCCTGGGCATGGTGGAGCAATACCTGATCGTGCAGGGCCGCGAATGGGAGCGCTATGCCTGGGTCAAGGCACGCGCCGTGACGGGCAAGCCGGAAGACATTGCCTCGCTCGACGCCATCGTGCGGCCCTTCGTCTTCCGCCGCTACCTCGATTTTGGCGTCATCGATGCCATCCGCACCATGCACGGCCAGATCCGCGCCGAGGTCAACCGCCAGGAGCGGCTGCACCCGGACCGCAGCAACAACGTCAAGCTGGGCCGCGGCGGCATCCGCGAAATCGAATTCCTCGCGCAAGTGTTTCAATTGATACGTGGTGGCCGCGATGCGGAGCTGCGCGAACGTTCCACGCGCGCCACCTTGCGCACGGTGGCGGACAAGGGCTTGCTGGAACCGGCCATCGTGGAACAGTTGCTGGGTTCCTACACTTTCCTGCGCAACCTCGAACACCGCTTGCAATACCTGGACGATGCGCAAACCCACACCCTGCCCGCCAACGAGGCCGACCGCCTCACCGTGGCGCAGATGATGGGCTTGCCCGACACGCCCACCCTGCTGGCCCAGCTGGAAGCGCACCGCGTGTTTGTCGCAGGACAATTCGACGAGATGTTCAGCGACAAGAGCAGCGGCACGCCGCCGGCCGACACGGGCATCGACCCGCAAACGTCGAACGACTGCGCCGCCTCGGACCAGCAGGAAGCCATCGAGGCGCGCTTTGCCGCACTGGGCTTCCATGAGCCCGCCGCCTGCGCACGGCGTTTGCTGGCCACGTGGCAGGCGCCGCGTTTGCAATCGTTGCCCGAGGCGAGCCGCACGCGCCTCGTCGCCCTCGTCAATTCCGCCCTGCCCCTGATCACCGATTGCTCTGTTTCCAATGGTAACGCCAGCCAGCTGGCCACCCTGGGCCGGCTGCTCGACTTTTTGGAAGCCATCGCGCGCCGCTCTGCCTACCTGTCATTGTTAACCGAGTATCCACACACACTGGAACGCGTGGTGCGCATGGTGTGCGCCAGCGGCTGGGCCGCCACCTTCCTCACGCAGCACCCCATTCTGCTCGACGAATTATTGGATGAACGCATCCGCAACACGGTGCCCGACCCGGCCGCGCTGGCGCTGGACCTGCAGCGCCAGCTCGACGACGCGCCAGGCGACACGGAGCGGCAGATGGATATCCTGCGCGAAACCCACCACGCGCAGCTGTTCCAGTGCCTGGCGCAAGACCTGGCGGGCGACCTGAGCGTGGAAAAGCTGGCCGACTACCTGTCGCAGCTGGCCGACATCATCGTCGCCGCCACCGTGCAAGCCGTCTGGCAGACCTTGCCCACACGCCACCGCGAAGTGCCGAAGTTCGCCGTCATCGCATATGGCAAACTGGGCGGCAAGGAACTCGGTTATGTCTCCGACCTGGACGTCATCTTCCTGTTCGACGACGACGACCAGGAAGCGCCCGGCCTGTACGCCAAGCTGGCGCAGCGTTTCATTACCTGGATGACCTCGCACACCTCGGCCGGCATCCTGTTCGATATCGACATCGCCCTGCGCCCCGATGGCGCCTCGGGCATGCTCGTTTCCAGCGTGCAGGCGTTCGAGCGCTACCAGGGCAGCGCGGCCTGGGTGTGGGAACACCAGGCGCTCACGCGCGCGCGCTTTTGCGCTGGCGATGTCGCCATCGGCAAGCACTTCGAACGCATCCGCGACACGATCTTGCGCAAGGAACGCCCGGAAAACGGCCCGCTCAAGGCCGAAGTGGTGGCCATGCGCAAGAAAATGCTGGATGCCCACCCGTCCCGCCCCGGCAGCTTTGATCTGAAACAAGATTCGGGCGGCATGATCGACATCGAGTTCATGGTGCAATACCTGGTGCTGCAGCATGCGGCGCAGTATCCGCAGCTGACGGCCAACTCGGGCAATATCGCCCTGCTGCGCCTGTGCGGCGAACTGGGGTTGATCGACGCGCAGCTGGCCGCCCTGGTCGCCGACGCCTACCGCGCGCTGCGCAAGCTGCAGCACCAGTTGCGCCTGCAGGGACAAGACCTGGCCCGGGTGGAACCGGAAAGAGTCCGCGTGCATGCGGATAACGTGATGCGCCTGTGGCACACGATCTTTCCCGCAACGATTGCATAAGCCCGGCGGCGGCGTATGATACGTACAGGCAATTCCACTTCCGAGTAGTGCCGTACAACAGGCCACGCCGGGGTTGCTATCATCCAGGAGACAGCGTATGAAGACTAGTGTAAAAACGGGCATCCACGCCCTCGTTGCCAGTTTCATCATCTGCGCCATGCCGGCAGCGGCATGGGCTGCCCCCAAGGGCAGCGCGGACGAAGCCATCGCCATGACCAAGCGCGCCGTGGCAATGATCAAGGCCGATGGCAAGGAAAAGGCCTTTGCTGCCATTGCCGATCCCGCCAACACCAGCTTCCATGACCGCGACCTGTATATTTATGTGTACGACATGAATGGCGTCACCCTGGCGCACGGCAACAATCCCAAGATGGTCGGCAAAAACCTGATCGACCTGAAGGACAATGAAGGCAAGACCGTCATCAAGTCGCTGATCGCCACGGCCAGCACGCCGGCAGGACGCGGCTGGGTAGACTTCAAGTGGCCCAATCCGCTGACCAAGGTGGTCGAGCAGAAATCCGGCTACATCGAACGGGTCGACAATATGATCGTCGGTTCCGGCATCTATAAATAAGCCACGGCAAGAGGAAACCGCATCCGCATGCCGCTCCATTACCTGTCCCGCCTGAGCGGATCGGCGCGCGATACGCAAGCCAATCTGCAGCTGGGCTGCGTGCTGGCGCTGGTGGCCGGCGCCGTGAATGCGGGCGGCTTTCTCGCCATCGGCGGCTATACCTCGCACATGACGGGCATCGTCTCGGGCATGGCCGATGACTTGGCGCTGGGCAATATCACGCTGGCCCTGGCCGCGCTGGGCGCATGGCTGGCCTTCGTCAGCGGTGCGGCCGTGACGGCCATCATGGTGAACTGGGGCAAGCGGCGCCGGCTGCACAGCCAGTTTGCCGCCAGCCTGCTGCTGGAAGCGGCCTTGCTGCTGCTGTTCGGCCTGGCGGGTAACTACCTGGCGGCCATGCCCGACATACTGGGCCCCGTCACCATCTTGCTGCTGTGCTTTGTCATGGGTTTGCAAAACGCCATCATCACCAAGATTTCCGGCGCCGTCATCCGCACCACCCACGTGACGGGCCTGTCCACCGACATCGGCATCGAACTGGGCAAGATGGCGTATTACAACCGGCGCCACCTGCCGGACCGGATGGTCAAGGTCAACCGCGGCAAACTGAGAACGCACAGCCTGCTGATCGCCTGCTTCTTCATCGGCGGCGTCAGCGGAGCCTTGGCCTTCAAGCACATCGGCTTTCCGGCCGCCACCATCCTGCTCGCCGGCGTACTGACCCTGCTGTCCGGCGTGCCCGTGCTGCGCGACTTGCGCGTGCTGTGGCGCTTCTACCGGCGCCGCCTGCATGCGCAACGTTGATAAAAATATTTTTCTTTAAGGCAATATCAATCTGACTTTAATGCTAATATTTTTCTGCGCCTGGCCGGTTCACCATGCCTGCCGTAGCGGCCTTTTGATTCGACACCCTACCGTTGTCCAATTGTGAAAGCGAGAAAAATGATTTCCATTAAAAAAGCCCTGTTTGTCTTTTCCATCGCCGTCGGCGCCGCAGCTTCGTTCTCCAGCACGGCCGCCGTGCGCGCGTGGATTCCGTCGGAAAACTGCGACTACATCCTCAACATGTGCTACCAGGGCGTCGAGGCGTCGTGCGAGCAGTGGCGCAACCAGTGCGAACCCAAGGAATAGGCTGGCAACAGACGAAAAAAAAACGCCCCGAAGGGCGTTTTTTCTTTGCGGTCAAAAAATTACTTGGCCGACATCAGTGCGACGGTGGTGTCGAGCATGCGGTTCGAGAAACCCCACTCGTTGTCGTACCACGACGATACTTTCACCAAACGGCCCGATACCTTGGTCAGGGTCGAATCGAAGTTCGACGAAGCCGGATTGTGGTTGAAGTCGATCGACACCAGCGGTTCCGTCTGGTACGTCAGGATGCCTTCCAGGGCGCCTTCCGACGCGGCTTTCATCAGCGCGTTGACTTCTTCCACGGTGGTGTCGCGCTTGGCGATGAAGGTCAGGTCGACCAGCGAAACGTTGATGGTCGGCACGCGGATGGCAAAGCCGTCCAGCTTGCCATTCAGCTCAGGCAGGACCAGGCCAACGGCGGCAGCAGCGCCCGTCTTGGTCGGGATCATGCTCATGGTGGCCGAACGGGCGCGACGCAGGTCTTCATGCATCACGTCGGACAGCACCTGGTCGTTGGTGTAGGCGTGCACGGTGGTCATCAGGCCCGTTTCGATGCCGATGGCGTCGTTGAGTGGCTTGACCAGCGGTGCCAGGCAGTTGGTGGTGCACGAAGCGTTCGAGATGACGGTGTCGGTCGATTTCAGCACTTGGTGGTTGACGCCGAAAACAACGGTAGCGTCCACGTCCTTGCCGCCTGGTGCGGAGATGATGACCTTTTTCGCGCCACCCTTCAGGTGAGCCGATGCTTTTTCTTTGGTGGTGAAGAAGCCCGTGCATTCCAGCACGACGTCCACGCCCAGCTCGCCCCATGGGATTTCAGCCGGGTTGCGCTGTGCGAATACGCGGATCGGATCGCCATTGACGATCATGTTGTCGCCCTCGACGGTGACCGTGCCCGGGAACTTGCCGTGCGCGGTGTCGTAGCGGGTCAGGTGGGCGTTCGATTTGGCATCGCCCAGGTCGTTGATGGCAACGATCTGGATATCCTGTTTCTTGCCGCCTTCGTAGAAAGCGCGCAACACATTACGGCCGATGCGGCCGTAGCCATTGATTGCAACTTTGATCGTCATACTCTGCTCCTGATTAAAAAAGAAGGTACATGCACGGCCCCGGCGAGAACATCGCCAGGACCGTTAAAAATCAATATCAGCCAGCGATAACGGCTTTCACCTTGGCAACGACGTTCTCGACCGTGAAGCCGAAATGCTTGAACAGCACGCCGGCAGGCGCCGATTCGCCGAACGTGTCGATACCCACCACGGCGCCTTCCAGGCCCACGTATTTGTACCAGAAGCTGGTCACGCCAGCCTCGATGGCCACGCGCGGCACGCCCTTGGTCAGCACGCTGGCCTTGTAGGCGGCGTCCTGGCGGTCATACACGTCGGTCGACGGCATCGACACCACGCGCACAGCGATGCCTTCGGCTGCCAGCGCGCTGGCGGCGGCAACAGCCAGTTCCACTTCGGAACCGGTGGCGATCAGGATCGCCTTGGCGTCCGCCACGTCGTTCAGCACATAGCCGCCGCGGAAGATGTTGTCGATCTGTTCCGCGCTACGCTCCTGGTACGGCAAGTTCTGGCGCGAGAAGATCAGGGTCGACGGGCCATCCTTGCGGCGCACGGCGGCGCCCCAGGCAGCAGCCGATTCGACGGTGTCGCATGGACGCCAGTTGTCCAGGTTCGGGATCAGACGCATCGACGAGACGTGCTCGACCGATTGGTGCGTCGGGCCGTCTTCGCCCAGGCCGATCGAATCGTGGGTGAACACGAAGATCGAACGCAGCTTCATCAGGGCAGCCATGCGCAGGGCATTGCGGCTGTAGTCGGAGAACGTCAGGAAGGTGGCGCCGAACGGGATGTAGCCGCCGTGCAGGGTGATACCGTTCATGATGGCGCTCATGCCGAATTCGCGCACGCCGTAGTTGATATGGTTGCCTGGCTGGCCCGAACGCACGGCCACGCATTCTTTCCAGTTGGTCAGGTTCGAACCGGTCAGGTCGGCCGAGCCGCCCAAAAATTCCGGCAAGGACGAGGCCAGTGCCTGGATGGCGTTCTGGCTGGCCTTGCGGGTGGCGATGTTTTCTTTCTTCTCGACGCAGGAAGCGATGGCGGCGCTCAGGGCCGCTTCGAATGCCTGCGGCAACTCGCCCTGCATGCGGCGGGTCAGTTCAGCGGCTTGCTGCGGGAATTCGCGGCTGTAGGCGCCAAAGCGCTCGTTCCAGTCCGCTTCCTGCAGGGCGCCTTGTTTCTTCGCATCCCAGGCGGCGTACACGTCGGCCGGCATCTCGAACGGTGCGGCATCCCAGCCGATGTATTCGCGCACGGCAGCAATTTCCTTGTCGCCCAGCGCGGCGCCGTGGACCTTGTCGCCACCTTGCAGGTTTGGCGAACCCTTGCCGATGATGGTCTTGCAGCAGATCAAGGTTGGCTTCGATGCGGTCTTGGCGGCGGCGATGGCGGCAGCCACGGCGGCAACGTCATGACCGTCGACAGCGCGGATGACGTTCCAGCCGTACGCTTCGAAGCGGGCCGGGGTGTCGTCCGTAAACCAGCCTTCGACTTTGCCGTCGATGGAAATGCCGTTGTCGTCGTACAGGGCGATCAGCTTGTTCAAGCCCAGGGTGCCGGCCAGCGCGCACACTTCGTGCGAAATACCTTCCATCAGGCAACCGTCGCCGACGAAGGCGTAGGTGTAGTGATTGACGATGTCGTGGCCAGGCTTGTTGAATTCAGCGGCCAGCAATTGCTCCGACAGGGCCATGCCGACGGCGTTGGCGATACCCTGGCCCAGCGGGCCGGTGGTCGTTTCCACGCCGGGCGTGACATCGACTTCCGGGTGGCCCGGGGTTTTCGAATGCATCTGGCGGAAGGCCTTGATGTCATCCATCGACAGCTCGTAACCCGTCAGGTGCAGCAGCGCGTAGTGCAGCATCGAGCCGTGGCCATTCGACAGGAGGAAACGGTCGCGGTTCTGCCATTTTGGATTCGCTGGATTGTGGCGATAGTGACCACTCCACAGGGCAACTGCGATCTCGGCCATGCCCATTGGCATGCCTGGATGGCCGGAGTTGGCCTTTTGTACAGCGTCCATTGCCAGTGCGCGGATCGCATTGGCCATTTTGGTAGTCGGGAGCGTAGTTGTCATGATGGTGTGGGTCAGTCGCGAGTTTGGGATTCGTTTGCAACAGCGCGGGCAGGGAAGCCGGCTGCTTTCTGTAGTCAACTATTTTACCAGACTGGGGGGCTGCAAATTAGAATTGCGGCGTACTGGCCCGCCAAATGGCTATACTTTGACGTCTTTCCACCCCACTTACCCCCCGTTGAGGATTTGCATGCCGCGTTTTTTCTGCCCCCAGCCACTCGTCGCCGGTGCCACCGTTTCCCTGCCGGAGGCTGTCGCCCACCATATCCAGGTCGTGCGCCTGGTGCCGGGCGACCTCATCACCCTGTTCAATGGCGAAGGCGGCGAAGTGCAAGCCAGCCTGGTGGCGGTCGCCAAGCGCAGCGTGACGGCTGAAATACAGACGCACATGGCGCGCGAAGCGGAGCTGCCGTATGCCGTGACCCTGGCGCAAGCGCTGCCGGAAGCATCCAAAATGGACTGGATCATCGAAAAAGCCATTGAACTGGGCGCAGCCGGCATCGTGCCGCTGTCGGCGCAGCGGTGCGTCGTGCGCCTGTCCGCCGAACGGGCCGAGAAAAAACTCGCGCATTGGCAAGGCATCATCGTCTCCGCCTCGGAACAATGCGGGCGCAACCGCCTGGCCCAGCTGGCACCGCTGCAAGACTTCAACAGCTGGATTCGCCAGCAAGATTTACCGAATCATAACAATACGCGCATCATCTTGACGCCGCGCGCGGAGCAGTCGCTGGCCGACTGGGCCCGTCACCAGCCGCCGCAAGCGATCACGGTGATGGTGGGGCCGGAAGGCGGCTTTACCGAGGCGGAAGAAAAAGCCGCCATCGCGGCTGGCGCCATCGGCCTGGCTATGGGGCCGCGCATCCTGCGCACGGAAACGGCGGGATTGACGGCGCTGGCGACGCTGAGTGCACTGTGGGGCGGGATGTAAATGGCATAAGCGAAAAAAAGCGCAGCGCGGTTTCCCGCACTGCGCCAGAAGTGCCGCATACCATGTAAGCGGCACCAGGTCATCAGGCAGCCCGTTCTGGCGCTGCCCTTCTTTTCCTATTAGAACGTGTATTCGGCACCCAGTTTCAGGGTACGTGGACGCAGCGTGTAGCCGTCACGCACATTGATTGGACGCTGTTCATCGAAGACGTTGTTGATATTCGCCAGCAAACGCAGGTTTTTGAAGCCCGTGTATGCAAAGTTCAGATCGGTGCGCACATCGCTACCCACGCGGCATGGCAGGTTATCGCCTTTCAATGCAGCGCGGCAACCGGCTTCATTCCAGGTATCCTGATCCGTCTCGTCGTTGTTCAATGCCGTTCCCGACGTGTAGTTGACGCGCACGCCAGCCGTGACCGGACCTTTGCGCCATGCCGTGCTGAATACCGACACGACACGCGGGGTGCCACGCAAGCCGACGGTGTTTGGACGGTATTGGTTGGCGTCGATGTCCCAGTAACGCAGCTTCAGGTTGACCGTGGTCGCCAGACCCATCGTCACGGTACCATACTCGCCAGCCGAAAAGCGGCCGTTCACATCGATGTCCACGCCCTGCGTCTCGGTCTTGCCGAAGTTTTCATAGCCCAGGAACAGCGATTGAATGGTACCAGTACCCCAGGCGAGGTTCGCGCCTGGCGACAGTTCGTTGGCACGTGCTGCCAGACGGCGATCGGTGTCGCTGATCGGATTGCGCGCCAGTTTTTCCGCATAGCCAGGCACATCTTCACGGGCCAGCACGTACGCTACGTCGCGCGTGGCGATCTCGTCCCGGCGTTCGATCTTGAAGTAATCGACAGCGACGCTGACGTTCTTGATCGGTTCTGCCACAAAGCCCAAGGTCAGACTGCGCGAGGTTTCCGGTTTCAAGGTCGAGCTCGACGAAATCATGACCGGAACCGAAGTCAGGCAACCCGAGTTATAGGCCGTAGACGAATCGGAAACGTCGCTGGCAGTGCCCTTTTTCAGGATATCGCGGATTGCGGTTGCGGTTGCGCAACGTTTTGGATCAAGCTGGCTGTTGTAAAAACCGGTCACGCCCACTTTACCCAGCGATTCCGGGATATTCGGAGCGCGGAATCCACCGGCTAACGTACCGCGCAACATCAGCTTCGGCGTTACCGTCCAGCGCGCAGCAAATTTAGGCGACACGTGGGCCGAAAAGCCTGGCGCCTTGTCCAGACGCAGCGCGCCGTTCAACTCCAGGCCTTTCAATACGGGCGCGTTCAGCTCCAGAAATGCGGCGCTCAGATTGCGCTGGCCATCGATCCACAGGGAACCTGTATTGATGATCTCGGCATTCATCACGGCATCGACCGACTTGATGTACATCTTTTCTTGACGCAACTCGGCGCCAAAAGCAAATGCCAATTGACCGCCAGGCAGGGGCATCAGGTCGCCAGACAGCTTGGCATCGATGAAGTTGGTCGACAGGTGGGAATCGGTACCTGCGACTGGGAACATGCGGTTCAACAACTCATCACTGTTGCCACCACCTAACTTGTACTCGCCGCTGACAATCGCGGCAGGCAGGCGGTCACGGTGGGCGCCACGGCTGCGCAGGGTACCCTCGCCGCCGGTACGCCCGATGGTGGCTTCCCAGTCATAGGCGCCGATCGTGCCTTCCAGGCCGGCCATGACACGGTACTGCGTCGCTTTTGCCGGCGAAGTCCAATCCATGTTGGAATCCATGAAGCGATAATCGAGGCCAACCGGGAAGTTATACGGATTGTAGGCGGAATTGGCCGGCAATTTAGGTTTCTGCACGGTTTGCGATTTCTTCACATTACCGTCGAACCAGGTCCATGGCGAACCGGCAGCCATGCCGAATGGCAGCGGCGAGTAATTGGTGCGGGTTTCCGAATACGACACTTCCGCGAAACCGCGCGTGGTGTCGCTGAGCTTGAAGTGCAAGGCGCTGTACAGATTGACGCGTTCGGCGCCATCCGACGACGGGTTAATGCCGTTCAAGTCGCTCACACACAGGCCGGCAGCATTGAAAGTGCTACAGCCTTTGACTGCTTGACGCACCTTGCGGCCGCTTTCGTTCAAGTTGCCCGGGAACGAAGTCAGGCTAGGATCGCCGAAGGCGGTGGAAACATATTTTTTGTGCCACTCAGGATACTCGCGCAGCACCTTGCTGAGCTTGTAGCCTTCACGCTTGTAACCTTCGACGTTGAAGAACACGTTGTAGCGGTCTTTTTCCAGATCGCCGTAACCAGCCAACAGGCCAACCGTCGTTTGCTTGCCGATGTTAGGGTCGATGCCCTGCTGATAGTTGGCGCTGGTGCTGACGCCCTGGAAGCTCTTGCGGGTGATGATGTTGATCACGCCAGCCAGGGCATCGGAACCGTAGATCGCGGAAGCGCCGTCCTTGAGCACCTCGACGCGGTCGATCACGTCGGCCGGAATGGAATCGAGGTTGACGAAGGTATCTTTGGCGCCATTGGCGAACGGATAATTGGAAACGCGGCGGCCATTGACCAGCACCAGGGTGGCGCCGGTGCCCAGGCCACGCATCGATGCGCCGGACGCACCGCGTGCAAAGCTGGTGGAGTTGCCGTCATCCTTGATCGCGCCCGTGTCGAACGAGGTCAGCGTATCGAGAATCTGGCGCACGGTATTGGCGCCAGTCGCCTTGATTTCATCACGGCGCATTACGGTCACCGGCGAGGCGGTTTCGCTATCCATGCGCTTGATGTTCGAACCAGTCACTTCAACACGTTGCATGACCGGCTCTGCGGTACCTGCTGTATTTTGTGCGTGGGCGGAGGCAGCAATGGCGCTCAAAGCAAAAAACACCGCCTTACTGATAGGGCTTAATTTTGGTTTACTCAGCATCATGTATTAGCAATCTCAACTTGTAATTTTTAATGAACACCAGGCAACTGGATCACAGTGGCTCATGTGGCACTTTTTATGTATCAAAATTTTTGACACAAGTAAGTATCTGTAACAGAAAAAATATTGTCAATTAACATTGTCGAATCCTAAAGGGATTGCAGAAAAAACTGTCAAATACTCTTTTTCTGTTGTTTTTTTACATTTAAATTGAGCAATGTTTTCATTTCACTCAACTATTTATCTTGCTCCGGGCGGCAAAACTGGCCTGCCGCGGCACCGCCATGCCGACCGTCTTCCAGCATGGCGGCCACGGCTATCTCTCGAATGAAAACGTCATGAAAACAGCTTGTTCTGGGTAGCGCCTTACACATCAAAATTTCCCAACCAAGCCTAACAAAATACAAATAAATTGATAAAGTCAATATTTTTGTTGGATAACACGGTAACTATCGAAATGGAATACTGTACTCACCCGTTTCGCCGTCAAATATCAAGACGTCCAGAATGAATTGTTAAATCGGCTGCCGCTCAAACGCGGGCGACGCCAGATACAGGAGGCACGGCGCGGCCGCTTTCCGGCAATCCTGCCGAACTGAGGGCCGGAAGATTACCCTGCATGCTGGTGAGATCGCCGATGGAGAAAAATTTGGGTAAAGAAGCGGCCTGACTTCTCAGTCATCCCCGCCTGTTCGGCTCACCATATAGAGACCGTGCATGCCAGTGTCTGCTGAAGTAGCGGCCATCAGAGCCTGCGTCATACCGAGATGCCTTGTACGACTGGACGCGCCTGCATGATCTACACAGGCACGCCATCCTGACGCCGCAGAAGGAACAGTCGCTGGCCAACTGGGCCCGTTACCAGCCGCCGCAAGCGCTCACCGTGATGGTGGGGCCGGAAGGCGGCTTTACCGAGACGAAAGAAAAAGGCGCCATCGCAGCTGGCGCCATCGGCCTGGCTATGGGGCCGCGCATCCTGCGCACGGAAACTGCGGGATTGACGGCGCTGGCGACGCTGAGCGCCTTGCGGGGGGGCGTGTCGAGACAAAAAAAACCCGCCAGGCGAACCTGGCGGGTTGTATTCAGACTATCAGCCAACGCGCCTTGCGGCGCGCCCGATTAGAAAGCCTGGTTGTAACGCACGTAGACGAAACGATCGATAGGCGCATTAGGATCAACCGAGCTGCCCGACGAATTGCCGCTGTAGGTGATGCGTGGAGCCTTGTCGAAAACATTGTTGGCGCCGACCAGGATCTGGCCTTTCCATGGCGTTTTGTAACCAACGCTCAAGTCGGTGTACGTAACCGAACCCATTTTGTTGTAACGGCCAAAGCTTGCATCGCCATCTGGATTGCTGCACTCTTCCGTAGGCGAGTAGCACTTGCCCTTCACACCGCTCGCATAACGCGAGGTAACCGCGGCGCTCCAGTTGCCCATGCTCCAGTCAACCGTCAAATTCGTCTTGAAGCGATTGTAGTTGTACTCACCGTTGTATTCTTGCCATTCAGATTCATCCGAGCTCTTGCTCTTGAACGACTTGACCCAGGTCGAGTCCGAACGAATGTTGAATTGGCCGTACGCGGTGCGTGGCAGACGATAGCCCAGACCGATGTCGACGCCTTCAGTCGACAATTCGCCCAGGTTGGCATTGCCGCGAGCCAAGCTGATCACGTTACCAGCGAGATCGCGCTTGATGACCGCGCAATACGACGACACATTTTTCAGGTAGCACTGTTCCAGCACGAAATCGGCGTCAACTGCCGTGATACGGTTCTTGACGCTGACTTTGAACCAGTCCAGCGAAGCGTTCAGGCCAGGAATGAACGATGGGTTGTAGACGAAGCCCAAGGTCTTAGTCTTGGCGATTTCCGGTTTCAGCGCGGCGTTACCAGCACCTGCCTGGAATGCCACGTTCGACTGATTGCCACCTGCATCGACTGGGTTGCCCGACTGATCAACTTGACGGTAACCGGCTGGCGCACCACCTGCAAGGCAGTTCGCTGCCACGGTTGGATTGTTACGCTGGCCATTGACGCTGTCGCAGATGTCCATGTATTCATCGAACGACTGCGTGCCGCCACCAAACGTGTCGCCCAGCGATGGAGCGCGGAAGCCCTCGGCCCAGGTACCACGTGCCAGGAAGTCGTCCACCGGTTTCCACATGAAACTGACTTTGCTATTGGTGGTGCTGCCAAAGTTGCTGTAGTCGGAGTAGCGCGATGCCACGTTCAAGGACAGCAATTTTGCAAACGGCTTGTCTTTCAATACTGGAATGTTTGCTTCCAGATACGCTTCCTTGACCGAGTAGTTACCATAGGTAGCATTACCGGCCAGGTCGGACGAGTAACCCGATTGCTCAAACTGGCCAGGCTGGTCAAAGCCACGCACGGAACGGTGCTCCAGGCCACCTGCGATGCCGACTGCGCCAGCTGGCAGGGAGAACAGTTCACCGGCCATGTCAGCGGTCGCGCTGTTGATCGTGCTGCCATAGGTCGATTGACCGGTGGCCATCACGTAGTCCAGCGCCTGCTTGTTCGAAGCGGACGGGCCGCCCAGGACATTGAACGGCACGCAGGCACCCAAGGCAATCGGGTTCTCTGCCGTACCGCACTGCACGACGCCGCTGGCATTCTTGAACGATGGGCCGAGGGCCTTTTTCAGGTTCAGCAAGTTGAGGTTGCCCGTGCCCTTGATGTTGCCCGCAACGGAGTTGTGGTTGTAACCTGCGCTCCAGTTCCACGGCAAACCGCGCAATGTGAAATCGCCTTCCAGCACTGCATCAATATGCAGGGTCTGGCTACGGTTTTCTGTTATGCGTGGACGCTCTACAGTACGGCGGTTGAAGTACAGATCCTGGCCATTGCCCGCGCCAGCGACGGAACTGCCGTACGGGTTGAAATAGCTGTCTTTGTCGATGTACACAGGGAACGCTTCTTGCGTAGCCGACTGCAGCGGGTAGCCGCCATTTTGCGTGCTCGAAGTACGCTCGGAATACATTGCCGTCGTCTTCAGGCGCAGGTCCTTCGGCAAGGCGATTTCACCTTTGGTGATGATGGTCGTCAGGGCCGTCGGCGCCTGGAACATCATGTCATTGGTGGTGCTGTATTTGTCGTCGTTGATGCTGGCGCTGGCAGGGTGGTAGTTGGCCGGATTACGCGAATCGGCACCCACGCCGTCACCATACTTGCCGCCAGTGTGATTGAGGACCATTTGATCGCCCCAGTCGCCATCTGCATTCTTCAAACGGATCGCGCCCCACGGGCCGCCACCCAAACCGGCATCTGGATGGCCAGGACCACGGCTGTATTTGGTGATTTCACGATCACGGGCCCAGACGGCACGCTGTTCGCTGTGGCTGATGCCGAAAATCATGGATGCTTTTTCATCGCCAGCGCCGTACGTCAGCGAGTAGTCCTCGGATTTGCCGTCGCCGCCTTCGTTGATACCCTTGTAGAGGCTGACAGCGCCACCGGTCATGCGGGTTTTCAGGATGATGTTGATCACGCCTGCGATAGCATCCGAGCCGTAGATCGCCGACGCGCCATCTTTCAGAATTTCGATGCGCTCGATCATCGCCGTAGGCACGGTCGACAGATCGGTATAACCATTGACGGACTGCGTCCAACGCTTGCCGTCGACCAGCACCAGCAGGCGCTCAGGGCCGAGGTTGCGCAAGTCGATGTATTGACCGCCCATTTCCAGGTTCGACGTCAGGGTCGAGCCCTTGCTGAAACCGGTAGGAGGAGCCGACGACGTCATTTGATTCAAGACGTCGCCAACCGTGACCAGGCCAGTAGCCTGAATCTGCTGTGCGGAAATCTTCGAGACCGGTTGTGCCGTTTCCAGGTCGACCTGGCGAATACGTGAGCCGGTAATTTCGACGCGCTGAGGAGCTTCGGCTTCAGCTTGCGCTTGGGCAAATGCGGTAAGTGCGTTCAATGCCATCGCTACTGCTACTGCAATCTTGGTGCGTTGATGCATAAGTTCTCCGATTTTAATAATACCTACTGATCTAGTCAGGCTCTGGTAAACATAAAATTATGTTTAATGTCTTTCCTCCGTGCCGTCGGCAGTGTCTCCAACCGTTTATCGCTTTATGAGCGAACCAGCAACGTTACTATGACAGTCCGCCATGAAAACACTTCAATAGCTGCACTGTCAATAATAGCAAAAAATACATTCAACAAAGAAACAACACTTTTTTTTGCGCTTCTGCCTGAATTCCCAGCCAAAACAATCGCAGCAATACCGATTAAAAATCGCAATTGCACCAATGCAGTGCAGTAGCTACACAACCGTGTTCGATGCGCCACTTTTTGGTGCATCCAGACCAAAAAATAAAATGGACGGGATTGCCTGGCGCCGTAAGAAACAACAGCCAACGCAGGCAAAAATCCTCGCTTTCCCTATCACAGGGCCCTGCATGATGCACCAATGTGTTACAGCATGCAGAGGCAGTCCCGCAGCCATCCTGCCTGGCATGCGGCTGCCAAAAACCCGGTCTGTTGGCGCCAGGAAAAAAACGGTACGTTGGAAAAATACAACAAAATAAACTAAAGCTATCAAAACTCCATTTTTTGTACTACATTACTAATCGGTTTGAAACAAAATAACGTGTACCCAGCATAGGAACGTTAATATATCGACTGCGTTTATTTCATGCATATTGAATTAATTATTCAATACAATAGTTTGCGTCTTTTATTATGCGCAAATATATATTGGCTCACCGAAACAAATTAAATCGCATTCGATTCAATATCCCCCTGCCGCCCCCCTCATTTCTGGCTTGCTTCCAATATTCAGCAGGCGCATTTCAGCAGGCGCATTTCCATTCCAATTAGCGCGGCTAGCAATAATATTCTCCTGCCTTGATTGTTATTCGCCTCGATAACTTGTTTCCTGTTGCGCCACATTTAGCGTCGTGTCACAAAGCGCTGGAACGGGTATCCTATTTTTCGAGCAGCGCCAGCGATACGGGATCATTCGCAACGGTCCGCGCCTTGCCATCGCAGCACAGGACGGCCGGCCCCGCCGCATCAACGGTTGCGCAGCAGGTAAAATAGCGTCCTGATGGCAGCGCACGCGCCGTCTCACAGACTCTCCGCTAGATACGGAGCCCAGCAATTTTTAAGACTACACATCATGTTGCGACTCAACGAAGTAAAACTCCCCCTCGAACACGACGAAGCAGCCCTGCCTGCCGCCATCCTGGCGCGTCTGGGCATCGCCGCCGCCGATTTGCTCGGCTTTACCGTCTTCAAGCGCAGCTACGACGCGCGCAAGCGCAGCGCCGTGGTGTTGATTTACTCGCTGCATGTTGACGTCAAGAATGAAGCGGCCGTGCTGGCGCGCCTTCAGCACGATGTGCACCTGATGCCAGCACCCGACACCGACTACAAATTCGTCGCCGGCGGCGAACAGCTGGCCGGCCACACCAATGAACCGCGTCCCATCGTCATCGGCACGGGCCCTTGCGGCCTGTTCGTGGCGCTGATCCTGGCACAGATGGGTTTGCGCCCCCTCATCCTGGAACGGGGCAAGCAAGTGCGCGAACGCACGGTCGACACCTTCGGCTTCTGGCGCAAGCGCGAACTGAACCCGGAATCGAATGTGCAGTTCGGCGAAGGCGGCGCCGGCACCTTTTCGGACGGCAAGCTGTACAGCCAGATCAAGGACCCCAAGCACTACGGCCGCAAGGTATTGACGGAATTCGTCAAGGCCGGTGCGCCCGAGGAAATCATGTATGTGAGCAAGCCGCACATCGGCACTTTCCGCCTGGTCAAGATGGTGGAAGAAATGCGCGCCAATATCGAGCAGCTGGGCGGCGAATACCGTTTCAGCAGCAAAGTGGTCGATCTCGACATCGTGCCAGGTGCCGACGGCGGCCAGGTGCGCGGCGTGGTGCTGGACAATGGCGAGACCATCGCCAGCAACCACGTGGTGCTGGCCATCGGCCACAGCGCGCGCGACACTTTCGAAATGCTGCACCGCCGCGGCGTGTACATCGAAGCGAAACCGTTTTCGATCGGCTTCCGCGTGGAACACCCGCAATCATTGATCGACAGCTGCCGCTTCGGCCCCAGCGCCGGCCACCCTATCCTGGGTGCGGCTGACTACAAGCTGGTGCACCACGCCAGCAATGGCCGCTCCGTCTACAGCTTCTGCATGTGCCCGGGCGGCACGGTGGTGGCCGCCGCCTCCGAACCGGGCCGCCTGGTGACGAACGGCATGAGCCAGTACTCGCGCAACGAGCGCAACGCCAACAGCGCCATCGTCGTCGGCATCACGCCAGCTGACTATCCGGGCGACCCGCTGGCCGGCATCGCCCTGCAGCGCGACCTGGAAGAGCGCGCGTTTGCCCTGGGCGGCAGCAACTACGATGCCCCTGGCCAGCTGGTGGGCGACTTCGTCGCCGGTCGCGCCTCGACGGAATTTGGCAGCGTGGTGCCCTCGTACAAGCCGGCCGTGCACCTGACGGACCTGGCGCCGTCGCTGCCCGAATACGCCATCACGGCCCTGCGCGAAGCGTTTCCTGCATTCAACAAGCAGATCAAGGGCTATTACAAGGCCGACGCCGTGCTGACGGGCGTGGAAACGCGCACCTCTTCACCGATCCGCATCAAGCGCCGCGACGACAACCTGCAAAGCCTGAACACACGGGGCCTGTTCCCCGCCGGCGAAGGCGCCGGCTATGCGGGCGGCATCCTGTCGGCGGCCGTTGACGGCATCAAGGTGGCCGAAGCGGTGGCGCTGTCGATGGCGGCGCGCGACTAGACAGGCGCGTACCCGCCGCCCTCGTGGCGGCCAGCCATAAAAAAAGCCGGGCCCCGTGACGGGCCCGGCCGGTTATCCAGCGTAGTCGATGGCGCCCCAAGGGGCGCCATCATGCGCTTAGAAGGTGTACTTCAAGCCTCCCGAGAAGTAGCGGCCTACGGCGCCAGCAAAATCCAGCGGATTGTAGGAAACCGCACCATAGGTCAGCGGATCGAGCGGAGCACGTTTGTCGAACAAGTTCTGCACCGTACCGAACAACTCCATCTTCTCGTTGATCTTGTAGCGGGCATTCAGGTCAATGCTGGTGAACGAAGCGAGCTCGCAACCTGCCGGCGCATCGTCGCCGTTGGCGTAGTGGAAGGCGCAACCATCCGGATCGTTCTTGAAGTTGGTGTTTTTCAAAGCACCGCGGTAGTTGGCCGCAGCCGAGACACGCAACTTGTTGAGCTCCCAGGTCAGGCCCAGGTTGACACGGTTATCCGGCGTTCCCATGCAGTTACTCACGTCGCAATTGCCGTGTGTACCAGCAAAGTCACGCGAGGAGCCGTCCTTTTCCGTGCGGGTGAACGTGAAGAGGTGCGTCCACTTCGCATCGAAAGTCAGCTTGCCATAACCTGCACCCAGGTCGAAGCCTTGACGGAAGTCCAGGTCGACGCCGCGTACCTTGGTCTGGGCCGAGTTCACATAGTTCGCCAGCACTGCCGTGATGGCACCCGGGTCGCCAGCAATACCGGCCTGCGCGGTCGAAGGATCGCGCGCCACATGGCCGGCGGCAATCGCCGCGTCCGTCTGCTCCTGGTTGATCTCGTTGGTACGCTTGATCTGCCAGAAGTCCACCGTCAGATTTGTCTTAGGCAATGGATCCCACACGAAACCGATATTCGAGCTCTTCGATTTTTCCGGAGACAAAGCAGGGTTCGGCGAGGTAATGATGGCAATAGAACCGGCCGAGCAGGCGCTGGTCACACCCAAGGCGCAGCGCAGCGGATCGCTGGCCGACGAGAAGGCAGCCAGGCCACCCTTGCCGTTTTCCGCCGCGCTAGGTGCACGGAAGCCCTTGGCGAACGAAGCGCGTACGGCAAATTCCTTGACCGGATTCCATTTCAAGCCGACCTTCGGCGTGTAAGCATTGCCGACATCGGAAAAATGGTCGGCGCGGATGGCGCCCGACAGCTCGACGCCTTTCCATACCGGCGCCACCAGCTCCGTATAAGCGGCCGTAACACTGCGGCTGCCTTCGTATGCCGAATACCCCAGGCCGACAATATTGCCCTTGTCCGTGCCCGCCGTTGGTGCCAGTTCGGTCGATTCGTGACGATATTCCGCACCGACGGCGATACCGAGAGCGCCGCCTGGCAAGGCCATCAGCTCGCGCGACGCCTTGAAGTCGATCTGCGCCATTTTGGTCGTCGCATCGTTGGAGATCTTCGGTGCCAGCGCAGCGTACAAGGCAGCCGAATTCAAGCCTGCATTTTCGCCGATGCGCCAGTAGCTGCCTGCTGGCAATGCTGCATATGCCGGATTGCTCCTCGCGGCGGCCACATTCGCGGCTGTCGGGTTAAGCAGTGCAAACATCACGTCGCGCTGCAGATAGCCGGAGCGGTCGTTGGACACCTTGTTCTGCGAATACAGCAAGGCCGTATCGAAATCCCATCCTGCGGCGCTGCCTTTCAGGCCAGTGACGAAGCGGGTGAACGTCGAATCGATATTGCTGACGCGAGGACCGAGATCGGCCGCCAGGTAGCGGAAGCGCGCGGCTGTCCCAAAATACGGATTGTCAGGATGATTGGCGCCCAAGGCCACGGCCGCATTGCTGACCGGACCGCCCGGGTAGCCAACGCTGCCGCTGATACCGGTCGGCGTCGTTGACGAAGAGGATTGACTGGTGAAATAGTTCGCTTCGGCATAAGCCTGGACGTCCTGACTGAGCTGGAAAGTGCCGCGCAGGAAGACATTGCCCGTTTCCTGGCTAGGCTGCATCTGGCTGTACAGTTGCGGAGCGTCAATCAGGCAACCACCGCCTGGGTCGCCTTGCGGATGGTTGGTGAAGTTGGAGCAGGCCGCGCCTGGAAAGGTCCGCGTGAAACCGACGCCGTTCGGGTTGCCGCGGTTGTAGTAATCAAGCGTCGTCGGATTACGCACGTTGCCGTTGATCGCACTGCCTGCAGCGTTGTTGCCCGTAATGGCACCCGTACCGCCGAGCGCCTGTTGTGCATCAAAACCGTAATTGCGTAAGTCCGAAGCGCCAATATAGCCTCGGTCGGAGCGGTCACGGTTCCAGACGGCATTTTTCTTGCCATATTCGGCACTCATGACCACGTTGTATTTGTCAGCGACGATATCGCCAAAGCCATGCGTCACGGCGAGGCGCACATCGCCACCATCGCTGTAACCCGTCTGTCCATAGCTGACCTTCAGGGTGGTTCCCTGAAAATCACTGCGCAGAATGATATTCACCACGCCAGCGATGGCGTCGGAACCGTAAATTGCCGAAGCCCCATCCTTCAGAATCTCGACGCGCTCTACCGCATCGGCGGGAATGATATTCAGGTCAGAAAAAACCTTTTGGCCGTCGTCCGCCAGGCCGTAAGGCGCGATGCGGCGGCCATTGAGCAGAACCAGCGTGGAAGCGGTGCCCAGGCCGCGCAGGGAAATACCCGATGCGCCGGCGGCAAAGCCATTGCCGAAGCTGGTAGGAACCGACCCTTGGTTGTCGACCGCCAGCGTCTGAAGCAATTCCGCCACCGTCGATTTACCCGATTTTTCGATATCTGCCCGGCTCAGGGTTTGAACTGGAGAAACACCTTCAGCTTGCGCGCGACGAATATTCGAACCGGTGATCTCCACCCGTTGTACAGTAGGAGAGGCAGGTGCGGTCTCTTGTGCGAGTACTGGCTGAGCCAGCACGCCAATGGCAATCCCTGAAAACATCAGGCGCACAGAGCGAGATAATACGGTTTCTTTAAGCATTGTTATATCCTTGAATAAGGCAAATTTTAGAAAACCGTCATCGTGTAGATGAGGGTTAATACATTGCGAATCCAACTATCAGTCTTCGTGTAGCTCAGCCTTCAAAACCACACCCCCACCGAGATGCGCCGAACCAGCTGGGGAGTGTCTTGCGGCACCTTGCCAACTCTGCTACAAATCTACTAATACTTTGTTACAGGCTGATACATTTCATCAAAACATGACGTAAATTCAGTGTCAATAATTGAATTCCCAGTTCATGCATAGAAACAACACTCGCGCCCGTTTTCACAAATATGCCTGCGCATATTTGACGAACAATGCAATTTTGATAAATAGTTTAAGAGGGAAACAATTGTGGCCTGACGAAGCACGCCTGGGTCAGCTGGCCAGCGGTAGCCTGATCTGTATGTGGCAGCCGGGCGTGCGATCGATGGCGCTGACCTGGCCGCCCAGTTGCTGTACGATGGTGTAGACGATGTGCATGCCCAGGCCGGAGCCGCCCTGGCCCCGCTTGGTGGTGAAAAACGGTTCAAACATATGTTCGCGCACGGCCGGCGCCAGGCCCACGCCATCGTCGGAAAACTCCAGCAGCAGCCATCGCGCGGCCGCGTCATCCGCGGCCGCCTCGATGCGCGCGCGTATCGTGATGCGTCCTGGTCCGCCCTGCGGATAGCCGTGACGGGCGCTGTTCATCAGCAGGTTAGAGAGGATTTGCGACAGTTTTCCAGCCGCCAGGCGCACCTGGCAATCGGGCGCGATATCGAGTTCCACGCCCAGCGCCGCCTTGCGCAGTTCCGGGCTGTGCGCCGACACCAGGCCATGCACATAGTCGTGCAGCGCCAGGTCGGCCACGTACTCACTGACCTGGTCCACGGCCAGCTGCTTGAAATTGCCGATCAGGTCGGCGGCGCGCGCCAGGTTGCGCTCGATCAAGGCGGCTGCGCCTTTCAAGGCTTCGGCAATGTCGATCAATTCGGCCCGGCTGACCTTGGCACCGCCCAGCAGCTGCACCAGCTGGTCGGCGTAACTGCCCATGCTCGACGCCGCCGTCAGCGCCACGCCGATGGGCGTGTTGACTTCATGCGACACGCCGGCCACCAGCGAGCCGAGGGCCGCCATCTGTTCCTGCTCGATCAGGTTGGCCTGCGCCGCCAGCAACGATTCGGTGCGCACGCGCACGATTTCTTCCAGCTGCTGGGTGCGCTCCTGGTGCTGCAGCTCGGCCGCGCTGCGGGCCGAGAAGATCGACAGCAGCAGCAAGGCCAGCAAGCGCTTGTTTTCATCGATGGGACGCGTGTCGATGGCCGACAGGATGCCCAGGGTCTTGCCTTCGGTATCGATCAGCGGCATGCCGACATAGCTTTCCGCATGCATGTCGACCAGGAGACTATCGTATGGAAAGCGACGCTGGATATCGCTGCCATGAAAACACATGCTCTGGCAGGTCACGTCCTGGCAAGGCGTGTGCTGCAGGCTGTATTCGATGTTCGGCTGGTAGCCGTCGCCGCCCCACAGGGCCAGGGTGCGGATGCCTTCGCTGCCATCGTCCATGCGCACCAGACGCCCGGCGATCACATAGTGCACGTCGAGCGCTTCGGCCAGGTCCTTGACGAGGATGCGCAGGAAGTCGTCGCCACGGGCGTGCGCCGTCGAGGCTGTGATCGAGCGCAGGGCCGCTTCCGCCAAGGTGCGCCGCTGCTCGGGATCGAACAGGGGTTCTTGCGAATTCACATCAAACAAGGGAATACTCATGTATGCTCCTGCGCAACACTGGAAGCACCAGCAAACCTGCCGGCGTGGCAACCCTCAGCCATGGCCCGCCCGAGCGGACCTGCCGCGATTGTACCCCTGACTATTGTTTAATAATACAGATACACAGGAATTTTTTATAGCCAGCCGGAACGCTTGAACAAGTAATACATATAACCGCAGACACAGCTCATCAGGCCCACGGCCACGGGATAGCCGTATTGCCAATCCAGCTCGGGCATGAACTTGAAGTTCATGCCCCACACGCCGGCAAACGCCGTGAACACGGCGAAGATAGCCGCCCAGGCCGCCAACTGTTTGTTCACTTCGCTTTCATCGATGGCCACCATCGACAAATTCACCTGGATCGCCGTGCTGATGGTGTCGCGGATGGTATCGAGCGTGCCGTTGATGCGCGCCAGGTGGTCGTGCACGTCGCGGAAATACTCCTGGGTATCGTGGCACAGCGGCGGCACGCGCCCGCCGTGCAGCTTGCCCACCGCCTCCATCAGGGGCGCCACCACGTGGCGCAAAACCATGACCTTGCGTTTCAACTGGTACAGCCGTTCGATATTGTCGCGCTCGGTGCCGCGGTCGAAGATGCGGTCCTCGATCAGCTCCAGCTCCGATTCGAGTGCATCGAGCACGGGAAAGTAGCGGTCGACGACGGCGTCCATCAGCGCGTACAGCACGAAGGCCGAGCCCTGGCGCAACAGGTGCGGTTCGCGCTCGGCACGCGCGCGCACGCCGAGGAAACCTTGCGAGCTGTTGCTGCGCGACGAGAGCACATAATTGGCGCCAACGAAAATGTCGACTTCGCCCATGACCAGTTCGTTCTCGACCATTTCCACGGTTTTTACCACGGCAAACAGGGAGTCGCCATATTCCTCGATCTTCGGACGCTGATGGCCCCGCTGCGCATCCTCGACGGCCAGTTCATGCAGGCAAAACTCGTGCTGCATCTGTTTCAGCTCGGCCGGCGTGGCATCGAGCAAGGCCACCCAGACGAAACAGTCGGGGCGCTCGACGTAATCGCTGATATCGTCAATCGGCAAGTCGGCCAGTTTTTTGCCATCCTGGTAGGCCACGCAGTTAATCAGCATACAGTTCCACAATGAAAGTTAAGACCAGACGAAACAGTCCGGCAGGCGCCAGCTTACCTTATCGCCCGCCTTTGTTGTGGGTGTTGTGGCGTGCAAGGGACGCCGAGGGGAAAAGCGGACGGGGGAGTCCCCGTCCGGCCATGCATCAATCGTCCTTGGCGCCGTCTATGCCCAGTTCCGAGATCTTGCGGGTGATGGTGTTGCGGCCTATGCCCAGGCGTACGGCGGCGTCGTTCTTGCGCCCGTGGGTATGCTTGAGCGCCGTCTTGATCAGGGCCGACTCGAATTGCCGCCCCAGCACAGCCATGACTTCCTGCTGCCCCGCGCCCAGCATGCCGGCCGCCTGCAATTCCAGCAAGCCGATCCAGCCCGGCGGCGCGCCATTGGCGGGCGCGGCCGCTTCGAAGACTTGGCCACCATGCGCATGAGCAGCATTCGCTGGCGCCACGTCAGCGGACGCCAGCGGCGCGGCGCCATCGCCCTGCCCTTGCGTCAGTTCCAACGGCAAGTCCTTGATTTCCACCGTCTGCCCCGGTGCCATCACTGTGATCCAGTTGCACAGGTTTTCCAGCTGGCGCACATTGCCGGGCAAATCGAGGCTGCTGAGAAACTGCATCGTCGGTTCGCTCATGCGCTTGGCTTCCACGCCCAGCTGGCGCGCGCTTTGCACCAGGAAGTGGCGCACCAGGATGGGGATATCCTCGCGCCGCTCCCTCAAACTGGGCAAGCGCAGCCGGATCACATTCAGGCGGTGATACAGGTCTTCACGGAACAGGCCGTCGCGCACGCGCTGCTCAAGGTTCTGGTGCGTGGCTGTAATGACGCGCACGTTCGCCTTCATGGGCTGGTGGCCGCCTACGCGATAGAAATGCCCGTCGGACAGCACGCGCAGCAAGCGCGTCTGCAGGTCGAACGGCATGTCGCCGATTTCATCGAGGAACAGGGTGCCGTTCTCGGCCTGCTCGAAGCGGCCCCGGCGCGTCGTCTGGGCGCCCGTAAACGCCCCGCGCTCATGACCGAACAATTCGGATTCCAGCAAATCCTTGGGGATCGCCGCCGTGTTCAGGGCGATGAAGGGCTGCGCCGCACGCGGACTGTGCTTGTGCAGCGCGCGCGCCACGAGTTCCTTGCCGGAACCGGATTCGCCCGTGATGAGCACCGTCACATTCGATTGCGACAGGCGGCCGATGGCGCGGAAGACTTCCTGCATGGCTGGTGCCTGGCCGAGGATTTCCGGCGTTTCCGAGGGGCCCGATTCGACGCTGGTCTCGCGCAGGCTTTCTTCCAGCGCGCGGCGGATCAGCTCGACAGCCTTGTCGATGTCAAACGGCTTGGCCAGGTATTCGAAGGCGCCGCCCTGGAAGGACGCGACGGCCGAATCAAGGTCGGAAAAGGCGGTAATAATGATCACCGGCAAGCCAGGAAAGCGCGACTTGACCGTCTGCAACAATTCCAGGCCGGACGCGCCCGGCATGCGGATATCGGACACGAGCACTTGCGGCGTGTCAAATTCCAGTGCCGCGATGGCGTCGCGCGCATTGGCAAAACTCTTGGTGACGAGATTTTCCCGCGCCAGGGCTTTTTCCAGCACCCAGCGGATTGATTCGTCGTCGTCAACTATCCAGATTGGCTTCATTAGTGTGTGCGTCCCGCAATGGATTTCATGGGTGGGATACCCCCTCGCTTATGGCAAGGGTAGAACGATCCTGAAATCGGTGTATCCAGGCCGGCTTTCGCACTCGATCACGCCCAGGTGCTGTTGCACGAAGGTTTGCGCCAAGGTCAGTCCCAGCCCACTGCCGCCTTCCCTGCCCGACACCAGCGGGTAGAAAATCCGGTCGCGGATCTGGGGTGCGATGCCCGGTCCATTGTCAATGATATGCAAGTCTAATGCCAGGTTGTAGCGGACCTTGGCCAGGGTCACCTGGCGGGCCACGCGCGTCTTGAAAATCAGCTCCGCATCGCCCGCCTCGATGCGCTCGGCCAGGGCTTGCGCCGCGTTGTGCGCGATGTTGAGCACGGTTTGTATCAATTGCTCCTTGTCGCCGCGAAACTCGGGGATCGAGGCGTCGTAATCGCGCGAAATGGTGAGACCACTGGGAAATTCGGCCAGGATCAGGCTGCGCACGCGCTCGCACACTTCGTGGATATTCACGTCGCCCACGATGTGCGGGCGGCGGTGCGGCGCCAGCAAGCGGTCGACCAGGGTTTGCAGGCGGTCCGCTTCCTTGATGATGACTTGCGTGTATTCGCGCAACTCGCTCAGATGCAGGGCCGGCAATTCCAGCTCCAGCAGCTGGGCCGCGCCGCGGATGCCGCCCAGCGGATTCTTGATTTCATGCGCCAGGTTGCGGATCAGCTCCTTGTTGACCTGGCTCTGGTCGAGGATGCGTTCTTCGCGGTCGAGTTTTAACTGCTGCACGTTTTCGCGCAGCTCGATCAGCACGCCGTCGCGCGACGCGTCGAGGGCGCTGACGATGCTGTGCACGCGCAGCGGCTCGCGCCCCAGGCGCTCCAGGCTCAGGTCCTGGCGCAAGTCGGAAAACTGATGTTCGAGCGCCTGCGCACAGATGCCGGCCAGTTCGTCGGGATTCAAGAACAGCGCCGTGAGCTTTTGCCGCGACAGGGCTTTCAACGAGCTTTCCAGCAGGTTTTCCGCCGCCGCGTTGGCATAGCTGATGCGCCCGTCGCCATCGAGCAGGATCACTGCCGAGGCCAGCAAATCAAGGCCGGCCAGGTGGGCGGGACGACTGGAATGGTTGTCTATTGTCATGGTCTCATCATCGGATATTGGCGATCTCGCGTTTCAGGGCCTCGACGTTTTGCTGTGTCCGGCTAATGTTGTCCTTCAACTGCGCCACCCGTTCCTGGTATTTCGCATAGTTACGCTCATTGCCCTGGCGCTCAGCTTGTCCTGCGTTCAATTCCAGGCGCTGGGCCACCAGTTTCTGCTCTTCGCTGCGTAATTCGTCCTGCAGGATCTGGCGCCGGTCCAGGTCGCGCGCGCGCTGCTCGGCGCCATCGACCTTGGGAAACGCGCCGGCGGCAGGCGCCGCCGTGGCCAGCGCCTGCGTGGCGGGCCGGGCAGGCGCACCGGCCAGCGGCGCCGTCTTGCGTGGCGGCTCCGTCATGGCGCCGGGCAAATCGAGCAACTGGCAATGCGCGCCGGCACGCTTGTCCGTGTACGTCTTGTGTCCTTGTGCATCGGCGCACACATACAACTGCCCGTGCGCCTGTGCCGCCGCGCCCAGCAATCCTGCCATCAGCGCCATTCTGTAATGCTTGGTCAATCTTCACTCCTGTCGGCACATGCCGCATCGTTCCTGGGCCGACTATACAACACTGCACTGGCGCCGCCTTGGCGCGCCGCATAAAAAAACGCGGGCAAGACCGATCGCCTCACCCGCGTTTCTTATTCACTACCGGCAAGTTGCCGGCATGGCGCCATTACAGCGAGTAGTACATGTCGAACTCGGCAGGATGCGTGGTCATGCGCATGCGCTGTACGTCCTGCATTTTCAGTTCCAGGTAGGCATCGATCATGGAATCGCTGAACACGCCGCCACGGGTCAGGAACTCGCGGTCCTTGTCCAGGGCTTCCAGTGCTTCTTCCAGCGAAGCGCACACGGTAGGGATCAGTGCGTCTTCTTCTGGCGGCAGATGGTACAGATCTTTCGAGGCGGCTTCGCCCGGATGGATCTTGTTGGCAACGCCGTCCAGGCCAGCCATCAGCAGTGCGGCGAAGCACAGGTACGGGTTCGCCAGTGGATCCGGGAAACGCGCTTCGACGCGGCGGCCTTTTGGATTGGCTACGTGCGGGATACGGATCGAGGCGGAACGGTTTTTCGCCGAGTACGCCAGTTTCACCGGAGCTTCGTAGCCAGGTACCAGACGCTTGTACGAGTTGGTGCCCGGGTTGGTAATTGCGTTCAGTGCCTTGGCGTGCTTGATGATACCGCCGATGTAGTACAGGGCGAAATCGGACAGGCCGGCATAGCCGTCGCCAGCGAACAGGTTTTTGCCATCTTTCCATACGGATTGATGCACGTGCATGCCCGAACCGTTGTCGCCAACGATAGGTTTCGGCATGAAGGTGGCGGTCTTGCCATAGCTGTGCGCCACGTTCCACACCACGTATTTCAGGTTTTGCGTCCAGTCGGCGCGCTCGACCAGGGTCGAGAACTTGGTGCCGATTTCATTCTGACCGGCGCCGGCGACTTCGTGATGATGTACCTCGACCGGGATGCCCAGCGATTCCAGAATCAGGCACATTTCCGAACGCATGTCCTGGAAGCTGTCCACTGGTGGCACCGGGAAGTAGCCGCCCTTGACGGTAGGACGGTGGCCGCTGTTGCCGCCTTCGATGTCCTTGCCAGTCGACCACGAACCTTCGTCCGAACCGATCTTGACGAAGCAGCCCGACATGTCGATCTTCCAGCGCACGCTGTCGAAGATGAAGAATTCTGGCTCAGGGCCAAAGTAGGCGGTGTCGCCCATGCCCGACGATTTCAGGTAGGCTTCGGCGCGTTTCGCGATCGAGCGCGGGTCGCGGTCATAGCCCTTGCCGTCCGACGGTTCGATCACGTCGCACTGCATGAACAGCGTGGTTTCTTCCATGAACGGGTCGATATTGGCCGTGTTTGGATCCGGCAGCAAGATCATGTCGGACGCTTCAATGCCTTTCCAGCCAGCGATCGAAGAACCGTCAAAGGCGTGGCCCGACTCGAATTTGTCCATGTCGAAGTGCGACACGGGAACCGTCACGTGCTGCTCTTTACCACGGGTATCAGCAAAGCGGAAATCAACGAATTTGACTTCGTTTTCTTCTACCATCTTCAAGACTTCTGCGGCTGTCATTGCCATGCGTATCTCCTAAATGAATGTGGGGTGAGCCGACCTTAATGCGTCTGGGCTGATGAAGCGAAGCAAACATTGCGTGCCACCAAAACTCATAAGGATCATAGCAGATTCCATGCCAGCTTCTGGACGGATGTGGTCACCTGGGTCAAAAACCGGTCATCCCAGTGTAAGTTTTCATGCCTGCGATTTTCCCGCGCGTTTGCGTCAAATCAAGAATGCACTATGCAAGTGCAAAAAACGAATAACGCACCATTATCGTGCATTTTTTGGCGATTCCTGAAAAATGCCTTCTTGTGGTGCATGCGCCGTATACCGTGACTTCCCGTTTGCGGGGCGCGGACGGCGCACTATAATCGTTCACACCTTTCCACTTTCATCGAGGACGCCATGACTACCGCCGCCGACATCCTGACCACCGCCCGCAGCCGGGCCAATGAAGGTACGCCATATGCCGGCGCCGTCACGCCGCAGGAAGCGTACGACTTGCTGCAACTCGATGCTGCCGCCAAGCTCATCGATGTGCGCACGAATGCCGAGCGCGACTGGGTCGGCCGGGTCGACCTCGCCGATACCCAGCATGGTGCGGTGCAGTGGGCCACCTACCCGGGTGGCGTGCCGAATCCCGACTTCCTCGCGCAACTGGCAGCCCAGGCTGGCAAGGACGAGGTGCTGCTGTTCCTGTGCCGCTCCGGCGTGCGTTCGCGCCATGCGGCCAAGCTGGCCACCGAACACGGCTATATGAATTGCTTCGACATCCTCGAAGGCTTCGAGGGCGACAAGGATGCGGACGGCCACCGCAAGCAGATCGGTGGCTGGTGCAAGGCGGGACTGCCGTGGCTGGGCGCCTGACACCAGGAACAACTGAACAGCTGTCAATGACGACTACGCGGCGGCCGGATGCAGAGCCAACCGTGGCTTGACGCTTCAGGCCGGCTCGCCCACCTCGGGCGCCGGATGCTCGCCCATCAAGGTCAATATGCGCTTGCGCACGAAATTGATGTGGCTGCGCAAGCCATACAGGCCGTCGGCAAACGACAGGGGAATCGAGATCTGATTGACCATTTCCTCGATCTGGTCCAGCCGCTTCAATTGCGCCGCATACACTTGCGCGCGCTGCTCTTGCGGCACATCTTCCAGCGCCTGCTCCACCGTGCGCAGCTGGCCGTACCAGCGGTACACGCGCGAGCGAATGCGCCACACGTACAGCGGCGGCACCACGCGCGACAGGGGCAGGATCAAGGCACCGAGCGCCACCACCAGCACCCACATGCGGTCAAAGAAATTGGCCAGCCAGAAACTCATGTAGCGCTGCAGCACAGGCGCGCCATCCTTGTAGAATTTCAGCGCCTCGGGCGCCACGGGAATTTCCGTATAGCGCGCAGACGGGAACTGCCCCTGCTGCTGGAACCAGCCCGTGCCCCCATGAATGCGGGCCGCCGCCTGTACGAACAGGTCGACCAGGGCAGGATGCAAGTCTTCGCGCGCGACTAAAGTGGCGGTCGGCGCGATCAGGTGGTAATCCTGTGCGGGGATGTTTTTACCCAGGTCGACGATACCGCGCGGCAAGACGACATGCGTAAGGAAAGGCAGGCGCCGCGTGTACGCTTCCGCTTGCGAAAAATCAAACAGCTTGATACCCGGCGTTTGCAGCAGCATCTGGATCAGCGGCGCTTCCGGCGCCGAGCTGAACACGAGACCATCGATGCGCCCTTCCAGCAGTTCCACCGTGGCGGGCGTGTTCTGCAAGTCGCTCACCGTCAACTCGCTGGCTTCCACACCATTGACGGACAGCAACTGCCGGAACAGGCTGGGCACGCCCGTGCCTTCCGGCCCCAGGTTGATCTTCATGCCCTTCAATTGCGTCAGTTCCGTCACCGCCTTGTCTTCGCGCAGGAACAGCCAGACGGGCTCCGTAAACAAGCTGCCCAAGGATATGAGGCCATGGCGCTCGGCATCGGCGTGTTCCGTCGAGCCGCTTTGCACGAAGGCAATATCGGTCTTGCCGCTATTGAGGCGCTGCAGGTTATCCTGCGAGCCCAGCGATGGCTGCAAGGTCACCTTGATGCCGTGCTTGGCCAGGGTGGCCGTATATTTCTTGCCGAATTCTTCATACGCGCTATTGTCTTGCCCCGTCGACAAGCTCACCTGGCGCGGCGGCGCCGGGTCGACCAGCCAGTAAGCGAGCGCGCAAAACGCGCCCACCAGCAGCAGGGTGGGACCGGCGGTGGCGAGGAAATCGCGCACGGAGAAGCGGCTGAACGCGAGGATTTTGGACATGTGGTGGCGCATAGGTTTCATGGGTGGCTACGATGCCAAGAAAAGCCCAACTATGCAAGGCACTTTCATAGGCGCGGCGTGGCCATTTCGGCTACAGTGGCAGATCGATCACCTGCCCCCCGGAGCCCCGCATGCTGAAAATTCTTGGAAAAGCCGCCTCGATCAACGTCCGCAAAGTCCTGTGGACCTGCGAGGAACTCGACCTGCCGTACGAACGCGAAGACTGGGGCAGCGGCTTTCGCGCGACGGACGAGCCGGCCTTCCTGGCCTTGAATCCGAACGCCATGGTGCCCGTGCTGCTCGACGGCGACCTGGTGCTGTGGGAATCGAACACCATATGCCGCTACCTGTGTGCGCAAGCGGGCCGCGAGGACTTGTTGCCCAGTAATCCCCGCGCCCGCGCGGAAGTGGAAAAATGGATGGATTGGCAAATGGGTGACCTCAACAACAGCTGGCGCTACGCCTTCATGTCGCTGGTGCGCCACAGCCCCGCGCACCAGGATGCGGCGCAGCTGGCGGTGGGTATTGCCGGATGGAACAAGATGATGGCCATCCTTGAGCAGCAGCTGCAGCGCACGGGCGCCTTCGTCTGCGGCGAACAATTCACGCTGGCCGATATCGTGCTGGGCCTGTCCGTCAAGCGCTGGCTGATGGCGCCGATGCAGCGCCCCGACACCCCCGCCATCGCCGCGTATCACGCACGCCTGGCAGATAAAACCGCCGTATTTGCCGGCTAATCGAGTTCCATAGCTTCGACCGTGCCGCCGATGACATAGCAATCGCCATCGCGGCGCACTTCGTCCAGTGTAGCGGGATCATCGTGCGTGTAGGTGCCGTCGACATCGACGCACCAGACATCGCCGAAACGCAGCAACTTCACGCCGCAGCAGATGCGGTTGATGAAGTTGCCTGGCGTCCTGAGCAGCACTTCCCGCACCTCGCCCACTGTGATGGCGACCTGGCGCCAGACATTGCCTTCCAATCCATGATTTCGTGCGTACAACACGATGCGCACGGCTTGCACGCCTTGCGGTCCGTACATTGGCTCGAATGATACGAGTGCGCCATCGTCAAAGCGGTGATATTGCGCAAAGATTTGCTGCGTTCTTTCCATAGCTACTTTCTTCTCAGCAAAAAAAACCGGCCCGCGAGGGCCGGCTCTCAGCTGCAAGCACGCCTTAATTCGTACATTGCTTGGCCACGCCTTCCGCAGGCGCGGGCGGCTCGATCAGCGGCATCAGGCTCGGTGCCAGGGACACCAGCAATTGCACCGGCAAGGCGCTGGTGAAATCGTAGTTCTTCGATTCCGGCCCCCGCACATACGCCGTCATGCTGCCATAGAAGCGCTCGCCGATATTGAAGACGAACGTGGCCGAACGGTTCACATAGCGCGACTCAATCAGGCGGCCACCGGCGCCATACACGTCGAAGCGCTGGTCGCCCGTACCCGTCTTGCCGCCCATCGGGATGGGCACGCCGTCGGCGCCGACAAACGCCGTCTTCGCCCGCTTCGCAGTACCGTCCGACACCACTTCGCGGATGGCCTTGGCGACGGCCTTGGCCACGTCCGGCGACAGCACTTGTTCCGCCTCTACCTTGGTGCCCCGCTTGACCATGGTGTCATACGGCGTGTTGGCGGCGAAATGCATGGAATCGATGCGCACGCTCGGTTTGCGCACGCCATCGTTGATGATGATGCCCATCAACTCGGCCAGCGCGGCGGGACGGTCGGCGGACGCGCCCAGGGTGGTCGCGTAGGACGGCACCAGCGAATCAAACGGATAGCCCATCTTCTTCCACTGGCGGTGGATTTCCAGGAAACCTTCCACTTCCAGCAAATTGGCGATGCGGCGGTCCTGCGCATGCTTGCGGTGCGTATTGAACAGCCATTTATAGACTTCCTGGCGTTCCTTTTCGCTGGCCGCCACCATCTGCGACAGGGTGGAACCTTCGTGCTGGCGCAGATACGCCACCATCCACAATTCCAGCGGATGCACATTGGCCAGATAACCGCGGTCAGCCAGCGACCAGTTTTCCATCGCATACTGCTGGTACATCTTGGCCACGCGCTCGGGCGGCACTTCGTTTTGCGACGGCAAGTTGGCGTTAAGGAAATCGCCAAATTCCGCCACCGTGCCCTTCGGATTGACGGTGCGGAAGATATTTGCCAGGCGCACGGGGGTCGGGCGTATGCTGGCCAGCAAAATCTTTTCCTGCTCGTCGACGCTCTTGCCGCGGTACTTCTGATAGAAGCGGTGCAGGAACTCGCGCCCTTCCTTGTCGGCAAAACGGCTCAGGTACTGGGCCCGGCGCGGATCGTCCGCGTCCGCCAGCAGCGAGGCCGAGGAATCGGGACGCGAGAACATGTAGTAGCGGGCCACATCGCGCATCAGGCGCACGAACACCAGGTTGGTCGACTGGCGCAGCGCCTGCTGCACCGTCATGATGCGGCTGTCGTCAAGCTTGGAGAAGTTGCCGAAATGATGCAAGCCACCGCCCGTGAAGAAACCTTCGCCAGGATTGCCCGAATATTTGCGTTCCATGGCGGCCGCCAGCATGGCGGGCAAGTTGCGCGCCTCGCCGAGCGGCAATGGTTTCAAGTAGGCAATGCCCCACTGCGACAGCATGTCCTTCGGATCGACGGCGATCTTGCCCAGTTCGGCGGCGCCCATGCCGCTGTAGCGCTGGTGCAACTGATCGATGATGTCCAGATACGTGACCAGGGTGCGCAGCTTGGCCGTAGAGCCCAGGTCCAGCTTGGCGCCTTCGTTGATGTCGAGCGGCTGGTCAAAATTGTCAGTTTGCACGCGCAGCAAGTTCGCTTGCTCGCCTTTTTGCAGCAGGGTAAAACTGTAGACGACGTTGGCAGGGTCGCCATTGCCCAGCATGCCCTTGCCCGTCAGGCCGGCCGCTTTCGCCACTTCCGGGTCGCGCAGCTCGCGCAAGACCTTGGTCACGGCGTTTTGCGCCTGCGCATCGAGCGTGCTGACCACTTTCAGGTCGAGGCGGTCGAGGTTGTACAAGCGCGGATCACCGAGCATGCTGGCCAAGTGGTTGCGCACGGCATTCGAGGCCTTGCGCGTGACGAACGAGGTCGATGCTTCCGATTGCACGCCCGATGCCGTCGACGGGCGCAGCTTTTCGGCGATGGCCGCATTGCGCAGCTGCGGCGAAATCACGCCCGCTTGCGCCAGCAGGCGCAAATGGCTGTTGGTCAACTCTTCCAGATCGGCACCACCGGCCACCAGGTAATGCGATGGACGGCGCTGCGCGATCAGCAGGCTCAGCGCCTGTTTGTAGGCCAGCGCACTATCCGGCTGCTCCATATTACCCTTGAGCAAGGCTTTCACTTCGGCAAACGGGCGGCCATACCAGACCCACATGCCATCGCCGATGCCGTTGACCTCGCCAAAACCGCTTTTTGCCGACAGCGGCACGGTATTCAGGTAATTGAGGACGATCTTGCGCCGCGCTTCCATGGTGTTTTCACCATCCTGGTAGGAGCGCAAGCTGGCCGACAGCATCTGCAGCAGCTTGTCCTGCATGGAACTGGTGCGCCCATCTTCCGAATGGCGGTATTTTTCGATCTGCGTGGCCAGGGTGCTGCCGCCACCGCCGCGATGGCCGCCGAACAGGTTCAGCGCCTTGTCCAGAATCGCCTTGCTCAGGCGATCCCATTCCACGGCGGGATTGCGCATGGGCGTGCCCGGGTCGAGCAATTCGCGATTTTCAATGAACAGCAGGCTTTGCACCAGCGCGGGTGGCGCTTCGGCAAAGCTGTCGAACATGCGCTCGGGATAGCTGGCCGCGAACAATGGCGCGGCGCGGCAATCGAGGATGCTCAGTCCGGCGCGGTTTTTCTCGTGATAGGTAGCAAAGATGCCCCTGTCGACCAGCTGCACCATTTTCGGCGACATGCGCGCCTGCGCCGTGACGGCATAGTCGCGCGCATTGAGCTTGCTAATAAAATCCGGCAAGCTGGCATAGCCGAGCCGCTCGTCATACGGACCGTGTTGCGGATAGCGGATGGCGCCCGCCAGTGCAGGGCCAGGCTCGACCTTGAACGTCAGCTGGCGATCCAGGCGCGTGAAAAACTCCGCCTGCAGGGCCGACGTACGCACTTCGCGCATGACGAACCACGCCACGCCGGCGATCAGCGCCAGCAAAATGATGGCAAAAATGGGCCAGATGCGCGAACGGCGCTTCTTCGGCGGGATCGCCGGCGGCGGCGACTCGGCAGCTGGATCAGAGGGGGGCCGCTCTTGCGCGGCCAGGTTGACGCCTGTGTCTTTCATGGGATGCTGGGGTAAGGTTGGGTTTGGACGGCGTGGAAAATGCAGTAGCGATACCGCTCCGCGCAGGATAAGACGAGGGCCAGCCAGGGCCGGTCACAACAAAGCTTGCTTAACATGATGTCCATACCAGTGAATCAAAAAACATGTTGCTGCACAGGCAGGCAACCCCGCGTTTGACACGCAAGGTCCCTGTTCACCATTCCACCACATCGGCATGAAAACGACTGACGAGCGCACACAAAAATCTTGCTTCATTGAAGATTTTCGCAAAAAAACAACGTCTTGGAACGGTCGCCTGCGTACTAAGATGCAAGGCGGCCCGGACACAAGCGAAAAAGCCGCCGGCGCCGGGCGGGCAACATCTCAGATGGTGTGGTATTCCGCCTGCAAGGTATCGAGTGCGGCGCACATGTCCGCAAAGGCAGCCGCCGCCTGCGTGGGTTCGCCCTTGACGCCCAGTTCGATATGCCGGCGCGTCTGTGCATCGCCCACGCTGGGCAGGCTGAACACCTTGATTAGCGGAAACTCCGCTTCCAGGCGCACCATCAGCGGTGTCAGCAGGGATTCGGCCGTTTCATACACGAGCAAGGCATGTTCCGCATGCGGCACCTGATTGAACAGATGCGCATAATGCGTGTCGAGTACCCATTCGATCATGGGCCAGGACATGACGGGAAAGCCCGGCACGAAATAATGTTCGCGCACGGCAAAGCCGGCAATCTTGTTGTACGGATTCGGAATCAGCTCGGCGCCTTCGACAAATTCCGCCATTTTCAAGCGGTGCAGGTTTTCCGGCGAATTCAAATCGGCCGGCACACCCGCCTCTACGCCCATTTCCGTAATGCGCTGCTCGATATTGAGCTTGCCTTGCGGGTGCAGTACCAGCGGCAAGCCCAATGCATCGGCCGCCGCCTGGCGCGTATGGTCGTCCGGCGTGGCGCCGATGCCGCCAAAGCTGAAGACGATGTCGCCGCTGGCAAAACTGCGCTTGAGCAAGGCGACCAGGCGGGCCGGTTCATCGCCCACGTATTCCGCCCAGCTCAGCTGCAAGCCGCGCTGCTTGAGCATGCTTACTACTTTCGGGAAATGCTGGTCAGTACGCTTGCCCGACAGGATTTCGTCGCCGATGATGATCAATCCGATAGCCATGGAACTTCCTCGTTCGATTCGATTAAAGGTCAGGATTCACTAAAGTCAGGCGTCCGCTGGCGCCACGTCGGTCATGCCGCGTACGCCCCGCAAACGCGACAGTGCTTCCAGGCAGTAATACTGGAACCACAGACCCGTAAAGATAAAGATCAGTACATACAGCCAGATGGCGAACGCCGCCAGGAAGGGGAAGAACACCACTGACATCACGCCGCCCATCCACAGCATGCCCGGCACGGCGCCGGCCGCGCCAGACACCATGCCGATGGCCAGCAGGGGCCAGCGCTGCGTGCGCATGATGGCGTGGCGCTCTTCCACGCTGGCGTAGTCGGCCATGGCGTCATATGCCATCACGCGGTAGGTCAGCCAACCCCACAGCACGGCCTGCCCCACCAGCGCGGCAGGCGGAAACGCATACAGGGGCAGCATGAGCAGCCAGACGACGATGAACAACAGAAAGGTGGCCAGCGAGGTGCCGACGCTGCCAAGCAGGCTGCCGCCATGTTTCTTTTCCAGCTGCGGAAAATGCCGCCCGCCAATATGGCGGCCGATGGCCGGCATGGCGAACAGTCCCATGAAAATGAGCGCCGTCAATATCATCAGCGGCAGCAACATGAACATGGCGATCAGGGGCACGATCACGGCTTTCAGCATGCCCAGGCCGAAAGTGGCCAGCACCTGGCCACTGGTGCGGAAGAAATCGTACTGCGTGAACAACGCGTGCAGGCTGTCGATCAGCGGTTGCAGGCCCACATACAGCAGTGCACCCCACAGTATCAGCGACAGGATGAACGGCGCGACGCTCAGCAGCAGTATCTTGCCGTGCAATTGCGACAGCAAGGCGCGGCCATACGAATTCAACACATTACGCATCAACGGCGTCCTTTTCGTTTAATTCTTGCAAATTCCACCATACGGCGCAGGCCCAGCCATTGCTGCTGCCAGAAACCTCGGCCATAGTTTCGTCCAGGCCGGCCCACGCCATGGCTGTCGATGCGGGCCAGCTGGTCGCGCACGCCTGTGCGCGCGTAGCCCGCCGAGAAATTCGCGGTGCCCAGCAGCATATCCCAAATCGGCAAGACCACGCCGAAGTTGCAACCCCCCATGCTGCCCTTGCCTTTCGACTCGTGCCCCACGCCGATCGCGTGATGCGTGCGGTGGAAACGGGGCGAGATCAGCAGCCGCTCGCCGATGCGGCCGAAGTGTATCCTCACATTCGCGTGCTGCAAGCTTTGCAGAATGCGCGAAATAGAGACCAGCAGCACGTACTGGCCCGGCGGCACGCCGATACCGAGCGCCACCAGGGCCATCACCACGTCGCGCAAGAAGTCATCGAGCAAGTGATTGCGGTCGTCGCTCCACAAGTTCATGTTTTGCTGGCTGTGATGCAAACTGTGCAAGCCCCACCACCAGCCGACATGGTGCGAGGCACGATGGTAGCAATAGTCGACGAAGTCCAGTATGACAAAATAAATGATAAAACTGAGGAAGGGACTGATGCCAGGCAACAGCGATTCCAGGTTCAGGGGATGGATATTATCGAAACGCAAAGCGCCCGCCAAGGCATCCATCAGCGGATCGAGCGTGAAGAAGACCAGCACGGAAAACAGGCCGATGCGGTGCAGCACGGTATAGATGAAATCGTTCCGGCGGGCGCGCGGGTCGGTGATCTTTTGCGCGGGAATCAGGGCTTCGAGCGGGCGCAGCACGAGAAACAGCAGCACCAGTTCGCACAGGCCGATCAGCAGCCACTCCGTGCCCTCGAAAGCCTCTTCCGTGAATTCGCCAAAGCCCAGGTGATACACGAGGGGATTCACCACAGTCTGGAACAGCCAGCCTTGCGCCACGCCAAAGGCATCGACCACGGCGTCGATAGCCGGTTGCACGATGGCGCTGATGTCGGCGGCAATCATGGCTGGCCCTTCTTTTGCGCGTAGGCAGGATGCTCGCGCAGCGTGGCAAAACAGAAACCCTTGTCTTGCAAGCCGGATATCAAAGCATCCAGGTTGGCGGGCGCCCAAGGGTCTTTGCGTGACCAGATGCCCATGTGCGAAATGAAAATGTCGCCGCTGCGCAAGTTTGCCAGCGCTTTTTTCAGCAGCATGGCATTCGGATACTTGTCGCTGGGCAGCTCGTCGCCCGAGTAGCCCGCCGGCGCCCAGCCTGCATGCTGGTAGCCGCAGGCGCTGCCGGCCGCCAGGGTGCGCGGCGAGGTGTAGCCGCCCGGCGCGCGCCAGAACGGATCAAGCTTGTGCCCGGTCAACTCCTGGAAGCGCGTATCGACCCGGCGTAATTCCTCGCAGAACTGCTTGTCGGTGAAGGACGCGAGCTTGCCGCCATCCTTGCCAAACTGGGGCTTGACCTGGATCAAGCCATGGTCCAGATCCTTCTTCCAGTACACGTGGTCAAACGTATGCGTGCCGAATGCATGGCCTTCGGCGACCCTGTCTTTCCAGTACGGCGCCCACGAGGCATCGAGCGAATAGTCGCCGCGGGTGGTCTTTTCATTGGCCAGGAAGAAGGTTGCCTTCACATGGCGTTTATTCAGCACGTCGGCGATCAGTTGCGCTTGCGACTGGCTGCCCGTGTCGAAGGTCATGTAGATGGTGCCCTTGCAGGCGGCCGGCGTGGCCGTAGGGGTAGCAAATGCGGCGGCGGCATGCGCGGTCGACAGCATGGCGCTGGCGCACAGCAGCACGGCGGGCAAGCCGCCAGTCAGAATAAGACGCTTCATCATCACATGCGCGGCGAATGGGTGGCGAAATACACGCCATGGGGCGAGCGGCCCACCGGTATCATCTTGATCACCTTGCGCGTGGTCAAATCGATCACGGCCACTTTCTTGATCCAGCGCAAGGTCACCCACATGGTCTTGCCATCGGGCGTGATTTCCATGCAGTCCGGGCCGCCTGGCACATTGATGGTGCCCACGTTTTCCAGGGTTTGCTGGTCGATGATGTTGATGGTGTTCGAGACGCGGTTCGAGACAAACGTCATGCGGTTGTCACCGAGCGCGCGGAAATTATGCGTACCGGCGCCCGCCTTGATGCGCTTGACGGTCTTTTGCGTGCGCCAGTCGATTACTTCCACATAATCGCTGCCCATGATGCCCACCAGCAAATGTTTGCCATCGGGCGTCATGGTGATGCCGGCCGGCGCGGGACCCACGGACATGGTCCATTTGACGGTTTGCGTGGCCAGATCGATGGCGCTGACCTGGTTGCTGCCCTGCTGGGTAATAAAGGCCATGGTGCTGTCGGCCGTGAACGCCATATGACTGGGCAGCTTCGGCAGCGCGATGCGCTTGGCCAGGGTCAGGTTCTTGCCGTCGTAGCGGTACAGGTCGATGCGGTCCAGGCGCAGCGAGTTCGAGATGAACCATTTCTGGTCCGGCGAAAAGCCGATCTGGTAGGGGTCGAGGATATTGCTGATGCGGCGCTGAATCTGGCCCGAGACGGGGTCGAGGAAAATCAGCTCGTTGCCGACGGAACTGGCGACGATCAGCGACTTGCCGTCCGGCGTTTCCATCAGATGATGCGGTTCCTTGCCGACGGCAAAGGTAGATAGGGGAGCATAGGTTTTCTGGTCCAGCAGTTGCACCGTAGCATCACGGGAATTGAGCACCACCACCACTTCGGCTTGCGCCGTAGACATTGCGGAAACCAGGCACAGCGAGGAAAAAACAAGGCGGCGTAGACTGCGGAACATGGAAGAAATCACTGTTAAATACAAAACAGGCATTTTACGTGGAACACTGTATTTTTTGTATGAAATCCCCCCTTAAATGCGACCGGCAACCACACTTCGCCGTAATTCCCCCATTTTCCCTGCGCCGCGCCTGGAATGGCGCTTTGCAACTCATTGCTCTACAATCTGAAGCTTTCATCGCCTACACAAGGATTATCATGACCACCATCACTACCGCTTCCGGCCTGCAATACATCGATACCGTCGTCGGCGAAGGCGCTGAAGCGCAAGCCGGCAACAATGTTGTCGTGCATTACACGGGCTGGCTGCAAAACGACGACGGCAGCGCCGGTTCGAAATTTGACTCGAGCAAGGACCGCAACGACCCATTTGAATTCCCGCTGGGCGCAGGCCGCGTCATTCAAGGCTGGGACGAAGGCGTGCAAGGCATGAAAGTGGGCGGCAAGCGCCAACTGATCATCCCGGCAGCACTGGGCTACGGCGCACGCGGCGCCGGCGGCGCGATTCCACCGAACGCCACCCTGATTTTCGACGTTGAACTGCTGGGCGTATAAGCTGGCTCCATAAGAAGAAGCACCGCGCTCGCAAGTCCGCGCCAGGCGCCGCCCCTCTACATCGAGCGGCGGCGCTTTTGTTTTGAGTATCCCCTCTAATGCACGGCGCCCTTTTTTCACTATGATGTCAGGCACTGCAGCACGCACGGTGGCCACTCCGCCGGGCCTGCCGCACTTTTCCAGCGATTCCATCAGCACACAGGAGCCATCATGAGTTTACAAGAGCAATTCGAACAAGCGCAGCTCGATTCCAAGACACTGTCCGAGCGTCCGGACAATATGACCTTGTTGAAAATCTACGCCTTGTTCAAGCAAGCCTCAAGCGGCGACGCCACGGGCGAGCGTCCCGGCATGACCGACTTCGTCAACCGCGCCAAGTTCGACGCATGGGCAGCTCTGGCCGGCACCTCGAAAGAAGAGGCGCAACAGCAATACATCGACTTGATCGAAGACTTGAAGGACTGATCTTCCCTCCCCTGCCCCGGCACCTGCCGGGGCAGTATAATTTCTGCATGACACCATCACCAATTTCCAGGGTTTCCCTGGCACATGCCGCCGACCTGTCCCGATTGTTCGACGTCTGGCACCTGTCCGTACGCGCCACCCACGATTTCCTCGACGACAGCGATATCGCCTTCCTGATGCCCTTCGTGAGCGACGAGCTGGCCAGAGTGACAGCCGAACGCCTGCTGCACGTGCTGCGCGCCGATGACGGCGTCGCCTATGCCTTCCTGTGCGTCGAACACGCCAAGATCGAGATGCTGTTCGTGCATCCCGACCAGCGCGGCAGCGGCGCCGGCCGCGCGCTGCTCCAGTACGCGATCGCCAGCCTGGGAGCCACGGCCGTCGATGTCAACGAGCACAACACGCAAGGCCATGGCTTTTATCGCCATCTGGGCTTTATCGAGGATAGCCGTTCCGAACTCGACCCGTTCGGCAAGCCTTTCCCCATTTTGCACCTGAAACTGGCCGAAAACGGCTGAAAACTCACCAAAAACCACCAAAACAGGCCGTTAACGCAAAAGTGGCTACCAAATCGGTAGCCACTTTTTTTTACGCCTATCCCAGCTGCAAACTTACTTTTTTGCCGCCGCCAGCGCTTGCGCGATCCAGCCGTCAAACGTCTGCTGGTGGAACTTGATCCAGCCAGCCGTATGGCGCGCGATATCGGCCTGCGTGTTTTCGCCGCGGCGCATGCGCTCGTTCTGCGCATTGATATCGGCCACCGGCAGTTGCATCACCTCGAACAGCTTGGCTGCGGCCGGATTTTTCTCCGCCCAGGCCTTGTTGGACACGATGCGCGCCGTGTTGACGGCAAAACCGTAATCGCTGCCATCGTCGAGGCGGGTATTCACCTTGTCCGGATTGGCCGAGAATGGCACTTTCAGCCAGACCACGTCCTTGCCCGGCACCAGAACGCCACTGACCCAGTACGGCGTCCACGTGTAGTAGAGGATCGGCTCGCCACGCTTGTAGCGGCCCAGGGTATCGGCGATCAGGGCCGCATAGCTGCCCTGCACGTGCGTCACCGTCTTGCGCAATTTGTACGCATCCATGTGGTTCTCGATCAGCGCTTCGCAGCCCCAGCCTGGATTACAACCCGTCAAGTCGGCCTTGCCGTCGCCATCATGGTCGAACAGCTTGGCCAGGGTGGGATCGCGCAACTGGTCGATATTCGTGATGTTGTACTTTTCCGCAGTCGCCTTATCGATCAGATAACCTTGCGCAGCCGGACCGGCATACTGGCCCGTGCGCAACAGCTTGGCGTCGCCGCCCGCATTGTTATAAAAATCCTTGTGCATGGGGTCCCAGTGCACGGCCATGAAGGTGGCGTCGCCATTGGCGATGGCGATATGCGCGGTCGGGTACTCCACTTCCTTGATCGGCTGCACTTCATAGCCCAGCTTTTCCAGGGCTTTGTCGACCAGCATGGTCTGGAAGGTTTCTTCCGCGATCGAGCTTTGCAGCGGCTGCACCTTGACGCCCTTGCCGGGCAGCGCATCGGCAGCCACGGCCGGCGTCTGCGCCATGGCCAGGCTGGTGGTCAGGGCCAGGGCGGCGATCGCCAGGGCGGAAAACAACTGGAACTTGCGTTGCGATTTTTGCGTCACTTTAAAATTGTCAATTTGATGCATGTGTATCCTTTCTCTTTCTTATTGTGCGTTGGCAAGCGTGGCTTGCTGTGCGGCATTCGCTTCAGCCTTGGCAGCGTTGCCGCGCACCAGGCGCAGCACGAAACCGGCAGGCCCCGTCTGATACCAGTGGCGCACGCCACGGCGCGGCTGGCCCATCGCTTGCGTCAAACGGTCCAGGGTGATGGCCAGCAGCACGATGCCCAGACCACCCACGGTTGCCAGACCCATGTCCAGGCGCCCAATACCGCGCAGTACCATCTGACCCAGACCACCGACGGCGATCATCGAGGCGATCACGACCATCGACAGCGACAGCATCAGCGACTGATTGATACCGGCCATGATGGACGGCATGGCCAGCGGAAACTGCACGCGGGTCAGCAACTGCCACGGCGAGGCGCCATACGCGCGGGCCGCTTCGATCAGGTCAGGACGCACCTGGCGGATACCCAGGTTGGTCAGGCGCACCAGCGGCGGCAAGGCAAAGATGATCGTCACGATCACGCCTGGCGCATTGCCGATACCAAACAGCATCACCACCGGCACCAGATAAACAAAGGCGGGCGTCGTCTGCATGGCGTCGAGCAGGGGGCGCAGGATATTCTGCGCGCGGTCGCTGCTGGCGAGGAAAATGCCCAACGGCAAACCGATGGCCAGACAGAACGCCAACGACGTGAGTACCAGCGACAGGGTGGTCATGGCTTCCGGCCAGATGCCCAGCATCGAGACGAGCAGCAATGCCAGCACGGTGCCGATGGCCAGGGTGCGGCTGGTAAATTGCCATGCCAGCAAACCGATGATGGCGATCACCGTCAGCGACGGAGCGGCCAGCAGCACGCCTTCCACGCCGGACAACACGCTGTCGATCGGCGCACGCACGGCCTGGAAAAAGGGGCGGAAATGCGCCACGACCCAGCCCAGGCCCTGGTTGATCCAGCTTTCCAGCGGCAGCGAGCCGTCGAAAATCTGCGTCAGGTGAAAGCCGCTCGCCTGTTCCGGCTGCACGGCAGGCGCGGCGGCATCGAGCCACGCGGTGCTGGCGTCGGTGGGCGGCGTCAGCGCCCAGGGATTGATGTGGGCGGCCTGTTCAACAACAGGTTCTACTGTGGAAACGGTGCTTGGGTTCATGCTTGTCCTTTCTGTTGTTGTGGCTCGGCAATGGCTGGCGTATCGCGGTCGAGGAACTTCAGCAGAGTTGTCTTGCTGATGGCGCCGCGGAAGCTGCCGTCATTGGCCACCACAGGGACGGCGTAAGGCAGTTGCGCCACCTGGCCAAAGAGGCCGGCGACTGGCTCATCTGCATTGATGGTCTGCACGTCGGGCAGATAGGCATGCGCCAGACCCAGCGGGCCGACATGGCCGTCGAGCGCACTGCGCAAGGAATCGGCCGAAACGACGCCGAGGAACTTGCGCTGCGGATTGACGACATACGCAAAGGCGCGATCCTGCTCTTCCAGCATCGACAGCGCGGCGCGCGAGCCGCGGCTCGGCGACTCCGACACCACGATCTGGCTCTTGCGGGCGATATCGCTGGCCTTGAAGACGGCCGCCGCATCGACGCCGCGCACGAAGTTACGCACATAATCGTTGGCCGGTTTGCGCAGGATTTCTTCCGGCGTGCCCACTTGCACCACGTGACCGTCCTTCATGATGGCAACGCGGTCGCCGATGCGCATGGCTTCGTCGAGGTCATGCGAAATGAAGACGATGGTGCGGCGCTTGATTTGCTGCAAACGCAGCAGTTCCGATTGCATTTCCGTACGAATAATCGGATCAAGGGCGGAAAACGCTTCATCCATCAGCAAAATCGATGGATCGCAGGCCAGCGCACGGGCCAGGCCCACGCGCTGCTGCATGCCGCCCGACAATTCGTCAGGATAGCTGGCGCCGTAGCCGTCCAGGCCCACCTGCTCCAGCGCTTGCTGGGCCAGCGCATGGCGCTCGGCCTTGGGCATGCCGGCCAGTTCCATGCCGAAGGCAGTGTTGTCTAGCACGGTAATTTGCGGCAGCAGCGCGAACGACTGGAACACCATGCTGATGTCCTTGCGGCGCAGGGCGCGCAACTGGGCGTCCGGCAAGGTATTGATGTCGTTGCCGTCGATCAAAATGCGGCCGGCGGTCGGCTCGATCAGGCGATTCAGCATGCGCACCAGGGTCGACTTGCCCGAACCGGACAGGCCCATGATGACGAAGATCTCGCCTGCCTCAATGGTAAAGGTGGCGTCGAAAACGCCGATGGTGCAGTCGGTCTTGGCCAGAATATCCTGCTTGCTGGCGCCCTGACGGACGAGTTCAAGTGCTTCTTCTGGCTTGTCGCCGAACACTTTGAACACATGGTCGATAATGATTTGTTTTGCCACGATGTGGTTCTCCCTCGATTTGACGAATGGAATGAAACCCAGCAAGCTGCTAGCTTGCGGCGGGAATCAGCAAACCCTGTTGCGTCGGCTACGCCACGGCGCAAAAGCGCACGGGAGCGACAGTAAACAGGGGGTGACACGCGTGTGACCAGCGGATGGCCAAAGCCGATGCCGGGGTGCCGTGTGCGTGCTAAAAGAGGCTGTGGTTCAGGACTTTTAACAACGCTAGCGCCATGCAAATACATGGCACCAAATGTATTTGACCGAAAAAATCGACCAAGCTACTTTTAACTGGATGCGGGTGTAAAACCCGAAGAATTATTCACCACTCAGCGAGCGGAGAGTACTGCGAAGCAGAAGGTGAAACGCGGTGTAGCTGTTGTAAATATGACTCAAGTATAACGCAAAAAGGCACTAAAGTCCAATAGCTTTCCAAGTAGAAATGTGATAGCAATGTTCGCTAACGTACAGTCAGACGTAAAAAAGGCGAAAAGAGACGTGTTTTCATCGTCTTTTCGCCCATCACTGCGAGACGCTCCCTAGCACCAAATTTGGCGCCAGACAAGCGGGTGAAACGCCATCAAACTGACTCGGTAAACACCTTGCGCATCTTCTCGGCAATCTTGCCTTCGATGGTGGAAGCAAAGGCGCTGAGCATGAAGCCCAGCTTGATTTGCAGTTGCGCCTGCTCTTTTTCCAGGGTCAGCGAGCCATCGACGCCGCTGCGCTCGAAGCGCAGCACATCGCCATCCCAGGCACACACCAGGTCATATTCCTGGGCCAGCTTGTCGGCCACTTGCTGTGCCGCTTCGCGCGCCTTTGCTGCTGTCAGCTTATGTTGCTGAACTATATTTATATCCGCCATCAAACGATCCTTTTATTATAAAAACGGGCAATACGGCCAGCATCATACCAGCCGCCATACGGCGGGCATGGCGGCAGCTGGCGCCGGACGGCTAAAAAAGCCCGTCCTTCCCGCGCATCGTTTGCGCGGGATCAAACCGGACGCGCCGAAGCGGGACGACTATTCCAGTTCCAGTTGCGCGTGTCTTGGAGAGCTACCATGGACCAGAAAGTCATCGTGCCGGCCGACGCCGTACTGAGCAAATGCGTGTCCTTGCCCGTCGGCTATGTCCCTACCCCCTCGGCGCCGTACCGCCAGCACCGCAAGAATGCGCAACTGACCCTGCAGCCAGGCCCGCCCCGCCTGAGCGAGGCAACGGTCCGCAACCTGGCCGCCGTGCCCGTCGGTTCGCGCGTGCTGATCTGGAAGCAAGACCCGTCCGTCAGCGACCTGGGCACGCGCAAGTCCTTCCTGCCAGGTCTGATCCTGCAAGGCCCGCGCGACGCGCGCATCACGTTTGGCGAACCGGGCATCGCGCAGGTCAGCCCGAATGCCTTTGGCGACTTCATCGTCTCGCCCAACACCGACCAGTTCGATGCCGTACACACGTTTGCCATCGTGCGCATGACGCTCACCATGTACCAGCGCGCGCTGGCCCGCAACGACACGGCGCCGCCGCTGCCCTGGCAATGGAATAGCGCCAGCAACACGGCGCCCCTGCGCGTATTTCCGCACGGTTTACCCAATGTCATGAATGCGTATTACAGCCGCAGCGACAAGGCCCTCAAGTTCGGCGACTTCATCCCCAGCGGCGCCACCGAGCGCGTCTACACCTGCCGCTCGCTCGACATCGTCTCGCATGAAACGGGGCACGCCGTGCTCGATGGCCTCAAGCCCAATTGGCTCCTCAGCAACAATCCACCGCAAACGGGCGGCTTGCACGAATCGTTCGGCGACCTGACGGCCATCTTCCTGGCCCTGTCGCAGCTGGACCAGGTCGAAGCCGTGATCGCGCAAACCAAGTCCGATCTGCACGACAAGACATTTCTCGCCGACCTGGCGGAGCAGTTCGGCCTGGCCCTGGGCCGGCCGAACGGCTTGCGCAATGCCGACAATGACATCAAATTGTCGGAAGCAGGCACGGAAGTGCACGCCATCTCGCAAGTGTTTACGGGCGCCATCTACGACATCCTGGCCGACATCTTTGCCCACGAACGCCAGCCCCAGCTGGAAGACGATGCGGCCGTGCTGCACCGCTGCGGCGACTACCTGCGCAGCCTGGTCCTGCGCGCCCTGGTGGCGTCGCCCGAGCAGGCCGCCACGTTTGCCGACGTGGCTGGCCACATGCTGACAATCGCCGGGGCCGACGGCAATGGCGCCTACCTCGATTTCATCCGCAACAGCTTTACCGTGCGCGAAGTGTTCAAGGCCTATGCCATGACAGAAGATGGCCAGACGAGCTTTGCCCCCGATATCGTCGACGAAGTGGGCGCAGTGCAAGACAGGCGCGCCTGCTGCGGTACCATGAACCATGCGCAATACAGCGAGTCGGATCAATTGCTCGAAGCGGAGCGCGACGCGCTGGCCGCCTGGTGCCGCAGTTACGGCCACCGATAGACAGCCCGGCAGCGCACCAGCACGCCCGCTTCAGGCCTGCCGGACTAGCGGCAGGCCATAGCGCGTCCTACCACCATCGATAGCAAGGAGTACCATGAAAATTTCAGCCCGCAGCAGCGGCGGCTTTGCCGGCCTGAGTGAACAGTACGACATCGATACGCAAGCCCATCCGGCCGGCCCCGGGCTGGAAGCGGCACTGGCCAGCAGCGGCTTTTTCACGCACCCGCAGGGCACGGGCGAACAGCTGGGCGCCGATATCCCCCATTGGCAGATCACCGTCGAGGCGCCTACCGCGCGCCGCACCATCACGTTTACCGAGGATGGCAGCGCTGAAAACGCACGTTGGCAACAGTTGCTGACGAAAATACGTGCCGGCGCCTGATTTTTCTGGCATGTATTTTGTGTCGGTTTTGATTTGAGCAAAACAAAAACACCACACGGCAAGACAGCACGCCGCACGCCCTGCACCCTGCCGTATCGGGCGACTGTCGCTTTCTTGCCGCGTTCTTCATGGCAACGTCCCGGATAGTCGCTGAAATGCGCTCTCTGCGCGGCAACGGCAACGCGTAAAAATGAATTTGCTTATATGTATTGTATATAAGCGGGATTTGTGAGAAATAGCGAATTGCCTTAAAATACAATGCTTTGCTTTAGTATGCGCCGCCGAAGTTCCTGCAGGCGCTACAGCACCTCCCCCAAATTGATAGGACTGTTATGACCCACGTTGTCACCGAATCCTGCATCGCCTGTCGCTACACCGACTGCGTCGATGTCTGCCCGGTAGATTGTTTCCGGGAAGGCCCGAACTTCCTGGCAATCGATCCGGACGAATGTATTGACTGCGCCGTCTGCGTGGCAGAGTGCCCGGTGAACGCGATTTTCGCGGAAGAAGACGTGCCGGGCGACCAGCAAGCCTTCATCAAGATCAACGTCGATCTGGCCCGCAACTGGCCTTCGATCACCAAGACGAAGGCTGCCTTGCCGGAAGCCGAGCAATACAAGGACGTCAAGGACAAGCTCGACATGCTGGTGCGCTAAGCACACGGCAGTTGCGGCGGTCGTTCCGGCTGGGATCGCCCTCCCCGCAGGGGCATAGCGGCAAATAAATGTACAAAAAGCAGCGGAAACGCTGCTTTTTTTGCTTTTAAAACATCGTTGCAGGTCTATCCACGCAAGTGTGGCGCGCTGTCACATCATTGCGCAAACTGTGATCCTATGCGTGGTAAAGCACATTTTGTCCTCAACAAATATCGTAGAATTGGATTATGATATTTGAGCCGATATTGGCGCTTGGAATTAAACAAGGACTCTATATGCTTTACCAACTGCACGAACTGCAACGCTCTTTCCTCACTCCGGTGATGCAATGGGCAGACATGTCCTCCAAGTTATTTACCAACCCGGTTTCCCCACTGGCCCACACTCCGTTTTCGCAACGCATCGCAGCCGGCTACGAGCTGATGTACCGCCTTGGCAAAGACTACGAAAAACCGCAATTCGACATCAAATCCGTGCTCGTCCAGGGTGAGAGCGTCGACATCAGCGAACACGTTGTCGTCACAAAACCGTTTTGCCGCCTGATTCACTTCAAAAAAGAAGCCACTGGCTTGCAACAGCCTAAAGTTTTGCTGGTTGCCCCCCTGTCCGGTCACCACTCGACCCTGCTGCGCGATACCGTGCGTGGCTTGCTGGCCGAGCACGATGTCTACGTCACCGACTGGACGGACGCGCGCATGGTACCGCTGACGGAGGGCCCGTTCCACCTGGACGACTACATTTATTATGTGCAAGAGTTCATCCGTCTGCTGGCGCCGGACCTGCATGTGATTTCCGTCTGTCAACCGACCGTGCCTGTGCTGGCTGCCATCTCGCTGATGGCGACGGCCAAAGATCCGCACATGCCGAAAACCATGACCATGATGGGCGGCCCCATCGATCCGCGCCGCTCGCCTACGCAGGTAAACAACCTGGCGACGGAAAAGAAATTCTCGTGGTTTGAAAACACCGTGATCTACGCGGTGCCGCCGAACTATCCCGGCTTTGGCCGCAAGGTGTATCCAGGCTTCCTGCAGCATGCCGGTTTCATCGCCATGAACCCGGGCCGCCATGCACAAAGCCACCGCGAGTTCTACATGCACCTGGTGACGGGCGACGACGAACCGGCGGAAGGCCACCGCCAGTTCTACAACGAGTACAACGCCGTGCTGGACATGCCGGCCGAGTACTACCTGGAAACTATTAAAACGGTTTTCCAGGAATTCAGCCTGCCGATGGGCACGTGGAAAGTGGGCGGCCAGCTGGTGCGTCCGCAAGACATCACGAATGTGGCGCTGTTCACCGTGGAAGGCGAACTGGACGATATTTCCGGCGCCGGCCAGACGCAGGCGGCGCATGACTTGTGTTCCGGTATCCCTGCCGAGATGCAGCAAGACTTCGTGGCGCCGAAATGCGGCCACTACGGCATCTTCTCGGGCCGCCGCTGGCGCGAGATCATTTGCCCGAAAATCGGTGAATTCATCCAGAAACACGGCTGATAGGCTTTGTTTCAAGCAAAACGGCACGCCAGGCTACCCTGGCGTGCCGTTTTTTTTATGCCCAGCTCATGCGCGCTCGATTTTCACTGTCGGGCGCGTATTGACGAAGATTTGCTCGACTCTCGGCTCACCCGGCCCCGGCTTCTTCATCGCATAGGCATTCACGGGCTGCGAACGGTTCACCCACAGCGCGTAATACAAATGGTCGGCGCGCGGATCTTCCGTATTCGGGTGGATCAATATCGTCAGGCCCAGGCTGTTCAACTGCAGCCACGGCACAATCACGGGCAATAGATCATTGGTGAAGCCAAAGTAAAACGAGGGCGTCACGTGTGGGCCGCGTGGCTCCAGGTTCCAGTCGCCCAATTCGATCTGGAAGCGCTCGGCCGCCCACTTGCGTATCAGCGCCGCCTTCTGATAGCTGTCTTCATCAAAATAGATATGCGCGTGATAACTCTCGATATCCGTATAGGCACGCGGTGTTGACGGCAAGGTTTCCTCGCCGGGACGCACGCTGGCGGGACGCGGCGTGGGTGCCGTATCCGTATGCTCGCCCCACGGACTCTTGCCGGGCGCCGCTGGTTTAACGTCTTTTACGCGTTTGACTGCGCCATCCTGCGCCAGTGCCGAACCAGCCAGTCCCGAAGCGGCCAGCGCCGCCACCAGGCCACCGCCGCGCAAGACCGTGCGGCGTTGCGGCGAGAGGAGATTGGCCCATTCCAGATCAATGGCCGCGTGTTGATTATTGTCAGACATAGAAGATTTCCTGTTCTTGATGGTAGGTAGGGGGATGTGGAAAATCAGAAAGCCACGCTGGCGCGGGCGTAGTAATACGCACCGAGAACGCCCAATGGTCCCGAGTTGTCGTATGCGCCCGTGTACTGCGCCAGATTCGACGCGCTGCGCGCTTCGCGCGGTACCTGGCTGGGCCTCTGGTCGAAGACATTGTTGGCGCCCACCGTCACGTTGATACGCTTGCTGATGTCGTAGCCGACGCTGACATCCGTCACGAAGGCAGCCTTCAGCTGATAATCACCGCCCGTGATGGCGTTCAGGCGCTTGAGCTTGCCGTAGCGCGTCTCGCGCACGTTTAGGGCCCAGCCCGCTTTTTCATACGCCACGGTGAGAATTTCCTTGTCGCGCGGTGCCCGGTACAGCAAGTCGTACTCGGCCGATTTGCTCAGGGTGCCGATGTTCGGCAAGCCTTGCAGTACGGCGGGAAGGTCGGCCTTGCCCACCAGGCTCGTGTGGTTGATATTTGCGGCCGCCGTCCAGCGCAGCTTGCCATCGGCCAAGCGCAAGACATCTTCCGCCGTGAAATCGATGCCGCGCGTGCGCGTGTCGCCCACATTGGCAAAATAATGCGCCACCAGACCATTGCCCACCGTCAAGCCTGCCGAGCGCAGCAGGTTTTCAATAACACTCGCTTGCGCCGCCGTCAGCGGGCGGCCACTGCCGTCAAGCGCCACGCCCGAGCTGCGGTCGATGCCGATGTTCGACGACACGCCCAGGCGGTCGCTGACCTTGATTTGATACGCATCAACGGCAAAGCGCAGGGTGGGCGTAGGATTGAAAGTCAGGCCAGCCGACAGATTCGTCGATTTTTCCGGTTTCAACGGCTGCGCGCCCAGGGCCCGCGCGGCGGCAGAATTCGGCTGCGCCAGGGTGTACGGCACGCCCGCATGATCGGACGTATTCGAATACGATTGCGTCACCAGGCTGGGCGCGTGGAAACCGTTGCTGACGGTGCCGCGCACGGCGACAGCGGGCGTGACGTCATAACGGGCGGACAAGCGGCCCGTGGTCTTGCTGCCGAAATCCGAATACTTTTCGGCACGCAGGGCCGTGTCGAGCAGCAATTGCGGCGTCAGCTTGGCCCCCAGTCCGATATACGCCGCATAGCTGTGCCGCGCCGTGTCGGACGCATCGACAGGCAGGTAGCCGGCCAGCGCCGACGAGCCGCTGCCCTGCCAGGAAGCGGGCTCGCCCGGGCTGCGTTGCTGCGTTTCATGCGAATACTCGAGGCCGACGCTGAGGTCCGCCGGCTCGCTCAGCCCCAGCGGCACGGGACGGCGCACGTCGGCGTTGGTGGTCGAGCGGCTGTAGCGCTGATTGCCGATGTCAAAATCGGTCTTGCCACCGGGATAATTGAGCGAGTAATTGGCCGAGTGCTCCACGCCCACATCGATATCGTCGCGGCCGTAGGTGCTGCTGACATCCCAACTCCAGCCCGCCGTTTCGCCCTTGATACCGCCCGTCAGCGCAACATCGTTTTCGCTCGTCGTTTCATAGGGTGTGAATCCGTCGGGATACACGGACAGCAAGCCCTTGTTGTTATTGAAAATGGTATTGGGCAGGCGGAAATTCTGTGCCGAACGGGCATTACGGTGGGCATACGTGCCGAAGCCGTACAGTTGCACCTCGCTCGACACGTCATAGCCGAGGTTGGCGCTGAGCGACGCAGTCGAGGTCTGCGGCACGCCCGTATTGCGCCACGGATTGCTGTTGCGTTTCGCTTCAGCCGGGTTCGGCGAGGCGCCGGCCGGCAAGCTGTTGTTCGGTCCCAATTTCACCAGCTGGCCATCGCTGTTGCGCACGGCCGGATACGACAGATAAGTGGGATTCAGTCCGAAATTGCGCACAGCGATGCCCTGGCGCTGGACTTCGGCACCGAAGTGGGCAAAGCCATGCTCGCCCAGGCGCGTGCCGCCATCGATGCGCACGGACCCGTTCGTGCCATCGCCATCGTCGGTGGAACCGAGCTGCGCGCTGAAGCTGCCCTTGTCATCGGATTTCAGGATGATGTTGATGACGCCGGCAATCGCGTCGGAACCGTAGATGGCCGAGGCGCCGTCGCGCAGGATTTCCACGCTGGCAATGGCACTCGTGGGTATCAAGGCCAGGTCGGTGGCGACGGAACCGGGAAAGCCATCCTCATTGACGATGGCCGTCGTATGGCGGCGCTTGCCATTGACCAACACCAGCGTATGCGATGGGTCGAGGTTGCGCAGCTGGCCGGCGCGCACGATGCTGCCCAGGTCGGGCTGCACGCGGGCCGGCAAGTTAAACGACGGCAAGGCCGTGTCCAGCGCGTCGAGCAGATTCAATTTTCCCGTCGCCAGCAACTGCTGCGCGCTGATCACGTCGATGGGCGCGGCGCTGTTGGCCACGGTGCGCCCCGTGCCACGCGCGCCCGTGACGATGACGGCGTCGAGCGGGGCGCCAGCCAGCGCGCCAGCGTCGTCCGGCACCGCCTGCGCATAGCTTGCGCCGGGCGCTGCCAGCGCCAGAACGGCCACCGAGACGGCGTGCGCCAGTTGCCGCAGGCGTGGTGCGGGGTCTTGCTTGGCTATCAGTTCCAACATACGAAAACATCCTTTCAAAGTCGTCAACACTGTGGCTGCAGACTAAAGGATGGATAAACAAACAAGAACGAATGGTTTCGTATTTAGATATTTCGTTTTGGCAACTAACAACAGCGGCGCGCCGTGTCAGGGCGTCGCTGGGGCGCTCGCCAGGCTCTGGTCGAGCCGCTTCCAGTAATCGCGTTCCAGCCGGGCCGTATCGATATCGCGCGCCGCCTCGTTGAAGCGTTTTTGCTGTGCACCACCTTCCTCATCGCGCTTGAAGCACACATGCACGGGGCGCTCCTTGAACACGGTATCGATGATGGCGATACGCTCGCGCTCGGCCTTGCTGAAGTTGCGTCCCATCAGCAAATGCTGCAGGACGTGGCGCTCGATGACGATCACGCGGTAACGCTTGATGAACAGTTTCTTCAGATTCGTGGCGTCGTTCAAACCCTCTTCCGTCTTCAGCTCGCCGCGCGCCACCATGCCATCGAACTGCTCGCCATTCGAATAACCGGCCACGGTGCCGATGCGCAGCTTGCCCAGCTCGGCCAGGGTAGCACCCGGCGCGCCATCCTCCTTCAGATAGGCCAGCACGCCCTGCGTGTTACCAACAGGAACAGAAAAGTGACAGAGTTTTTCCCGTTCGGGCGTGCGCCAGACGGCCAGGAAACCGGCGTATCGGGGACTGGCAAGGCCAAACTGCATGGCGCGCTTCCAGGGAAAATATTCATATCTGACCGTATAGCCAAGCCGCTCAAAGACGGCGCTGACCATGGCGCCCGACATGCCATCGGCTGGCAGGCCATGGGAAATGAAGGGCGGCCAGTCTTCCGCCGCGAAGCGAACGATGCGCGAGCTGGCAGCGCCAGGCGCCGCCATGGGGGAGCTAGCCTGCCCGTGCGCAACGGCAAGCGTAGAGTGCATGAACAAACAGAAGGGCAAACCAACTGTCCGGAGGAAACGCATGTTTTGCTCCTATGGCCTGGTGCGCCTCACAGTGTAGGGGGCGGCAACAGGTCTGGCGGTCGGCTTTTTTTATCATTGCCTTGATAAAAATCATGCTCCCATAAAAAAAAGAAATTGCAAAGTTGTTTATTTGCACTTTGACATTCCCAAGGGAAATAAAATACGATTGCGGCGCGCCTGCAACAGCCAGCCGGGGCGCACTATCCCCTTACACGACACAGGTTTTTACTTATATGCGGCCCAGATGGCCGATAATGACGTTTTACCGTATTGAAGATGACCGTGCCGCATCCCGCCTCTCCCTCACTTGCCGACCAGATCGAAGATTTGCTGCCGCAAACGCAATGCACCAAATGCGGCTACAACGGCTGCCGCCCGTATGCGGAAGCGATTGCCGCCGGCAACGCCGACATCAACCAGTGCCCACCGGGCGGCGTACAAGGCATCGTACGCCTGGCCGGCTTGTTGGGCAAAAAAGTCATTCCGCTCAATCCCGTCAATGGCCTCGAACGCCCGCGATCTGTCGCTTACATCGATGAATCGCTGTGTATCGGCTGTACCCTGTGCATCCAGGCCTGTCCCGTGGACGCCATCGTCGGCGCCGCCAAGCAGATGCATACGGTCGTCACGGACCTGTGCACGGGCTGCGACCTGTGCGTGGCACCCTGCCCCGTCGACTGCATCGTGATGTATCCCGTCAGCGGCGACGCCACAGGCTGGGATGCCTGGAGCCAGATGGACGCCGACGACGCCCGCACGCGCCACGATTTCCGCGCGCAGCGGCTGCGCCGCGAAGCCGAGGCCAACGACGCGCGCCTGGCCGCCAAGGCCGTCGCCAAGATGCAGGAAGTGACGCAGGAATTGCCCGTCACGCCCGATGAAGTAGCGGAAAAAGAGCGCAAGCGCGCCATCATCGCCGCCGCCATGGAGCGCGCGCGCGCCAAGGCCGCCGCCAGCGCCGCTGCCCAGACCGAACCGCCCGCCTCCAACACGCCGAAAAAAGACGCATGAACGCCGCCAAACGCCTGGAAATCTTTACGCGCTTCCGCGCTGCCAATCCTTCGCCGAAAACGGAACTCGAATACACAACGCCGTTCGAGCTGCTGATCGCCGTGCTGCTGTCGGCGCAGGCGACGGACGTGTCCGTCAACAAGGCAACACGCTTGCTGTATCCGGTCGCCAATACGCCAGCCAGGATACTGGCGCTGGGCGTCGACGAACTGGCCAGCTATATCCGCACCATCGGCCTGTTCCGCACCAAGGCCAAGAACGTCATCGCCACCTGCCAGATCTTGCTCGATCAGCACGGCGGCGAAGTGCCGCGCGACCGCGCCTCGCTGGAAGCCTTGCCCGGCGTGGGCCGCAAGACGGCAAATGTGGTCATGAACACGGCATTTGGCGAACCAACCATGGCGGTCGACACGCATATCTTCCGCGTCTCGAACCGCACAGGCATCGCACCAGGCAAGAACGTCGATATCGTCGAGCAAAAACTGCTGAAATTCATACCCAAGGAATTTCTGCACGACGCCCACCACTGGCTCATCCTGCACGGCCGCTACACGTGCACGGCGCGCAAACCGCAATGCTGGAACTGCATGATTGCAGACCTGTGCGATTACAAGAGCAAGTCACCGATGCCTGCCGTGGTATAGGTAAAAAAAACGGCCCGAGTGTAGGCCGATGTCGTTGCTGCGTGGGTCGGGTTAGCCCGCAGGGCGTAACCCGACACATTGTTGCTGCCTGGGGTGTTGTCGGATTACGGCCCTTCGGGCCTAATCCGACCTATAGCAAGACCATATTGTCACGATGAATCAGCTCATGGCCTTCCATGTAGCCGAGTATGGACTCGATCTCGGTGGAGGGCTTGCGCATGATGCGGCGCGCTTCGCCGCTCGTGTAGTTGGACAGGCCGCGCGCCACGGGCACGCCGGCTGCATCGACGCAGGTGATCACGGCGCCGCGGCCGAATTCGCCGTTCACGCCCGTCACGCCGATCGGCAGCAGGGACTTGCCTTCCTGGCGCAGCTTTTGCACGGCGCCCGCGTCCAGCACGACGGCACCAGCCGTATGCAGATGGTCGGCCATCCACTGCTTACGCGCTGTCAATTGCCCCGTTTGTGCCAGCAACTCCGTACCGATCGCTTCGCCATGGGCTAGACGGCTGAGTACGTTGCTATCGCGGCCCCAGGCGATGATGGTGTGGGCACCCGACTTGGCGGCGCGCTTGGCAGCGAGGATTTTCGTCAGCATGCCGCCACGACCCAGGCTGCTGCCGGCGCCGCCAGCCATCGCTTCCAGAGCCGGATCGCCGGCGATGCCCTGCGTGATCAGGTAAGCGTTCGGGTCCTTGCGCGGGTCAGCCGAAAACAGACCGTGCTGGTCCGTCAGGATGACCAGGGCATCGGCCTCGATCAGGTTGGCCACCAGGGCGCCCAAGGTATCGTTGTCGCCGAACTTGATTTCATCGGTGACGACAGTGTCGTTTTCATTGATGATCGGCACCACGCCCAGGCGCAGCAGGGTCGTCAGGGTGGAGCGGGCGTTCAGATAGCGCTCGCGGTCGGCCAGGTCGGCGTGGGTCAGCAGCACCTGCGCCGTGCCGAGGCTGTGGGCGCGGAAGCTGCTCTCATAGATTTGCGCCAGGCCCATCTGGCCGACGGCGGCGCACGCCTGCAATTCGTGGATATCGGTGGGGCGCTGCTCGAAACCGAGGCGTAACATGCCTTCGGCGATGGCGCCGGAGCTGACCAGCACGACTTCCTTGCCCATCGCGCGCAAGCCGGAAATCTGCGCAGCCCAGCGGGCAATGGCGACATGATCGAGTCCGCGGCCATCGTTGGTGACCAGCGAAGAGCCGACTTTGATGATAATGCGGGTAGCTTTTTGAATCACGGAATCCATGGGGCGGCGCTCTTCACTTAATAGACGTCAGCGCGCAAGACGCAGCCACAGCAAGGCCAACCCCGCCAGCAGCTCGATTGCGCACATGAACAACACAAAACCCTGGGGCAAGCCGAAGCTGATGGCCGCGTACAAACGGCCAGCGGGCTGCGCCAGGACCAACATTGCAGTGATATCGCCGAGGATGGGCGGTTCGCCCTGCCGTGCTGCGAACAGCGCCAGGAGCGCGGTAGCGCCCCAGACACCGACATGGGAGGCGTAGAACTGGCTGTAGCCATTGACGCCATTGAGGAAGATGCCCATGCCGGCCGCCATTTCATCGGCGAACAGCAGGCAGGCGACCGCGCTCAGCCCGTAAGCATACGCGATCAGATGCAATACACGGCGCTGCCACGCTTGCTTGCGCGAGGACGCGACAGCGACCGCCTGTACTGACATCAGGATACAGCCTTAGTCGATGATCTTGAAACGCGGATCATCCGGGTCGATCGACGAGATACCGCGTGCTTCTTCGGTCATCTGCGTTTCTTCGGCACGGCTTTCGCTGTGTTTCTTCGCTTCCAGATGTTGATAAATCGCATTCACCAGTTCCGGGCAACCCTGATGGTTCAGCGCGGAAATCTCGAAGACGGGACCTTTCCAGGCGAAACGCTTGAGGAAGTCCTTCACCAGCTTCTTGCGGTCTTCTTCCGGCACCATGTCGAGCTTGTTCAACACCAGCCAGCGCGGCTTGTCGACCAGCGACTCGTCGTATTTCTTCAGTTCCTTGACCAGCGCCTTGGCTTCCTTGACAGGATCGACGTTGGTTTCAAACGGCGCCAGGTCGACGATGTGCAACAGCAGACCCGTGCGCTGCAAGTGACGCAGGAATTGATGGCCCAGGCCCGCGCCTTCGGAAGCGCCTTCGATCAAGCCGGGAATGTCGGCGATCACAAAGCTCTTCTCGTGCGACACGCGCACTACACCCAAGTTCGGGTGCAGGGTGGTAAATGGGTAATCGGCAATTTTCGGGCGCGCGTTAGAGACGGCCGAAATAAACGTCGACTTGCCGGCGTTCGGCATGCCCAGCAGGCCCACATCGGCCAGTACTTTCAGTTCCAGGCGCAGTTCGCGGCGTTCGCCTTCCTTGCCCTCGCCTTTTTGGCGTGGCGCGCGGTTGGTCGAGGACTTGAAGTGGATATTACCCCAGCCGCCCTCGCCGCCCTTGGCCAGCATTTCGATCTGGCCGTGTTCGGTCAAATCGGCCAGAATTTCGCCGCTCGCGTTGTCGATGATCAAGGTGCCGACAGGCATGCGCAGGTGGATGTCATCCGCGCCCTTGCCATAGCAATCTGCGCCACGGCCAGGCTCGCCATTACGAGCCTTGTGCATTTTGGAGAAGCGGAAATCGACGAGCGTGTTGATATTGCGGTCGGCGACTGCCCAAATGGTGCCGCCCTTGCCGCCATCGCCGCCATCGGGACCGCCGAAAGGCCTGAATTTTTCACGGCAGAAAGAGGCGCAGCCGTTGCCGCCATCGCCCGCGATGACTTCGATTTTTGCTTCGTCGATAAACTTCATAATTTTGCCGCCATAAAACTAAAAAGGCTCTACCTTGGGCAGAGCCTTTCGATTGAAGGCTTGCGCCTTACATCATGCGATCACAGCGGAGCGAACTGGCGCTCCGCGATGAATTACGCTGGTACTGCTGCGTTAGGTACAACGGTCACGAATTGCTTCGAGCCAGCACCTTTGACAACGAACTTCACTTTGCCCGCGATCAACGCGAACAAGGTGTGGTCTTTGCCCATGCCTACGCCTTCGCCAGCGCGCACTGGGGTGCCGCGTTGACGAATGATGATGCCGCCAGCATTGATAGCTTGGCCGCCGTAGACTTTAACGCCCAGACGTTTTGATTCTGAATCACGGCCGTTTCGCGTTGTGCCGCCGCCTTTTTTATGTGCCATTTAAGACTCCTTGATAGCTGATTAATTCAAACAGCGGCGATTAGCCGTTGATCGAAACGATTTGGATTTCGGTAAAATTCTGGCGATGGCCTTGATGCTTTTGGTAATGCTTACGACGACGCATCTTGAAAATTTTGACCTTATCATGGCGACCATGCGCCACAACCGTAACCAGTACCGTTGCACCTTCGACCAATGGCGCACCAAATTTAATGGTGTCGCCCGCGCCTACTGCGAGAACTTGATCGATGGTGATTTCGGAACCAATGTCTGCCGGTATCTGTTCTACTTTAAGTTTTTCGCCAGCGACAACTTTGTATTGTTTGCCACCGGTTTTTATGACCGCGTACATGATTTGAAACCTCATCAAATGTTGAAAGAATTTGTCCCACTGCCATGAAAAGCAAGCCATGCACAACAGGGGGAACCAGCGATTATACACGGACTGAGAAATTGCGTCAAAAACTATTCACAAAGACCGATGATCGTGGTATGTCGACAACCTGACCACCATGTCAGGCTTGCGCCAGGCGGACGGAAAAGCGTGCGCCAGTGCCAACAAGGTCAAACAATTGCTCCACAGTCATAGGCAAACATCACGCGCGCGCAAGCCATGTCGTATAATCGCCGCACCCACAATCTAATGCAGGTTCGCCTTGTCTGACGCTAACAAACACGTTAACCAAAACACCATCGTGCAAACGATTGCCGCCGATATGGACGCAGTCAATACGGTGATCCGCCAAAAACTGCACTCCGATGTGATTCTGATCAACCAGATCGCTGAATACATCATCAGTGCAGGTGGCAAACGCATCCGTCCCGTGCTGATTTTGCTGGTGGCCAATGCCCACGCCTATCGCGGCACTGCGCACCATGAACTGGCGGCGGTGGTTGAATTCATCCATACCGCCACCCTGCTGCACGACGACGTCGTCGATGAATCGTCGATGCGCCGCGGACGCCAGACGGCCAACGCCCTGTTCGGCAATGCCGCCTCGGTACTGGTGGGCGACTTCCTGCACTCGCGCTCGTTCCAGCTGATGGTGTCGCTGAATAATATGCGCGTCATGCAAATCCTCTCCGACGCCACCAACGTGATCGCGGAAGGCGAAGTGCTGCAGTTGCTGAACATGCACGACCCGGACGTGACGCAAGAGAGCTACCTGAATGTCATCCGCTCGAAGACAGCCAAGCTGTTCGAAGCGTCGGCGCAACTGGGCGCCCTGATCGCCGGCGCCAGCGAAGACGATATCGAAGCGGCAGCAGAATACGGCCGCTCGCTGGGCACGGCTTTCCAGCTGATCGACGACGTACTCGACTATGCAGGCGACGCCGCCGAAATCGGCAAGAACGTGGGCGACGACTTGCGCGAAGGCAAGCCGACCATGCCGCTGATCTGGCTGATGGAAAACGGTACGCCAGAGCAACGCGAACTGGTGCGCAGCTGCATCGAACAGGGTGACGAACAGCATTTCGACGCCATCCTGGCCGCCATCACCAGCAGCGGCGCCCTCGACTACACGCGCCAGCAGGCGGAAATCGCCGGCCAGCGCGCCGCCAATGCCATCGCTGGCTGGCCGGACAGCGCCTACAAGCAATCCATGCTGCAACTGTGTTCGTTTGCCGTGGACCGCAATCACTGATCGCGTCTTACGACGTGCAATACAAAACGGCGCCACTGGCGCCGTTTTTTTATGGCGTCCCTACTTGCGCTCATGCTCCATGGCCGCGCCCGCCAATTCCTGCACGATGGCCGGCTCCGCTTCCAGCCGTTCGCTGTATCGGCTGCCCAGATAATCGCGGCGGTCGCGCACCAGCAAGGTAAATTTATAGAGCTCCTCCATCACGTCGACCAGGCGCTCGTAATACGGCGACGGCTTCATGCGGCCGTCATCGTCGAATTCCTGATACGCCTTGGCGACCGAAGACTGGTTCGGGATAGTCACCATGCGCATCCAGCGTCCCAGCACGCGCAAGCCGTTGACGGCATTGAACGATTGCGAACCACCCGACACTTGCATGACGGCCAGGGTACGGCCCTGTGTAGGGCGCACACTGCCCGTTTCCAGCGGCAACCAGTCAATCTGCGATTTGAACACGCCAGTGACGGCGCCATGGCGTTCGGGGCTGCACCACACTTGGCCTTCCGACCATAGCGACAGCGCGCGCAATTCCTGCACCTTCGGGTGCTCGGGCGACACGCTATCGACCATGGGCAAGCCGTGCGGGTCGAACACGCGCGTCTCGGCCCCGAAATGGCGCAGGATGCGCTCCGCTTCCAGCGTCAGCAGCTTGCTGTACGAGCGCTCGCGCAAGGAACCGTACAGCAGCAACATGCGCGGCGCATGCGTGGAAACGTTGAGCGGCGCCAATTTGTCCAGGCTGGGCAGATCCAGGTGCGCGGCGCTGATGTTGGGCAAATCATTGGCCAGCTCATTGGGCAAATCGTCCATCTCAGGCCACCGGCTTGCCGTCGGCGCCCACCACGGCCTGGCCATCTTCCTTGGCAAAGGCGCCTTGCTGCGGCAGCGGCAGGATGTCCAGCACTTTTTCCGATGGCCGGCACAGACGCACGCCCAGTTCCGTGACGACGATGGGACGGTTGATCAAAATAGGGTGGGCTTGCATGGCGTCCAGCAGGGCCGCATCGCTCAGCTCCGGATTGGCCAGGCCCAGCTCGTCGTACAGGGCGCCCTTGTCGCGCATCACCGCGCGCACGGACAGACCCGCACGCTTGATCAGGTCAACCAGCTCCTCGCGCGATGGAGGGTTCTTGACGTAATCGATGATGACGGGTTCGACGCCCGTGTTGCGGATCAGGGCCAGGGTGTTGCGCGAGGTGCCGCAAGCCGTATTGTGATAGATCGTGATGGTCATGGTGTGCTTTCGTTGGGTACATTGCCGCTGTCCGGCAGGCAGCAAGGGCTGCCGGCACAGCAGTTCTCGGTCAAAAAGGCCAGCAAGCCGTTCATGCCCGCATAGTTGGCGGCGTAGATGATGGAGCGGCCCGCCTTGCTCGCCGTCACCAGATCGGCGTGCGCCAATTCCTTCAAGTGAAACGACAGTGACGATGGCGCGATGGCCAGCGCTTCGGCGATTTTTGTGGCAGCCATGCCTTCCGGCCCCGTCTGTACCAGCAGGCGGAACACGGCCAGCCGCGATTCCTGCGCCAGCGCCGCCAGGGCCACGATGGCGGAAGCACTCGTCAGCGGTATCGGCCGGTCAGCTATTGTCTTTTCATTTTCCATAATTCAATAATAATCGAATTATGGAATCATTTCAAGCAACACGCCTTAGCTATGTACCTTACGTAACCCAGCGCACCGACTGTGATGGCCTATCGGTCTACCTTGATGAAAAAATCATTGCGATTGGCTCACCATGACACGCTCAACCCCGCTCAAAATCCTAGGCTGGAGCCTGGCCGCCCTGCTGGCCCTCATCGCCATCGTCGTCATCTTCGTGCTGACTTTCGACTGGAATCGCGCCCGCCCCTACATCAACCAGAAGGTATCGGAAAGCACGGGCCGCGAATTCGTCATCGGCGGCGATCTGCAGGTGCAATGGCGGCAGGGCCTGAAGACGGAGCCGGGCTGGCGCCGCTATGTGCCCCGCCCTGTCATCAGCGCGCAGGACGTGCGCATGAGCAACCCGGATTGGGCCACGGCCGGCCCGCAACTGGCCAGCGCGAAACGCATCGACGTGAGCATTCATCCGCTGGCCCTGTTGCAGCACAAGGTGGTGCTGACGGACCTGGCGCTCGACGCGCCAAACATTGCCCTGCAACGGCGCGCCGATGGCAGCAATAGCTGGACCTTGAAGGATAACGGCCCATCGCCATGGGAGGTGGAAATCCAGCGCATGGCCTTTGGCGACGGCGTCATCCGTTACCTGGACGATGGCATCGCCCTTGACGTGCGCGCCAAGGTCAGCTCGACGGCGCCCGATGCCACGCCGGGTGACGCGCCAGGCAGCGCGCCCGTGGAAAAATACGGCATCGACTTCACCTTGGGCGGCAGCTACCGCAAGGCGCCCGTGACGGGCGGCGGGAAGGCGGGCGCCGTGCTGTCCCTGACCGACAACAATACGGTCTATCCCGTGCAGGCGCACGCCGTGCTGGGCAAGAACAAGGCCAGCATCGATGGCACCCTGACGGACCCGCGCTCTCTGTCCGGCATCGATTTGCAGCTGAGCCTGGCCGGCGCCAGCATGGCCGACCTGTATCCGCTGACGGGCGTGCTGCTGCCGGAAACGCCGGACTATGCCACCAAGGGTCGATTGCTGGGCAAGAAGGACGGCGCCACCTGGAACTGGACATATCAGAACTTCAAGGGCAAGGTGGGCCAGAGCGACCTGGCGGGCACCCTGCAGTATCTGCCGCGCCAGCCCCGCCCCTTGCTGCGCGGCGAAGTGATGTCGCAGCAGTTGCGCCTGGAAGACCTGGGTCCCACCATCGGCGCCGACAGCAATGCGCAGAAACAGGCGCGCGGCAAGGCACCCGTGCAACCGGACAATAAAGCCTTGCCCGTGGAGCAGTTCAACACGGCCAAATGGAATGCGCTCGACGCCGACGTAAAATTTACCGGCAAGAAACTGGTGCGCACGCATGACATTCCATTCAACGACGTCGTCGCCAATATCCACATGAAAGACAAGGTGCTGAGTTTGACGCCGCTCAATTTCGGCATGGCCGGTGGCGACATCACCTCGAATATCACCCTCGACGGCCGTCAAAAGACCATCGCCGCGCAAGCCAAGGTGACGGCGCGCCACCTCAAAATTCGCGAACTGTTTCCCAAGCTGCAATCAATGCAAGCGAGTTTCGGCGAAGTGTATGGCGACGCGGCCCTCACGGGCCACGGCAATTCCGTCTCGGCCATGCTGGCCAGCGCGAATGGGGAACTGGCAGCCACCGTCAGCGAAGGCTCCGTCAGCCAATTCATGCTGGAACTGGCTGGCCTGAACCTGGCCAATGCCGTCTTCGTGAAAATCTTCGGCGACAAGCAGGTGCACCTGAACTGCCTGGCCAGCGATTTCGCCGTCACGAATGGCCAGGCCGATGTGCGACGCTTCGTGCTGGATACGGACACGGCCGTGGTGAATGTCACGGGCAACGTCAACCTGGCCCACGAAACCCTGGACCTCGACGTGCGCCCGCGCACCAAGGGCGCCCGCATCATCACCCTGCGCACGCCGCTGTACGCGAAAGGCACGTTCAAGAACCCGGACGTAGGCCCGCAAAAAGGCCCGCTCGCCCTGAAGGCCGGCGCCGCCGTGGCCCTGGCCACCATCGTCACACCGCTGGCCGCCCTGCTGCCGTTGGTCAACGTCGACAAAGCCCCCGACACGGACTGCGCCGCCGTCATGGCGCAAGCCAACGCCACGCGGAAAAACCCCACTTCGCCGGCGACAAATGCACCGGCAAAAAAAGTCAGCGAAGCGGACATCAAAAAGGCCCAGCAGGAAAAGAAATAGGCCTTGATGCAGTCGCTTGAAACCCGCCCCGCCATCTGCTGTAATAAAGAAAAGCGGGGTGTGGCTCAGCCTGGTAGAGCGCTGCGTTCGGGACGCAGAGGGCGGAGGTTCGAATCCTCTCACCCCGACTAGCCTGCCCCCACATTCCCTGCCTGCGCCTGCACACCTGCCGACAACGCGCAATCCTTGACCCACGCGTTGGCGTGTTGCCGAGAAGTATGATATTAATTGAACAATTGATTAATTAAACACTTCCATCGCGCAAGGGCCTGACCGATGTCTTTCCTGATAGTTCTGGCCGCACTGGCCTTCCTCATGCTGGCCGCCTACCGCGGCTACAGCGTGATCCTGTTTGCACCAGTCGCCGCACTGGGTGCCGTGCTGCTCACCGATCCGTCTGCCGTACCGGCCGTCTTCAGCGGTATCTTTATGGAAAAGATGGTGGGCTTCATCAAGCTGTATTTCCCCGTCTTTCTGCTGGGCGCCGTGTTTGGCAAGCTGATTGAACTGTCAGGTTTTTCCCAGTCGATCGTCGTGGCCGCCATTCGCTATATCGGCAGTTCCCGCGCGAATGCCGTCATCGTTGCCGTGTGCGCGGCGCTGACTTATGGCGGCGTATCGCTGTTCGTGGTGGTGTTTGCCGTCTATCCGTTCGCGGCCGAACTGTACCGCCAGAGCAATATCCCCAAGCGGCTGATGCCGGGTGCCATCGCCCTGGGCGCGTTTTCCTTCACCATGGACACTTTACCTGGCACGCCGCAAATCCAGAACATCATCCCCACCACCTTCTTCAACACGACCGGCTGGGCCGCACCGTGGCTGGGCACGATAGGTTCCGTGCTGACGGTGATGATGGGTCTGGCCTTCCTGGAGTGGCGCCGCCGTTCCGTCATGGCGACGGGCGAAGGCTACGGCGCCGAGGCTGAACAGGCCAAGGCCGGCTCGGGCGACCTGCCCCATCCGCTCCTGTCGGTGGCGCCGCTGCTGCTCGTCGGCGTGGCCAATTACGCGCTGACCCGGCTGATCCCGCACTGGTATGGCGCCAGTTACGTCCTCACCGCCGACGCCCTGCCAGGCTTGCACGCGCCCGTGTCGACGTCGATAGCCTCCGTCACCGGCATCTGGGCCGTGGAAGGCGCCTTGTTGCTGGGCATCTTGCTCGTGTGCGTGACGGCCTTCGGGCGCATCCGCGCCGCCTTTGCAGAAGGCACCAAGGCGGCCGTGGGCGGCGCCTTGCTGGCCGCCATGAATACGGCGTCCGAGTATGGCTTTGGCGGCGTCATCGCGGCACTGCCCGGTTTTCTTGCCGTCAGCAACACCTTGCGCAGCGTGCCCGATCCCCTCGTCAACGCGGCCGTTTCCGTGACGACGCTGGCCGGCATTACCGGTTCGGCCTCGGGCGGCATGAGCATCGCGCTGGCCGCCATGTCGGACAGTTTTATCCAGGCCGCGCAGCAGGCACACATTCCGCTCGAAGTCATGCACCGCGTAGTGGCGATGGCCAGCGGCGGCATGGATACCTTGCCGCACAATGGCGCCGTGATCACCCTGCTGGCCGTCACGGGCCTCACGCACCGCCAGTCCTACCGCGATATTTTCGGCATCACCGTCATCAAGACGGTGGCCGTATTCCTCGTCATTGCCATCTATTACATGACGGGGCTGGTCTGAGGGTTGGGGCAAGCTACAGCCGCGGCGACGATGCCGGCTTCGCCAAAGTTTGCGCCGGCTTGAACAAATGGCTGATGCCCATGGTCAGCAGCGGGCCAGCCAGCGCCAGGTAGGAACTGTCCACGCCATACGGATTGCCCGCCAGGAACCAGCCTATGGTGGCGATCACCGACACGATCACGCCAATGAAGGCGCCGCGCGGCGTGCCGAATTTAGGCGCATAGAAGGCCATCAGCACCAGCACGGCCAGGGTGGCGCGCAGGGCCTTGCCCAGGAAGGCGATCATCAGCAGTTTTTCCGCATACAGCGCCAGCACCAGCGGCAGCAAGCCTGCCACGACGATGGCGATGCGCAGGAACATCAGCGATTTCGCGTCGTTCTTCGACTTGTTGTACCAGGGATCATAAAAATCCTTCATGGCCAGGGTGGCCGATGCCAGGGTGGTGGCGGAAATACCGCCGAACAGGGCGCCGGCCAGGCCCACGATCATGATGCTGGCGGAAAACGCCGGCATGTGGGCAATTAATGTCGGGAAGGCGTCGATCGACTTCATGCCCGGATACAGCACGGCGCTGCACATGCCGATCAGGGCCGCCATCAGGCCAAACGGTATCATCAGCGAGGACACGTAATAGCAGGCGCGCTTGGCCACGGCCGGGTTGTCCGTGCTGACCAGGGCCTGGATCACGTACTGCGTGGCGAAGATGGAGCCGATGCCGCCTATCATCCAGGCGATGATCTGGCCCCAGCCGATCTCGACCCAGTTGAACATCTTGGCCGGCAGTTGCGCCTGCAACGCGCCGATGCCGCCGCTCGCTTCCAGCGCATACGCCAGCGCCAGGATCACGCCCAGGTATTTGACGATGGAGTGGGCGAAATTGGTGTACACCACCGAGCGCATGCCGCCCAGGCTGACATAAATCACGGTGATGGCGCCCACCAGCAATATGGCGACCGTTTTATTGATATGCAACACGGCCGCCAGCACGGCGCCGCCGCTCGCGTACAGGGCGACGGCAACGATGCCCAGCGCGACGATGGTGAGTACCGATGCGGCATAGCGCACGGGTTCGCCATACGTTTGCGCCAGGATGCCGGAAATCGTCGACTGCCCGCTTTCCTTGTATTTTTTGACCAGCACGATGGCCAGCAGCAGGAAGCCCAGCGACAGCGCCACCAGGTTCCAGGCGGCGGAAATGCCCAGCTCATAGCCTTTTTGCGCCGTGCCGATGCTGACGGAACTGCCGATGAATTCGGACAGCAGCAGCGCGCCGATCAGGTAGGCGGGATAGTTGCGCCCGCCCGCCGTCATGCCCTCTGCGCTGTTGGCGTGCTTGCGCACGCTGTAGGTAATGTACGACATGAGGGCGAAATAGCCCACCGTGACCGCCGCGATGATGATTAATCTGTTTTCCATTCGTCTACTCCAAGTCTGCTTTTTTCTTATTATTTTTCAAAAAAGCCCCCTGCCGCATGCCGGACCGGCCGGCGGCGGTGCTCAGGGGCAAAGCGAAATTCTGGCCTGCCTACGGCACTAAAAAGCCGCGCAGCTGCGCCGTGAAAGCCTGCGCCGCCTCGACACTCGAGATATGCGACGCGGGCACGCTCGCCAGGCGGCTGCCTGCCACCTGCTGCTGCAGCCAGCGCGCATCGTCCAGCGTCGTCACGGGATCGTGCTCGCCGGCGATCACCAGGGTCGGCACCGTGATCGTGCCAACGGAGGCGCGCAAGTCGGCTTGCGCCAGCGCCTCGCAGCAGGCCGCATAGCCGCCTGCATCCTGGCCGCGCAAAGTGGCGATCATGCGCGCCACCGTGTCCGGCTCGCGCTGGAGAAACTGCGGCGTGAACCAGCGTGCGGGGGCGCCATCGGCTACCGCAGCCATGCCATCGCGCCGGACTTGCTCCGCGCGCGCTAGCCAGACGTCAGCAGAACCGATGCGCGCCGCCGTATTCGCCAGCACGAGTTGCGTCAGGCGCTGCTGCTGGTGGATGCCCAGCCACTGCCCCGTCAAGCCGCCCATGGAAATGCCGCAGAAGGCCGCACGGGCGATATCGAGGTGGTCGAGCAGCGCCACCACGTCCAGCCCCAGCCGGTCGATGCCGAACGGCGCGGCGCCGGTGGACTGGCCATGGCAGCGCGTGTCATAGCGCACGACAAAGAAGTCGCCAGCCAGCGCGGTCACCTGCGCCTGCCACATGGACAGGTCCGTGCCGAGGGAGTTCGACAGGATCAGGCAGGGCCGGGCGCGGTCACCATCGGTGCGGTAATGCAGGACGCTACCGTCGGATGTAAAAAACTCGGACATGGCGTCTCCCTCAGGCTGCGGCACGTGGCCGTTCAACCTCGGCCGATGGCAGCGCCGCACTGTCTCGGCTCAGGTGGAAATCAAAATCGATCGAGGAAAATGGCTGCTCCAGCTGCAGGGCCGCCAGTTGCGCCGGGTCCTCGATGCGCGTGATGGGTGGCACCAGGCCTGCACGCGTGGCAAAGGCGAAGTCGTCCCACAGGTAATGGTCGCCATCGATATTGATTTGCGTCGTCAGCTTGCGGTGGCCCGCCGCACTGATGAAGAAATGGATGTGCGCAGGACGCTGGCCGTGCCGGCCCAGCAGATCGAGCAGCTGCTGCGTGGTGCCCTCGGGCGGGCAACCGTAACCGACCGGCAGAATGCTGCGGAACTGGTAGCGCCCATCCTGGTCCGCGAGGATGCTGCGGCGCAGGTTGAACGGCGATTGCGTGTGATCGAAGAAGGAGTAATTGCCCAGCAAGTTAGCATGCCAGACCTCGACCAGTGCGCCGGGAGCGGGCTTGCCGTCGGCGTCAAACACGGTGCCCTGCATGAAGAGCACTTCGGCGTGCGCGCTCTCGCTGCCATCGTCCAGCCGGGCAAAGCCCGTGCTGCGCGGCGCCCCGGCCACGTACAGCGGCCCTTCGATGGTGCGTGGCGTGGCGCCGGCCAGGCCTGCTTTCGCTTCGGCTTCGTCGGCCCGCAGGTCGAGGAAGTGTTCGAGGCCCAAGCCAGCAGCCAGCAGGCCCAGTTCACTCGACGCGCCGGCGGCCGACAGATAGGACACGCCGCTCCATACTTCGCTGGGCGTCAGGTCCAGGTCATCGATGGCCTTGCACAAGTCGCCCAGAAGGCGCAGCACCACTTGCTGCACGCGCGGGTTGGCCGGCCGGTCGGCCGCTTCCACGATCCACTTCTTGACGAGGGTATCAATGTCGGAATGTTGCATGAGATGTCTCCTTGATGAAGGTACTGCGTACGGTTCAGGAATCGTCGTCGCGGACCGACGAGGGATGGCGGCACAGCGGCATCACGTCAATCTGCATGTAGGGGAACAGGGGGAGCGAGGTCAGTAAATGATGCAGCTCGTCCACGCTGTCGACGTCAAAGACGCTGACGTTGGCGTACTGCCCGGCGATGCGCCACAAGTGGCGCCATTTGCCCTCCTGCTGCAGGCGCTGCGCCAATTCCTTTTCCGTCTGCTTTAGCTGCGCCGCCTGCTCGGCCGGCATCGTCAACGGCAGGTTCACGTTCATGCGTACATGGAATAACATGCTTTCTCCTCTATTGGCGCTGCAAGGCATGCAGCTTGTCCATATCGATCTCGACGCCCAGGCCCGGGCCAGTCGGCACTTGCAGCATGAAGTCGCGGTACACGAGCGGTTCGCGCAAGACTTCCTGCGTCAGCAGCAGGGGCCCGAACAGTTCCGTGCCCCAGGCCAGTTCGGCGAACGTGGAGCAGACGTGGGCCGTGGCGGCCGTGCCGATGCCGCCTTCGAGCATGGTGCCGCCATACAGGCCGACACCAGCCAGGCGCGCCACGGTGGCCACTTCCAGCGCGGGCAGCAAGCCGCCCGACTGGGTGATTTTCACCGCATACACGTCGGCCGCATCGGCCTGGGCCAGGGCCAGCGCGTCGGCGGGACCATGCAAGGCTTCGTCCGCCATGATGGCCACGTCGAAGCGCTGCGTCAGGCGCGCCAGCGCGGCGCGGTTGCCCGCTTTGACGGGCTGCTCGATCAGGTCAATGCCGCCCGCTTCCAGCGCGGCGATGCCGCGCACGGCGTCCGTCTCGCTCCAGGCCTGATTGACATCGACGCGCACGCTGGCACGTTCGCCCAGCGCACGCTTGATCTCCAGTACGTGGGCCACGTCATCCATCACGTCGCGCAGGCCAATCTTCAGCTTGAAGATGCTGTGGCGGCGCAAGTCCAGCATTTTTTCCGCTTCGGCGATATCGCGCACGGTATCGCCGCTGGCCAGCACCCAGGCCACGGGCAGCGCATCGCGCACCCGGCCGCCCAGCAATTCCGACATCGGCACATCCAGGCGGCGCGCCTGTGCGTCCAGCAGCGCCGTCTCGATCGCGCACTTGGCGAAACGGTTGCCCTGGATGACCTTGCGCACCTTGGCCATGGCCTTGGCGACTTCGCTCGCTTCCATGCCGACCAGCAGGGGCGCAATATAGGTATCGATATTCGTCTTGATGCTTTCCGGGCTTTCGCCGCCATAGCTCAAGCCGCCGATGGTAGTCGCTTCGCCCCAGCCGGTGATGCCGTCGGCGCAGCGCAGCCGCACCAGCACCAAGGTCTGGGTGTTCATGATGGCGACGGACATCCGGTGCGGACGAATGGTTGGCACATCGACCAGGTAGGTCTCGATATTTTGAATCATATTTATTCCGTATAATTCTGTGGAGTGGTGACACGATATGCCCCGAATGTCCCCACGTCCAACACCGAGTTGGTATCAAACCTATACCTGAAAGGTATGAAGATGGAATTACGGCACTTGCGCTACTTCGTGGCGGTGGCAGAGGAAAGGAACTTCACGCGGGCCGCCGCGCGCCTGCATATCGCGCAGCCGCCGCTCAGCCGGCAGATGCAGCAACTGGAAGAAACCCTGGGCGTGGAGCTGATCGAAAAAGGCTCGCGGCCCTTGCGGCTGACGGAAGCGGGCGAGTTTTTCCTCGCCCATGCGCGCCCGCTGCTCGACCAGGTGCGCGACCTGAAGGCGATGACGCAGCGCGTGGGCAAGCTGGAACGCACCCTGTCGATCGGTTTTGTTGCCTCGACCCTGTATGGGGAATTGCCCGATATCGTGCACCGCTATTGCGAGCGCCATCCAGAAGTGGACGTGACCCTGCACGAAATGACCACGGTGGAGCAGCTCAAGGCACTGAAGGAAGGCCGCATCGACGTAGGTTTCGGACGATTGAAAAGCGAGGACCCCAGCATCCGCCGCATCCTGCTGCGCGAAGAGCGGCTGGTGGTGGCCCTGCCGCCCGGGCACCGGCTGGCCCAGGGAGAAGGCGGATTGCGCCTGACTGACCTGGTCCATGAAACCCTGCTCGTGTATCCGAAAGCGCCCCGCCCCAGCTTTGCCGACCAGGTGCTGACCATGTTCAGTGTGGGCAATGTCACGCCCGGCCCCGTCACGGAAGTGCGCGAACTGCAGATTTCCATGGGATTGGTGGCAGCCGGCCAGGGCATTTCCATCGTGCCGGAAAGCGTGCAGGCCATGCATCACAGGAACGTGGTGTACCGCAAGCTGGAAGACAAGCATGCGTTCTCGCCCATCCTGTTCAGCATGCGGCATATGGACCGCTCGCCGGAACTGGAAAACATCCTCGCCGCCGTGTATTCCATCTACGATGAACACGGCATCGCGCACGTCAAGGAAAGCCTGTAGCCCTCACCGCTTATAGCGGCACGTCGGCCAGCAATTCCGGGCGCAGCGCGCGGATGCGCAGCTCCGTAAAATAGCCGCCCGCCTCGTTGTAGCGCAGGTAGTGGCGGCCGCAATTCAGGCAGCGGGCCACCTGGCTCAGGTTCGCGGGATAGTAGCGCGGCGCGATGGGCGCGTCGACGCTATCGTAGCGCGTGCCATCGGGATGGTATTCAGCGAAGGTGGGTTCCTCGTACGGGTCTTCGCGCAGGGTGCCGACCTCCTCGAAACGGTCGAGCTCCAGCGAGGTGGGAAGGCGCTGCCAGGCGTCCAGCGGCACCGTGCAGCAGCTGCATTTTTGAGTGACACCTGCCGAAGCGGCGGCCAGTGCGGACAAGGCGGGAAAGTCGATGAATAACATGCGTCAACCAGTACAAGGGGGCGGCCCTTGGCAACGAGCCTGGCCGCGCCCCTTATTCTAGCGCAATCGCATCCTGCCGATACGCGCACCGCATTTTGCCAGGAGCAGTTCCAGCAGCATCAGCATGCACGCGGAAATGAGCAGCAATGGCATCAGCGCACACATGGCGGCCGCCGCCAGCCAGGCCAGCGCGGAGGGCGAGGTCCAGGCGCCCGGCAGCAGCTTCGGCAAGCCCAGCGAGCCTGGCAGGCGCCGCTTGAAGAACATCACCCAGCCCGATACCAGCGAGAACAGCACGCTGGCGCCAAACAGGAGCAACAGCGCCTGGTTCCACCAGCCGAATTCACCCCGGTGAAACGGGATGCCGATGGCGGTGGCCTTGCCGAACGCCGTCTGCGCATCCCAGCCGGCGTAATACAGCGGCTTGCCGCTATAGGCATCGAATTGCAGGTCGAAGCGCAAGGTGGGCTGGCTGCGGTCGGCCATGGTGGCGCGCCACACATCGTCCTGGCTGGCCGGCGCCGTCAGCTGCACGGCAATGGCGGGTGCGTGACTGCGCGCCACTTGCCAGGCGCCTTGCCAGTCGAGCGGACCACCGGCCGCATCTTCGCTTGAATGAAGACCGCGCGGCACGGGCGGCGGCGCCTGGCCGCTGATATCGCGCAGCATGCGGATGCGCCCCCCCGCCTGCTGGCTCCATGTAAGCCCGGTCGTCAGGATGACGAAGCTGATGACGCCCAGCGCCACGCCGAGAAAAGCATGCCACTGGCGCCAGCCATTGCGGCCCCGCGCGCCCCGCTTGGGCAAGCCCGATTGCGCGCCGCTTGGCCACCACAGCACCACACCCGTCACCAGCATCACCATCAGCCAGCTGGCCGCCAGCTCGATCATCCAGCGCCAGCCATCGTTTTGCAGCAGGCGAGAATGCAGTTTCTTGGCCCAGTTGCCGAAGCGTTCACTGCTGGCCAGGCTGCCCAGCACGCGCGCATCATACGGATTCACATACACGACGATGGCTTGCGCGGGCAGGCCGAACTTCGGCTTGACCGGCGCGGCATGGCCGCCATGGCCCGCATGTTCATCCTGCGCGCCACCGGGCGGCGCAAACGCCACCTGCACCGCGTCGTCCTGTTGAAAAGGGGGCACCACGTGCTGCACTGTCCAGCCACGCGGCGCCGCCTTTTCCGCTGCCGCCACGGCGGCGTCCAGCGGCAGCATGGACGCTTGCGGCGCCACATGGTCAAGTTGCTGGTATAGCCTTGCCTCGATCTGCGGCGTGAACACATACAGAATGCCCGTCAGGGTGGCCAGCAGCGCAAACGGCGAGGCGATCAGCGCAGCCCAGAAGTGGATGCGCCAGTACAGGCTTTTACGCCGAGCGATAAGAAATTTTGCGTCGTCCATGGCCATCCTCACAGTGCATTGAAGGTGTAGCCCAGGCCCAGCATCACGCTGCGCGGCGCACCGGGCGTGTACTGGTTCTGCGTATTGGCCACGTAACTGCCCGTGCCCGCATAACTGCTACTGGCCGAATCGGCATAGCGTTTATCGGCCAGGTTGCGCACCTGCGCCCACGCTTCCAGCCCGCGCGCAAGCTGGTAGCTGGCACGCAGGTTCAGCAGCGCGTGGCCCTTGTACTCCACCGTGTTGGCATTGTTCATCCAGTAGCGGCCCTGGTGCACGGCTTCGAGCGCCAACCTGGCTCCGGCCACGGGCTTGTAGCCGATCTCGAACGAGGTGATGTCGCGCGGCGCCTGCGGCATGGTCCGCCCGCTGTAATCGAGGCTGGCGGACACCTGGTAGCGCAGGTAGCGGTGGCGCGAAATGGCCGTGGCGAAGCGCACGTCGAAGGGACCGCTGTCGTAGTTCAGACCCAGCTCCAGGCCTTCGCTGCGCGTACGGCCCGCATTGCGGTTTTCGCTATTGCCCGGCGAGAGTGTATAGCTGACGATGGTGTCGCGCCCGTCGAGCCGGTACAGCGCCGCGTCGAGTTTCAAGCGGCCCTGCAGGAAGGCCCAGCGCAAGCCCAGTTCATAGTTGTTGTAGACCGACGGCTGCAGGTCGGCGATGCCCGTCTTGCCATACAGCTGACTGACCTCGGGCGGGGTAAAGCCCTGGCTGACGTTCGCATACGCGCTGCCCGCCTGGCCGATGGCGTAGGTAGCGCCCAGCTTCGGGCTGAGGTGCGAAAAGCTGCGCGACTCGTCGGGCGCGCCGTAATTGACGCTGCCGCCCGGCGCCAGCTTGTTGTGGTAATCGTAGCGGATGGCATCCGAGCGTCCACCCAGCACCACGCGCGTACCCGCCAGCGGAGAAAACTCCCACTGCGCGAAGAGGGCCGTGTTCAGGATGTCCGTCTGATAGTCGCGCACGCCCTGGGGATTGCTTGCATTGGCCAGCGTATAGCGCAGATAGCGGCCCGTGGCGGTATCGCGCACAATGGACAGATTGTCGCTGACAAATGGATTATCGCTCTTGTCCACGTATACGCCGGCGACCAGGCGCGAACGCAGCCACGTGAATTCCTGCTGATGTTTCAAGTCCAGCCCCAGCGAATCGACATGGTTGTTGTTGATGACGCCCTTGCACAGCATGCCCGCGCAACTGCCTATGGAATACGCGGGAATCTGCCCATGGTCGTTCTTGCGCGTAAACACGGTGACGGTGCTCGTGCCATGGGCCGTCGTCTCGCCCTCCCACGCCAGATTCATGCGCGTGGTCTTGTCCTTGCGGTAAGTGAAAGTGTTCAGGCTCTTGCCCGGGGCATTGCGGTAGTCGTCTTCAAACAGGCTGCCCGTCATGGCCGCATCGAGATCCGTGTGGACGATGGTGGCGCGCAGCTGCGAGGTGGGGCTGAGCGCATAGTCGGCACGCAGCGAAAACGAATCCTTGTCGCCGTAGCTGTACTCTTGCCAGTTGTCGCGCGAACGGCGCGAACTGTAATGGGAAAAGCGCAGTCCCAGCGGGCCCCAGGTATCGCTGGCGGAGGTGTCGTAGCGGGTGAAGCCGCCCACGTTGTCGCGCCGCACGCCCACCTTGGCCGTCGGCGTGGCGCTGGCGCCAGCCGTCAGGAAATTGACGGCGCCACCGACGGCATTGCTGCCGTACAGCGAGGAGGCCGCGCCCTTCACCACTTCCACGCCGCTGGCCCCCGCCATGTTCATCTCGTTGAGCGAGTTGTGATTGAAGACGCCCAACGGGCGGATGGGAATGCCGTCTTCCAGGTACTGGTAGACGGCATTCGTGCCTATGGGCTGGCGGATGCTCATGCTGTGCTGCTCGTTGCCCAAGTCATTCCAGTACACGCCGGCGATGCGGTTGAGGATATCGCCCATGGTCTTGGGCTTGTCGCGCTCCAGGACAGCGGCGTTGACGACGCCGATGGCCTGCGGCGTCTCGGACAGCCACGATTGCGCGCGTGAGCCGGAAACGACGACGGTGTCGATGGCGTGATCGGATTGCGCCTGCGCGCAGGGGTAGGCCAAGGTGATGGCCATGGCCAGCACCAATAATTTCTTGTTCATGTGATTCTCGTTTAAGTGTGCGGATGCTGCCCGTCGCACTGGAAGGCGCGCAGGGCAAGCACTAAAAATGCAAAGACTTAAATGAGGGCGGGCGGCGCGCGCGATTGCGCGGTAGACCAGATGAACAGCGGGGACGGCGACTGGTAGTACAGGGCCGGAAAAATGGCCGTGCCGCTGGCGACGGGCAGCGGCAGCACGGGACTGGGCGGCAAGCCCACGGAACCCGCATGCGTGGAACAAAAGGCGCAATGCTCCATCTGCATGACCTTGCCGCCGGACTTGCCATCGGCGGCGCCATCATCGTCGACCTGGACGAAACGGATGCCGGCAACTGAGCAGATTTCCGCCCAGCCGGAGCCGGATTCCTGCTTGGCGTTGGCGACAGCCTGGGAAATCGATGGCGCGAGCGCCGCCAGCAGGATCGCAAAGCAGGCGATCCAGGCGGCAAAGCGGCGCGTGAACAAGGTCATTCCCATGGCCGTATTTTAGCAGCGGCCGCCGGGACTGGGTAGCGGAAAGCGGCTCACGCGGCCGGGCAGGCAGCGTTGCCGTTGTCAAAAGCACGCACCACGCCCGCCGCATCCGTGGCGATGCGGCCGACTGCACGGCGGTGACCCAGCACCAGTTCATCGTAGCCTTCACCCACCTTTTCATTGGCGACCGTGCGGCAAGTGACCACCTTGTTGCTGGCCAGCTGGCGCACGCTCCACACGGCATCGATCAGCGCATACCGGCCCATCACGGACTCGAAGCGCTGCACATTGGTGCTGATGCGATACACGGGCAGGTTGTCGGGATGCGGCGTGCGGAACACATCAATGGCGCCCAGGTCGCTGGTCACGGCCGTCGACAGGGCTTGGCCGATCTCCCCGGCCAGCGGTCCCGCCCAGCGCTGCTGCTCCAGCAATTCGATGCGCCCCGATGGCGCCGTCACGACGAACTGATTGCGGCTCACCTGTTGCGGCACGCTGACGGCCAGCACCTCGACATAGTATTTGACGGGTTTGGCCGGCAGCGCGTCGACGCCGCCGCCGAGCGTATAGAAATGCTCGGACTGGGGCGTGGAGCAGGCACCCAGCAGGACGGTCGCCAGCAGCGCGGCGAAGCTTACAAGGACAGGCTTCATCATTTTTCATCTCCTTTTTTACCGCGGATCAGCGACTCTGGATGCCGTTCCAGGTAATCCGACAGGGCATTGAGCGATTGCAGGGTTTGCGTTAGCTGCTGCAAGGCCTGGCGCACGTCAGACTGCAGCGGCGAATCCTTTTGCAGCACTTGTTCGGCCGTGCCGAAGGTTTGTTTCGCCGCCGTCAGGGTATCGCGCATTTCCGGCACCACCTGGCCATCGAGCTGCTTGAACAGGGTATTGGCCTGCTTGATGGTGGCGTTCAAATTGTTGCCGATCTCCGCGTACGGCACCTGATCGAGCTTGCGGGCGATGCTGGCGATCTGCGTCTGCAGCTCATCCAGGGTATTGGGCACGGTGGGCACTTCCAGCGGATACCTATTCAAGTCCAGCGCGACCTTCGGCGCTTTCGGGAAGAAGTCCAGCGCGATGTACAGCTGGCTGGTGAGCAGGTTGCCCGTGCGCAGCTGGGCGCGCAAGCCGCGGCTGACCATACGTTCGAGCACCTGGTGGCCGGCCGAGCCTTCCGCATCGTCGACGGCCGCCTTGAAGCGCATGCCCAGGCGCGCCGGATACAGATTGACGGTGACCGGCATGCGGAAGTTCTTCTTCACGGGATCGAACTCGATGCCGACCGAGCGCACTTCACCCAGCACGATGCCGCGGAAGTCCACCGTGGCGCCAGGCTGCAAGCCGCGCAGGGACTGGTCGAAATAGAATACGGTGGTAATGGCTTCACCATCGGGCTCGCGCATGGCGCTGGCCTCGTCGGCTGCCAAACGGTAGTTGGTACCGGCCGGCGCCGGTTCTTGGGGCCTGCGGCCATTTTCCGCCTCGAAGGCGATGCCGCCCACCAGCATGGCGGCCAAGGACTGCGTATTCAACTTGAAACCGTTGGAATCGAGGCGCACGTCGACGCCGCTGGCATGCCACCAGCGCGCATTCTTGCCGACGAATTGATCGTACGGCGCATTCACGAAGACCGACATGGTGATGCCGTTGCCATCCTTGTCCAGAGCGAAGCTGACCACCTTGCCCACGCGCAGGCGGTGGAAGAACAGGGGCGAACCGACATCGACAGAGCCGAGGCTGTCCGCATGCAGGGTGTACAGCTTGCCCTTCTGGTCACCTGCGACGGCGGGAGGGCTCTCCATGCCGACGAAGTTCTCCTTCTTCTGCTCCGACTTGCCCGTGTCGACGCCGATGTAGGCGCCCGACAGCAAGGTGCCCAGCCCTGTCACGCCGCTGGCGCCGATCTGCGGGCGTACCACCCAGAAGCGCGAATCGTCTGTAGCAAAGCGGCGTGCTTCCTTGCTCATGTCGATCGTCACCAGCACCTTGCTCAAGTCGTCGCCCAGGGTAATGGCGCGCACCTGGCCGATATCGACATCCTTGTACTTGACCTTGGTCTTGCCTGGCTCCAGTCCTTCTGCACTCTTGAAGCTGACTGTCACCGTGGGTCCCTGGTCGAGGATGGACTTGGCTGCCAGGCCGGCGCCGATCAGCGCGGCCAGCAGCGGAATGAGCCATACCAGCGACGGCAGCCAGCGGCTGCCCTGTTCCACATCGGGTTCAGGCAATGGACGGCCACCCGTTTCGGCAAGGTCGCCTGCTTCTTTGTCAGACATGCTGTTCTCCAATCACTGTATTGTTTCCGGTATTTGCCACCACCACGGGTTCTTCCTCACCAGGCACCTGCCCGTCGACGGGGTCCCAGATCAGGCGCGGGTCGAACTGCATCGCCGCCAGCATGGTCAGCACCACCACGGCGCCAAAGGCCAGCGCGCCGGGTCCGGCAGTGATCACGGCCAGCGACTTGAAGCGCACCAGCGCCACCGTCAGGGTGACGACAAAGATGTCAAGCATGGACCAGCGGCCGATGAATTCGACCATGCGGTACAAGATTGTGCGCTGGCGCGGCCGCCAGCGCGAGCGCCGCTGCGCGGTGAAGGCCAGCAGCGCCAGCACGCCCAGCTTGAGCATGGGCACGACCACGCTGGCGATGAAAATGATGATGGCCAGGCCTTTCGAACCGCTGGTCCAGAACAGCACCACGCCGCTCATGATGGTGTCGTTTTGTGCGCCAAACAGGGAATACGTCACCATCACGGGCAGCAGGTTGGCGGGAATGTAGAGGATCATGGCGGCGATCAGCAGGGCCCAGGTGCGGTTGATGCTGTCCGGTTTGCGCACATGCAGGGCAGTGCCGCAACGCACGCACGCCAGATGCCTGCCCTTGCCCAGCGGCGGCGCCACCAGGCCACAGGCATGGCAGGGCAGCACCTTCGCGCCCGGCGCGAAAGCCTTGTAGCGGATGCCGGGCAGCGCTTGCCGCGTCAGATCGTCGCCCAGGTTCCACAGGGCCTTGGGGTCAAATGAGACGACGATGGCCAGCAGCAGGGTCAGCGCGCCAAACGCGAATAGCCCCGGTTGCGGCAGCACGGTGGCAAGACTGGTCATCTTGACGACGGTAATGAGGATGCCGATCATCAGCACCTCCGTCATGCCCCATTCGCGCGCCGTCTGCACGGCGCGCAGCACGCGGTTAAAGCCCGGCACCTTGACGCCGCCGCGCAGGCCCAGCGCCACATACAGCAGGGAGCCCAGTTCGATGGCAGGGAAGAGGATGGTAAACAGGAAGACCATCGTTGCCACCACCTGCATCTGCTCGGACCACAGCACGCGGATGGAGCCGAGCAAGGTGGCGCTGGAGGTCAGGCCATTGACGTCGAGTTCGACGATGGGGAAAAACTGCGCGATCAGGAAGACCAGGGCGGCGCCCAGGGTCAGGGCCACCACCTTGGTCAATTCGGCCGATGCGCCCCGCGCGTGGGCGCCCCGGTATAGCACCGAGCGGCAACGGATGCAGCGCGCCTTCTCGCGTGGACGCAGCGGACGTTTGCGGTACAGCACACCGCAGTCATGACAGCTAATCAGGTCGTATCGGTGCACAGTGTGAAGTTTGCCGGCGCGCAAGCGCGACTATCTCATGATAATGCCAGCAATCATGACAGAATTGGCATTTTCCTGCACTGCAGCACTATTCTTTTCCCCTCCCCTGCAGCAGCGTCTCGACGGCGCGACCGATTTTCAGCACCTTGTCATCGGCGCCCGCCAGGGCACAAATACCCAGGCCCACAGGCAGTTCGCCATCCGCATGGCAAGGCAGGGACAAGGCGCAGCCGTCGAGGAAGTTGATCACGCTGGCATTGCGCAGCACCAGGCCATTCGTGGCGAAGAAGGTGGCATCGTCCGCGTCCAGCGGCTCGACCTGCGGAGCCACGATGGCCACGCTGGGCATCAGCCAGGCATCGTATGGCGCCAGGCGCCGCTCTGCAACGGAGATCAGGCGCGCGCGCGCATCGAGCAAATCGATGTAGTCAGACGCGCCCTGCTGCTGGCCGCGGCGGATGCGCGCCGCCACGCGCTGGTCGTACTGCGCGCCCTTCTCTTCAAGCAACACCCTGTGCCAGTGCCACGCTTCGGCCGCCACCAGGCCACCGCCGCCATTGATCGTCGGAAGCTCCAGCAATTCCGGGAAATCGAACTGTTCCACCTGCGCTCCGGCCGCGCGCAACTTCTCCAGCGCGCGCTCAAAAGCCTGCTGCACCTGCGGCTCGACATTCGCGCCTACGTAATCAGTCGTAAAACCGAAGCGCAAGCCTTTCAGGGCTGGCGCGCCATCGGAGATATTTTGGCCGGACAAGGCCGCATACAGGATGGCGCAGCAATCGACACTGTGGGCGATGGGGCCGGCCGAATCGAGGGAGCGCGACAGCGGTACCGTGCCAGCCAGCGATACGGAAGCCGCCGTCGGCTTGAAACCGGTCAGGCCGCAAAAAGCGGACGGGATGCGGATCGAGCCGCCCGTGTCCGTGCCCAGCGCGCCGGCCGCCATCGCCAAGGCCACCGTCACGGCGCCGCCCGAGGTGGAGCCGCCCGCCACGCGTGCGCGGTCATGCGGGTTGCGCGGCGTGCCGTAATGGGGATTCAAGCCCAGGCCGGAAAACGCGAATTCACTCATGTTGGTGCGGCCCAGCAGGATGGCGCCGGCCGCGCGCAGGCGTGCCACGGCGCCCGCATCCGCATCGGCGGGCGGCGCATCGGCCAGCGCCAGCGAGGCGGCGCTGCTGACTTGCCCCTTGACGTCGAACAGGTCCTTGATCGAGATGGGCACGCCGGCCAGGGGCGAGGCAACGATACCGGCCGCGCGCGCCGCATCGCTGGCGCGCGCCTCGGCCAGCGCCTGTTCGCCATCGAGGCTGACATAGGCATGGCCGCCCTGGGCCTGGTGCGCCTCGGCGCGCGCCAGCATGCGCTGCGTCAGTTCCACGCTGGTGATGCGGCCTGCGGCCAGGTCGGCCGCCAGTTCGCGGATGGTCTTGCTCAGCTTGCTCATTGTCTTATCCTTCCACGGGCAGGGTTTGCACGGCATAGCGGTGCTGCAGGCGGCGCTGCAAGGCTGGATCATACAGCTCCAGCGCGAACGCGTCGCCATGGCCCATCTCGCCGATGATCGGCTGCGTGCCGCAGAACATGGCGCTGCCCACGGGCAGGGTCGTTTGCCCCGTGTAGCGCAAGATCAGGTCTTCCGGCGACAGCATGCGCGTCACGGGGCCGTCCTGGTACAGGGCCGGTACGCCTGCGCGCTCGCGCCAGGAACGCATCTGCAACTGGTCCCAGTGGCCGGCCACGTCGGCATAGCGCCACAGGGTATCGCCCACGGGCTTGCCGCACATCTGCTTCGACACCGTCACGCCATAGCTTTCCACTTTGCGGTCCGTATGGTCGGAGCCGATCCCTACCAGCAGGCCGTATTGCGTGGAAAACAGCACGAATTCGGCCTCGCCGGACGAGTCCAGGCCCGGCACTTCGATGGCGGAATCGCTCGACAGCAGCGCCGCCGCCACGCGGTAAAACGTCGGCACGCTTTTCGGGCGTGCCACGCCGATGGCTTCCAGTTCGGCGATATGGTGCTCGACCATCGCCATGTCGCGGCCCGTCCAGCCGGCGATGATGAGTTGATCGATGTCGAAGGTAACGGGGCCGTGGCCTGCCAGTTGAAAACTCAATGTCGTCATGATGTTATTCCTCAAGGGGGCCGCGGCCCGTTTCGCGCGCCGCAAAGACTGCCGCGCCGGTGATCAGGAGCGCCACCGCCACATACAGCGAGACGGCCATGGTGCTGTTATAAGAGCGGTACAGGCTGGCGATAACGAGCGGCGCGAAACCGCCGCCTATGACGCCGGCCAGGGTATAGGCCAGCGAGGAACCCGCATAGCGCACCTTGGTAGGGAATTGCTCGATGACGAAGGCCGCCTGCGGGCCGTACATGATGGCGTGAATGATCAGGCCCACGACGACAGCCGTGACGATGGCGGCAGGGCTGGCAGTATCCAGCAGGGTGAAGAAGGCAAACGCCCACACCAGCCCCAGGATGGCGCCCAGCGCATACACGGGGCGGCGGCCAATCTTGTCCGACAGGGCGCCAAACAGCGGCACCGACAGCGCATTACAGGCAGTGCCGATCATGATGGCGCTCAAAGCCAGGGTCGAAGACAGGTGCAGCACGGTGGTCACATACGTCAGGGTAAACACCACCACCAGCGCATACAGCACGTCAGAGCCGATACGCACGCCGCCGGCGATCAGCAGACGGCGCCAGTAGAGGCGCAGCACGTCGCCGATCGGCGCTTCGGCCTTGGCGTCCTGCTGGTCGAGTTCCTTGAACAGCGGAGTTTCCTCGATGCCGCTGCGTATCCACATGCCAAAGGCCACCAGCAGCAGGCTGGCGATGAACGGCATGCGCCAGCCCCAGTCCATGAACGCTTCATGCGGCAGCAGATAGGTAATCAGGCCGATGCAGCCGGTCGCCAGCAAGGTGCCGAACGATGGCCCCACCTGCGTCCACGACGCGTTGCGGCCCCGCTTGTCCGGCGCACCGTGTTCGACGGAGATCAGTACGGCACCCGCCCATTCGCCACCGAGCGCGATTCCCTGAACGAAGCGCAGCGCCACCAGCAGGACCGGACTCCAGATGCCGGCCGTCGCATACGTGGGCAAGAGGCCCATCAGGCCCGTCGTCACGCCCATCAGCATCAGGGTCACCACCAGCACCCAGCGACGTCCAAGCTTGTCGCCCAGGTGGCCAAAGATCACGCCACCGATGGGACGCGAGATATAGCCAACCGCATACGTGGAAAAGGCCAGGATGGTACCTGTCAGCGGATCGAATGAAGGGAAGAACAGATGGTTGAAGATCAGCGCGGCCATGGTGTTGTAGACGGTGAAGTCATACCATTCCAGGGTCGTGCCGACCATGCTGGCCGTGGCCAGGCGGCCCGTCTTGGGTTTTTCGCCCGGTACCGCAGTGCTGGCGTGTGCATGGGTCTGCGCCGTGGTGTGTGTCGTCATAGCCTACCTCTCTCGTCAGTTTTATTGCAGGCCCGGTGCAGGATGCTTTGCCCTGCGCCGTGGCCCGTGTCTCGTGTTATCAGTGCCGGCAAGATGCGCGCTTGCGCGTCAGGCGGCGTGCAAATCGGCCTCGCGCAACTGCCAGGACAGCTGCAGGATGGCCGCATCTTCCCCGTCGAGGCCCAGCGCCGAGCTGGCTGCATTGGACGCCGCCATGGCGGCGCTTTCGGAAGATGCATCGATCAGCAAGATCGGATCGAGCACGCGGCCTTCCTTCCGTTCCGCTGGCAGGGGACCGGACAGATCGGCGTCGGGCGTCAGCAAGCGGGTGGCAATGACGCCATCGATCTGCAGCAATGTCGCGCCCAGCGCCGCCATGCCCGCCACGGCTTGCGCGTCCTGGCCGATGGCTGGCGCCCCCAGGCGCAGCACGGCCAGCCAGGCGCCCGTGCCCATGCCCGTTTCCGCCTCGATGGCGCAGACGCGGCGCATCGGATCCACCATGCGCTGCAGATTCGCCACCGACCATGGGGTCTGCTGGCCAAAGGCCTTGAAGTAGTCGGCTGTCTGGAAAGCGGCTAGCGACACAGTGCGGTACAGGCCCAGGTATTTGCGGGGCCCGCGCACACTCTGGTAGCGCGTGCCGCTGACGAAGCCGGGAATGCGCACGCGCTCTTCCACGTGCTCGCGGTCGTACCAGCGGTTGAAATCGAGTTCGTGTTCCGGGTCTGTGCTGGTCCAGACGAACAGCATGCCTGGCAAGGTGGTGGTGGACGTCGTCATGATGGTTCCGTTCTGCGTTGTAAGAGGAGTGCCAACCCAGAATAGGTGGCGCGCCATCACTTGGCAAACGGGTTATTCTGAACGCGACTGATAAGTTTTTCTTGTGGGTCGCGGTGATAACGGCAACTTAATTGTCACGCCCGCGTCCCGGCGCCATACTCCTCGCCCAGCGCCAGGGTGAACCTGGCCGCCTCCTCGCACGCCAGCATGGCCACCAGCTGGATCGCCTCCGTGGTGATGTCTTCGCTGTAGCTGATGACAATGCGCTGCGGCGCCAGGCTGCTCACGCAGGGAATCAGGGCGATGTTGCCCTGCTCAATTTCCTCGCGCAGGGGCGCCAGGGGCAGCACGGCGATACCGAAACCGGCCTTTACCAGGCGCACGATGGCGGAAATCGAGCTGACACAATGGACACGGCCCAGCTGCACGCCCTCGTCCTGGCACAGCGCCTTCAATGCGGAATGCGGCTGCGAGCCACGGTTCATGGTGATGATGGGGTGCTGCGCCAGTTGCGCCACCGTGAACGGCGCACCCGTATCGGGCCAATCGGCTGCCCTGCCAGCCCAGCCCATGGCGATGGCGCCGCTACCCGAGCTGCGGATATGGTCGCCCGTCAGCATGTCCGTCTGCAGCGCGATATCGAGCTCGCCCTGCTGCAGCTGTTCGTGCAGGCGGCGCGTCGATTCGGAGGTCAATTGAATCTCGATGCCGGGATAGCGTTCCTGCACCCGCTGCAGGAAGGGAATCAGCCAGGTATGCACGATGGTTTCAATGACGCCGATGCGTACTTCACCCGTGATCTGCGCGGGCGAGGAATTGGCCGCATACATGTCGCGGCACAGTTCCAGCATGCGCTCGGCATACACAAGCAGGTTGCGCCCGGCGAAAGTCAGGCGGATTTCACGCGCGTCGCGGTCGAACAAGCGCGTGCCGAAGTCCTGCTCCAGCGAGGCGATGCGGTTCGAAATGGCCGCCTGCGTGATGTGCAGCTTGTCGGCCGCCGTGCGAAAGCTGCCCAGCCGCGCAGCCCAGACAAACGCTTCGAGAAAACGGGTATTCAATTTGGCTCTTCAATCAATGGGGGCTATTCTTCACAGTTTGAGTGTTCGCCCCATTGTAAGCCAAAGCGCCCTGCCCTATTTTTCGCCCAAGAAGTCAAGCAGGGTCAGGGCGACGATCTTGCTGGCCTTGCGCAAATCGTCCAGCGCCAGGCGCTCATCGGCCTTCTTTGCGTTCGACTCGGGCACTGTGCGCGGGCCAGCGCCATACAGTACGGCGGGGATGCCCCGTTCGCCGTACAGGCGCGCATCCGCATACAGCGGCGTGCCGACGGAGGGGATGGTTTCGCCCAGGATGGATTGCGCATTCTTTTGCAGGCTCTCGACCAGTTGCTCTGAGCCGGGCAAGGGCCGCAGCGCATGCGACAGCAGCAGGCGGCGGATCTCGATGCGGATGCCCGCTTCGCCGCGCACGGCGTCTTCGATCAGCGCACGCACCTGCGCTTCTACCGCCACCGGATCTTCTTCTGGAATCATGCGACGGTCCATCTTCATGACGACCTTGCCCGGCACCACATTGGTATTCGTGCCGCCGTCGATGCGTCCCACCAGCATGGTCGGCGAATCGATGCCTGCCACTTTGGACTTGATCTTTTTCAGCTCCGGCAACTGGCCATAGATGGCGTTGAGGATCTTGTTGGCCGCCTGCAGCGCGTCATGTCCCGTCTCCGGCATGGAGCCGTGACCAGACTTGCCGTGCACGGTGATTTCCAGCTGAAGGCAGGCGTTGTGCGCGGTGACGATGCCATAGCTGAAACCGGCGGCGATGACAAAATCGGGCTTCGTCAGTTGCTGTTCCAGCAGCCATCCCGGCCCCAGCAAACCGCCGAATTCCTCGTCATAGGTGAAGTGAAGTTCCAGTTGGCCCTTTAGTGGAACGCCCAGCGCTTCGAGCGCGCGCGCGGCAAACACATAGGTGGCGAAGTCGCCCTTCGAGACGGCCGTCGCGCGGCCGTAGATATAGCCGTCGTCGATCTGGCCGCCATACGGCGGATAGGTCCAGTTGTCGCCGGGCGGTACCACATCGCCATGCGCATTCAGCGCCACCGTCGGCCCGCCCGCCGCATACGGCCGGCGCACGATCAGGTTGGTGATGCTCTGCATGCCATACGCCGCCACCTGGTCCGCTGGCACGGCATGTTTTTCCGCCTGCCAGCCATATGCCTGCAGCAGTTGCGCTACCAGTTCCGCATGCGGTGCGTTGTTGCCGGGCGGCGTATCCGTCGGCTGCTGCACCACCTGCTGTAGAAATGCGACTTCTTCGTCGAAGTGATCGTCGATCCAGGCCGTGATTCGTTCCGCTTGCGTTGTCATTTTGCTCCTTGCATGGTCTGTTGCAGCCAGGCGCCCAGTTCACTGCGCTCGGCCTCCGTCATGTTGGTCAGGTTGCCGATCGGCATGGCTTTAAGCTCGATGGCCTGCTTATAAATTTGCGCCGCGTGCTGGCGAATTTCCCTTTCATTATCCAGCATCATGCCGGCCGGCGCCGTGGCGAAGCCCGGCTGCGTGGGCTGGGCCGAATGGCAGGTGGCGCAGCGCTGGGCGATGATGGCATGCACGCTCTTGAACTGCGCGGCCGGGTCCACCGTCGGCGCGGCCGCCACGGCCACGGGCGCTTTCGGCGCAATGGCCACGGCCACTGCCATCAGCAGGGCCACGCCGATGGCCGGATAACGCCACTCGACACGGCCCTTGTGGCGCAGGTTGAAGAAGTGGCGGATGAAGACGCCGGCCGCCATGATCAGCGCCAGCACCAGCCAGGCGTGATCGTTCCGATAGGTCATCGCATAGTGGTTGCTGATCATGATGAACAGCACCGGCAACGTAAAATAATTGTTATGCACGCTGCGCTGCTTGGCTTTCATGCCGTGCTTGGGGTCGGGCAGCTTGCCGGCCGCCATGGCTTCGACCATCTTGCGCTGGCCGGGAATGATCAGCATCAGCACATTGGCCACCATGATGGTGCCGATCATGGCGCCCACGTGGATGTAGGCGGCGCGCCCGCTGAGCAAGTGCGTGAGCACATACGCGGCCCCGACGATCAGCGCGAACACCGTCACGCCAAACCACAGTTCATATTGCGCCAGCTTGGACCGGCACAGCAGGTCGTACACGGTCCAGCCGATGACGAGGGTGGCGATGCCGATGCCGACAGCCTGGCCGCTGGAAATATCGGCCACGGATTTGTCGATCATCATGGCCTGCGCATTGAAGTAGTAGGCAATCGTCAGCAGCGCAAAACCGGACAGCCAGGTCGAATACGCTTCCCACTTGAACCAGTGCAGTTCCTTTGGCAGTTCGGCGGGCGCCACCAGGTATTTTTGCGGGTTGTAGAAGCCGCCGCCATGCACGGCCCACAACTCTCCCGACACGCCCTTCTTCGCCAGCTCGGAGCCAGGCGCGGGCGGACGGATCGAATTGTCGAGCCAAACAAAATAAAAGGAAGCACCGATCCAGGCGATGCCCGTGATGACGTGCAGCCAGCGGACGATCAGGTTCAGCCACTCAAGGCCGTACGGAATCAGGTAGGCAAATACTTCCATAAATTTCCTCTAGTCAGACCGAAGCCATATTCGTGCCAATCTACACAAGATAAACGGATTTACCGCCCTTCACATGAAAAATATCGTATATTTGACATATTCAAATCGATATACAACAGAGCCGCCGCCACATGTCCAGCCTGCCGCAACACCTCGACCTGCACTTGATCCGCATCCTCTACCTGCTGCTGGTGGAAAAGAATGTCTCGCGCGTGGCGCTGAAACTCAATCAGCCGCAGCCCTCGATCTCCGCCTCCTTGCGCAAGCTGCGCGAACTGACGGGCGACCCGCTGCTCGTGCGCGGCGCGCGCGGCATGGTGCCCACCCAGCATGGAGAAAGTCTGCTCAATCCGGCCAAGCGCATCCTCGACCAGACGGAGAGCCTGTTCGTCAAGAAGACGCCATTCGTGGCGCAGGAAGAGGCGCGCACCTTCCATATCGCCGCGCCCGACTACCTGGACAGCCAGTTCCTGCCCAACGTGGTGGCCCTGCTGCGCCGCGGCTCGCCGAAAAGCCGCGTGGTGCTGCATAGCCTGGGACCGGGCATCGACCATATCCGCCAACTCTCCGACGGTGGCCTGGACCTGGTCATCGCCAACTGGGACGAGCCGCCCGCCCACCTGCATATCTCGAAGCTGTTCGAAGACCCCATCATCTGCGCCATGCATGCGGAAAATGCCTATGCGCGGCGCACGGCCAGCGACGCCATGACCCTGGACGATTATCTGAGCCTGCCCCACGTGGCGCCGTCGCAGATGATGCCCGGCTACCACGGCGTGATCGATTCCTTCCTCGAACGGCAAAACCTGCAGCGCAACGTGGTGGTGGAATCGGCGTATTTCGGCCTGATCCCCTACATGCTGACGCAGACGGATCTGGTGCTCACCACGGGCCGGCAATTCATGCGCTTCTATGAAAAGACCCTGCCGCTGAAAACGTATACCGTGCCATTGAAATTCCCGCCCATGCGCTTTTACCAGCTGTGGCACCAGCGCGTGCACCAGGCACCCGAGCATAAATGGCTGCGCGACCAGGTCAGCGCGGCCGCCAAGGCGCTGGTGCAGCGATAGCAGCTATCAGCGCGCGCATATAATGGACGCCAGGACAGGGCGCTATCATCACCGCTTGCATGATCGGAAAACCATGACCACCCTTTCAGACCTGAACACCAGCAGCCAGGCCGACTTTATTGCGCAACTGCATGGCATCTACGAACATTCGCCCTGGATACCCCAGCGCGCGGCAGCGGCCATGCCGTTTGCCAGCCTGACGGCCCTGAAGATGGAGCTGCAGCGCGTGCTGGCCCAGGCCTCTCCCGATGAGCAGCTGGGGCTGATCCGCGCCCATCCCGAGCTGGCAGGCAAGGCCGCCATCGCGGGGCAACTGACGGCGGAGTCAACGCGCGAGCAAGCCAAGTCCGGCTTGAACCTGTGCAGTCCCGAGGAATTTTCCACCCTGCAGCGCCTCAACAGCGAATACAACGCCAAGTTCGGCTTTCCCTTCATCCTGGCCGTCAAGGGCCCGACGGGCGAAGGATTGACGCGCCAGGACATCATCGCCACGTTTGCGCGGCGCCTGAAAAACCGGCCTGCCGATGAACTGGCCGAATCGCTGCGGCAGATCAAGCGCATCGCCGAACTGCGCCTGAACGACCTGTTCGACGTGCGGCTGGACTTCGGCCCGGCCATCATGCAGCAGGCGGAAACGCTGGCCGGCTGGAGCGACAGCGATTACAACCTCACCTGCGCCTACCTGACGCCAGCGCACCAGAAGACGGCCGCGCAACTGGCCGACTGGATGCGGGAGGCGGGCATGCAGGTGCAGATCGACGCCGTCGGCAATGTCGTCGGGCGCTATCTGTCGGACGCGCCTGGCGCGAAAACCCTGATGACGGGATCGCATTACGACACTGTGCGCAACGGCGGCAAGTACGATGGCCGGCTGGGCATCGTACTGCCGATCGCCGTCGTGCGCCATCTGCATGAGCGGGGTGAAAAGCTGCCCTTCCACGTCGAGATCGTCGGCTTCGCCGAAGAGGAAGGCGTGCGCTTCAAGAGCACATTCCTGGGCAGCACGGCCATCACGGGCAAGTTCGACTTGTCTCTGCTGGAACAGCTTGACGCAGATGGCGTGAGCATGCGCGAGGCGCTGGCCGCCGCCGGCCATGAAGCGGCCGCCATCGGCACCATCGCACGCGATCCCGCCAATTTGCTCGGCTATGTGGAAGTGCATATTGAGCAGGGGCCCGTGCTGCTGGAGCGCGACCTGCCACTGGGGATCGTCACGGCAATTGCCGGCAGTTCGCGTTACCTGGTCAATCTTGGCGGCGTGGCCAGCCATGCGGGCACCACGCCCATGACCATGCGCAAGGATGCGGCCAGCGCAGCCGCCGAAATCATCCTGCTGGTCGAACACCGCTGCAGCCAGGGCGATGCGCTGGTGGGCACGGTGGGCCAGCTGCAGGTGCCCAACGGCTCCGTCAACGTGATCGCAGGCGCCTGCACCCTGTCGCTCGACATCCGCGCCGCCGTCGATACCGTGCGCCAGGCGGCCGTCGACGATATTCTCGACGGCATCGCCGCCATCTGCGCGCGGCGCCAGATTGACTACCAGCTGGAACTGCTGCTGTCGGCGCGTGCAGCGCCGTGTGCGCCGTGGCTGATGGCGCAGCTGGCGCAGGCCGTGGAATCGGTCGGCATCGAACCATACACGTTGCTGTCTGGCGCCGGCCACGACGCCATGGCCATGGCCGCCATCACCGACGTGGCCATGCTGTTTACCCGCTGCGGCAATGGCGGCATCAGCCACAATCCGCTGGAAACCATGACGGCGGACGACGCCGACATCGCGGCGCGGGCGCTGCTGGCGTTTTTGCGCAACTTCCAGCCCAAGCCCTGAGTGGCGGACGTGGGCCGGTGACCTATACGGCCACGGCCCGCTCCAGCATTGCGTGCAGCAGCACATTGCAGCCAGCTTCCAGGTGCTCGGGCTTGGCATCCTCGATTTCATTGTGGCTGATGCCGTCCTTGCACGGTACGAAAATCATGCCGGCCGGTGCCAGCCTGGCCGCATAGATGGCGTCGTGGCCGGCGCCCGACACCACGTCCATCACGGAATAACCGAGCTTTGCGGTGGCATTGCGCACGGCGCCCACGCAGTCGGGGTGGAACGGGCATGGCGGATAATAGGAAACCCGTTCAAGAGATATATCCAGTCCCGTACCGGTGCGCGTAGCGTCGATGAAAGCCGTGATTTCGCCATGCATGGTGTTGAGCAGTTCGTCGTTCACATTGCGCAGGTCGATGCTGAATTTGACTTCGCCGGGAATCACGTTGCGGCTGTTAGGGAAGACCTGCACCATGCCCACCGTGCCGCGCCCATACGGCGGGTAGCGGTTGGCGATGGCGACGACTTCCTGCATGATGCTGGTGGCCACCTGCAGCGCATCCTTGCGCAGGCCCATGGGCGTGGGTCCCGCATGCGCTTCCATGCCCGTCACCACGCAGTCGTACCACGACAACCCCATCACGGCAGGCACTACGCCGATGACTTTATCGGCGTCTTCCAGCACAGGACCCTGCTCGATATGCGTTTCAAAATAGGCGCCGATGGGATGGTCGCCCGGCACCTGCTCGCCCTTGTATCCGATGCGCGCCAACTCCTCGCCCACCGTTTTTCCTTCCGTGTCTTTCGCCGCGTAGGCGGTTTCCAGCGAGAAGGCGCCGCAAAAGACGCCGGAGCCCATCATCACGGGCACGAAGCGCGAGCCTTCTTCGTTGGTCCAGAACGCCACCTCGATGGGTGCCAGCGTCTTGATCTGTAAATCGTTCAGGGTGCGCACCACTTCCAGGCCGGCCAGCACGCCGTAATTGCCATCGAACTTGCCGCCCGTGGGTTGCGTGTCGATATGGCTGCCCGTCATCACGGGCGGCAAGCTATTATTGGTGCCGTCGCGGCGCATGAAAACATTGCCGATCTGGTCGATGGTAATGCTCATGCCCGCCTCCGTGCCCCAGCGCACCACCAGGTCGCGCCCCTGTTTATCCAGGTCAGTCAGGGCCAGGCGCTTGACGCCGCCCTTTACTGTCGCGCCGATCTGCGCCAGTTCCATCAGGGCCGCCCACAGGCGCTCGCCATTGATACGCAATTCATCCATCGTCAACTCCTTATGCGGTGGTGGCGGAAAACGCGGGCCGTTCGATATAGCGTCCGGCCCCTTCGACGGCCATCAGCTCGCCCTTGTGGAACACCACCTTGCCGGCGGCAATCGTGGTGCTGGGGATGCCGCGCACGGTGCGCCCTTCGAAGACATTGAAGCCTCCCCTGGCAAACTGCGTGGCGGCGGAAATGGTGCGCGTGCCCTGCGGATCCCACAGCACGATGTCGGCATCGCTGCCTGCGGCGATGACGCCCTTGCGCGGATACATATTGAAGATCTGCGCCGCATTGGTCGACGAGACCTTGACGAACTCGGAGGGCGTCAGCATGCCGGAATTGACGCCAGCGTCCCACACGACGGCCATGCGCTCCTCGACGCCGCCGCAGCCGTTCGGGATGCGCGTGAAGTCGTCCTTGCCGGCCGCCTTCTGCTCGGCGCAAAAGGTACAATGGTCGGTAGCCGTCGTGTGCAGGTTGCCGCTTTGCAGGCCGTGCCACAGGGCCGCCTGATGGTGCTTGCCGCGAAACGGCGGGCTCATGACGTGGCCCGCCACGTAGTCGAAATCATCACTCTGGTAGACGCTGTCGTCGATCACCAAATGGCCAGCCAGCGCTTCACCATACACGCGCTGGCCATTGGCGCGCGCCCGCGTGATGGCGTCGAGCGACTCGGCGCACGAGACGTGCACGATGTACACGGGGGTATTAAGAACATTGGCGATGGCAATGGCGCGGTTGGCCGCCTCTGCCTCCACGGCAGGAGGGCGGGACAGGGGATGCGCCTGCGGCCCCGTGATGCCCTTCTTGAGCAGCGCCTGCTGCAACTGGAATACCAGCTCGCCGTTTTCCGCATGCACAGTCGGCAAAGCCCCAAGTTCCAGCGAGCGGGTAAAACTTTTCACCAGGGTTTCATCGTCGGCCATGATGGCGTTTTTATAGGCCATGAAATGCTTGAAACTGTTCACGCCATGCTCGCGAACGAGGGTGCCCATCTCTTCATGTACCTGCTCGCTCCACCATGTGATCGCCACGTGGAAGGTGTAGTCGCCGGCCGCCTTGGACGACCACTCGCGCCACTGATGATAGGCCTCGAGCAAGGATTGCTTGGGGGCGGGAATGACGAAATCCATGATGGTGGTGGTGCCGCCTGCAAGTCCCGCAGCGGTGCCCGTGAAAAAATCGTCCGACGTCACGGTGCCCATGAATGGCAAATTCATGTGCGTGTGGGTGTCTATCCCGCCCGGCATCACGTACAGGCCGCCCGCATCGATCACGGTGGCGCCGACCGGCACCGGCAAGTTCTCGCCGACCGCGGCGATCATGTCACCCTCGATCAGCACATCGGCGCGGAAGGCGCGGTCGGCGTTGACGACAGTACCGCCACGTATCAGTGTAGTCATCTTGTCTCCTTGAGTGATTACGACTGCGGCGCCTGCTGCACGTGCGCCACGGCCTTGCCCTTCATCATGATGCCGTAGACGACGGCGGCGATGGCCACGCCAACGAACCAGGCGTAGGTGTAGATGGCTTTAAAGCCTTCGGCCACGCCGGGAAACGCCGTGGGAAAGGCCGCATTCAGAAAACCGGGGATATTCGGCAGCACGGCAATGACAAAGGCGATCAGCGCTGCCATGTTCCAGCCATTGCCATATGAGTAGATGCCGTCATCGCGGTAAAGCTGCCTGACGTCGAGCTGCGTCTTGCGCACAAAGTAGTAGTCGACGATGAGGATGCCGGCGATGGGCCCCAGCAGGGCCGAGTAACCGATCAGCCACGTGAAGATATAGCCCTGCGTCGATTCGAGCACCTTCCACGGCATCATGACAATGGCGATGAAGGCCGTGATGTAGCCGCCCATCTTGTACGAAATCTGCTTGGGTGCCAGCGAGGAAAAGTCGTAGGCCGGCCCCACCAGGTTGGCCGCCAGGTTGACGCTGACCGTGTCGATCAGCAAGATGATCAGGGCGATCAACACGGCGGCACCCGTCATGCGGCTGGCCAGGTCGACAGGGTCCCAGATGGCCTTGCCGTACATGACCACGGAGCCTGCCGTGACGATCACGGCCAGCATGGCCAGCAATCCCATGGGCACGGGCAAGCCGATGGACTGGCCGATCACCTGGTCGCGCTGCGTCCTGGCAAAGCGCGTGAAGTCGGGAATATTCAGTGCCAGGGTCGCCCAGAAACCCACCATGGCTGTCAACGATGGCCAGAAAACGCTCCAGAACTGGCCCGCCTTCTTACCGCCGGGGATGAATTGCGATGGCTGGTCCAGCAGGCTGGCCACGCCGCCGGCCTTGCTGTGCACCCAGTACAGCAGCACGAAGCAGATGAGAATTTTCAAGGGCGCCGTATAGGTTTCCAGCTTGCGGATCGATTCCATGCCGTGCAGGATGTAATAGAACTGGATGGCCCAGAAAGCCAGGAAGCACAGCAACTGGCTGCCGTTGATGCCCAGGCCCGCGATCTTCTCGCCGCCCAGTTCATGCCCCATCAGCACGCCCATCAGGGTGTAAATCATCTGGCCACCGAACCACGTCTGGATGCCATACCAGCCGCAGGCGACAATGGCGCGCATCAGGGCCGGCAGCCGCGCGCCCATGGTGCCAAACGAGGCGCGCGCCAGTACGGCATACGGAATGCCGTACTTGGTGCCAGCATGCCCGATCAGGAGCATGGGCAAGAGCACGATGGCGTTGGCGAGAAATACCGTGAGCACCGCCTGGTAGCCGGACATGCCGCTGTCGATCAGGCTGGCCGACAGGGTGTAGGCGGGAATGCACATCACCATGCCAACCCACAGCGCGGCGAAGTGATACCAGCGCCAGGTGCGCTGCGCCGCAGTGGTGGGCGCAAGGTCTTCATTCCAGAGTTGCGTGTTGCCTGAATAGTCGTGGTTCACAGGTATGCTCCATCGGTTGGGAGGGGATCGGTATTATAGAAACGGCTGCAGCCTAGCTTACCGCAAAGGACGGCTGCCGTTTACAAAATAAACACACGCAAGATACATGCCTTGCTGCGTTCCCTATGCCGTCTCCACCAACGCATGCGGGTTGCGTGGGTCCTGCGTCCAGTTCATGTACGGCTTGTCCGTGACCTGCGGCACCATCGTGATGCAGCCCTGCACCGGACAGGTGATTTCACACAGGTTACAGCCCACGCATTCCTCCTTGATCACCTCATACGTGCGCATGCCTGCAGCGTCGATCAGTTGCGCAATCGACTGGTGCGAGGTGTCTTCGCAGGCCACGTAGCACTTGCCGCATTTGATGCAATCATCCTGGTTGATGTGCGCGATGACCTGGTAATTCATGTCCAGGTATTTCCAGTCCGTCGTATTGGCCACGGCCTTGCCGGAAAAATCGCTGATGCGTTCGTAGCCCTTCTCGTCCATCCAGCGCGACAGGCCATCCTTCATCTCTTCGACGATGCGGAAACCATGCAGCATGGCCGCCGTGCACACCTGCACGCAGCCGGCGCCCAGGGCGATGAATTCGGCCGCGTCGCGCCAATTGCCGATGCCGCCGATGCCTGAAATGGGCAAGCCGCGCGTCTGCGGATCACGGGCGATTTCCGCCACCATGTTCAGGGCGATCGGTTTCACCGCAGACCCGCAATAGCCACCGTGCGTGCTGGCGCCGCCCACAATGGGCAGGGCCACCATGCGGTCCAGGTCCAGCGAGGTGATCGAGTTGATGGTGTTGATCAGCGAAACGGCGTCCGCGCCGCCCGCCTTGGCCGCGCGCGCCGGCATCCGCACGTCCGTGATGTTGGGCGTTAGCTTGACGATGACGGGAAGACGGCTGTGCTTTTTGCACCACGCGGTGACCATCTGCACGTACTCGGGCACCTGGCCCACGGCGGCCCCCATGCCCCGCTCCGGCATGCCATGCGGGCAGCCGAAATTGAGTTCGATGCCGTCCGCTCCTGTCGCTTCCACCTTCGGCAAAATGTCGGCCCAATAGTGCTCTTCGCAGGGCAGCATCAGGGAGACGATCATGGCGCGGTCGGGCCAGTCCTTTTTCACCTGCGTGATTTCGCGCAGATTGATCTCCAACGAGCGGTCGGTAATGAGTTCGATATTATTGAAGCCCACCACTTCGCGGTTCTTGCCGTACAGGGCGGAGTAGCGCGACGAGACGTTGACGGCGGCCGGGTCTTCACCCAGCGTTTTCCACACGACGCCACCCCACCCCGCTTCGAACGCGCGCACCACGTTGTAGGCCTTGTCGGTGGGTGGCGCAGAAGCCAGCCAGAAAGGATTCGGCGCCTTGATGCCGCAAAAATCGATGCTGAGATCAGCCATTATGCAGCCTCCACTTTATTCAGGAAATCGGAATGGATGGCCAGTGCGGCCAGCTTGCCATGCTGGACGGCTTGCACCGTCAAGTCCTGCCCCGGCGCCACGCAGTCGCCGCCCGCGTAGATGCCCGGCAGCACCGTGCGAAAGCCCGCATCGACGGCGATCTTGTCGCCCTCGCGTTTCAACAGAGACGCCATCGGGTCATGCAGTACTTCAGTGTCCAGGCTCTGGCCGATCGCCTTGAAGATGGCGTCGGCCGCCACGTCGAAGGTCTCGCCGGTGCCCGCCAGGCGCGTGCCCTGCATCCGCGTTTTCTCGAAACGCATGCCGGCCACATGGCCAGCCGCGTCGAGCAGCACCTGCTGCGGCTGGGCCCACGTAAGCATGCGCACCTGGTTCGCCTTGGCGATCTCCTGTTCGTGATGAGTGGCCGTCATGGCGTCGAAGCCGCGCCGGTACACAAGGGTAACCTCCTCCGCGCCCAGGCGCTGAATTTGCACGGCCATGTCGATGGCCGTGTTGCCGGCGCCAATCACAATGGCCCGCTTCGGCACGGGCAGCGCGGCCAGGTCGTCCGCCTGGCGCAGCGCGGCGATGTAGTCGACGGCAGCCAGCAAACCGGGTGCGTCCTCGCCCGTCAAGCCCAGCTTGCGGCTGGCCCCCAGGCCCAGGCCGAGGAAGACGGCATCGTACTGCGCGTGCAGGTCGCGCAGTTGCAGGTTCTCGCCCAACACCTGGCGACATCGGATTTCAATGCCGCCTATGCCCAACAAGAATTCGACCTCCTTCTGGGCGAAATCGTCCGTCAGCTTGTACTTGGCGATGCCGTATTCATTCAAGCCACCTGCCTTGCCTTCCTTCTCGAAGATCACCACGTCGTGCCCCAGCATGGCCAGGCGGTGCGCGCACGACAGCCCGGCCGGCCCAGCGCCGACAATGGCAATCGTCTTGCCCGTGGCGGCCGCCCGTTTGAACGGGTGCGCCGTGAAATGCATGTGGTCGACAGCATAGCGCTGCAACAGGCCGATCTTGACAGGCTGGCCTTCCGCGTCGTGGTTGCGCACGCAGACGTCTTCACACAGGATTTCCGTGGGACAGACGCGGGCGCAGCTGCCGCCCAGGATGTTCTGTTTCAGAATGCCAGCGGCGGCGCCATTGATGTTCTTGTCGTGGATGTTGCGGATGAAGCTGGCCACGTCGATTTCCGACGGACAGATGCGGCTGCACGGCGCATCGTAGCAGTACAGGCAGCGGGCGCTTTCGATGGCTGCCTGGCGCGCGCTCAAAGGCGGCGCTAGGTCCGTGAAATGGCCCGCCAATTCCTCGTTGGGCAGGGCGGGATGCGGCAAATAGTTCAGGGACTCGATCATCGCGTTTTCCTTCTTTGATCCTGCGGTGGATTTAGTGTAAAACCGTCACTTCATCTGGGGAAAAGCAAATTCCACACCAGCGCTTGCCGTGTTTGGCCAGCGCTGCATCACGGCCTTGTGCCGCGTATAAAAACGCACGCCTTCGGGACCATAGGCATGGTGGTCACCAAACATGCTGCGCTTCCAGCCGCCAAAACTGTTGAAGGCCATCGGCACGGGCAAGGGAATGTTGACGCCCACCATGCCGACTTGGATCTGACGCACGAATTCGCGCGCCACGCCGCCGTCGCGCGTGTAGATGGCCACGCCGTTGCCATACTCGTTGGCGTTAATCAGCTCCACCGCATGCACCACGTCAGGACAGCGCAGCACGCACAGCACGGGGCCGAAAATCTCTTCCTTGTAGATGCTCATGTCGCGCGTCACATGGTCAAATAAAGTACCGCCGACAAAGAAGCCGTTCTCGCGGCCCGGCACCACATGGTTGCGGCCATCGACCACCAAAGTCGCGCCCTGCTCCACGCCCGAGGCGATAAGTTTTTCGATGCGCTGCTTGGCTGCCAGCGACACGACCGGTCCCATTTCCGCCCCATCAGCCATGCCGTCGCGCACTTTCAGTGCAGCCGTGCGCGTTGCCAGTGCGTCGATCAACTTGTCGCCCGCGTCGCCCACGGCCACGACGACGGAGATGGCCATGCAGCGTTCGCCAGCAGAACCGTAAGCGGCGCCGATCAGTGCATCGACCGTCATGTCCATGTCCGCGTCGGGCATCACCACCATGTGGTTCTTCGCGCCCCCCAGCGCTTGCACGCGCTTGCCGCTGGCGCTGCCACGCGCATAAATGTATTCGGCGATCGGCGTCGAGCCGACAAAGCTGATCGCCTGCACCACGGGGTGGTCGAGCAAGGCATCGACCGTCACCTTGTCTCCCTGCACCACGTTGAAAACGCCGTCGGGCAGACCGGCTTCTTTCAGCAATTTCGCGTGCAGCAAGGAGGCCGACGGATCGCGCTCGGACGGTTTCAAGACGAAGGTATTGCCGCAGGCGATGGCGACGGGGAACATCCACATCGGCACCATCACGGGGAAGTTGAATGGCGTGATGCCGGCCACCACACCCAGCGCCTGGCGCATGGACCAGGCGTCGATGCCGCGCGAAATCTGGTCCGTGAATTCACCTTTCAACAGCTGCGGAATACCAACGGCAAACTCCACCATCTCGATGCCGCGCGCCACTTCGCCCTGCGCATCGGCAAAGGTCTTGCCATGCTCGCGCGTGAGCATTGCGGCAAAGTCATCCGTGTGCTGCTGGCACAGCTGCAGGTAGCGGAACAGGACACGGGCGCGCGTCAGGGGCGGCGTAGCGGACCACGAAGGAAAGGCGGCGGCCGCCGCCTGCACGGCCGCGTCGACGTCTTCCACGGTGCCCAGGGCCACGCGGGCTACGGGTACGCCCAGGGCGGGGTTGTAGACGTCGCCGTAGCGGCCACTCCGGGTGTCGACTTTGGCGCCGTTGATGTGGTGGGTGATGGTATCGAGATCGTTCATGACCGTCCTTAATCGAGATTTTTTAATACCTTGGCCAGCTTGCCGAATAGCTCGTCGATATGCTGTTTTTCCAGCACCAGCGGCGGCGACAGGGCGATGATGTCGCCCGTCGTGCGTATCAGCACGCCGTCGGCGAAGGCCTGGTTGAAGGCGTTGAAGGCGCGCGCACCGGGCTTGCCGGCGATGGGGGCGAGTTCGATGCCGGCGATCAGGCCGATGCTGCGCAAGTCGATCACGTGCGGCAGCCCCTTCAGGGAATGCACGGCGTCGCTCCAATACGCCTGCATGCTTTTCGCGTGGCCCAGGATGTCCTGCTCCTCGAACACCTGCAGGGTGGCCAGCGAGGCGGCGCAAGCCAGCGGGTGACCGGAATACGTATAGCCGTGGAACAGTTCGATACCGGGTGGCGCGTCCATGAAGGCATCGTGGATATATTGCTTGCTGAATACGGCGCCCATCGGCACCATGCCATTGGTCAGGCCCTTGGCCGTCGTCATCAGGTCCGGCTCGACGTCGAAATAGTCGGCGGCGAATGGCGTCGTCATGCGGCCGAAACCCGTGATGACTTCATCGAAAATCAGCAGGATGCCATGCTTGGTGCACAGCTCGCGCAAGCGTTTCAGATAGCCTTTTGGCGGGATCAGCACGCCCGTGGAGCCAGCCACAGGTTCGACGATGACGGCGGCAATCGTCGAGGCGTCGTGCAGCGCAACGATGCGTTCCAGTTCATCGGCCAGGTGGGTGCCGTATTCGGGTTCGCCCACCGTGTAGGCATTCTTGTCCAGGTTATGCGTGTGCGGCAGGTGGTCCACGCCGGGCAGCAAGGGGCCGAAGGTCTTGCGGTTGCCACCGATGCCGCCCACGGAAATGCCGCCGAAGCCCACGCCGTGATAACCGCGTTCGCGGCCGATCAAACGAGTACGTGCACCCTCACCGCGCACCCGGTGATAGGCCAGCGCGATTTTTAACGCCGTGTCCACAGCCTCGGAACCGGAGTTGGTATAAAAGACGTGACCGAACTTGTGGCCCGTGTAGTCCATCAGTTTTTCCGCCAGGTCGAAGGCGGCTGGATGGCCCATCTGGAAGGTGGGTGCGAAGTCGAGCTGGCCCACCATTTCGCGGATGGCGCCGACGATTTTCGGCTGCGCATGGCCGCATGGCACGCACCAGAGGCCGGCGGTTCCATCGAGGATGGCGTTGCCATCGACATCCTTGTAATACATGCCTTCGGCCGAGACCAGCAAGCGTGGGTTGGCCTTGAAATCACGGTTATTGGTAAACGGCATCCAGAATGCCGACATCGATTCCGGCCTTGTTTCGTTCATGACCTTCTCCTTGAGATGGGCTGGCAGAGCGCCAGGATCGTTTTTGACGAAGCGTAAAATAATTTACCAGTTGGCAAAAAGCTGATGTAATAATAGTCAGGACATTCCCAATGGCACAGATACACAAACGGCAAAGTATCCCAACCGTACAGGTCAGAAAACCATTACAGTTTTGTGCAAGGCAGCATAAGGAGCCACCGGTGAAGCACAGCGACAGCGCAGACGATGCCCCCGAGCAAGGCAGTGGTTGGCCCATGCTGGACATCGACCGCCAGAAAAAGGGCGGCCTCGTCGAACAGATCGTCATCGCCATCAGCGTCATGGTGGGTAGCCGCGCCCTGCGCATCGGCACGCGCATGCCCTCCGTGCGCCAGTTCGCCCGGTGCAATGGCGTGTCGACGTTCACCGTCGTCGAATCGTATGATCGCCTGGTCAACCTGGGCATGCTGTCGTCGCGGCGCGGCTCCGGCTATTTCGTCGCACGCCACGATATCGCCGCCTCGCCGCAAGCGGCGGTGCATGCCAGCCCCACCGCCATCGACGCCCTCACGCCAGACTTGTATTCGGGCGTGTCCGATGCCCTGCCCGTGGGTGCGGGCTGGCTGCCGCCCGAGATGTATGGCGAAGCGACCGTGCTCGATGCCGTGCGCCAGGCCATGCGCATACCCGCCAGCCGGCTGCGCGGCTACGGCCATCCGCTGGGCTTTCCCTCGCTGCGCCAGCACCTGGCAACAAGCCTGTCGGAAGAGCTGTTCCAGGTCGAGCCAGACCAGGTCCTGCTGACGCACGGCGCCACGCACGCCTTCGATTTGATCTTGCGCAGCCTGACCAAGCCGGGCGACACCGTGCTGGTGGAAGACCCCGGCTACAGCAATCTGCAGTCGCTGATACGCCACCACGGCTGCATCCCCGTCGGTATAGCGCGTGGCGAGGCGGGACTCGACCTCGATGCACTGGCCAGCGAGGCCGCGCGCACCCAGCCCAAGCTGATGTTTGTCAACACGGTGCTGCAAAATCCGCTGGGTACCTCACTGAGCCAGGCGCAGACGCACCGCCTTCTGGCGCTGGCCGAGCAATTCGATTTTTGGCTGGTGGAAGACGATATCTACCGCGAACTGGCGGCGCGCGGCGAAGCTTCGCTGGCGGCGATGGATGGCTTGCGCCGCGTGATCCGCGTGGGCAGCTTTTCCAAGACCTTGTCGCCCGTGCTGCGCGTCGGCTCCATCTGTGCCTCGCCCCCTCTGGTGGCCGAACTGGTGCGCGTCAAAATGCTGGCGGGTCTGACGACATCCGAAATCAATGAGCGCGCCGTCTACCACGCCATCTCCGCGCGGCCCTACAAGCGCATGGTGGAACGGCTGGTGGCGCAGCTCGACGCGGCCCGGGAACGCAGCATCGACTGCCTGGCGCAGGCGGGGATGGCGCCAGTAGCGCGTCCGCGTGGCGGCATGTTCGTCAGCGCCGGCTGGCCCGATATCCAGACGCCGGAATGGAATGGAAAAATCATCGCCGACATGGCATTAAAGGCCGGCATCCTGCTGTCGCCGAACGAATTTTTCATGCTGCGCGCGCCCGAGACGGTGTGGTTCCGCTTCAACGTGGCCTACACCGACAACCCCGTGCTGCAGGCATTCCTGCAATCGATACGCCCACGCTAAAGAATCCGCCATGGCCAGCGACAAATCCCCTGCCCTTTCCGTGAAAACTGCCGGCGGCCGGCGCCTGCAAAACCGCGACCGCCTGGAAACGGACATCCTGGAGCAAGCCGTGCGCGCGTTCGCCGAAAGCGGCTATGAGGGCGCGTCGATCGCCACCATCGCCGAGCGAGCCGGCCTGTCGAAGCAAAACCTGATGTATTACTTTCCGTCCAAGCAGCTGCTCTACCAACGTGTGCTCGACGACGTGCTCGACGACTGGCTGGCGCGCATGGAGTCGCTGGCCAATGAACACGACGAGCCACGCGACGTGCTGCGTGCGTACATCGGCGCCAAGCTGCGTTTTTCGCGCGAACAGCCATGGGCTTCGCGCGTGTATGCGCTCGAAGTGATCAATGGCGCCCCCCTGTACGGCGCACAGATACGCGACAGGGTCGTGCCCCTGCTGCGCAAGGATATCGCCGTCTTCGAAGCCTGGATCGCCGCCGGCAGGATCGCGCCCGTCAACGCCACCCACCTGATGTTCGCCATCTGGGCCATGACGCAATCGTATGCGGATTTTTCGGCGCAGATGACCCTGGTGCTGGAACGCAAGCAGCTCACGCGCAAGGATTACGAGGATGCCGAAATCCTGCTCACGCACATGGTGCAGGCGGCCATCGCCCTGCCTGCGGCAGCGCCCGCTACGTGATGAAATTTCCAACGAACAATCTGGCAGTGATAGCATGGCGCGCTGGAGCGTTTGCAATAGCGACGCCATCTATCGACAGGATAAGGAACAGGCATGAAACAATGGTCATCGGCGCGCACCGCGTCATTGCTGGGCAAGGCTGCCTGCGCGGCGCTGCTGGCAGTGGCATTCACGGCACAGGCGCAGACAGTGGGCATGATAGACAATCAGCCGCTGAGCGAAACCTGGCTCAACGCGGGCTTTTATTCGTATCACTTTCAGCGCGACAAGAATCTGAACGACAGCAATCCGGGCCTGGGCGCCGAATACCGTTTTTCCACGGTCGCGTCGGCCACGGCCGGCCGCTTCTACAATAGCGACCGCGCCTACTCGAACTATGTGGGCGTGTATTATCAGCCCATCAAGGTAGGCCCGTTGCGCGTCGGTGCCGTCGTTGGCGGCTTCAGCGGCTATCCGAAGATGCACGATGGCGGCTGGTTCCCGGCCCTGGTCCCCACCATCAGCTATGAATACCAGCGCGTGGGCGTGAATATCGCCATCGTGCCTTCCTACAAGGACCGCCTGTATGGCGCCCTCAGTTTCCAGCTGAAACTCAAGGTCTTCGAGTAACCGTTTGTCTTCGCCTGTCACCGTTCGCTCCGCCATTCCTGCCATTCGTCGCATACGCGATGTTCGGCGGCAAGGTTTTGCCTATAGTGGTTTCATCGCCAGCATGCATACGGCAGCGGCAACCACAGGAGAACGGCATGAAAGACATCAATTCGGTACCGGGCAGCACTTCCTTCAGCGCTTTCTGGAGCGAGCTGTGCGCTTACACGCGCCAGGGCATGGCCGCCCTGCGCGCCATGTCCTGGCCCATGCTGCTGGCGTGCTGCCTGGGACTGGCGTTCCTGATCACCATCTTGCCGCTTGCCATCATGCTGTTTGCCCTCGTCATGCTGCTGAAATGGGCAAGCAACAGCGACGATGCCAGTGCAGACGAGAAAACGCCGGACTCGCAGCAGTCGCCGCAATAAAAATTTTCGTCGTGGCAAGAGTGCAATGATTGTTCTATGGCACTATGAGTGCGCGCGGCACTGACGGACATCAAACCCATCACGATGGATGGGGTCTGATACGGAACGCCGCGCAAGATTAATAATCGAAGCTACTCCCCATCTGCCATAGGAGTTTTCTGATGACCACGACAGCAAAAGCCACAACAGGTACGACCATTCCCTGCCTGCGCTACCGCGATGCCCCCGCAGCCATCGAATGGCTGTGTACCGCACTCGGTTTTGAAAAACAATTGATCGTGCCTGACGGCAACGGTGGTGTCGCCCACGCGCAACTGAGCTTTGGCAATGGCATGGTCATGGTGGCACCGGCCCTCGACAGCGACTATGGCCGCCTGATGAAACTGCCTGGCGACATCGGCGGCGCCAACACGCAAAACTGCTACCTGGTCGTCAGCGATGCCGATGCCGTCTACCGCAGCGCACGCGAAGCCGGCGCCGAGATCGTGCTCGACATCAAGGATGAAGACTACGGCGGACGGGGCTTTACCTGCCGCGATCCGGAAGGCCATATCTGGAGCCTGGGCACCTACGATCCATGGTAAGACGGAGAACAATGATTATCACCACCCTCACCGCCGCCAGCCTTGCGCTGGCCGGCGGCTTCCTGTCCGCTCCCGGACTGGTCGACCAGCAAATCAATCAAGTCTATTCCCAAGCTGCCAAGGCGCCGACGGCCACTACCCAGGCCTTGCACCAGCGCCTGTGGATCGCCGACCTGCACGCCGACAGCCTGCTGTGGCAACGCAATCTGAACCGCGACAGCCAGCGCGGCCATGTCGACTTTCCCCGCCTGCAGCGGGGCAACGTGGCACTGCAAGCCTTTTCCGTTGTCACCAAGACGCCGCGCAAGATGAATATCGAGCGCAATGGCAGCGACACGGACAACATCACGGCACTGGTAGTGGCACAAGCTTTGCCACCTGCCACCTGGAACAGCCTGCTGGCGCGCGCCACTTACCAGGCCGATGAATTGCGCCAGCAAGTGGCCAGGAGCAATGGCAAGGTCCGGGTGATCGGCAGCCGCGCCCAGCTGCGCAGCTTCATCGCCGCGCGCGAAAAAGACCCCGCCCTGCTGGCCGGCTGGCTGACACTGGAAGGTGCACATGCGCTCGAAGGCAAGCTGGACAACCTTGATACCTTGTACAAGGCGGGCTTCCGCATGGCCGCGCCCACGCATTTCTTTGATACAGAACTGTCCGGCTCCCAGCACGGCCTGAAAAAAGGCGGCCTGACGCCGCTGGGCCGGCAATGGTTGCGCGACATGGAACAGCGCAAGATGATCGTCGATCTGGCGCACGCCTCGCCAGCCACCATCGACGACGTATTAACCATGGCGAAACGCCCCGTGATGGTGTCGCACACGGGCGTGCGCGGCACTTGCGCCAACGGCCGCAACCTCAGCGACGCACAATTGAAACGCATCGCCGCCCAGGGTGGCCTGGTGGGCATCGGCTTCTGGAATACGGCCGTCTGCGGCAAGGATGTGGCATCCATCGCGCGCGCCATCAAGTACACGGTAAAACTGATCGGCGCGGAACACGTGGCCTATGGTTCGGACTTCGATGGCGCCGTCACCACCGCTATCGACGCGGCAGGCCTGCCGCGCCTGACGCAGGCGCTGCTCGATGCGGGCTTGTCGGAAGCGCAAATTCGCCGCGTGGCGGGCGAAAACGTGCGCGACTTTTTACTCAAGAACCTGCCCGACGATGACGCCTAGGCCAATGCCTTGACCAGGGCCTGGTCCGCCACCTGGTGTGGCCGGATACGTATCAGTTTGCGGTATAGCGGCGGCATGGCGTCGCACAGCGCCAGCAGCGCGTCTTGCGCCATGGCCGGGCGCACGTACTGGAATTGCGCGGGATTATTCTCCGGCACCGCCCCTTCCATGGTGGAACCATAGGCGCCCAGGGTCATGAAACTGGCGGCAGTGTCGTCCGGCCCGACGGCCAGCACGAAGGTGCCATGCTTGGGATGACCCAGATAACTTTTGATTTCTTCCTGCAGCGCCGGCTCGGCGCCAGCCATCAATTCATAACGCAATTGCGCGTACTGGCGCGTGCATTCCATGAACGGCGTGCGAATCAGAGAGCGTGCCAGCTGGCCCGGCATGCACAGCAGCAGGTTGCCAAAGGAATCGAGCAAGGCGGCTGCGTCGCCCTGGCCGCCATCGCGCGCGTCCTGCTCCATGGCCGCCTGCAGGAATGGCGCCAGGCCGGCATCGGGCGCATGCGGCGCGCAGCGGTAAGTCAGGGCGTCGGGATAGCGGCGGCGCAAAGCGCGCACCACGGCATGCTCGGATGGCAAGGTGGCGGGATCGCGCAAGTGCACATCGTCGCCGGCGTTCAACAGCTGCATCACCTGGGCCGATGTCGCTTCAAACACAAGCGAGCACAGTGCCTGCGTCGCCTCGTGGATGCTCTTGCCAATGAAAAAAGATTTGGGAGCGGCGCCGGAAGGCACGCGCGCATACTCGGTGGCGCCGCGCACGGCCGGATAGCAAAAGCTGCGGCCAGCCTGCGCCTGCAGCGGCGCCGGCAAGGCCGTGAACGTGGCAGCGCCATCGTAATTGACGCCGGCCTTGACATCGGGCGCGGCCACCACCACATTGAAACCGGCAGCCAAAATCGCCCCCGTGCACATGCAGCAAGGGTCGAGCGAAGTGACGATAGTCAGTTCGCCTGGCGGCGGCAAGGGCGTGCCCTTGGCGCGCTCGGCGAAATACCAGTCCACCAACTGACGCTCGCCATGCGCGGTGGGGTCGAACACCAGGCCCTGGCGCACGACATTGTTGTGCATCGATTGCAGCACGTTGCCGGTGCCATCGAGCAGCACGCCGCCCACGCCAAAGGTACCTTGCGTCTTGGCCGCCATGGCTTCGGCCGCGGCAATCGCCACGGCCGCCTGGATGTCGATCGTCTTGTTCAAGCGTATCCTGTTACTTCATGTCCAGGTCGGAATTGCCGAAGCCGTGTGGCAGCAGCCAGCCCGCCGTCACTTCCATGACATCGTTTTTCAGATTGGTAAGGATCACGGGCAGGTCGGCGCCGCCCATCTCGAACATCACCTGGCGGCAGGCGCCGCATGGCGAGATCGGTTCCGCCGTGTCTCCCGTGACGGCCAGCTTGGCGAAGTCGCCCGGTTTGCAGCCATGCGCGATGGCGCTGAAAAACGCCGTGCGCTCGGCGCAGTTGCACAGGCCATACGCGGCGTTTTCCACGTTACAGCCACGGAAGACGCGACCATCCTTGCACAGCAATGCCGCGCCCACCTTGAAACGCGAATACGGCGCGTAGGCCAGTTCACGGCCGGCGTTGGCTTCCGCGATCAGTTCTTGGTTGTTCATTTTTTCTGTAATACCTTTGAAATCATTAAGGCCGGGGTCAGCCCCTCAATGCCGCTGACGCATAGCTCAGCGTTCTCGCAAACGGGAGGCAGACCCCAGTGTTACTTTAGGGACGAATCGTACGGTAAATCACCGGATTGGCCGTCAACGCGATCGCGCTGATGGCATACGCTTCCTGGATTTCCTTGACGGCTTGCTGCGCCGCCGCTTCCGTGCGCGCGTGCACCATGGCCAACGGCTGGCCAACGGCAACTTGCTCGCCCAGGCCCACCAGATCCGTCAGGCCGACGGCGAAATCGATGCTGTCGCTTGGACGGCGACGGCCACCGCCCAGCGCGACGACTGCCAGGCCGATGCCGCGGCAATCGCGCACATTGGCAGAACCGGCGGTGAGCGCTGGCGCCGGCACGACGAATGGCGCCTGTTCCAGATGCTTGTCCGGATTCTCGACCAGGTCCGCCGGGCCGCCCAGGGCGGACACCATGCGCGAGAAGCGTTCAGCCGCTTCGCCCGAATCGAGGGCCGCCATCAATTTGACGCGCGCTTCCTCTTCGGTGGCGGCCAGGCCACCCAGCACCAGCATCTCGGCGCACAGCGCCAGGGTCACTTCATGCAGGCGTGCGGGACGCGAACGGCCCGTCAGGTAATCCATGGCACCACGCACTTCCAGCGCATTGCCGGCGTACGGCGCCAACGATTCATTCATGTCCGTCAAAATAGCCGAGGTCTGCATGCCCGCGCCATTGCCGACGGCGACGATGCTCTCGGCCAGCTCCACCGACTTGTCGTAGGTAGGCATGAAGGCGCCCGTGCCCACTTTCACGTCCATCACCAGCGCGTCCAGGCCCGCCGACAGTTTCTTCGACAGGATGGAGCCGGTGATCATGGCCACAGATTCCACCGTGGCGGTGACGTCGCGGATACTGTAAAAACGCTTGTCGGCCGGTGCCAGCTGCGCCGTCTGGCCGATAATGGCCACGCCAACCTCATTGACTACTTTGCGGAACAATTCATTGTCCGGCACCGTGCAATAGCCGGGAATGGCGTCGAACTTGTCCAGGGTGCCGCCGGTATGGCCCAGGCCGCGGCCAGAGATCATCGGCACGTAGCCGCCGCACGCGGCGATCATGGGACCCAGCAGCAGGGAAACCACATCGCCCACGCCGCCCGTCGAATGCTTGTCGACGACGGGACCAGGCAGGTTCAGCGAACGCCAGTCCAGCACGTGGCCGGAATCGCGCATGGCCAGGGTGAACGCCACGCGCTCGTCCATGTTCATGTCATTGAAAAAGACGGCCATGCCCAGTGCCGCGATCTGGCCTTCGCTGACGCTGCCGTCAGTGATGCCGCGCACGAAAAACTGGATTTCCTCGGCGCTCAAAACACCCTTGTCGCGCTTCTTGCGGATGATTTCTTGGGTTAACAACATGGAATAACTCCAATCATGAGATCTGGGGTCAGAGCCGACGGCTCTGACCCCAGCTTTTCCAGCACTACTTATCGATTAGACGCCGTAAGGGATCCACACGTTTTTCACTTGCGACGCATGCGCCAGCACGGCACGGCCACCGCTTTGAGCGGCACTGTACCAGTCGCGGCCTTTGGCGCCACCGACCCAGGTGCGCTTCAGGGTACTGGCCGACAGACGCTCGACTTCCGCGCAGCCTTCGCCGGAACCGTCATGGCGCCAGACGGCGTCGATGTCGGCGTGTGTCGCCAGGGTGCGCGCCAGTTCATCGGCGTTGCCGCTGATGATGTTGACGACGCCGCCCGGCAAGTCGGACGTATCGAAGACCTGGTACAGGTCCAGCGCGGAGAGCGGATGCGCCTCCGACGGCACCACCACCACGCGGTTGCCCAGCGCGATGGCCGGCGCCACCAGCGAGATGAAGCCGAGCAGTGGCGCTTCATTCGGGCAGACGATGCCGATCACGCCGACCGCTTCGTTGAGCGCCACGGTGATGCCCTTGGTAGGCGGCTGGTGCGCCAGGCCGTCGTACTTGTCGGCCCAGGCGGCGTAGTAGAACAGGCGCTCGATCGATGCCTGTACTTCCTTCTCCGGATTTTTACTGCCCGTCATGGCGGCGATGCGGGCGGCGAATTCGTCGGCGCGCGCTGCCAGATTCTCGGCGATGTAGTACAGCACTTGCGCGCGGTTGTGCGCCGTAGCGCTGGTCCAGCCGGACGCTTTATGTGCCGCTTCGACGGCATTGCGGATATCCTTGCGGCTACCCACGCCCACTTCGGCCAGCAGAGTGCCATTGGCGCCGAACACGGGTGCGCTGTAGGCGCTGTCAGGGCGCGCCTGCTTGCCGCCGATGTACATCTTGGCCGTGCGGTCGATGGCGAACGGATCGGCTGCCGCCGGTTTCGCGTTGCCTTTAGCCTTGGCTTCCACTACCGGCAAGGCCGGGCGCGCATCTTCGGCCAGGGCCGTCATGTATTCCAGCATGCCTTCGCGGCCGCCTTCGCGACCGAAACCCGACTCGCGGTAGCCGCCGAAGCCGCAAGCGGCGTCGAACTGGTTCGCGCTATTGATCCACACCACGCCGGCCTTGATGGCGGGAGCAATGTCCAGCGCCAGGCTGATCGACTCGGTCCACACGCTGGCGGCCAGGCCGTACACCGTGTTGTTCGCCAGCTGCACCGCTTCGGGCGGCGTGCGGAAGCTCATGGCCACCAGCACGGGGCCGAAGATTTCAGCCTGTGCCACGGCAGCCGACGTCGACGCGCCCGTGATCAGCGTAGGCGGGAACCAGGAGCCGTCCGCCGGCAATTCGCACGCGGGCTGCCAGACGTCGCAGCCTTCGGCTCTAGCCGAATCGACCAGCGCGGCGATACGCTGGCGCTGCACAGGGTCGACCAGCGCGCCCACGTCCATCGATTTGTCCAGGGGCGAACCAAGGCGCAGGTTTTCCATGCGCACGCGCACCTTGTTCAGGAAGCGCTCCTGGATCGATTCCTGCACCAGCAGGCGCGAACCGGCGCAGCACACTTGCCCTTGGTTGAACCAGATCGAATCGACCAGGCCTTCCACGGCACCATCCAGGTCAGCGTCTTCGAAGACGATGAACGGCGACTTGCCTCCCAGCTCCAGGGACAGCTTCTTGCCGCTGCCGGCCGTCGCTACACGAATCAAACGGCCCACTTCCGTGGAGCCCGTAAACGCGATCTTGTCGACGCCAGGGTGGTTGACAATGGCCGAGCCCACGCGGCCGTCGCCGGTGACAATATTGACCACGCCGGCCGGCACGCCCGCCTGCACGCACAATTCGGCGAACAGCATGGCGGTCAGCGACGTGAATTCGGCCGGCTTGAAGACCACCGTGTTACCGGCCGCCAGCGCCGGGGCGATTTTCCACGACAGCATCAGCAAGGGGAAATTCCACGGCACGATCTGTCCCACCACGCCCACGGCGCGGTAGTCGGCGAATTCTTCCGATTGCAGCTGCGCCCAGCCGGCGTGATGGTAGAAGTGGCGCGCGGCCAGCGGCAGGTCGATATCGCGCGTTTCGCGGATGGTCTTGCCGTTGTCCAGGGTTTCGAGCACGGCGAACAGGCGCGAATGCCTTTGCAGCAGACGGGCCAGCGCATACATGACTTTCGCGCGGCCGTGGCCGCCCATGCCCTGCCATACGGGCAGCGCGCGGCGTGCCGCTTCCACGGCGCGTTCCACGTCAGCATCAGTGGCTTGCGTCAGCTCGGCCAGCTGCGTGCCGTCGGCAGGATTGGTCGAGGCGAACAGCTCCGCCGGCTCGCTCCATGCATTGTCGATGAACAGACCGAATGTGCGCTGGTGGCCATCGAGCCACGCCTGCGCTTCTTTTTGACTTTCGGGAGCAGGGCCGTAGTCCATAGTAGTGAGAATCTCGTTAATTGTTGGCATGACGATTGTTCTTTAAGGTTGTGCGTGACGATGATTGGCCGAGTAGCTGCCGGTGACGTAGTGCTCGAGCTGGCGCTCGATGTCGGTCAGCAGGCTGGAAGCGCCGATGCGGAACAGGTGCGGCTGCAGCCATTCGTTACCCAGTTCTTCCTTCATCAGGGTCAGGAACTGCATCGCGCTCTTGGCCGAACTGACGCCGCCGGCCGGCTTGAAGCCCACCTTGAAACCCGTCTGCTCGTAGTATTCGCGCACCGTGCGCACCATCGTCAGGGCCACGGGTATGGTGGCGTTCACGCTTTCCTTGCCGGTGGAGGTCTTGATGAAATCGGCGCCCGCCATCATGCAGACCCACGATGCCTTGGCCACGTTTTCCATGGTCAGCAAGTCGCCCGTGGCGAGAATCGCCTTCACGTGCGCTTCGCCGCACGCCTTGCGGTAAGCGAGCATTTCGTCGTACAGCACTTGCCAGTTGCCGTTCAGGACGTGCTGGCGCGTGATGACGATATCGATTTCGGAAGCGCCTGCGGCGACCGACAGTTCGATCTCGCGCAGCTTCGTTTCCATGTTCGTCAGGCCGGCCGGGAAGGCGGTCGACACGGCGGCGATAGGCAAACGGCCCTGGATGACGTTTACGGCCGGGGCGATCATCTCGTGGTACACGCACACGGCGCCGGTGCTCAGTTCCGTCAGGCCCAGTGCATCCATCAGGTCTGCACGCAGCGGGCGCATGGCCTTCATGCACAGACGTTCCACGCGGCCTGGCGTATCGTCGCCGCCCAGGGTGGTCAGGTCGATCATCTGGATGGCTTTGACCAGCCAGGCGGCCTGGTATTCCTTTTTCACCGTACGGCGGTTCGCCAGGCTGGCCGCGCGGCGGTCCGTCGCGGCGCGGTTGACGCGGATCTGGTTGATCCAGCCCAGGTCGAGGCCTACGGCCTCGTTACGCTTGAATTCGGGGTGCATGAGTGTCATAACAAGCTGGTTCCATTAGCAAGTGGTGGTACGCCAAGGTGCTTGGCGAGGGTTTGGCCAATATCGGAGAAGGTCTCGGAAATACCCAGTGCGCGCGGGGCGACGCCGGGGCCGAAGAAGATCATCGGTATATGTTCGCGGGTGTGGTCGGAGCCGTGCCAGGTGGGGTCGCAGCCATGGTCGGCGGTGATCACGACCAGGTCGCCATCTTTGAGTTTGGCCATGAATTCAGGCAGGCGGGCATCCATTTCGCGCAGCGCATCGGCATAGCCCTCGACGTTGCGACGGTGGCCGAAAGCCTGGTCGAAATCGACGAAGTTCACAAAAGTGAGCGACTTGTCCTGCACTTCATCGGCCGTCTTCAACAGCGCTTCGAACAGCGCCATGTTGTCGACGCCCTTGACGACGCGCGAGATGCCCTGGGTGGCGAAAATGTCGCTGATCTTGCCCAGGCCGACGACTTCGCCGCCCGCATTTTTCACGTGATCGAGCAGGGTCGGTGCGGGTGGCGCGACGGCGTAGTCGTGGCGGTTGGAAGTGCGCGTGTAGTTGCCATTGCTGCCCGTGAACGGGCGGGCGATGACGCGGCCGATGTTGTATGGCTCCACCAGCTTGAAAGCCATTTCGCACACTTGGTACAGGCGCTCAAGGCCGAACGATTCTTCGTGCGCGGCGATCTGCATCACCGAGTCGCCCGACGTATAAATAATCAGCTTGCCGGTGGCGACGTGTTCATCGCCATGCTTGTTGATGATGTCCGTGCCCGAGGCATGGCAGTCGCCCAGGAAGCCGGGGACGCCGGACATGGCTTTCAGCTTGTCGGTCAGGTCAGCGGGGAACGACGGCGTGGTGCGAGGGAAGTAGCCCCAGTCGAATTCGACGGGCACGCCGGCGATTTCCCAGTGGCCGCTCTGCGTGTCCTTGCCGGTGGAGCGCTCGCGCGCCGCGCCGTAGGCACCGGTAAAACCGTCGCGCTGGTCGAAGCCCGAGGCCCATTCGCCGCTGGCCAGGTGCGCGGCGGCGCCCAGTCCCAGGCGTTCCATGTTCGGGAGTTTCAAGGTCTTGCCGCTTTTGGCGACAGTGCTGGCAATGTGGCCAAAGGTATTGGCACCTGCGTCGCCATACTTGGCGGCGTCTGGCGTCGCGCCAAGGCCGAAGGAATCAAGCAGGAGGATAAATGCGCGTGACATGATAAGGCTCGCTTTATGGATTGATGCGGGGTGATGCGGACAGTGTAGGCCGGATTTCCCCGGCCTGCCGCGCGGCAGCGCCGGTGGCCGGCGCGCCGCTACTGCGTAAAAAGGTGCTTAGGCTTGCGGCGTAGCCGATACGGTCGCCAGGAAAGCCAGGATCAGCTTGACCAGATCTTTCGCGCCGATGGCCGCGTATTTCAGGGTTTGCTCGTGCGACAGTGCGAATGGCGACATGCCTTCGGCCAGGTTGGTGATGACGGACACGCCCACCACTTTCAGGTCGCAATGACGGGCCGAGACCACTTCCGGCACCACGGACATGCCGACCGTGTCGGCGCCCAGGCGGGCCATCATGCGGATTTCAGCAGCCGTCTCGAAGTTCGGGCCAGGGTAGGCGACGAACACGCCCTCGTGCAGGGTGATGCCGTTCGAGGCAGCCGTGTCCTTGACCAGCTTGCGCAGGTCCGCATCATAGGCGTTGGCCATGCTGAAGAAGCGCGGGCCGAAGCGGTCGTCGTTCGGGCCGACCATCGGCGTGCCTGGCAGCAGGTTGATATGGTCGCTGATGGCCACCAGGCTGCCGGCGTCCACTTCAGGGCGCAGGGAACCGGCGGCGTTGGTGACGAACAGCATTTCGCAGCCCAGCAGTTTCAGCGTGCGGATGGCGCTCGTCATCACGCCCATGCCATAGCCTTCATAGAAGTGGCCACGGCCCTTCATGCAGACGACGGCGACGCCCGACAGGGTACCGACCACCAGTTCGCCGGCATGGCCGTGCACGGTGCTGATAGGGAAGCCTGGCAATTCGTCAAAGCTGATGCTGACGGCGTCCGTCATCTGCTCGGCCAACACACCCAGGCCGGAGCCGAGGACCATCGCCACGCGCGGCTTGAAATTTTCAGGAGCGCGGGCACGGATGATTTCGGCGGCGTGGAAAGGGGTGTTGTTCGACATGGTTATCCTCTGATTGACTAATGATGATGGTTGCTGCCTGCGTGGCCGTGCCCGGTGAGGGATTAAGGCCCAGGTATCGGGTATGTTTGCTGTTACAGGTATATCGAAATGCGTATTGCTTCTATTTGCCGCCACTATGCATCAAACGGAATATGTATGGCAAATACCATTTTTCTTGCCCATTTATACAATTCAAATATAAATGGCCGATATTATAGTCCAGGCAAGCGCTCGCCTGCCAGCAGCGGCCACGCCCCGGCGATGCCCCGGAAATGCATGCATACATGCTCCATACGAACACGTTTGGCGCTCTCCTGACACGAACTTGACATCAAACAGACAAATGTTTACAGTTTCAGACAAATGTTTAAACCTTCAGTGAAAACCTTGTGACCGATACCAATAAAAAAGACCAGCTGTACACGCTGATCCGCAACAACCCCTTCATCTCGCAGCAAGACCTGGCGAGCGAACTGGGCTTGTCGCGCTCTGCCGTCGCCGGCCACATCGCCGGATTGATCCGCGAGCGCCGCCTGCTGGGACGCGCCTACGTGCTGCCCGACAGCCGCCCCGTGCTGTGCATAGGCGCCGCCAACCTCGACCGCAAGATGCGCACCCTGGCAACCCTGCAGATGGGCACTTCGAATCCCGTGCGTTCGGAAGAAGTGTTTGGCGGCGTAGGCCGCAACATCGCGGAAAACCTGGCCCGCCTGGCGATCCCCGTGGCCCTGTTGACGGCGCTGGGCGACGACGCGGCCGGCCACGCCCTGCAGACGCATGCGGAAGACGCGGGCATCGATATGCGCGGCAGCTTGCATCTGAGCAACACCAGCAGCGGCACCTATACGGCCGTGCTCGACGAACATGGCGAAATGCTGCTGGCGATGGCCAACATGCAACTCTACGAACAGCTGACCCCGGCCTTCTTGCATAGCCGTCAACCGCAGCGCGCCGCCGCCGCCCTCACCGTCTGCGACCTGAACCTGGGCCACGACAGCGTGCAGGCATTGCTGGCCGACGCGCGCCAGGACGCGGCCAACGCGACGCCGCTCGTCATCGTCGCCGTCTCGCAGCCGAAGATGGCGCACTTGCCGCAAGACCTGACGGGCTTGCACCTGCTGATCCTTAACCGGGGCGAACTGGAAACGCGCGTGGCGCGGGCCTTGCCAACGGCGTTTGACGTGCGCGCCGCCTGTCGTGAAGTGCAGCGCCAGGGCGCGCGCCAGGTGATCGTCACCTGCGGCGGCGAAGGCGTGTACTTTACAGATGGCGAAAGCCCGGACGCGCCTGTCGTGCATCTGGCCGCGCGCGAAGTGGACGCCGTCGACGTGACGGGCGCCGGCGACGCGTTTTCCGCCGCCGTCTGCTGGTCGCTCTACCACGACAGCAGCGACTTGAAACTGGCGTGCCGGCGCGGCCTGAAGCTGGCCGCCATGACGCTGGAATCCGATGCCACCGTCTCGCCCCTGATTTCGGCGGGCGCGCTCGACGACATCGACGACGCCGATCTGGCGCCACCTCCCCCTACCCTCTTTCAACAGGATTGAACCATGACGCAACTGAATAATTTCCTCTCGTTCTCGCAAGAAGTCCTCGACGCGCGCGCCGCCGGCAAGGCCATCGTGGCACTGGAATCGACCATCATTTCGCACGGCATGCCGTATCCGCAAAACGTGGAAATGGCACGCGAAGTGGAACAGATCATCCGCGACGGCGGCGCCGTGCCGGCCACCATCGCCATCATCGACGGCAAAATCTGCGTAGGCCTCTCGCCCGAGCAGCTGGAATTGCTGGGCACTTCGCCCGACGCCATGAAAGTGAGCCGCCGCGACCTGCCGTTCGTCTTGTCGCAAGGCAAGCTGGGCGCCACCACCGTGGCCGCCACGATGATTTGCGCAGAACTGGCCGGCATCGCCGTATTCGTCACGGGCGGCATCGGCGGCGTGCACCGCGGCGCAGAAACCAGCTTCGACATTTCCGCCGACTTGCAGGAACTGGCGCAAACGTCGGTGGCCGTCGTCTGCGCGGGCGTCAAATCCATCCTCGACATCGGCCTGACCCTGGAATACCTGGAAACCCATGGCGTGCCCGTCATCAGCGTAGGCCAGGAAGGTTTCCCCGCCTTCTTCACGCGCGAAAGCGGCTACAAAGCCGATTTCCGCCTCGACACGGCCGCCGAGCAGGCTGCCTTCATCGGTACCAAGTGGCAACTGGGATTGAAAGGCGGCGTGATCGTCAGCAACCCCGTGCCGGCCGCGCAAGCCATGCCCAAGGAAGAAATCGATGCGATCACCACGCAGGCCTTGCAGGAAGCGGATGCGGGCGGCGTGAAAGGCAAGCAAGTCACGCCATTCCTGTTGTCGCGCATTAAGCAGCTGACGGACGGGCGCAGCCTGGCGACGAATATCGCCCTGGTCAAGCACAATGCCCAGGTCGGTACGGCACTTGCCATTGCCATGCAGGCAGTCGTGGCACGATAATAGGACTGCTGTAAAGAAAGCGCGCATGCCTGCATCAAGGTCTGCGCGCCGTTCCATCGCCAAGCACCACGCAACGCCAAGGAAAGCATGTCCATCGATCTGAAACAGTTAAAGTATTTTCTTGCCGTCGCCGAGGAGAAAAGCTTCAGCCGCGCCGCCGAGCGCCTGCATATCTCGCAGCCGCCCCTGAGCCAGCAGATCATGAAACTGGAAAGCGAACTGGGCGTGCGCCTGTTTGCGCGCACCACGCGTACTTTCGAGCTGACCGTGGCAGGCAAGGCGCTGATGAACGAAGCGGCCGACCTGCTGGCCAAGATGCGCATGACCATCGATACCATCCGCCAGATCGACCGTGGCGAAGTGGGCCGCTTGCGCGTGGGCATCGTCGGCTCGGCCATGTGGGGTCCCATCCCCAGCCTGCTGGAAGAATTCCAGACCAAATTTCCCCGCGTCAGCTGGACCATCCACGAATTTGGTCCCACGGTGCAATACGAAGCCTTGCGCGCCAAGCAGATCGACGTGGGTTTCTGGCGCGAACCGAAACTCAATGACGACGACTTACGCCACGACAACCTGCGCCAGGAGCTGTGCTTCCGCGAAAATGTCTGCGTGGCCGTCAACGAACACCATTCGCTGGCAAAAAACACGGCCATCGAGCTGATCGACATCGCCCACGAGCCGATGCTGACCCTGAACCTCGATAAATCCGCGTTTCCGCGCTACCTGGTGCAATGCTGCATCAATGCCGGTTTCGAACCCGTGATTTTCCAGGAAGCGAGCGAGCCGCAAACCCTGCTGGCCATGGTGGGCGCGGGCCTGGGCGTGACCCTGGTGCCGGAAACGACAAGCCGCATCGGCTGGCCCGGCGTCGTCTTCCTGCCGATCAAGACCAATCCGCCGTCGGCCAACCTGTACATCAGCTACACCACGCTCGACGACGCTCCCGTCGTGCGGGCCTTCCTGAATATCATCAATCCCCCGTCAGCCTGACGCTGCCCGGCCTGACACGGCCTATTTATATGGCATTCATATAAATAGTTAAACAAAAACGTATTTGTCATACATATCTGGCATGATGCATAGTGATTCGGACGCCCATCGTGGCGCCGGTCCTGCGCCTGCCCTGCCCGTCCATTGACGGCGCATCACAGCCCGCTCCGGCAGCCCCATTCGATGTTGTAACTATAAAAGAGACGGGGCGCGACTGTTGCATGAGCATCACACTGTTGACATAAAAGCACACGAGGCCGGCAATGATCTTGTGCAATACGGTGCAATGTTGATAAGGAATTATCATCTCGTGCATCAAAAACAGGCTAAATCAGCCCCAAATTATATGTTTCACCTATAAAAAATATACAATATCGATCTTCCAGGAGCCAATTCATGAAACTTACACAATTTAGTTTGACGATCGCAGCCGTATTTCTGACTGCTCAAGCGTCCGCGGCTACCCCAAAACTGGGTGTCGTGTATGACGCGGGCGGCAAGTTCGACAAGTCGTTCAACCAATCCGCTTTCGAAGGCGCATCGCGCTTCAAAAAAGACACAGGCATTTCCTTCATCGAAGTTCAGGCATCGAGCGATACGCAAGCCGAGCAAGTCATGCGCGGCCTGGCCCGCAAGAAACTCGACATGATCGCCGCCATCGGCTTTGCGCAAACGCAAGCCGTGCAAAAAGTCGCAAAAGAATTCCCTAACGTGAAATTCGTGCTGATCGACGGCCAGGCTGCCGGCAGCAACGTCAATTCCGTCGTCTTCAAGGAAGAAGAAGGCTCTTATCTGGTGGGTGTGGCTGCAGCCATGGCCAGCAAGAGCAAGAAGGTTGGCTTCATCGGCGGCATCGATATTCCTCTGATCCGCAACTTCGCCTGCGGCTACGCGCAAGGCGTCAAGGCCGTCAATGCAAAGACGGAAATCACGCAAAACATGGTTGGCACCACGTCCGGCGCCTGGAATGACCCAGCCAAGGGTGGCGAACTGGCCCGCTCGCAATTCGAGCGCGGCGTCGATGTCGTCTTCGCCGTCGCCGGCGGCAGCGGCATGGGTACCCTGCAAATGGCCAAGGAAAAAGGCAAGCTGGCCATCGGCGTTGATTCGAACCAGAATGGTTTGTACCCGGGCAGCATCCTGACTTCGATGGTCAAGCGCGTCGACAACACGGTGTATGACAGCTTCATGGAAGTCAAGAACGGCACCTGGAAGGGCGGCGTCAGCTATAAAGGCTTGAAAGAAGGCGGCGTGGATTGGGCGCTCGATGCGAACAACCGCAAGCTGATTACGCCGGAAATCGAAAAACGCGTGTTGGGTGCGCGTAAGGACATTATCGATGGCAAGATCAAAGTGATCGATTACCGCGTCGGCAGCAGCTGCCCGGTTTAATTTTTCTCCGTATCTTTTAGCGCGCCGCCGGGGCCTGTCTCCGCGCGGCGCGTTTCCATGAAACTATCCAGTTATGAACCTATGCAGCCAGCAGTAGAATTTCGCAGCATTTCCAAGCAGTTTGGACATGTGAAGGCGAACGCCGACGTCAGTTTCTCCATCGCCAAGGGCAGTATCCACGGCCTGGTGGGGGAGAACGGCGCCGGCAAATCGACCTTGATGAGTATCCTGTACGGGTATTACCGTGCCGACGGCGGAGAGATCCTGCTCGACGGAAAAGTACAGCCTATCCGCAACAGCCAGGAAGCGATCAATCTCGGCATCGGCATGGTGCACCAGCATTTCATGCTGGTCGAGAACTTCACCGTCCTCGACAATATTATGCTGGGCACGGAAGGCGGTTTCCGCCTGGCCAGCCACCGTACCGAAGCGGAAGCCAAATTGCGCGAGATTTGCGCGCGCTACCGCCTCGACGTCGACCCGCTGGCGAAGATCGAAGACCTCTCCGTCGGGGCGCAGCAGCGCGTGGAAATCCTCAAGCAGATTTACCGCAGCGCCAACATCCTGATCCTCGACGAGCCGACGGCCGTGCTGACGGCCCAGGAAACGGCCTCGCTGTTTGAAATCCTGCGCCTGTTCAAGGAACAGGGCAAGACCATCATCCTGATCACGCACAAACTGCAAGAGATCCTGGAAATCACCGACAACGTCACCGTCATGCGCGGCGGCACGGTGGTGGGCGCCGTGGCGACAGCCGGCACCTCGAAAGAGGAACTGGCCAACATGATGGTGGGCCGCCCCATCCAGAGCCACTTGCCACGCGCGCCCTACAATCCGGGCGCCACGGTGCTGGAAGTGGACGGTTTGCAACTGGCCGACGCGCAGCAAGTCAAGCTGCTGGCCGACATCGGTTTCAACTTGCGCGCCGGCGAAATCGTCGCCATCGCGGGTGTTTCCGGCAATGGTCAGAGCGAATTGCTGGAAATCCTGTCCGGCATGCGTTTGCCGACGTCCGGCAAGCTGCGTTTCCTGGACAAGGACTTGCCGTTTGGCAAGCGCACTGATGCCGACGGCTTGCCGCTGGCCTTCCGCGAACTGGGCATCGCCCACATTCCGGAAGACCGCTTGCGCGATGGTGTGGTGAAAAATTTCTCCGTCATGCAAAACACCATCCTCGGTTACCAGGATCACCTGAAAAACCGCTGGGGCCTGTTCAACTTCAAGGCCATCGGCGCCCGCTGCGCGCAACTGCTGAAAACCTTCGACGTGCGCCCGGCCAATCCGGACCTGCGCATCGGCTTGTTGTCTGGCGGTAACCAGCAAAAGGTGGTGATCGCGCGCGAAGTGCTGGCCAAGCCGAAACTGATGCTGGTGGGCCAGCCCACGCGCGGCGTCGACATCGGCACCATCGAAAGCATCCATACGCAATTGCTGGCCCTGCGCGACGCGGGCGTGGCGATCCTGCTGGTGTCCGTCGAACTGGAAGAAGTGCGGGCGCTGGCCGATCGCATTCTGGTCATGTGCGGCGGACGCATCACCGGCGAACTGAAAATTGAAGAATTCGATACCACCCGCATCGGTCTGCTGATGGGGGGAATGCATAAATCATGAATAACGACTTGCCACGCTGGGCGACAGCCTTTGTCATGCCCATGTTAAACCTGCTGTCGGCCTTGCTGGTCGCAGCCCTGGTCATTTATATGCTGGGCGAAGACCCGGCCGAATCGCTGTCGATCCTGATCCACAGCGCCATCCTCAATCCGGAAGGCTTGAGCTACACCCTGTTCTATGCCAGTACCTTCATTTTCACGGGCCTGTCGGTTTCCGTGGCGATGCAGGCCGGCCTGTTCAATATCGGTTCCGAAGGCCAGATGTATATCGGCGGCCTGGGCTTGACGGTGGCCATGCTGGCCTTCGACCAGACGCTGCCCGCCTGGCTGCTGATACCCGCAGCCATGATCGGCGCGGCCCTGTTCGGCGCGCTGTGGGGCTTGCTGCCCGGCTATCTGCAAGCCAGGCGCGGCAGTCACATCGTGGTCACCACCATCATGTTCAACTTCATCGCAGCCAGCCTGATGAACTTCATCATCGTGAAGTACCTGATTCCGCCCGGTGAACAGAACACGGCCAGCCGCGTGTTTGCGGAAAGCGGCGAAATGCCGCGCCTCTCCACTTGGTTCCCGTCGCTGGGCGATACGCCGCTGAACATCAGTTTTCTGTTGGCAATTACCGCGCTGGTGATCTACGGCGTGATGGTATGGCGCTCGTCGTGGGGCTTCAAGCTGCGCGCCACCGGCCTCAACAAGCATGCGGCGCACTACGCGGGCGTATCGATCAGCAAGATGATCATCATCGTCATGCTGATTTCCGGCGCGCTGGCGGGCCTCGGCTCCGTCAATTCCATCATGGGTTCGACGCATTATCTGTCGCTCAATTTCGTGGGCGGCGCCGGTTTCATCGGCATCGCCATCGCCCTGATGGGCCGCCAGCATCCGGTCGGCATCTTTTTGTCGGCCGTGCTGTTCGGCGCCCTGATCCAGGGGGGCTTCGACCTGTCGCTGGAAAAACCGAATATCCCGACGGAAACCTTCATTTTCATCCAGGGCTTGATCATCCTGTTCTGCGGCGCCATGGAAAACTTCTACGCACCGGCCATTTCCGCCCTGCTCAAGCGCACCAAAGGCTAACACCATGACACTCGACGACTTTCAATTCGCCAGCATCCTGGTATCGACCGTGCGCAATGCGCCCGTCCTGATCTTTGCCGCCATGGCCGGCCTGTTTGCCGAACGCAGCGGCATGATCGACATCGGCCTGGAAGGCAAGATCCTGGCCAGCGCCTTCGCCTCCGCCGCCGTGGCCTACACGACGCAAAACCCGTACTACGGCATGGCTGCCGGCATGCTCGTGTGCGTCGCCCTGGCCCTGCTGCAGGCGTATGTCAGCATCACGCAAAAGGGCAATCAGCTGGTGGCTGGCATGGCGATTAACATTGCCATGAGCGGCCTGACGTTTGTGCTGGCGCAATTTTTCTTCCAGCAAGGCGGCCGTACGCCCGACCTCGGTTCGGCGCGCTTGTTCGACGTGGTCTTGCCAGGCACGCAGTATGTGGAACACATTCCCTTCATCGGCTGGGTGTATGCCCACCTGATCGGCGGCCATTCCATCCTCGTCTACGTGGCGTTCCTGCTGATACCGCTCGTGCACTGGCTGCTGTACCACACGCGCTTCGGCCTGCGCCTGCGTGCCTGCGGCGAAAACCCGCATGCGGCCGACTCCGCTGGTGTGAGCGTCGAAGCAACGCGCTACATGGCGATGCTGGTGGCAGGCGTTCTGTGCTCGTTCTCGGGCGCCTATCTGGCCATCGTGCAAAGCGGCTTCTTCCTGCGCGACATGTCGGCCGGCGCCGGCTACCTGGCCCTGACGGCCATGGTGTTCGGCAACTGGCGCCCTGTCTACACTTTCCTCGGCTGTTTGATGTTCGGCTTCTTCGCGGCCATCCAGATCCAGATCGAAGGCGTGGATTTACCAGTCGTGGGCCGCATCCCCGGCTCGCTGATCCAGATGGTGCCTTACGTGGTCACGGTGATCGTGCTGGCGGGCTTGATGGCGAAATCCATCGCGCCAAAAGCTATTGGCATCCCCTTTGTAAAATCTCGCTAAGTCTGACTGTAACTTGATGCAAAAAAAAAGCGAAGCCCGCGGGCTTCGCTTTTTTTACGCCGGTGGAATCTCGTCCAGCGACAAATAGACCGGCAGCCCCAGGCCATGCGCCACATCCACCATCTGGTCGGCGCCCTGGGACGCGCCGCCGATGCGCAGCACGGCATCGCAGTGGCTGAGCAGGCGCGTCGCGTGTGCATGGAACAGTTCTTCATACACAAGGTCGCCCACCCGGGTTGAGCCGGCCAGCGCCAGCATGGGCAAGGCCAGCCATTCACCGAGCACGGGCATGTGACCGTTCGCGTACAAAGGCAGGCAGACGGCTTCCATGGCCGCTACATTGCGCGCAATCAAGACCGTATCGTCGCCCGTGCCCGAACGGTAAGGGCCGGCAACCAGAATCTGCAGTCCCCGTTTGCGCGGCATCAAGTGCAACTGCGCATGCTGCAGCAGCATGATGGTCTTGCCGTCGCAGATGCGGCCGTCCGCCACCATCTGCAGTGCCTGCGCCAATGGCAATTCCAGCACTTCGATATCTTCCCCCTCGTGCGCCAGGCCGCCACCGTCGCCGATGCGGCTGGCGGGGTCGTACTCGCCCACGAAGAAATGCAAACGCTCCGTCACGGAACCGGGGCTCATGAAGGCCTGGAATATCTTTTGCACCTGCCCCACCCGGTAACCGGTTTCCTCTTCCACCTCGGCGCGGATGCGCTGCTCCGCGCTGGCTTCTTCCAGCAAGCCGGCCGCTGATTCGATCAGGAATCCATCGTGCCCCTCGCGATACGTGGGAAAGCGGAACTGGCGGATCAGGATCACCGTGCGTTTGACTTTGTTGTAGAGCAAGATGGTGGCGCCATCGCCGCGGTCATAGGTTTCCCGCGTCTGCGTCTGCCACTGGCCATCGTGGCGCAGATAGTCGAACGTCGTCTTTTGCAATAGATACCAGTCGTGCGACAGGGTCTGCACTTGCTGGATGCGAACCCGTTCCTGCTTTGTACTGTCTTCGCGCATGTCATCTCCTTGTGCTTGCGTGTACTTGCTTTTGTCGACTTTATCATGCAGACTCGTGCAATATCAAGAAAATACAAGAAAACTCAAGAAAATCTATGCTCACACATCAGCGCAAACAATACCTGCTGGACTTGCTCCAGCGCGAAGGACAGATCGTCGCCAGGGCCGTCAGCGATGCCCTGGGCTTGTCGGAAGACACGATACGGCGCGACCTGCGCGAACTGGCCAAGGAGGGCTTGCTGGAACGTGTGCACGGCGGCGCCTTGCCCTTGCTGCCCCGCTCGCCCGCCCTGGCGCCGTTTGCCGGGCGTGAACAGATTTCGCCGCAAGCAAAACCCGCCATCGGCCGCGCGGCAGCGGCCATGATACAAGCGGGACACGTGGTGTTCATTGATGGCGGCACGACCGCCGTGCAACTGGCGCGCCAGCTGCCGCGCGAATTGCACGCCACCGTCGTCACGCACAGTCCCTCGATTGCCGTCGAACTGGTGAATCACCCATCAATCGAGGTGCTGATGCTGGGCGGGCGCCTGTACAAGCACTCCATCGTGGGCGTCGGCGCAGCGACAGTGGAAGCCATCGGCCGCATTCGCGCCGACCTGTATTTCATGGGCGTGGCCAGCCTGCATCCGCAAGCGGGCATCACCACCGGGGACTATGAAGAAGCGTGCGTGAAACGCGCGCTGAGCGAGGCGTCAAACCGCACTGTCGTGCTGGCCTCGCCGGAAAAGTTCAATACGGCCTCGCCGTTCCAGATCGCGCCCTTGAGCCAGGTCAACGATATCATCGTGCACCGCGACATCGACGACGCCCTGGTCGCGCCCTACCGCGACATGGGAATTGCCATCACCCTGGCATAAAAAAAGCGGCCCGCAGGCCGCTTTCTTTCTATTCCACAGCCTGTCGTCGCCAAATTATTGTGGCCAAATCACCTGCAACAGGGCAGCCAGATGATAGCCCGCCTCGATCAGTTGCTGCTTCGCCAGCGCCGAGCTGGGCACGGGGTAATTGTCCGGCACCGTCAAGGCCCACACCTTATACACCTCGCCCTTGCGGCTGGTCTGCTGCGTGGCCGGACCGGCTACCACGTCCGTGAAAGCAATTTTTGATGCCGCCAGCGAGGCATCAGCCCACTGATACGGCCAGGTGGCAGGGTCGCCAGTATTGCCGCTCACTTGTGGCTGGCTGGCAATCACCGTACGCGCAAACTGCTGCGGCGTGCGCGTGCTCAGGCGGCGCATGGCGTAATCGACCACGGTCGTATCCCAGTACGAATGCAGGGGCTTGGTGGGCGACTTCGGATAGGCGGGAGCTTTCGCCATGCCTTCTTCCACCGGCGGCGGCGCGGGAATCACGGCGTCCGACAGCGCCGTCATCTTCGCATCGTCGAGCAGCAAGTCGTTACCGCCGCGCGCATTGAAAATGACGACGTCGTCGATCTGTGCCTGCGTGGCCGGCACGAAAAACTGGCCATCCTTGCCGAGAAACGCATTGCCAACATGTAATGGCTGGTGGATATCGCCCACCAGGTGCGTGATCAGGATCAGCGCCTCGCGCTGGCTGAAGCCATGCGGATTGCTGGCGGCATCAGCCTTGCCCTGCAATACCAGGATAGCCTGCTTGAGCGTTTGCACGATATCGTCGTCAGCCGTGCCCACGCCATGGTCATGGTAGTGCTCGTTCTGGAATGGCACGTTCGTGTAATGGTATTGGCCATGCTTGGGGTTTGCCGCGACATAGGTCAGCATTTCGGGCGATTGCGGGCCGCAATACGTACCCTTCACGCAGTCGGGCCAGTTGGCGATCTTTTCCAGACTTTCACCCGGCAGCAGCAACTTGGCCATCTGAACCTGGGCGGCGCTGCCCTTGAGCAATTGGTCGGCGATGGCGCCCACGGCGCGGTGGCCGTCGTTGCCCCAGGCCAGTGCGTTGCCGGAAGCAAAAGCGGCGCCCAGCGCCAGCAAGCAAACTAACTTCTTCATCGATTTTCTCACCATTACTCCTTGCCTTGCGGCGCTGCCTTGGCCGGTTTCGGGTACTGCTTGTTGATGTCGATGGGCTGCGCATACGCCGAGCTCCACGTCTGTTCATGCAGCGCGGCAATCCGCTGCGCCATGGCATCATTGCGCAGTACCACTTCCAGGTTGCGCGACAAGTCGAAATAGCCTCCCGCCCAGTTGCTCGTGCCGACCCAGGCCAGCTTGCCATCGATGCTCATGGTCTTGCTGTGGATCACGCGCGCAAACGGAATGAACCCTGTCGAAGCCGTAGGAATCGTCACGATGCGGATTTCCACGTTCGGCAGCAGGGCCAGGCTTTTCAGGTAGGCGATGGCCGGCGCTTCCGTATTCCAGCTTGACACCATCAGCTTGATCTTCACGCCACGCTGGGCAGCTGCGCGCACGGCGTTGTCAATCACGGCGTAGTATGGACGCGTGCGGTTCGGGCCATACGACAAGGGCGCATAGTCGAGCAGCTGAATGCGCACTTCGCTTTTCGCTTCGGCCAGCAAGGCAGGCAAGCCCGTTTCCGAGTCGCCCACGCCAGCCGGGTTGTACGCATTCGGACTGGCCAGCAGGAAAGCGTTCTGCGCGTAATTGGCCGGTACCACCTTGCTGTTGAGCACCGTGGCGCGGCCGCCCTGCGACGTCAACGCCTGGGCTTGCCAATCTTGCTCGAAGATGGCTTGCACCTGGCTGACCATGGCAGGCTCCGTGATCTTCAAGCCCGTTTCATGAATGTGCTCGAACGAGCGCCAGTCGAAGTTCTGGCTGCCGATATAGGCGACCTGGCCATCGACGGCCAGATATTTCGCGTGCACGATGCCATTGCCCGTGATTTTATTGAAATCGATGAGGCGCAAGTCCAGGTTGGGCATCGCCTTGATACGGGCGATGGTCGCCGCGTCCGACAAGCCCACGCCTTTCTGGTCCAGCAGGAAGCGGATTTTCACGCCGCGCTGGCCGGCGGCCGTCAAACTGGCCAGCACCTTTTCAAAGGCCGTGCCCGGCTTGCTGACGGCATAGAACTGGGCGATAACGATCTCTTTTTTTGCCGCATCGAACAGCTCAGTCCACACGGCGACAGGTTCGCGCAAGTCGGGATTCGTCAAGGTGGTTTCCACGGGCGAGGTATGCACCAGCTCAAAGCCGGGAATGCTGAATTCGGCGTGGGCCGTGCCTGCGAACAGGCTGGAGAGAAGTACGGAAACAAATAAGCGACGCATGGTTATTCCTTGAAATGTTATTTGACGCGCACGATGCGGCCGGCTGCCGTGGCGCTGCCAGCGGGCTTGCCGGCGCGCGCGCGGGCAATCAGGTAATCGCTGAAGGCGTCGATATCGCGCACGCCCGTGTCGAGGCGGCGGGTGCCGGCCGCCAGCACGGTGAAACGGTCGCCGCCGCCAGCGAGGAAACTATTGGCGGCGACACGGTATTGTTGATTGTCATCAATAGCCACGCCATTGAGCATGATGCTGCCCGGCAGCACGCGCTGGCCCTGGGGACGTGTACTGTCCCAGCGATAGCTGAAACCTTCGGACACTTGCAGCAAGTTGTTGTCTTCCGCTTCGGCACCCGGCCATTGCTGCTCGAGCAAGGTACGGATTTGTGCGCCGGACAGGCTGACCACGATCAGGGTATTACCGAACGGGACAACCGCCTGGTTCTGGCCCACGTTCGTCATCAGATCGGCGCCCGCTTCCAGATCCTTGCGGATGCCGCCATTGTTCATCAGACCGATTTGTGCGCCGGCAGCGCGCGCGCCGAACAGGGTGCTGTCGGCCACCAGGTCGCCCAGCGCGGAAGCGCCGCTGCCCTTGGTGCTGCGGCCCACGGTGGGCACGGCGATGGCGGCGACGGGGCGCGACAACTCGGCCGCGCTGCGCTGCTTCACCGATTCCAGGTAAGCTGCCACGGCCGGGTCCGGCTCATACATGCCCGGCAGCATGACAACGTTTTGCGCGCTGGCATTGATCAGCGCGTTCTTGAGGGGATCGACCTTGAGTTTGATGCGCGTCAACATATGCCCGCCCATCTGTGCCTGCGTCACTAGGCGGCCATCGACACGGCACAGATAACCCTGGTGCGAATGGCCGCTGACGACCAGCTGGATCGCCGGGTCGAGGCGTTTCACCACGTCGACCACTGCGCCCTTCAAGTGGCTGCAATCGGGCTGATCGACGGCTTCCTTCGTCTCGCCGCCCTGATGCAGCAGCACGACGAACACGCCTACGCCCTGCGCGCGCAACTGCGGCAAGGTGGCGTTGATGGCGTCCGCTTCATCGCCAAACTGCAAACCGGCAATGCCGGCGGCCGTCACCACGGACGGCGTATCTTTCAGCACGGCGCCTATCAAGCCCACCTTGACGCCATGGGCCTCTTCGATGCGGTAGGCTGGCAGCAGGGACTTGCCCGTTTGCGTATCGATGACATTGGCCGCCATATAGGTATAGCTGGCGCCCTTGAAGTCGGGCGTGAACTTGCAGGCCTTGTCGGCGCGCGACGACTCGCAGCCGCCGCGCTGCTGGCGCAGCAGCTCCGCCTTGCCTTGGTCAAATTCATGGTTGCCGACCGAGCTGGCCTTCATGCCCAGCATATTCATGGCCACGATGCTCGGTTCGTCCGCCCACAGCGCCGACATGGCGGGGCTGGCGCCGACCAGGTCGCCATTGCCGACAAAAATCAGCTGCGCGTCTTCGCGGCGCCACGCCGTCAGGGCGCCGGACAAGGTATCGATGCCGCCGGCCTGCACCGTCTTGCGCTCCGCATCGGCAGCGCTCGTGTAGGTGAATTTGCTGCGGTCGAGGTTGCCGTGAAAATCGTTCAGGGCAACCAGATTCACTTCAATCGGGCCGCTGGGTGCAGGCGCCAGGTTGCTGCAGGCGGACAGGATCAGGATCAGGGCCGCGGCAGCGACCGGAGTGCGTAGGAAGTGAGCCATGGAATGATATTTATTGAAAAGGGGAAGAGTAAACCATCTTGTGTATAAAAAAACGGCTGGTGTCGCCACCAGCCGTTTTTTACTTTGCCGAGCTACGAGGCAAGGACGAAATTAGAATTCGTACTTGACCGTTGCTTGCAGCGCCCATTGCGATTCGCCTTTGGCTTGACGCGTTTCCAGGCCCTCTACGACAGGACGGGTGTTGTAGACATACTTGCCGTTTTCCATACCGACGTAGTCGACGAAGCTGCGTACCTGACCACCAGCCGATTGAAAGGCCACTTCATTGATACGGCCCCATTTACGGTTGATCATGTTACCGACGTTCAGGATGTCGAAGGTGAAGATACCCTTGTTACCCTTGAAGAAGCCGGGAACTTCCTGGCTCAAACGCACGTCGAAGCTGTTGGTCCATGGTGCAAAGCTTTCGTTACGGCCAATCACGCCGCCCTTGGCTTTACGCAGGTCGCCATTGGCGTTGACCACTTTCCAGAACGCCGCTTCGTTGGCAGCACGTGCCGCTGGCGTGGCGCCGGCAAACACGACGTCACCCGAACCTGGCGCGCTAGGAATGTACATCAAGTCATTGCCGGCCAGACCGTCACCGTTCAAGTCATTGTTGATGGTCCAGCTGTATGGCTTGCCGCTACGGCCTTCATAGAACAGACCAAACGTGGTCTTGTATTCGCCGAAGAAGCGTTTTTGCCAGTTGACGTTGGCCGTGAAGCGGTCCTTGACCATGTAGTTCGAGTTCGACGCGACATTCTCGTTCGGATTGAAGACGGCACGGCCGCCCCAGTTCGAGCTCGAGGTCGACGACGTCAGCGGCGACACTTCTGTGGCATCGCTGTACGTGTACGACGTACCCCACGACAGGCCTTCACGCAGCGGGCTGCGCAAGGACAGGGTCATCACGTTCGATTCACCTTTATCGGTGTTCTTGGCGATCAGCACCTGGCCGAAGGCGGCATTGCTGCCGGCTTTTGTCAACGCGCTGCAATTCGCACCACCGATCAGACCGCCCGTCGCATTCCAGCACGAGGTTTTGTAGGCGTTCGGGCCATAGTACATTGGACGGCCATCACTACCGAAAGCCGTTGGCGCACCCAGATTCAACTCTTCATAGTAAATCGAGTTTTTGGTTTGCAGGCGCAGGTATTCAGCGCCAAAAATCAGACCCATCCATGGCAACTCATGTTCGAACGCCAGGTTGGCCTTCCATACGGATGGCTGCGCCAAGTCCGTGCTAAGGGCATCGACCTTCATGGCTGGAACAACAGCGCTCAGGTTGCTAGGCTGCTTGGTTGGATCCGGGTTGAAGAACCCATCGGTTGTCGGGCAGGTGCCAGCCGAGGAGGTGCAAGTGATGTTTTGGGTGACCAGACCGGTATTTTGGTAAGGATTACCCAGCCATACGCTGGCTGCCGCACCTTGGAACAGGCCGAAGCCGCCGCGGAACTGCGTCGGACGTGCCGAATCGAGCTTGTAGTTGAAGCCAACGCGTGGCTGGTACAGGTTCTCGCCATCGATGGTGTGCGAATTGTCGATGCCGAAACCGCCCGTTTGACGACCGGTTGGCGTCGTACGTGCCACCGTTGGCTGGGCAGCCAATGCATTGTAGAGCGGTTTTTCACCGATGCGTGTGCCATCGATGCGCAAACCGGCCATGACCGTCAGTTGCTTGCTGACATCCCAGCTATCTTGCAGGAACAGGCCGATGTTTTTCAGCGAGAACGTCGCAATGGCATCGTTCAGCGTGCGGCCAGGCTGCGCCACCTGATAGGAGTACGAGCTTGGACGGCCGCGGCTGAAGTTTTCCAGTACGGCGGCTTGCAGTTGCGCCGCAGTGGCGGTACCGCAATTGATCGCGCCAAACGAATAGGCCACAGTTGCGCTGCTGTTGATACAACCGAAGGTGTAGTTACCGTTGACGTTTTGCAGGAACGCGTTATAAACGTCATTCTTGCTGTAATCGGTACCAAACTTGACTTCATGATCGCCCAGCGCCCAGGTACCGGCTGCGTAGAAATCTTTGGTCTTGGTGCCCAATACGTTTTTCTGGCGGCTCTGTTCCGTACCAAAGTTCAGGAAGCGGCTACCGGTAGCCAGGCCAGCCGGCGCTCCGGCTGGCAGCGCGCCCGTGAACTGCAAGCCCATGGCCGGCAGGAAGGCATTGTTTTTTGGCACGCTGTCATATTTGCGCGACGACACCTTTACTTCGGTCGAGAACGTTGGCGTCCACTCGGCCGTCCACTGGCCAACCAGAGTCTCCAGGCTTTTCTCTTGCGCGTACCAGTACGAGCTCAGCGACAGGCCAGTCGCCGAGAAACCCGTGTAGATTGGCTCGGATTGTTCGGTCTTGGCATAACGCACCATCATGCGCTGGGTGTCGGTCAAGTTCCAGTCCAGTTTCAGCAGCTTTTCCTTGGCCGTGAATTCCGAACCACTAGGCACAGCCGAGGTGCCGATATCGAGACCGTACTTGTCTTTGGCGATGGTGACGGCGCCATCGATAGCCGATTGCGTAATAGCAACGTTAGTCTGCGCGCTGCCGATCGGACCGAAGGAAGGGGCGCCGCGCGAGCTCTTGGTTTCTTCGTAGTTAGCAAACAAGAACAGTTTGTCTTCGATCAGCGGGCCGCCCAGGGTGATGCCCTTGGTGGTGTCCTTCGATTTCGGTGGCGCGCTGTAGGTGTCGTCGGTGCTGTTGTAACGGTCGCCGGACGTGGTGTCATTACGGAAGACGTAATACACGCTGCCCTTGACCTTGTTGGTACCGGACTTGGTCACGGCATTGATGTTGGCGCCCGTGTAGCCTTTTTGCGTCACGTCATAGTTGGCGACGTTCACTTGCACCGACTGGATCGCTTCGATCGAGATCGGTTGCTTGCCCGTTGCTGTGCCGGACGCTTCCAGGCCGAAGGTGTCGTTCACGGCCACGCCGTCAATCGTCATTGAGTTGTAGCGCGAGTTCTGGCCAGCGACGGAAATTTCACCGCGTTCCTTGTCTGTTTGCGACAGGCGTGGGTCGGCGCGGGCATAGTCTTGCAGGCTGCGCGAGATCGATGCCTGGGTAGCCAGTTCGGTCGGGCTGATATTGGTGCCGGCGCCCATGTTGTTGCGGTTAAACACCTGATTGCGGATGGCGTTCGTGCTGACATTCACCACTTGCATCTGCGCGCCCAGGGTCGCATCGACGCTGGCCGTTTCAGCCAGCTGGATGAAGACGCCTTCGCGTTTTTCCACTTCGCCATTCTTGGTAATGGTGATCGTGTAAGGACCGCCTGCGCGCAAGCCACGTGCAACATAGCGGCCTTCGGCATCGGTGGTCACGTTGCTGACGGAGCCAGATTCAACGTGAACGATATTGACCTGGGCGCCAGCTGCAGGCTTGCCGTCATTGGACGAGATACGTCCGCTGATGGCCGAGGTAGTGTTCTGTGCGAACGATGGTACCGCCGCCAGTGCAATAGACAGGCTGAACGCGATTTGCGTTAGCCGAAGTCGTTTGTGATTGATCATCTTTAACCCCAGAAAAGACTATTATTTTTGAAAATCCTGGATTGCCCCACCGTCCGGCTGCGCCGCACAGCAACACAAACTCAAGATCTCCTCTTTACGATGCTGCAACTGTTACGCCGGCGGGACTGGCTGCGGTCCTGATAAGACCATCACAAAACGCCACTCCACACATCACAACTATTCCTATCCAGACAAAAACGGCGGAAAAAACTGCAACCGATCCGTACGACCCAGGGCGCTAGCACCTGTGTCATTCACCCGACAGCCTTACCCGGCTAACATGGCAAGCCGCGAGTGTAATTGTTAAATATTTCAAGACTGTGACACGGTGGCAAAATACAGAAGAATGTCGTCATCTAGCTGCGCGACTGTGTGTTTCACTCTGCATCTCACCTTTATTTACTGCAAATACCCATCTTCATACGATATCGCCAAAGTAAATTGTGACTTTTTAATATCACCCTCATCCCACTATGCATCATCAAAAAATGGATGACAAATACGTTTTTTTTTACATATTTATATGTTTAAAGTATAAATAGCATGAGTAACTAGCTGGATTGATATCGTGCTGGCAGCGTCCGGGCTTATGGCGCGAGATTATAAATGAGCAATATGTACTTGAAATTGATTCATCCAGGAAATTGTATAAAGTCGTGCATCTGGTGCGAATTGTGTCGCATGGCTGCCACAAAATTGGCAAAATAGCATCGCGAAGGTTTGAGGGGGAAAATGAAAAACGGCCGGAAGATCCGGCCGCCTTGATAGTGTCAGTCGTGAACGTCGCGCAACTTACGGTTTGTTGCTCTTGCCTGCCTTGTCGGCTGCGGCAATGTCCGCTTCAAAACGGGTGAAACGGGCATCGAGTGCTTTCAGCAAACGTTGTTTGTCCGCTTCCGCCAGGAAGGAATACCGCAGGCTGTTATAGGATAGCTTTTTGATTTCCGCATAATCGGTCTTGTACTGGCTGGCAAACAGCACATATTCATTCGACAGGGTATTGCGCGAAACGCCCGCATCATCAGTGGAGATGACGAATGGCACGCCATACTTGCGGTACAGGGTGATCGGATGGGCCTGGCCCTTGATACCGAGAATGTAATCGTTGCTGGTCAGATTCACTTCCACGGGAATGCCCCGCTCGCGCATCTTCTGCATGGTGGCCAGCGCATTGTGCTCGTAGGCGATATCCATGCCGTGGCCGATACGGTCGGCGCCCGCCACATCGACGGCTTCGGCGATATGGAAGGCCATGCCTTCCGGCGGCACCATGCCCAGCGCCAGCTCGCCGGCATGCAGGGCGATCTTGACGTTCGGATACTTTGCCTTGAGGAACTTGAACATTTCCATGTGCAGGCTGTAATCGCGCATGGACACGTTCACGCTTTCCTGGCCCACGATGTTCACGCCCACCAGCAGCGGATTCAGGCTCGCTGCCTTGAACGCAGCCACCATCGAGGAAAAAACTTGCGATGGCGACAGGAAACGCAGCACATACGCCTGGTAACGCATGGTGAAATTCGCATCGTCGATGCCGGCGCTGCTGGCGTTGACGTTATCGTTGTAGGCGGTGATACTTTTCTGGAAGCTGGCGTCCTGCTCCAGGCTCTGCGTCCAGTTGGCCAGCACGGCTTGCAACGCTGCCGGCTGCAAGCCCGGCGCCAGCACTTGCTGGTCGAACTGCGCGTTCTGCACGAAGGGCGACAGCTCGAAAATCGTCTCGATGTAGCTGAGGTTTTCCGCGATGGCGCGCTGCTTCAGGGTTTTCAGGCCATCCGCCGTGTTGCTCGACGCCACGGGGCCGAAATAGCCAAAGGTATCAAAAAAAGTGCGGTCCGGCGGCGTCTGGATGGCGCCGTGGTTGTAGAAATCCTTGGTTGACCAGCGCTGCAGCAATTCCGCATACAGGCCCGCATCGGCAAACACTTCCGTGGACGACAGGCAGCCACGCTGCGCGGCCGGCTTGGCGCGCTCGGCCGCCACGACGTCCCTGTTGCTTTCGATGCGGTAGGTCGTCTTGTTGACGCAGTAATTCTCCTTGTCGACCCAGTCGAGGAATTGCTCGGCGTAAATGGCGCCTGAGTAATGGTGATGCAAGTCCCCGCCCTTGGGCATCATGGAAAAGAACAGGCTCAACTCGGCCGTCTTAGGCTGCGTACCCGCAACCAAGGCGGCAAAATGGCGCGCGGTGGCAGCTTCGTTGGAAGTTGGGGCGGCCACTGCTTTGGCTGCTTGCGCCGGTCCGGTCAATGCCAGCGCGGCGCCAAGCGCCAGGCCAGTGAGTTTCTTGTGCATTCGCGTTCTCGCTCAGGATAATTCGTATGGAACAACGGGTAGGTCAGCCCTGCCCCCGCACATGCACGCATTGCCCGCCTGAATAGGTGGCAGCCACGGCCCGGTCGTCGCCCAGCAGCGCAAAGGCAAACAGCAATTCCTCCAGGCTTTGACAGCCGGCCGTGCGGCGAGCCAGCAGCGGCGTCGATTGCTTGTCGAGCACGATAAAATCCGCTTCCGTGCCAGCCGCGAAATTGCCCAGGATGCCTTCCAGTTGCATGGCCCGTGCTGCGCCCAGGGTTGCCAGGTAAAACATGCGCAAGGCGGGCAGATAGCTGCCTTTCAAGCGTGCTACTTTATAGGCTTCGTTCATGGTTTGCAACATCGAGAACGAGGTGCCGCCGCCCACGTCGGTGGCCAGCGACAGCAGCACTCTCGCCGCATCGGCCCGCTCGAAATCGAACAGGCCGCTGCCCAGGAACAGGTTGGATGTGGGACAAATGGCGGCCGCCGAGGACGTTTCCGCCATGCGCGCGCGGTCGCGCTCATCGAGCCAGATGCAATGGCCGAACATGGCGCGCGGGCGTAGCATGCCGTACTGGTCATACACATCGAGGTAGCTGCGCGCCTGCGGATGCAGTTCGCGCACCCAGCGGCACTCATCCTCGTTCTCCGACACGTGGGTTTGCAGATACGTATCCGGATAGGCGCGCGCCAGCTCGCCCGCCAGGTGCATCTGTTCGTTCGTCGAGGTGGGTACGAAACGGGGTGTGATCGCATATAGCGAGCGGCCATGCTTGTGCCAGCGCCGGATCAGTTCCTCGCTTTCACGCGCGCCGGACTCGGCCGTGTCGCGCAGGAATTCAGGACAATTGCGGTCCATCATGACTTTGCCCGCCACCATGCGCAAGCCGCGCGCCTCGCTGGCGCCAAAGAAGGCATCGACCGATTGCGGATGCACGCTGCCATACACCATGGCCGTCGTGGTGCCGCAGCGCAGCAGTTCATCGAGGAAAAACTCGGCCACATCGCGCGCATGGACAGGGTCTTCAAATGCGCGTTCGGTGGGGAAGGTGTACGTTTCCAGCCACGGCAGCAAACCGGGCGCGGGCGAGGCGATCATTTCCGTCTGCGGGAAATGCAAATGCGTGTCGATAAAGCCGGGCACGATCAGCTTGCCCCGGTAATCGACGACAGGCGTGCCGGGTGGCAAGGTGGCCAGCAGTTGCGCGTAATCGCCCGCTGCCACGACCTTGCCATCAGCCACGATCAGCAAGCCATCCGCATGCCAGGCGTGCGCCTCCTCGTTGACAGCGGGATCGGCGTGGAAGTGCAGCAAGCTGGCACGGTAAGCTTGCAATGTGGCAGGAACAATCGGCATGACTTCTTTCTATAAGGGGTGAATGGCGGCGCGGGTTGGGCGGCGCAGTGGCGTGCTGGCATTAGCCAGCCGCAGCGGTGCGGCCAGGGCCGCGCTGGCGGCCTCTTCCCACACCATCAATAATTGACAGGCCACGGAGGCGGCGATCACGGCCGGGGCCTTGTTGCGGATGCCTGGCATGCCGATCGGGCACACCATGGCGGCAATGCGCTCATCCGGCACGCCGCGCGCCTGCAGACGGTGCTCGAACTGCTTGCGTTTCGTTTGCGAGCCGATCAAGCCGAACCAGCCCGCATCCTCGCGCTCCATGATGGCTTGCGTCAGGCGCTGATCGAGCGCATGACTATGTGTCATGACAAGAAAACTGCCGCCCGGCGGCGCCATCGCAACAAATTCCTCCGGCATATCGGTGGCGGCGATGCGCACATTCGCTGGCAAACCCGCAGGCAACGCCGCGGGAAACATGTCTTCGCGCTCGTCAACCCAGGTGATATTGCAGGGCAAGTGGGCCAGCGCGCGCACGATGGCGGTGCCCACGTGGCCGGCGCCGAACAAGGTCAGGTGCGCGCGCGGTGCCCGGCAAGGGTCGACCAGCCAGCGCCGCCCCGTGCCATCCTGCGCAACATGGGTACTGCGTTCGCGCGAAAACGTGTCCGGCGCCTGTGCCGGCACACCGGCGATCAGCGCGCCCGCCGCATCGAACAGGGCGGCGGCGGTGTCGCCATCGAGCGCCGTCAGGCGCCAACTATCCTGCTGACGGCGCTCGCGCAAGGCGGCCAGCAACGCTGTCAGGCTGGCGTCGACATGCTCAAATGCCAGGTGCACGACGCCGCCGCAGCATTGGCCCAGGCTGGGGCCCAGCGCGAAACGCTCGAGCCGCGCATGGGTGTCTCCCGTGGTCAGCATGGTCTTGGCGATTTCTACTGCACGCAATTCCAGGTGGCCGCCACCGATGGTATCGACCTGGCCATCGAGGGTGACGCGCATCTTCGCCCCCGCTTCGCGCGGACCCGAGCCTTCCACCAGGGCCACCGTCACCAGCACAGATGCCTGCGTGTCGTTCTCGATTGCCGTCAACCAGTCGTTCATCATCTGTTCCTATACCTTGGCGCAAACCGCTTGTACGGCCATGATTGCCTTGAGGATTTCCTCGCTGGTGGCCGGTGCATTCAGCGGCGGCTGCACGGCGTGATTTCCCACGCTGGAAATGGCGTCGCGGATGGCAAAGAACACGGAAAACGGCAACAGCAGCGGCGGCTCGCCCACGGCTTTGGAACGGTGGATGCTGTCTTCCACGTTGCGGTTCTGGAACAGTTTCACCCGGAAATCTTCCGGACAATCCGAAATGCCGGGAATCTTGTATGTCGATGGCGCGTGCGTCATCAGCTTGCCCGCCGCATTCCACCACAGCTGCTCCGTGGTCAACCAGCCCATGCCCTGGATAAATGCACCTTCCACCTGACCCAGATCAATCGCGGGATTGAGCGACTGGCCCGCGTCATACAAGGCGTCGGCACGCAGCAGTTTCCATTCGCCCGTCAAGGTATCGACCACCACTTCGGCCACGGCCGCGCCATACGCGTAGTAGGAAAACGGATGGCCCGTCATCGTCTTCGCATCCCACGACAGGCCGGGCGTGGCATAAAAACCATCCGACCACAGTTGTACCCTGGCCAGGTAAGCCTTCTGCACCAGCTCGGCAAACGGCACGACATGGCCGTTGACGTGGATGTGATTGTCGAAGAAGCGCACGCAAGCTGGCTCGCCGCCATACAGTTTGACCGCATAATCGGCCATGCGTTCACGGATTTGGCGCGCCGCATCCTGCGCCGCCTTGCCGTTCAGGTCTGCGCCGGTGGACGCTGCCGTGGCCGAGGTGTTCGCCACCTTGCTGGTGTCGGTGGCCGTGGCACGTACTCTGTCCAGGTCCAGTCCCAGTTCGTGCGCCACCACCTGCATCACCTTGGTATTGATGCCCTGTCCCATTTCCGTGCCGCCATGGTTGACCAGCACTGAGCCATCCACGTACACGTGCACGAGCGCACCGGCCTGGTTCAGATGCGTGACGTTGAAGGCGATGCCGAATTTCAGGGGCGTGAATGCCAAGCCCTTCTTCAAGACAGGGCTGGCCTCGTTAAAGGCATCGATGGCGCGGCGACGCGCCCGGTAATCGCTGCTGTCTTCCAGTTCGGCAACGAGTTCATGGATCACGTTATCGACGATTTTCTGCCCGTATGGCGTGACGTTGTGCCCTTCCGCATCATTGCGACCATAGAAATTGAGCAGGCGGATATCGAGCGCATCGCGTTGCAAATGGCGGGCAATTTCATCGATCACGTACTCGATGGCGATGGCGCCTTGGGGCCCGCCGAATCCGCGGAAAGCCGTGTTCGACTGGGTATTCGTCTTGCCGCAGGCGGCGCGGATATCCACGTCGGACAAATAATAGGTGTTATCAAAGTGACAGACAGCGCGCGTGGCGACGGGACCGGACAAGTCCGCCGAGTAGCCGGCGCGCGTGGTCATGTCGACCTTGGCGGCAAGGATGTTGCCGTCATCGTCATAGCCCACTTCGTATTCATAGTAAAAACAGTGGCGCTTGCCCGTCACCAACATATCGTCGTCGCGGTCGGCACGCAGCTTCACGGGGCGCTTCAGTTTGGCTGCCGCAATCGATGCCGCCGCCGCCCACAGAGCCGATTGCGATTCCTTGCCTCCGAAACCACCGCCCATGCGGCGGCATTCGACGGTGATGTTATGCGAATGCACGCCCAGCGCATGCGCTACCACGTGCTGCATCTCGCTCGGATGCTGGGTCGAACACAACACCAACATGCCTTGCGCTTCCTTGGGGATGGCGTAGGAAATCTGTCCTTCGAGGTAAAACTGTTCCTGGCCGCCCACATACAGCTGGCCCTTGACCACGTGCGGCGCCTTCTCGAACGCGGCCTGGTAGTTGCCCCGCGTCAGCTGCATCGGCGGCAGCACGTACGATTGCGCCGCCTTGGCCGCCTGCGGCGTCATGATCGCGGGCAATTCCGCATACGACACTTGCGCCAGACGGGCGGCGCGGCGCGCATGGTCATGCGTATCGGCCACGACGATGAAGATGGGCTGGCCCACGTATTGCACCAGATCAAAAGCCAGGATGGGGTCGTCATGGATGATGGGGCCGCAATCATTGGTGCCGGGAATATCCTGCGCCGTGTAGACGGCGACGACACCCTGCGCATTGCGCACGGCCGACAAGTCCATGGCCGTGATGCGCGCATGAGGCTTTTGCGACAGGCCCAGCGCCGCGTGCAAAGTACCCTGCAATTCGGCGATATCGTCCGTGTACGTGGCTTGCCCCAGCACATGCAATTGCGCCGATTCATGGGGGCTGGGCTTGCCCACGGCGGCCCAGGCGGCCGCTTGCAATTCGGGCGTGACAGGATGGTTCATGCTGGTCCTTTCAGGCGCGGCAAGCGTAGGCGTTGACGGCAGTGCGCAGCAGCGGCGCACCAGGGCGTGTTTCCAGCCAGAAGCGGCGCAACAGGTTTTGCGCCGTCGTCATGCGGTAGGTATTCGAGGCGCGCATGTCCGACAGCGGCGCGTAATCGTCGGCCAGCAAGCGCATGGCGATGACGAGGTTGTCCTCCGTCCACGCCTGCCCAAGCAAAAATGCTTCCGTTTGCGCTGCCCGTTGCGGCGTGGCCGCCATGCCGCCAAAGGCGATGCGCGCATCGACGATCACGTCGCCATCCAGACGGAAGGCAAACGCGGCGCACACGGCCGAAATATCCTGGTCAAAACGCTTCGCCAGTTTATACGTGCGGAAATGCACATCGGCACGCGGCAAGGGTACGCGCACGGCTTCGACGAATTCGCCAGGTTGCAGATCTTTCTTTTGGTAAGCCAGATAGAAGTTTTCCAGCGGCATCACGCGCTGGCCTCCGGGGCCGCGCAGCACGATATCGCTACCCAGCGCAATCAGCCACGGCATCGAGTCACCGATGGGCGAACCATTGGCCACATTGCCGCCCAAAGTACCCGCGTTGCGGATCGGCAAAGAGGCAAAGCGCTGCCACAGTTCCGACAACTCGTCTGGATAGTGCTGGCACAGCGCCGCATAGGCATCGTTGAGGCTGGCGCCAGCGCCGATGTGCAGCTTGCCGTCAACGATGCTGATGGTTTTCAACGCGGCCACGTTGCCCAGATAAATGATGTCACCGAGGTCACGCAGTTGCTTGGTGACCCACAAGCCCACGTCAGTAGAGCCGGCCAGCAGGCACGCTTGCGGCTTTTCCGCGCGCAGCGCCACCAGTTCGTCGATGCTGCGCGGTGCGTGGAAGTGCTGGCCGCCATGTTCATAGGTGCTCAGGCTGCCGCGCTGCAGCGCCTGCAATTGTTGCGCCAGAGCATCGCGGTCAAACGCGACATGCGGCAACTCGCCCATGCGCCTGGCCGCATCGATGATCGGCCGGTAGCCCGTGCAGCGACACAAATTGCCGGACAGCGTATCGTCGATTTCGCAGCGCGTGGGGGTTTCGCCGTTTTTCTGCAGATACATGCCCCACAACGACATCACGAAACCTGGCGTACAAAAACCGCACTGGGAACCGTGGCACTCGACCATCGCCTGCTGCACCGGGTGCAAGGCGCCATCGGGCTGTTGCAAGTCTTCCACGGAAAACAGGGCCTTGCCGTCGAGGGTAGGGGTGAGCTGGATGCAGGCGTTGACGGCCTTCATCTCGACCTGGCCATCGACCAGGCTGCCGATGACGACGGTGCAGGCGCCACAATCGCCTTCCGCGCAGCCCTCCTTGGTGCCCGTGCAATGCAAATCCTCCCGCAGGTGCTGCAACACAGTCTGCGTAGGGGCGGCGTTACGTACTTCCTGTACGGCACCACGGTAGTAAAAGCGGATCGGTTCTGACATGCTGGCCTCGGTATAGTCCCAGTATAGGAGATTAACACCGGCATATGGGACAACTATATGCAAAGACTGATTTTACTTATCATCCAATATCAATACCTATCAAGCGGCATAGGGATGTGTCGCATGCCAGTGTTCGGCAATATCGATGCGACGCGTGATCCACACCTGCTCGTGTCGCTGTACATAGTCGAGAAAGCGCGCCAGTGCCGCGGCCCGTCCAGGACGCCCCACCAGACGGCAATGCAAGCCCACCGACAGCATCTTCGGCTGATTCAAGCCGTTCGGATCGCCTTCCGCATACAGCACATCGAAGGCATCCTTCAGATAATCGAAAAACTGCGTACCCGAATTAAAGCCTTGCATGGCGGCAAAGCGCATGTCGTTCGTATCCAGGGTGTAGGGCACGATCAACTGCGGCTGCACGGCCGGCATGCCGGCTGCATCCGTATACGCCACTTTCTCCCAGAATGGCAAGTCATCGCCGTAATAATCGGCGTCGTAGCGGAAACCGCCGTGCTCGACCACCAGTTTACGTGTATTGGGCGAATCACGCCCCGTGTACCAGCCTTGCGGGGCGGCTCCCGTCAATTCACGGATGATCTGCACGGCGACACGCATGTGTTCGCGTTCCGTCGCTTCATCCATATTTTGATAAGAAATCCAGCGCAAGCCGTGACAGGCGATTTCATGTCCCAGTTCCTGGAACGCGGCCACCGCATCCGGATTGCGCTTCAAGGCCATCGAGACGCCAAACACCGTCAACGGCAAGCGCCGCTCCTCAAACATGCGCAGCAGGCGCCACAACCCGGCGCGCGAGCCATATTCATAAATCGACTCCATGCTGAGGTGGCGCGCAGGAAAAGCGGCCGCGCCGATCATTTCCGATAAAAACGTTTCCGACGCGGGGTCGCCATGCAGCACGCTATTTTCCGCCCCCTCCTCGTAATTGAGGACGAATTGCAGCGCGATGCGGGCCTTGCCTGGCCATTGCGGATGGGGTGGCGTGCGGCCGTAGCCAATCAAGTCGCGTGGATAATGTTCGTAATTGTTCATGCGGAGGCGCGCCTATAGGAGGACAATGTTGGCTATATGCCCAATCATATAGCGGGGCGCAGTCACCGGTATATGATTTGCACGATAAGCACATTCACTCACCCTATATACAGGATAGCAAATGGGAAAACTCAGCACGCATGTACTCGATATCGCCCACGGCAGACCGGGAGCCGGCGTCAAGGTGGCCTTGTTTTCAGTCGCGCCGGCAGGAAAAGTGCTGTTAAAGATGGATATGACCAATAGCGACGGCCGTTGCAGCACGCCTTTGCTGGAAGGCGACAGCATGAAAGCGGGCCAGTATGAGCTGGTGTTCAACGCAGGCGACTACTTCGCCGCCCAAGGCCTCGACTTGCCTACACCGCGCTTCATCGACCTGGTTACCCTGGCCTTCGGCATTGCGCATACCGATGAAAACTACCACGTACCGCTGGTGGTATCTCCTTGGTCGTATTCGACTTACCGGGGGAGTTAAGCGACGTTAAGCGACAAAGGCAGCGCGCAGCGCTGCTTTTTTTACGCCTGTTTGCTTTGCAAGACAAAGCAGCAGACGAAAAAAAACCCCACCGGATTCCGGTGGGGTTTTCTTCTACTGCGAATAACAAGCCTGACGATAACCTACTTTCACACTGGTTGCAGCACTATCATCGGCGCAAAGTTGTTTCACGGTCCTGTTCGGGATGGGAAGGGGTGGGACCAACTTGCTATGGTCATCAGGCATAACTTGTACTGGCATTTGTCCTCAATTGAGCGACAAAGCCTGAATCTGGAAGAAGCAAAGATTGGGGTAATGAATAGTAGTATCAACAAACTCACAACGTTGTACCGTCTTATCCTCTGTACCTGCTAAGGTTATAGGGACAAGCCGTACGGGCAATTAGTACTGGTTAGCTTAATGCATTACTGCACTTCCACACCCAGCCTATCAACGTCCTGGTCTCGAACGACCCTTCAAAGAGCTCAAGGCTCTGGGAAATCTCATCTCAAGGCAAGTTTCCCGCTTAGATGCTTTCAGCGGTTATCTCTTCCGAACTTAGCTACCCGGCAATGCCACTGGCGTGACAACCGGTACACCAGAGGTTCGTCCACTCCGGTCCTCTCGTACTAGGAGCAGCCCCCTTCAAATTTCCAACGCCCACGGCAGATAGGGACCAAACTGTCTCACGACGTTTTAAACCCAGCTCACGTACCACTTTAAATGGCGAACAGCCATACCCTTGGGACCGGCTACAGCCCCAGGATGTGATGAGCCGACATCGAGGTGCCAAACTCCCCCGTCGATATGAACTCTTGGGAGGAATCAGCCTGTTATCCCCAGAGTACCTTTTATCCGTTGAGCGATGGCCCTTCCATACAGAACCACCGGATCACTATGTCCTACTTTCGTACCTGCTCGACTTGTCAGTCTCGCAGTTAAGCACGCTTATGCCATTGCACTATCAACACGATGTCCGACCGTATCTAGCGTACCTTCGAACTCCTCCGTTACACTTTAGGAGGAGACCGCCCCAGTCAAACTGCCTACCATGCACTGTCCCCGATCCGGATAACGGACCAAGGTTAGAACCTCAAACAAACCAGGGTGGTATTTCAAGGTTGGCTCCACGAGAACTAGCGTCCCCGCTTCAAAGCCTCCCACCTATCCTACACAGATTGGTTCAAAGTCCAATGCAAAGCTACAGTAAAGGTTCATGGGGTCTTTCCGTCTAGCCGCGGGTAGATTGCATCATCACAAACATTTCAACTTCGCTGAGTCTCGGGAGGAGACAGTGTGGCCATCGTTACGCCATTCGTGCAGGTCGGAACTTACCCGACAAGGAATTTCGCTACCTTAGGACCGTTATAGTTACGGCCGCCGTTTACTGGGACTTCAATCAAGAGCTTGCACCCCATCATTTAATCTTCCAGCACCGGGCAGGCGTCACACCCTATACGTCCACTTTCGTGTTTGCAGAGTGCTGTGTTTTTATTAAACAGTCGCAGCCACCAGTTTATTGCAACCCTTTCACCCTCATGGAGTAAACCAATCAAGCTACCGGGGCGTACCTTTTCCCGAAGTTACGGTACCAATTTGCCGAGTTCCTTCTCCCGAGTTCTCTCAAGCGCCTTAGAATACTCATCTCGCCCACCTGTGTCGGTTTGCGGTACGGTCTCGTATGACTGAAGCTTAGAGGCTTTTCTTGGAACCACTTCCGATTGCTTCGTGAACAAGTTCACTCGTCTCAACCCCTTGAATTCCGCACCCGGATTTGCCTAAGTGCCTTCTATGAGCCAAAAACCAACTATTCCAACAGTTGGACAACCTTCCGCGATCCGTCCCCCCATCGCATCATACGACGGTGCAGGAATATTAACCTGCTTCCCATCAGCTACGCATCTCTGCCTCGCCTTAGGGGCCGACTCACCCTGCTCCGATGAACGTTGAACAGGAAACCTTGGGCTTACGGCGTGGAGGCTTTTCACCCCCATTATCGCTACTCATGTCAGCATTCGCACTTCTGATACCTCCAGCATCCTTTACAAGACACCTTCGCAGGCTTACAGAACGCTCTCCTACCATATATATCTGTGATAAATCACAGAACAATATCCGCAGCTTCGGTGACTGGCTTAGCCCCGTTACATCTTCCGCGCAGGACGACTCGATCAGTGAGCTATTACGCTTTCTTTAAATGATGGCTGCTTCTAAGCCAACATCCTGACTGTTTTAGCCTTCCCACTTCGTTTTCCACTTAGCCAATCTTTGGGACCTTAGCTGGCGGTCTGGGTTGTTTCCCTCTTGACGCCGGACGTTAGCACCCGACGTCTGTCTCCCAAGCTCGCACTCATCGGTATTCGGAGTTTGCAATGGTTTGGTAAGTCGCAATGACCCCCTAGCCATAACAGTGCTCTACCCCCGATGGTGATACTTGAGGCACTACCTAAATAGTTTTCGGAGAGAACCAGCTATTTCCAAGTTTGTTTAGCCTTTCACCCCTACCCACAGCTCATCCCCTAATTTTTCAACATTAGTGGGTTCGGACCTCCAGGGCGTGTTACCGCACCTTCATCCTGGCCATGAGTAGATCACTTGGTTTCGGGTCTACACCCAGCGACTGATCGCCCTATTCGGACTCGATTTCTCTACGGCTTCCCTATGCGGTTAACCTTGCCACTGAATGTAAGTCGCTGACCCATTATACAAAAGGTACGCAGTCACGGAACAAGTCCGCTCCTACTGTTTGTATGCACACGGTTTCAGGATCTATTTCACTCCCCTTCCGGGGTTCTTTTCGCCTTTCCCTCACGGTACTGGTTCACTATCGGTCGATTACGAGTATTTAGCCTTGGAGGATGGTCCCCCCATATTCAGACAGGATGTCACGTGTCCCGCCCTACTTGTCGTACGCTTAGTATCACCGGTCTGATTTCGAATACGGGACTATCACCCGCTACGGTTCCTATTTCCAGAGGATTCTTCTATCAGTCCGACTATCACGTACAGGCTCTTCCCATTTCGCTCGCCGCTACTTTGGGAATCTCGGTTGATTTCTTTTCCTGCAGCTACTTAGATGTTTCAGTTCGCCGCGTTCGCCTTGCATACCTATGTATTCAGTATGCAATACCCTAAAAGGGTGGGTTGCCCCATTCGGAAATCTGCGGATCAAAGTGTGTTTGCTCACTCCCCGCAGCTTATCGCAAGCTACTACGTCCTTCATCGCCTGTAATCGCCAAGGCATCCACCATGTGCACTTATTCGCTTGTCCCTATAACGTTAGCCTCTCATTATTTGCATAATGAAAGAGCGCTACAGGGATAAGAAAGTACAACGTTGTTGCTTGTTTGTTGATACATACAATCATTACCCATCGATTTGCTTTTTACGGCAAACCAATCAATAAATAATCTTTACTTCTTCCAGATTGTTAAAGAACGAAACAGCTTTGATCGCTAAAAGATCAAACCTAAACCCAAGTCTTGTTGACTGGCTTACGTTTGCACTTTCGAGTAAAACTTGGTGGAGGATGACGGGATCGAACCGACGACCCCCTGCTTGCAAAGCAGGTGCTCTCCCAGCTGAGCTAATCCCCCTGGGTGTGTTACTGGAAGGTCTGGCTGGACTAGTGTCCACCTTACCCCCGGGTTTGTTTTACTGGTAGGGCTGGTTGGACTCGAACCAACGACCCCCGCGTTATCAACACGGTGCTCTAACCAGCTGAGCTACAGCCCCAACGCGGAACTACTACGACTACTGTTTCTTCTTAATTAAACAGCCGATAAGTGTGAACATTTGATGCGTGAATCATTACTGATTCGTGCAAACTCTAGAAAGGAGGTGATCCAGCCGCACCTTCCGATACGGCTACCTTGTTACGACTTCACCCCAGTCACGAATCCTACCGTGGTAAGCGCCCTCCTTGCGGTTAAGCTACCTACTTCTGGTAAAACCCGCTCCCATGGTGTGACGGGCGGTGTGTACAAGACCCGGGAACGTATTCACCGCGACATGCTGATCCGCGATTACTAGCGATTCCAACTTCATGCAGTCGAGTTGCAGACTACAATCCGGACTACGATACACTTTCTGCGATTAGCTCCCCCTCGCGGGTTGGCGGCGCTCTGTATGTACCATTGTATGACGTGTGAAGCCCTACCCATAAGGGCCATGAGGACTTGACGTCATCCCCACCTTCCTCCGGTTTGTCACCGGCAGTCTCATTAGAGTGCCCTTTCGTAGCAACTAATGACAAGGGTTGCGCTCGTTGCGGGACTTAACCCAACATCTCACGACACGAGCTGACGACAGCCATGCAGCACCTGTGTACTGGTTCTCTTTCGAGCACTCCCAAATCTCTCCGGGATTCCAGCCATGTCAAGGGTAGGTAAGGTTTTTCGCGTTGCATCGAATTAATCCACATCATCCACCGCTTGTGCGGGTCCCCGTCAATTCCTTTGAGTTTTAATCTTGCGACCGTACTCCCCAGGCGGTCTACTTCACGCGTTAGCTGCGTTACCAAGTCAATTAAGACCCGACAACTAGTAGACATCGTTTAGGGCGTGGACTACCAGGGTATCTAATCCTGTTTGCTCCCCACGCTTTCGTGCATGAGCGTCAATCTTGACCCAGGGGGCTGCCTTCGCCATCGGTGTTCCTCCACATATCTACGCATTTCACTGCTACACGTGGAATTCTACCCCCCTCTGCCAGATTCTAGCCTTGCAGTCTCCAATGCAATTCCCAGGTTGAGCCCGGGGATTTCACATCAGACTTACAAAACCGCCTGCGCACGCTTTACGCCCAGTAATTCCGATTAACGCTTGCACCCTACGTATTACCGCGGCTGCTGGCACGTAGTTAGCCGGTGCTTATTCTTCAGGTACCGTCATTAGCAAAAGATATTAGCTCTCACCGTTTCTTCCCTGACAAAAGAGCTTTACAACCCGAAGGCCTTCTTCACTCACGCGGCATTGCTGGATCAGGCTTTCGCCCATTGTCCAAAATTCCCCACTGCTGCCTCCCGTAGGAGTCTGGACCGTGTCTCAGTTCCAGTGTGGCTGGTCGTCCTCTCAGACCAGCTACTGATCGATGCCTTGGTAGGCTTTTACCCTACCAACTAGCTAATCAGATATCGGCCGCTCCACGAGCATGAGGTCTTGCGATCCCCCACTTTCATCCTTAGATCGTATGCGGTATTAGCGTAACTTTCGCTACGTTATCCCCCACTCTAGGGTACGTTCCGATATATTACTCACCCGTTCGCCACTCGCCACCAGAGCAAGCTCCGTGCTGCCGTTCGACTTGCATGTGTAAGGCATGCCGCCAGCGTTCAATCTGAGCCAGGATCAAACTCTTCAGTTTAATCTCTGTTACTTTGCCATTTTATTGGCACCGTCTTGCGACGGGTCGCTCACTCAAAAAACTGACAGGCTACTTCCGAAGAAGTATCCTATTTCATTATTTCTTGTGAACATTTGATATTTTAAGTTAGACGCCAATCCGAAGATTGACGCTGCACTTACATCAAATGCCCACACTTATCGACTGTTAATTGTTAAAGAACTGTATTCGGTTACTGCTTTCGCGCTATCGACAAAGCGTTGTGTTTGTCAGCTGCGAAGAAGGAAGAGTATGAAGCGTTTCGGCCATTTCGTCAACCTTCTTTTTTACTACCCAGCCCCGGAAGGCTGTCCCTTTTGTGCCGCAAACTAGTGCGTCTCATCGGGGAGGCGAACTATAGCAAAGCCGCCCACGGGCGGCAAGCATTATTTCAACAATGCTGCCACCGCCATCCCCACCTCGGTCGTACTGGCACTGCCACCCATGTCCGGCGTACGTGGACCATGCTCGAGCACCTGCTCGATAGCGCGCACAATCGCGTCATGCGCTGCCGTGTATTGGGCGTCGCCATTGCCGAGGAAATCGAGCATCATGGCGCCCGACCAGATCATGCCGATCGGGTTGGCGATATTCTGGCCATAGATATCGGGTGCGGAACCGTGCACCGGCTCAAACACGGAGGGGAAAGTGCGCTCCGGATTGATATTGGCCGATGGCGCGATGGCAATCGTCCCCGTGCAGGCGGGGCCCAGGTCGGACAAGATGTCGCCAAACAGATTCGACGCGACCACCACGTCGAAGCGCTCGGGGCTGAGCACGAAACGGGCCGCCAGGATGTCGATGTGGTATTTATCCCAGCGCACATCGGGAAACTCCGGCGCCATCGCTTCCACCCGCTCATCCCAAAATGGCATGCTGATTGCGATGCCATTCGACTTGGTCGCCGATGTCAGGTGTTTTTTTGGCCGGCTTTGCGCCAGCTCAAACGCATATTTCAGGATGCGGTCGACGCCCTTGCGCGTAAACACGGATTCCTGCAGCACTGTTTCGCGCTCCGTCCCCTCGAACATGCGCCCACCCACGGACGAATATTCTCCCTCTGTATTTTCACGCACGACATAGAAATCGATATCGCCCGGCTTTTTATTTGCCAGCGGGCACGGCACGCCCGGCATCAGCCGCACGGGGCGCAAATTGACGTATTCATCGAATTCGCGCCGGAATTTCAACAAGGAACCCCATAAGGAAATATGGTCGGGTACTTTGTCCGGCCAGCCCACCGCGCCAAAATAGATGGCGTCGAAATCCTTGAGTTGGGCAAACCAGTCCGAGGGCATCATCTGGCCATGCTCAAGGTAATAATCGCAATTCGCCCATGCCATCGTCGTAAACTGCAAGTCGATATTGAAGCGGCGCGCGGCGGCCTCGACAACACGCAGTCCTTCCGGCATGACTTCATTGCCTATGCCGTCGCCGGCGATGACTGCGATTCTGTGTGCGGGCATGCGCTTCTCCTGTTGATAGATGGAAGCGTTAATGATACTGGCGCCGCATCAGAATACAATCGGTGGATTCATAACCCCAGTATCCACATTTCGTGCTCAATCAATGAAAAATACGCCGCTGCTTGAAGATTTGCGCCTGTTTTGCCAGGTCGCCCATAAAACCAGCTTCGCCGCCACGGCGCTGGAACTGGGCATTTCGAAAGCGGTCGTCAGCAAGCGCATCGGCATGCTGGAAGCGGCGCTGCAAGTCCGTTTGCTGCACCGGACCACGCGCCGGGTCAGCGTCACCGATCACGGCGAGATCGTGCGGCAATGGGCACAGCGCATCCTGGAAGATATCGAACAGATGGCTGAAGCGGTGGCGCAGTCGACATTGCAGCCGCAGGGCATGCTGCGCATTTGCTGCAGTTCCGGTTTCGGGCGCAACCGCCTCGGTCCAGCCCTCTCCCAGCTGGCACGGCAGTATCCAGACCTGAAAGTACAGCTGGAATTACTCGACCGCCCCGTAGACCTGCTGGGAGAAGGTTTCGACCTCGACATTCGCGTTGGCGTGGTGCACGAACCAGACTTGATCGCCCACCATATTGCCCGCAACCAGCGCGTGCTGTGTGCCGCGCCCGCTTACCTGGAGCAACGCGGCACGCCGGACACCCTGGAGCAATTGCGCGCGCATGACTGCATCGTCATCCGTGAGCGCGACCAGGATGGGCGACGCTGGAAACTGCAAGGGCCGCACGGACTGGAAACGGTGAAGGTCGACGGGGCGCTGTCGGCCAACAATGGCGAGATCGTCCATCAATGGGCGCTGGACGGCCACGGCATCATTTTGCGCTCGGCATGGGATGTGGAAAGCAGCCTGGCGCAAGGCAAGCTGGTGCGGATTTTGCCCGCGTATCAACAGGCTGCCGATGTGTGGGCGGTGACCACCTCGCGGCTGTCGAGCTCAGCCAAGGTCAGGGCCTGCGTGCAATTCCTGCAGCAGTGGCTGCAGGCCCCCGCGTGATGAACTACACCAGGCGCGCCACATCCGGATACAGACGCGCCAGGGTATCGGAGGCGATGGCGGCAATCACGGGTTCGACACGCTCTGAGGCTTGCTCAGGTGCTTTTTCTCGGCGCACATCTTTCCACAACTCAAGCAAAGCAGCGTCATGGCGCGCGACCGCTTGCTCGACCTCATCTTGCCAAAATGCTGGCGCCTCGCCTTCCACGAAGTTGCCGCGGCCACGGCCAAAGTGCGCCACCGCCAGATAACGCAGCACGCCCGCCACCACCAAGGTACGCAGGAAGGCATCCGTAAATTGCATGGTAGGTTCATTGCGGTCCGTGCCGGAATTAAATCCCCAGGCTGCACCCGCAAACGTCAGGGCACCGACCACGCCACCAAGCAAGGCGCCCGTGCCCAGGGTCAGGCCACCGGAAATCAGGTCGGCCGACAAGCCAGTCGCCGCACCGGAAATCATGGCGCCCAATAGCCCCGCTTGCGCCTTGTCAATCGGCGCGCGCACGGCAAAATTATCGCGCACCCGTGTATTGATCTTATGCGCATCTGTGGGGTCAAGTTTGTGCAAGATCAACAGTTCACGCGTCGTTTCACCGCTGTGCGTATTGAGCCGCGCCACCAGGCTGGCCATCGCCTTCTCCTGGCGTTGCTGCTCGGCATTCTTGCCTATGCCGACTACTTGCAAGGCCGATTTCAGCAAGCCCTTGGAGACGGGCTCGATGGCTTCGCGATCCTGGGCTGCCGCAGCCAGCTGCGTGGCCAGCAAATGCATGGCCTCCCGGAAACGTGCCGTATTCTGCGCTTGCCAGGTACCAAACAAACGCGCATAGCCGGCTTGCTGCGACTGAGGTAACAACTTGCCAACGGCTTCGTAAAACACGCGTTCATGTACCCAGCAGCGAGCAAAGGCATCGAGCGCCAGGACGTCGCGCACAATCGGATATTGCTGTAAATGCTCACGCCAGCGCGCCTGCTCGCTGTGTTCCTCGTTGCCTGGACGTGGTGGCCCCATCTGATTGAGCAAGACCACCACGGGTTTGCCCAGCCATTCGAGGATTTTCATTTCCGCCGGCAAGTAACCCGCATCACTGGGATGCTCCGACGAGTTGACCAGATACAGCACCACGTCGGCCGCGTCCTTGGCCGTGCGCAGCGCTTGCTGACTGAGCCAGAAAGGACGGTCGCGATAACGATCCAGCACTTCACGCAGGAACCAGCCGATGGGATTGCCCGACTGCCCCAGACGCTTGAGCAGGCGCACCGAGTCGCCAAAGCCGGGCGTGTCCCACAATTGCAGGGCATCGCCTTGCGGCGTCGCCAGCAAGGTATGCGATTCCGCAAAAACGGTCACGTGGGCAGCGTCGCGCACTTCGCCGATATCTACGCCCACCAAGGTACGCGCCAGGGTGGTCTTGCCATTATTCGTATGCGAAATCAGTGCAAACTGAATTTGCACCGCATCATCCTGGACATCTTTATTCACATTCATGCTGCTGCCGATACTTTCAAGCCAACACCGGCATCGAGCGGGTGCAAGGCAGGATTGAGCAAATTGACCAGGGTGGCCGGGGTTTGATGGAAGAGGCAGAACTGTTGCCACAAGGCGACTCTTTCCGCCAAGCGGGCGGCATTATCCACCTGCTCGCCAGCGCGCTCCAGGTAGCTGGACTCGTCGATCAGGACGGCGATGCCCCGTGTCGATGATCGCACCAGGTAATCGAGGAAGGCGCCGTGATTTTCTTTTTCCGGCGTCGCCGTCAGATTGAACAGCACGGCCGTGATGTTGACTTGCGGATCATTCAGGTCGGCGCCGCGCAAGACGTCCTGCGGCTCTTCGCCATACGACGTCGATGGACGCAGCATCATGCGCCCCTGCTCGCCAAACAGCATGATGGACAGCTGGCCCAAGCCCTTGTGACGCGCCTCATCGACAGTAAAGCTGTACGGCAAAACGCGCAACATGCCACCCGTGGCCACGCCTATACTTTCATTGAGCTTGCGGAAATACGGTTGATCCAGGTCTAACGGGAAATGTTTCGCCAGCCGTGCGGCGCGCCAGTTGTTGGCCAAAGCCAGGATCAGGCGGGGAACCACGACCAGCAAGAAAATCATTGCCGCATACAAATGCACCCAGCGCGCGCCCCCTTCCACGGTCGTCGTTTGCGGGAAGCGCAACGCTTCAATTTCCGCCAGCGAGAAACCTTGCAAATGAAATAGGGCAATGGCTGGTGCAAACAGCGTCGAAAGCAGGCTGTGCACCTGGCTGGCACTCAAAAAGGTGCTTTCCCAGCCGGCCGCGTATTGCGACAGGAAACCGCGTGCATACAGCGAAGCCACGGCGCCGATGGCAAACATGGCGGCGCTCAAATGGATGGTACGGCCCAGGCGCGCGGCCGTCAGCTTGGCGCTCAGGTGCGCCCATTCCCCCATGAAGCTGAGCAAGCCCGAGGACAAGGCGTGCGGGAGTTTGCGCGGCAGGGCCAGGCGGCCCACGCTCAGGTGGCGCACCAGTCCAGCTTTCGGCCAGCCCAGGGAGTGCGAGGGGATGCATAGCCAGATCAGCAAGCCCAGGTAGACCAGCACATTCCAGGCGATTATCAGCAGCAAGGGCGCCGACAGCAAGTCGACGCGGTGCGGATCGGTGATGCGGTCGAGCCCGGCCCCCAGCAGCAGGGCCAGCAATGGCAGGGTCAGTGCCAGGGTCTTCATGCCGTTGCGGCGTTTCACGAAGGCAGAGAAGGCGGGGGTGCGCTCGGTGATGCGCTTGATGATCAGCTCGGACCGCTGCTGCAGGAAGTCGTCACCCGTCACTTCGGCCTGCTTGCCCGAAGCTTGCCATTGCGCAAGCTCACGCGCGCTGCGGCTGGCATACATGCGGTCGTCCTCGCTGAGGACTTCTTTTTTCTGGTCGGCCGTTTCAATGGCCCGTACCAATACCACTTCTCTCGCAATCTGCTCGTTCATGGTGCTCCTGTTTTTGTATGAAACGACAACTCGACAGGCAGATTGTGACGTACTTTTGTATTTCAGGCCAACGCGTCCTCGGTCCGGAACAAGTTATGTAGCAGATGTATCAGGAAAGCAGCGATCCAGGCAGACCACAAGGTGTGCGTGAAAAATTGTGTACCTTGCAACTGTTGCTGCCAGCCGGACGCCAAACCGCACAGCAGCATGACACCGGTGAGCAGAAGCGCAGTGCGGGGCCGTCCGGGCAGCCAGAACAATGGCAAAGCCAGCAGCCACCAGGCAGTGTTTGCCTGGATCGCGGGCAGGCAAACACTGCCAGATGCGCTGGCTGGCAACGTTTCCAGCATGCGCGCGTACGGCTCCAGTCCACCATAGCGCAGCAAATCCGTAGGACAGGGCATATCGCTGAAGGAGGAGAGCAAATAGATGCTTGGCGGCACCAAGACGACCGACAGGGCCACGGAGCGCAAGACGCTGCGGCGTGATGCAAGCCATGCCAGCGGACGCAAGGTGTCCCAGATGGCCAGGCCTATCACGGCGGCGCCAAGCAAGATCATGCCACACTGGAAACTGCCGGCCAGCGCACTGTCACCGCCGACAAAGTGCCCACGCTTCCCGTCGAACATACTGTCGGCGATCATGAGGTCGAGGTTGCTGTAATTGCCGATCCAGAGGATCAGCATGGCCGACAGCATCAGGACGCTATCGATGCCTTTGGGAGTTTTGACGAGTTTAAGCTTGGCCAGCATGGGTGCACATATTATTTGGTGAGATGAAAGGTACTGACCACACAGGACTGTAGCCATGGAAGTCATCGTACAGTGTCAATATGAAGAGAACATGATGTTCCCCACCATTAACCACGCGGACGGAGCAAGACGAGCTTCCGGCCTCACCTTACAAGTGCCCGCATGAATTACGCGTCGACAGGGCATTCATTTTTCGTTAAGTAAATGCAAAAAGCAGGCTTAGATGAAATCAATCCGCAGCACGCTGCCGCCAGGCGGCGGGCAATGAATCCCGGTTCCGCGCGCAGCCAAGTAGATGCGCCCGGAAGCGGAGCGTACCAGCGGTGCTTACGCGCCTTGCGTCATCAGGATTTCCGCCGCGCCCTTGATCACGCTCAGCGGCGTGCGCAGTTCATGACTGACATCGCCCCTAAAAAAGCATTCGCGATCACCAACTTCGCTCAACTCCGCCTTACGTACAGCAAAAGTGCGTACCAGCATTCCCAATTCATCGGCGCTGTCCTGCTGTGGCAAGGCCACCTGGCCGCCTTATGTAAGCGACATGATCGGCGTGATCAAGCAATTGGCGATTGGCGATGAAGGCCCCAGGCAGCGAAGCGCAAACCCATAAAACGATAAAAGCGAGGGCCAGCGTGCCATACACACAGCATGCTCAAACCGCAAATATCAGCATTAGCCCTGGCTCCGGAAATGCCGTCTATTCTTGCAATAAAGGGAGCTGGGCCTTCCAGTCGGAAAACTGTATGTCACCGCCTGCAGGTTGCTCGGCAACTACGGTCTATTGATCTAGCTCCGCATCCTGCAATAGCTACAATACAGCGATATCGCACGGCGCGGGTCGATGGGTTAACGCGTCCAACGACAATAACGGGAGCGTGTACGCCAGCTGCAAAAATGGCAGCATCAATACAAGCAGCGGAAGCTGTACTTCGTCTTCGCGCACGTTCTACAACCGTACGGACAAATCTGGTCAGGCGTTAGCCGCGAATCCAGGGAATCGTGCCAGCTCCTGCCAAGCACAGGGCATGAATGTCGTCGGGAACGGGCAGCAATCGGACTTCGGGGGCAACGATATTCCTCACTGCGACTCAGCCGATAGCTCTCGCGTTGTATGAACCCTGCAACACCAGGCGCTGCCAGCCGCAAGACCGTCGCATACGGCAATCCAGGCTGCTTCATTCAAACTGCTGTCACTTGCCAATAAATGTGTTCTAATTCCGTATGGCACTTATTAAATGAGTAATCTAGTTAACTCGGCAATCTTAATTATGCTGCGGTAGCAGTAATAACAAAGTAAACAACACAATAGGAGATGTAATAAAAACTTTGGCTGACTACATTGAACAATACGGTTTTGACGGTTGGAAATCTGGTCCTCTCGCCCAACATCCAATCGTCATGATGTTGCGTGATGAAATCGCTAATCCTGGCTCGACCTCGCTGGCTTCTCTCGATAGGTCGAGTCTGGAAATCGCTGTTAAAGTATTAAAAAACAATCCCGAAGATGGGCACACTTTGTCGTCTGGTAGCCTGCCGTTTATCTCGCTGACCATTAACTATAGCAATATTGAACCGTACAAATTCGACGGCAACATGGTTCCATATCGAGCGCACATGGACACGAATTTAAAAAAACATGGTTCGATCACTTACGTGCGGGGCGAGAAGGACAATCCGTTCACGCAACATACCGACACCATCAGCAATACCGGCGTGGTGGTCAAAGATGTCGCGATAAGCACCAACTTTGACGCACTCAAAGTGTGTTACAACGGCGCCCTTAGTTCGGTCGCGCTCGGCTCGGACCTTTTTGCCACGAACAAGGTCGTGACCTCGAAGGAAATACTGCAGAACATGCTGGAACTGGTCCTGCAGTACGGAATTGATACACCCGAACACATGAAGTCGGCTTTCGGTTCCTGGGCATACGCCGATGGTGTCGTTGATGCTGCGATCCAGCAGGAAGCGAAATTGCCGCTTTACTCACAGCTTAATGATCCTGCCTCCGACGCAATCATTAAGGGCTATCTCGCGTATTTTGGCCGTCCAGCTGATACTGCTGGTCTGCAATATTGGGTGGACGCCACCAACCGCACTGGTGGCGATGCTACTGCGATGATTAACAACTTTGGCAACAGTGCCGAATACCGTAGTATGTACGGCAACTCTACCTCGATGGAAGTCGTCAATTCGCTGTACCAGCATCTGTTCAACCGTGACGCGGAAAAGGGGGGGGGTGGAATTCTGGTCACATCACCTGGAAACCGGGGCCTTGACCCTTGCGGATCTCGCTTTCTCGGTCGTCAACGCGGCACAGGGTAGCGATTCGAAAACCATTGTGGAAAAAGTCGCGGCATCCCGCGTCTTCACCGGAAATCTGGATACCCAGCGAGAGGTGGACCTGTACAGCAATAACCAGTCTGCGCTGAACGCCCGCAAGTGGCTGTCCCTCTTCAGCGAAAACGATTTTAGGAACGGCAAGCTTTTGAACGTGACTGTTGATGTTATCAATAAGCTGCAGGGCGATGTAGAGCCGATCCTGATTGGCCAAGGCTTCGACCCACTCTACTATTAATCGGGACTAATCCGTGACTCGTAAAAATGCTCTTATTCTGGCGTCTGGCTTTCTGGCCTCGATCCGAGCATCTCGCGCGGCGCCAACTTGGGTGCTTCGCTCATCAGGCACTTCAGGATGATGTAGCCGATCCTTCGAAATGCAGCTCATCCACGGCTAGCACGGCGGCGGCCGTCATTTACCCGCGCGCGGCGCAGCAAGGCTTTCAGGCGGATTTCCAATTCCAGCAGCGAAAATGGCTTGAGCAGATAATCGGCATAGCCATTCACGGCCGAATCGAGCGCAGGCCCCTTCGGCTCCAGATAGGCACATTGTTGGAAGAATTGAAGAATGCAAAACAAAAGCAGCAGACGAAAAAAAACCCCACCGGAGTCCGGTGGGGTTTTCTTCTACTGCGAATAACAAGCCTGACGATAACCTACTTTCACACTGGTTGCAGCACTATCATCGGCGCAAAGTTGTTTCACGGTCCTGTTCGGGATGGGAAGGGGTGGGACCAACTTGCTATGGTCATCAGGCATAACTTGTACTGGCATTTGTCCTCAATTGAGCGACAAAGCCTGAATCTGGAAGAAGCAAAGATTGGGGTAATGAATAGTAGTATCAACAAACTCACAACGTTGTACCGTCTTATCCTCTGTACCTGCTAAGGTTATAGGGACAAGCCGTACGGGCAATTAGTACTGGTTAGCTTAATGCATTACTGCACTTCCACACCCAGCCTATCAACGTCCTGGTCTCGAACGACCCTTCAAAGAGCTCAAGGCTCTGGGAAATCTCATCTCAAGGCAAGTTTCCCGCTTAGATGCTTTCAGCGGTTATCTCTTCCGAACTTAGCTACCCGGCAATGCCACTGGCGTGACAACCGGTACACCAGAGGTTCGTCCACTCCGGTCCTCTCGTACTAGGAGCAGCCCCCTTCAAATTTCCAACGCCCACGGCAGATAGGGACCAAACTGTCTCACGACGTTTTAAACCCAGCTCACGTACCACTTTAAATGGCGAACAGCCATACCCTTGGGACCGGCTACAGCCCCAGGATGTGATGAGCCGACATCGAGGTGCCAAACTCCCCCGTCGATATGAACTCTTGGGAGGAATCAGCCTGTTATCCCCAGAGTACCTTTTATCCGTTGAGCGATGGCCCTTCCATACAGAACCACCGGATCACTATGTCCTACTTTCGTACCTGCTCGACTTGTCAGTCTCGCAGTTAAGCACGCTTATGCCATTGCACTATCAACACGATGTCCGACCGTATCTAGCGTACCTTCGAACTCCTCCGTTACACTTTAGGAGGAGACCGCCCCAGTCAAACTGCCTACCATGCACTGTCCCCGATCCGGATAACGGACCAAGGTTAGAACCTCAAACAAACCAGGGTGGTATTTCAAGGTTGGCTCCACGAGAACTAGCGTCCCCGCTTCAAAGCCTCCCACCTATCCTACACAGATTGGTTCAAAGTCCAATGCAAAGCTACAGTAAAGGTTCATGGGGTCTTTCCGTCTAGCCGCGGGTAGATTGCATCATCACAAACATTTCAACTTCGCTGAGTCTCGGGAGGAGACAGTGTGGCCATCGTTACGCCATTCGTGCAGGTCGGAACTTACCCGACAAGGAATTTCGCTACCTTAGGACCGTTATAGTTACGGCCGCCGTTTACTGGGACTTCAATCAAGAGCTTGCACCCCATCATTTAATCTTCCAGCACCGGGCAGGCGTCACACCCTATACGTCCACTTTCGTGTTTGCAGAGTGCTGTGTTTTTATTAAACAGTCGCAGCCACCAGTTTATTGCAACCCTTTCACCCTCATGGAGTAAACCAATCAAGCTACCGGGGCGTACCTTTTCCCGAAGTTACGGTACCAATTTGCCGAGTTCCTTCTCCCGAGTTCTCTCAAGCGCCTTAGAATACTCATCTCGCCCACCTGTGTCGGTTTGCGGTACGGTCTCGTATGACTGAAGCTTAGAGGCTTTTCTTGGAACCACTTCCGATTGCTTCGTGAACAAGTTCACTCGTCCCATCCCCTTGAATTCCGCGCCCGGATTTGCCTAAGCGCCTTCTATGAGACAGAAACTGACTATTCCAACAGTCAGACAACCTTCCGCGATCCGTCCCCCCATCGCATCATACGACGGTGCAGGAATATTAACCTGCTTCCCATCAGCTACGCATCTCTGCCTCGCCTTAGGGGCCGACTCACCCTGCTCCGATGAACGTTGAACAGGAAACCTTGGGCTTACGGCGTGGAGGCTTTTCACCCCCATTATCGCTACTCATGTCAGCATTCGCACTTCTGATACCTCCAGCATCCTTTACAAGACACCTTCGCAGGCTTACAGAACGCTCTCCTACCATATATATTGCTATATATCCGCAGCTTCGGTGACTGGCTTAGCCCCGTTACATCTTCCGCGCAGGACGACTCGATCAGTGAGCTATTACGCTTTCTTTAAATGATGGCTGCTTCTAAGCCAACATCCTGACTGTTTTAGCCTTCCCACTTCGTTTTCCACTTAGCCAATCTTTGGGACCTTAGCTGGCGGTCTGGGTTGTTTCCCTCTTGACGCCGGACGTTAGCACCCGACGTCTGTCTCCCAAGCTCGCACTCATCGGTATTCGGAGTTTGCAATGGTTTGGTAAGTCGCAATGACCCCCTAGCCATAACAGTGCTCTACCCCCGATGGTGATACTTGAGGCACTACCTAAATAGTTTTCGGAGAGAACCAGCTATTTCCAAGTTTGTTTAGCCTTTCACCCCTACCCACAGCTCATCCCCTAATTTTTCAACATTAGTGGGTTCGGACCTCCAGGGCGTGTTACCGCACCTTCATCCTGGCCATGAGTAGATCACTTGGTTTCGGGTCTACACCCAGCGACTGATCGCCCTATTCGGACTCGATTTCTCTACGGCTTCCCTATGCGGTTAACCTTGCCACTGAATGTAAGTCGCTGACCCATTATACAAAAGGTACGCAGTCACGGAACAAGTCCGCTCCTACTGTTTGTATGCACACGGTTTCAGGATCTATTTCACTCCCCTTCCGGGGTTCTTTTCGCCTTTCCCTCACGGTACTGGTTCACTATCGGTCGATTACGAGTATTTAGCCTTGGAGGATGGTCCCCCCATATTCAGACAGGATGTCACGTGTCCCGCCCTACTTGTCGTACGCTTAGTATCACCGGTCCAATTTCACATACGGGGCTATCACCCACTATGGCTCCTATTTCCAGAGGATTCTGTTATCGGTCCGACTATCACGTACAGGCTCTTCCCATTTCGCTCGCCGCTACTTTGGGAATCTCGGTTGATTTCTTTTCCTGCAGCTACTTAGATGTTTCAGTTCGCCGCGTTCGCCTTGCATACCTATGTATTCAGTATGCAATACCCTAAAAGGGTGGGTTGCCCCATTCGGAAATCTGCGGATCAAAGTGTGTTTGCTCACTCCCCGCAGCTTATCGCAAGCTACTACGTCCTTCATCGCCTGTAATCGCCAAGGCATCCACCATGTGCACTTATTCGCTTGTCCCTATAACGTTAGCCTCTCATCATTTGCATAATGAAAGAGCGCTACAGGGATAAGAAAGTACAACGTTGTTGCTTGTTTGTTGATACATACAATCATTACCCATCGATTTGCTTTTTACGGCAAACCAATCAATAAATAATCTTTACTTCTTCCAGATTGTTAAAGAACGAAACAGCTTTGATCGCTAAAAGATCAAACCTAAACCCAAGTCTTGTTGACTGGCTTACGTTTGCACTTTCGAGTAAAACTTGGTGGAGGATGACGGGATCGAACCGACGACCCCCTGCTTGCAAAGCAGGTGCTCTCCCAGCTGAGCTAATCCCCCTGTGGGTATTACATACTGGCAGGTCTGGCTGGACTAGTGTCCACCTTACCCCCGGGTCTGTTTTTACTGGTAGGGCTGGTTGGACTCGAACCAACGACCCCCGCGTTATCAACACGGTGCTCTAACCAGCTGAGCTACAGCCCCAACGCGGAACTACTACGACTACTGTTTCTTCTTAATTAAACAGCCGATAAGTGTGAACATTTGATGCGTGAATCATTACTGATTCGTGCAAACTCTAGAAAGGAGGTGATCCAGCCGCACCTTCCGATACGGCTACCTTGTTACGACTTCACCCCAGTCACGAATCCTACCGTGGTAAGCGCCCTCCTTGCGGTTAAGCTACCTACTTCTGGTAAAACCCGCTCCCATGGTGTGACGGGCGGTGTGTACAAGACCCGGGAACGTATTCACCGCGACATGCTGATCCGCGATTACTAGCGATTCCAACTTCATGCAGTCGAGTTGCAGACTACAATCCGGACTACGATACACTTTCTGCGATTAGCTCCCCCTCGCGGGTTGGCGGCGCTCTGTATGTACCATTGTATGACGTGTGAAGCCCTACCCATAAGGGCCATGAGGACTTGACGTCATCCCCACCTTCCTCCGGTTTGTCACCGGCAGTCTCATTAGAGTGCCCTTTCGTAGCAACTAATGACAAGGGTTGCGCTCGTTGCGGGACTTAACCCAACATCTCACGACACGAGCTGACGACAGCCATGCAGCACCTGTGTACTGGTTCTCTTTCGAGCACTCCCAAATCTCTCCGGGATTCCAGCCATGTCAAGGGTAGGTAAGGTTTTTCGCGTTGCATCGAATTAATCCACATCATCCACCGCTTGTGCGGGTCCCCGTCAATTCCTTTGAGTTTTAATCTTGCGACCGTACTCCCCAGGCGGTCTACTTCACGCGTTAGCTGCGTTACCAAGTCAATTAAGACCCGACAACTAGTAGACATCGTTTAGGGCGTGGACTACCAGGGTATCTAATCCTGTTTGCTCCCCACGCTTTCGTGCATGAGCGTCAATCTTGACCCAGGGGGCTGCCTTCGCCATCGGTGTTCCTCCACATATCTACGCATTTCACTGCTACACGTGGAATTCTACCCCCCTCTGCCAGATTCTAGCCTTGCAGTCTCCAATGCAATTCCCAGGTTGAGCCCGGGGATTTCACATCAGACTTACAAAACCGCCTGCGCACGCTTTACGCCCAGTAATTCCGATTAACGCTTGCACCCTACGTATTACCGCGGCTGCTGGCACGTAGTTAGCCGGTGCTTATTCTTCAGGTACCGTCATTAGCAAGAGATATTAGCTCTCACCGTTTCTTCCCTGACAAAAGAGCTTTACAACCCGAAGGCCTTCTTCACTCACGCGGCATTGCTGGATCAGGCTTTCGCCCATTGTCCAAAATTCCCCACTGCTGCCTCCCGTAGGAGTCTGGACCGTGTCTCAGTTCCAGTGTGGCTGGTCGTCCTCTCAGACCAGCTACTGATCGATGCCTTGGTAGGCTTTTACCCTACCAACTAGCTAATCAGATATCGGCCGCTCCACGAGCATGAGGTCTTGCGATCCCCCACTTTCATCCTTAGATCGTATGCGGTATTAGCGTAACTTTCGCTACGTTATCCCCCACTCTAGGGTACGTTCCGATATATTACTCACCCGTTCGCCACTCGCCACCAGAGCAAGCTCCGTGCTGCCGTTCGACTTGCATGTGTAAGGCATGCCGCCAGCGTTCAATCTGAGCCAGGATCAAACTCTTCAGTTTAATCTCTGTTACTTTGCCATTTTATTGGCACCGTCTTGCGACGGGTCGCTCACTCAAAAAACTGACAGGCTACTTCCGAAGAAGTATCCTATTTCATTATTTCTTGTGAACATTTGATATTTTAAGTTTTACAGCGATCCGAAGATCACTGCTGCACTTACATCAAATGCCCACACTTATCGACTGTTAATTGTTAAAGAACGGTATTCGGTACTGCTTTCGCGCTATCGACAAAGCGTTGTGTTTGTCAGCTGCGAAGAAGGAAGAGTATGAAGCGTTTCGGCCATTTCGTCAACCCCGTTTTTCAGCGCATTGCACTTAAAAACTTTTCTCACTTTACTCGGCATTTGCATGCGTCGTTCAGCGAGGGGGCGAATTATAGCCCTGCCCCGCACGCCCCGCAAGGGCTATTTTGCAGCTGAGCAAATATTGCTGTGTGATATCGTAGCGCCGGAAATACCCTGCCACATCCACCTTGACTGCCATGCCTATCCCACACATCACCCCCACCGCCAATCCCGTACTGGCCAGCGCACTCGAACACGCCATCAATAGCAAGACCAAGCCGCTGGGCAGTCTGGGCCTATTAGAAACCCTGGCCCGCCAGATCGGCCTGATCCAGCAAAGCGCGCAACTAGCATTGCGCCAGCCTGCCATCATCGTTTTCGCGGCCGACCATGGCGTGGTCGCCGAAGGCATTTCCGCCTATCCACAAAGCGTGACCTGGCAAATGGTGGAAAACTTCCTCGGCAATGGCGCAGCCATTAACGTCTTTGCCCGCCAGTCCGATTGCGCCCTCTATATAGTTGATGCTGGCGTGAACCATGATTTCGGCCCGCGCGACGGCTTGCTTGATCGCAAGCAGGGTCCCGGCACCCGCAACTTTGCCAACGAACCCGCCATGAGCCAGGAACAATGCATGGCCGCCATGCAGGCCGGGATGGACCTGGTCGCCACGCTCGACGGCAATGTGCTGGGCTTTGGCGAGATGGGCATCGGCAACACCACCGCTGCTGCCGCCCTGATGCACAAGCTTACGCAAACGCCTGTCGCCGAGTGCGTGGGCGCCGGTACCGGCCTGTCAAAGGAAGGCATACTACACAAACAGCATGTGATCGAAGCTGCCATCGCGCATCACGCGGCAGTCAATGAGCCACTCGACATACTGGCCACCTTCGGTGGTTTCGAAATCGCCATGATGGCCGGCGCCATGCTCAAAGCAGCCGAGCGGCGCATGATTTTGCTGATAGATGGATTCATCGTCAGCAGCGCCCTGCTGGTGGCGGCGCGGCTGCAGCCTGCCATCCTCGATTACTGCGTGTTTTCGCACTGCTCCGATGAAAACGGCCACCGCCAGCTGCTGGCCAGCCTGGGCGCGCGTCCGCTGCTGCACCTCGATTTGCGCCTCGGTGAAGGCACGGGTTCGGCTCTGGCCTTGCCGCTGCTGCACGCAGCCGTCAACTTCATGCGCGAGATGGCGACCTTCGCCTCGGCCCAGGTCAGCGAAAAGTCCACGCCAGACTAAGATCATGACCAATCCCGTTTCCGCCGCAGTCCACCAGTGCCGCCTGTTCTTCATTGCGCTGCAGTTCTTCACGCGTCTGCCCATCCCGCGCTGGGTGGGTTTCGAGCCGGACTGGCTGCAGCACGCCTCGCGCTACTTCCCCCTGGTGGGCGTGGTGGTGGCAGCTATCAGTGGCGCCGTGTATCTGGTAGCCAGCTCGCTCCTGCCAGCACCAGTGGCCGTGCTGCTGGCCGTCGCCGCAGGCATTTATCTGACGGGCGCCTTCCATGAAGACGGCTTCGCTGACATGTGCGATGGCTTTGGCGGCGGCATGACGCGCGAACGGGTGCTGGAAATCATGAAGGATTCGCGCATCGGCGCGTATGGCGCCATCGGCATTCTCAGCCTGCTGGCCATCAAGTGTGCGGCCCTCGCATCGCTGCCACCTGCCACGGTGGTGGCGACCTTATTCATCGCCCATCCACTTTCACGACTGGCCGCCGTTTCCCTGATCTGGCTCATGGACTATGCGCGCGACGAAGGCAAGTCCAAGCCAATGGCGCAAGAGATGAGCACCAGTGAATTCGTCATTGCCGCTACCTGCGGCCTGCTGCCCGCCATCGTCTGCGGCGCCTTGGGGATATTTTACTGGGCCGCGCTGGCCTTTGCCGTCGTGGCGGCGGCAGCTGCCGCTTTCTGGCTGGGCCGAAAGTGCCAGCACCGCCTGCAAGGCTATACGGGCGACTGCCTCGGCGCCGTGCAGCAATTGGCGGAAGTGGCGGTCTATCTGGCCATCCTGTCCAGCTTCCAACCACCCACACGCTTCTATTAACAGCATGCGCCTGATCCTCGTCCGCCACCCCACGCCGCAAGTGACCAGCAGCACCTGCTATGGCTGCAGCGATGTGGCGGTGGCACCGCAAGAAATAACCACGGTGCGCGCCAGCCTGCAAGCCACTTTGCCGACCGGCGTCCCGCTCTACGCCAGTCCGCTGCGCCGCTGCGCCGACCTGGCGGCAGCCTTGGCGCAAGACTTGCCTGCCAGCGCCCTGCACTTCGACGCGCGGCTGGCGGAGATGGATTTCGGTGCCTGGGAAATGCAGCCCTGGCACGCGATTGCGCGCGCGGACATCGATGCCTGGGCTGCCGACCTGGCCCACTACCGTCCCGGCGGCGGCGAGAATGTGCTGGCGATGGCCACCCGCGTCAATGCGTTTTTAGGCGATCTGTTGCGCGAAAAACACGAAACAGCCGTCATCATCTGCCATGCGGGCACCATCCGCCTGCTGTCAGCATTGCAAGCCCGGCTGCCATTGGAAGAAACTGCCCTTCTGGCCGCTCATTCGGCCCACAAAATCGCCTATGGTGCGACGGTCGTCGTCGATTTCTGATATCGAATCGTCCAGCCAGACATTTCAGTCTACGCCCACTGCACGTATAATGACCGGGTTTTGGTGCTCGCGCTCATGTCCATGAGCGCAGTTAAACGGGAAACACGATGCCGCAACCGCGGCGAACGTGTGCTGCCCCCGCAACGGTAAGCAAGTGTCGCCACTCCCGACAGGAAGCGGTCGACTAGCTATCTCTGACAACCACTGTGCCGCAATTATCAAGCATGGGAAGGTGGGATAGCCGTACTTGCCAGCCCGGATACCGGCCAGGACAGGTGGAAGTGTGCGAACGGGGATGTTCGCGATCCGAATGGCTGCTAGCCATCTTCGATCGTCATCGTCAGTTCCCACTTCTGTTCAATCTGGCCTACGGGGACGTCGGCTGGTTGCATATTACTAACTGAAAATTATCATGACCCATGCTGTTTCCCGCCACGCGGCGCTCACGTCGCTCGCGCTAGCTATTGCCGCACCAGCCGCTTTCGCTCAATCCACGCCGGACACCTTCGACCCCATCGTCGTCACCGCCAACCGCTATCCACAGCACCTGAGCGAAGTGTTGAGCGATACGCAGACCATCAGCGCGGAAGACATCGCGCGTTCTGGTGCTGGCTCGCTGGTCGACCTGCTGCAAAAGCAGCGCGGTATTGAAGTGAGCCGCAACGGCGGCGCAGGCACCTCGGCCAGCGTGTTCATCCGCGGCGCGAACAGCAATCAGAATATCGTCCTGGTCGACGGCGTGCGCATCGGTTCGTCCACCCTGGGCACGGCCAACTGGAGCGCTCTGCCCCTGTCGAGCATCGACCGTGTTGAAATCGTCTATGGTCCATTAAGCACCATGTATGGCGCCGATGCCATCGGGGGCGTCATACAGATCTTCACCAAGAAAGGCGACGGCGCCACGCGCTTTTCCGCTTTCGCTGGTTACGGCAGCAACAACACGCGCCAGGCTGAAGCCAGCGTTGCCGGCTCGACGGGTGGAGTGAACAGCTTCAGCTACGCACTGGCAGCAGGCAAGGAAAAATCGGATGGCTACTCCGCTTCCAAGCTGGGCGCCTCTTCGTTCACCTACAACCCGGACAAGGACGGCTACGAAAAGGAAAGCGTCAGCGGCCAATTCGGCTATCAGATGGCCAAAGGCCATGAAGTCGGCCTGGTATTCCTGAATAGCGAACTGAAAGCCCAGTACGACGCCGGCCCAGGTTACGATGCGCGCAGCAACCAGAAACTGCAAAACGTCTCCGTCTTCACGAAGAACGAATTCCTGCCCAACTGGACCAGCGAATTGCGCTACGCGGAAGCACGCGACAAGTCGGGCGATGACAGCAGCGCGGCATCGTATGGCAAAAGCCAGATCGACACCAAGCAGACCGACATCACCTGGCAGAACGACATCCGTATCGGCCGCGACAATCTGCAACTGCTGGCCAGCTACCGCGATGAAGACGTCATGTCGAGCAGCACGCCGGAAGTGACGGGCGCACGCAATACCAAGTCCTACGCAGCGGCATACAACATGGTGCGCGGCGCGCACCTGTTTAATATCAGCGGCCGCCGCGACGACAACTCGGCATTCGGCTCGCACAACACGGGCAGCATCGCCTACGGCTACCGCATCAGCAATGCGCTGCGCGCAAACGCCAGCTATGGCACCAGCTTCCGCGCACCGACCTTCAATGAGCTGTACTACCCCGGCTACGGCCTGGCATCGAACAAGCCGGAAACTGGCCGCAATGCGGAATTTGGCCTGCACTACAACGACGGCGTATCGCAAGCCAGCGCGACCTACTACCATAACAAGGTCACAGACCTGCTGGTCAACACCACGCCATGCCCGGACCCGCTGTTCAACGGCAGCTATGGTTGCGCCTACAACGTCAACAAAGCCCTGCTCGAAGGAGTGACCCTGGCAGCCAGCCGCAAGTTCGGCGCCTTCAATGTCAGCGGCAACATAGACCTGCAAGACCCACGCGACGAAACCAAGGACAAGCAGCTGCAGCGCCGTGCCAAGCAGCACGCCAACTTCGCTGTTGACTACACGCTGGGCGCGCTGACCTCGGGCGCCGAATGGCAGCTGTCTGGCAAACGCTACGACGATGCCGCCAACAAGAATGTCCTGGGCGGCTATGGCCTGGTCAATCTGTACGCCACCTACCAGTTCGCCCGCGACTGGTCGATGCTGGCACGCTGGAACAACATCGCCAATAAAGACTATGAACTGGCCCGCTTCTACGCGACACCAGGTTCGAAAGTCTTCGTCGGCATACGCTACGGCATGAAATAAGCACATGGCTATGATGTAAACTGCGGGCGATGGCATCGTTGTCACCGCCCGCAGTTGCAGTTCTGCAGTTCTGCAGTTCCCGATTTTAAGGCAGTACATGCACCCATTTTTCCGCAACATGCGCCACCGCGCCACCGTGATCCTCACGGTGCTGGTCGTGTGCGCCGTTGCCAGCCTGATTTTCTCCGGCATGATCGGTTCGATCGCGATTCCGCTCGCCGACCTGCCTTCCGCCCTGTTCCATGTAATACAGGGCAAGACCGATACCCTCGCCGCCACCCTGCTCGACCTGCGCCTGGGCCGCGCGCTGACCGCCTTTGTCACGGGCGCGGCACTGTCGCTGGCGGGCCTGATGATGCAGGCCCTGCTGCGCAATCCCCTGGCCGACCCGTATGTGCTGGGCATTTCCGCTGGCGCCTCCGTGGGCGCGCTGGCCGCGCTGCTGTTCATGTGCGCGCTGTGGGTGGTCGACGCGGCCGCCTTTGCAGGCGCCGTCGGCGTGTCCATGCTGCTGTATCTGTTTGCCCGCCGCGACCTGCGCGGCGGCACGGCTGCCGAAGGCGGCGCCTCGCTCTTGCTGCTGACGGGCGTGATCCTGGCTTCGGCCTGCATGGCCATCGTCACCCTGATGCTTTCCATCGCCCCGGAAAGCCGCTTGCGCAGCATGGTGTTCTGGATGATCGGCGACCTGTCCGGTGCGCCCGCGCGGCTGATGCCCTGGCTGGTCCTGGCCGGCGCCATGGTCTTTGCACTGCGCTGCGCGCGTTCGCTGAACGTCATGGCCCTGCACGCGGAAGCAGCCAGCACACTGGGCGTGCGCGTGGGCGCGCTGCGCAAGGGCCTGTTCTTCTGTTCCGGCCTGCTCACGGCCAGCGCCGTCACCAGCGCCGGCAGCGTGGGTTTTGTCGGCCTGATCGTGCCGCATGCGCTGCGCTTCGCCTGCGGCCCCGATCATCGCCTGCTGATACCGGCGGCCGCACTGGCCGGCGGTACCTTCCTGGTACTGGCCGATACCTTGGCGCGCACCGTGCTTGCGCCCTTGCAGTTGCCCGTCGGCGTGGTGACAGCCATGATCGGCGCGCCCGTCTTCCTGTACCAACTGCACCGATTGCGCCGCACATGATACGTACTTACCAACTCGGCCTGAAGGCAGGCACGCGCTCCCTCGTGGAAAACCTCATCTGGCACATCAAGGATGGCGAATGCTGGAGCGTGATCGGCCGCAATGGCGCGGGCAAGAGCACCTTGCTGCGCACCCTGGCAGGCTTGCGCGAACCGGATGCGGGCCATGTGACGATACAGGGCCGCGCCCTGATCGACTGGCCGCTCGATGAGCTAGCGCGCGAACGAGCCTTCCTGGCGCAAGCGCGGCATGACGCGTTCTCGTACCGCGTCATCGAAACCGTGCTGTCGGCGCGCCACCCGTATCACGACAACCATTACTGGGAAGGCAGCGACGACCAGCGCATCGCCCTGGCGGCGCTGGCCTCGATGGAAGTGGAGCAGCTGGCCGAACGCGACGTGCGCAGCCTGTCCGGCGGCGAACGCCAGCGCGTGGCGATTGCAGCCATGCTGGCGCAGGATACGCCCCTGCTGCTGCTCGACGAACCAGCCAATGCACTGGACCTGGCGCACCAGGTCAGCGTCATGGGCCTGCTGTCGAAACTGTGCCGCGAACAGAATAAAACCGTGGTGATGGTGGGGCATGATCTGAACCTGGCGCACAGCGTCTCGACCCATGCGCTGCTGCTGATGGGCGACGGCGGCTGGCTGGCCGGCCCCGTGGCCGAGGTGATGCAGGCATCCATCCTGAGCGACTACCTGGGCCACCCGATCGAGATCATCGCCCACGGCAAACGCAAGATATTCATACCGAAAGAGGATTAAACATGAGCGACAACAAACCCGTCGATGCGCAAGCCGCAGCCATAAACGAACGCCACCGCGTGCGCATGGAGAGAAAAAAGGCCATCATCGACGCAGCCATTGCCAAGGCCGACAAGGAAATCGGCATCATCATCGTCAACACGGGCAATGGCAAGGGCAAGAGTTCGAGCGGCTTCGGCATGGCCATCCGTGCCATGGGCCACGGGATGAAAGTGGGCGTGGTGCAGTTCATCAAGGGTGCCATGTCGACGGGCGAGGAAAAATTCCTGCGCCGCTTCCCCGACGAAATCAGTTTTCATGCGATGGGCGAAGGCTATACCTGGGAAACGCAGAACCGCGAACGTGACATCGAAAAGGCCGAACTGGCATGGGAGCAGGCGAAGACCTTCCTGGCCGACCCCAGCTACGGCCTGGTGCTGTTCGACGAACTCAATATCGCCCTCAAATACAACTACCTCGACGTGCACAAGGTCATCGCCGACCTGCTGGAACGCCCGGCCATGCAGCACGTGGTCATCACGGGCCGCGGCGCACCGGACGAACTGATCGCAATCGCCGACACCGTCACCGAGATGGCCGTCGTCAAACATGCGTACGCGGCCGGCATCGGCGCACAAATCGGCACCGAGTGGTAACAGTGCCATGACGCGCATCCTGGTCTTCGGCGGCGCCCGTTCCGGCAAGAGCGCCTATGCGGAAAAGCTGGCCCGCGAGTCGGGCAAGGAAGTCGTCTATATCGCCACCGCGCAGGCGGGCGACGGCGAAATGGCCACGCGCATCGCGCATCACCGGGTACAGCGTCCGGCCGAGTGGGCCACCCTGGAAGAACCGCTGCGCCTGGGCGACGCCATCCTGCGGGAAGCACGGCCCGGCCGCCTGCTGCTGGTTGACTGCCTGACCCTGTGGCTGACGAATCTGATGTTTTCCACCGGCGAGACGTATCCGGACGTGGGCGACATCGCCCTGCCCGAACTGTTCCACAGCGAGCGCGCGCACCTGCTGTACGCGCTGGCCGAAATCGGCGATACCGGCTGCGACATCGTGCTGGTATCGAACGAAGTGGGCATGGGCATTGTGCCCTACGGCGCCATCTCGCGCTGCTTCACGGATGAAGCGGGCCGTCTGAACCAGGCCGTAGCGGCCATCTGCGACAGGGCCGCGTTTGTCGCCGCCGGCCTGCCGCTGTACCTGAAAGGCGCCCCATGCTGAGTGGCTTGTCGCTGTCTATGCTGGCAGGCCTGATGACGGCCGGCGTACTGCTCGATCTGATCCTGGGCGAGACGCGCCGCTGGCATCCGCTGGTGGGCTTTGGCCGCCTCGCCAGCGCGCTCGAACGCCTGCTGAACCAGGGCCATGGGCGTTTCCTGCGCGGCGCGCTGGCGTGGCTGCTGGCCGTGCTGCCGATCAGCTATGCCGCCTACTGGCTGTGCGGCCTGGCCGGTGCGGCCCTGCATGTCTTCCTGCTATATCTGTGCCTGGGCTTGCGCAGCCTGCGCGACCACAATCAACCGATCGCCGATGCCCTGGCCATCGATGACCTGGACAACGCGCGCCTGCTGACGGCGCGCATCGTCAGCCGCGACACGGCCAACGCCGACGCGGCCAGCCTGGCCAAGGCCAGCACGGAATCCTTGCTGGAAAACGGCAACGACGCCGTCTTCGGCACCCTGTTCTGGTTTGCCGTGGCGGGCGGCCCCGGCGCCGTGCTGTTCCGCCTGGCGAATACGCTCGACGCCATGTGGGGCTACCGCACTGCGCGCTATGACTGGTTCGGCTGCTGCGCTGCGCGCATCGACGATATCCTCAATTACCTGCCGGCGCGCCTGACGGCCCTGTCCTATGTCTTGCTGGGCAAGACCATGGCGGACAAGCAGCGCGCCTGGCACTGCTGGCGCAGCCAGGCCCCCGACTGGGGCAGCCCAAACGCGGGGCCCGTGATGGCCAGCGGCGCCGGCGCCCTCGGCCTGGCCTTGGGTGGCGACGCCATCTACGACGGCAAGCTGGAACGCCGCCCGCCGCTGGGTGCCGGCCGTCCCGCCGAAGCGCGCGATATCGACCGCGCCTGGCGCCTGGTGGCCGAAACGGCCGTGCTGTGGCTAATCTGGGTGGCGCTGCTGGCCGGTCTGTACTACCTGCGGGGGAAATACCTTGCTTGAACATGGCGGCAATCTGCGCGACGCCGCGCGCGAGTATGGACGACCAATCGCCGACTGGATCGACCTGTCAACCGGTATCAACCCGCACTGGTATGTAGCGCCAGCGCCTGATGCCAATGCCTGGCATCGGCTGCCGGAAGCCGATCCCGCGCTGGCGGCCGCCGCCTGCGCGTATTACGACGCGCCAGCCATGCTGCCGGTTGCTGGCACGCAGGCCGCCATCCAGGCCCTGCCCCGGCTGCGACCACCGTCACGCGTGGTGGTGGCCGCACCATCGTATGCGGAACATGCGCACCACTGGGGCCAGCACGGCCACGCATTATGCCAAGTGCCGTATGCGCAGCTGGCCGATGCCGTCGACCACTGCGACGTGCTGGTCATCTGTAACCCGAACAACCCCACGGGCGAGCGCATCGCGCCCGAGATATTGCTGGACTGGGCCGGCAAGCTGGCTGCGCGCGGCGGCTGGCTGGTTGTCGATGAAGCGTTTGGCGACACGGAAATGCAAGCCAGCCTGGGTCCGCACACGCATCGACCAGGTCTGATCGTGCTGCGCTCCATCGGCAAATTCTTTGGCCTGGCGGGACTGCGCCTGGGCTTTGTCGCCGCCCATGCTGCGCTGCTGGCCCAGCTGGCCGACATGCTGGGACCGTGGAGTGTCAGCGGCCCGGCACAACACGTGGCGCTGGCAGCCTTGAGCGATACGCACTGGCAGGCGGAAATGCGAGAACGCCTGCGCGGCGAAGGCGCCCGCCTGCACCAGCTATTGGTCGCGCACAGTATCCCCAGCAGCGGCACGGCGCTTTTTCAGTGGTGGCCAGAAGAACGCGCCGAGACATTCTGGCGCCACATGGCAGAATCAGGCATCTGGGTGCGCCTGTTCCGCCACGCCGCTCATGGCATCCGCCTGGGCCTGCCCCCCGACGAACACGCCTGGCTGCGCCTGCAGCAGACCCTCACCACATGGAATCACACATGAACCACTTGAAAACCACATTGCTGCTGGCCGGACTGATCTCGCTGCAGGCGCATGCCGCCATCACCGTGCGCGACGACGACGGCAATACCGTCACCGTGGAAAAACCGGCGCAGCGCATCCTGGCGCTGGCGCCGCATGTGACGGAACTGCTGTTCGCGGCCGGTGGCGGCGACAAGATCACCGGTGTCGTCAGCTATAGCGACTACCCGGAAGCGGCAAAGAAGATCACGCAAGTGGGCGACAACCGCCAGTACGACATGGAGCGCATCATCGCCATGAAACCGGACCTGATCGTCGTCTGGATGCATGGCAGCGCCGAGCGCCAGATCGCCATGCTGCGCCAGCTGAAGGTGCCCATCTATCACAGCGAGCCGCGCAAACTGGCCGATATCCCCGACAGCATGGAGCGCCTGGGCCAGCTGATGGGCACGGAAAAAACCGCCAAACCGGCCGCCGCCCTGCTGCGCGCCAAGCTGGCCAGCCTGACGGCGCAATACGCGCAGCGTCCGCCCGTGCGCGTGTTTTACCAGGTGTGGGATAAACCCTTGTACACCTTGAGCGGCGCGAGCATCATCAGCGACTCCATGCGCGTGTGCGGCGGCCAGAATGTGTTTGCCGGGATGAAGGTGGTGGCACCCGTCGTCACGCCGGAAGGCGTACTGCAGGAAGACCCGGAGGTCATTTTCGGCACCAGCGAAAAAAGCGATCCGCGCAGCGAAGGCGGCCTGAGCATGTGGCGTGCCTTCCCCTCCATGACTGCCGTGCGCAAGAATAACCTGTTCCGCCTGAATGGCGACCTGCTGAACCGCGCCGGCCCGCGCATGATCGAAGGTACGGTCGCCATGTGCGAGCAGCTGGAAGTGGCCCGCAAGCGCCGTACCAAAGCTGCTCAATGAGTCACTACCAACGCATCGCCTGTCTGTCGACGGAAGCCGTGGAGACACTGTATGCGCTGGGTGCGGAAGACGTTATCGCTGGCATTTCCGGCTTCACCGTGCGTCCGCCACGGGCGCGCGAGGAAAAAACCAAGATCAGCGGCTTTTCGTCCGCGAACCTGGAGCGCATCCTGGCCATCCGGCCCGACCTGGTGATCGGCTTTAGCGACATGCAGGCTGATATCTGCCGTGACCTCGTCAAGGCCGGCATCGAAGTCCATCAGTTCAACCAGCGCACGGTGGACGGCATCCTGCGCATGATCGGCGTGCTGGCCGCGCTGGTGCAGCGCGAGGAAGCGGGCCGTGTACTGATCGCCAGCCTGCGCGCCGACATCGCCGCCGTCCAAGCCCGCGCCGCCTCCTGGGCGCGCAAGCCGGTGATTTACTTTGAAGAGTGGAACGATCCCCTGATGAGCGGCATCGGCTGGGCAGCGGAATTGATCGGCATCGCTGGCGGCACTGACGCCTTCCCGGAATTGTCCGCCCATGCTGGCGCCAGGGAGCGCATCATCGCCGATCCTTTGGCCGTGGTGCGGCGCGCGCCCGACATCGTCATCGCCAGCTGGTGCGGCAAGAAATTCCAAGCCGCCCAACTGGCGGCACGCCCGGGCTGGAACGCGATTCCCGCCGTACAGAACCAGATGCTGTTCGAAATCAAGTCGCCCGACATTCTTTCTCCCGGTCCGGCCGCCATCACAGAGGGCTTACGCCAGATCAGCGATATCGTCGCGCAGTGGCAGGAGCGACAACCATGAAAAGCCCCTTCCCCGCCCTGATGGTGCAAGGCACGACGTCCGACGCGGGCAAGAGCACCGTCGTCGCGGCCCTGTGCCGACTATTGAAGCGCCGTGGCGTGACTGTCGCGCCGTTCAAGCCGCAAAACATGGCATTGAATAGCGCCGTGACGGCGGACGGCGGAGAAATCGGCCGCGCCCAGGCTTTGCAGGCACTGGCCTGCGGCATTGCGCCGCACACGGACATGAATCCGGTGCTGCTGAAGCCGTCGTCGAACACGGGCGCGCAAGTGATCATCCATGGCAGGGTGCGCGCCGAAATGGATGCGCGCGACTACCAGCAATACAAGACCATCGCCATGGGTGCCGTGCTGGAGTCGTACGCGCGACTGCGCCAGCAGTACGACGCTGTCGTCGTCGAAGGCGCGGGCAGCCCCGCCGAAGTCAACCTGCGCGCGCGCGACATTGCCAACATGGGCTTTGCCGAAGCCGTCGACTGCCCCGTGATCCTGGTGGCCGACATTGACCGGGGCGGCGTCTTCGCCCACATCATCGGCACCCTGGCCTGTCTGTCCGACAGCGAGCGCGCGCGCATCCTCGGCTTTGTCATCAACCGCTTCCGCGGCGACGTCTCGCTGCTGCAACCCGGCATCGACTGGCTGGAGCAGCAGACGGGCAAGCCCGTGCTGGCCGTGCTGCCCTATCTGCAAGGCCTGTTCCTAGACGCGGAAGATGCCGTGGAAGCGATGCAGGCAGAACGCGGCGCCTTCAAGGTGGTGGTGCCGCAACTGCCGCGCATCAGCAACCACACGGATGTCGATGCGCTGCGCGCCCACCCCGGCATCGACCTGCAATTCATCCAGCAAGGACAGCCGATTCCGCCTGCCGACCTGGTGATTCTGCCCGGCAGCAAGAACACGCGCGGTGACCTGGCCTGGCTGCAGCAGCAGGGCTGGCCCGCCTATCTGGCGAAGCACCTGCGCTACGGCGGCAAGGTGCTGGGTATCTGCGGCGGCTTCCAGATGCTGGGGCAGTCCGTACACGACCCGCTGGGAGTGGAAGGCGCAGCGGGAGAGTCAACGGCGCTGGGATTGCTCGACATGATGACTGAACTGACGGCGGAAAAACGCCTGCAACAGGTGGCCGGGCACTGCGTCTTTGCCGGCGCGGCCGGCGCACCCGTAGCCGGCTACGAAATCCACATGGGCGTCTCGCAGGGCGCCGCCCTGCGGCAGCCGGCGTTCATGATCGATGGACGACCGGAAGGGGCCGTATCGGGCGACGGGCAAATCCTGGGCAGCTATTTGCACGGCATGTTCGATACGCCCGCCGCATGTTCGGCGCTACTGCGCTGGGCGGGGCTGGACTCCGGCCACACGGTAGACACCGCCGCCCTGCGCGAAGCCAGCCTGGAGCGCATCGCCGACGCGGCGCTGCCGCTGCTGGCCGCCCTGGAGCAAATCAGACGCTAGTGACTATTTTTTCAGGCACATGCCCATGTACGAACGGTCGGTCGAAAACTCGATTGCCAAGCTCGACGACACGGGCATGAACATCGAATAGTCGGCTGGCACATCGGCAGGGTCCTTGAACACGGCGATGCCATCGAAATCGACGGCTTGCGCGCCCAGGCCCAGCTTGTTGACGGTGATGGTTTCCGCATGCGCCTTGCCGGTGGTGTTGTTCGTCAGGGTGGCTGTGCTGCCGGCAACGACGATGTTCGCGCTGATGCCCTGCGCCGCACAAGCGTAGTTGCCATTGATTTCCGTGCCGATCTTCTGTTGTTTCGCAGCCACGATGGTGCCCACGCGCATGACGTTTTCCTGGTTCCGGCTATAGCGGTCGATGAACAGCGCCAGCCCCCGGTCCCCCGCATGCACATGCACGATGCCGAAGTCCTGGCCACCCTGGCGGGCGACGAGCAAGCCATTGTTTGCATCCTTGACCAGAGTCAGGCTGGCGTTTTCCGCTTCCAGTTGCGGCGATACTGCAGAGCACACGCCTTGCGCATTAAACACGCCGCCATTGCACAATTGGGCCGCTCCGTCGGCTGCAATCTTGAGACTGCCTTTCGGATTGAAACGGTCAGCGCCGTTCGATGCATTGCGCATGGCACCGAGGAAAATATAGCTGCCGGCCAGCTTGGCCACATCACCGACCGCATAGCCGCTGCCGCTGACGGTTGAGACCATGCTACCCAATTTGATATTGCCCGACAGTAGACGCGTGCGTGCATCGACAGTAACGCTGAAATCTGTCGCCGTGTAGGTGGTCAAATTGCCGGTGGTAGTAGCGCTGAACGTGCCGCTGCGGTCGCTCAAGCCGAACTGCGTCGACAACACGCGGATGGCATAGGTTTTCTTGACGCTGTCAAACGTGATGCGCCAGGTGTCGCCGATATCGGCGGCCACGTCATAGACGCTTTCGTCAGCGCTGGCACCGGCAATGACATTCAGGCCAGCCTCTTTCGCCACGGCTGCCGATGCCACCGTCACGCTGTCGGCAGGGATGACGGGAGGCGTCACCACGACGGGTGGCTTGGCGGGTGCTTCCGGCGTGCCGCCATCGCTGCCGCCACCGCATGCGGACAGGGCCGCGCCCAGGACAAGGAAGGTGAGTGCATTTTTCATGTATGTGACTTTCGGGAAAGGAGGAGGCCGGAGCTGCCAGAAAACACATGCTAGCCTTGCCCGCAATCTATTGCCATGGAACAAATGTTCCATGGACTCTGCCACCGGCACGCTGTCAAAATGGATGGCGCGGGCGGCACGCCTGCGCCATTTATGTGACAATTCATCGTACTGTCGGCTCCGTTTCTCCTCCTCAGGCTCGCATCCATGACCAGTTCCCCCGTTAAAAGCTACCTTCCCTGGGTGGTTGCCACCGCCCTATTCATGGAGCAACTCGACTCCACCATCGTCAACACCGCCATCCCCGCCATGGCCGCCAGCCTGCATGTGACGCCGCTCAGTCTCAAGGCTGTCGTCACCAGCTACATCCTGAGCCTGGCCGTGTGCATTCCCATCAGCGGCTGGATGGCCGACCGCTTCGGTACGCGGCGCGTGTTTTCCGCCGCCGTTGCCATCTTCACCATCGCCTCCATCCTGTGCGGTCTGTCCGTGAATGCGCCCATGCTGGTGGCCGCGCGCCTGCTGCAAGGGGTGGGCGCGGCCATGATGATGCCGGTGGGCAGGCTCACCATCATCCGCACGTTTCCCAAGTCGCAATTACTGGCGGCCATGAATTTCGTCATCATCCCCGCCTTGATCGGGCCCCTGCTGGGCCCCACGGTGGGTGGTTTGATCGTGCACTGGCTGTCGTGGCGCGAGATTTTCTTCGTCAACGTCCCCGTGGGCCTGGCGGCGCTGTACCTGGCGCACCGCTACATGCCCGATTACTACGGCGACAAACCGCGTCCGCTGGACCTGATCGGCCTGGTGCTGTTCGGCACGGGCATCGCGCTGCTGTCCTGGCTGCTGGAAATCTTTGGCGAGCACAAGATCGACCCTACCTCGGCGGCCGTACTGCTGTTCATTTCCATCAGCCTGCTCGCCGCGTACGCCTGGCATTCGAGCGAAGTGCTGCACCCGCTGCTGCGCCTGACCCTGTTCAAGATCCGCACCTTCCGCGTCTCCGTGGTAGGCGGCTTCGTCACCCGCCTGGGCGTGGGCGGCCTGCCCTTTCTCTTGCCGCTGCTGTACCAGCTGGGTCTGGGCCTGCCCGCCTGGCAGTCGGGCTTGCTGATGATGCCGTCGGCCGCTGCCGCCATGGGCATGAAATTCATTTCCGCGCGCGTGCTGGCCCGCTTCGGCTACCGCCAGGTACTGATCGTCAATACTGTGCTGATCGGCATCACCATCGCCATGTTTTCGCAAGTAGGCGCGGGTACACCGCTGTACGTGATCGTCGCTATCAGCCTGTGCATGGGCTTTTTCAATTCGCTGCAATTTTCCAGCATGAACACCATCGCGTATGCCGACGTCGACAAGGCCGACTCCAGCATGGCCAGCACCATCGCCAGCTCGATGCAGCAACTGTCGATGAGCTTTGGCCTGGCCTTCGGTTCGCTGATCACGGGCTGGTACCTTGGCGACATGCCGCAGTCGGACCGCGCCATGCTCAGCACGGCCCTGCACCACGCCTTCCTCACCCTCGCTGCCCTGACGGTGCTGTCCTCGCTGACGTTCTGGACCTTGCGCCGCGACGATGGCGAAAGCATCAGCAAGGGCACGGACAGCGACGAGGAAGAAGCGGCCGACGTGAAAGCCCAGGCCCTTGTGCAAACGGAAGTACAAACCACAAAAAGCTGAGCCAGATCAAGCTTGCCGCCAGCGCGGCTGGTGCTTTTGCCTGACGCTGCTACCGTGATGGCAGGAGGTGCGCATGGTGGTCGAGCGGCGGTTTGCATGGAAGGGCACCGACCGCCATGGCAAGGCGGTCGATGGCATCTTGCGCGCCGCCGATGCCACCGCAGCCGGCATGGCCTTGCGGCGCCAGGGCATCCTCGCCACCAGGGTACAGGCTGCTCGCGCCGCGCCAGGCAAGGCCATCACGCATAAGGATATTGCACTGTTCACGCGCCAGCTGTCGACCATGATGGCGGCCGGCGTGCCACTGCTGCACGCCTTCGACATCGCCGGCAAGGGCCATGCCAAACCCGCCGTCACCGAGCTGATGCGAGACTTGCGCCACGACATCGAAGCGGGCAGCAGCCTGCAGCAGGCCTTCCGCCAGTTTCCGTTACTGTTTGACGAGCTGTATTGCAACCTGCTGGCGGCCGGCGAACAGGCGGGCATCGTGCAGAACTTGCTGGCGCGCCTGGCCACGCACCAGGAAAAATCCATCGTGCTGCGGCGGCAAGTACGCGGCGCACTGATGTATCCGCTCGCCATCGTACTCGTCGCCATCGTCGTCACGGCCATCATCATGAGTGTGGTCGTACCCGCCTTCCGGCAGGTATTCGACAGCTTCGGTGCACCATTGCCCCTGCCCACCCTGGTCGTCATGGGCTTGTCGGCCTTTCTCGTGCGCTACTGGCTGGCCTTGCTCGCGACGCTGCTGCTGGCCTGCCTGTTATCGCACCTGGCCTGGCGCCGCTGGCCCGCCTTGCGGCGCAACGTGCAACTGCGGGCATTGCGCCTGCCCGTGTTCGGCCCACTGTTGCGCAAGGCGGCGATTGCCCGCTGGACGCGCACCCTGGCCGCCATGTTTGCCGCCGGCGTGCCACTGCTCGACTCGCTCGGCCTGGTGGGTGCCGCCTCCGGCCACGCGCTGTACCAGGAGGCGACGATGCGCATCGAGCGTGAAATCCGCGCCGGCGGCAGCCTGGCCTTGGCCATGGAGCACAGCGCCGTGTTTCCCCCGCTGCTGACGCAACTTGCCCTGATCGGCGAGCAATCGGGTGCCCTCGACGCCATGCTGTCGCGCGCTGCCGAGATCATCGAGGCGGACATCGACGCCACGGTGGCCACCCTTTCCGCGCTGCTGGAACCGGCGCTGATAGTGGTGCTGGGCGTGCTGGTCGGTTCACTCGTGATTGCCCTGTATTTGCCGATTTTCAAGCTGGGCGCCGTGATTTGACTTCGCGCCCCGCGCAAAACGTCCCCACGTGCTGGCAGATGTTTTACACTACGGCAATGCCAGGCAATGTTTGCGCGGCAACGATCTTCACCTCAGACAAATCCACCATGCTGCAAGATACCCTGCTGTTCGCTGCGCCCGGCACCCTGCCCGTCGCCCTTGTCGCCGCCCTGTTCGGCCTGATCGTCGGCAGCTTCCTGAATGTGGTGATCCACCGCGTGCCAAAAATGATGCAGCGTGAATCCGATAATTACGTGGCGGAAGAAAGCGGCTTGCCCTTGCCGCACACGGACCGCTACAACCTGATGCTACCGCATTCGAACTGCACCGCTTGCGGCCACAGCATCACCGCCATGGAAAATATCCCCGTCATCAGCTACCTGCTGCTGCGCGGCAAGTGCAGCGCCTGCCAGGCGCCCATCTCCGTGCGCTATCCGCTGGTGGAACTGCTGACGGCTGCACTGTCGGCCATCTTGATCTGGCACTTCGGCAGCGGCTGGACGGGCCTGGCCACCCTCGTGTTTGCCTGGCTGCTGATCGCCATGACCTTCATCGATGCCGACACGCAAATGCTGCCGGACGACCTGACCTTTCCCTTGCTGTGGGCGGGTCTGCTGGTCAATATCAATGGCACCTTCGTGCCCCTGCAGGATGCCGTCATCGGCGCCGCCGCCGGCTATCTGACCCTGTGGGCCGTCTATTGGGCCTTCAAGCTGGCGACAGGCAAGGAGGGAATGGGCTATGGTGACTTCAAATTGCTGGCGGCGCTCGGTGCGTGGCTCGGCTGGACCATGCTGCCGACGATCATATTATTGTCGTCGCTGGTCGGTGCCGTGGTTGGCATCGGCCTGATCGTGTTTGCCAAGCGGGGACGCGACAAACCGATTCCATTCGGCCCCTACCTGGCGGCGGCAGGCCTGATTGCGCTGCTGTACGGCACGCCCCTATCGCGCCTCACGCTCGGGCTGACCAGCTGACCCGCACGGCGCTGCACACCCTAAGGATAAACACATGCAACGACAAGACGCCCCTTATTTCAGCGTGGGACTCACCGGCGGCATCGGTTGCGGCAAGAGCACGGTGGCCGACCTGTTCGCCGCGCGCGGCGCCACCATTGTTGACACCGACCTGATCGCGCACAGCCTGACGGCGCCCAATGGCGCGGCCATGCCAGCCCTGGTGGCGGAATTTGGTCCCGACTACGCCGATGCGCGCGGGGCCCTCGACCGTACCAGGATGCGCAAGCTCGTGTTTTCCGACGCCGCCGCCAAGGCAAGACTGGAAGCCATCCTGCATCCGCGCATCCGCCAGGCCACCCTGGCGGCCGCCGCCGCAGCGACGGGCAGCTATGTGATCTTTGCCGTGCCCTTGCTCGTCGAGTCCGGCGGATGGGTGGAGCGTGTCAACCGCGTGCTGGTCATCGATTGCCTGGAAAGCCTGCAAGTGTCGCGCGTGATGGCGCGCAATGGTTTATCGGAAGAACAAGTCAACGCCATCATGGCGACGCAAGCCACGCGCGCCATGCGCCTGGCGGCGGCGGACGATGTGATCGACAATAACGGCGATTTGGCCGCCCTGGAGCCGCAGATTGCCCAGTTGCACGATTTATATCTGGCATTTTCAAAAAGAATGGCCGGAATCGGGCCGCAACGTTTGTAATTTGTCGACGCTTGGTTCAAAATCACGGGATTGTTTGCAGGTCCTTACTTAAGGGAATTATTTTGATTGTCTACGAATACCCTTTCAACGAACGCATACGTACCTTGTTGCGGCTGGAAGACCTGTACGACAAATTCAAGTTCTTCATCCAGCAAGAGCACGCAATGCAGCATCATGTTGCCTTGGCAACTATTTTCGACATGCTCGAAGTGGCCGGCCGCGCCGACCTGAAGTCCGACCTGTTGCAGGAACTCGAGCGCCAGCGCCAGAGCCTGCTGGGCTACCGCAGCAATCCGAATGTGGAGCCGGAAACCCTGGACGCCATCCTTGGTGAACTCGACAGTGTCAGCGGCGCCCTGGTGGCGGCGCAAGGCAAGACGGGCCAGAATATCCGCGACAATGAATGGCTGATGAGCATCCGCGGCCGTACCATCATCCCGGGCGGCGCCTGCGAATTTGACTTGCCGTCCTACTTTGCCTGGCAAAAACGCAGTTCCGAGCAACGCCTGACCGACATCCACGCCTGGTTTGCCCCGCTGGCACCGCTGTTCGATGCACTGGCCCTGGTATTGCGCCTGCTGCGCGATTCCGGCGGACCCGTTAAACTGATCGCCAATGGCGGCAGCTACCAACAAATGCTGCAAGGCAAGGTGTACCAGATGCTGCGCTTGAGCCTGGATGAAAACAGCGGCGCCATCCCGGAAATTTCCGCCAACAAATATATGCTGTGGGTACGCTTCACCACCCAGGGCGGCGACCTGAAGCCCAAGCCGCTGGAAGAAGATGTCCCGTTCGAGCTCACGCTCTGTAATTTTTAACTGTTATTACCATGACCGTCGTAAACTGCCCTACCTGTGCCGCCAAAGTCGAATGGACTGAGGCCAACAAATTCCGCCCCTTCTGCTCGGAGCGCTGCAAGCAGATCGACCTGGGCGCCTGGGCCGAAGAAAAATACACGATCCCCGCCGCCGATCCATTCGAAGATCCGCTGGCTGACGAAGACAACAAACCGCAGTAATTCTCAGCGGAACGGATTTTCCAGGCGCAACCCCTTTGCCCTGAAACTGTCGAGCCTGCCACTAAGCACCGTCAAGCCATAGGCGATACCCATCGCAGCGATCTGTCCATCCACGCCGTGCGCGTGGCCGCGACCATGCACGCGCGAGCACACAAGCGCGCAATCGAGGTCGAATTCCAGCAGCCGCGGCGCGTACTCTGCCAGCACGGCTTGCAGCCAGCCTTCCAGTGCCAGTGCCTCCAGCGCCGCTTCGCGCCGCCAGCTGCGCTGTATGCCTGCGCGCAATTGCGCAATCACCTGCACCGGCACATAGCGCGCCTCAGGCGGCACCCTTTCGAAAAAAGTGACCACGCCTGCCGGCGCAGCGCCGCCCTTGCGCGCCGCGATGATCACATCCGTATCGATCAGGTAGGCGGGCATGGCGGCTCAGGAGCGGCGTTCGAAATCCGTGTCGGGTCCCACGTCGGGCATGCTGCGCAAAATATCGTCGAGCGGGCGCTTCGGCAGGGGCCGCAAGGCGCTGCGCAAGATGTCGCGGTGCTCATCTTCGATGCTGCGCCCATGCGCACGGGCACGCTTGTGCAACGCGGCGATCAGCAATTCATCGGTATCGGTAAAGGTCAGTGTCAGCGGCATGCGAAACTCCCCGGTGCTTGATGCAAGTACTGTAGCGCAAAGCGCGCACGATACAAGGAAAGCAAGCGGAAAGTTTGCGCCAGCGCGCAGCATGGCGCTGCCCGCTGGCACAAGTAGACATTGACAACCCCTAACAAAACCGTAGCTAGCGGAAGTGAGAAGTGGCCAAGAAGCGCAACCGTATGAAGGTACGGGGGCGCCGAGCCGGTGAGCATCGCAGGCCGCCTATACCGACGCGCAGCAGGTTTTGATAGGTGTACTAAGCAGGCGCCAGGGATTCCCGGCGCACCTCATCGAGCCATTCCAGCAGGGGAATGGTGGCCGGCAGCAAGGGCTCCACACCGACTGTGCCCTGCCAGGCGAACGCCTGCCCTTCCAGGCTTTGCGGCTCGCCCCGCCAATCGCGGCTGATATAAAAATGCAGGCGCACATGGGCGTGAGGATACACATATTCTATGCCGCACCAGGCCTCTGCACTGTCGATATACAGCCCCAACTCTTCGACAAACTCGCGTTTCAAGGCATCGAGGATGGCCTCGCCCGGCTCGACTTTGCCGCCAGGAAATTCCCAATAGCCGTCATACGGTTTGCCTGCCGGGCGCTGGCCCAGCAGCACATCGCCATTCGGCTTCATCAGGATGCCAACGGCCACATCAACAGGCTGGACTTTATCCTTCAAACTCACTTCGCTCATTGCGGCAGCTTTCCCGCGTAATCGCGCGCGAATTGCCAGGCCACTCGCCCCGAGCGCGAACCGCGCTGCAAGGCCCAGCGCAGGGCGTCGCCGCGCGCTTGCGCGATCTGTTCCGGCGTGCAGCCAAACGAGGCCAGCCAGTGCGCGGCGATATCGAGATAGTCGTCCTGCTTGAACGGGTAGAACGACAGCCACAGACCGAAGCGCTCGGACAGCGAGATTTTCTCTTCCACCGTCTCGCCTGGATGCAAATCGCCATCGTCGTCCGTCTTGTAGCTGGTGTTGTCCGACATGCGTTCCGGCATCAGGTGACGGCGATTCGACGTGGCGTAGATCAGCACATTGTCCGATTGTGCGGCGATGCTGCCGTCGAGCGCCACTTTCAGCGCCTTGTAGCCGCTTTCGCCCTCTTCGAACGACAGGTCGTCGCAAAAGATGATGAAGCGCTCAGGACGCGCCGCCACCAGGTCGACGATGTCGGGCAAGTCGGCCAGGTCGGCCTTGTCCACCTCGATCAGGCGCAGGCCCTGGCCAGCGAACTGGTTCAGGCACGCCTTGATCAAGGAAGACTTGCCCGTACCCCGCGCACCCGTCAGCAGCACGTTGTTTGCCGGGCGGCTGGCAACGAACTGGCGCGTGTTCTGTTCAATTTGCGCTTTTTGCGGGCCGATATTGTGCAAGTCGTCCAAAGCGATGGACGACACGTGGGCCACGGCCTGCAAATACGCTGCTGCGCCCTGCCGCCGGCGCCAGCGGAAGGCAAAGCTGCTCCAGTCCGGCGCGGGCATCGGCTGCGGCAAGATCGCTTCCACCCTGGCCAGCAAGGCCTCGGCACGGATCAGGAATAGATCGAGACTGGTCATGAGCGATAGTCGGCGTTGATCGACACGTAGTCATGCGACAGGTCGCATGTCCACAGGGTCGCCTTGGCTTCGCCGCGAGCCAGCTTCACGCGAATGGTAATTTCGCTTTGCTGCATCACGCGCTGGCCATCCTGTTCCTGGTAGTCCGGGTTGCGGCCGCCATTCTTGGCCACCCACACGTCGTCCAGGTACAGGTTCAACTGGCCCACGTCCAGGTCGTCCACGCCCGCGTAGCCGATGGCGGCCAGGATGCGGCCCAGGTTCGGGTCGGAGGCGAAGAAGGCCGTTTTCACCAATGGCGAATGGGCGATGGAATAGGCGATCTTGCGGCATTCTTCCACGTTGCGGCCGTCTTCCACGGTCACGGTCATGAACTTGGTGGCGCCTTCGCCATCGCGCACGATGGCTTGCGCCAGGAAGGTCGACAGTTCGGTGACGGCAGCGGCCAGTTCCGCATAGTGTGGCGAATCGATCGAATCGATGACCAGGCTGCCGGCGCCCGTGGCGACCAGCATGAACGAGTCATTGGTGGACGTGTCGCCGTCGATGGTGATGCAGTTGAACGATTTGTCGGCCGCCTGCTTCACCAGCTGGTCGAGCACGGGCTGGGCCACGGTGGCGTCAAACGCCAAAAAGCCCAGCATGGTGGCCATGTTCGGCTTGATCATGCCGGCGCCCTTGCTGATGCCCGTCAAGGTGACCGTGTGGCCACCGATGGTGACCGTGCGCGAACCCGCTTTTGGCTGCGTGTCAGTGGTCATGATGGCTTCGGCGGCCGAGAACCAGTTGTCCGACGTCAGCGCGGCCACGGCTTGCGGCAAGCCGGCGACCAGGCGCTGCACGGGCAGGGGTTCGAGGATCACGCCGGTGGAAAACGGCAGAATTTGCTGCGGCGCGCAGCCCAGCAGCTCGGCCAGCGCCGCGCAGCTGGCCTGCGCATCGGCCAGGCCCGATTCGCCCGTGCCCGCATTCGCGTTGCCCGTGTTGACCAGCAGCGCGCGGATCGGCGCGGCGCCAGCCGTCACGGCGGCCAGGTTGGCTTTCGAGATTTGCACGGGCGCAGCGCAGAAGCGGTTCAGGGTGAACACGCCAGCCACGGTGGCCGTCGGTGCCAGTTTCAATACCAGCAAATCCTTGCGGTTGGGTTTTTTGATGCCGGCTTCGGCAACACCGATTTCAATGCCTGCGACGGCTTTCAAGTCGGCGGCGACGGGCTTGGGAGAATTGACGGCCATAGGAGTTCTTCTGCGAGGGAAAATGGAAGCGCTATTGTAGCGCCTTCGCGGCGCCGTTGAACATGCACGCCCGTAAATTGAAACGGCATAAAAAAACGGAGACCGCGGTCTCCGTTCTTGTTCAAGCTGCCAAACCGGCTTTACGCCAATTTTCCATGACAGGCTTTGTACTTCTTGCCGCTGCCGCAAGGACATGGGTCGTTGCGGCCCACTTTGACGCCCATGCTCACGCTCATGTCGTCAACGTTGTCCGTGTTGCCGCCAGCCGTAGGCGCCAGCAGTTCTTCCGGCGCCGCGTTCGGGTCGAATTCGGCGTGCTGGTAGTGCACGTTTTCCACATGCGACTGCTGCAGCGCCTGTTCGGCCGCATCGACTTCTTCGCGCGACTGGATACGCACCGTCATCACGTGCTTCGTGACGTCGTTCTTGATCATGTCGAGCATCTGGCCAAACAGTTCAAACGCTTCGCGCTTGTATTCCTGTTTCGGGTTCTTCTGCGCATAACCGCGCAGATGAATACCCTGGCGCAGGTGATCGAGCGCCGCCAGATGTTCGCGCCAGTGGCTGTCCACGCTTTGCAACATGACATTGCGTTCGAAGCCGCCAAACGATTCCTTGCCGACGATATCGATCTTCGACTGGTACACGGCATCGGCTGCGACCAGCACTTTTTCCAGGATCTCTTCGTCCGTCAGGCTCGAATCGGCTTCCAGCATGGAACGCAGCGGCAAGTCGAGCTGCCACTCGCTGGACAGGGTGTTTTCCAGGCCCTTGATATCCCACTGCTCTTCCACCGATTCGTGCGGCACGTACTCGTGCACCAGGTCGGTGAACACGCCGTGGCGCAGCGAGCCGATCATTTCCGAAATGTCGGTCGTTTCCAGCAGCTCGTTACGCTGCTGGTAAATCACCTTGCGCTGGTCATTGGCGACGTCATCGTATTCCAGCAATTGCTTGCGGATGTCGAAGTTGCGCGCTTCAACCTTGCGCTGGGCCGATTCGATCGAACGCGAGACAATGCCTGCCTCGATCGGTTCGCCTTCCGGCATTTTCAGGCGGTCCATCACGGCGCGCACGCGGTCGCCGGCGAAGATGCGCAGCAGCGCGTCGTCGAGCGACAGGTAGAAGCGCGACGAACCCGGATCGCCCTGGCGACCGGCACGGCCACGCAGCTGATTGTCGACGCGGCGCGATTCATGGCGTTCGGTGCCGATGATGTGCAAGCCGCCAGCATTGACCACATGGTCATGCAGCGATTGCCATTCATCGCGCAGGGTCTGCGACTGGGCGACCTTGTCGGCATCGTTCAGTTCAGGATTGGCTTCGATGAACTTGATCTGGTTCTCGACGTTGCCGCCCAGCACGATGTCCGTACCGCGACCGGCCATGTTGGTGGCGATGGTGATGGCTTTCGGACGGCCTGCCTGAGCGATGATTTCCGCTTCGCGGGCATGCTGTTTTGCGTTCAGCACGTTGTGCGGCAAACCGGCCTTGGTCAGGATGCCCGACAGCAGTTCCGAGTTCTCGATCGAGGTCGTACCCACCAGCACTGGCTGGCCGCGCTCGTAGCAGTCACGGATGTCGTTCAACATCGCGTTGTATTTTTCCGCCGACGATTTGTAGACCTGATCCTGGCGGTCCTTGCGCTGCAGCGGACGGTTCTGCGGGATCACGACCGTTTCCAGGCCGTAGATTTCCTGGAACTCGTACGCTTCGGTATCTGCCGTACCGGTCATGCCGGCCAGCTTGGCGTACATGCGGAAGTAGTTCTGGAAGGTGATCGAGGCCAGGGTCTGGTTCTCGTTCTGGATCTTGACGCCTTCTTTCGCTTCGACGGCCTGGTGCAAGCCATCGGACCAGCGGCGGCCCGTCATCAGACGACCCGTGAATTCATCGACGATGACGACTTCACTGTTCTGCACCACGTAGTGCTGATCCTTGAAGTACAGCGCGTGCGCGCGCAGGGCCGCGTACAGGTGGTGCACGAGGGTGATGTTGGCCGAATCGTACAGCGAGGCGCCTTCCGGCAGCAGGCCCATTTCCATCAGGATGCGCTCGGCCTTTTCATGGCCCGCTTCCGTCAGCAGCACCTGGTGCGCCTTTTCATCCTTGGTGTAGTCGCCCGGCACGTCAACCTTGCCTTTGCCATCGGGCGTTTCTTCGCCGATCTGCAAAGTCAACAGCGCAGGCACTTCATTGATCTTGTAATACAGGTCCGTGTGGTTCTCGGCCTGGCCCGAAATGATCAAAGGCGTACGCGCTTCATCGATCAGGATCGAGTCGACTTCATCGACGATGCCGAAGTTCAGGCTGCGCTGCACTCTTTCGCGCGCTTCATAGACCATGTTGTCGCGCAAGAAGTCGAAACCGAATTCATTATTCGTGCCATACGTGATGTCGGAGTTGTACGCCTGCTGCTTGGCGCTGTGCTCCATCTGCGACATGTTCACGCCTGTCGACAGGCCCAGCCATGCATACAGGCGGCCCATGGTCTCGGCATCGCGCTGCGCCAGGTAATCATTGACGGTAACGATATGCACGCCCTTGCCCGACAAGGCATTCAGGTAGGCCGGCAAGGTTGCCATCAGGGTCTTGCCCTCGCCCGTGCCCATCTCCGCAATCTTGCCAAAGTGCAAGACCATGCCGCCGATCATCTGCACATCGAAGTGGCGCATGCGCAGGACGCGCTTGCTGGCCTCTCGGCAGACGGCAAATGCTTCCGGCAACAAGGCATCAAGCGATTCGCCAGCGGCGATGCGTTCCTTGAAGGCAGGCGTCTTCGCTTGCAGCTCGGCATCCGACAGCTTTTCGATGGCCGGCTCGAGCGCATTGATCTCGCGTACCGTTTTTTGGTATTGCTTGAGCAGCCGCTGGTTGCGGCTACCGAAAATCTGGGTCAGTAATGACATGCTTGAATTCTTGAAAAAACGCCGTTAAAAAAAGCTCGGTAGGTGACAACGAGGTAACAATCGCGTGACCGCACGGAGTTCGACTATGGCAAAAGACGATGATTTTATCATGCGTCCCGCCAAGGTTGGGCTAATGCACCATATAACAATAGCTTAATGACAAACAAATGGCAGAAATTGCGGACATTTTCCATACTGTAAAGCAATACGACCAGCCAGCTTGCTCCGTACCTGTCGCCGCACTCGTCATGCGCGGGCGAGTGTGCTATGTTTCGGCCATGCGAACTCCCACTTACTCGAAGGCAGAACGCCGCGGCTACGGCTTTGCCCGTTCGGGCCCAGCCGTCACGGGCGCAACCGATTTTCTGCGCGGCAACGCCACGATGGCCTCCCTGATGCCCACCGTCACGCGCCTGGCCGCCCTGCAAAAAGATTGCGCCAAGGCCTTGCCGGCGATGTTCGAGCATTGCGACATCCTGCAATTCGAAGGCGGCCAACTGGTGCTGGCCACGCCGAACGCGGCGCTGGCGGCCAAGCTCAAGCAGCAATTGCCGAAACTGCAAGGGGAACTGGAAAGGAAAGGCTGGCAGATTTCAGGCATCAAGCTGAAAGTGCAAGTGATCAAGAGCATCGCGCCCATCGTGCATACACGCGCGCTGGTCTTGCCGGAAAAGGCCATGTCGGCCCTGGAAGAACTGAGCACGGCCCTGCCCGCGTCGAAGCAGAACGAGCAATTGATCGCGGCGCTGCGCAACATGGTGCGCCACCACCGCGAACCTAAAGATTAAGACTGCCCGGCAACATTTTGACACCTCAGAAAACCGTAGCGAGCGGAAGGGAGAGGTGGCTAAGAAGCGCAACCGTACGAAGGTACGGTGAGCATCGCAGGCCGCCTATACCGACGCGCAGTAGGTTTAATGAGGTGTCGCTCAGATCAGGTCAACGACCACTCGCGCTCCATCTGGCGCAGGTAGGATTGCGGCGCCGCCTCGTTGGTATCGAACGAGACAATTTCATACGCTTCCGGCTGCTCCAGCAGCGCCAACAGCAGCTGGTTGTTCAGTGCGTGGCCCGACTTGTGCGCCGTGTAATACGCCAGCAAGGGGTGGCCCACCAGATACAGGTCGCCGATGGCGTCGAGGATCTTGTGGCGCACGAACTCGTCTTCATAGCGCAAGCCATCGGCATTCAAGATACGGTATTCATCCATGACGATGGCGTTTTCCAGCGAACCGCCACGGGCCAGGCCCATGCCGCGCAAGCTTTCCACGTCCTGCATGAAGCCAAAGGTGCGCGCGCGCGCCACGTCGTGCACGTACGACACGTCGCCAAAGTCGACGGAGGCGCGCTGCATCGTGCCATCGACGGCCGGATGATTGAATTCGATAAAGAAATCGAGCTTGAAGCCGTCGTACGGCGACAAGCGCGCCCATTTCTCCGCGTCGCCCTTGCCGTGACGCACTTCCACCGGCTTGATGACCTTGATGAATTTCTTCGGCGCTTGCTGCTCTTCCACGCCAGCCTGCTGCAGCAGATAGACGAAGGACGAGGCGGAACCATCCATGATGGGAATTTCTTCTGCATTCACGTCGATGACCATATTGTCGACGCCCAGGCCGGCCGCAGCCGACATCAGGTGTTCCACGGTGGACACCCTGGCGCCATCCTTGATCAGCACGGAAGCCATGCGCGTATCGCCCACAGCCATGGCGCTGGCGGGGAACTCCACGATGGGATCGAGGTCGATGCGGCGAAACACGATGCCCGTGTCGATGGCGGCAGGGCGCAAGATCAGCTCGACCTTGGTGCCAGAGTGCAAACCGACACCGATGGTGCGGACCTGTTGTTTGATAGTGCGTTGTTTTAACATCTGTCGATTATATCTATTTGCCGGATTTTCGTTGCGGCGCGGCATGGCTCACGCCAGAAATACCACAACCGTTACTTATGGATGCTCGCTCTCGGCGTGGACAGCCTCCCTGCGAACGAGGTAAATGCCACTGCCGATGATGATGGCCGCACCGATCAGGGTGTATTCGTCGGGCAAGGCGCGCCACAGCATCCAGTCCAGGGCCATGCCCCAGGCCAGGGCCGAGTATTCGAACGGCGCCACGCTGGACGCCTTGCCAAAGCGAAATGCCTCCGTGATGGCCAGCTGGCCCAGGAAACCGCTCAGTGACAGGCCAGCCAGCAGCCACCAGTCTTCGCGCCGGATACTCACCCATTCATGCGCCGACAGGGCCACGCCACCGATGGCCATCATCACCATCAGCCAGAAGACCATGCTTTCGCTGGCGTCCGTGCGGCTCAGGATGCGCCCCGTGACGGCTGAAATGGCGTAACAGGCGGCAGAACCCAGCACGGCCAGTCCGGCCAGCGAAAAGAAACCCGAACCGTCGGGACGCAGCGCCACCAGCACGCCCAGCAACCCCACGGCGATGGCGCACCAGCGCGCAAAGTCAACTTTTTCCTTCAGGATAAACACCGACAAGACCGTAATCAGCAAGGGCGCGACGAAGAACAGCGCATACGTCTCGGCCAGCGACATGCGCTTCAAGCCGTAGGCGAACAGCGTAATCATCAGCACGCCCAGCGCGCCGCGCAACAAGTGCAGCGGCCAGCGCACCTTCAGCAAGTTCTTGAAGGCGCCACGGTACAGCAGGTACAGGCACACGAGCGGCAGGGACGACAGGGCACGCAAGGCCGTCACCTGCATCGGCGGATAATGGGCGGACAGCAGCTTCATGGCCGTGTCCATCAGGGAAAACATGGCGACGGCGACCAGCATCACATAGATGCTGCGCAGGTTTTGGTTGCGGGGTAGCAGGACAGACTCCTGGCGAAAGAGCGGGACCGTCATCATGGCGACGGCCGGAGCCAGGACAGCATGGTTTGGAAAGGCAGGGCCAGGCGGTCGGCCAGATTATAGCAAGCCCGGCTGTTTTCCCTTATGACACAGGCAACAACATCACCAGTTTCAATTCATGCTGGCGCGCCAGGTGCAGGGTTACCTGGTGATAGCCGAGCAAGCCCTGCTGCGGATGCTGGAAGCGGCGCAAGCCGCCATCGCGGCCCTGCACCTGCTGCGCGCCCCACCACTGGCGAAATTCAAGGCTGGCCTCAGTCAGTTCGCCGATCAGGCCGGCCAGCGGCGCCTGATCCGCCTGTCGGCCGATATCGGCACGGAACTCCGCCACCAGGCGCTGCGCCCGCTCGGGCCAGCCGACGATCAGCTCACGCGCTCCAGGGGCCAGGAACATGAAGCGCAGCTGGTTCGGTGCGGCCGCTTCGCCATGCAGCCAGCCCGTGAACAAAGCGGACGCCGCCCCGTTCCACGCCACGGCATTCCATTCCCGGTCCAGTATGTACGCGGGCGCGTCGATGGCGGCAACGATGGCGGCCAGCTCGGCGGCGGCTGGCCCCTCGCCTTCGCCTGTACCGTGGCTGGGGTCATGCTTGTCGGCCACTTCGAACAGATAGGCGCGCTCTGCCGCGCTCAGCTGCAGCACCTGCGCCAGGCGGGCCAGCATCTTGGCCGACGCCGACACGGGCCGCCCCTGCTCCAGCCAGGTCAGCCAGGTAGGGCTGACATTGCACAGCTGCGCCAGCTCTTCGCGCCGCAAGCCCGGCGTGCGCCGCCGCCCGCCACCGGGCAAGCCAGCCATGGCGGGGGTGACGGCTTCGCGCCGGGCGCGGATGAATTCAGCGAGTTTGTTCGACATGGCAGGGATGCATGGTAGTGGATATACCAGTATAAGTTATGGTCTTGTTACAGGATAATTTTATCCCTATTCTGCAGGAACTCACCCATCAACAGGAGAAAACCATGCAGCAGCACGATGTTGTCACCGAACAGTTTGGCAAGACGGCCAACGCCTACCTGAGCAGCGCGGTGCACGCGCAAGGCGCCGACCTGGTGCTGATGCAGGAATGTGCGCGCCGCCATGGCAAGCCAGTCGTCCTGGACCTGGGCTGCGGCGCCGGCCACGCCAGCTTCGCCGTCGCTCCCGTGGCCAAGTCAGTCGTCGCCTACGACCTGGCGCAGCCGATGCTCGACGTGGTGGACTACGCCAAGGCGCAGCGCGGCTTGCACAACATCTGCACGCAAGTGGGCGATGTGGCCCGCCTGCCGTTTGCCGACGCCAGCTTCGACATGGTCGTCACGCGCTTTTCCGCCCACCACTGGAACGACGTGGCGGGCGCACTGGCGGAAGCCTGGCGCGTGCTGCGTCCCAACGGCACCTTATTAGTGGTCGACATCGTGGCGCCCAAGACGGCCCTGTACGACAGCACCCTGCAGGCGGTGGAAATGCTGCGCGACGCCTCGCACGTACGCGACTACCGTACGTGCGAATGGGACGCCAAGTTCGACCATGCGGGATTCACGCACAGCTTGCGCAGTGTGTGGAAACTGAGCATGCAGTTTGACGAGTGGGTGGCGCGCATGCGCACTCCCGCCGAACGCGTAGCGGCCATCCGTAATCTGTTCGATGGCGCGCCCGATGAAGCGCGGCGATATTTTGCGCTGCAGGACGATTATTCGTTCAGTATCGATGCGGCCATGTTCGAGGCGACGAAACCGCAGGTGCAATAAAAAAACGGCGCCGATGGCGCCGTTTTTTGAAGGGGTCAGACCCGCCGGGTCTGACCCCATATAACTTAAGCCAGTTGGCCCAGCAGCGTCTCGGCATTCGACACTTCAAACTTGCCGCCCTGCTCGATGTTCAATTGCGTCACGACGCCATTGTCGACCAGCATCGAGTAGCGCTGCGAGCGCGTACCCATGCCGTGCTTGGAGAAATCAGCATCCAGGCCCAGGGCCTTGCTGTAGGCGGCATTGCCGTCAGCCATCATGCGCACGACGCCGGTGGCTTTCTGATCACGGCCCCAGGCGCCCATCACGAACGCGTCGTTGACGGAGATGCACCAGATTTCATCGACGCCCGCAGCTTTCAGGTCGGCAGCGTGCTGCACGTAGCCTGGCACGTGCTGTGCGGAGCAGGTTGGGGTGTAGGCGCCGGGCAGGCCGAAGATGGCGATCTTCTTGCCCTTGACCAGGTCTTGTACGTTGAACGTGTTCGGGCCCAGTGCGCAACCTTCGGTTTCGCTTTCGATGAATTCGGCCAGGGTGCCTTCTGGCAGGGTGTCGCCGATCTTGATGGTCATGTTGACTCCTTGTGTACTGTCGGTTATGGACGCCGCCCGTTCCGTGGAGCGGACAGCGCCCGTGATCTGGTTCTGCCGGCATGATGCCGACACTGCGCGATAGTATGCCTGACTTGCCGTATTTGTGCAGAAAGTGGCCGGAAAGGCAAACGCAAAAGTCAAAACCCGGCAAAAAAAACGGCGGCCCTCAGGCCGCCGTCATCTTTGCTGACATCAGATCACCTTAGCTCATCTTAATCCGCTTGTTTACGCAGGAAGGCTGGAATGTCATACGTCTCCATGCCATTCTTTTCCATCGCGCGCACTTGCTCGGAAGCCGATTCGCGACGCCATACTGCCGGCGCCTTCATGCCGTCGAAACCGGCAGCCGGCGTGGCCACACCTACGGTGGTCGTCGCTGCCTGCGCGCCGCCCATCGCCGCTGACGGGGTCAGCGGGCTGTTGTGGGTGCCGGTGCGCAGCACTTGCTGCGGTACCAGCTGGATGTTTTTCTTCGCGCGGCCCAGGCCAGTGGCCACCACGGTAACGCGGATATCGTCGCCCATGGCGTCGTCGTAGGCGATACCTTGCGCGATCGACGCGTCCGGTGCGGCAAAGGCGCGCACGGCAGCCATGACTTCCTTGATCTCTTTACCCTTCAAGCCACGGCTGGCCGTGACGTTGACCAGCACGCCGCGCGCGCCGGACAGGTCGATGCCATCCAGCAGCGGCGAAGCGACAGCCTGTTCGGCGGCGATGCGCGCGCGGTCAACGCCGGAAGCGGTCGCCGTGCCCATCATGGCCTTGCCCTGCTCGCCCATGATGGTTTTCACGTCGTTGAAGTCGACATTGATATGACCAGGCACGTTGATGATCTCGGCAATGCCGGCCACCGCGTTATTGAGCACATCATCGGCGTGCTGCATCCATTCCAGCATGCTTTCGTCTTCGTAGATCTCTTCCAGTTTTTCATTGAGGATGATGATCAGCGAATCGACGTGCAGGGACAGCTGCTCCAGGCCTTCATCGGCGATGTCCATGCACTTCTGGCCTTCGTACGAGAATGGCTTGGAGACCACGGCGACCGTCAGCGCGCCCAGTTCCTTGGCCACTTCGGCGACGATAGGAGCGGCGCCCGTGCCCGTGCCGCCGCCCATGCCGGCAGCGATGAAAACCATGTGCGCGCCGCGCAGCGCATCGGCGATGCGCGCGCGCGATTCTTCGGCCAGCTGGCGGCCGACGGCAGGCTTCATGCCGGCGCCCAGACCGGTATCGCCGATCTGGATGATGTTGTGCGCCTTCGATGTCGACAGGGCCTGTGCGTCGGTGTTGGCGGCAATGAACTCCACACCCGACATGCCTTTGTTGATCATGTGTTGGACTGCATTGCCACCCGCACCGCCGACGCCGACGACCTTGATGACGGTACCTATAGCTGTGTTATCGACCATATCGAACTCCATGATGTGCTCCTATCAGATGCGGTTTCCAAGCGCCAGGCCTCATATTGGTAGGAGAACTGGAGATTGAAAACTGCGGTTAAATATAAAATAAAGTTATGTGTGTGTACCTGCGATGCTGCCAAAAAACCTGTGCTGCCGGGCCTGAAATACGCCCTTAAAAATTCCCTAAAAACCATTCCTTCATGCGCTGCCAGACTGCCTTCACCGAGCCGTCCTGACGCGTCACGATGTGGCCGCGCAGGTATTGCTTCTTCGCTTCCAGCAGCAGGCCCAATACCGTGGCATAGCGCGGACTGCGCACCACGTCGGCCAGCTGGCCCCGATACTCGGGCGTGCCCAGGCGCGCCGGTTTCAGGAAAATGTCTTCCGCCATTTCCACCATGCCGGGCATGATGGAAGTGCCGCCCGTGAGCACGATGCCCGACGACAGCACGCCTTCATAACCGGATTCGCGCACCACCTGGTGCACCATCGCGAACAGCTCCTCGACGCGCGGCTCGATCACTGCCGCCAGCGCCTGGCGCGACAGGTTGCGCGGGCCACGGTCGCCCAGGCCCGGCACTTCCAGCGATTCGCCGGGGTCGGCCAGGACCTGCTTGGCTACGCCATAGCGGATCTTGATTTCTTCCGCTTCCGCGGTCGGGGTACGCAAGGCCATGGCGATGTCGTTGGTGATCTGGTCGCCGGCGATGGGAATGACTGCCGTATGGCGGATCGCGCCATCGGAGAATACCGCCACATCGGTCGTGCCGCCGCCGATGTCGATCAACACCACGCCCAGTTCCTTCTCATCGGGCGTGAGCACCGCATCGGCAGACGCCATCGGCTGCAGGATCAGGTCCGACACTTCCAGGCCGCAGCGGCGCACGCACTTGACGATGTTCTGCACCGCCGACACGGCGCCGGTGACAATATGCACCTTCACCTCCAGGCGGATGCCGCTCATGCCGATAGGCTCGCGCACATCTTCCTGGCTGTCGACGATAAACTCTTGCGGCACCGTGTGCAGCAATTGCTGATCGGTCGGAATGTTAACCGCTTTTGCCGTCTCGATGACGCGCGCCACGTCGGTCGCCGTCACTTCCTTGTCCTTGATGGCCACCATGCCGCTGGAATTGAAGCTGCGGATATGGCTGCCGGCAATGCCCGCATAGACATTGCGGATCTTGCAGTCAGCCATCAGCTCGGCCTCTTCCAGCGCGCGCTGGATGGACTCCACCGTGGCCTCGATATTGACCACCACGCCTTTTTTCAGGCCCTTCGATTCGTGCTGGCCCAGCCCGATCACTTCGTGGCGCCCGTCGGACATCACTTCGGCTACCACCGCCACCACTTTCGAGGTGCCGATGTCGAGGCCGACGATCAGGTTTTTCGCGTCTTTTGTCATTTCTGTCGCCTAGTTTTTTGGGCTATTGTTAAATTGATTATTCGGTTAAGTCGGTTTTTTAATCGGACTGCCATTTTTCTTCTTGATCGCTGGCGCCGGCCTGCCATCCTTGCCTTCGGCCGGTATCACCAGGCCGGCGGAACTGAGCGCCAGGCCATTCTGGTAACGCATATCGATCGTGTCGATATTCTCCAGCCGGCTCGCCAGCTGCGGGTAGATGCCCACCAGCCGGTCGACCCGCGCCTTCAGGGTCGTATGATTCTGCTCGCGCCCCAGCGCCACGCTCATGCCGTTGTTCAGTTTCACGGTCCACGCATAGCGGCTCGACAGCGACAGCGATTCAGGCACCATTTTCAGGGGCGAAAACCACTTTGCCAGCTGCACGTAGGTCGCCAGAACTTCCTTTTCGCTGCCATCGGGGCCGGCGAAGGCAGGCAATTCATGGTCGTCTTCGGCTTCGGCCACATTGGCCGTAAACACGTCGCCCTTGACCGACAGCAGGCGTCCATCCTCGCCCCAGGTACCCAGCGCCTCGTGTTCTTCCAGCGCCACGATCAGCTGGTTAGGCCACTCGCGCCGCACACTGGCACGGCGCACCCAGGGCACCGATTCGAACACCCCGCGTACGCTTTCCAGATTGGTCGTGAAGAAATTGCCCTTGATGCGCCCCAGGGTGCCGCTGCGCAGGGTCAGGTAATTCACGTGGCGCAGGCCCTTGTCGTCCGCGCTTTCCACCTTGATTGTGCGCAGGTCGAACATGGGACGCTGCGACACCCACCAGACGCCGGCCGCCACGCACACGACCAGAACCGCGGCCAGCAAGCCGTTGGCAGTCGTATTGAGGCTTTTAGCGTCATGCCACATATCAGCGCTGTCCCTTGTGCATTTTCAGGCTTGCGCCGGAAACGATTTCCAGGCACAGGTCTTCATAGCTGGTGCCTTCCGCGCGCGCCGCCATCGGTACGAGCGAGTGACCGGTCATGCCCGGCGAGGTATTGACCTCCAGCAGGAACAGCTTGCTGTCGGCAGCTCGCATCAGCACATCCACACGTCCCCAGCCTTCGCAGCCGAGCGCGCGGTACGCTTCCAGGGCGATGCGCTCCATTTCGGCCACGATCGCCGGGTCCAGCTGCGGCGGGCAGAAGTACTTGGTGTCGTCCGTGAAGTACTTGTTCTGATAGTCGTAATTACCTTGCGGGGCGACGATTTCAATCGGCGGCAGCGCGCGCGCTGTCGCGCCCTTGCCCAGGATCGCCACAGTAAATTCGCGGCCCTTGATGAATTCCTCGGCCAGCACCGAATCATCGAGACCGGCGGCGATGTCGTAGGCCGCCTGGAAGGCCGACGCTTCGTTGACCGTCGTAATGCCGATGCTCGACCCCTCATGCGGCGGCTTGACGATCAGCGGCAAGCCCAGTTCGGAGGCCACCTTGGCGAGGTCCGATTTACCATCGAGCACCGCGTATTTTGGCGTCGGCAGATGGTGCATCAGCCAGATCATCTTGGTGTAAACCTTGTCCATGCCCACCGAACACGCCATCACGCCGCTGCCCGTGTAGGGAATGCCCAGCTGCTCCAGCGCGCCCTGAAGGCTGCCGTCTTCGCCGAAGCGGCCGTGCAGCGCGATGAAGACGCGATCAAATTTCTCAGCGGCCAGTTCGGCCAGGCTGCGTTCGCCCGTATCGAAGCCATGCGCATCCACGCCATGGCTTTTCAAAGCGGCTAGCACGCCGGCACCGGACATCAGCGACACTTCGCGCTCGGCCGAGCGGCCGCCGAACAGGACGCCGACTTTGCCCAATTGTTTAACGTCGATAGCTGAAGCTTGGTTCACGTCAGGCCTTTACAGTGTGAGATTGATACGTTGTCAGTTGTTGCGGGATGCCGCTGATCGAGCCAGCTCCCATGGTCAGCACGACGTCTCCGTCGCGCGCCACGCTCATGATGGTGTCGGCCATGTCCGTCATGGACTCGACGAAAATCGGTTCGATCTTGCCGCGCGCGCGCAGCGCATGCGCCAGGGCGCGGCCGTCGGCGGCGACGATAGGCGCTTCGCCTGCCGCATACACTTCGGACAAGAGCAGCACGTCGGGTGCACCCAGCACCTTGACGAAATCCTCGAACAGGTCGCGCGTGCGGCTGTAGCGGTGCGGCTGGAACGCCAGCACCAGGCGGCGGCCAGGATAGGCAGCGCGCGCGGCAGCCAGGGTCACTTCCGTTTCCACCGGATGATGGCCGAAATCGTCTACCAGGGAGAAGCTGCCGCCATTTGGCAGCGCCACGTCGCCATAGCGCGTGAAGCGCCGGCCCACGCCGGAAAACTCGGCCAGGCCCTGCTGCGTGGCGCTGTCGGCGATGCCGATTTCGCGCGCGATGGCGATCGCCGAGCAGGCATTTTGCACGTTGTGCATGCCGGGCTGGTTCAGCACCACGTCGAGGTCGGGATAGCCTTCCTGCAGCACCGTAAAATGCATTTCCAGGCCTACGGCGCGCGCGTTGATGGCGCGCACTTGCGCGTCTTCAGCGAAACCGTAGGTGGTGACCGGCTTGGTGACGGACGGGATGATGGCGCGTACGTGCGGATCGTCGATGCACAGCATGGCGCGGCCATAGAAAGGCAAACGGTGTGTGAACTGCACGAACGCCTGCTTGAGCTTTTCGAAATCGTGCTCATAGGTGTCCATGTGATCGGCATCGATATTCGTGATCACTTCGATCATCGGCGTCAGGTTCAGGAACGAGGCGTCCGACTCATCGGCTTCGGCCACCAGGTAGTCGCCGGAACCGAGCTTGGCGTTCGCGCCGGCGCTGGTCAGGCGTCCGCCGATCACAAAAGTAGGATCGAGGCCGCCCTGCGCCAGCACGGACGCGACCAGGCTGGTCGTCGTCGTCTTGCCGTGCGTGCCGGCGATGGCGATGCCGCGCTTCAAACGCATCAATTCACCGAGCATCACGGCGCGCGGCACCAGCGGGATCTTGCGCGCGCGCGCAGCCGCCACTTCCGGATTGTCTTGCGGGACGGCGCCCGAGGTCACCACCGCATCGGCGTCGCCGATGTTCTCGGCCGCGTGGCCGAGCATGACGGTCGCACCAAGGCTCGCCAGTCGCTGCGTCGCCGCATTGCTGCCCAGGTCGGAGCCCGACACCTTGTAACCCAGGTTGACCAGCACTTCGGCGATGCCGCTCATGCCGCTGCCGCCAATGCCGACAAAGTGGATATTGTTTACTTTATGCTTCACAGAGCTAACCTCATGCCAATTTTTCCAATACGTGTGCGATCGCCTCATTGGCGTCGCGCTTGCCTGCTGCCAGTGCCGCTTGCGCCATCTGCTGGCAGGTATCGCGGCTCAGCGACGCCAGCAAGGAGCTCAGCGACGCCGCACTCATTTCCGTCTGCGGCAGATGAATCGCCGCGCCCTGCTTCGCCATCCATTGCGCGTTGTCGCGCTGGTGGCTGGTGGTTGACGCTACCAGCGGCACAAGCACGCTGGCCACGCCGGCCGCCGTCAGTTCCGACAGGGTGATGGCGCCAGCACGGCAAATCACCAGGTCGGCCTCGGTATAGGCCTTGGCCATGTCGTCGATGAAGTCGACAACATCGGCCTGCACGCCTGCCTGCGCATACGCTGCATGCAGGGCGTCGATATTCTTCTTGCCCGACTGGTGCTTCACCAGCGGACGTTCGCCCTCCGGCATCAAGGCCAGCGCGGCGGGCAGACTGTCGTTCAGCGCTTTCGCGCCCAGGCTGCCGCCCACCACCAGGATACGCAGCGGCCCGCTGCGGCCCGCAAAGCGGGACGCCGGCGGTGCCATGGCGAGAATCTCAGCGCGCACGGGATTGCCCGTGACGACGGCCTTGCCCGCAGCGCTGCCGAAATCGGCGGGAAAACCGAAACAGACCTTTTGCGCCAGCGGCACCAGCGTCTTGTTCGACAGCAGCAGCGCCGCGTCGGCATTGACCAGCACCAGCGGCACGCCCTTCAGGCGCGCCATCAGGCCGCCCGGCACGGTCACGTAGCCGCCCATGCCCATCACCACGTCCGGCTTGCGGCTGGCGATGAAACGGCGAATGGCAAAGAAGCTCGCCAGCATCTTGAAACCGCCTTTGACCGTATGCGCCAGGCCCTTGCCACGCATGCCTGAGAACGCGATGGCATCCATGGGAATGCCGCTTTTCGGCACCAGTTCCTGTTCCATGCCGTGGGTCGTGCCCAGCCAGCTCACTTCCCAGCCGCGCGCGCGCATCGTCTGCGCAATCGCCAGGCCCGGGAAAATATGGCCGCCAGTACCGGCCGCCATGATCATCAGTCTTTTCGTCGTTTTCAAGTTCGCCACATTGTTCATAGCCGGCCTCCGCGCATCAGGATCCGGTTTTCGTAATCGATGCGCAGCAAAATCGCCAGGCCGATACAGTTAATCAGTACGCCCGTGCCGCCATAACTCATCAGGGGCAAAGTCAGCCCCTTGGTCGGCAGCAGGCCAAGGTTCACGCCCATGTTGATGAAGGTCTGCACGCCGATCCAGATGGCGATGCCTTTCGCCGTCAATCCGGCGAAGGTCTGGTCGATGGCGATCGCCTGCCGGCCGATGTCGAAGGCCCGCTTGATAATCCAGTAAAACATGCCGATCACGATCAGGACGCCCACCAGGCCCAGTTCCTCGCCGATCACGGCCAGCAAGAAGTCCGTATGCGCTTCGGGCAGGTAGTGCAGTTTTTCCACGCTGCCGCCCAGTCCCACGCCAAACAGTTCGCCGCGCCCGAAGGCGATCAGCGAGTGCGTCAGCTGGTAGGCCTTGTTGAGCGCATTATCTTCCTGCCACGGGTCGAGATACGCAAAAAACCGCTCGCGGCGGAATTTCGACAAGGCGATGATGGTGACGAAGATCGCCGTCAGCATGGCGCCGATGCCGCCGAACCAGATGGCGTTGACGCCGCCCAAAAACAGAATGCCCATGGCGATGCAGACGATCACGCCGAAAGCGCCCAGGTCGGGTTCCATCAGCAGCAGCAGGCCGACGAAGCTGACGGCCAGCGCCATCGGCATGAAGCCCTTGGTCAATTTGTGCATGTACTCCTGCTTGCGCACGGTGTAGTCGGCGGCGTACAGCACCATCACTACCTTCATCAGTTCGGACGGCTGCGGACGCAGGCCCGGCAAGTTCAGCCAGCGGCGCCCGCCATTGACCGACACGCCCAGGCCAGGTATCAAGACCATTACCAGCAGCACCAGCGTGCCGATGAACAGCCACGGCGCGATCTTTTGCCAGGTGGCGATGCGGATGCGGAACACCATTGCGGCGACGATGATCGATACGCCGATGAACAGCGCCTGACGCACAACGAAATAATTGTTGGTGTAGGCGGCGAACTTGCGCGCGTCCGACAGCGAAATCGATGCTGAATACACCATCACCATGCCCAGCAACATGAGCAACAGGACCACCCACACCAGCGGCTTGTCATAGTCCATCATCTTCGACTGCCGCGCGCGGCTATCCAGCGGCTTGGCAGCCGAGCCGGAACCAAAGCTGAAGGGCAGTTGGAAGGCCATCAGATATCCTGTCCGTTTTCCAGCGCGATGTCGCGCACGGCGTCGACAAACACCTGCGCGCGGTGCGCATAGTTCTTGAACATGTCCAGGCTGGCGCAAGCGGGCGACAGCAGCACGGCATCGCCGGCCAGCGCCAGGCTGCTGGCGCGCTTGACCGCTTCCGGCAAGGTGGCGCAGTCGACGATGTCCACGCCGGCCGGCTCAAGGGCCGTGCGCAGCGCCGGCGCGTCGCGGCCGATCAGCACCACGGCGCGCACATAGCGCGACACGGGTTCAGCCAGCGGCGAGAAATCCTGGCCCTTGCCATCGCCGCCGGCGATCAGCACCAGGCGTTGTTCCGCACCGCCAAACGCCTTGCCCAGGCCGAACAACGCAGCCACTGTCGCGCCCACGTTGGTGCCCTTGCTATCGTCGTAGTATTCGACTTCATTGACGGCCGTGATCAGTTCCACCCTATGCGGCTCCCCCTGGTACTCGCGCAAGCCGTGCAGCAGTGGCGCGAACGGCAGGCCGATGGCGCGGCACAGGGCAAGCGCCGCCAGCGCATTCGAGGCATTGTGCTGGCCACGGATTTTCAGCGCATCGGCCGGCATCAGTTTCTTGGCCATCGTCGGCACCGGTTCCGGTGCCGGATCGTTCTTCCTGCGTTTTTTCTCGATAACTTCTTCGCTGGGCACGGCTTGCGCCAGCCAGAAAATACCCCGTTCATTGACCAGGCCAAAGCTGTCCACCTCCGCCGGCTCGCCCGTGCCGAAGGTAACGGTCTCGGTCAGCGGATCGGCCATGTGCATCACGGCGGCATCGTCGCGGTTCAGGATGCGCACGGTCTGGTCGCCGAAGATGCGCGCCTTGTCTTTGGCATACGCAGCCATGTCGCCATGCCAGTCCAGGTGGTCCTGCGACAGATTCAGGACCGTGGCCGCATCGGCCTGCAGGCTGAAGGTCGTGTGCAACTGGAAGCTGGACAACTCCAAAATCCACGCCTGCGGCAAGGTGCTGGCGACAGCTTCCGCCACGTCAGCTTCCGCATCCACCGGCTGCGGCGCAGGCTCGCCATCGAGCACTTCGCGCAACACGTCCAGCGCCGCCGGGCTGATATTGCCGGCAACGCGCGTGGCCAGGCCTGCGCGTTCGCACAGCAGACCCACCAGACTGGTCACCGTCGTCTTGCCGTTCGTACCCGTGATGGCGATCACTTTCGGCGCATAGCCGCGTTCCGCCTTCAACGCCGCCAGCGCTTGCGCGAACAGTTCGATCTCGCCCCATACGGGGATATTTTTCTCGGCAGCGGCAGGTGCAATCTGCGCCAGTTCGCGGCCCGGCGCCAGGCCGGGGCTGACCGCGACGAAGTCGACGCCATCGAGCAATTCGGCCGTGAAGGCGCCAGCGATGAAGCGCGCCTGCGGCACGGCGGCCTGCAACGCGGCCAGACGCTCTGGCGCCTCGCGCGTATCGGCCACGCGCACGGCCGCACCGCTGCGGGCCAGCCACAGGGCCATGGCCAGGCCCGACTCCCCGAGGCCCAGTACCAGTGCGGTTTTAGCGTCGTACATCATTAGCGCAGCTTCAAGGTGGTCAGGCCGAGCAGCACCAGCATCATGGTGATGATCCAGAAACGCACGACAACCTGCGTCTCTTTCCAGCCTTTTTGTTCAAAATGGTGATGCAGTGGCGCCATCAGGAAGACGCGGCGGCCCGTGCCGTAGCGCTTCTTGGTGTACTTGAACCAGACGACCTGGATGATCACGGACAGTGTTTCGACGACGAAGATGCCGCCCATGATGAACAGGACGATTTCCTGGCGCACGATGACGGCCACGGTGCCCAGTGCGCCGCCCAGTGCCAGCGCGCCCACGTCGCCCATGAACACTTTCGCAGGGTGCGTGTTATACCAGAGGAAGGCCAGGCCGGAACCGGCCAGCGCGCCGCAGAAAATTACCAGTTCGCCGGCGCCAGGAATATGCGGGATGAACAGGTAGCGCGCATACGTGGCGTTGCCCGTCAGGTAGGCGAACAGGCCCAGGGCCGTACCCACCATCACGGTCGGCATGATGGCCAGGCCATCGAGACCATCGGTAAAGTTGACGGCGTTGCTGGTGCCGACGATGACGCAATACGTTAGCGCGATAAAGCCCCACACGCCCAGCGGATAGCTGATGGTCTTGAAGAACGGGACGATCAGGTCGGCCTTGGGCGGCAAGTCCATGGCGAAGCCGGACTGCACCCAGGCGTAGATCAGATTCCACACCTGGCCAGCATTGGGCTCGGAGATGGACACGGAAAACGCCAGGTAAAACGCGGCGGCGATGCCAATCAGCGACTGCCAGAAGTATTTTTCGCGCGAGCGCATGCCTTCCGGGTCCTGGTGCACCACCTTGCGGTAGTCATCGGCCCAGCCGACGGCACCAAAGCCCAGGGTGACGATCAGCACTGGCCAGATGAAGCGGTTCGACAAGTCGGCCCACAGCAAGGTGGAAATGCCGATGGCAATGAGGATCAGCACGCCGCCCATGGTCGGGGTGCCGTGTTTTTTCAGATGCGTTTGCGGGCCGTCCGTACGCACGGCCTGGCCGACCTTCATGCGCGTGAGCATGCGGATCACGGCGGGACCGGCGCACAGGCCGATCAGGATCGCGGTCAGGGTCGCGAAGACGGCGCGGAAAGTGATGAAGTTAAAGACCCGCAGTGGGCCAATGTCGTCCTGGAAATAATGAGCGAGCCAGAGCAGCATGATTAGTGAGCTTCCTTGTTTTTGTTGTTTGAACCAATCAAATGCTGCACGGCCCGTTCCATTTTCATGGAGCGGGAGCCCTTGATTAATACTGTTGCATCCGAGCGGCCGGACAGATGCGCATCGAGCGCTGCCAGCAAGCCGTCGAACTGTTCGAAATACTCCACGACCGTGCCCGATTCCTGGCTGGCGGCAGCCTGCGCCGCATTCACCAGATGGCGCGCCAGGCCGCCCGTCGCCAGCACGTGTTCGATGCCTTTGGCGGCGGCGTAGGCGCCGATCTCTTCGTGGAACTGCTGCCCCTGCGTGCCAACTTCCGCCATCTCGCCCAGCACCAGAATGCGCGGTGCTGCGGCCTGCGCCAGCACGTCGATGGCCGCCCTCACCGAATCCGGATTGGCGTTATACGTGTCGTCGATGATGGTGGCGCCGTTGACGGCACGTTTTTTCTGCAGGCGACCGTTCACGGGCGCGAACGCCTCCAGGCCCTGCTTGATATGCTCGATGGCGATACCGGCGCCAATGGCGCATGCCGCCGCAGCCAGCGCATTGCGCACATTGTGCTCGCCCGCCGCCTGCAAGCCGACGAAGAACTGGCGCAAGCTGCCATCCTGCGCGCGCACGCTGACGAACATGTCGCTGCCAAAATCCTCGGCCACGCGATGCGTGCAGCTTACGTCGGCATCCTTCGACAGCCCGAAGGTGATGACGGCGCGCGCGCCGGCCAGTTCGCGCCACAGGGGCGTGAATTCGTCGCCGTGCGGGAACACGGCCACGCCGTCGTCGGCCAATGCAGCCAGCGCGGCGCCGTTTTCGCGCGCCACCGCTACCACCGTGTGCATGAATTCCTGGTGCTCGCGCTGCGCGTTGTTAACCATCGCCAGCGTCGGCGCGGCGATTGCCGCAAGGCGCGCTATTTCGCCCGGATGGTTCATCCCCATCTCGATCACGGCCGCCTTGTGCTGATCGCTGAGGCGGAACAGGGTCAATGGCACGCCGATTTCATTATTCAGGTTGCCGCGCGTGGCCAGGCGGCCTTCTTCGCCAAAGGCCGTCGCCAGGATGGACGAAATCATCTCCTTGACGGTGGTCTTGCCATTGCTGCCGGTAACGCCAATGACGGGCAGGTTGAAACGGCCGCGCCAGTAATTGGCGATGCGGCCCAGCGCGACCAGGGTATCAGCGACCACGATGGCCGGCACCTTGCTGCTATCCCAGCCTGCGGGCAGGCGCTCGACCACCACGGCGGCAACGCCACTGGCGGCCACCTGGTCGAGGAAGTCATGGGCGTCGAAGCTTTCGCCGCGCAAGGCGACGAAGAGCGAGCCGGCTGGCGCGCTGCGGCTATCGGTTGATACACCGTCAAAAACGGCGTCGCCCGTCATCTGCGCGCCGTGCAGGGCAGGCATCAGTTCGGCCAGGGTCGCGTGCATGAGGCGGTCCATCAGTTCGTCCTCATCATGGTCAGGCGCGCGGACAGGGCCAGCTGCGCATGATCGGCATCGGAGAACGGCAGTTTCTTGCCCTTGATTTCCTGGTACGGCTCATGGCCCTTGCCCGCCAGCAGGATCACGTCCGGCTTGGCGGCATGCTTGATGGCCGACAGGATGGCTGCGGCGCGGTCTTCGATAGCCTGCGGCTGCGGACCGTCTGTGCGCATACCGGCGACGATCTGCGCGATGATGGCGTGCGGGTCTTCGCTGCGCGGATTGTCGCTGGTAACCAGCACGTGATCGGCCAGCTGCGCGATGGCGCCCATCTGCGGACGCTTGCCCGGATCGCGGTCGCCACCGCAGCCGAACACGCACCACAGCTGGCCGCCCCGTTCCTGCGCCACCTGGCGCAAGGCGGCCAGGGTTTTTTCCAGCGCGTCCGGCGTATGCGCGTAATCGATGACGACCATCGGCGCTTCCTGCCCACCCACCTGCTGCATGCGGCCGGGAGCCGGCTGCAGCGATTCGATGCCGTCGATGGCGGCGCGCAGGCCAGTGCCATGCGCCAGCAAGGCGCCCAGCACGGCCAGCGCGTTGCTGATATTGAAGTGACCCACCAGTTGCGTTTTGACCAGCGCCACGCCAAGCGCGCATTCCAGATGGAAGTCGGTGCCGGCATTGCGGCTGCGGAACTGGCTGGCACGCAGCATCAGCACGCCCGGGAGGTCGGGCAAGGCCGCCGCATCCTGCAAGGTGTAGCCGATGACCGGATACTCGCCCGCCAGCTTGCCGTCCACGTGGCGCGCCAGGCGCAAGCCCATGGGGTCGTCCAGGTTGATGACGGCCGTCTTCAGGCCGGGCCAGTCGAACAGCTTGACTTTGGCCGCCTCGTAAGTGGCCATGTCGCCATGGTAATCAAGGTGGTCGCGCGTCAAATTGGTGAACATGGCGACATCGAAATGCATGCCGGCCGCGCGGTCCTGGTCCAGGCCAATCGACGACACTTCGATGGCAACAGCCTTGGCGCCAGCGTCGCGCATGGCGGCGAGTTTACGCGCCAGCAGCACGGCGTCGGGCGTGGTGTAGCCGGTGACGTCGAATTCGATGGCGCCGCGCGGCTTGCACAGGCCCACGCCCAAGGTACCGATGACGGACGATGTTTCGCCCAGGCGCGCCAAGGCCTGCGCCAGCCACAAGGCGCACGAGGTCTTGCCATTCGTGCCCGTCACGCCGGCGCTGAACATGGCACTGTCGGGCATGTCGTAAACAGCATGTGCCACGGGGCCAGCCAGGCGCTTCAGGTCGCCGACCAGCAGATGCGGCACATTCCATGCGGCGTTCCATTCCACGGCGTCATGCACGATGGCGGCGGCGCCCTGCTCGATAGCGGCGTCGATGAAATGAGTGGCGCCAGCGTAGGCGAAAAACACGTCGCCGCGCTGCACGCGCCGCGAATCGGACGTCAGCTGCCCGGACGGGGCAGCCGCTTTGATCCACAAACTGATGTCTTGTATGGTCATGAGTGACTTCACATGGCCTCCGGGCCGGCATTGGCCGGGACCACGATTTCGGTAACGGAGGAATCGGGCGGTACGTTCATCGCGCGCAGCGCGTTGGTCGCAATCGCCGCGAAAGCGGGAGCGGCAACCTGGCCGCCATAGTGGGCGGGGCCGGTCGGTTCATCGATCATCACGGCAATGATGAAGCGCGGCGCCGACATCGGCACCATGCCCACGAAAGAGCCAATGTATTTGCGCGGCATCGCATAACGGCCGTTTTCCACCTTGTAAGCGGTACCCGTCTTGCCGCCGACGCGGTAACCGGCGACCTGGGCGCGCTTGGCCGAGCCGTGCGCGCCGGAGACCACCAGTTCCAGCATGGCGCGCATTTCGGCGGCCGTCTTCGGCTTGATCACCTGCTGGCCCACAGGCAGCTCATTGACCTTCTGGAACGATAATGGAATCGTGTCGCCATCACGGGCGAACATCATGTAAGAGCGCGCCAGCTGGATCAGCGACACGGAAATGCCGTTACCGTAGCTCATGGTGGCCTGTTCCACCGGGCGCCACGATTTATATGGACGCACGCGGCCGGCCACAGCGCCGGGGAAGCCCCATTTCGGCTGCTGGCCGAAGCCTACCTTGGTAAACATTTCCCACATTTCCTGCGACGGCATGCCCAGCGCGATTTTCGAGGTGCCGATGTTCGACGACATCTCGATGATTTCAGAGACATTGATCACGCCGTGCGGCTTGGTATCGGTAATGGTACGGTCGGCGATGGTGTAGCGGCCCGGCCCCGTGTCGATCAGGGTGGTCGGCTTGACGCGTCCCGTATCGAGCGCCAGCGAGACGGTGATCGGTTTCAGGGTCGAACCGGGCTCAAAGGTGTCGGTCATGACGCGGTTGCGCAGCTGCTGGCCCGTGAGCTTGCGGCGGTCGTTCGGGTCATAGCTGGGGTAGTTGGCCAGGGCCAGCACTTCACCCGTGTGCACGTCGAGCACCACGGCGCCGCCAGCCTTGGCATTGAATTTTTCCACCGCCTCCTTCAACTGCGTGAAGGCGATGTACTGGATCTTGCTGTCCACGGACAGGGTCAGGTCCTTGCCGTCATGCGGTTCGTGGATGAAGCCGATATCTTCGACGATGTGGCCCAGGCGGTCCTTGATCACGCGGCGGCTGCCGGTGGTGCCGACGAGGGTTTTCTGCTGCGCCAGTTCCATGCTTTCCTGGCCCACGTCTTCCACATTGGTAAAACCGACCACGTGGGTCATCACTTCGCCCTGTGGATAAAAGCGCTTGTATTCCTTGCGCTCGTCGATGCCGTCGATGCCCAGCTTGGAAATTTTGTCGGCCACGTCCATCTCGACCTGGCGTTTCAGGTAAACAAAGCTGCGGTCCGAATCGAGCTTCTTGCGCAATTCGTTGACATTCATTTCCAGCAAGCCGGCCAACGCGTTGATTTTCTCGGGTGACGCCTGCAGCACGTCGTCGGGAATGGCCCAGATGGCTTTCACGGGCACGGACGAGGCCAGCACCTGGCCGTTGCGGTCGGTGATCTTGCCGCGCGTGGCCGGCAGTTCCAGCGTGCGTTCGTAGCGTGCCTTGCCCTGCTTTTGCAAAAACTGCGTCGACACGCCCTGCAGCCACAGGGCGCGCACGCCCAGGCCGGCGAAAGCGAAGAACAGCAGGAACAGCACGACGCGCGAACGCCAGACGGGCAGTCGCACCGCCAGTACGGGGTTCTTCGAGAATGGCACGCCTTTCGATGCCGCCACCCTGCCGTTGCTGTTACCGCCCAACTTCATTATTCGCCCTCCGTCAGGTACTGCGTACGCGCCGCCGTCAGCGGCGTCATGCTCAGGTCACGCCGAGCAATCGATTCAATGCGCTCATGCTTGCCCAGGGTCGACTGGTCCAGCTGCAGCTGCGCCCAGTCGATGTCGAGCTGGCGCGACAGCGCTTGCGCGCGCTCCAGGTCGATCAGCAGGTGGCGCGACTGGTACTGCGCGTTCACCAGCGACAGGCCACAGCACACCAGCAGGGCCGACAGCACGACACACAGCTTGCCAGTCATCGGGAGCCGCCATTCGCAGGGGCGACCAGCGGCAGGCGCTGCGCCACGCGCATCACGGCCGAACGCGAACGGGGATTCCCCTCGATCTCGGCATCGGACGGCTTCATCTTCAAGATCAGCTTCATTTCCGGCTGCGGCAAGTCGACCGCGCGGATCGGCAGGCGGCGGTCAGGCTGCTCCACGTTCGCCTTCGAGGCGAAGAAGCGCTTGACCATGCGGTCTTCCAGCGAATGAAAACTGATCACGGCCATGCGCGCGCCGGGCGCCAGGCAGGCATACGCCTGGCTCAGCCCGATCTCGAGATCCTCGAGCTCTTTGTTAATGAAAATGCGTATGGCCTGAAAGGTGCGGGTAGCGGGGTCCTTACCCTTCTCGCGGGTCTTGACGGCGCCTGCCACGATGCTGGCAAGCTGTCGTGTGCTTGAAATTGGCTGGACTGCCCGGCCAGCAACAATCGCCTTTGCAATCTGAAAAGCAAACCGTTCTTCCCCATAATCGCGTATCACTTTCTCTAAATTCTGCTCGGTTTCCACCGCCAGCCATTCGGCCGCGGAGATACCGCGCGTGGTATCCATGCGCATATCCAGCGGTCCGTCGTTGCGGAAACTGAAACCGCGCGCCGCATCGTCGACCTGCGGCGACGAGATGCCCAGGTCGAGCAAGATGCCGTCCACCTGCCGAACGCCACGCGCGGCCAGGCTGGCCGTCATGGTGGCAAAGCTGTCATGGACAATTTCAAAGCGGGGGTCGCCGATCTGTTCGGCCGTGGCGATGGCTTGCAAATCCTTGTCGAAGCCGATCAGGCGCGCATCAGCGGCCAGGCGCGACAAAATCAATCGGCTATGCCCGCCGCGGCCAAACGTGCCATCGACGTAAATGCCGTGCGCGCGGTCGCCCGTGAGGTCGAGCGCATCGACCGCTTCATCGAGCAGCACCGTGCGATGCTGAAATTCCGGCACCGTGAGTTGTGTCATTACGGAGCCTTAGAAAGAAAAATTGGAAAGTACATCGGGGGTGCCGGCATCGATCGCCTGCTGTTCTTTGTCAGCCAACTTGACGGCATCCCATATTTCAAAGTGACTGCCCATGCCGATCATCATGACTTCGCGCGACAGCCCCACGGCGTTGCGCAATTCGGGCGAGATCAGCACGCGGCCAGCCGAGTCCAGCTCGACGTCGACGGCGTTGCCGAGGAAGATGCGCTGCCAGGCGCGCGCCGACATGGGCCAGGCGGCGATTTGCTGGCGGTGGCTTTCCCACACGGGACGGGGGAAAAACAGCAGGCAGCCATCGGGGTGTTTGGTCAGGGTCAAACGGCCTTCGCATTGAATCGCCAGCGCGTCACGGTGCTTGGCAGGGATAGACATCCTGCCTTTGGCATCGAGATTGATTGCGGACGCGCCTTGAAACACGGAAGACCTTTTTTGAGCTTGGGTTGCGACGCTTGCGCATCACGATGAAAAGGGGAAATTTCCCACAAAAACACACTTTTTCACACAGTTGCCCACTTTAGAGTAAGCAAAGATAGTGGTCAAGCGGTTTCCGATTGGTAAAACAGGAATTTTATTAATGAAATTAAGGACTTAGCGCATATCGTTGAAGCAGTCTCAAATAAAAATATATCGATAAATTAGATACTTATGAAAGATAGTGAATGTGCTACCTCATCTGCACACATGTGTTTTCCTACCGTAAACATCGAAAAAGACGAAATCGAAAAATTGAATTTTTTACAGTTAGTTGACACATGACAATACTTTCGTCATCCAGGCACAACAGCAAGCAGCCACAGCAAAAGACTTGGTTTAAGGCAAAAAAAATTCGCCCATAACGCGTTCCCGCCCGGTTTTCCGGGGCTAGCCTGATGCAGGCAAACTATTTTTGCAATGCAGCAATTAATTGAAAGGAAGAAACTTTAACCAATTGTTCATTCTTAGTTGTATATACAACTTTATCTTAACTGCTATATTTTTAGAAACAAAAAAAGCCCCTTTGCGGGGGGCTTTTTGGTGGCGCGCAGCAGGCAAGCCGCTGTGACCGATACACTCCCCGGCAGACCAGGGAACACAAATTCAAGTGAAGCAGGCCGATAGGCCGGATTTTGTTACGGCGCCTTCCCTTGCAGGTTGGCGCTATGACAGTCATTCCTCTAGGCGCCAGATTACTCGGGCGCTCAAGCTTTCTACCCGCACGCTCCGCGAGCAGCATCATCGCGTGCCTATTTGAAATTGCACCAGGTGGAGGTTACCGCGTTTCACCGTAACTTAATACGCTCGTCTCTGTGGCCCTATTCCTCGCCTTATACCTTGCGGCTTTCAGCGGACGGCCGTTAACCGTCACCCCGCTCTATGGAGTCCGGACCTTCCTCCCGCCAGTGCATTGCTGCACCAGCCAGCGACTGTCTGGCCTGCTTCACCCGCCATTGTACCGCGCCGCAGCATGTTTCTGCAAAAAGGCATGTGCAGGCGCGAAACCGCTCGCCGGGCCCCTCGTCGGGCCCCGGCCCGGGGGATTGTGTAATTCGGTGTCGCCATTTCAAAAGCCGGGCCAAATCGGCTCACATAGAATGAGGCAAGCTGCTTGCATGCAAGCGCATGCGCACCGCTTGCCCCACTTCTTTGCCACCCACTAGAATATAAAGAGCCGAACATGACGCAACAATCCCGTACCGGCGGCCAGATCCTGGTCGATGCCCTGCAGATCCATGGTGTCGACACCGCTTTTGGCGTGCCTGGCGAAAGCTACCTGGACGTGCTCGACGCACTGCACGATTCGGGCATCCGCTTCATCATCAACCGCCAGGAAGGCGGCGCCGCCTTCATGGCCGAAGCCTACGGCAAGCTGACGGGCAAGCCGGGCATCTGCTTCGTCACACGCGGACCGGGCGCCACCAATGCCTCGATCGGCGTGCACACGGCGTATCAGGATTCCACCCCGATGATCCTGTTCATCGGCCAGGTCGGCAATGATTTTGTCGACCGCGAAGCGTTCCAGGAAATCGACTACCGCCGCATGTACGGCCAGATGGCCAAGTGGGTGGCGCAGATCGACCGCGCCGAGCGCATTCCCGAATACCTGGCACGTGCCTTCCAGGTGGCCACCAGCGGCCGCCCCGGCCCCGTGGTGCTGGCCCTGCCGGAAGACATGCTCATTTCCATGGCGACTGTCGCAGACACGCGCGCCTACCAGCCCGTGCAGGCTGCGCCATCAGACGCGCAGCTGCAGCAGCTGCGCGCCATGCTGGCCACGGCGAAACAGCCGCTGGTCTTGCTGGGCGGCACCACCTGGACGCCGCAGGCGTGCGCCGACCTGCAACAGTTCGCCGAAGCGAATCACTTGCCCGTCGCCTGCGCCTTCCGTTTCCAGGACTTGCTCGACAATGCCCACCCGAACTATATCGGCGACGTCGGCATTGGCATCAACCCGAAACTGGCCGCGCGCGTGAAAAATGCCGACCTCGTCATCGCCATCGGCCCGCGCCTGGGTGAAATGACGACGGGCGGCTACACCCTGTTCGACTCGCCCGTGCCGCGCCAGCGTCTGGTGCACATCCACACGGACGCCGAAGAGCTGGGCAGCGTTTACCAGGCTGAGCTGATGATCAACAGCGGCATGCCGCAGGTCTGCGCCATGCTGGCTGCCATGGACCCCGTGGACGCTTCCGCATGGAAACAGTCGCCGGCCGAAGCCAAGGCCGAGCTGGCAGCCTACCAAGAGCAGCCGCCCATCTTCCAGGATGGCCAGGCGCCGCTGGACCTGTGGCAAGTGACGCAGGAAATCATGGCACAGGTGCCCCCCGACACCATCCTGACGAACGGCGCCGGCAATTACGCCTCGTGGGCGCACCGCTTCTACCGCTATGGAGGCATGCGCACGCAACTGGCACCGACGAATGGCGCCATGGGCTACGGCGTGCCGTCCGGCGTGGCGGCAAAGATCGTGCATCCGGAGCGCACCGTGATCACCTTTGCCGGCGATGGCGAATACATGATGAATGGCCAGGAACTGGCCACCGCCGTGCAATACCAGGCGGGCGTGGTCATCATCGTCTTCAACAACCAGATGTTCGGCACCATCCGCATGCACCAGGAACGCGACTACCCGGGCCGCGTCTCTGGCACGACCTTGCACAATCCCGATTTCGCGGCGCTGGCGCAAGCGTATGGCGCGCATGGCGCAGTGGTGAATACGACAGAAGAGTTCGCTCCTGCGCTGCAACGGGCGCTGGCGCACGCCAGGACGCACAGCTTGCCGGCCCTGATCGAGCTGCGCTACGACGGCAACCTGATCACGCCGAATGCCACCCTGGCCACCATCCGTGCCACGGCAGAAAAGGCGCAGGCGGCCAAATAAGCCCCTTGCAAGGCGAGAAACAACAAAGGCCCGGTCGATACCGGGCCTTTTTCTTTTTGACAGAGGCAATCGCTCAGGCAGCGGGCACGGGCGCACTTTCCTCGGCAGGCACGGCCTCCGCCGGCGCTTCCGGCATCGGCGGGCATGGCGTGCAATTTTTCAGGGGACGGCCGAAATCGCGCACGCGGCTCAGTTTCATGGGCATGCGCACATTGCCGCCGCAGTAATCACCTTCCAGTGTCAGGGTTTGCCCATCTTTGGAAAACTTGCCGACGATGGTGCGCTCTTCATTGTCGGCGCCCGCGATGGTGAAATCGAAGGCGCCCGTGGCGGTGTCCAGGTTGACGTCGTTGGCCACGATAGGCCAGCTCAGGGCACCCGCCGTGAATTCGTAGATGACGGAATCAGCCTCGGCGAAGCGGTGCAGGGTCACGCGCTGGCCGCCGATCTCGCCGCTATCCTTTTGCAGACATAGATCCGAGTAGACGGCCACGCCATAGCGCTCCAGTCCAACCGGCTTCTTTCCCTTGACTGCCGCGAAGGCGGCACCGGTGGCGCTGGCGAGCAGCAGCGCGGCCAGCATGGCAGCCAGACGCGGCGAGGTGTATGAATTCATGGCATTCCTTTACTTGAGTAACGGCGCCATTATAACTGGCGCCGCACATGCAAAAACGCGCTGCCAGGCCGAAGCCAGACAGCGCGTTTCTTTGCTTGCAGCATCCCCGAGGGGATGCCTTGGCGGTACTAAGCTTCGCTTGCGCGAATATTAGAACGAGTGACGAACACCAACGTTGAAGGCTTTGTCGCCCGTACCAACATTGCTGTTGTTACCAACGGTGTAGTTAGCGCCGTTTTTGTTCTTGATCTTGGCGTACGAAGCGTAGGTGCTCGTGCGCTTCGACAGAGCGTAGGAGTAACCCAGTGCCCATTGATCAGCATCAGCGTTAGCAGCGGTTTTGTCGTTCGTACGGATGAACGAAGCCATTACGGTGCCAGCTGGGCCGACTGGTACGGTTGCGCCGACCAGGATGTTGTTGCTGTCGGTGCTCAGAGCAGCAGGAGCGTAGTTGTAGTTCTGTACGTTACCGTTGTTCAGGTTGGCGCTTTGTGCACCTTTGTTCACGCCGTATGCGACGTAAGCTTTAGCAACTGCGAAGTCGTAGTTAGCTGCAGCCAACCAGTTGCGGCCGCTACCTTGTTCGATGGTCGCGGTGTCGTTGCTGGTGTTGTTGTAAGCCAGACGTGCATTCAGAGGACCATTCGAGTAGCCAACCGACGCGCCGATTTTGCGGCCGATTTTGTTCGAATCAGCGTTTTCGCCGAAGGTGTACGCTACGTCGCCGTCAAAACCGTTGAAGTTTGGCGAGGTGTACAGCACGGTGTTGCTGGTGCGGGTGTTCGCTGGGAACAAGTTTTTAGCGGAACCAGCGTAGCCAGCTGCGAATGGATCAGCAACTTTCGACAGGGTGTTGTACCAAGGGGTGTATTGACGACCCAGGGTCAGGGTACCGGTCGTTTTGCTGCTCAGACCAACGTAAGCTTGACGGTTGAACAAGGTACCTGCAACGTCTTGTTGACCGTTGTCAACGCTGAAGCCCGATTCCAACAGGAACAGAGCCGACAGGCCGCTGCCCAGATCTTCGGTGCCTTTGAAGCCCAGACGGGAAGCCGAAGCAACGCCGCTGTCCAGCTTGTTTACATTGCCTTTAACGCCGCCGCGCTCGCTGACGAAACCAGCGTCAACGGTACCGTAGATAACAACGCTCGATTGAGCTTGAGCTACGCCAGTGGCTGCTGCCAGAACTGCCAGGGTGATCAGAGTTTTTTTCATTGCAATTTCCTTTAATTTTTGAAGCAAAAAGTAATACAGCCTATGCATCTCGAGCTGCGCTCTAGCAGAGCGCTTTTTATGAGTGAGGGCAAGGTCTCCACCTGCCACATTGCTGTTCCGGTCAGGGGAACATTCATATCGGTATCGGCACGCTATTGCACCGATAAGCTTGAAGGCTGCATAACGACCGTCATTCGTGCGCCGGTTCGGTGCTCAAAGGGCACCGGAAGCGGCACTATAACGACCGTTTCACATTCCATCAAGTTCCAACATGTTACTTCCGGTACCAGGCCAGGGGCTTTTTCAGGCATCCCGACCATCGCCAACCGTACTACGCGACAGAGCCAGTGCCCCTTGCCAACCAATGCATTGGCCTGATTGACCATTCCATCATAGCGCATGGCATGCTGGCACCCGTTGTATTAGTGCAACAGTATCAGGCGAGTGATTAAAACGTCAACATGCTTTACCCGTCATTTGCCCTCAAAGATTTACGCGACAAAGCGCACAATTTGTCAGGCGATAATGGATAAACGGGACGAAGCATACACGGCATCGCCGATGTTTGCTGCCGAATGCCCAAAAACGGGAAATAATGCGCGCTTTTTTGGTGCGTTGCCGCATTATTCAGGGGCGTAGGCGCAAATTTTCACGTCGACGTAGGCTCCCAAAAAATAGCCAGAGTGACAATGAAATTACTGACTTTCCGGTAATTTAAATTGCTCACATAGAAATGTTTTCCATGTTTACCAGCGCATGCGCCGGCGAACAGAGCGAAGCGGATGAGGACGACTCTTGCTTGCAAATTGCGCATCAATTGAAACAATTTCTTACAATGTTGCCTTCTAAATATTTTGACAAATTTGTGTCAAAAAAACGACACTTTGAGCGAAATCAAGTTTTTACGCGCCCGAATCCGCACAATTTACTTTTTCTTTTTCGCATTTTTTGCTTAAAGCATCAAGAAACAATACTAGCGCTGGCTGGCCCGCCGGAGCAGGCGCATGAGGCCGCCCAGCAACGGCAATTTTTCATACAATTCTTCCGCCGCATCCCAATAATCGCGATGCATAAGCACCCGTCCCTGCGCATCGAAGCGCACATGGGTTGCGCCACGAATACATTGATCGCCAGAGACCAGTCGTTTCATGCGGAAGCGAAACTCCCACGTCAGGAACGCCTGCTGCCCCTGCCCCAGGCTTTCCAGCACGACAAACCGGGGCGCGTCGACTTGCACGAACATGTGCTCGAAGATGGCCAGGATGGCGGCATGCCCCACCACCTCGTTGAAAGGATCCTTGAAATGGGCGTCCGGCGCATAGACGGCGCCCAGTTGCGCCAGGTTTTCGAGGCTCAGGTGCTCATAAAACGCCACCAGGCGCGCCAACGCCTCCTCCACGCGCTCCGTCTCCGGCATGCTTGCGCTCATACACCCGTCACTTTGCGGATCAGCCAAAAATAGGCGCGGTACGGCAACAGCCGCGCCAGGCGCAGGGTATTCGTAAAGCGTTTGGGAAAGTGGATGTGAAACTGGCCCCGCTCGATGCCGTCGAGCATGGCGGCGGCGGCGTCGTGCGCCGTCATCAGGGCGGGCATCTTGAAATCATTGTCCGCCGTCAGGGGCGTGGCGACAAAACCCGGGTTGATTTGATACACATCAATCCCGCGTGGATGCAAATCCAGATACAGCGACTCCGTCAGGTTGATCAGCGCCGCCTTGCTGGCGCCATACGCGAGCGCCTTGGGCAAGCCGCCATAGCCGGCCACCGAGGCGACGATGCCGATGCCGCCGCTACCCTGGCGCAACAACCACGGCAAGGCCTGCTCCAGGCAATTGAAGACGCCGCCCACATTCAAGGCCAGCAAGCTCTGGGCAGCCTCAAGATCGAAACTGTCGGCGCGCATGGCCTGATAGCCGCCGGCCACCACCAGTATCAGGTCGATATGCGTCCACTGCAGCTGCAGCTGCGCACAGACGCCCCGTAGCTGCGCGGGCTGGGTGATATCGAGCGGTAATGCCTGCGCCAGCGGCTGTCCCTGGCACAGCTGCTCCAGGCTGGCGCGATGGCGGGCCGACAAGGCTACGCACGCGCCCTGCTCCAGCAGCAAGGTGGCGCACGCGGCGCCGATGCCGCTGGACGCGCCGATGATCCACACGCGCTTGCCGGCCCAGCTGGTGATCTTGCGATTCATGGGACCGCCTGTGGACGCTTGCTGAACGATAAAGTGACGGCGCCCAGGCTGAAGCCGAATTTGCTCATGGCGGCGCGGTTGAGCATGACCTTGTCATCCATCAGGAACATCCAGTCCTCGAAGTCGACGTGGTAGACCGTGCCATCGACGGGCAGCGCCAGCACGTATTGCCAGCGCAGCGCATTACCGGCCACTTCGCCGATGGCCTCGCCGACCACGTCGGGCGCCGTGCCGATGAAGCGCCCGGGCGCCGTCTTGCGCAGGGTCCACACGCGCCGCTGGCGGCTGCCGTCCGAATACGTGAAATCCTCGTCCAGGGTGCCCGTCTCGCCCGCCCAGCTGGCCCGCATCACCACCGTGAAGCGCTTGACCACCTTGCCCGACCGGTCCTGGAAGATGCCGTGGGCATCGAGCGTGCCATTGAAGTACTGTTGCAGATCCAGCACGGGCAGTTCCTGCGCGTACATGGCCGGTGTGGGTGGCGTGGAACAGGCGGCCAGTGCCAGCAGCAAGGCCGTCGCCGTAATGCCGCGTTGGCAGGATCTCATGAGGTGCATAGTCGCTACTCCCTGGTTTCACTATATATATGTTGTAAAGGCGCGCGCCACAGCAGCAGCGCCGCCAGCAGTTTCAGGGCGCAGGGCAGCAAGGCGTAGGCAGCCGACAAGGCTGGCAAGCCGCTGCTGCTGCCCGGCACATAACCCAGCCAGGCCAGCAAGGGCAAGGCGATGCCGGCCGCCAGCGCCAGGCTCATCTGCACGCCCCAGTTCCACCAGCCGAAGTACGCCGCCTCATGCCGCCTGGCGTGGCCCGCCGCGCCGATCAACCCTGCCAGCAGGGCCGGCGGCAAGGCCAGGTCGGCACCCAGCGCCAAGCCCGAAAGCAAGCAGATGCTGGCAAAGCCCCACGCGGCGCCCGCGTCCAAGCCATACGCCCAGACAAACACGCTGGCCGCCAGCAGCATGGCGCCGCCCCAGGCGCGCGCTTCGCCAAAGCGGCGCGCCAGCGCCACCCAAAGGGGCATCGAAGCGGCTGCCGCACAAAAATACACAATCAGGAACGGCCCCGCGTAATGCCCCAGGCGCAAATAATCGCCGGCAAAGAACAGGAACAGGGTGGCGGGGATGGCGGCGGCTACGCCATTGACGAGCAAGACGGCGAACAGCCAGCGAAATGCGCGCTGGCGCAACGGGACTTTCCAGCCACTGCCGACGATCACGTCCCCGGCACTGCGCGAGGTCGGCCGCGGCGCGCGCGCCAGCAACAGCGCGCCCGTCGCCAGCAGGCAGACGGCAAAGGCCAGCGACAAGCCGTCATAGCCGAGCACGGAAGTCAGTGCCGCCGCCAGGATAACGCCGAGCAAGCCGCAGCCTTCCCGCACGGCCGCCACCCGCGCCCGCTGCGTGGGCGCCTGACTCAGCGCCGCGCCCCAGCTCTGGTGCGCGATGCCGGCCAGGCCATAGGCGGAATACACGAGCAACAAGGACGCCAGGAACCATGCCAGGGTCGCCCCATGCGACAGGAGCGGCGGATGGAACAGGGCGCCAAAGCCCAGCAGCAGCAAGGGCAGCGCGGCACCGACCAGTACGGCATAGCTGCGCCCGCCGCGCGCCATCCAGGCGCCCATGGCGGGATCGATGAAGGCGGCGGCAATGCGGGCCGCCAGCAGCACGGCGCCGATTTGCGCCAGATCAAGGCTGCTGCGCTGCGCATAAAATGGCGCAACATATATATAGATGGGCAGCGCCAGCATGGCCAGCGGCAAACCGAACAGGCCATAACTGAACAAGGCAGGCAAGGTCAAGGCGCTGGTCCCGCTGCTCATGGCAGCGGCGCCGCACTCTGCAGCAAGGCCGCCCGCAGCTTCGGCGCCGTCGACTCGGGCGACAGCCAGATGGCGAAGAAAGCGCGCGCGAAGTCGCCATCGCTCACATCGGCCAGCATCTTGCCATCGAGATAAAAGCGCACGCCGGGCGCGATGCCGGCCCGATAGGCGCCCGCGATACGCTGGCCTTCCTTGACGTCCGGAAAGATGCGCTGCATGGTGGCCAGCCACGCCAGGCGTTGCTGTTCCGTTCCCACGCCCAGTTTTTGCATCTGCTCATAGCTGGCCTCGGCAATCTTCTTGCCATCGAGGGCGCGCGCGTAGCGCAATTCCAGCACAAAAGGCGCCGTTGCCGACGCCGCGCCCTGGTAGCCTTGTGCGCCCACCCACAGTTGCGCTCGATAAATACGCATGCCGAACCACGTATAGTCGCCCTCCCCCGCCAGGCGGGCCTCGGGCACGTCCACATTCACAAAGGCCGGGGGCGCGGCCACGGCACCGTACATGGTCAAGGACAGCACAACAGCAGTAAGCAAGCGGCGCATGATCACTCCTTGACCAGAGTAAATTGCATGACGTCCGTGTTGTGCGCCTGGAAGGCCGCTTCGCAATAGGCCAGGTAAAACTCCCAGGTCAGCAGGAAACGGCCATCAAAACCCTGCTTTTCCAGCGCCGTTCGCTGGGCCAGGAAGCTGGCGCGCCACAGGCGCAGGGTTTCCGCGTAATCGAGGCCAAAGCTGAAGGCGTCCACTACGCGCAAGCCCTGCGCCTCGGCGGCGCGGCGAAACTCGGCCGGCGAAGGCAGCATGCCACCCGGAAAAATGTATTGCTGGATGAAGTCAGTGCTCTTGCTGTAGCGCTCGAACAATTCATCGGCGATGACGATGGTCTGGATGCAGGCACGCCCGCCGCGCTTCAAGTTGTGCGCCACGCAGGCGAAATAGCCGGGCCAGTAGCTTTGCCCCACCGCTTCGAACATCTCTATCGAAGCGATGGCGTCGTACTGGCCGTGGCTGTCGCGGTAATCGCACAGCTGCAAATCGGCCAGGCTGGCCAGCCCCGCCTCGTGCAGGCGCTGGCGCGCATACGCCAGCTGTTCGGTCGACAAGGTCAGGCCCGTCACGTGGGCGCCATAGTCACGCGCCGCCGTTTCCGCAAAGCCGCCCCAGCCGCAGCCGATTTCCAGCACGCGCTGGCCCAGCTGCGGCTGCAGCTGCAGCTGCAGCTGGTCGGCGATGCGCCGGTATTTCGCCAGCTGCGCCTGTTCCAGGCTGGCGCCTTCGGTAAACAGCGCGCTCGAATACGTCATCGACGGGTCCAGCCACAGCTGATAAAAGGCGTTGCCAATGTCGTAATGGGCGTGGATATTCTTCTTGCTGCCGGCGCGCGAATTGCGGTGCAGCAGATGGCGCACCTTATAGATCAGGTTGCCCCACCAGTTGCCATAGATCAAGGACTCGATCTGCGCACGGTTGCGTATCATCAATTCGATCAAGCCCGGCAAATTGTCGGTGCGCCAGTCGCCCGCGATAAACGTTTCGGCAAAGCCGATGTCGCCCGAGCGCAGAACGGCCGAGCACAGGCGCCAGTTGTGCAAATCCAGGGTGACGGGGTGGCTGCCATCGCCGTACAACAAGATACTGCCATCCGGCGTGCGCAGGCGCAGGGCGCCATATTGTAATTTCTGCAGCAGGCGCAGAATCATGCGCCCGGTGGCGGGCAGGTCCAGATGCGCGTGGTCGCTCAGGAGATCAGGACGTACACTGCTGCGCGCATGCATGCCGGTCGGTAGGGAGTCAGAGCTCATCAGGAGACCTTTTCTTGTGGAGGGTGGGGTTTGCTGAAAAACGGCACGCGGCGCAGCCACAGGCGCAAAGCTTGCCAATGGATGCGCACCATCACGCCAAACGTCATCAGGGGGTAACGCAGCAAGGCCCAGGCAATGGCGCCGTCGCGCAGCGGCTGCGCCGTGCCGGACAAGCTCGTTTCCAGAATCGGACCGTCGAGGTCGTCGTAATCGACCCGGGCCAGGTGGCGCTCGCCGCCCTTGTCGTTGTTGCGCAGGAAACGGAATCGGTACTGTCCTTCCACCTTGCAAAATGGCGAGACATGGAAAATCTTCTTGGCGCGCAACTCACTGCCATAGGCGATGGCGCCGCCCTGTTCGAGCAGATACAGGTGGCGCTCGCCAAAGGTATTGCGCACATCGCACAACACGGCGCGCAGCGCGCCATCGGGGCGGTGGCAAAACCAGAAACTGACGGGATTAAAGACATAGCCGAACATGCACGGCATGGTTTGCAGCCAGATTTCGCCGTCCGCGTCCGGCACGCCATGCTGGCGCAGCACGCCGTCGATCCACTCCAGCAGCGGCGTCGTGCCATCGCCATGGTCGCTGTCGCGGAAGGCCAGCACGTTGGCGCCATTGCGCGAGATCAGGCGGGCAGGAAAGTCGTGCGCGCCCATGCTGCGCAAAGGCAGGCGCAGATAAAACATGCCGTAACTAAAAGCATGCGCGCGCGGACGCAGCCGCGCATGGCGCACCCGCCCAAGGCACAGCTGCGGCTGCGGCGGCACGGGCGGCGAGGGATCACGCGGCATGGCCGAGCTCCGCCGACGCCATGCCGTTCAGCGCTTCGGCCACGCCCAGGCCCGACTTCAAGCCGTCTTCATGGAAACCGTAGCCCGTCCAGGCACCCGCAAACCACGTGTGCTGCGCTCCCTGGAACCCGGCCAGGCGCGCCTGGGCGGCAATGGCGGCGCCGTCGAACACGGGGTGGGCATAGGAAAACTCATCGATGATGGACGCCGGATTGGGCTCGTCGAGCGGATTGAGCGAGACGATGACGGGCGTGCTGAATGGCAGCGGCTGTAACTGGTTCAGCAAATAATGTACGCATACCTGCGGCGCATCGCCGTGCGCAGCCGGCCTGCCCTGATAATTCCAGGCCGACCAGGCCTTGCGACGCTGCGGCAGGCAGGATGCATCCGTATGCAGCACAGCGCGATTGGGCTGGTAGCGCACGGCTTCGAGCACACCGCGCTCGTCGTCGCGGATATCGGCCAGCAAGGCCAGCGACTGGTCGCTGTGGCAAGCGAGCACCACATGATCGACATGCTCGACGCCGGCGGCCGTGTGCAGCTCGACCATGCGCGCGCCGCCGTGCGGCTGGCGGCGCACGGCGAGCACCGGGCACGCCAGGCGCTGCTGAGGGATGCCCGCCAGCAGTTTTTCCACATAAACACGCGAGCCGCCGCGCACCGTGCGCCACTGGGGCCGGTCACTCACTTGCAGCAAGCCATGGTTGTGGCAGAAACGAATAAACGTCGCCAAGGGAAAGGCCAGCATCTGGCGCGCCGGGCACGACCAGATGCAGGCAGCCATCGGCAACAGGTACCAGTGGCGGAATTCGTCACCATAGCCGTGCAGGTCCAGGAACTCGCCCAGTGACATGGCCGGCGCCGGAACGCTCGCCGTGGCCAAGGCGCTGGCCTGACGGTTGAAGCGCACAATATCGCGCAGCATGCGCAGAAAGGCGGGGCGCAGCAGGTTGCTGCGCTGGGTAAACACGGTATCAAAATTGGCGCCCGCCCATTCCAGCACGCGGGCATCGGGCGTAGTGCCCAAGGGCATTTTCACGGAAAACGACATATCGCTGTCGGCCGCCTCGACGCCCAGTTCCCGGAACAGTTGCACCAGGTTCGGGTAAGTGGCGTGATTGAACACGAGAAAACCCGTGTCGACGCCATGCGTGACACCATCAAGCGTGACGTCCACCGTATGGCTGTGACCGCCAAAATAGTCACCCGCCTCATACAAGGTCACGTCCTGGCCGGCCTGCGCCAGGCGATAGGCACACGACAAACCTGCTATTCCTGCACCGACGACGGCGATCTTCATGGCTGCACCCGTTTCATATTTGTCCTGGACAAAATAACTTTTCTGCATAGTCAGTCAAATATTGATCTATGTCAATGAGGGCGCTTGCCGCTCACAAACTTATACGCTGGCAACTTTCAATCGGATTCAGCTATTTGGTCCCGGGCGAAGGAAGGCGTAAAATGCTTCCCACGTTCTTTTGGCATGCGAGCAAGCCCTCTGTATGGATACTGATTTGCAACCGCTGCACCCCCCTTCCGCCTTCAGCATCAGCGACGTCGAGCGCGACACGGGGCTGGCCAAGGAAACCTTGCGTGTCTGGGAACGCCGCTACGCCTTTCCCCAGCCACAGCGCGATGCCTTTGGCGAGCGCAGCTATCCGGCCGAGCAAGTGCAAAAATTGCGCATGGTCAAGCGCCTGCTGGATCTCGGATTTCGCCCGGGCAAAATCATGCAGCACAGCACCTTGCAACTGCAGCAACTAGCCAGCGCCGGCAACGCGGCGCCGCCTGCGCCGCAACCGCAACTGGCGTACTACCTGTCCCTGTGCCGTGGCCACCAGATGGCGGAACTGGCCGGTGCCCTGCGCCAGGCCTTGGCCGTGCTGGGCTTGAAAGCCTTTACCATCGACGTCATCGCGCCCCTCACGGCCATGGTTGGCGAAGCGTGGGCCTGCGGCGAATTGGCCGTGTATGAAGAGCATCTATATAGCGAAACCTTGCAGACGGTAATGCGCCATGCCATTTTTTCCCTGCCGCAGGCAAGCAGCCCGTCCACGCGCACGCCGCGCATCGTCCTCAGTACCTTGCCGCAGGAACGTCATGGCCTGGGGCTGCTGATGGCCGAGGCGCTATGTGCGGCGGCCGGGGCCCATTGCATGTCGCTGGGGGTGGAAACGCCGCTGACCGACATCGTCGCGGCCGCCCGCGTGCAACGGGCCGACATCGTGGCGCTGTCGTTTTCCAGCGCCAGCAAGCAAAAGCAGACGCGCGACAGCCTGCAGCAGCTGCACGGGTGCTTGCCGCCAGACATGGAATTGTGGGCTGGCGGACGCAGTCCCGTGCTGACCAGGCAACCGCCGCCCTTTTTGCATGTGCTGGACTTGCGGCAAGTCGACGAAAGCATCGCCGACTGGCGCCGCCGCCACCAGGCGCGCGCCCTGCAAACACACTGAACCGGCTGGAAAGCGGAGCAACTGCGGCGATCTCCGTGGATAGCCACGCAATGTTGCCAATCGAACAGTAAAGCATGAAGGGCCGGGCGCGCTCTGGTAGAATAGCCCGTAACAACAGTGTCCGGCGCCGCCGGGCCTTAGGTCAGCACCCGCCACCACACATCCATGTTTAGTTTCTTCAAGAAAAAACCCGTCACTCCCGAGGCTGCGCCAGCCGAGCCCCTCGTCCTTCCCGCCGCCACGCCGCCTGCCCCGCAGCCTGCCGCTGCGCCGCTGAGCGGCGCGCCGGCCGAGCTCGTGCCCGTCATCGTGGCCGCTGAACCCGAGAAAAAATCGTGGATGACGCGCCTCAAGGCCGGCCTGTCGAAAACCTCGAACACCTTATCCGTGCTGTTCGTCGGCGCAAAGATCGACGACGCCCTGTACGAAGAGCTGGAAGCGGCCCTGCTGATGTCCGACGCGGGCATCGACGCCACCGAATTCCTGCTCACGGAATTGAAGAAAAAAGTCAAGGAAGACAAGCTGCTCGACGCCGCCGCCGTGAAGGCCGCGCTGAAGGTGCTGCTGATCGACCTCCTGAGCCCGCTGGAAAAGCGCTTCGAACTGGGCCGTCACAAGCCCCTGGTGATGATGATTTCCGGTGTGAATGGCGCCGGCAAGACCACCACCATCGGCAAGCTGGCCAAGCACATGCAATCGAACAACCAGTCCGTGCTGCTGGCCGCCGGCGACACCTTCCGCGCCGCCGCGCGCGAGCAGCTGATGGTCTGGGGCGAGCGCAACAACGTCACCGTGATTTCGCAGGAATCGGGCGACCCGGCCGCCGTGGCCTACGACTCCGTGCAATCGGCAAAAGCGCGCGGCATCGACGTGGTGATGGTCGACACGGCAGGCCGCTTGCCGACGCAGCTGCACCTGATGGAAGAATTAAAGAAAATCAAGCGCGTGATCGGCAAAGGCATGGAGGGCGCCCCCCATGAAACCCTGCTCGTCATCGACGGCAACACGGGCCAGAACGCCTTGACGCAAGTAAAGGCCTTCGACGATGCCCTGCAGTTGAGCGGCCTGGTAATCACCAAGCTGGACGGGACCGCCAAGGGCGGCGTGCTGGCGGCGATCGCCCGCGTGCGCCCCGTGCCCGTGTATTTCATCGGCATCGGTGAGAAAATTGAAGACTTGCAGCCTTTCGTGGCTGCCGAATTTGTCGAAGCGCTGCTCGGATAAGCCTATACATGATTGAATTTCAGCACGTCTCCAAGCAATACTCCCCCGACGCCGTGGCGCTTAGCGACATTTCGCTCAGTATTGCCAAAGGCGAGCTGGTCTTTCTGGCCGGCCCGTCCGGCGCCGGCAAATCCACCCTGCTGAAAATGATCGCCGCCATGGAACGCCCCAGCTCGGGCAAGCTGATCGTCAATGGCCAGGACATGGCGAAGATCAAGCCGGCTGGCGTGCCGTTTTTGCGCCGTAACATGGGCTTGATCTTCCAGCAACAAAAACTATTGAACGACCGCTCCATCCTGGCCAATGTCATGCTGCCACTGCTCGTCGTCGGCGCACACAAGGCGGCCGCCGAGCAGCGCGCGCGCGCCGCGCTCGACAAAGTGGGATTGCTGGACCGCGCCATGGCGCGTCCCCTGTCGCTGTCGGGCGGCGAACAGCAGCGCGTGTCCATCGCGCGCGCCATCGTCAACCGGCCACAAATCATCCTCGCCGATGAACCGACGGCCAACCTGGACCGCGCCAGCGCCAACAAGGTGCTCGACGCCCTGAAAGCCTTTCATTCCGTGGGCGTGACCTGCCTCATTTCCAGCCATGACGAACAGATGCTCGACGCCGCCGCCCGCGTGATCCACCTGAAAAACGGCCAGCTGGTGGCCATCGACAAGGCCACGCAAGCACCCGTCTTCGCGCCGCCCGATCCCGATTTTGCCCCGCCACCTGGCCCGGATGACGCGCAGGGAGAACAGGCATGAGAGGCTGGTTCCGTCAACACCGCTTCGCGCTGGGTTCGGCGCTGATTCATTTGCGCAAGTCGCCGGGCGGCTTCCTATTGAACGTGCTGGTCGTCGCCATCGCCCTGTCGCTGCCGTTCGCCGGCCTGACCATGCTCGATAATGTACGCCCCATGTCGGAACAGATGTCGGTCGATCCGGAAATCAGCGTTTTCCTGAAGATCGACACGCCGCGCGAGCAAGCCGTGGCCCTGGCCAGCGCCATGCGCAAGATCGTGGGCGAGCAAAAGGCGAAGATCGTCTTCATCCCCCGCGAACAGGCACTCGACACCCTGAAAAACAAGAACGGCCTGGCCGACGTGCTCAGCACTCTGGGCGACAATCCCCTGCCCGACAGCTATGTGCTGAAACTGGACGCATTCAGCAGCGCCAGCGAAGCGCAGGATGTCGATGCGGTGGCGGAACAGTTGCGCCATCTGCCATTCGTGGAATCGGCGCAAGTCGATTCGGCCTGGGTCAAGCGCCTGGCGGCTCTGCTGGGCGTGCTGCGCCTGGTGCTGCTGCTGCTGGCCATTACCCTGGGCGTGGCCGTGATCGCTGTTGTCTTCAATACCATCCGCCTGCAAGTAATGCAGCAGCGCGATGAAATCAGCATCTCGAAATTGATCGGCGCCACCGACACCTTCATTCACCGCCCCTTCTATTACACGGGCGCCCTGCTGGGCTTGTGCGCCGGCGCGCTGGCCCTGGGCGCCGTGGCGCTGGCCTTGCATCCGCTGAACACGGCGATTGCCGAGTTTGCCCGCCTGTATGCGTCCGAATTCCAGCTGGTGCCGCTGGCACCGCTGCCGATGGCCGGCTTGCTGGCCGTCAGCGCCGGCCTGGGCCTGATCGGCGCCTTCCTCTGCGTACAGCGCCACCTGGCGCGCCTGAACTGACCGTCACTCCCACGGCGGCGCCCCAGGCGCCGCCGTGCGCCTCACCCTCTCCTTGTTTTTTACCATCCACGCCATGTTGTGGTTATCTTGATATTTAGCAAGTATTCTTAAGGTTCGCTTCAGCCAGAGGCCGTAGACTAGCCATGTTGTCGTAGCGAGCCGTGCAGCCCTCTCAGGCGCGAGGGGGCAGGTGCACACACTGCAGCAACCATGCGCCTTGGCGGCGCGTTTTAGATAAATTATCAACTAGCAAACCGCCATAGCATTTAGGCTATCAGGACGATTAAATGTGCTGATTGGCACTCTCAAGCAGAGAGTGCTAATATAGGGACATACCAACAGCAGAACCGCCATGAGCGCCAGATATAGATGGAGCCGCGATCTGCAAGTGCAAGACCGAATACGCAAAACGAACAGACTATCGGGCCACGTCGCGTGACATGGCCAACTGGAACAAAGCAAGACTACGAGGGAGAAAACATGACTATGATGTCCGCAACATCCGCATTGGTTCCGACCAAAAGTAATGCGCTGGGCCTCGGGTTCACTGGCAATCTGGGCAATATCGACGCCTATATCTCGGCCGTGAACCGCCTGCCCATGTTGACCCACGACGAAGAAATTTCGCTGGCGAAACGCCTGCGCGAAAAAAATGACCTGGCCGCCGCGCAAGAGCTGGTGCTGTCGCACCTGCGCCTGGTGGTCTCGATTGCCCGCGGCTACCTGGGCTATGGCTTGCCACATGCCGACCTGATTCAGGAAGGCAATATCGGCTTGATGAAAGCCGTGAAACGATTCGATCCGGACCAGGGCGTGCGCCTGGTGTCGTACGCCATGCACTGGGTGAAAGCCGAGATGCATGAGTACATCCTGAAAAACTGGCGCCTGGTCAAGGTTGCAACGACGAAGGCACAGCGCAAGCTGTTCTTCAACCTGCGCAGCCACAAGACGGGCCTGGACGCGATGACGCCGAAACAGATCGATGCCTTGGCCAAGCTGCTCGACGTGAAGCGCGAAGAAGTGATCGAGATGGAAACGCGCCTGAGCGGCCGCGACATCGCGCTGGAATCGCCGACCGACGATGAAGACGACAAGTTTTCGCCGATCGCCTACCTGTCGTCGGAGCAAAGCGAACCGACCAAGGTGCTGGAAGCGGAACAAGTGACGCGCCTGCAATCGGAAGGCCTGGAAACGGCACTGTCCAAGCTGGACGCCCGTTCGCGCCGCATCATCGAAGCGCGCTGGCTGGCCAACGACGACGGTTCCGGCGCCACCTTGCACGCTTTGGCAGAAGAGTTCGGCGTATCGGCCGAGCGCATCCGCCAGATCGAAGTGGCGGCGCTGAAAAAAATGAAGGGCGCGCTGGCAGCTTACGTATAAAGAAAGCCATTCCGCAATGCAAAAGGCGCCGCAAGGCGCCTTTTAGTTTTATTACTTGATGTTTATCAACAGATAAACATGGCAGCTTATTAAGCTGCAGCCAAGCCCTTGACCAGGATTTCGGCGACCAATTCATTCAGATCTGCGCCGCGCTCCTTGGCCAGTGTCTGCAATTGCAAGACCAGATCGCTGTTCAGTTTGACGGCGAATGGCACCAGGCCCAGGGCCTGATCGCGCTTGCGCTGCTCGCGGCGGTCGACGACCACCGCTTCCTTACCGAATGCACCGGCGCCGGGAACATTCATCTTTCCCATCAGTTTCTTGGCATCGCTTTTCGCCAGGGCAGTTTTTTTCATGGTTGTTTCCTGATTTTCAAAACAGCCATTCTACGCAGTAATCGGCGCGCCGCGTGGCCGGCGCATCAATTCATCCGCAACGCGCCTATGGTGCGCCAGGAAAATATCATTTTGTTATTATTATCCCATGCGTGGACGCCGCGCCAGGGACGTTCTACCTGAAAGGAAAAACATGCCTAATCTGACCCGCTTTTGCCCTACCCTGTTACTTCCCCTGTTTTTTGCCTTCCTGGCAGCGCTGGCTGGCTGCGGCGCGGCCGGCAGCACCGGCGACGCGGAAAACACGCCGCGCAGCGTCACCCACGTGCTCTCGCCAGGCCAGCAAGTCGCCATTACAGCCACCGACACCCTGAAACTGGAGCGTGTCAACGACAGCCGCTGCCGCAAGGGTGCCGTGTGCGTGTGGAAAGGCTACGTCAGCTACAGTTTCAGCTTGCTCAACAGCGCGGGCGCCACGGACATCGTCTTGTCCGATTCCATGCCCGGCGCCGCCAGTTCCGTCAGCATCAGGCACCTGACGTTCACGCTGCTCGACGTCGACCCCGCCACGCCGCCCGCCCTGAACGCGGCCGAGCCCACGTACCGGGTCAAAGTAAAAATCACGCAGGGGGCGCTGCCCCGCTAAACGCTAGGCATCGTGGCGCTGGCGACTGTCGGTGGGCGCCTGTTGCCGGTCAAGCATGCCGTAATCGCGTACCACGGCGGCAATACGCAGCCGGTAATCATCAAACACGCCGTACCGGCCGGCCGACTGCGCCGCGCGGTGCGCCTCGCGCTGCCGCCACTGCGCCAGCGCCGCTTCATCGCGAAAGAAGGATAGCGACAGCAATTTGCCTGGCTCGCTCAGGCTGCTGAAGCGTTCGATGGAAATGAAACCGTCGACCTCGTCGAGCAGGGGCCGCAACGCGGCTGCCAGGTCCAGGTACTGCTGGCGCCCTCCGGCACTGGGCCAGACTTCGAAAATCACGGCGATCATGCTATTCCTCCCGCGCAAAAGACAGGGATGCGGGCGTTCAGCGACGGCAAATAACTCCACGCCAGCGGCATGCGCTCCAGGCCCTCGGCCCATGCCTGCAGGCAAGCCGTGCCGATCACATGCGCGATAGCCTGGCCCGGACAGGCGTGGCGGCCATGGCCAAAGCCTGCCTCCGTATGGCCGGCGCTGGCCAGCACGACGACGATCATCTGCCCGGCCGGCACGCACACGCCATTGAACTCCACGTCTTCCACCGTGTAGCGGCGCGTGTTGTGAATGGCGGGATCCTGCCGGCTGACCTCGCGCAACATGGCTGGCCACAGCTGTGGCGCCGCACGCAGTCGCGGCAGAAAGTCCGCTTGGGTGCGCAAGGCCACGATGGCATTGCCCAGCAAGCCGGCCGTGGCGTCGCAGGTCTGCGACAGCAGACCCACCAGATTGGCCAGCACGCCGCCCGATGCGTGCCAGCCTGCCTGCCGCGCCCCGGCGACAATATCGTCCAGCAAGCTGCCGGGCAGCACCACTCCCTCCCGCAGCAAGACCGTGAAGCGTTGCAACAGCGCCTCGGCTGCCGCCTGCGCTCCGGCCAGCTGCGCGCCATTGCTCAGCGGCGACAGGCAGGCGACGAAATCGCGCGTCCAGACGGCCAGCAGCGGCCATTGCGCTGGCGCAAAACCCAGCAAGTCCGCCATGACGAACAGGGGCAGTTCGAACAGCGCATCATTCAGCCGGGTGGCGCTGCCGGGCAGCTGCTCTTGCGCCAGATGCAGGGTGCGCGCATGCAGGCGCGCCAGGTCCACCTGGCCCAGCGCACGCGCCAGCACCTGTTTCGGCACGGCATGCCGCTCGCCATCGTTCATACGCACCAGTTCGGCAAAAATCGCGCCGCACGGCGTGCCCGCCAGCTTGTGCGGCACGCCCTGTCCAGGCGGGCGCACGCGGCAGGCGGGATGCGCCAGCACGGCCTGCACGCCGGCCATGCCCGTCGCCAGCCAGCCATCGAGCTGCGCCTCGAATCGCAGGGGCGGACCGTCCGCCAGGCGGCGATAGTAGTCATACGGCGCCGCGTGGGTGACGGCAGAAAAAGGATCGGTGGGATCAGCGAGCGGCATGCGCATTCCATTGCAGTGAGATAGGGACACGAGTATGCTGCTCCTCCCGCTACAACACTTCGCCCGCGAACGAATCATGGATGACAGCACCCTTCCCCACACGGCCGATGTACGCCTGGCACAGCTGGCAGGCGCCATCGCCGAACCGGCGCGCGCGCGCATGCTGTGCAGACTGCTCGATGGCCACGCGCGTACGGCCACGGAATTGGCGGCACTGGCCGAGGCCGGCGCTTCGACGGCCAGCGCCCATCTGGCGCGCCTGCGCGACGATGGCTTGCTGTCGATGGTGGCGCAGGGCAAGCACCGCTATTACCGCCTGGCCAATGCAGAGGTGGCACGGGCGCTGGAAGCGCTGCTGGTGGTGGCCGGCGTGCCGGCAATGCCCTTTACGCCCACCACGCCGGACCGCTTGCGCCATGCGCGCACCTGCTACGATCACATGGCCGGCACCGTCGCTGTCACCCTGCACGACCAGTTGCACGCGCAAGGCTGGCTGCTGGACGATGGCGGAGAATATCGCCTGTCCGAAGCGGGCGCGGCCGGCATCGCGGCCCTGGGCATCGACGTGCCGCAACTGCAGCTGCAGCGCCGCCGCTTCGCCTGTGCCTGCCTGGACTGGAGCGAACGGCGCGCCCACCTGGGTGGCGCGCTGGGGGCGGCCATCCTGCAGCTGGCCCTGCGCCAGCGCTGGGCCGAGCGCGAACTCGACAGCCGCGCCCTGCACCTCACACCGGCTGGCGAACGGCGCCTGCTGGCCGCCTTCGCTGGCGGCTGAACGGCGTAGGTATTTTGTATCTCTGTAGCAACTACGGCGAGAAAAATGCCCTTTTATCATTGTTTTCATTCATCATATGCTGCGCTCTTGAGCGCTCATTTTTCCCTTTCGGCTATAGAAAGAGTCCATCTTGAAAACAGTGTCGTCCAGCGCAAGTCCCGCCAGCACCTGCCATAACTGCAACACCGACGCGCCAGGCAACTTCTGCAGCGCCTGTGGCCAGGCCACTACCCTGCATGTGCCCAGCGCACGCGAATTCCTGCATGAATTTGTCGCGCATTATGTGGCGCTCGAAGGCAAGCTCTGGCGTACCCTGGCCTTGCTGCTGTTTCGCCCCGGCGCGCTGACGAATGAGTACATTACAGGACGCCGCGTGCGTTACGTCGAGCCGCTGCGCGTCTACCTGACCTTCAGCATCCTGTTCTTTGCCATCCTCAAATTTGGCGACTTCGAATTCCTGCAGGTACACAATGGCGAGCAAGTCCAGGAGAGCGCCCACGTCTCCCCTGAGGCGCCAGAAAACCGGCCATCGCAGATGCAGATACGCATCCTGGGCCAGACACCCACGCTGCCACATCAGTGGCAGGACTTTCAGCAACTGCCCGCGGCCGGAAAACAAAAGCTCATCAGGGAAAGCTTTTTCCATTACGCACCGTACGCCATGTTTTGCCTGATGCCGCTGTTCGCCCTGTATCTGAAGATCCTCTACCTGGGCAGCGGGCGCCGCTATGGCGAGCATTTCCTGTTCGCCCTGCATGCAAATGCCTTCGCGTTCGTCACGATGGCGCTGATGACCCTGATCCCCATCGATATCGTCCGCCTCATGCTCGGCGCCTGGCTGCTGGCCTATCTGCCCTGGGCCATGTGGCGGGTGTATCCGAGCGGAAAATTCGCTACCCTCTGCCGCTGGGCGCTCCTGATAACGGCATATGGCCTGACCATGAGCGTGGCGATCATCTCCTGCATCGCCACGGGCGTCATGCTGCACCATTAAAGACGCAGGCATCCCCTGCGGACGGCGAGTGTCAGGCTATCATCCTGCCATCGACCTTTTTTGCGGGATGCCTGATGATTGCCTTTGAAAGCTTGTCCAAACAGTACGGCACGTTCGAGGCCGTCAAGCCGCTGACCTTGCAGGTAGGCAAGGGGGAAGTCTTCGGCTTCCTGGGTCCGAACGGGGCCGGCAAGACCACCACCATCCGCATGCTGATGGGCATACTCGTTCCCAGCAGCGGCCGTGTCCTGGTCGATGGCCTCGATTGCCACAGCGACGGCGCCGCCGTCAAGCGCAAGGTGGGATATCTGCCCGACAATCCCATCTTTTACGATTATTTGCGGGGCCGTGAAATCCTGCAGTTCGTGGCCGAAATGCATGGCTATCCACGCGCCGAGGCCGCCGTGCGCACGGCGCGGCTGCTGAAGGAGTTCGGCCTGGACGAGGCGAGCGAAGATTTTGCCGTCAACTACTCGCTGGGCATGAAAAAAAAACTGGGCCTGGCCTGTGCGCTGATCCACGATCCGGCCGTGCTGATCCTCGACGAGCCGATCAACGGCCTCGACCCGCGCGCCTCGCGCGACGTACAGGAACGCTTGCTGCGCATCGCTGCGGCCGGCACCACGATTTTTGTCTCCACGCACTTGCTCGACATGGCGCAAAAGCTGTGCAGCCGCGTCGCCATCATTCATCGGGGCGCCCTCGTTGCCACGGGCAGCCTGGACGATATCCGCCATCAGCTATCCAGCGAGGGCAGCCTGGAAGACATTTTCCTGCAACTCACCGATGAAACGGCCACCGCGTGACGCCCGTGCCACCCGACAACTGGCGCGCCGTCTGGCTGCTGACCCGCTTGCGCCTGCAGCGCCTGCTCAACGTCAGCGGCCGGAGCTTTTCCTTCCAAAAAAACAATACAAGCCGCGCCGCCACGCCCGGCAAGAGACGGGGGCGCTGGCTGCTGGGCGTGCTGCTGGTACTGCCCATGCTCTTTTCCTTCGGCAATATCGCCCGCCATAGCCTGCTGAACATGCATTGCCTGCTGGACCAGGTGGCCGCCTGCCAGGCCAAAGGCAGCATGCAAACCAGCAGCCAGTTGCTCGACCCCGTCATCAACCAGCTCATCCACACTCCCTTCAGCGCGCTGCTGATGGGCGGCCTGACCCTGCAGTTGGCGCTGTTGTGGCTGGTCAGCGTCCTGCTGCCGCTGGGTATGGGAGAGTTGTCGAAGCCGGACTGGGACCTGGAATGGCTGGTCACCCTACCCGTCGAGAAAAGTACCATGCTGTGGGCGCGCGTGCTCGAACGCACGGTCGTCAATCCAGCCGGCTTGCTGGCCTTGTGGCCCAGCACCACCGTGATCGCCTGGTATTCGGGCCAGGGCTGGCTTGCACCACTGTCCGGACTGCTCGCCAGCCTGCTCCTGCTGGCCCTGGCCGCCATGCTGCGCACCCTGGTCGACACGGGCTTGCGCCTGTCGCTCAGCCCTGCCCAGCTGGGCAACCTGCAGGCATTGATCTCGGTAGCCGGCCTGTTTCCCATGTATATGGGCATGTCCTTCGGTGTGGGTACGGGTGGCTACGCGTATGCGTGGGCGATTACCATGCCCGCCTGGAGCGCCTGGACGCCGCCGGGATTGCTGCTGCGCCTGCTCAATGCATCCGACGTGGCAGCAATGCTGCTGCCAGCCGTCCTGCTGCTGGCGCAAGTACTGCTGTTGATGTGGCTGGGCATGGCCATCCTGCGCCACCAGCTGCGTCACGGCGTGGTCGGCGCGGGCCAGCGCGAGGCCAGCCGCAAGAGTGCCCCGATAGCGCTGCCTGCCGGCACGTGCTTCGCGCGCATCGGCACGGTGATACAGCGCCGTGAACTGACGCTGCTGGCACGCGACCGTAACTTCATGGTGCAAACCCTGCTGCTGCCCCTGCTGATCCTCGGCGGCCAGGCCCTGTTTACGGGCCAGGCGCGCAACCTGCACGCGCTGCTGGAGCATCCCGTCCTGCTGGCCTCCACCGGCTTTTTCCTCGGGACCTATGTGCTGATGATGTCGGCCTTCCAGACCCTCAACAAGGAAGGCGGCGCGCTGTGGCTGCTGTACACCTTTCCCGTCAGCGTCGAGCAGGCGCTGCGGCAAAAGGCGCAGCTCTGGGCCGTGCTGGCCCTGCTCTACCCGGTGATGCTGTTTGGCGCGGCGCTGGCCTGGCTGCCAGCCTGGTCCTGGCAGACGGCGGGCCTGATGCTGCTGGCCCTGGCCGGCATTCCCATGTACGCGGTGATCGCCGTGGCGCTGGGTGTGTTTGCCAGCGACCCGCTGGCCACCGAGGCAACGGCAAAGATGCGCCCCACGTATATGTATCTGTATTTGCTGCTCACCGGCCTGTACGTCGCCGCGCTGGCGGCCGGCAGCCTGGCGCAGCAGTTGGCCTTCGTCGTGCTGACGGCGGCACTGGCTGTGGCCCTGTGGCAAAAGGCGCGCGATGAAGTGCCTTACCTGCTCGACCCGGCCGCCTCGCCGCCAGCCAAAGTTTCCGCGTCGGACGGCCTGATCGCCGCCATGCTGTTTTTCACCTTGCAGACCCTGGCCTTGCTCCTGCTCAAAGGCAAAGTGGCCGAACCGCTGGCGCAAGTAGCCATCGCTTTCGGCGGCGCCGGCGCGCTCACGTACGCGCTGGTGCGCCTCGTGTATTGGCGCAGCAAGACGGCCGACGTGCCGCGCATCGGAGCAGGCCGGCACCCCGGGCGCTGGGGTGCGGCGGGCGCGGCCGTGGCGGCCCTCTGCGGCATCGCCTACGCACTGCTACTGCAGCCGCCGGCGGCAGCGCCCTTGGGCGGCAATCCGTGGAACGGCATGTGGCTGCTGGGCTTGACGGTGCTGGCCGCGCCCCTGTGCGAGGAATTCATCTTCCGCGGCCTGATTCAGGGCGGCCTGCGCCGCTCGCTGCCCGCCTGGCAAGCGATCGGCATCGCCGCCGCCCTGTTTGCCATCGTGCATCCTCCCGCGTCGATGCTGCCCGTGTTCGTGCTGGGACTTTGCACGGGACTGGCGTACGAGCGCAGCGCATCGCTGCTGGCACCCATGCTCGTGCATGCGGGCTATAACGCGGCCATTCTGGCGTTTCAGCTGGGCAGGTAATGCTTATTTGCTAGAATCGCACACGTTTCCGTCCGTATCCCAAGCAATGACTACGCACAGACCACGCATGCATCCACCTTTGTTCGCATCCTTTATCCTCCTTGCGCTGCTGAGCGGCTGCACGGTACTCGCCCTGCGCCCCAACAGCGGCGTCGAAAACCGCACATTTACCGTGCAGGAAGCACCGCGCCTGCGCATTGACGCGCCCAAGGCGCGCATCCAGAAGCCCATGCCCAACGACCACTTCATCGGCATCGCCCTGTCCGGCGGCGGCAGCCGGGCGGCCAATTTCTCGGCCGCCTCGCTGGAGCAGCTGGAAGAATTCGGCCTCGTCAGCGGCGCCTCGGCCATTTCCGGCGTCTCGGGCGGCGCCATCGCGGGCGGCTACTATGCGCTGCATGGCAAGCAGACGGACTGGCCCTTGCTGCGCAGCAAGCTGAAAACGGATTTCTTCGGCCAGACCATCCTGAAACCCGCCAACCTGACGACGATGTTGTTGACGAACAAGACGCGCACATCGTTCCTGTCCGACGTGTTTGACGATGTGCTGTACGATAAGAAAACCTACCAGGACTTGCCGCATGACGGCCCCATCTTCCTGGCCAATGCGACGGACGCCACCGATGGCGGCAAGCGCGTGGTGTTTTCCTATGAGTATTTTTACGGCACCCTGCATTCGCCGATCCAGGATATCCGCCTGGCCACGGCTGTAGCCACCTCGGCCGCCTTTCCCGGCGTGTTCGATTCCGTCACCTTCGAGCGTTTCCGGCCAAAAAACAGTTTCGTGCCGGAACTCGGTTCCGAATCGCGCGAATCGCCGTCCTACGTGCATCTGTTCGACGGCGGTGCGGCGGATAACCTGGGCGTGGAAACCCTGTGGGACGTGGCCCTGACGCAGCTGTATGGCAACGACATGGCCGTCGTGCCGCCGCGCCTGAACAGCAAGCCCTTCATCCTCATTTCCATCGATGCCAACGCGCCCAATTCCAGCGCCGTGTTTGAAAAGATGTCGGACGAACGCCAGCCGCTGGACCGCATTTTCAACAAGAATATCTACGATGCCGTCGACGCGCTGTTTTCACGCCAGCGCAAGGAAAACCTCGTCAAGATGGGCTTTGGGCAAGCCCGCTTCGACACCATCACGCATGAAAATTTTGGCGATCTGAGCCAGAAATTCGTCAAGGGCAAACGCACTTCGGCCTTTGCCATTCCCGTGCTGTGCCGCCCCCACCTGGGCCAGTACCGCTGCGAAGTCGATGCGGCCGATCCCTTGCCCGGCCAGATCCGCACGCGGCTGGAAGGCTTTGCCTGGCATATTTCCATCGACCAGATCGCCTCGCTGGCGCTGCGCCTGTCCAGCGGCGATGCGCGAGTCGATGGGGCGCGCAAGGAAGAGCGCGCCGCCCTCGTCAAGCTGCAACGCCTGGCTACGCAGACAAAAACCCATTTGAAACTGACGGGCCCGGAAAACTGCAGCCCGGACGTCTTGCAATCGGCCCTGTACAGCGCCGCGCGCGTACTGATCCTCGACGATGAGGAATCGCGCTTCGCCCTGTGCGACTACATGCTGGCGGGCCGGCTGATCAATGACGACACCGTCTGCAAGCAGCGCTATGTGCACGCCGTGCCCCGCTTTGCCATCGAAAGCGAAGATTTGCAGTACCGCAACCTGAGTTCGGACGGCAATTCTGTGAATGTGCCGATACGCTGCAAGAAGTGAGCGCGCACAAAAAAGCCCGCACGATCGCTCGTGCGGGCTTTAGCGCAAGGATTCCAAGCGCCCGGTTGACTTAGATCAACCGACTACGCCTGCGCATGTAGCTGCGGCTTAATGCACCTTCCAGTTCCTGCTCCGTTTTATGCTGGTTCACCGTGTACAGGGCCCACAGGGCCGCCGGCGCCCAGCCGATCACAGTGCACTGCAAAATCAAGGCGGCGGCACCGGCCAGCGTGCGCCCCAGCATGAAAAACGTGAGACACGGAAATAGCAAGGCTATCAGCAATCGCATCACGACATACTCTCCTTCAATATAGAGCAGCGGACAAGGGCCGGTATCCGGTCCGTCCCCCGCCCGCTGCGTACTGCTCCTTATAGATGCACGGCAATTTGCGGCATCAAGTCGTCAAAGGTGCGACCGTTGCCGTTTTCTCCGATGGCGTGCATCTTCCATTCGCCGTTATGGCGGTACAGCTTGGCCATGATCTGTGCCGTGTGGGAACCTTGCACAGACAGATTGAAACGCGCGACTTCCTGGTTATTGCTGGCATTCAAGATGCGGCAATAGGCGTTTTCCACCTGCGAGAAGTTCTGGCCAGTAAAGCTGTTGACGGTGAAGACCAGGCTTTTCACGTTCGCCGGCACTTTCGACAGATCGACATTGATCTGTTCGTCGTCGCCATCGCCCGCGCCCGTGCGGTTGTCGCCCGTGTGGACAATGCTGCCGTCCTTGCTTTTCAGCTGGCGGAACCAGACGATATCGGACGTGCTCTTGTTTTCATCGAACATGACGCACGAGGCGTCCAGGTCGACGGCTTCCGTCTTCGAACCGAAACCCAGGAAACCCTTGGTCTTCACGGCATCCCAGCCCAGGCCCATGGTGATACGGGTCAGGGTGGCACCAGCTTCTTTGTCCAGAGAAATCTTCTGGCCTTTGCTCAAATTGACAGACATACGCATTGCTCCTGTTTGGTTGGTTACATCAACTACGTGTTACGCCGGCTTGCTTTGGGTCCAGGCGAGGAAGGCCGCGCGATTGCGCGAGCATACGAGGATTTTCCCCGTGCCTGAAAACTTCAGCACCATGCCCTCGCCGCTGGTCTGGCTATTGATCAAATTACCCAGAAAGCCGCCGCTGCTGCCGGTCGTCATGGAAATTTCGTATTGCAGGCGGTTATCCCAGCACACGACGTGGGCGTTATCGATCACCACGTCCTTGCCAGGCGTCACTTCCAGTATCGACATCGCGCCAAAACCGGATACCGCCAACTGGCCGCTGCCTGCCGTCTCGGTGATGAAAAAACCACCGCTCTGGGCAAACAGCGCATTGCCAAGGCTTTGCGTGCGCACCTTCAATTCCACGCCAGCACTGGCCGCCACGAAGGCGCCGTCGCTGATCATGTATTGCTGGGCGCCCACCTCGAGCACCCGCATCGCGCCGGGCAAGGTGGGCGACAGCAGGCAGTCGCCGTCGCCCCGCATGGCCTCGATATGCTGCTGAAAGAACGATTCCCCGTTGGCAAAGGTGCGCATCAGCGCCGCGCCTATGCCGCCAGTCATCTTGCCTTTCAGCTCAAGATTGGTTTCCATCATCACCATCGCGTTGGATTCGCAATAAATCTTCTCGCCTTTGGCAAGCGACACATGCAGGAACGGGTCGACGTCCCCGGTAATATTGAAAACTGGCATACAACTGTTCCTTCCTTGACGATGATGATGGTGTCGGGCTAAACCGCCGCCCTTACTACAGAATAACGGTGCCGCACAAAACCGTAGCGAGCGGATGTGATTTGTGGCCGAGAAGCGCAACCGTACTTTAGTACGGTGAGCATCGCCGGCCGCAAAGCGCACCGCGCAGTAGGTTTGGTGTGGCTACCTTACACACCGACGCCGAACGAGGCTGCCAAAGGACCCAGACCGCCCTTGTAGCCCTGGCCGATGGCCTTGAATTTCCAATCGGCGCCATTGCGGTAGATTTCACCGAAGACCATGGCCGTTTCCGCCGAACCGTCTTCCGACAGGTCGAAGCGGGCGATTTCCGTGTTGCCGTTGGCATTCACGCAACGCACGTAAGCCTTCGATACCATACCAAAGTTTTGCTTGCGCGCTTCGGCATCGTGGATCGTCACGCAGACGGCGATCTTGTCGATCTCGGCTGGCACGGTGGCCAGGTCGACGATGACGGTTTCATCGTCGCCATCGCCGGCGCCGGTGGTGTTGTCGCCCGAGTGGGTGACGGAGCCGTCGCTCGATTTCAGGTTGTTGTAGAAAATCATGTCGACGTCGGCGCGTACCTTGCCATCGGCCTTCAGCAGGAACACGGAACCGTCGATGTCGAAGGCGGCGCCGTCGGTGGCGCGGGCATCCCAGCCCAGGCCGATGATCATTTTCGAAATGCCAGGAGCTTCCTTGCTCAGGTTGACGTTGCCGCCTTTTTGCAGACTGATTGCCATGATGTATTTCTCCTATGTGAAATAAAGTCCAGCTAATGAAATAAATAACACCTGGCGCCCTCCACCGGCCTGACTCCCCAGGCCGGCGGCGACGCTTGCTACAACTTGCCGACAAACCGGTGTAGTCGTTTGCCGCGCATTCTTTAGGCTACTGTTGCCTTGACTGGTTCCAGCGCTTCCATCTTGCCTTCTTCGAGGGCCATCCTGCGCTTGTAGCGGATCGACGACCACAGCGAGGCGAGAATGAAGGCCACACCGATCAGACCCGTGAAGATCTCGGGAATGTGGAACTTCATGCTGACCAACATGATCACGGCCAGGATACCGATCGCATAGTGCGCGCCGTGCTCCAGATAAACGAACTCGTCGAGCGTACCCTTGCGTACCAGGAACACCGTCATCGACCGCACGAACATCGCGCCAATCGCCAGACCCAGCATGATGATCACGACATCCTTGGTGATGGCAAACGCGCCGATCACGCCGTCAAAGCTGAACGAGGCGTCGAGCACTTCCAGGTACAGGAAGCCGCCAATACCGCCGCGCTTGATGATGTCGCCCATGTTGCCGTCGCCGTTATCGCCTTCCAGCAAGCCACTGATCACATCGACGCCCACGTAGGTCAGGATGCCCCACAAGCCGGCCGTCAAGACCACCAGCTTCTGGCCTTCTTCGATCATCGACAGGCTGACCATCAGGGTACCCAGCGCGATCATCACGGAAATCGAGGAGATCTTGCCCAGCGCGCCCAGTTTTTCTTCAATACGGCCCAGCCAGTGCGTTTCTTTTTCCGAGTCCAGCAGGAAGTTCAGGAACACCAGCAGCAGGAAAATGCCGCCGAAAGCCGCCACTTCCGCATGGTGATTCGTCAGGTGCATCGAATACTGTTCCGGGTTGCTCAGGGCCAGATTCCACACTTCCATCAAGCCCAGGTCCGCCGCTTGCGCCACGATGACCAGCGGGAACAGCAGACGCATGCCGAACACGGCGATGATGATACCCACGCCCAAGAACAGGTTCTGCCAGAACTTGTCCCAGTTCTTCAGCACCGAGGCATTGACCACCGCGTTGTCAAACGACAGCGACACTTCCATCACGCCCAGGATCACCGCAATGCCCAATGCCGACAGCATGGTCGACACGCCACCGTGCGTGTAACCCCACCAGGCGGAAATTCCCAAGCAGATAAATGTCACTAAAAATGACACTCTGAAATGTTTCATCGATAGTTCCCCTTTATCCAAATTCAATGGAACGTAGTATAGGGATGTGTGACACATTTAAAAATAGAAGATAATGGAAGTATTACTTCGTAAAAACAGAAGATAGGCCCTCACGATGAAAACTACCGGTTTCAATTACCGCCATTTGTATTTCTTTTGGGTAGTCGCCAAGGAAGGCGGCGTGACGCGCGCGGCCGAACGCCTGGGCCTGGCCGTGCAAACCATCAGCACCCAGTTGGCCTTGCTGGAAAAGGAACTGGGCAAGTCCCTGCTGCAGCCGCAGGGACGGCGTTTGGTGCCGACGGAAGCGGGCCGGCTGGCGCTCGGCTACGCGGACCAGATTTTCCTGCTCGGTGAACAGATGCAGGAAGCGCTGGCCGACACCGACGCGGAAAAGATGCGCCTGACCGTGGGCATTTCCGATTCCCTGCCGAAACTGATGGCCTACCGCATGCTCGACGCCACGCGCAGCCTGGACAAGCCCGTCAAGCTGGTGTGCCTGGAAGATGAATTCGAGTCCCTGCTGGCCGACCTGGCCCTGCACAAGCTGGACCTGGTATTGACGGACCGCGCCGTGCCGGCCGGCGCCAGCCTGCGCGTGTCCAGCCACCTGTGGGGCGAAAGCGCCATGAAGCTGTTCGCCATCCCCGCGCTGGCCGAACACTACCGCGATAATTTCCCGCACAGCCTGCACGGCGCGCCATTTCTGCTGCCCGCGCGCAATAACGCCCTGCGTGGACGCATCGACGAATGGATGGTGCAGCAGGGCGTGCGCCCCGACGTGGTCGGTGAATTCGAAGACAACGCCATGCTCAACGCCTTCGGCCGCAAGGGCCTGGGCCTGTTCTTCGCCTCGGCCAGCCTGGCGGCCGATATCGAGGAGCAATTCGGCGCCGTGCTGGTCGGTGACGCCTCGTCCCTGCGCGAGCAGTTTTACGTCATCTCGAACGAACGCAAGATCATGCACCCGGCGCTGGACGTGATCCTGGCGGCCGTGCCCGGCCGCGCCGTGCACTGAAGCGGCACTGATCAGGCGTCCAGATCGGTGGCGATGGCTGCCAGCCAGGCCGCCTGGTCCGGCTCGCAGCTATCCACGTTCGCCAGCTGGATCACGGACAGGCCTGCCTCGGGCACGCGCAGCAGCAAGGCACGGAAACCCCACAGCCCGCCGTCATGGAATACCACCGCACGTCCGCCATGCTCGATTTGCTCCAGGCCAAAGCGGTAGGACCAGCTTTGGCCATCGGGGCCCGGCGTTTCGGCCAGCTGCGCACGCACCAGGCTGGCCGGGTCGTGGTACTGGCGCTGCCAGTCGCGCTCCCACAAGACCAGGTCGTGCAGCGAGGCATACACGCCGCCGTCACCGACTGTATTCGCATTGCCAAGGTGCTGGCGATAGGCGCACGCTTGCGCAGGATCAACGGTATAGCTGCGCACGCGCTGCGGCATGACAGCTTGCCGGTCGACATCAAATGCCGTGGCGTGCATGCCCAGCGGCGCAAACAGGCGTTCGCGCGCCTGCGTGGCCAGCGGCTGACCAGATACCACCTCCACCAGTTTGGCCAGCAAAATGTAATTGCAATTACTGTAGGCATGCGCGCTGCCGGGCGGGAACGTCAGCGCGTCCATCCGGGCGATCAGGCGCAGCAGCAGCGCATTGTCAAAGTAATCGCCGTCGTGGCGACCCAGCTGGCACGCCAGGTAGTCAAAATAATCGGGAATGCCGCTGGTGTGATTGAGCAACTGGCGCACCGTGATGATGGCGCCGAACTGCCGCACCTCGGGCAGATGGGACGCCACGTCATCGTCGAGGCCAATGGTGCCCCGGCGCACCAGGTCGAGCACGCAGGCTGCCGTGAATTGCTTTGATTCCGAAGCCAGGTAGTAACGCGACTGCGCCGTCAGGGGCACGCCCAGTTCCAGGCACGCCAGGCCGTGATGCAGCTCCAAAACGGTCTCGCCGTCGCGCAGGATCAGCGCGCTGAAACCGGGGCCGTGCGCCGGCAGGCTGGCTTGCAGGGCAAGAAAGTGGCTAACAAGATTTTTCATGGTGCGATATTAGCATGTAGATAAGGTTGCTTCTGCGCCATATTCATTAGCTAATCCGATAAATCCATTCGAAAATAACGTTTGAATAATCAATCAAAAGCGATTGTAATGAAGCCTGAGACAAACACGCGCCTATCCCTCGCCGGAAGGGCGCGACCACCATAAAAAAACAGGAGCGGCACCATGTCCACGGCAGGCAAGACGATCGATATTCCCGATCTCATCAATAACAACAAGATCGGCTCCTTCCAGATCGGCATGCTGATCCTGTGCGGGCTGTGCGTCATCATGGATGGCTTCGACGTGCAGGCGATGGGCTATGTGGCGCCAGCCATCATCGCCGACTGGCATGTCAGCAAGGCCAACCTGGGCCCCGTGTTTGGCGCGGGCCTGTTGGGCATGCTGGTCGGCTCGCTTGTCTTCAGCATCACGGCCGACAAGTTCGGGCGCCGCCCCGTACTGATCGGCTCGACCATCTTCTTTTCGCTGTGCATGCTGGTCACGCCGCTGGCGACGAACATCGAACAATTGCAGCTAATCCGTTTCATCACGGGACTGGGCCTGGGCGCCGTGATGCCAAACGCCATGGCGCTGGCCGGCGAATACAGCCCCCTGCGCAAGAAAGTCACGCTGATGATGCTGGTCTCGTGCGGTTTTACCCTGGGCGCCGTGCTCGGTGGCTTGCTGTCCGCCGCGCTGATTCCCGCATTCGGCTGGCAATCCGTGTTTTACGTGGGTGGCGTGGTGCCGCTGGTGATCGGCGTGCTGATGTTCTTCCTGCTGCCGGAATCGATGCAATTCCTGGTATTGAAGAAACGCAAGCTCGACAAAGTGGCGCAGTGGTTGAAACGTATCGATCCGACCGTGAGCATCACGGCCGACACGCAATATGTCGTGCATGAGAAGGCACACAAGGGCGCGCCCGTGCTGCAATTGTTTACGGGTGGCCGCGCGAAGATGACAATTCTGTTGTGGGTCATCAACTTCATGAACTTGCTGAATTTATATTTCCTGTCGAACTGGCTGCCGACCATCGCCAAGGAAGCGGGCCTGTCCACGGCCAACGCCGTGCTGGCGGGCACGGCCCTGCAAGTGGGCGGCACCATCGGCACCCTCGTCATGGGCCAGCTGATCGACCGCTCCAGCTTCCGCCGCATCCTGCTGCCATGCTTTTTAGTCGCCGCCGTGGCGATTGCCCTGATCGGCCGTCCCGACGTGTCGCTGGCCTTCCTCTTCATCACCATCTTCATCGCGGGCTTTTGCGTGGTGGGCGGCCAACCTGCCGTCAACGCCCTGGCGGCAAGCTACTACCCGACCACCTTGCGCTCGACGGGCATAGGCTGGAGCCTGGGCATCGGGCGTATCGGCTCCATCATCGGCCCCGTGCTCGGTGGCGAACTGATCCGCCTGAACTGGCCCAACAGCACGATTTTCCTCGTCGTCGCCATCCCCGCCATCGTCTCGGCCGTCATGGTCTTTGCCATGCGCGGAGGACCGCAAACGGCGGCCAAAGGCTGAAAAAGCGGGAATAACCCAGCGCGCGCCACCGCCTGCAGGGGCGGGGGGCGCGGCTAAATTAGGTTATGCCGCCCTTCGTCGTTTAAGATGACGTTTTTACAGCCCATCTTCAGCGCCCCCATGCACAATGTCTTGCTAGTCCTGCTCGCCCTCTTCCTGGTCGCGCTGAACGGTTTTTTTGTTGCCGCCGAGTTTGGCATCGTTACATTACGGCGCACGCGCATTCGCGCCATCGCCAAGACACAGGGACTACGGGGCCGCATCCTGTCCAAGGTGCATGGCCAGCTGGACGCCTACCTGTCCGCCTGCCAGCTGGGCATTACCCTGGCCTCGCTGGGCCTGGGCTGGGTCGGCGAACCGGCGTTTGCCGGCTTGCTGGAGCCGCTGTTCGGCGCCGTCGGCGTCACTTCGCAAGAACTGATCCACGGCGTGTCTTTCGTCGTCGCCTTCAGCGTCATTTCCTTCCTGCACATCGTCGTGGGCGAACTGGCGCCCAAATCGATGGCCATCCGCAATCCGGAAGCCGTCGGCCTGTGGAGCGCGATTCCCCTGTATGGTTTCTATTGGGCCATGTATCCAGCCATTTACCTGCTCAACGCCAGCGCCAACTGGGTGCTGCGCATGGCGGGCCTGTCCGGCAAGGGCGGCCACGACGCCCATTACTCGTCCGAAGAGCTGAAACTGATCCTGCGCACCAGCCAGCCGGGCGAAAAATTTACGCGCGACGAGCGCAACATCCTGGCCCAGTCGCTTGATTTCGAACAAATGACGGTGTCGGACCTGATGCGTCCGATCAATGAAGTGATCGCCCTGCACGCGTCGAGCACCCTGGAAGAAAACCTCGACACGGTGCTGCGCAACCGCTTCAGCCGCTACCCGTATTTCGACATGAATGAAGACGATGTGCTAGGCGTGGTGCACCTGAAAGACCTGTTCTTTGCCCAGCAGGCGGGTAAACCGATCACCTCGTTTACGCCCTTCCTGCGTCCCGTCGATATCATTTCCGCGCGCACGCCGGCGCTGGAACTGTTCCGCCGGTTCCGAGATGGCGCGCCCCACTTCGCCTTGATCGGCGAAAAGGGCAAGCGCCCGCTGGGTTTCATCACCCTGGATAACTTGCTTGGCGCCATGGTGGGCGAAATCCGCGATGAATTCCGCCGCAATGAAAACGACTGGCTCAAACAAAGCGACGGCACCCTGATCGGCAAGGCCAGCCTGCCCATCTTTTCGCTCGAACGCATCCTCGGCATCGATATTGAAAACGAGGAACTGGGGCTGGACGATGTGGAATCGGTGGGCGGCTTGATCATGGTCAAGCTGGGGGACATTCCGAAGCAGGGCCAGCGCATCACCTTTGTCGACTTCGACATCGTCGTCAAGAAAATGAACGGGCCCCGCATCGTACTGATCAAGGTAATCCCCAAGCAGGAGCGGGATCTGGATGCGGATTTAAGAGACTGATTACTTCTTGCGCGTCAGCGTATCTTTGCCCTGTGGCACGGTGGTCTCTCCCACCGTCCACGTTTGCAGCAAACTGTACAGCACCGCCAGCAGGGTCGGGCCGATGAAGATGCCGACGAAGCCGAAGGCCAGTACGCCGCCCAGCACGCCCAGCAGCACCAGCAAAAATGGCAGGCTGCTGCCGCGGCTGATCAGCATGGGCTTGACGACATTGTCCACGCCGCTGATCAGCAGCGCGCCCCACATCACCATGAAAATACCCCAGCCCGTCTGCCCTTCCGTAAACAGCCAGATGGCGGCACCGCCCCAGATCAGGGGCGGCCCCACGGGGATCAGCGAAAAGATGAAAGTGGCCACGCCCAGCAGCGCCACGGCCGGCACGCCGGCGATCAAAAAACCCACCACGGCCACCAAAGCCTGCGCCAGCGCCGTGCCCAGCAAGCCGTACATGACGCCGCGCACGGTGCGGCTGATGGTCAGGCCCACGCCCGGTGCGCTGTCGCCGATGATGCGGCCGGCGCCCGTCATCAGGGCACGGCTCAGTTGCTGGCCGTCGCGGTAGAGGAAGAAGCTGACAAACACGGCCAAGCTGGTCTGCGCCAGGCCCGTGCCCAGCAAGATGCCGCCGGAAGCGAGGAAATGGCGCGCCGGCTCCAGCATGGTCTTACCCAAATTCAATAATTCTTCGCGGTCTTCCAGCAGGCGCCGCACATAGCCATCGATGGTTTCGCCCACCACGGGAATGCTGGACAGCCAGGCCGGAGGATGCAGGCCGCCCGATTCCAGCGCGACGCGGATCTGCTCGTACACGCGCGACACATTGTCGGCCAGGTTGTAAGTGACGAGGGCCAGCGGCAGCACGATGACGAGGATCAGGGACACGGTCATGATGGCGGCCGCCCAGTTGCGCCGGCCTTTCAGACGCTCCAGCAGAAGGATATACAGGGGCCAGCTGGAAATGCCCACGCAGGCGGCAAACAGCATGGCGGCCAGGAAGGGCCGCAGGACGAAAAAGCAGCCGATCAGCAAGAAGATGATGGCTGCCAGGCGTGCGTGAGGCTCGAAACGTTTATCCATGTACTGCAAATCCTGAAGATGGCGCCCGGGGGCGCGACCGGATCAGGATAGCAGAAGTTTAAGATCGTGCGCGATGAGGGCAGGTTTTTCGCCGTGGCGCACGAACAGGCGGATCTTGCCTTCGCGGTCGAACACATAGGTGCCGGCCGTGTGGTCGACCGTGTAGCTGCTATCCGTTTCGCCCTCGACCTTGGCGTAATACACTTTGAATTCCTTGGCTACCTTGGCCGTCGCGGCGGCGTCGCCATACAGGCCCACGAAGCGCTTGTCGAAGGCGGGCACATACTGCGCCAGCAATTGCTGCGTGTCGCGCTCGGGGTCGACGGTGACGAACAGTACTTGCACCTGCTCCGCCTGCGGCCCCATTTCCCGCATCACTTGCGCCATGTCGGCCATGGTAGTGGGACACACGTCCGGGCATTGCGTGTAACCGAAGAACATCAGCACCAGCTTGCCCTTGTAATCGGCCAGGGTGCGCGGGTGGCCCGTGTGGTCCGTCAGCGCGAACTCGCGCGCGTAGCCCAGGCCCGTCACGTCCGTATTCTTGAATGCCAGCTTGGGCGCGGCCGGCTTGCCGCAGCCAGCAAGGACGGCGACCAGGGCGGCCGCCAACAACAAGGTCAGGTATTTTTTCATGTTCCGAGGGGAATATAGTGGTCGACCAGCAAGGCTGCGAACAGCAATGCCAGGTAAATGATGGAATACGTAAAAGCTTTGCGCGCGATCAAGTCCGTGTAGTGGCGGTACATTTTCCACGAGTAATACAGGAAACCGGCATTGAGCAGCACGGCCGAGACCAGGTAGATCAGGCCGCTCATGCGTACGGCAAAGGGCAACAAGGTGGTGGCGGCCAGCGCGATCGAGTACAGCCAGACGTGAAATTGCGTGAATTTCAAGCCGTGCGTGACGGGCAACATGGGCAAGCCCGAACGCGCATAATCGTCGCGGCGGTACATGGCCAGCGCCCAGAAGTGCGGCGGCGTCCACACGAAAATGATCAAGACCAGCAGCCAGGCCTGCATCGGCACGTCGTTGGCGACGGCAGCCCAGCCCAGCGCAGGCGGCATGGCGCCGGACAGGCCGCCGATGACGATATTTTGCGGCGTGGCCGGTTTCAGCACCATGGTGTAGATCAAGGCGTAGCCGACAAAGGTGACAAAGGTCAGCCACATGGTCAGCGGATTGACGAGGTTATACAGAATCGCCATGCCCAGGCCGCCGATCACCAGCGCGAACACCACCGTCTGCTTGACGGTGATGTCGCCCATGGCCATCGGGCGGCGCGCCGTGCGGGCCATGCGCGCATCGATTTCGCGCTCGGCCAGGCAGTTGACGGCAAACGCGGCGCCTGCCAGCAGCCAGATGCCGACGGTGCCAAACACCACCGCGCGCCAGTCCGGCAACTCCTCGCTGGCCAGGAACATGCCGATGACGGCGCAAAACACGGCCAGTTGCGTCACGCGGGGCTTGGTCAGCGCCCAGTACTGGGCGATGCGGGGGGATGGTTTACGGCTGATGGTCTGAGTAGTCATTTATGCGATACGGGAAGAACTGGCTGGTGCCGAGGGCACTGGCGCGGAGGCGGAAGCAGATTTCCGCGCTACATCGAGTTGGAATTTAGCCTTGTAGTTTAACATGGTCAGCAACAACACGAGCAGCGCCGCCCCGCCGTTATGCAGGACGGCAATCGACAATGGCCAGCTCAGGTAGATCGTCGCCAGGCCCGTGGCCGCCTGCAAGGCCAGCACCAAGGCAAGCCAGCGGGCTGTGCCGCGCAAGGATGGAAGTTTCCACGCGCGCAACACTGTATAGCCGACACCGGCCAGCACGATGAAGGCGAAATTGCGGTGCACCCAGTGGATGGCTGTCAGCGCTGAAAACGGCAAGTAATGGCCGGCGGCCGTCTTGCCCAGTTCGCGCCACAAATGGAAACCATGCTCGAAATCCATCTCCGGAATGACTTTGCCGCCGCACAGGGGGAAATCCGTGCAGGCCAGGGTGGCGTAGTTGGTGCTCACCCAGCCACCCAGCGCGATCTGCATTGTGAGCAGCACGAGCGACATGACGGCCAGCGCGCGCACGGGGCGCAGCACGGACGCATCCGCATCGGCGCGCAGCAAGGGTTTGACGGCATGGTCCTGGCGCCCGCCCAGCCACGTCAGCATGGCCAGCAAGCCCATGCCCAGCAGCAAGTGGATGGTAACGATCACCGGCTGCAGCTTCAATGTGACGGTCCAGGCACCGAACGCGCCCTGCAGGCAGACGAACAAAAACAGCGCCGTCGGCAACGCCGGGGCAAATTCCTGGCGTTTGCTTTTCTTCCACTGGCGCCACGCCTGCACCATCATCGCCACGATCAGCACGCCAATGGCCATGGCCAGATAGCGGTGCGTCATTTCGATCCACGCCTTGACCACCGTCACGGGTCCCGTCGGCATCAGGGTTTCCGCCGCCACGATGTGCTCGTGCGCGAGGAAAGGATTGGCGGAACCATAGCAGCCTGGCCAGTCAGGACAACCGAGGCCCGAATCGGACAGGCGCGTAAAGCCGCCAAACATGATCAGGTCGACCGTCAAAAAGACGGCGATCCATACCAGCTTGCGGTATTTGTTGGCGTCCGCGGACACCCAGACCATGGTCAACGGCAGCAGCGCCACCAGCAGACCCGTCAAGCCCAGCTGGGCCAGCGCAGAGAGATGCATCGTCGGCATGCAGACTCCTTAACCGATCGCCGAAGCTTTGAGCAGCTTGGCGATGTCTTTCTTGATCTTGTTCGGGTCCGCATCTTTCGGAAAGCGCATCATCAAATTGCCCAGCGGATCGATCAAATACAGGTGGTCGCTGGTCTTGCCGCCCGCCTCCACGGGCAGCCAGGCTTTCAGGGCGTCGTTATTCACGCGCAGCATGCTGGTGCCGTCGAATTCGCGCATCACGAGGGTGTCGAGCGGCTGCGCATCCGTCACCAGCCAGACCCGTTCAAGGCGTTCGCGCTCCTTGCCCTGCATCAGGCGCAGTTGTTGCATGTCAAATAATTGCTTCTTGCATGCTTCCTGGCAATCGGACGGCCCCGTTTGCAGCAGCACCCACTTGCCCTTGAACTGCGCCAGCGGCGCGGCCTTGCCGTCGAGTTCTGTCACCTGCAACGCCTCCTCCGGTATAGGATGCAGGCGCGGGTCGATCAGGGCGCCGTAATTGTTGCGGCCCGTGGGCTTGATGATGTAGTACGTGAAATACGAGGCGATGATGGGAAAGGCGCACACGGCCACCACGGCCAATAGTTTCCACCGACCCGTGTTCTGTAGCTGCTTGCCGGTGCTGTCTTGTGTTGTTTCAGGGCTGTTTGTTTGCACGTCGAAATCCTGTAAAGACAAAAAATAAAAAAGCCATCAGTGCCAGTGCATACCACTGGAATGCGTAGCCGCGGTGCTTGTCCGCGCCCAGGTCGGGTGCCGGCCAGTCACGCACGGGAAGCGCGCTGGCCGCTGGCGGCGCTGTCAGATCAACTGGGGCGACTGTTTGTTCGATGAGGAAGGGCTGCAAGGCCAGGCTGCTGGCCTGTGCCAGCTGGCCGATGTCGGCATTTTGCACGATGGCGTGCGGCGCCAGGGGCGGCGCCGTGCCCAGTTCCATGACATGGCCAGCGTTCAGGCGCGCGATGCCGCTGATGGTCACCGTGCCCGTGGGCGTGGCGTAGTCGGGGATGCGCGTGCGCTCGGCGTTGTTGCGCGGCAACCAGCCCTGCGCCACCAGCACGTGCATCCGGGAACCGTCGATCTGGAAGGGAGTGAGCACATGGAAGCCGGCCTGGCCCTTGTAGGGACGGTTGTCCAGGTAGACCGTCCAGGCGGGCAGGAAACGGCCCGTGACGGTGACGCGGCGGTATTCGATCGCTTGCGCATCGGCCGGCAGCAAGGGCACGGCCGTCAATGCCAGCGGTGCGGCCTGGTTGCCAGCCTCGAGCCGGGCGGCGCGGGCGATTTTCTCGTCGCCACGGCGCTGCTGCCATTGCGCCAGAGAAATACCCAGCGCCACCAGTAGCAGCATTACAACAAATGGAATCCATCTAAAATGGAAGCGGATACGCATTACAATGAAACCTCCTCAAGCCTGGCGCTACCATCCATGAAAATCCTCGTTGCCATTGCCTTCATCCTGATTCTGGGCAGCCTGGGCTCGGCCCTGTTCTTCCTCATGCGCGACAAGGGCAAGAGCAACCGCACCGTGCAGGCGCTGGCCATGCGCGTGGGCTTCTCGATCACGCTGTTCCTGCTGATCCTGCTGGCGCATCATCTGGGCTACATTCAGCCGACCGGCATACATTAAGCTTCTTCTTGCCTGATTGGCAAATTCTTCACGCTAAGAAAAAAGCCGTACCCAGGATGTCCCGGTACGGCTTTTTTTTATGGTGCAGGCGCAAGCGTCAACGACGCACGCCCTGCCCCGCCATTATAACCAATACACGACCACGTACAGTCCCAGCCAGACGACATCGACAAAGTGCCAGTACCAGGCCGCGCCTTCGAAGCCGAAATGGTGGTCGGGCGTAAAATGGCCCTTCAGCACGCGGTACAGGATGACGGACAGCATGATGGCGCCCAGGGTCACGTGGAAGCCGTGGAAGCCCGTCAGCATGAAGAAGGTGGCGCCGTAGATGCCGGACGTCAGTTTCAAATTCAGTTCGCTGTAGGCGTGCATGTATTCATACACCTGAAAGCCCATGAAGACGGCGCCCAGCACGATGGTGGCGAACAGGAACAGCGCCGTCATGGCGCGGTGGCCGGCGCGCAGCGCGTGGTGCGAGATGGTCAGGGTCACGCCCGACGTCAGCAGCAAGGCCGTATTGATGGTCGGAATCCAGAACGGCGTCATGGTGGTAAATTCCTGCACCGTGCCTGCCGGGCCCGTATTGCCCCATTGGGCGGCGAAATCGGGCCAGATGACCTTGTGGTCGAGGTCAGCCAGCCATGGCATCGAGATGCTGCGCGCATAGAACAGGGCGCCAAAGAAGGCGGCGAAGAACATGACTTCCGAAAAGATGAACCAGCTCATGCTCCAGCGGAAGGAGTGATCGATGCGCTCGCTGTACAGGCCCTGCTCCGATTCGCTGATGGCGTCGCCGAACCAGAAATAAAGCACCAGCAGGATGCCGGCGATGCCCAGGTAATTCACGTACGGGCCCCAGGAGACGTCGTTGACCCAGGCCGAGGCGCCGATCATGGTCAGCAGCAGGCTGGCGCCGCCCAGCATGGGCCAGCGCGACGGGCCGGGCACGAAATAATAAGGTACGGCGGCGTGGTTGGAACTCATCATCATCTCCTCAAAAACTTATAGGGTGGTTTTTTATAATTTATAAAACGACGAATTTAACAATCGAAATCAGGATGCCGATCAGGCAAGCCACCACCAGGAAACCGGCGATGACGATGTGCACGGGATTGAGCTTGGCCGAATCCGTGTCGAAATCGCTCTTGCGGCGCAGACCCGTGAATGACCACACCACGGCCCGCAGCGAATACAGGAACGACGCTTTTTCAGGCTGCTTGGGTTCGCCCATGACACTCTCCTATTGGACGGCCGGCGTTTGAGCCTGGCTCAGACCGGCGATCTCGAAAAACGTGTACGACAGGGTGATGGTTTTCACTTCTTTCGGCAGCGCCGGATCGAGGAAGAACACCACCGGCATCTGCCGCGCTTCGTGGGGTTTCAAGGTCTGCTGCTTGAAGCAGAAGCACTCGACCTTCTTGAAATGCGGCGTGGCGCTCTGCGGCGCATAGCTGGGAATGGCTTGCGCATTGACGACGCGGTTTTGCGTGTTGACCACTTCATACATGACGGTCACCAGTTCGCCCGGATGCACCCGCATGCTCGACACGGTCGGGCGGAAGCGCCATGGCCCCTGGGCATTGCCGTCGAACTCGACGGTGATGCTGCGCGTCGTATCGACCTGCGTATTGTTATCGTAGGCCACCGTGCCATCTTTTTGCGTCAGCACATTGATGCCCATCACTTCGCAAATCTGCTTGTAGACGGGAATCAGGGCATAGCCAAAGCCAAACATCAGGATGGCAATGACGATCAGCTTGCCCAGCATCTTGCGGTTCAGGCCGCGTGTTTCCTGTTGCATCGGCGTCGTCACGTCAGAGCCACATGCGCTTGACAAATACGGACAGGAAGAAGAAGGCCGCCAGGGCCCCCAGTATCAGCCCCGTACGCAGGTTGTTGGGTTTCTTGCGCTCAGTTTTTACTTCGGTCATGGCAGGCACTCTATTCAAAGGGGCCGGCAGCAGCGCCGGCCCGTGACACTGGCATACATTGACGATGACTACTTGACGGTTGGCGGCGTTTCAAACGTGTGGAATGGCGCAGGGCTCGGCACGGTCCATTCCAGGCCTTCCGCGCCTTCCCATGGTTTCGCTGGCGCAGCTTTGCCGCCGCGGATGGTCGGCAAGACCACGAAGAACAGGAAGTACACCTGCATCAGGCCAAAACCGAAGCCGCCGATCGAGGCGATCATATTGAAATCCGTGAACTGCGCCGGATAGTCGGCGTAGCGGCGCGGCATGCCGGCCAGGCCCAGGAAGTGCATCGGGAAGAAGGTCACGTTGAACGTGATCAAGGACAGCCAGAAGTGGATCTTGCCGCGCGTCTCGTTGTACATATGGCCCGTCCATTTCGGCGACCAGTAGTAGAAGCCGGCGAACAGGGCAAACAGCGAACCGGCCACCAGCACGTAGTGGAAGTGCGCCACCACGTAATAGGTATCCTGCAGCTGGATGTCGATCGGCGTCACCGCCAGGATCAGGCCCGTGAAACCGCCCATGGTAAAGACGAAGATGAAGCCCACCGAAAACAGCATCGGCGTTTCGAACGTCATGGAACCCTTCCACATCGTGGCGATCCAGTTGAACACTTTCACGCCCGTCGGCACGGCGATCAGCATGGTCGCGTACATGAAGAACAGCTGGCTCGTCACCGGCATGCCGGTGGTAAACATGTGATGCGCCCAGACGATGAAGGACAGAATCGCAATCGAGGCCGTGGCGTAGACCATCGAGGCGTAGCCGAACAAGGGTTTACGGGCAAACGCGGGCAGGATCTGCGAGACGATGCCGAAGGCCGGCAAGATCATGATGTAGACCTCGGGGTGGCCGAAGAACCAGAAGATGTGCTGGTACATGACGGGGTCGCCGCCACCGGCAGCGTTAAAGAAGGACGTGCCGAAATGGCGGTCCGTCAGGGTCATGGTAATGGCGCCGGCCAGCACGGGCATCACGGCGATCAACAGGTAAGCGGTAATCAGCCAGGTCCAGCAGAACATCGGCATTTTCATCAAGGTCATGCCGGGAGCGCGCATGTTGAGGATGGTAACGATGATGTTGATCGAACCCATGATGGACGAGGCGCCCATCAGATGCATGGCAAAAATCGCCATGTCCATGCCGGGGCCCATCTGCGTCGACAGCGGCGCATACAGGGTCCAGCCGGCAGCAGTGGCGCCGCCCGGCACGAGGAAGGACGTGGCCAGCAGCAGCGCGGCCGGTGGCAGCAGCCAGAACGAGAAGTTGTTCATGCGGGCGAAGGCCATGTCGGATGCGCCCACTTGCAGCGGGATCATCCAGTTGGCGTAGCCGACGAAGGCCGGCATGATGGCGCCAAACACCATCACCAGGCCGTGCATGGTGGTCAGCTGGTTGAAGAATTCAGGGTGAAAGAATTGCAAGCCTGGGTGAAACAGTTCCGTACGTATCATCAGGGCCAGCACGCCGCCCGACAACAGCATGATGAACGAGAACCACAGGTACAGGGTACCGATATCCTTGTGGTTGGTGGCAAACAGCCAGCGGCGGTAGCCACTGGGATGGTCGTGGGCATGGTCGTGACCGGCGTGGTCCAAGGTGCTAGTGCTCATGTACGGCTCCTAATTACTTGCGTGCAGCCACGACTTCGGCTGGTTGAACGATGTTCTCTTCGGCCTTGTTCGACCAGGAATTGCGCGTGTAAGTGATCACTGCGGCAATTTCCGTGTCGGACAGCTGTTTCCAGGCGGGCATTTCCGCTGGATACTTGCCGCTCTTTTGCCCGTTCAGCAAGACATGAATCTGTTCCGCTTTCGGACCGTTCACCACGGCAGAGCCGTCCAGCGCTGCAAAGGCACCGGGCACGCCCTTGCCTGTCGCCTGGTGGCAGACCACGCAGTTGGCCGTATACACTTTCTCGCCCTTGACCTTCAATTCGTCGATGGTCCACACCTTGCTTGGATCATCGGCCAATGCCGCCATTTCCTTTTGTTTTACATCAACCCAGGCCTTGTAGTCCTCGTTGGATACGACCTTGACAACGATGGGCATGAAGGCGTGCTCCTTGCCGCACAGTTCGGCGCAATTGCCGCGGAAGGTGCCGATATGGTCGGCCTTGAACCAGGTGTCGCGCACGAAGCCGGGAATCGCATCCTGTTTCACGCCGAAGGCGGGCACGGACCAGGCGTGGATAACGTCGTTGGCCGTCAGCACCATGCGGATCTTCTTGTTGACCGGCACCACGACTTCGTTGTCGACTTCGATCAGGTAGTTTTCACCGCGTTTTTCCGTCGGCGGCGCGCCTGGCGCCCCCACCTGCGAACGGGGCGTGGACAGGTTGGAGAGGAAGGAAATGCCTTCACCCTCGCCTTTCAGGTAGTCATAGCCCCATTTCCACTGCATGCCGGTGGCCTTGATGGTGATATCGGCGTTCGAGGTATCCTTCATGCCCACCACGGTGCGCGTGGCAGGCAGGGCCATGCCGATGACGATCAGGAAAGGCACGACGGTCCAGGCGATCTCGACGGTGGTGCTTTCGTGGAAGGTGGCCGGTTTGTGGCCCAGGGACTTGCGGTGCTTGAAGATGGAATAAAACATGACGCCGAACACGGCCACGAAGATCACCAGGCAGATGATCATCATCAGGGTGTGCAAATCGTAGATTTCATGGGCGATCTGTGTCGCCGGCGGTTGCAGATTCATTTCGAACGGCACGGGACCGCCGGTGCCGGGATAGGTGCCGGCAGCCGGTGCCGCCGTGGCCCATCGCCCGATGCCAAACGCTGTCAAAGACAGCCCGAGCAGCAACGATTGAAGTCGCTTTGCATGTGTCATGTTTTCCCCAACCACCCAAAAATAATGATATTTTAAACGGCTGCGGACTTCTCCGTACTGGACCGCTGCCGCTCCTCCATGAAAGCAACACGGCCAGAATACGGCCATGTGCGTCAAGCACCAGCGAATTCCATGCTGGCTGCCGCAGCAAAAACGGCGGCGCGCAACCATGCTGGAACCCTGTTTTTCTTCCCCACCTTGAAATGGCCTCGCGTGGAAGATGGTTACTATACTAATGCAGTAACTTCGAATAAGTCTTGCTTTGTTTTTTTTATTTTGTATGCAGCCCTTGTTTTTTCTACTTAACAAGCTGACAAACAATCAACGATTATAATCAAGTAAACTTGAATCCATCAAGCAATAATCCGCTTTGTGCGCGCCCTTCTCCCGGCCGCCGCGCGCTTTGCAACGGTTACTGCAGCATTGACGCACGGATGCCGACCAAGTATCGGTTTCTTTCCCCTTTTATCGAGGTTTTCTGGGTAAATCAAAGCGGATGATCGCCTCGCCATTGCGCGTCACGCGCGGTGCGGGACGGAAGGCGTGGCCATAGATCACCTCGAAACTCAGGCCCAGCTTGCCGTCGGGACGACGCATCTTTTCCAGCGCGGCCAGCATGCGCTGCCAGGCAGCCTTGCCCATCAGGCCGCGCCGGCGCGTGGTGAGCGGGTTGCCGCCAAAGGCACGCACGTCCGCCAGCAGTTTTGCCGCCGTATCGTAAGTGACGGTGATGATTTCCATGTCCAGCACGGGCGTGGAAAAACCCGTCTCAACCAGCATGTCGCCAAAGTCGTGCATGTCGACAAAGGGCAAGGCGTGCGGAAACAGGTCCGCCTCGGCAAAAGCGTCACGCACTTCGCGGAAGGTGTCGGGACCGAAGCAGGAAAACATCAGCAAGCCATCGAGACGCAGCGCGCGCCGCCATTCGGCGAACACGCGGTCGGGCTGGGCATGCCAGTGCAGCGCGAGGTTCGACCACACGAGGTCGATGCTGCCCTGCGCCAGCGGCAGGTCGCCCAGGTCGCCGCACAGCAGATCCACGCCCGCCTTGGCCGGCAGCAACTTGCTGAGGAACTGGTTCAGGCCGGCCAGTTTCGACGCGGGTGCGCGCGCCGCCTGCATCATCGCTTGCGCTGCATCGAGACCAATAATCTGCGCGGCGGGATAATCCTTTTGCAGCTGCGCCAGGTCCGCACCGGGGCCGCAGCCAGCATCGAGCACGCGATGCGGCGTGATTTTCACCAGCTCCAGGCGCTCGTGCATGCGCTTTGATACTTCGCGGCGCAGGAAGTCCGACGGTGCGCTGCGCGCCGGACGGGAAAAGAAATCGCGTACTTGCACCGCATCGATGGGCGCACTCATTTTGGGCGGACTGGTGGGAACTGGCATGTTGAATCGGGGGAGGTGAGATAATGTCGGCAGTGTACATGGAACGACGCCATCGCGATGCGGACCGCCATCCGGCCCCGGCTTGATGCCGCCTGGCAGGCGCTGCACCGTTGGCTGGGCGCCACGGTGCTGCCGGCCCAGTGCGCGCTGTGCGGCATCGGCTGCCCGGAAGTGCTGTGCCTGCCCTGCCGCGCACAATACCTGGGGCTGCTGCGCCACCGCTGCCGCCAATGCGCCAATCCGCTCGCAGACATTGATGTGGCTCTGCTGTGCGGACGCTGTTTGCGCCAAAGGCCCGCATATGACACCACGATCACGGCGTTTGATTATGCGGCGCCTGTCGACCAGTTGCTGTTGCAGCTGAAATTCGGCGCGCGCCTGGCGCTGGCGCCCCTGTTTGCGCAACTGCTGCATGTTGCCATTCAGCAACAAGCAGATTGGGACGCGCCGCAATTGCTGTGCCCCATACCACTGGGACCGGCCAGGCTGGCCGAACGGGGATACAACCAGGCGCTGGAAATTGCCCGCCCGCTGGCGCGCCTGCTGGACGTACATTTGCAGCCCCGCCTGGCGCTGCGCGTACGCGACACCAGGGCGCAAAGCAGCGTGGCGCCACAGGAACGGCAAGCCAACCTGGCGCATGCCTTCGCCATCGCGCCCGAACACGGGGCGTTATTGCAAGGATGCCATGTCGGCATCGTCGACGACGTGATGAGCAGCGGCCATACCGTCAACGCCCTGGCCACCGCCTGCAAGCGCGCGGGGGCGGCGAAGGTCAGCATCCTGGTCGTGGCGCGCACGCCGCCGCATTGAATGAACTATATGAGAGATAGACCCAAGGAGAGCATTTTGTTTCACGTTGTTTTGGTAGAACCTGAAATCCCGCCCAACACGGGCAACGTCATCCGCCTGTGCGCCAACACGGGCGCGCAGCTGCACCTGGTCGAACCGCTGGGCTTTCCGCTCGACGACGCCAAGATGAAGCGCGCCGGCCTCGATTACCACGACTACGCCAAGATGAAGGTGCACAAGAACTGGGCAGCGTTCCTGGCTGACACCCAGCCCGACCCGGCCCGCATGTTCGCCATGACCACGCGCGGTTCGCGCCCGTTCGGCGACGTGGCCTTCCTGCCGGGCGACGTATTCGTGTTCGGTTCGGAAACAAAAGGCCTGGATCCGGCCCTGCGCGACAGCTTTCCGGCAGAGCAACGCATCCGCCTGCCCATGCGACCCGATAACCGCAGTTTGAATTTGTCGAATACGGTGGCCGTCGTGGTCTACGAGGCCTGGCGCCAACATGGCTACAGTGGTGGAGCTTAACGCTGCGCCAGTTGCGCTGCGGCACCGTCCGCGTCCAGCATCACCAGCTGCGTGCGCAAGTCGCGCGTGGCGGCCAGCTTGCCGTTCACGTACAGATTCGTCTTGACGCCATACACGCCCTGCGACACGCCGGCCGGCAAGGTCAGCTCGAAGGAGTTTTCAAAACGTCCGCCCGACTTGTTGCTGCTGGCCAGGGCTTTCGAGCCGGACTTGAATGGCTGGCCTTGCGGGTCGAGCACCACCAGTTCTTCGCGCACGTCATTGACGCTCTGCGCGCTGCCGTTGACCAGCTCCACCACGCTTGTGACCTTGAACGGCTGGCCCCGCTTGACGGTCGATGCGCTCAGCTGCGGCGTGTACGACACCACTTGCGGCTCGCGCGGCAGCGCGCCGCGCGCGCGGATGTAGTCGCGGTCCGCCTGCGCCGCCGTCTTGGTCTGGCGCGAATTGACGTTGATGGCCAGGCAACCGGCCGCCGCCAGGCCGCCGCCGATGGCCGCGCCCTTCAGCGCGCCATTCTTGCCGCCCGCCAGCGCGCCCAGCAGCGCCCCCACGGCCGCGCCGGCCGCAGCCGACGTGCCCACGCTGCACGGGTCCTCATCTGTTGCCGCCTGGGCGCCACTTTGCGTATAGGAACCGTCCTGGCGCACGCCGTTCGGTTGCATGGTCGCCGTGGCGCAGCCGGCCAGCATGGCCGCGATGGTCAGCGCAGCGACCGCGCGCAAGGTGGTGTGATTCAGCATGGTGCCCCCTGATAACTAATTGATCGTTGTTTCCGTCTGCAGCACTTGCCGTTCGCGCTCGCGGATGCGGCGCGACAGGTTGTCAATGCGCGCATTGCCGGGATCGACGCGACGCGCGCTTTCCAGATAGGTCTTGGCCGCATCAAACTTGCCTTCCAGCAAAGAGCGTTCGGCGTCGCGCAGGAACGATTGCGCCATCTCGCTGCGCATGGCCGCGCCGCTATCGACGGGCGACGTGTCCAGCGGACGGCGTTCAGCCACCGCTGAACGTTCGACCGCGCGCACGGGCGCCGGTTCCGTTGGCACGATGCGGGCCGGCGCCGTTTCCAGCGGTGCCGGTGCAGAAACGGGCGCGGGTGCAGGCGCCGCGGCTGCCAACAGCGCTTGCACGTCGGCCTTCAACTGCGGCAACTCCACCGCTTCGCGGTCGATCGCTTCCAGCCGGGCGATGCTATTCCTTGCCGCTGCCGCATCCTTGGCATCGAGCGCCTGGCGCACCCCCACCAGCACCGATGCGGCTGCCGCCTGCTGGCGCGCCAGCTGCTTGCGCAAGGATGCCACGCTGGATGCGCCCGCACAATCAACGTCGAGCGCGGCGATGCCCCTGGCGGCGCTTTGCAATTGATGGCCGTCAATATTGCGTTCGATGGCGCGCACGCCCCGCTGGCAACTGCCCGATGCGGCGCCCGCCTTGCCGATCGCCGCCTGCAAATCGTCCGCCTTGGCGCTGGACTTGCCCGCACACACATTTTTCGCCGTCGCCAGCTTCTGGCGGGCACCGTCCAGGCTGCCATTCGCTACCAACTTGAGGCCGCTATCGATGGCGTCATTGCAGGCTGCATCGTTCTTGCCACCCGGCTTGCCATTCATGTAGACGATGACGGCCGCCAGCACGGCGGCTCCGCCCAGCCAGCGCAGCCACTTGCGCGGCGGTAACGGCAGCACTGGTGTTGCCGGGGCTGGCGCAGGTGGAGGCGCCGGTGGAAGCATAGGCACAGGTACGGGCTTTGGCATGGCTCGCGCCTGCGCGGAAGCCGGTTGCGGCGGCGCTTTCGGCGCAGGCGCCGGGGCTACCGGCACGGGCGGCGGCTTGGGCGCCACAGGCGGTGAAGCTGGCAGAGGCGGGGGCACAGGCCGCGGTGGCGGCACGGCCCCAGCTGGCCGGGCCGTGCCAGCCTGCGCCTGTCCGCAGTACGGGCAATGACTGACAGCGGTCCACAGGCCCGTTTTACATTTGTTGCAGATATCCAAAACTAATCCTTCATTCCAGCGTCATTCCAGCGTTCACAGGGGCGGCGGCATCAACGGTGGCGGCGCGCTGAGGAACAGGAGTGCCAGCTCGGGGAACTGGGCCAGGTCGGCCCAGGCCGGCAAGCCGGCGCGCCATACCTTGGTGGTGGCCGGTACGACTTGTCCCGCCTGCACGTACTGCACGATCTGCTGGGCCGTGAACGGTCCCTGCTGCTGGCCGTTGATGCCCAGGAAATACTGGTATTCCACCAAGGGCGGCGGCATGCCGCCCAGCGGTGGCGGCGCCATGCCGAACGCGGCTGCCACGGGGGCGGCGGCGGCTGCAGGGCGCAGCAATTGCTCCAGGCGCCCCGCTTCCAGCATTTCCCCCTTGATCGCATATTTCAAACGGGGCTGGCCATCCGCTTCCGGCTCGCGCACTTCCCAATCGTAGGCATCGCTGTCAGAGTCGCCGATGACATTCGCCCACTCCTTCAGACGGCCCAGCAAGTCTTGCACCGTGCGGTCGAGCTCATCGCTGGTCATGCCCTTGCGGCGCGCCGACTCGCGCAGGCGCGCGCCCACTTCGGCGGAAATGGCGCTGCCAAAGCCGATATACGGCAGTTGCGAGCCATCGGCCTGCGCCACCAGCCTGGGCGCATACACGCCCCGTTCATAATATTTTGCCAGCGCCGCCAGGGCCGCCGTCTGCACGGCGTCAAGCGCAGCCAATTTTTCTTCGATGCGCAGGGCGATATTTTTCTCGTATGAAGCGGGCATGCCGTTCTGGCGGATGGCCCGTTCATTGCCGATGCGGCGCAAGTCGCCCGGTTCGACCGCAAACTGGTATTGGCCCGGCGGCACGACGCGGCCCGTGTGGCGCGTCAGTATGCCCAGCATGATCGCTTGCAGGAATTCGCCGAAATCTTCCGCCAGGCGCTTCATTTCGTCCGTGTTCGGTGCGATAGGGTGCGTGAATTGCGTTGGGTCAATATGGGTGTGCGTCGGCGCCTTGTCGTTGTCGCCCTCCTTGCGGTAGCTGGTGCGCCAGCCTTCCAGGCCCCGCAGCACCGTCATCGGCACGCCGGCCAGTTCGCAATAGCAGACGGCGCGCCCGCGTATGCCCGTCTCGACAATTTCTAGCTGGCTCACCGTGATACCCACCTGGGTCGGCACGCACGATTCGAGCTCGGCGCCGAACTTCGCCTTGAAGGCGGCCGCGTTGGCCACGCCGATCACGCACTTGAACTGGTCCGACACGACCGTGAAATCGCCCGCCATATTGGCGTCGATCCATGGCATGGAGCAGGCCAGCAACTTGCGGAAGCGGTCCAGGCGCTCGGACACATCCATCTGTTCCAATGCCTCGAACAAGGGGTCGGGCGTGCTCGTCACCCCTTCGGCCAGGCCCGCCGTGGCGATCATGTTTTCGGCCATGCGCGTGACCTTGGCCAGGATCAAGCCCCGTTGCGCCGGTTCGCCCAACATGGGGAACAGCGCTTTCGAGCCGCCCATGTCCTTGAACGCTTCATCGGCCCACTGGCGCAAGGTGGCCGCCGACGGCAGTGCTATGTCTTTTTCCGTAACGGGAATGACGATCAGGGTCGCATGTTCCTTGTCCAGGTCCTTTTGCAGGATGGTATTGGCCGTTTTCAATTCCGCCAGCATGGCCAGCACGCCTTCGCGGCCCGATTGCAGCTCGCCCACCAGGCCATTCCACTGCGCGCGGCCTTGCGCATCGACGCCCACGCGGTTGCCCAGCCAGCGCGACAGTTCGCCCAGCAGGATGACGGACTCGTCCGCCGCCTTGGCGCGCAAATGGAATTTCAGGGCATTCGCCATTTCCGTGCGCAAATGGTCCATCACCACGCCAGCCTGCTTTTCGCCATTGCTGAGGAAACCGAAGGTGCTGCGCGTCTGCTCCAGGTTGTTCAGCAGGCGCTCGTATTCGCGCGAACGCACGGCTTCCTTGATTTCGCGGTAGCGCTCGGCATTCGCGCCGATCTGCGCCGTCAAGCCGCTGCCCGGCGCCTCGATACGGTCCTTGATCTGTTCCACCAGCGACAGCACGTACTCCAGGCCGCCGAACTCTTTATTATCAAGATAGCCATACAGCTGGTCGCGCACGACTTTCTTGACGTCCTCGAGCACTTCGCGGCGGCGCTTGCTGATGCGGTCTTCCGTCGTGTCTGCAGTGGAATCCTGGTCGCGCACGGCGTCGCGTTCCAGGTGTTTCATGGCGTCGCGCACTTGCGCCGGCCATTCGCTGCGGTCGAAACCCGTGCGGATATCGTTGATGCGCGTATTGACCCTGTTTTCCACGCCGGCCAGCAAGTGGCCGTGGCGGTCTTCCAGCAATTCGTCGACGACGCGAAAATCGATGAAGTCGCCGCTGGAGCGCTTCAGTTCGATGCTCTTGTCGGAAAACTCGGGGAAATCGCTGAATGGCGTTCCTTTCAGGAACATATTGGCGGCGAGGAAATTATCGCGCTGCGTATCGGTGGCGCGGTTGGCGCCCGCATCCGTGCCGCCCACGCCAAAGAACGCCTGCAGCATGGCGCCGGCCCAGCGATGGGCCCGCTCATCACGCGCCGCTTCCTGGCGCGTATCGAGCACGGCCATGCCGAATGAGGAAAAACGCTTTGAGAAATACAGGCGCATGTCGCCGAAGCGGTCTTGCGGCACGGGCGCGTTGTACAGGGAATTCTTGTGCTGCGCCTGGTTGACGGCGATCGAGCGCTTGGCGCGCGCGAAGTCGGCCGAGGCGAAATCCTCGAACAGCGAGTCGGCCACCATGTGGTAGACGTCGCTGACATCCTTGGTGTGCTGCTGGGCAAGATTACCCGAATCGATGAGATAAACCTCGCTGTACGGCTCGCGCGACAGTTCCGGCCGGTCATACGCATCCCAGCGACCCACATAGCCCTTGTTGCCCATCATCGCCGATTCCAGCTCCATCAGCGCCGCATAGCCGTTGGCCTCGACCCGGTCCTTGTTGGCCTTGGTGTAGCCGGTCGGCAAGAACAGCATCAGCTCGACGTCGGCAGCGCCCACTTCGCTGCGCGCCAGCCAGCGCGCCAGCAAGCCCATGTCCAAAAAGGAACCGGAACCCGTGCCGCCCGCCACGGAACCGACGATGACGATGCGGAAACGGTTCGTTTCCATGCGCAAGCCCAGCTCGGCCAGCTGGCGCTCGTGCGACAGGCCCGCCTTCAGGGCTTTCAATTTCAAGCGGATCTTGTCGCGGATCTTCGCATACTTGTCGAAGAAATACAGGCGCGAGACGGCGCGGATCTGGCCCGCACCGCTGCTCATGTCGAAACGCAATTCGCGGATGCGCTGCGGCGTCAGCGGCAGCCATTCCTTGATGTGTGGATATTTTTCCAAGGAATCTTCATCACGGCTGTACTTGTCCATGTCGAACGCTTCGACCACCTTGTCGTCATCGGTGAACTTCACCTGGTCGAACTGCAAGTCCTTGGCCTGCGATTCGCCGCTTTCGATCACGGCACCATTGTCCAGGTCGAAATGGATGAATTGCGCGATGGGAAAGTCCGCCAAGCCCTCGATGCGCGTGCGGTTGCCCGCGCCGCCCCACAGGGTGTTGAGGATGCGCCGGCGCACGCGCATCAGCACCTGCATGCCCGTGCCGCCGATGCCGATGAACAGGGTCGGGCGCAGCTCGATGATCTTGTCCTGCTTGCGCTCGCTGGCGCCGCCGGTGATGGTTTGGTTCAGGTTCTCTGCCATGGTGATTCCTTCGATGATGCGTACGACGGCGTGCGGCTTAGCGGCGGCTCGATGTAAAGGTCAACAGTAACGCGACCAGGCCCACCAGCACCAGCGGTCCCATGAATAGTGGCGCGAGGAATTTATGCGCGTTCACGGCGGCCAGCACCACGCCCGTGGCCAGGCTGGCCAGGAAGATGAACAGCCACCAGCCTGAAGCATTGGCCTTGTTCGGCGGAACGCGCTTGGCCACCAAACCATTCGCATAGGCATTCTTGGCAAAGAAAAAGGCGATGAACAGCAGCAACAGCACCACGCCGCCGACCAGGGTGTCGCGCGACGAGGTATCGGTCGTGCTGGCAGGATCCAATGCGGGTGCAGCTTCGGTGGTGGCCGTGGTGCCGCTGGCAGCGCTGGCGGCAGAGGCGTCGGCGGCGGGCGGCACGGACGCCGGGGCCGTTACCGGGACCGGCAAAGTAAAGCCTGTGTTGTCTTTTGGAGTATCTTGCGCCATGGTATGCCTCTGTTGAATGGGAGTAATTTTTAAGGATTCGTTGTTCAGGCCAGGCTCAGGGTATGGCCGTCCGCCACGCGCACGACGGCCGGCTTGCCCAGTCCACGCCTGAGTTCGCCGATGTCGCGGCCGTTATCATCGCGGATCTGCACGCTTTTAAATGGTTTTATTAACACTTGCCGCTGCAGGCCGTCTACCATCACCTTGTAGCGCGTGGCGCGCGTGCCGACCAGGCCCAGCGCCAGCAAGCCCAGCACGAGGGCCAGCACGCCGCCCAGTATCACCAGCACGGGCAGCAGCGGATACTGGATGCGCACCAGCAGGGGAATCGTCGCCTGCGAGGCACGCACGCTGTCGGGCGGCGTAAACATGCTTGAGATCGGGTCGCCGGGGAAGAGTTCCTGCAAATCCTTGCCAAAACTGGGCGCCAGCGCCAGCCTCTGTTCCGACAAGCTCACTTGCGCCTGCATGGGCAGCATCACTTGCTTGCCCATGGCGGCGATCGCCTGCGCCGACCACGGCGAGGGAATCTGCGCCATCGGCAAGGAAAATTGCACCTGCACGGCCTGGCTGGCGCCCGGCTGCAGCTGGCGGATTTGATCGGGCGCAACGTGCAGGGGCGCATTCTGGCCCGCCAGACTGGCGTGCACTTTGGCGCTATCGATGACGTACGGGAAAAACATGTTTTGCAGGGACGCCTGCAGCACCACTTGCGGCACCAGGCTCGCCGCATCGACGTCGAGCACGATGGTGCGCCCGTCGCGGCCCAGGCTGGCATGCACATTGGCGCTGTTCTTGACGGACTGGGGCACGATGCGCACGGCATCCTGGTCCACCGGTTTTAATCGCGCGGGCGGACGCGTCAGCACTTGCGACAGTCGCCCTTCAGCCAGGATGCGGGTCAAAGCCTCGGACGCCGGCTGGCCATACGCCAGCGCATACACCATCAATCCCTTGGCACTGTACAGCTTGCCCTGCACGGGCATGCGCAGCGGAAACACCAAGGTCTTGGTGATCGATGGTTCCAAATGCAGCAAGCGGTAAAAGTCGCGGTTGCGCTCGGCCGTCTGGCTATCGTTGTTCGGGCTGTTCTTGTTATTGGTAAAGATCCACACGATGCCGGAGGCGGACTGGAACGGCCCCGTGATGGTTTTTGTGACGGCTTCCTGGAAATCCGTGTCAGCCAGTGCGCCGCCATTGCCCTTGCGCGCCAGGCCCAGGCTGGCCAGCTGGCCCGCCACGCCGGCGCCGCCCTGGCCCTGCCCCAGCAGCGACGGCGACACGTGCGCGCCGCTGCTCTGGCTGAAGGCCAAGGTATAGACTTTATCGGACGGGTTCGTGGCTGCCTGCGCCACGGCGCCCACCAATGCCTTCAATTGCGAATGCTCGTCCGTGTAGAACGGCTCCATCCAGCCCGAGTTTTGCACCAGAAACGCTTGCTGGATGCCCGCGGCCTGCACGCCGGCTGCACTGAGCAAAGCGGCACAGGCCGCGATCAGGACGCGCGCCTTCATGCCTGCAAGGTCCAGCCATCGATGCGCGACAGCAGCGGGTGGTACCCCCACAGCGTGCGTTCATGGATAAACAGGCGTACGCGCCACGGCTCGCTGACGGCAAAGGTATGAAACACGGTTTCACGCAATTCATCGTCCTGCACCAGCTGGGCTGCCAGGCGTTCATTCGAGCGCAGCACGCTGGACAGACCGGCGCTGGTGGCGAACTTGACACCGAAGACGCTGTTGCCCCCGCCCGATTCGAGCAGCGGCATGACAGCCTGGTTCTTGCCGCCATCGTCGCCGTGTTCCGGCTCTTCCCACGGCGCCGTCTTCAGCTTGGTGGCGAAGCGGTAATTGAAGCTGCCCGAGCACAGGCGCGGCGCCAGCGCGTCGGCCTTCTCGACCTGGACACCCAGTTTCACATACACATAGGTGCCGCGGCGGCTTTCAAAGCACAGTTGCCACAGGCCACCATCGCGCGACAGGTAGGGGCTGCCGAATTCGAAGTGCGGCACCAGTCCTTCGGGCCAGAGCGTAAACGAAGCGGCCACGTTGCCGTCCGGCTGCAGTTGCAGCCGCAGCTGGCCGTTGGCGCAGGGCCACACAGCCATGCGGTTATAAGCCACGGGCGCGCTGACGGCGCCCAGGTCCACGACGCCGTCGAGCAGCACGTCGCTGCCCGACTTTTGCGTTGCGTCAAGGTTGACGAAGCGGATGCGGCCATCGTCGTCGCGCAGCGGCGCCCACAGGCGGTTCTGGAACCAGACGGGCGCGGCCGCGCAAGGCGCGCCGCCCACATGCTCGACCACGTAGCTCAGCGAAGGCACGTCGGGACGGAGGCAAGCGAGGCCGTGACTCGTCGGCAAGACCAGCACGCTGTTAAATTCCGGCACCAGCTCGGCGCGCCAGGCGCCGTTGGCCAGGTCCGATTCAGCCAGCAAGCCGCCATACGCGGGGTCCAGCGCCAGCCAGCGTTTCGAGGCGGGCAGCCAGGCGTGCAAGACCGCCTTGCGCGGGTCCAGTGCCAGCAGCGCGGCAGCGCTGGTGCCAAACTGGGCGGAAAAAAATTCATACTCGCCCGGCGGCGGCATGGGCAGCGAGGCGTCGGCCTGCGCATGCTCTTCGCGCGCGCGCTGGTCGGCCAGTTTCAGGGGCACGCTGGCCTGGCGCAAGCCGGCCGCGCCAGCCGGTGGCACCTCGCTGACGGGATGCGCACCGTAGGGCGGCACCCAGGGCGGCGTGACGGCCGTGTCGGGCGGCACCTGCAAGGCCGTGCCGGTGGCGGGGTCGAACGAGAATTCAGGCGGAAACTGCCGCACGGGCGCGCCGGCGGCAGCGGGCAGGCGCCGCGCGTGCATCAGCAGGCCGATATCGGCAGGGCTCAGCAAAGGCGAGACGTTCTGGCCGTCCGCGCTGCGCTGCATGGTCCACGCGCCATCGTCATCGACGAACCAGACGCCAGAGGGCACGCCCCAATCCCCAGAAGTTTTAAGATCCATGTATTTTCTATGACAAGCAATGCATATGGTGTAACGTGTGCTGGGGCTGACGCAACGAGGTCGCAGCCCTGGCAGTTCTCATAGTAACGTCTTTTTATCTGTATGGAAACATTGACGGCGTTCCTCAGCCCTGCTGCGTCCGCACTTTCGTCAACAGCTTCGTGGTCGAGCGATCGTGTGCGAAATCGATGGCCACGGCCTCGCCGCCATACGCCAGCACGGCCTTGCCTTCAGGAATGGCCGCCATATCGTAGTCGCCACCCTTGGCATAGATTTCCGGCTCGATCTCCTGCACCACTTCCAGGGCGCTGTCTTCCGAGAACGGCACCACCAGGCTCACCGCTTCCAGCGCGGCCAGCACGGCCATGCGGTCTTCGCAGCTGTTCAACGGACGGTCGTCGCCCTTGCCCAGGCGTTTCACCGAGGCATCCGTGTTCACGGCCACCACCAGCGAGGCGCCCAGCGCGCGCGCCTGCGCCAGATAGGTCACGTGGCCGCGGTGCAGAATGTCAAACACGCCATTCGTCACCACCACCGGTTTCGGCAGGGCCGCGGCGCGGGCGCGCAGTTCGTCACGGCCGCACAGTTTGTTTTCAAAATCAGGCATGGATATCTCTTGTTGGGTTATATATGTGGTCACGACCCGGCGTGGCTATCGCCTTGCATGCCGCCGCCATCGTGGCGCCAGGCATCGATCAAGGCCAGGATGGCCGGTTCCAGGCCCTCTTCGGCGATGTGATCTTGCCGGTAGTAAATCATCAGCGCATACACGCTGGCCAGGCGGCTGACGGGCGGCGACAGCGCATATTCATTGCCGCGCGCCGGTTGCCTGGCACGCCAGTAGTTGATTGCCGCTTCCAGCGCCTGCATCTGCAGTTCCATCGCCCTCTCCCTTCGCTGCCTGGTCCCGCATTATAGGGGGCGATCCGCTACAATACGCCATCGGCGCCACAGTTTCACGTTTGCGCCACCTTTCATTCATTGCAAGTAAGCACTTCCTGTGTTTCAATCGAACTATGACACTGACTGAACTGAAATATATCGTTGCAGTCGCGCGAGCGAAGCACTTCGGGCATGCTGCCGAAGCCTGCTTCGTTGCCCAGCCCACCCTGTCAGTGGCGATCAAGAAACTCGAAGACGAATTGGGTGTGGTCCTGTTCGAACGGGGCGGCGCGGAAATCTCGGTCACGCCCCTGGGCGCGCAGATCATTGCGCAAGCCGAGCGTGTGCTGGAACAGACGGCCGCCATCAAGGAACTCGCCAAGCAAAACAAGGACCCGCTGGCCGGCCCCCTGCGCCTGGGCGTGATCTATACGATCGGCCCCTACCTGCTGCCGCCCCTGGTCAAGGCCATGATAGACCAGGTGCCGCAGATGCCTTTGATTTTGCAGGAAAACTTCACGGTTCGCCTGCTCGAATTGCTGCGCCAGGGCGAACTGGACGTGGCCATCATGGCCCTGCCGCTGCCCGACCACGGCATGTCCATGCAGGAACTGTATGATGAACCGTTCGTCGTGGCCATGCCGCGCCAACATCCGTGGACAGCGCGTGAAAAAATCGCCGCGCAAGATTTGAAATCGGAAACCATGCTCCTGCTGGGCAATGGCCATTGCTTCCGCGACCAAGTGCTGGAAGTGTGCCCCGAAATGGCACGCTTTTCCTCGCCCGGCAACGGCATGCAGCGCACGTTTGAAGGTTCCTCCCTGGAAACCATCCGTCACATGGTGGCCAGCGGCATCGGCCTGACGGTCTTGCCGCGCGCCTCCGTGTCAAATATGCACACCACCGAGGGCATGCTCGAATACCGGCCATTCGCCGCCCCCGTGCCATCACGCAGGGTGGTGATGCTCTGGCGCAAGAGTTTTACGCGCAAGGCCGCCATCGACGCCCTCTGCGCAGCCATCGCCAGCTGCGACTTGCCCGGCATCACACCACTCTGCGAGGAGTAGGTCGGCGGCGTCAAATAGTAGACCACGCACTATTTTGCGATAATCGATCTTTCTCTTCAACAAGATCGAGTCTTCCATGAACAAGCTGGCGCTGTATTTCCGCCTGATACGGCTGGACAAGCCTATCGGTACCGTATTGCTGTTATGGCCTACCCTGTGTGCGCTATGGCTGGCGCAGCAGGGCGTGCCGGACTGGCGGCTGCTGCTCATCTTCACCCTCGGCACTTTCCTGATGCGCTCGGCTGGCTGCGCCATCAACGACTACGCCGATCAGGATATCGACAAATTCGTCAAGCGTACGGTGGACCGTCCCATCACCAGCGGGCGGATCAGCGGCAAGGAAGCGCTGGCTGTTGCCGGCGTACTGAGCGTGCTGGCCTTTTGCCTGATCCTGCCCTTGAATGCGCTGACCAGGCAGCTGTCGGTGGCCGCCGTCATCATCGCCGGCACCTACCCCTACTTCAAGCGCTTCTTTGCGATTCCGCAAGCCTACCTGGGTATCGCCTTCGGCTTCGGCATCCCCATGGGCTTTGCCGCCATCACGGATAGCGTGCCCGTCGTCGCCTGGCTGCTGCTGCTGGGTAATGTCTTCTGGGCCGTGGCCTACGATACGGAATACGCGATGGTCGACCGCGACGACGACTTAAAAATCGGCATCAAGACCTCGGCCATCACCTTTGGCCGCTACGACGTGGCCATCATCATGCTGTGCTATGCCGCTTTCCTGCTGCTGTGGCTGGTCTGCGGCTGGCACCTGGGCTTGCGCTACTGGTATGTGGCAGGCTTGCTGGTGGCGGCCGGCTGCGCCGTTTACCACTACACCCTGATCCGCGCACGCGAGCGTATGCCGTGTTTTGCGGCGTTCCGGCATAATAACTGGCTAGGAGCAGCGGTGTTTGCGGGCGTGGTGCTGGACTTTGCTTTCCGTTAATCAATGATCTTGCGCCGCGGCAACCCTTGAGGCGGCGCAAGACTAGCCTGTCCGCTGCTGCCTACACTGGTATTTCACTGTGCAGTTTCACTTCCATGAGGTAATAAATGAGCTCGATACATACCGGAAAATCCAGCAGCGACAGCATCCTCGCCGACGCCGACAAGGCCCGCGACAAACTGGTCGGCGACCTGAAAACCGTCATCAATGAAGCGGAAGGCTGGCTCGATGGCGCCAAGGATCAGACGGGCGAGAATGTCAAAGCCGTCAAGGACAAGTTCATCGCCACCCTGGAAACGGCCAAGAAAGACTTGATCAAGCTGGAAGAAGACTTGCTCGAACGTACCAAGAAGGCGGCCAAGGCCACCGATGAATACGTGCAGGACAATCCATGGAAAGCCGTGGGCGCGGGCGCCGTCGTGGGCGTGCTGTTCGGCCTGCTGCTCTCCTCGTCACGCCGCTAAACAGTAACGACGCCGTACCGACGGCCTAGGCCGTCTCCTGACGCGAAAGGCAGCATATGGCTATCGTGCACCATGTCGCCCAAGTCGCAGCGACCCTCGCCGCCATCGTCCAGACCCGTCTGGCCCTGGCGGCCGTGGAAATGGAAGAAGAGTCGCTGCGCTTCCTGTCCTATCTGGCGCTGGCCATGCTGGCACTGCTGTGCCTGTTTGTCGGCCTGGTGCTGCTGGTCTTCCTCGTCATCGTCGTATTCTGGGACACGCATCGCATCGCCGCCATCGCCATCACGGCCGCCGTCTTCATCACTGCCGCCCTCGCCACCCTGCTGGGCGTGCGCGCCAGCTTCCGCAGCAAGCCGAAACTGCTGTCCTTCACACTTTCAGAACTGAACAAAGACCTGGACGAGCTGCAACTGCTGGCGCGCCGGGAATCGGAGCGGCCATGACCACGCATCCCACCAAACTATCGCATGTTCACACGGCCGCCAGCCTGGCGCAGCGGCGCGACGCGCTGCTGGCCGAATGCACGCTGCAGCGTCTGGCCCTGGGCGTGCAGACGCGCCAGTTGCTGGAACCATTGACAGGCGGCAATCTGCGCCACACCCTGGCGACGCGTTTCAAGATTCCCCTGATGCTGGGCGGCGCCGCGCTGGGCCTGCTGCTGGTACGCCCGCGGCGTTTCGTGCCGGTGCTGCTGGCCGGCGCCTCGCTGCTCAAGCATGCGAACGCTGCCCTGCCCCTGATCCGCACCCTGTTGCACCGCGTCGGCAAGCAGGCGCCGCCTCCGCCCTGAAAAATACTTTTACCTGGCTGCATCCAAATGACAGGCCCATGGGTAGTCATGGTATCAACCAGCCGGTTGAGCCAACTACCAGGAGTTCGCCATGCTTGCCCACACTGCACCACGCCACGCCGTTCCCCCCCTCACTCTGCTGAGCGCCGCCCTGCTGCTGAGCGCCTGCGCCCCCATGAGCGCACGCTATTCGCAGGAACAATTACCGAACGCCGTTAAAGTACCCGATGGCCACCAAGTCGCCATGCAGACAGTAGGCGTGGGCAAGATCGCCTACGAATGCAAGGTAAAAAAAGACATGACGGGCCATGAATGGGTCTTCGTGGGCCCGGATGCGGCCCTGAACGACCGCAGCGGCATGCAAGTGGGCACGTATGTCGGTCCGCCTGCGACTTGGGCCAACCTGGACGGTTCGAAAGTGACGGCGACGCAAGTGGCCGTGGCGCCCGCCGGCGCGGGCAATATCCCCTATCAGCTGGTGAAAGCCAATCCGGCCACGGGCAGCGGCGCCATGCAGGGCGTCAGCTACATCCAGCGTGTGGCCACCAGCGGCGGCGTGGCCCCGGCAGCGCCGTGCGGCATGGACACCGTTGGCGTCAAGCAATGGGTGCCCTACCAGGCTGACTATATCTTCTGGAAAGCCGCATAAATCAGTGAAAACGATGGTTGGCAAGCCCGTTTCTGGCCTATACTCGGCACTGAAAACTTGCTAACCGTTAACTCTTGACGATTGCGCCCACCTTGCCAACGCTAGCCACCCCGTTCGATTACGATGCCGCCCTGCGCGCCTGCGCCAGGGGCGAACAGCAGGCCTTGCACGGCCTGTACCAGCAAGAAAGCCGCTATTTGCTGGGCGTGGCCCTGCGCATCGTGCGCCAGCGGGCACTGGCCGAAGACGTGCTGCACGACGCCTTCCTGAACATCTGGCGCCGCGCCGGCAGTTTCGACGCCACGCGCGGCAGCGGCAAGGGCTGGATCTATGTGGTGGTGCGGCATCAGGCGCTGAACGTGGCGCGCGCCCGCGCCCATGAAGTATCGGCCGACGAGGATACCGTGGAAACCCTGCTGCACGAACGACAAGGCCATGATGCCGGCGACGCCTACGCCCTTCAGGCGGACATGGGCAAGCTGCACGATTGCCTCGGTCACCTGGACGAATCCAAACGCAATAGCATTCTGTACGCCTACGTGGATGGCTGTTCCCATAGCGAAATCGCGCAGCGCCTGCAAGCGCCGCTGGGCACCGTCAAGGCTTGGGTCAAGCGTGGCCTGGCCGCCTTGCGGGAGTGCATGGGATGATGAATAGCGACGAGGAATTGCAAAGGCTGGCCAGCCAATACGTGCTGGGTACCCTGGAACTGGCCGAGCGCGCGGAAGTGGAACAGCGCTTGCCGCGCGAGCCAGCGCTGCGCGACGCGGTTGCTGCGTGGGAACAGCGTCTGCTTCCATTGACCACGCTGGCGCCGCCCGCAGCGCCCTCTGCGCAACTGTGGCCACGCATCAGCGCCAGCCTGTTCACGCCGAAAACCGTGCAGCAGGCGGGCGGCTGGCAAGCGTGGTGGAACAGCCTGGCTTTCTGGCGCGTGCTGGCCGGCGGCGGCCTGGTGGCCACGGCAACGCTGGCCGTGCTGGTCACGGTGCAGCTGCAAGCGCCAAGCGGGCCCGGCTACCTGGTGGTGCTGGTGGCGCCGCAGGATAAATCGCCGGGCTGGATCGTGCAGGCGGGCGGACGCGGCGGCAAGAACCGCGACCTGAGCCTGATCCCGCTGGGCCCGACTAGCGTGCCGCAGCAAAAAGCCATGCAATTCTGGACCAAGGGCAAGGATTGGGGCGCGCCTGTCTCGCTGGGTCTGGTCAAGCCAGGGCAAAGCCTCAAGCTGACGTTGGATAAGCTGCCGCCGCTGCAGCCGGAGCAACTGTTTGAAATCACGCTGGAACCGGCTACGGGTTCGCCCACGGGCCGACCGACGGGGCCGATTTTATACATCGGCCGCGCCGTCAAGGTGATGTAAGCCGAACTTATTTGCCCAGCTCGTCCCCCATCTCGCGCCCCCGCTGCGCGGCCGCCTTGATGCCCTTGACGATGGCCGCCTTGACGCCGCTCTCTTCCATGCTGGTCAGCGCTGCATACGTGGTGCCCCCTTTCGAGGTAACGCGCTCGCGCAGCAGCGACACGGGTTCGCTGGAGTTCGCCGCCAGCTGCGCGGCGCCCGTAAAGGTGGCAATCGCCAGCTGCGTGCCCTGCTCCGGCGTCAAGCCCAGTTCTGCGGCCGCCTGCTGCATCGCTTCGATAAAGTAAAACACGTAAGCGGGGCCGCTGCCGGACACGGCCGTCACAGGGTCGATCTTCGCCTCGTCGTCGAGCCAGACGGTCTGGCCGACGGCGCGCAGGATGGCGTCCGCCGTCTTTTTCTGTTCCTCGCTGACGCCGCTGCTGGCCACCATGCCCGTGATGCCCATGCCGATCAGGGCCGGCGTGTTCGGCATGCAGCGCACGATGGCGGGGTAATCACCGAGCCAGCGCGACAGGTCTTGCGCGCGAATGCCGGCGGCGATCGACAGGATCAATGGCGCCCGTTCCCCGTCGAGGAAGGGCAGCAACTGCGCCGCCACTTCGCGCATGCTTTGCGGTTTGACTGCCAGCACGATCACGTCCACGGCGCGCAGCGCTTCGTCCGCAAGCATCGCCGTCGTGACGCCGAATTGGGCCTGCAATTTTTCCAGCGCTGGCGCGTGCGGGTCGATCACGTGGATGTTGCCGCCCAAGGTCAACTTGCCGGCCAGGCCGGCGATCAGAGCCGCAGCCATATTGCCGCCGCCCACAAATGCGATATTCAATTCTGTCGTCATGGCGATGCTTTCATTCAATCAGTGAGAGTAATTACGGGAACCGAAGATGGCACTGCCCACGCGCACGATGGTGGCGCCTTCCAGCACGGCGGCGCGCATGTCGGCCGACATGCCCATGGACAGGGTATCGAGCGCCAGCCCTTCAGCCTTCAATTGTTCGTACAGCGCACGCAATTGCGCAAAGGCCCGGCGCTGGAGGGCGACATCCGTTTCCGGCTCGGGAATCGCCATCAGGCCGCGCAGGCGCAAGCGGGGCAGCTGCGCCACTGCGCGCGCCAGCGCTGGCAATTCCGCTGGCGTCACACCGCTCTTGCTGGCCTCGCCGCTGATATTGACTTGCAGACAGATATTCAGGTCCGGCAAGCCGGCCGGGCGCTGTTCGGACAGGCGCGCGGCGATCTTTTCCCGTTCCACCGTGTGCACCCAGTCGAAATGTTCGGCGATGGGGCGCGTCTTGTTGCTCTGGATGGGGCCGATGAAGTGCCAGACGGGTGCGCCTTGCGGCAGCGCAAGCTTGACGGCGGCGATCTTGTCGAGCGCTTCCTGCAAATAGTTTTCGCCAAACGCCGCCTGGCCCGCGCGCATCGCTGCCAGCACGGCGTCCGCGCCAAAGGTCTTCGAGACTGCCAGCAGGGTCACGTCGGTCGGCGCGCGCTGCGCGTCAGAGGCGGCCTGCGCAATACTGTCGCGCACGGCTTGCAAGTTCTGTTCGATTGTGGACATAATCATTTTCTAGTGTATAGGGGCGGCGGCACAGTGCGCCAGCCCATCAATGCAGGCACAGGGATTATAAATGGACATCTCCGAATTACTCGCTTTCTCCGTCAGCAAGAAGGCTTCCGACTTGCACCTGTCTTCCGGCCTGCCGCCGATGATACGGGTCCATGGCGACGTGCGCCGCCTGAACGTGGCCCCGCTCGAGCACAAGGAAGTGCACAGCATGATCTACGACATCATGAACGACAGCCAGCGCAAGGTCTATGAAGAAGCGCTGGAATGCGATTTCTCGTTCGAGATTCCTGGCCTGGCCCGCTTCCGCGTCAACGCCTACAACCAGGAACGGGGTGCTTCGGCCGTGCTGCGCACGATTCCGTCGAAAGTGCTGACCCTGGACGAACTCAACGCCCCACGCATCTTCGGCGAGCTGGCCATGCGCCCGCGCGGCCTCGTGCTGGTGACGGGCCCGACGGGTTCCGGCAAGTCGACCACCTTGGCGGCCATGGTGAACCACGTCAACGAACGCCTGAACCACCATATTCTCACCATCGAAGACCCGATCGAATTCGTGCATGAACCGAAAAAATGCCTGATCAACCAGCGCGAGGTGGGCTCGCACACGCATTCGTTCAGCAGCGCGCTGCGTTCGGCCCTGCGCGAGGACCCGGACGTGATTTTGGTGGGCGAATTGCGCGACCTGGAAACCATCCGCCTGGCGCTGACGGCGGCCGAGACGGGCCACCTGGTGTTCGGCACCCTGCACACCTCGTCGGCGGCAAAATCGATCGACCGCATCATCGACGTCTTCCCCGCCGAGGAAAAGGAGATGGTGCGCGCCATGTTGTCAGAATCCTTGCAAGCCGTCATTTCGCAAAACTTGCTGAAAACCAAGGACGGCAACGGCCGCGTAGCCGCGCATGAAATCATGCTGGCCACGCCGGCCGTGCGCAACCTGATCCGCGAAGCGAAAGTGGCGCAGATGTATTCGGCCATCCAGACGGGCAGCAACGTGGGCATGCAGACGCTGGACCAATGTCTCACCGACCTGGTGCGGCGCGGCACGATTTCCGCAGAAGCGGCCCGCGCGGCCGCCAAGTCGCCTGAAAACTTCCCCGGATAAGCCATGCAAACGACGCACGAACACTATGAAGCCATGCACGCGCTGCTGGCGCAGATGCGCGCACGGGGCGGCTCGGACCTGTTCATCACGGCAGGCTTTCCTGCCGCCATCAAGCTCGATGGCAAGCTGACGCCGCTGGCCGGCGGCGCGCTCGCCGCGCAGCAGGCGGCAGGCTACGTGCGCGCCGTCATGAATGCGCGCCAGGCCGCCGAGTTCGAGTCCAGCCGCGAAGCCAATTTCGCCATCAGCCCGGAAGGCCTGGGGCGTTTCCGCGTGTCCGCCTTCGTGCAGATGGGCCAGGCAGGCATGGTCTTGCGATTGATCAATACCGCCATCCCCTCCCTGGACGCGCTGGGCTTGCCCGCCATCCTGCAAGACATCGTGATGAGCAAGCGGGGCCTCGTCATCATGGTGGGCGCCACGGGCTGCGGCAAGTCGACCACCCTGGCGGCGATGGTGGGCCACCGCAACGCCCACAGCCACGGCCACATTATCACCATCGAAGATCCCGTGGAATTCATCCATCCGCACGGCAACTGCATCGTCACCCAGCGCGAAGTGGGCGTCGATACGGACGACTGGGCCACGGCCCTGAAAAACACCCTGCGCCAGGCGCCCGACGTGATACAGATCGGGGAAATCCGCGACCGCGACACCATGGACCACGCCATCGCGTTTGCCGAGACGGGCCATCTGTGCCTGGCGACCTTGCACGCGAACAACGCCAACCAGGCACTAGACCGCATCATCAATTTCTTCCCCGAAGAGCGGCGCCAGCAGCTGTTGATGGACTTGTCGCTTAATTTGAAGGGCATGATTTCGCAGCGATTGATCCCCAACAAGGAAGGCGGCGGGCGCAAGGCGGCGCTGGAAATCCTGCTCAATTCGCCGCTGATGAGCGAGCTGATCTTCAAGGGCCAGGTGCACGAGATCAAGGAATTGATGAAAAAATCGCGCGAGCATGGCATGCAGACCTTTGACCAGGCCCTGTTCGACCTGCACGAAGCGGGCGCCATCAGCCATGAAGATGCGCTGCGCAATGCGGACTCCGTCAACGACCTGCGCCTGGCGATCAAACTGAAGGGCACAATGGCACCGGCAGCGGCGCCGTCGGCGAACGCCACCACACTGGGACTCATCTGACATGAGCAGCATCCACGATTTCCAGGCCGAGGCGCTGGACGGCACGCCCGTCGATCTGGCGCAATACCGAGGCAAGGTGCTGCTGATCGTCAACACGGCCAGCGCCTGCGGTTTCACGCCCCAATACCAGGGCCTGGAAGCGCTGTACCGCGAATTCCATGAGCAGGGCCTGGTCGTGCTGGGCTTTCCCTGCAATCAATTCCGCCAGCAGGAACCGGGTTCGCGCGAAGATATCAAAGCCTTTTGCGAAAAAAATTTCGGCGTCACCTTTCCCCTGTTTGCCAAGGTTGATGTGAATGGCCCGCATGCCCATCCCCTGTTTGCGCAATTGAAACAGGCGGCGCCCGGCATACTGGGCACGCAATCGATCAAATGGAACTTCACCAAGTTTTTGGTGCGCAAGGATGGCAGCGTATTTCGCCGCTACGCGACGGCCAGCAAACCGGCCGGCCTGGCGGACGATATTCGGCAATTGCTACAGGAATAGCAATGCGATGCCTTTAATTTATAACAATAAATGCTGAAATCAATCAATCTGCATTTATTTCATGCTTGATATCAATATTGTGTTTCCAATAGCAAATTTCGGTGATAATGTTGACATAATTATTCGCAGATATCGATCAAAAAACGATGCCAGTCTTTGGGAAAATAATATCTTCATGGATGCGGATGGGCATTTATTCCCGCCTATTCATTCCTATTTTCTTCCTGATACTCGCCGTTTGCGCTGTCCGCTATCACGCCCTGCTCGGTACGGAAAGCGCGCTGGCCAACGCGCGCTATCAGAGCGATGCCCGCCAACTCGACCTGTTCCTGGCCAATAGCGTGCTGCCGCTGACCGTGCACACGAACAGTCACGCGATGCACGACAAGGTGCGGCAGGTGCTGCGCAGCGCCCTGCCGCTGAACCGCAGCCTCGCTTCCGCGCACTGGGATACAGCTGGCGGGCATGTCGAAGTGCTGGCCGACAAACCGCTGGCCGACAGCGTGCCCGCCTGGTTCGCGCGCCTGGCTGGCATCACGCCCATCCGCAGCCGCCTGACGGTGGCGCTGCCGGACGGCGGCGACGGCATCCTCGCCCTGCACTACACGCCCGCACTGCCTCTGGAGCAGGTATGGCACCGGGTGCGCGAACAGGCCGTCCTCAGCACCATCAATATCGCCCTGGTCTTCCTCCTGCTGGGCTTGATCCTGGCGTCGCACCGCCGGCTGCTGGCGCGGCTCGTGCAAGCGACCGATCGCTTCCGCGAAGGCAATTTCGCCGTGCGCCTGGCAGTCGGCGCCACGCCCGAAGCGCGAGCCGTGTCGGACTCGTTCAACAGCATGGCGGGCGATGTCGAAGAGCTGTTGACGTCACTGAAGACCAGCCAGCGCCAGCTGGGCGAACAGCTGAACGAAACCATGCACATGCAGCAGGCGCTGCAAAAACTGTCGTGGCAAAACTACAATGATGTACTGACGGGTTTACCCAACCGTGCCGCGCTGGCCGCCCGCTTCGAACAGGAACTGTTCCTGGCGCGCGAACGCCAGCGCCTGCTGGCCGTCTGCCTGTTCGACCTCGACCACTTCCAGGCCATCAACGACCGCCACGGCGCCGAAGCGGGCGATGAAATTCTCAAGCAGGTGGCTGCCCGCCTGCACAGTTTTACGGGCCAGGTCCACTACGCGGCGCGCCTGGGCGGCGATGAATTCGTCATGCTGCTGTGCGGCCAGGCCAACATCGCCAGCATCGAACAGAACGTCACGCAATTGATGCAGGAACTGAGCCACCCCTACCAGTGCGACCAGCAGGCGCTGCACATGACGGCCAGCGTCGGCATCGCCGTCTATGCGGGCAAGGACTTGAATACGGAAAGCCTGCTGCGCCACGCCGACCACGCCGTCTACCAGGCGAAATTGACGGGGCGCAACCAGTACCACTTCTTCGACACCAATCTCGATGAAGAAGTGCGTACCCAGCACAACCAGCGCACGGAAGTGCGCCAGGCCCTGATCAACGGCGAACTGCGGCTGCACTACCAACCCAAGGTGAACATGCGCGCCGGCACGGTGGTGGGCATGGAAGCATTGCTGCGCTGGCAGCATGCGCGTCGCGGCCTGCTGGCGCCCGCGCAATTCCTGCCGCTGGTGGAGCAGACGGATTTGATCATCGACATCGGCGAATGGGTGCTGCGCCAGGCCCTGTGGCAGACGCATCGCTGGGCGGCTTGCGGCAAGCATTGGGTAGTCAGCGTGAATATCGCGGCGCGCCACTTCCAGCAACCCGACTTTGTCTCGCGCCTCGAAACCATCCTCGGCGAATTTCCCAGCGTGTGCGCCAGCATGCTGGAACTGGAAATCCTCGAATCTTCTGCCCTGCACGACATCCAGGACGTGCGTCGCATCATCCGCGCCTGCCAGGCGCTGGGCATCACCTTTGCCCTCGACGATTTCGGCACCGGCTATTCATCGATGTCCTACTTGAAGCGCCTGCCGGCAAACATCGTCAAGATCGACCAGAGCTTCGTGCGCAATATGCTTAACGACCGCGACGACCTGCACCTGGTGCGCGCCGTCATCGGCCTGGCCCGGTCATTCAGCTTGACGGTGATCGCCGAAGGCGTGGAAAGCGTCGAGCATGGCGCGCGCCTGATCCAGCTGGGCTGCGACCTGGCGCAAGGCTACGGCATCGCCCGCCCCATGCCGGCCGACGCCGTGGTGGAATGGGCGAACAATTTCGTCCCAGCCCCGCAATGGCGCATCGCGCAGTACAGCGAAGTGCCTATGTAGAGCTGATTCCAGCAGATGAATACATCTCCTGCTGGCGCTCCCTACCGGGATAGGCTCTTAGGGGTTCAAGGCCGCGTCGATCAGCTCGATCCAGTGCCGCACGGGCGTCTCGGTGCCAGACTGCAGGTGACTCAGGCAGCCGATATTGGCCGACACGATCATGTCCGGCTCGCACGCTTCCAGGTTCGCCACCTTGTTGTCGCGCAGCTGCTGCGACAGTGCCGGTTGCAGAATCGAATACGTGCCCGCCGAACCGCAGCACAAATGGCTGTCGGCGCACAGGCGCACATCGACGCCGACGGCGCGCAGCACCTGCTCCACCTTGCCGCGTACCTGCTGGCCGTGCTGCAGGGTGCAGGGCGGGTGATACGCCACTCGCTTGCCGATGCGCCCTTTCAGCAGGTCCACCAGCTCCGTTTCAAACGCCGGCATGATCTCGGACAAATCGCGCGTCAGTGCGGCGATGCGCCGCGCCTTCTCCGCATAGTGGGCATCGTGCGCCAGCAGATGTCCATATTCCTTGACCGTGGCCCCGCAGCCGGATGCCGTCATGACGATGGCTTCTGCGCTGTCCACATACGGCCACCAGGCGTCGATATTGCGGCGCATGTCATCCAGCGCGGCTTCCTGGTCATTCAGGTGATGGCGCAGCGCGCCGCAGCAGCCCGCCTTCGGCGCCACGATCAGCTGCACGCCCAGGGCATCAAACACGCGCGCCGTAGCCGCGTTGATGTTCGGCGACATGGCCGGCTGCACGCAGCCGTCGAGCAGCAGCATGCTGCGCGCGTGCTGGCGCGTGGGCCATGCGCCGGCGGCGGCGCCCGGGCGCAATTTGTCCTGCAAACTTTTGGAGAGCAAGGGCCGCAGTGCCTGCCCCGCCTTGTACACGGGCGTAAACAGCCAGCGGCGTGGCAAGGCTTCCTTCAGGGCGAAGCGCAAGGCCCGTTCGCGCAAGGGGCGCTGCACGCGCTGCTCGACGACATTGCGGCCGATATCGACCAGGCGCCCGTACTGCACACCCGAGGGACAGGTCGACTCGCAGTTGCGGCAGGTCAGACAGCGGTCCAGGTGCATCTGCGTCTTGGCGGTGACGGGCGCGCCTTCGAGCACTTGCTTGATCAGGTAAATGCGTCCGCGCGGGCCATCGAGTTCATCGCCCAGCAACTGGTAGGTGGGGCAGGTGGCCGTGCAAAAACCGCAATGCACGCAGGCGCGCAAGATGGCTTCGGCTTCGTCGCCTGCCGGCGTGTTCTTGATGAAATCAGCGAGATTGGTTTGCATGCGCGCTCAATACATTCTGTGCGGGTTGAAGATGCCGGCAGGGTCGAAAGCCTGCCGCAGGCGCTGGTGGATGGTGGCAACGGCAGGCGCCAGCGGGTGGAACACGCCCACCGCCTTGTCGCCGCCGCGGAACAGGGTGGCGTGGCCCCCAAGCGCAGCCACCGCCTGGCGAATGTGCCGGGCGCTATCGGCATCGGCGTCGCCGTCGAGCTTCAGCCAGCGCTGTGCCCCGCCCCACTCGATCAGCTGGCGCCCCTTTAAAATCACGGCACTGGCGTGCGGCGGCAGAGACAAGCGCCACAGGCTGCCCGCGCCCGCAAAGAAAGCATGCGTCTGTTCGCGCACGTCCAGCCAGAAGGCGGCCGCGTCATCGGCTGCCAGCAGTTCGCCGTCCAGCGTGCGCAGCGCCGCCGACACGGCCGCTTCGGCGCCGGACAGGCGTACCGTCAGCACGCCGTCGTGCCAGCAGCTGGCCGATATCGGCAGCGGCTTGCCCGCCCATTCATTGAGCAGGCGCAAGGCGGCGATTTCAGCGCACGCCAGACGAAACGTCGCTTCGCGCAAGGGCAAGGGCAGCACCTTCAGCGACACTTCCAGGATCAGGCCCAAGGTCCCCAGCGAGCCGGCCAGCAGGCGCGAGACATCGTAGCCAGCCACGTTTTTCATCACCTGCCCGCCAAACGCCAGGCGTTCGCCATGGCCATCCATCAGCACGGCACCCAGCACAAAATCACGTAAAGCGCCCGCACTGGCGCGGCGCGGCCCGGACAGCGCGCTGGCGACGACGCCGCCCACCGTGGCTTGCGAGCCGAAATGCGGTGGTTCGAAGGCCAGCATCTGGTTGCGCGCGGCCAGCGCCGCCTCGATCTCCGCCAGCGGCGTGCCGCAGCGGGCCGTGATCACCAGCTCCGTTGGTTCATAGTCGATGATGCCCGCATACGCGCGCGTATCGAGCACCTCGCCGTCGAATTGCTGGCCATACCAGTCTTTCGTACCGCCGCCGCGCAGGCGCACGGGACTGCCCGCTGCGCTGGCGGCCAGGATGGTCTGCCTGAATTGTTCCACGATTGCTTGCAAGGGAGTCTCCGGCGGTTAAAAACGGGGCAGGTTGGCGAACGGCAGGCGTCCTGCGGTCACATGCATCTTGCCGAATTCGGCGCAGCGGTTCAAGGTGGGGATCGCCTTGTCCGGGTTCAGCAAGGTGTGGGGATCAAACGCGCGCTTGACGGCAAAGAAGGCATCGAGTTCGGCGCGCGTAAACTGCACGCACATGGAATTGATCTTTTCCATGCCCACGCCATGCTCGCCCGTGATGGTGCCGCCGACGGCCACGCACAGAGCCAGGATGTCCGCGCCAAACGCCTCGGCGCGCTCGAATTCACCGGGCTTGTTGGCGTCGAACAGGATCAGGGGGTGCAAATTGCCATCTCCCGCGTGGAACACATTCGCGCAGCGCAAGCCATGTGTCGTTTCCATGCCGGCGATGCCCGTCAGGACTTCCGCCAGTTTTTTTCTCGGGATGGTGCCGTCCATGCAGTAGTAGTCGGGCGAGATGCGACCAGCGGCGGGAAAGGCATTCTTGCGGCCGGACCAGAACTTCATGCGCTCCGCTTCCGACTGTGAGACGGCGATGGCGATGGCGCCCGCCCCTTCCAGCACGGCCGTCATGCGGGCGATTTCCTCTTCCACTTCCTCGTGCGTGCCATCAGCTTCGCACAGCAAAATGGCCGCCGCGTCGGTGTCGTAGCCGGCCTTGACGAACGGTTCGACCATGCGCGAGGACGTCTGGTCCATCATTTCCAGCCCGGCCGGGATGATGCCGGCGGCGATCACGTTGGCCACGGCATTGCCACCCGTGACGACGTCGCCGAACGAGGCCATGATGACACGCGCCGTAGCCGGTTTCGGTATCAGCTTGACCGTCACTTCCGTGACGATGCCCAGCATGCCTTCGGAGCCGATGAAGACGGCCAGCAGGTCGAGGCCGGGCGAGTCCAGGCATTCGCCGCCCAGTTCCAGCACATCGCCAGCGATGGTAACAACGCGCACGCGCAGCACATTGTGCACGGTCAAGCCGTATTTGAGGCAATGCACACCGCCCGAATTTTCCGCTACGTTGCCGCCGATGCTGCAGGCGATCTGCGAGGACGGATCGGGTGCGTAGTACAGCGCGTAGGGCGCGGCCGCTTCGGAAATGGCCAGATTGCGCACGCCCGGCTGGACCACGGCCGTGCGCGCGTAGGCATCCAGGCGCACGATGCGGTTCAGGCGCGCCGTCGACAGCACCACGCCATCGGCGATGGGCAAGGCGCCGCCCGACAAGCCCGTGCCGGCGCCGCGCGGCACGATCGGCACCTTCAGTTCCCGGCAGACGCCGAGGATGGCGATGACCTGCTCTTCCGTATCCGGCAGGGTGACCACCATCGGCAACTGGCGATAGGCGGCCAGGCCGTCGCATTCATACGGGCGCGTATCTTCGGCGTCGGACAGCACGCAGCGGGCAGGCAGCACGGCCAGCAGGGCCGCAACGACGGCTTGCTGGCGCGCAGCGGTCAATCCGGATTCAGGGGCAGCATTGAGCATAAGATGGGGGCAAAAAGGCATGGGCGTGCAACGATTGTAAGCACAAAAGTGGCGTGCAGCGCATTTTTTGTCCGATTTGCAGCCAAATCCGCAGCCAGGCGGCGCGCAGTGTCGTATGCTGCCCCCATTCTTCTTTGACAGGATCGGCATCATGGGTAACCGACTTTCGAAAATCGCCACGCGCACGGGCGACAATGGCAGCACCGGCCTGGGCGACGGCAGCCGCACCAGCAAGGACAGCGCGCGCATCCACGCCATGGGTGACGTGGACGAACTCAATTCAAATATCGGCTTGCTGCTGTGCGAAGCCATGCCCGACGCCTTGCGCGAGGAGCTGGTGGCCATCCAGCACGATCTGTTCGACCTGGGTGGCGAAATCTGCATCCCGGGCTATCAGCTGATCAAGGAAGAGCACGTGCTGCGCCTCGATGATTTACTGGCGAAATACAATGCGGACTTGCCGGCCTTGAGTGAATTCATCCTGCCGGCCGGTTCGCGCGCCGCCTCGCTGGCGCATGTGTGCCGCACCGTATGCCGCCGCGCCGAGCGCAGCATCGTCACGCTGGCCAATGCGGAAACCCTTCATGAACATCCGCGCCAGTACGTGAACCGCCTGTCGGACCTGCTGTTCGTGCTGTCGCGCGTGCTGAACCGATTTGCCGGCGGCAGCGATGTACTGTGGCGGCATGACCGCACGCGGGGCTGAGACAAAATAGGCGCGGCCAGGCCTGCAAGAACAGGCCTCGCCGCGCGCCGTGCTTATTGATTTACCTGGTCGCAGCGTTGATAGCACATGCGATGAATCTTGGTGCAGGCGCCGGACGACGTCGGCCGGTTGATCATGCACTGCTCCAGCCCCTCATCGCATTGCGTATAACATTCCGCCTCGCCGCCGCCGGCCATCGCGTACGAGGCGCTGACGCCCATGGCAAACAAAAAGAAACCCAGTTTTTTGAACATAAGTACTCCTGTTGAATTGACAGACGATCACAGACATCCATGGCGCGCCGTCTCTTACGCGCCATCCATCAGCTGGTAGTGCATCCGCGCGTCACTGACGCGGTGGGCGCAGGCATTCCTTCTGGCAAGCCTGATAGTTTTCGATGCAGGCCGGCTGGCCGAATTCCACGCAATCGAGCAGGTTGCGATCGCAGACAAAGGTGCAGTCCGGGCCAAATGCCTGGGCACTGAAGGACAGCGCGGCGCCGGCGGCAAACAGGAAAACGGCAATCTTTTTGAACATGGCGAGCCTTTCAAGTTAAAAAACTGTAACGTCAGATTTTCTTCAGCGCCGCTTCCAGCGCACCCGTATTGAAACCCTGGATCTTGCGGTTGCCGATCAGCACCACGGGCACGCCGCCGCCGCCGAGTTCCTCATGGGCTTTTTTTGCTGCCGGGGATTTCTCGATATCGAGATCGACGAATTCGATCTTGTTTTCCTTGAAATACGCACGGGTCTTGGCGCAATAGCCGCACCAGTCCGTGCCGTACAACACCACCTTCGCCTGGGCATTCGGGAAATACGCGGCGTAATTACCTTCCGTGTAAGTCGATTTGAATAGACCAGGCAGCAAGGACAGACCATAACCGCTGCCCAGGCCGGCGGCCAGGATCACCAGGTACAGCGCAGTGGTTTTCAGTTTTTTCTGCATCGTGAGCGCTTCCCTTGTCTGCGACGACATCTACTATGGTTGAAAAAAAATCACGGCCAACAAAGGCACCGTCCTGTCCACAACCCGTGTCCGGCTGCTGCGCATACCGAATAAGCTTGCTACAAAATCGACTATAGACCGCACTTATTTTAGAGTCAACATTTCCTATAGATAAATTTCTATTTTATAAAATATATCGGCGAAGCCTGTGGAATGTGGCATTTGGAGAGATTACGGCGTGCCAAACGTCTATACAATATGGCGCCGCAGGCAGGAAAAGGCCGGTTGCGGGCGCAACCGGCCGAGCGGCTACAGGGCTTCCAGAAAGCTCTTCAGCGCAATGATTTCTTCCGACGTCAGCTGCAATGGCTGCAGCAGTGTCGATGTGACGGGAAACTTCGGATCGGCCGCCTGCTGCGCGTTTTGCGGCTCGGGGCGCGACATGCCCGCGTTGTACATATTCAGCATGCCCACCATCTGCGCGAATGCGCCATTGTGCATCCACGGCCCCGATTGCGCCACGCCGCGCAGGCCCGGTGTGCGGAACTTGCCCACATCCTCATTCTTGCCCGTCACCAGGTAGCGCCCCAGATCTTCATACTTGCGGCTGCCGTAATTGCTCAGTCCCAGGTTGTGGAATTGCTGGTCCGTCAGCAAGGCGCCGCTGTGGCACGTCATGCAGCGCGCCTTGGTGCGAAACAGGTGCAGGCCCAGCAGTTCGCGATCGGTCAAGGCCGTGCGTTCGCCTTCCAGGAAAGTATCGAAGCGCGTGACGGGCGGCAGCAGGGTGCGCTGGTAATCGGCCAGCGCCGTCAACATGCGCGGCAGCGTCACGCCCGCGCCCTGACCGAAGGCCACATCGAATTGCGCCGCGTAGTCGTCCAGCGCAGCCAGCTTGGCGGGCAATTGCGCAGCCACGGCCGCCATTTCATCCGGATGCTGCAAAGGTCCCAGCGCCTGCTCTTCCAGGCTACTGGCGCGGCCATCCCAGAACAGCGGCGTGATCTGGCCCACGCCCAGCAAGCCCGGCACATTACGCTGGCCCAGGCGCCCTTCGTGCCCCACGGAAACTCGCTTGCTGTCGGCGAAACTGTAGGCTGGACTGTGACAGCTAATGCAGGCCACCGCATTCGAGCGCGACAAACGGGGATCATTGAACAAGCGCTGCCCCAGCGCCACGATGGCCGGCGCCAGGGGGACCACGGGAATGGCGGAGACGGGCGCCATTTCCGCAGCCGCCACGCCAGCGGGTAACTGAGGACCAGGCCAGTTGGCGATGGGCTGGACATAGACCTGGCGCAAACAGGCCATGTCCCAGCCGCTTGCGCTGGCGCAAACGACAGCTGGGTCCTCGCGCGCCGCGACATTGCCGCCTGCCGGCAATCCCACGGCCATGGCCAGCACGGCAGCGGCCACCCGGCATGTCTTCCCCGCTGTCAATCTATCCACGTCGCTCATTCCTGTTTTATACGCTGGCATCGACAAATGATAACCATCAAGCCTGGCAGCGACAAAGCGAAACCGGACAGCCGTAGTCTATTCGGCGACCTGCGTCAATTTTTCCGGCTTCCCCTGCGCTTGCGCCTGCATATGCTCGCGCAGCAAGCCACGCAGCAGCTGCACCTGAGCCACGGCGTCGGCTTGCAGGGCTGTCAAGCCGTCGCTGGCGCAGGGCGCGGGGGAAGGCGTGCCCGATTCGCCGCGCAGCAGCGCATCGATTTCCCCGCTGACGGCGGCAATCCACTGCTGCAGCTGGGGCGGCGCCGGCTCGGCCTGGGGACTCAAACTGATGCGCGCCGTGCTGCCCGCCACGCGGCGCAGCAGCGGCAAGGTGCGCAGTGCCGCCAGGCCTACGCCGCTGCTGCGGTCCAGGCGGCGTTCGATGCGCAGGCGCTGCAGCACCTGCTCCGCGTTATTGCTGGCCAGCCCCGCCTCGCGGCGCAGGCGCGCGATGGCGCTATCCCAGCGTCCGCCCGCCGCCAGCACGGCCAGCAGGTATTTCAGGTTGGCCGACACGGCTTTCGCCAGGCGCTGGTCCAGGTCGTCCGCCTCGCGGTCCGGCCACAGGAAAAACGTGGCCAGCAGGGCCAGCATGCAACCGAGCACATTGTTGCCCAGGCGGCTCGCGGCATACACCATCTCGCTGGCGGGCGCCGCATAGTCGGCCACCAGCACGAAAGCCGGCGTCATGAACAGCACGTGCAGGCTGTAGCTGACGCGGCGCAAGGCCATGGTGGCGACGATCAGGGGAAACACCACCAGCGAGATCGCCAGCGGGGTGTGCACGGCGAGGCCGATCAGCACGGCCAGCACGGCGCCCAGCACGCTGCCAGCGACCCGCTCGATGCCGCGCGGCCAGGTGGTCGATACGGATGGCTGCAAGATCAGCAAGGTGGCCATGGTCGCCCAGTAACCGAATGGAATATGCAAGGCCTCGACCAGCAGGAAACCTGCCGTCGTCGCCAGCGACACGCGCGCCGCATGGCGCCAGCTCAGCGACTGCGGCGTGGCGTTGACTTTTGCCGTCTGCCACGCCTGCCCCAGCGCCAGGAAAGCCGCCTCGCGCCACGGCAGCTGCGCGGCGCGCGGCAAGCCCAGTTCCATGAAGTCCACGTTCAGGCGCAAGGGCAGCAAGGCGCCAAGCGCCGCTTCCAGGCGCCGTCCGCAGCCAGCCAGGCGGCGCTGCAACTCCAGAGGCGGTGCTTCCGGTTGGCGCTGCACGGCTTGCCCCAGGCGGCGCAACAGCACGGCCATCACTTCCAGGCTGCGCCGCGCGCGCGGGTCCTGGCGCAGACGCTGCTGATCGCGCTCGCACGTATGCGTGACAGCGATCAGATAGGCGAAGATGCGCTCGGCGTCGCTGAGCGCCAGCAGCAGGTTGTCGTACAGGGCGCTGCGGCCCGCACGCGCGGGCGGCACGGCGGCCAGCGCCACCCGCGCCGCTTCCAGCGCAGCGCGCGCCTGCGAACGGTAGCTGGCGCCATGCGCGGCCGCGTCCGGCAATGCCGGACCTTGCGCCAGGAAGCGCGCATTGTCGCGCGCAATACCGGCAAGGCGCGAGTACGCGGCGCGTATCGCGCGCCGGGCCGGGCTAAACGGGTGGATGCGCCAGACCGTAAAACTGAGCACGGTGGCAAACAGGCAGCCAAACATGTAGAGGCCCAGGAAAGGCGCAGTCTGCGTCATCGATGCCAGCGGATGCGTGACCATCACGACGCAGGCCGTGGCCGCCAGGATGGCCACTTGCGCCGTGGCCGCGCCCCAGATGCGCGCCAGTGCGCCGGCCCAGGAAAACAGCAGCACAGCAACGGCGGCGGCCGCCACGCCATGGCCGGCCGCCAGCGCCGTCAGGCCGCCGGCCACCGTCGACAGCAGGCCGAAGCCCACCATCGAGACGAAGCGCATGCGCCGCGTTCCGGCCGCATCGGCCAGGCAAGTCCAGAAGGCGCCGATGGCGGCCCAGGAAAAATCGGGGTGGTCGAACAGCAGGCCCAAGAGCAACATGGCGCTCGAGGCGCAAGCCGCCCGCAATCCTTCGGACAGATTCGTTTCGTCGATGGCCAGGGTGATCATCCACAGGGGACGGCGTTGTACCAGCTTGTCGGTAAAGGCGTGCATGCCCGTCAGCCAGCGGCCGGCCAGTGCGCGTGAACGGCGGTGAAGTTTCCTGAAATGCAAGTTTGACTTTGAAAGAGTATCAAAGCGTCATCGTAGCATTCCCGGGTGAATAATGTTGCAGTGCAGCGTAAAATCCCGCTGGACGAAAAAAAAGCGGCACCGCAGTGTCGCTTTTCCGTATGCAAGCCAACTTAGCTGACGGCGGACAGGCGCGGCTGGCTGCCGCCAAAGCGCTGCTCGATCGAGGCGGCGATACCGGTGGCATCGAGGCCCACGCTTTTCAGCAGCTGCACGGGGTCGCCATGGTCTATGAAGACGTCCGGCAAGCCCAGCATCAAAATCGGCTTGACGATGCCTTCGGCCGCCAGCGCTTCCGCCACGGCCGAACCGGCGCCGCCCATGATGCAGCCCTCTTCCACCGTCACCAGATAATCGTGCTCAGCGGCAAGCTGTTTCACCAGCGCCACGTCGAGCGGCTTGACGAAGCGCATGTTGGCGACCGTCGCGTCGAGCTTCTCGCCCGCCGCCACGCCAGGTGCCACCATGGAACCGAAAGCCAGGATGGCGATGCGCTTGCCGTGGCGCTTGAGCTCGCCCTTGCCAATCTCAATGCTCGTCAGTTCCGGCACGATGGCCGCGCCGGCACCGGCGCCGCGCGGATAGCGGATCGCGGCCGGCCCCGGATAGTGGTAGCCCGTGGTGAGCATTTGCCGGCACTCGTTTTCATCGGACGCGGCCATGACGACCATGTTCGGAATGCAGCGCAAGAACGCCATGTCGTAGTTGCCAGCGTGCGTGGCGCCGTCGGCACCCACCAGGCCGGCGCGGTCCAGCGCGAACGTCACGTCCAGGTTTTGCAGCGCCACGTCGTGGATCAGCTGATCGTAGGCGCGCTGCAGGAAAGTCGAATAAATGGCCACGACGGGCTTCAAGCCTTCGCAAGCCAGACCAGCGGCGAAGGTGACCGAATGCTGCTCGGCAATGCCCACGTCAAAGTAGCGGTTGGGGAATTGCTGTTCGAACTTGACCATGCCCGAGCCTTCGCGCATGGCCGGCGTGATGCCCACCAGGCGCTTGTCGTGCGCAGCCATGTCGCACAGCCAGTTGCCGAACACTTCCGTGTACGTCATCTTGGCCGGCGCCGTGGCTGGCTTGATGCCTTCGGCCGGGTTGAACTTGCCCGTGCCGTGATACAGGATAGGCTCCGCCTCGGCCAGCTTGTAGCCCTGCCCCTTCTTGGTGACCACGTGCAGGAATTGCGGCCCCTTCAATTGCTTGATATTTTGCAAGGTCGGGATCAGCGAATCGAGGTCGTGACCATCGATGGGACCGATATAGTTAAAACCGAATTCCTCGAACATGGTGGCGGGCACGACCATGCCCTTGGCGTGTTCTTCGAAGCGCTTCGCCAGTTCCAGCACGGGGCCGGGCAAGACGGACTTGCCGACATTTTTAGCCGCCGCATAGAACTGGCCCGACATCAAACGCGCCAGGTGGCGGTTCAGCGCGCCCACGGGCGGCGAGATCGACATATCGTTGTCGTTCAAGATCACCAGCAGGTTGACGTCTTCCTGCACGCCGGCATTGTTCATCGCCTCGAAGGCCATGCCGGCCGTCATCGAACCGTCGCCGATCACGGCGATCGCGTGCAGCGGGTCGCCCTTGATCTTGGCGGCCTGCGCCATGCCCAGCGCCGCGGAAATGGACGTTGACGAGTGCGCCGTGCCGAAGGTGTCGTATTCGCTCTCGTCGCGCTTCGGGAAGCCGGAAATGCCGTCTTTCTGGCGCAGGGTATGCATGCGCTCGCGCCGGCCCGTGAGGATCTTGTGCGAATAGGTCTGGTGGCCCACGTCCCAGACGATGCGGTCGTGCGGCGTGTTGAAGACGTAGTGCAGCGCGACAGTCAGCTCGACCGTGCCCAGGTTGGACGACAGATGGCCGCCCGTCTTGGAAACGGAGTCGAGCAGGAAGCTGCGCAATTCCTGGGCCAGCGGCACCAGTTGCGAGCGGGCCAGCTTGCGCACTTGCGCTGGTTCATTGATGGTTTCTAACAGTTTCATTTATGCCTTCCGCTGCACGACCAGGTCCGCCAGCTCGCGCAAACGGCGTGCCTTGTCCCCGAATGGCGCCAGCGCCGCATGGGCGTCGCACCGCAATTGTTCTGCCAGGGCTCTCGATGGCTCCAGCCCCAGAATCGATACGTAGGTCGGCTTGTTGGCCGCCGCATCCTTGCCCGCCGTCTTGCCCAGTGTGGCCGAATCGGCCGTCGCGTCGAGCACGTCGTCGACCACCTGGAACGCCAGTCCCACGGCGCGCGCATACGCGTTCAGCGCCGTCATCTCGTCTGGCGTCAAGTCCTTGCCTGCCAGCGCGCCAAGCATCACGGCCGCACGCAGCAAGGCACCCGTTTTCAGTTGATGCATCTGTTCCAGCTGCGGCAAGGTCAAGGCCTGGCCGACGCTGTCGAGGTCGATCGCCTGGCCGCCGCACATGCCAAAGGAACCGGAGGCGTGCGCCAGCAGCTTGATCATGGCCATTTGCCGCGCCGGAGGAATCGCCGCGCCGTCTGCCAGCAGCATGAACGCCTGCGATTGCAGCGCGTCGCCCACCAGCAGGGCCGTCGCTTCATCATAGGCGATGTGCACGGTGGGCTTGCCACGGCGCAAGGCATCGTCATCCATGCAAGGCATGTCGTCGTGCACCAGCGAATACACATGAATCATTTCCAGCGCACAAGCAGCGCGCGCCAGGGTATCTTGATCGGCGTCAAACAGTTCACCGGCCGCCATCACCAGCAGCGGACGCACGCGCTTGCCACCGCCCAGTAGCGCATAGCGCATGGCCGCATGCAGTTTGTGCGGCACGGTATCGGCCGAAGGCAGGAATTGGTCGAGCCTGCCTTCCACGCCGGACTGGGTGCTTTGCATCCAGTCGCCGAAAGTCACGCCGTCCTGTTGTACGCTGGCCATCATAGTGCGGCCTCGCCGGCATCCACGAACGGTTTCAACATGTCGCCTTCCAGTACTTTCACCTGCGCTTCGACGCTATCGAGCTGGGTCGCGCAATACTTGACCAGTTCCGAGCCGCGCTGATACGCCGCGACCGATGCTTCCAGCGGCAACTGGCCCGCTTCCATTTGCGTTACCAGCTGCGCCAGTTCCGCCATTGCCTCTTCAAACGAGGCCGGCGCTGCGGCAGCGGCAGTTAATTTCTTCGACATAGACTCAGATCTCTTCGTGGCACGAGGGGTATGTAGGGAGACGCCGGGGACTCCCGGCCAGCATAGAAGCGTTATTTTAGAACAAACCACACTATTAAGTGAAAACTAAAGCGCAATCGGCGTGCTCAACGGGGAAGACGTTACCAGCTTGGCAGTGAATTCTAGCGCAATCGCCCCTATTCGCTGGAAATGAGACGGTAAATGACAATGTTTCTCATTAATAGCGTATTTACCGGGGGGGTTTGGCAATGCCGAGGCCGATACGCGCTATAATCGCCGGTTCTGTCCGAAATACCGTTTCAACAAATTTGAATTCAGGTCTTTGCGGATTCTTTCTCTCTGTAGCGGTTGCCCAGGGAATGGCCTGGGGCACTGCTGACCGTTGTACATTTATGGGGGGTTGGGATGTCCGATCTGGCTACTCACGCCAAGCTGGCGCGTTCAAACGCGCAACTTCCGGTCCACGTCTATTTTGACGAAACGCTGTTGCAGCGTGAAATGCAGCAATTGTTCCAAGCCGGCCCGCGCTATGTCGGGCATGCACTGATGGTGCCGGAAACCGGCGATTTTGCGACCCTGGCGTCTGAGAACGAAGGGCGCATGCTCGTGCGCAACGCCAATGGCATCGAAGTGCTGTCCAATGTGTGCCGCCACCGGCAGGCGCTGATGTTCAATGGCCGCGGCAATGCGAACCATATCGTCTGTCCGCTGCACCGCTGGACTTACGACCTCAAGGGTGAATTGATCGGCGCGCCGCATTTCCCCGAGACGCCGTGCCTGAACCTGTCGAAAACGCCGCTGCAAAGCTGGAATGGCTTGTTATTCGAGCAAAATGGCTACAACGTGATGGAAAAATTGAAAGATTTATCCGTCTCGAAAGACCTCGATTTTTCCGGCTATATGTTCGACCACGTGGAAATCCACGAGTGCGATTACAACTGGAAGACTTTCATCGAAGTCTACCTCGAGGATTATCACGTGGAACCGTTCCACCCGGGCCTGGGCAGCTTTGTCAGCTGCGACGACCTGCGCTGGGAATTCGGCAAGGATTACAGCGTGCAGACGGTAGGCGTGCACCGCGGCCTGCAGCAAGCCGGTTCGCCCGCCTATAAAAAATGGCAGGAGCAGGTGCTGCAATTCCGTGGTGGCGAAGTGCCACCGTATGGCGCCATCTGGCTGACCCTGTATCCGAACATCATGGTCGAATGGTATCCGCACGTGCTGATCGTCTCGACCCTGTGGCCGGACGGCCCGCAAAAAACGCGCAATGTGGTGGAGTTCTATTACCCGGAAGAAATCGTGCTGTTCGAGCGCGACTTCGTCGAAGCGGAACGGGCTGCCTACATGGAAACCTGCGTCGAGGACGATGAAATCGCCCTGCGCATGGACGCCGGCCGCAAGGCCCTGATGGCGCGCGGCGAAAACGAAGTGGGGCCTTACCAGTCGCCCATGGAAGACGGCATGCAGCACTTCCACGAGTGGTACCGCAACAATATCGAACTGTAATTCCCTCAAGGGCCGCATTGCGCGGCCTTTTTCATTTTCATCACCAGGATTACTCATGCAATCTCTATGGATGTTATTCGCCAGTTTCATGTTTGCCATCATGGGCGTGTGCGTCAAGCTGGCGTCGGATATGTATTCGACCTCCGAAATCGTCATGTACCGCGGCATCATCGGCATGATCGTCATGAGCTGCACGATTTTGTACCAGGGCGGCAGCTTTAAAACCACGATGCCGGGCCAGCATCTGTGGCGCGGCGTGGTGGGTGTGATCGCCCTGTGGCTGTGGTTTTATGCCATCGCCATCCTGCCGCTGGCCACGGCCATGACGCTCAATTACATGGCGCCCATCTGGATCGCCGTGATCCTGCTGGCGGGCGGCTGGTGGAAAGCGACGCAACAAGTCGAGTGGCCGCTGGTAGCGGCGATTGCCATGAGCTTTGTCGGCGTGACCCTGCTGCTGCAACCTGTGTTCGAGACGGACCAGTTGGCTGGCGCCATCACGGCCTTGATTTCCGGCATGCTGTCTGCGCTCGCCTACTTGCAAGTGCGCAAGCTGGGCTTGCTGGGCGAACCCGAATACCGCGTCGTGTTTTATTTCTCGGTCGTCAATTTCCTCGCCGGCGTGATCGGCCACGTGGCCAGCGCCGGCGGCGGCCCCGTCGTCTGGCACGCGCACACGAGCGGCTACGGCATCGGCTTGCTGGCCGCCATCGGCCTGTGCGCCACCATGGCGCAGATGGCCATGACGCGCGCTTATCGCTTGGGCAAGACCCTCGTTGTTGCTAATTTGCAATACACGGGCATCGTTTTTTCCAGCTTCTGGGGCGTGGTGATCTTTGGCGACCTGTTCGACTGGCACGGCTGGGCCGGCATCGGCATCATTCTCGCTTCCGGGATTGCCGCGACCTATTACAATACCCGCAACACGGCCCGTGGCGCCGCCATCGCGCGCACGGATCCCATCGCCAGCGAAGTGTAAAGGAGCGTTCCTGATGTACACCACCCTGATCCAGGCCAACGAACTGGCCAGCCACCTGAATGACAGCGACTGGGTCATTCTCGATTGCCGCCACGACTTGCTCAAGCCGACAGCCGGCAGCGATGCCTTTGCCGCCGGCCACATCCAGAATGCACAGTTCGCCGACATCGACACGGCCCTGTCCGCCCCCAAGACGGCGCGGGGTGTGGACTTTACGGGCCGGCATCCCTTGCCCGACCGCAACGCCCTGCTGGCCACCTTGCGCGGCTGGGGCATCAATGACGACACGCAAGTGGTCGCCTATGATGGCCAGGGCGGCATGTTCGCCGCCCGTTTGTGGTGGCTGCTGCGCTGGCTCGGCCATCCGGCCGTCGCCGTGCTCGACGGCGGCCTTGCCGCCTGGCAAGCGCAAGGCTTGCCCCTGGTCACGCCCGTGGCGCCCCGTGCGGCGGGCAAGCTCACGGAAAAACCCAGCCTGACGCGCACGGTCAGCGTGCAAGAGCTCATCGCCAACCTGGAAACCCAGGCCTTGAACGTCATCGATGCGCGCGCCCCCGACCGTTATCGCGGAGAAAACGAAACCATCGACCCCGTGGGCGGCCACATCCCCGGCGCAAAAAACCGTTTCTTCAAGGATAACTTGCAGGCCGATGGCCGTTTTAAAAGCGCCGATGAACTGCAGCGCGACTTCAGCGCCTTGATAGCCTCACCGCAAACGGCCGTCATGCAGTGTGGCTCCGGCGTGACGGCTTGCCACAACTTGCTGGCACTGGAAGTGGCCGGTTTGCCTGGCGCGGCCCTGTACCCGGGCTCGTGGAGCGAATGGTGCGCCGATCCGGCACGACCCGTGGCAACGGGCAACTAAAAAAAAGCGGACCACGGTCCGCTTTTTCATGCCCGGTGGATAACTACGAGCTTATCCCCAGCGACTGATTCAAGCGCTCCAGTTCCGCCAGCCATGCCTGCTGGCTGGCCGGCTTCTGGTGGCGCGCCTTGCGGGCCAGGTCCTCGGCCAGCAATTGCTCCAGTTCGCACAAACGCTCCAGCTGCACGTCGATGTCCGTCAGTACCGCAGACGCATTCTCCACGCGCGGAGCCGGTGTCAGCGCCTGCCCATCTTCCGCACTCAGCCGTGCATACGCGCTGGCGGCATCGGGCCACTCTTCCAGCTGGCCAGCGGCCACCACCCAAAAACGGTTGCACGCTGTCTCGATCAGGTCGCGGTCGTGCGACACCAGCAGGCAGCCCCCTTCAAAGCCGCGCAGGGCTTGGCCCAGTTCCGCCTTGCCCTGCATGTCCAGGTGGTTGCTCGGTTCGTCGAGCAGCAGCAAGTGATAACTGGCCAGGGACAGCCCCAGGAACAACAGCCGCGCCCGCTCGCCGCCACTCAGGGTCGCCACTGTCTGTCCATGGCGCGCATACGGAAAACCGGCCGCAATCAAGGCTTGCTTGCGCGCCACCTGGCTGCGTGCGGCCTCGTTTTGCACGGCAAACGGGTACAAGGCGTCGGACAAGTCAGCCGTATCGGCCAGTTGCCTGAGCGACTGGTCGTAATAGCCGATGTTCGCCGCCTTGTGATAACGCAAGTCGGCCCGTTCGTCCTGCGCCTGGATCGCTTGCCAGCACAGGCGCAGCAAGGACGACTTGCCGCTGCCGTTGGCACCCAGCAAGGCGATGCGGTCGCCCGGTTTCAGCCACAGCTGATCAACGTGGAACAGCAGCGGCGAGGCAGCTACGGCGCGCACGTCCAGTCCATCGAGCGCCAGCAGCTGGTCGGCCGCCAGCGCCTTGCCGCGCAAGCGCAAAAGCCAGGGCGCACCATCGCTGACGAACGATTGCGCATCCTTCAACTTGTCGATGCGCCGCTGCATGGTCTTGGCCTTGCGCGCCAGATCTTCATTGTCATAGGTGCGGCCCCACAGGGCCAGGCGGGCGCTGCTGGCAGACAGGCGGTCGATTTCCTTCTGCTCGGCCGCATGCCGGGCGGCAGCGGCAAGATCGGCTTCGGCCAGCGCCGCCAGCGCGGGGCCGCACGGCAAGTCGAAGTCGTACAGGCGGCTATCGCGCAAGATCCAGCTGCGCGTGGCCACGTTGTCGAGCAGGCGCTGGTCGTGCGAGACGAGGATGAAGGCGCCGCGCCATGTCAGCAGGAATTGCTCCAGCCACAGCAGCGACGGCAAGTCCAGGTGATTGCTCGGCTCGTCCAGCAGCAGCACATTCGGTTCCTGCAGCAGGGCGCGCCCCAGCAGCAGCCGCGTGTGCTGGCCGCCGGATAGCGCATGCACGGGCACTTGCGCCGTATCAGGGTCGAAACCCAGTTCGGCCAGCAGGCTGTCGACCCGCCAATGCAGCTCGGGCTGCTCCAGCACGGGCGCCAGCAAGGCGTCGTACAGGCTCAGGCTGGCAAGTTCGGCCGGCAAGTGCTGCTCCACGTGCTGCAAGCGGCAGGCACGGGCGACATGGATGGTGCCTGCAGTCGCTTCCCGCGCGCCGCTGAGCAAGCCCAGCAAGGTGGATTTGCCGCAACCATTGTGGCCGATCAGGCCGATGCGGTCGCCCTGGCGCAAGGTAAAGGCGAGTTCGTTGAACAGGAAACCGTCGTGGGTATCCAGCTGTAAAGCTTGTGTCGAGATAAGGGTAGTCATGGCTCTTGTCTTTGTTCGGGATGCAAGCATCCGCGTTAACAGGAGCGCTAACGACAACGGAGTACCAGGAAAGGACTCGTGTAGGAGGGTAACTTTGCTCTGGCCAGGTTATCGCAGCGCGATAGAACGTGGGCAAGAGCTGGCAAATGCGCTTAAAGAGCGTGCGCGCCACAAGGCGAGCAACAGGTTTTCTTCCATTATATTTTCCTCCTTTCTGTTCAAGTTAATCAAAAAGGCAATATAGCATAGGTGACACTGCGCCGGTAGAACGGCGCCTCAACCGCCGTGGCGCTTGTGCGTGAGGAACAGCACGATACACACGCCCAGCGCGATGAGCAGCACTTGCGGGATGGTTTCGCGCAAGGTGGCGCGGCGCTGCATCTGCGGCATCAGGTCGGACAAGGCAATATAGATGAAGCCGGACGAGGCGAACACGAGCACATAAGGAATCAGGTTGCTGGCGCGGTCCAGGGTGAAATAGCCAAGCAAGCCACCCGCCACCGCCATCAGGCTGCACAGCAGATTGAAGACGTAGGCGCGCAGGCGCGAGAAACCCGCATTGAGCAGCACGATGAAGTCGCCGATTTCCTGCGGGATTTCATGCGCGATGATGGCCAGGCCAGTGACCAGGCCAAGCTTCGGGTCGGCCAGGAAAGCGGCGGCGATCAAAATGCCGTCCGTGAAGTTGTGCATCCCATCGCCGACCAGGATCATCCAGCCGGACTTGCCCGCCTCGTGCTTGTCGTGGCCGTGCGCATGGTGGTGGCCATCGCCTTCATGGTGGTGCGAATGGCGCAGGATGGCGAACTTTTCCAGCATGAAAAAGGCCAGCAAGCCCGCCAGCAGGGTGGCGAACAGGCTGCGCGGATCCGCCTGCGACTCGAACGCTTCGGGCAAGGCGTGCAGCAGAGACGTCGACAGCATGATGCCGACGGACAAGCTGACCATGCGCTCGACCACCTTGGACAGGAATGCAAACGAAAAGATCGCCGCCGCAGTAATGCTGAAGACGCCCGCGATCGTGGTCGCGAGCAAAATGGATATAAGGACGGGATCGATGATTTTCTTACCTCAAAATGGCGCCGGGTCACTGGCGCCCGCGATGCTGGCGTCTGGCCTGATGAATGCGTTGTTATCTATTATTTAATTTTTTGCGCGTTTGGCGGCAGCGTAGCGCGATGAAGATGCAATTGTACTGCATTGACGCGCACCGGGCATTTTACAGCCCGGTGCGCCTTTCGCGTCAAGGGATGGAAAAAATGTGCCAATCAGGCACTTTTAGCGCCGTTCAGCTTGCAACCTCAGGCAACGCCATGCTTTTTAAACCAGGCTAAACAACGGACATAGCCGTCTTTTGCATCGGCCGCCACATAGCTGGGGCGGTAATCGGCATTGAAGGCGTGGCCCGCATCTGGGTAGACGACAAATTCCGACTTGTTGCCGCCCTTGGCCAGCGCGTCTTTCATCTTGGCGATCGATTCCTGCGGAATGCCCGTATCCTTGCCGCCATACAAGCCCAGCACGGGGACCTTCAAGGTGGCGGCGAAATCGATGGGGTTGCTTGGCTGCAAGGGAGTCGGTTCGCCCACCAGACGGCCATACCAGGCCACGCCTGCCTTGACGGCCGGATTGTGCGCCGCGTACAGCCAGGTGATGCGCCCACCCCAGCAAAAGCCCGTGATGCCCAGGCGGCTGGTGTCGCCGCCATTCTGTTTCGCCCACGCAACAACAGCATCGAGATCCGCCATCACTTGCGCGTCCGGCGTCTTGGCAATGATGCCTTTCATGAGTTCCGGAATACTGCTGACCTTGGTAGGATCGCCCTGGCGCACGAACAAATCGGGCGCCAGCGCCAGATAACCCTGTTTGGCGAAGCGGCGCGCCATGTCGGCAATATGTTCATGCACGCCAAAGATTTCCGAAATGACCAGGACCACGGGCAAGCCCGTCTTGCCCTCAGGCTGCGCCGCATATACGGGCACGGCCTGGCCATCGACCATCACCGACATGGTGCCCGTAACGAGTCCGGCGGAATCCGTCTTGATGACGTTTTGCGCCGCCACGGGCAGCACGGCCACGGCAAAACCGGTCCCCAGCGCCACCTTCAGGAAACCACGCCGGCCGTCCGGCCCGGACAAGCTGCTCTGGCCCAGCAAACTTTCACAATCGGTGATCATGTTGCTCATGCGTTTCTCCTGAAAGGTGTGTTGACAAAAAATGTCGGCTTACGCGCTGCGCGCTAAGCCGACCTACGGTCATTGCTAATGTTAAACATGTAGGTCGGCTTAGCGGGGCATGCCCCGCGTAAGGCGACACCGCATCAGTGCGCTTCGTCCCAGTTCTTGCCTACTCCTACCTCGGCCGTCAGCGGCACTTTCAGCTCGGCCACGCCGGCCATCAGCTCAGGCAGCTTGCGCTTGACCAATTCGAGCTCGGCGTCCGGCACTTCCAGCACCAGTTCATCGTGCACCTGCATGATCATCTTCGTCTGCAAATTGTCCGTCTCCAGCCAGCCTTGCACGGCGATCATGGCCAGCTTGATCAGGTCGGCGGCCGTGCCCTGCATAGGCGCGTTGATCGCCGCCCGTTCCGCACCCTGGCGGCGCGGACCGTTCGGCGAATTGATTTCCGGCAGCCATAAACGGCGACCAAACACCGTTTCCACGTAGCCGCGCGCCTTGGCTTGCTGGCGCGTGTCTTCCATATACTGTTTCACGCCAGAAAAACGCGCAAAGTAGCGGTCGATATAGCTTTGCGCGGCCGTGCGGTCCACGCCCAGGTTACCGGCCAGGCCAAACGCGCTCATGCCGTAGATCAAACCGAAGTTGATGACTTTCGCATAGCGGCGCTGTTCGCTCTGCACTTCCGCAGCCGGCACGCCAAAGATTTCGGCGGCCGTGGCCCGGTGAATATCGATGCCGTCGGCAAACGCACGCAGCATGGCTTCGTCGCCCGAAATGTGCGCCATGATGCGCAATTCGATCTGCGAATAGTCGGCCGAAACGATGTGGCTGCCGGGCGGCGCGATAAAGGCTTCGCGGATGCGGCGGCCTTCCGCGCTGCGGATGGGAATATTCTGCAAGTTCGGGTCGTTCGACGCCAGGCGCCCCGTCACGGCCACGGCTTGCGCGTAGTTCGTGTGCACCCTGCCCGTGGTGACGTTGATCATCTTCGGCAATTTGTCCGTGTAGGTCGATTTCAGCTTGGCCATGCCGCGGTATTCCAGCAGCACCTTCGGCAGCGGATAATCCTCGGCCAACTTTTGCAGCACTTCTTCATCGGTCGATGGCGCGCCCGTCGGCGTCTTCTTGACCACTGGCAACTTCAGCTTCTCGAAGAAGATTTCACCGATCTGCTTGGGCGAGCCCAGGTTAAACGGCTGCTCGGCCAGTTCATACGCCTTCTTTTCCAGTTCGAGGATTTTCACGGCCAGTTCGGCCGACTGGATGTTGAGCAATGCGTCATCGATCAGCACACCGTTGCGCTCGATCTTTTGCAAGACCACGGCCGTCGGCATCTCGATCTTTTCATAGATGAAAGTCAGCTTGTCATCGTTCGCCACATTGCCCCACATGGCATTGTGCAAACGCAAAGTCACATCGGAGTCCTCGGCCGCATACTTGGCCGCCTGCCCTACCTCAACCTGATTGAAGGTGATCTGCTTGGCGCCCTTGCCGCACACGTCTTCGAACGGAATCGTCGTGTAATTCAGGTGGCGCAGGGCAAGGCTGTCCATGTCGTGCTTCTTGTGCGATTCGAACACATACGATTCCAGCAGGGTATCGTGGGCGATGCCGCGCAGAATCACGCCATGGTTGGCGAAGATGTGGCTGTCATACTTCAGATTCTGGCCCAGCTTGGGCTTGTTCGCATCTTCCAGCCATGGACGCAGTTTCGCCAGCACGTGTTCACGCGTTAATTGCTCGGGCGCGCCCGCATAGTCGTGGGCGAGCGGGATGTAGCAGGCGGCGTGCTCGGCAACGGACAGGGAAATGCCAACCATTTGCGCCGTCATCGGTTCCAGCGAGGTGGTTTCCGTGTCCACGGCCGTCAGGGGCGCCGCGTCGATCAGGGCCAGCCATTTATCGAGCTGCTCGTCCGTCAGCACGGTTTCATACACGGCTTCCACCGTTGGCGCGGCGTCGGCAAACATGTCGCCCGTGGTATTGGCGGCAGCACCGGCCGCAACTGGCGCACCGACTGGTGACATCGGCGGCGGCGTGGCTCCCAGTTCGCGCAGCAGGGCCTTGAAGCCGTAGCGGTTGAAGAAGGCCAGCAGCGCTTCCTTGTCTTCGTGTTTCGCCACCAGCGAGTCGGCGATCGTCGTCATGTGGCCGGACAAATCGCAATCCGTCTTGACGGTGATCAAGGCGCGCGCCTGCGGCAGCCAGGGCAGGGCCGTGCGCAGGTGTTCACCCACGGCGCCGCCCACCTTGGCCGCGTTTTCCATCACACCTTCCAGGCTGTCGTACAAGGTCAGCCATTTGACGGCCGTTTTCGGGCCGCATTTCGATACGCCCGGCACGTTGTCCACCGTATCGCCAATCAGCGACAGATAATCGATGATGCGGTTCGGCGGCACGCCGAACTTGGCCAGCACGGCCGCTTCATCGAGCTTTTCATTGCTCATGGTATTGATCAGGGTCACCTGGCTGTTGACCAGCTGCGCCAGGTCCTTGTCGCCAGTGGAGACCACCACGTTCATGCCCGCTGCCGCAGCCTGCACGGCCAGGGTGCCGATCACGTCATCGGCTTCCACGCCGTCGACCATCAAGATAGGCCAGCCCATGGCGCGCACGGCTTCGTGGATGGGTTCGATCTGCAGGCGCAGGTCGTCCGGCATCGAGGCGCGCGTGGCCTTGTACTCCGGATACATGTCATCGCGGAAAGTTTTACCCTTGGCATCGAACACGCAGGCGATATAGGCGGCCGGGTAATCGGCGCGCAGGCGGCGCAGCATATTGACCATGCCGTGCATGGCGCCCGTGGGATAGCCGTCCGGGCTGCGCAAGTCTGGCAGCGCATGGAAGGCGCGATAAAGGTAACTGGAACCGTCGACTAACAGCAGGGTGTTTTGCATAATGCCAATAAAATAAGGTGAGCCGCGCCAGCAGGGAAGAAACAGCGGCGGGCGGAATATCGCACAATTATCGCAGAGTTTAGGTCCGCGCCACCGGGGACGCGGCCCCCGATTTTGCGCCGTTTGCCATGGCGAAGCCCCCGCCTGGCCGCCTGCACGGCGGCCAGGGCCTATTTCCGCGCATTTAATCAGCCGTGTTAAGCAGCATTGCCTACCAGTTTGTTACAATGCCCTATAGATAAATTGACGGCAATACAGCACTGCACGCGCTGCAGTCCCACACATGGAAGCGAACCCATCATGATGCGTACCTCGACACTCTGGACATTCCTCGCCCTGCCCCTGCTGGCATGTTCGGCCATCGCCAGCGCCCAGACGCCGGCCAAACCGAGCGAAGCGCCGCCAAAGCTCGAGCGTATCGAGGAAATGGGCGAAGCGCCCATCACCGTGGCGCCGGCCCCCGCCAAGCAGCAGATTACCGAAAAACGCGAAGCCGGCGTGACGTCCGAAGTGAAAGTGACGACGGGCGGCAGCACCTATTACATGAAGCCGGCCGCCGGCGCCGACCAGGCCAACGGCAACGCCCTGCGCGGCCCGCAATGGAAAGTGCTGGAATTCGACCTGGGCAAGAAGAAACAGAAACAACGCGATGAAGAGGCAGCGGACGCGCCAGCACCGCCCGCAACAGCGAAGTAAGCAGCCACTCTCCTCTGCCCTGTCCCGGCCACCTGCGGGACAGCCGGCTTTTTTTGACCTTTTAGACCATTCCTCTCTTTCCCATGGCAGTTTTTACCGCGCTACACCTGGACGATATCGGCCCGTGGCTCACGCAGTTTCCACTCGGCAAACCTCTGGCGCTCAAGGGCATCGCGTCCGGCATCGAAAACAGCAATTTCTTCCTGAGCACGGAGCGCGGAGAGTACGTGCTGACGATCTTTGAAAACCTCAGCTTCGAGCAATTGCCGTTCTATCTGCAACTGATGCGCCATTTGGCGAACCGGGGCGTGCTGGTGCCCGCACCGATCGCCAATGCCGATGGCGAACTGGTGACGGCCCTGCAGGGCAAGCCGGCCGCCATCGTCAGCAAACTCGACGGCAGCTCGCAGATGGCGCCGCAAGCCGTGCATTGCGCGGCTGTCGGCGCCATGCTGGCGAAGATGCACCTGGCGGGGCAGGACTTCCCCCTGCAGCAGCCAAATCTGCGCGGCCTGGACTGGTGGAACACCACCACGCCGCTGGTCTTGCACCACCTCGACGATGCCAAGGCGCATTTGCTGCGCGCGGAAATCCATTTCCAGGACGCCTTCGCTGCCTGCGCTACGTATAAAGCCATCCCGCGCGGCCCCGTGCATGCCGACTTGTTCCGCAACAATGTCATGTTTGACGGCGAGCAACTGACGGGCTTTTTCGACTTTTACTTTGCCGGCTGCGACACCTGGCTGTTCGATGTGGCCGTCACCGTCAACGACTGGTGCGTGGACCTGGCCACGGGCGTACTCGACACGGTGCGCGTGCGCGCCCTGCTCGACGCCTACCGGGCCGTGCGCCCGTTCACGCACGAAGAACAGACGGCATGGCAAGCAATGCTGCGCGCCGCCGCGCTGCGCTTCTGGCTGTCGCGCCTGTACGATTATTACCAGCCGCGCGAAGCGGAAATGCTGACCCCGCACGATCCGGCGCATTTCGAACGCATTCTGCGCGAACGTATCGCCACACCTGCTCCGGAACTGTTTTAAACATGGAAAAATTACCTGCAAGTACAGGTTGGCAATGGGTGAAACAAGGCTTCGCCCTGTTTCGCAAGCAACCTGGCGGCATGTCGATGCTGTTTCTCGGCTATATGTTCTGCATGCTGGCCGTCAGCATCGTGCCCCTGCTCGGCCAATTGCTGCCCGTCATCCTCGTCCCCGTGTTTTCCGTGGCCTTCGTGCAAGGCTGCCTGAATATCGACCAGGGCAAGCGCGTCTTGCCCAGCCTGTTGATCTCGGGCTTCCGCAAGCCGGCGTTTCCTTCCCTGTTGGGCCTGGGCGTGCTGTACATCCTGATGGCCATCGCGGCCATAGGCGCCTCGACTCTGGTGGACGACGGTTTGCTGTGGCAACTGGTCACGGGACAACTGACGGAAGAAGCGGCGCGCACCGCCATCCCCGAATCTCGCCTGGGCCTGGGCATCCTGCTGGCCATCGTGCTGTATGTGCCGGCCGCCATGGCCTTCTGCTTTGCCGCGCCGCTGATCTACTGGAGAAAAACCGGTTTGGGCAAGGCGCTGTTCTTCAGCTTTTTCGCCGTCTGGCGTTCGCTGTCGGCCTTCATCGTCTTCGCTTCCACCTGGTTCGCCATCAGCGTCGTCACCAGCCAGTTGCTGGCCGTCATCTTTGGCCGCACGCCGCTGATGATGCAACTGATGATGCCGCTGTCGATGCTACTCACCATCATCATGCATTGCTCGTTCTACGCCGCCTACCGCCAGATCTTCGGCGTGCCCGTCGATGAGAGCAAGACGGTGTCGCTGGACAAGACCGGCGAGTGATCGCCGGTCAGGCGTAGGTCGGATTAGCGGCGGCACGCCGCGTAATCCGACGCTGCGAGGCCAACAATGGTGTCGGATTACGCTACGCTAATCCGACCTACGCACCCTGCCAGATCACCGTCCCAGCCGTTCCAGTTTCGCAATCCCCAGGTCCAGCACCTTCATGCCATGCTGGCCGAAGTTGATCTGCGCGCGCGCATTGCCGCCGCCGCCTTCGATATTGACGATCACGCCTTCGCCGAACTTGGCGTGCGCCACCGATTCGCCGATGCGCCAGCCGCCACCCGTGGCTTTTTGCGCGATCTTTTGCGCAATCGCATTGTCCGAACCCAGGCTGGCAACGCGCGGCGCCTCGTCCCAGGCCGACTTGCGGTTACCGAACCAGTTCGCCTGTACCTTGGGCGACAGCCATTTCAGCGCTTCTTCCGGCAATTCATCGAAGAAGCGCGACTTCATGTTATAGCGCGTCTGGCCGTGCAGCATGCGCGTCTGCGAAAAGCTCATATACAGCCGCTTGCGCGCGCGCGTGATCGCCACGTACATCAGGCGGCGTTCTTCTTCCACGCCGTTCTCTTCCTTCGAGCTGCTTTCGTGCGGGAACAGGCCCTCTTCCAGGCCGGTAATGAACACGTTGTCGAATTCCAGGCCCTTGGCCGAGTGCACCGTCATCATCTGCAGCGCATCCTGGCCCGCCTGCGCCTGGTTATCGCCCGCTTCCAGCGACGCGTGCGACAGGAAAGCGGAGAGCGGCGACATCACGGCCGGCAGCGGCGCATCGGCATCCAGAATTTCGATGCCATCCTGGTTGACGACGGGCGCGCCCGCCTGCGCCTGGGCGGCTGGCCCCAGATGGGCCGGTGCTGCCTGGCCGAAACCTTCTTCGGAAACGAACTGGCTGGCCGCGCTGACCATCTGCTCCAGGTTTTCGATGCGGTCGGCGCCTTCCTTTTCATTCTGATAATGCTGCAGCAAAGTACTCGCTTCCAGCACCACGCGCACCATTTCGGGCAAGGACAATTGCTGCGTTTCGAAACGTACGCCCTCGATCAGCTTGACGAAACCGGCCAGCACGCTGCCCGCCTTGCCCGCCACGTAGGGCACGGACGCATACAGCGAGATGCCGTACTGTTCCGACGCGGCCTGCAATTGCTCGATCGAGCGCATGCCGATGCCCCGCGTAGGGAAATTGACCACGCGCAAGAAAGCGGAGTCATTGTGCGGATTGTCCATCAATTGCAAATAAGCAATCGCGTGCTTGACCTCGGCGCGCTGGAAATAGCGCTGGCCGCCATACACGTGGTACGGAATACTGGCTGAAAACAGCGCATGTTCGATCACGCGCGACTGCGCGTTCGAGCGGTAGAGAATAGCGATTTCGCTGCGCGAGGCACCATCGGCGATCAGGCTTTTCGCCTCTTCGATGATCCACTGCGCTTCCTGCAAGTCGGAACTGGCTTCGTACACGCGCACCTGCTCGCCATGGCCCGCGTCCGTGCGCAGATTCTTGCCCAGGCGCTTGCTATTGTTCGCGATCAGCACGTTAGCGCTGTCGAGGATGTGGCCATGCGAGCGGTAGTTCTGCTCCAGCTTGATCAAGTTCTTGACCTGGAATTCGTGCTCGAAGGCGCTCATATTGCCCACGTTGGCGCCGCGAAACGCGTAGATGCTCTGGTCATCGTCACCGACGGCAAACAGGGCGCCGCCATCGCGGCTGCCGTGGCCGGCCAGCAACTTGAGCCAGTTGTATTGCAGATTGTTCGTATCCTGGAACTCGTCCACGAGGATGTGGCGGAAGCGCGCCTGATAGTGTTCACGCAGCGGCTGGTTGCGGCTGAGCAATTCGTACGTGCGCAGCAGCAATTCGGCAAAATCGACCACGCCTTCACGCTGGCACTGGTCGTCATACAGCTGGTACAGCTCGACCATCTTGCGCTCGTGCGCGTCGTACGCTTCCACGTCCGTGGCGCGCAAGCCCTGATCCTTGGCGTTGTTGATGAAATACATCACCGTCTTCGGCGGGAATTTCTCATCATCGATGTTGTTCGCCTTCAACAAGCGCTTGATCACCGACAATTGATCCTGCGAATCGAGGATCTGGAAGGTCTGCGGCAAGGCGGCATCGCGGTAGTGCGTGCGCAGCAAGCGGTTGCACAGGCCGTGGAAGGTGCCGATCCACATGCCGCGCGTGTTGATCGGCAACATGGCTGACAGGCGCGTGAGCATTTCCTTGGCGGCCTTGTTCGTAAAGGTCACGGCCAGGATGCCGGGCGGCGATACCTGCTGAGTCTGGATCAGCCACGCGATGCGGGTGGTCAGCACGCGGGTCTTGCCCGAACCGGCGCCAGCCAGGATCAACGCATGCTGGGCCGGCAAGGTGACGGCAGCCAATTGTTCGGGATTGAGGTTATGAAGAAGATTTTGCATGCCGTGATTATACCGGCATGGCTAAAAATACTGTGCATTTGTCCAGCGGTCGCGCCAGTTTTCCATGTGCGCGCTACAATCGGCGTCCCGACACAGCAGCCCGTATCCCATGACACCACCCACTCACCTCGACGGCGCCCGCGTACTGGCCTGGGCCTGGTCCGACCTGCCCTTCGGCCATGTCACCGATGAGCATGCTGGCGCAGCCCCCATCCCCATTCACGGCCTGGCCGTGTGCCGCTACGGTGACGAGGCGTGCGCCTACCGCTTCTGCTGCGATGCGCGCTGGGAAACGGTGCAGGATGAGGTGTATGCCAGCGTGGACGAGGCCAGGGAGCAGCTGCCGGCGCAATACCGCGCCGTTGCCGCCACCTGGCAGACGCCGTGAGCTACGCCATCCGTGCGGCCAGCCAGGTCGACTTGCCCCTGCTGGCCCAGGTCGAGCGCAGTGCCGCCACCCTGTTTGCGCAGGCCGGGGCGGACTTGGCGTGGCTGGCGCACGGTGAACCCTTGCCACTGCGCACCTTGCAGGCGCTGCAGCAGCATGGCGGCGTGTGGGTGGCTGCCGATGGGCAGGACAGGCCCGCCGGTTTCCTGGCAGCCCAGCCGCTTGACGGCCAGATATTCATCGTGGAATTGTCCGTTGCCCTGCCGCATCAACGGCAGGGACTGGGCGCGCGCCTGCTTGACGCGGCGGCGGCCCACGCCCGGGCGCAGGGCTGCGCCAGCCTGACACTGAGCACCTACCGCCATCTGCCTTGGAACGCGCCCTACTATGCGCGTCACGGTTTCAGCGAAATCGATGCCGTAGCGCTGGGCGCGGGCCACGCGCTCAAGCTGGCGCGCGAAGCGCAGGACGGGCACGATCCGGCGCTGCGCTGCCTGATGCGCAAGCCGCTGGCCCGCTGATTCAGCACACCATTCAGCGCACCAGCTTTGCCTTGCCTTCGCTGAGCGCCTGGGCGATCACCTGGCGCGTGGTCTTGTCGGCTGCTTTTGATGCCTTTTCCTGCTGGCGTCCCAGCGCTTCCATTTGCTTGCCCAGGGTTTCCATCGGCTTGCCGCGCTGATCCATCTGGCGCGACAGCGCATCCACCTTGGCCGCTTCGCGCTCTTGCGTGGCGACAATGCGATCGTTGACCTCTTCCATGGCATCCTGCGCATCCTCCATCTGCTGCTGCAGGCGTTCCACCTCGCGCCCTGCCGCACGGCGCGCTGTCTCCGTGGTCGCTTGCGCCTGGCGGCGCGCCGCCTCGCCCATCTTGCGGCCCAGTTCCTGCTGCTGGCGGCCCAGCGTTTGCAGCTGCTGCGCATCGCGCGTACCGCCATTCGCCTGCGCAGCGCCATGAACGCCCATCTTGCTGCCCAGTTCGCCCATCGCCTTGCCGTGCTCGCTCATCTGCTTGCCCAGACCGCTCATCTGCAAGCCCAGCTGCTGCGATGGCTTCCAGGCGTCGCGGACGCGGGCCAACAGCGCGGCATCCTGCGTCACATAGCCCTTGCCCTGGTCACGGAACCACAGGAAATGCCCCTTGAGCGAACGCTGCAGCTGTTTAATCTGCTGGCCATCGACATCGCTGCCTGCCATGGTGACGCTATCCTCGCTGCTGTCGACGAGCGCATAGCCATCGCCGCTGTCCATGGAGATAGTGATTTTCTTGCTGGGTGCAGCCGGGGCGGCCGGTGGCGCGGGCGGCTCGGGCGGCTGCACGGCCAGTGCACTGCCGCCAAGCACGATACCGGCCAGCCTGAGGATCAAACGATAGGAAGTGGACATGGCTGCTTCGTCGCAAAAGTAGTGGAGCGTTGACTTTAACGGCGGATGAATCACGTCTCCAGCGCGGTGCGACAGGCTGCACAAAGGCTGGCCTGGACGGCAGGCTTGCGCGATGAATGGCAAACCACGGACGAAAAAAACGGAGGCCGCAGCCTCCGCAAAAACGCCGTGGTACGGCGTATGTTTATCAGTACAACACGACGGAGCGGATCGATTCGCCGCTCTTCATCAAGTCGAAACCCTGGTTGATATCGTCCAGTTTCAACCGGTGCGTGATCAAATCATCGATATTGAGCTTGCCTTCCATATACCAGTCGACGATCTTCGGCACGTCCGTGCGGCCGCGCGCGCCACCGAAGGCGGAACCTTTCCACACGCGTCCCGTCACCAGCTGGAACGGACGCGTGGAAATTTCCTGGCCGGCCGCGGCGACGCCGATGATGATGGACTGGCCCCAGCCCTTGTGGCAGCACTCGAGCGACTGGCGCATGGTGGTGGTGTTGCCGATACACTCAAAACTGTAGTCGGCGCCGCCGTCCGTCAGCTGCACGATGGCGTCGACCACGTTTTCCACTTCGTTGGCGTTGACGAAATGCGTCATGCCGAACTTGCGCGCGATGGCCTGGCGCGCCGGGTTGATATCCACGCCGATGATCTTGTCTGCGCCCACCATCTTGGCTGCCTGAATCACGTTCAAGCCGATGCCGCCCAGGCCGAACACGACCACGTTGGCGCCTGCCTCGACCTTGGCCGTAAACAGCACGGCGCCCACGCCCGTCGTGACGCCGCAACCGATGTAGCAGACTTTATCGAAAGGCGCGTCTTCGCGGATCTTCGCCAGCGCAATTTCCGGCACGACGATGTAGTTCGAGAAGGTGGACGTGCCCATGTAGTGGAAGATGGGTTTGCCGTCGATGGAAAAGCGCGACGTCGCGTCCGGCATCAGGCCGCGGCCCTGGGTCGAGCGGATCGACTGGCACAGATTGGTTTTTTGCGACAGGCAGAATTTGCACTGACGGCATTCCGGCGTGTACAGGGGGATGACATGGTCATCCTTTTTCAGGCTTTTCACGCCCGGCCCCACATCGACGACGATGCCGGCGCCTTCATGACCGAGAATGGATGGGAAAATGCCTTCCGGATCGGCGCCCGACAGGGTGTAGTAATCGGTGTGGCAAATGCCCGTGGCCTTGATTTCGACCAGTACCTCGCCCTCGCGCGGGCCCGCCAGGTCGACTTCTTCGATGGTCAAAGGCGCGCCCGCCTTCCATGCAATCGCTGCTTTGGTTTTCATGTATGTCCTGTCTATGGTTGAACCAGGCGCGCCAGCGCGCCATATCGTCACATCATAACAAGGCAGGCGCCGACGTGCCACGCCGGCGCCGGTGCAACGCTTACTTGGTTTTCGCCCTGTTGAGGAAGGCGCCATGCAAGCCGTTCAGGGTTTCTTCGGCCAGCAGCAGCTGGCTGGCGATTTCATTGATCTTGCGGCGGCTGGAGCGGGCGTGGTCGCGCAGCACCTCGAAAGCCGTGTTGCGGTCCGTCTGGAACTTGCCCATCAGCAAGCCGACGGCCAGGCTGGTTTCGCGGCCGGCGGCCAGGGCCGCGTTCAGGTTCAGCTCGGTGCGCCGGAGCTGGCGGATTTCATCGGCGCGCGCCAGGCCCGCTTCGAAGGCGGGCATCAAGCGGCCTTCATCGACGGGTTTCACCACGTAGCCGACGGCGCCGTAGGCGGCCGCCTGCTTGCCCGATTCGCTGTCGCCGCTGCCGGACAGGAACATGAATGGCACGCCCGTCTCGCCATGCAGGCGCTTGGCCAGTTCCAGGCCCGACATGCCCGGCATATGGATGTCGAGCAAGGCCAGGTCCGGCTCGCGCTGGGCGACCATTTGCAGCGCCACTTCGGCCGAATTGGCCAGGGCCGTCTCATAGCCGGCATGGCGCAGGATTTCGCCGAGGAATTCCAACAGGAGTTGGTCATCGTCAACGATCAGGATTAGGCGTTTCGCGGCGGCTGGCTGACTCATGGGTAAAGGAACCTCGGTAATGAAGATGCTCTTATTATATGCCGATTATTCCCCCAAATCAGCCCCCATGCCCATGCTCACGCCGCAAACAATTGGTTGAATTGCTGCACTGCAATATTCACATCGTGCGCCTGGCCTGCCTTGCCAAATACGCTGCTGATGGCCGCCACCATGTCGGCGCCGCGCGCTGCCAGCGGTGCCGCGTTTTCCGGCGTCATGCCGCCGATCACCACGCACGGCAAGGCTATCTCGCGTTTGGCTTGCAGCACCATATCCAGGGGCGTGGTTACCGGATATTTTTTCACCAGCGACGGATAAAAACCGCCGAAGGCCACATAGCTGGCGCCGCCCGCCTCGGCAGTCCGTGCCAGGGCCATGTCGCCATAGCAGGAAGCGCCAACGATCTTGTCCTTGCCCAGGTGCGCGCGCACCTGTGCGACGGATGCATCCGTGCCGCCCACGTGCACGCCATCGGCGTCGAGCTCTTCGCACAATTCGATAAAGTCATTGATGATGAAGGGCACGCCATACTTGCGGGCCAGGGCCAGCAGGGCGCCCGCCTGTTCGCGCCGTTGTTGCGCCTCGGCGCTCTTGTGGCGGTATTGCAGCAGAGCCACGCCTTCCTGCAAGGCTTGCTCGCTCACGTCGAGCAGGCGGTCGGTGTCATCCCAGTTCGGAGTGACCAGATACAGTCCACGCATGATGTTTTCCTTATTGAATGAATCGTTGGGGCATGAGCTGGCCTGGCGCAATGGCATACGCATCGGACAAGGCCGCATGGCAATAGGCTTGCGCCAGATCAAGCGCGTCCGGCAGCGCCTCTCCCAGCGCCAGACGCGCTGCGATGGCGGACGCCAGAGTGCAGCCGCTGCCGTGGAATTGGCCAGGCAGGCGCGGCCAGCGCCACGCTCGCTCGCCGCCATTCGCGTCTATCCAGCGGTTGACGATCACCTCGCCCTCGCCATGGCCGCCCGTCACCAGCACGTGCTTGCAGCCTTGCGCGCGCAGGTTTTCTTCGCCGCCCAGTGCCAGCGCTTCCGGCCCGTTCGGCACGATGACGGTCGTCAGCGGCAGCAAGGGCGCCAGCGCCATCACCGCGTCGTCACGGCTAAGCACATCGCCATGGCCGCTGGCCAGCACGGGGTCGAGCACCACAGGCAAATCCGGCCGAGCCAGCCGCAATTGCGCGATCAGTTGCGCGATGACGGCTGCATTCGCGGCACTGCCGGGGATGCCGATCTTGACGGCGTGAATGGCGATCTTGGCTATCAGCGCCTGCGCCTGGCGCCGCAGCAATTCCGGCGCCACCGGTTCGACAGCAAACACGCGGTCGTTGTCCTGCACCGTCAGCGCCGAGATGACGGGCAAGGCATGCGCGCCCTGCGCCGCAATGGCAACAATGTCGGCGGCGATGCCGGCGCCGCCGGAAGGATCTAGGCCGGCAAACACCAGCACAACCGGACGACACGGCAGACGCTGTCGCCCCGTCACGCCAGGCGGCCGGCCATCGGCGACGAGGGCGAAGCGGCGAATTTACGGGGCATGCGGCCCGCCAGAAACGCTAGACGCCCGGCCCGCACGGCCAGCTTCATCGCATGCGCCATGCGCACAGGGTCGCGCGCGCCGGCAATGGCCGTATTCATCAGTACGCCATCGCAACCGAGTTCCATGGCAATGGCCGCATCCGACGCCGTGCCCACGCCAGCATCGACGAGCACGGGCACTTTCGCCTGGTCTATGATCAGCGACAAATTCCACGGATTCAAGATGCCCATGCCCGAACCGATCAGTGACGCCAGCGGCATGACGGCCACGCAGCCGATGTCTTCCAAAATCTTCGCCTGGATGGGGTCGTCGCTGCAGTAGACCATTACGTCAAAGCCATCCTTGACCAGCGCTTCGGCCGCGATCAGGGTTTCCGGCATATGCGGAAACAGGGTCTTTTCATCGCCCAGCACTTCCAGCTTGACCAGATTGCGCCCACCCAGCAGCTCGCGCGCCAGTTGCAGGGTGTAGACGGCATCTTTCGCGTTGTAACAGCCGGCCGTGTTCGGCAAGATCGTGTACTGGTCCGGCGGCACAACATCGAGCAGGCTGGGCGCGTTCGGATCTTGCCCGATATTCACGCGGCGAATCGCCACCGTGATGATCTGCGCTTCCGCCGCGTCCGTCGCCTCGCGCGTCTGTGGCAAGTCCTTGTACTTGCCGCTACCCACCAGCAAGCGCGATTGGTACTGTTTTCCTGCGATAGTCAGCAAGTCGTCGTTGTTATTACTTGTCATTGCTTTTCCTTAGTCTAGCCGCCGCCGATGGCGCGGACTATTTCAACCTGGTCTTGTACCTGCAAGACCTGTCCCGGCCACGCCTTGCGCGGCACCACATTGCGGTTGACGGCCAGCGCCAGCGCCTGGTTTTCCAGCGACAGCGCGGCGATCAGTTGATCGAGGGTTTGCCCCGGCGGCACCTGGTGCGGCGCGCCGTTGAGCGTGATGGATATCAATGCAGGCATCACGCTCCCCTTCAGACCTTGCGATACAGCTCGGCGCCGTTCTTGATGAATTCAATGGCCTTGATTTCCATACCCTGCTTGAGCGCCTTGTCTTCCGCGATGCCCATGCCGGCCGCGTATTCACGCACTTCCTGCGTGATCTTCATCGAGCAGAAGTGGGGGCCGCACATGGAGCAGAAATGCGCCACCTTGGCCGAATCCTTGGGCAAGGTTTCATCGTGGAATTCGCGCGCCTTGTCCGGGTCCAGGCCGATGTTGAACTGGTCGTCCCAGCGGAATTCGAAGCGGGCTTTCGACAGGGCGTTGTCGCGGATTTGTGCGCCCGGATGGCCTTTTGCCAGGTCGGCCGCGTGCGCAGCGATCTTGTAGGTGATGATGCCGTCCTTGACGTCGGCCTTGTTGGGCAGGCCCAGGTGTTCCTTCGGCGTCACGTAGCACAGCATGGCCGTGCCATACCAGCCGATCATGGCCGCGCCGATGCCCGACGTGATGTGGTCATAACCAGGCGCGATGTCGGTCGTCAACGGCCCCAGCGTGTAGAACGGCGCTTCGCCGCACTGCTCCAGCTGCAAGTCCATGTTTTCCTTGATCAATTGCATGGGCACGTGGCCCGGGCCTTCGATCATCACTTGCACGTCGTGCTTCCAGGCCACTTGCGTCAGTTCGCCCAGGGTTTTCAGTTCGCCCAGCTGCGCCTCATCGTTGGCGTCGTAGATGGAACCGGGGCGCAGGCCGTCGCCCAGCGAGAACGACACGTCATACGCCTTCATGATTTCGCAGATGTCTTCGAAATGCGTGTACAGGAACGATTCCTGGTGGTGCGCCAGACACCATTTCGCCATGATGGAGCCGCCGCGCGAGACGATGCCCGTCAGGCGCTTGGCCGTCATCGGCACATAGCGCAGCAGCACGCCCGCGTGGATGGTGAAGTAATCGACACCCTGCTCTGCCTGCTCGATCAGAGTGTCGCGGAAAATTTCCCACGTCAGGTCTTCAGCCTTGCCATTGACCTTTTCCAGCGCCTGATAGATGGGCACGGTGCCGATGGGCACGGGGCTGTTGCGCACGATCCATTCGCGCGTTTCGTGGATGTGCTTGCCGGTAGACAGGTCCATCACGTTATCGCCGCCCCAGCGGATGGCCCAGGTCATTTTTTCCACCTCCTCGCCTATCGACGAGGTGACGGCCGAATTGCCGATATTGGCGTTGATTTTTACCAGGAAATTGCGGCCGATAATCATCGGTTCGACTTCAGGGTGATTGATGTTGGCGGGGATGATGGCGCGGCCGCGGGCGATTTCCTCGCGCACGAATTCCGGCGTGATTTCCGCAGGTATGCTGGCGCCGAACGACTGGCCAGGGTGCTGACGGCCCATCAGCTCGGCCAAGCGTTCGCCCATGGGGCCGGAGGCTTTCAGTTCGCGCAAATACTCCTGGCGGCGCATGTTTTCGCGGATCGCCACGAATTCCATTTCCGGCGTGATGATGCCGCGCCTCGCGTAATGCATTTGCGTCACGTTCTTGCCGGCGATGGCGCGGCGCGGCTTGCGGTGCAAATTGAAGCGCAGCTCGGCCAGCTTCGGGTCCGCCAGGCGAGCGATGCCGTAGTCGGAGGTCGGACCGGGCAATTCTTCCGTGTCGGCACGTTCCATGATCCACGGCAGGCGCGGCGTATCGAGGCCCGAGCGGATATCGATCTGCACGTCCGGGTCCGTGTAGGGGCCGGACGTGTCGTACACGTAGATCGGCGGATTCTTTTCGCCACCGAACGACGCTTCCGTGTCGGATTGGCTGATTCTCCGCATGGGCACGCGGATGTCGGGGCGGCTGCCTTCCACATAGATCTTGCGCGAATTGGGCAGTGGCGCGATGGCGGCTTCGTCGACCGTGGCGGTGGCAGAGAGGAATTTCGGGTTGGCGTTCATTTTGGCTCCTTGGCTAGACTTGCAGCTAGACTATTTATAGCCTGGAGCCAGCTAAGGAGGTTCGGAATTGCGCACGCGGAAAAGCGAGGTGCGTTCATCCTAAAGCTTCCCTTCGCTGGCATTATCCAGATCAGGTTCGGAGGGTATTTCTCACCCGCGCTTGCACTGTGTTTCCACAGCGAAAGGCAGGACCCCTAGCGTTTGCCGCCTTGCGGCAGCGAGCCAATTATACGCGGTTCGCGCCGCGTGGCCAGATGATTTCTTGCTTTGTCTCCTATGTGCATCTGCTGCAATGCAGCAGATGCCGGCACGTCTATTTCTTCTTGCCCCAGCGCCAGGCGGTCGGTTCGCCCTTCCACTGGCACACGGCGATCAGCGCGGCAACGATGGCCACTTCATACACGATATAGCCTGCCAGCATGGTTTGCGGGGGAAACAGGAAGGCGCCGCAGGCGAACAGCGCCAACGCGGCCAGGAACACCAGCCAGCCCTGCCACGTGATGGGCAAGCCCCAGCCCCAGCCATAGGTCTTGGCGGGAAACCAGTAGGAGGGAGATTTGTCAGCCATGGTGCTTTCCTTGTGGATGTCGATAGCAGCAAGTATAAATCAGGCGCTGCGATGACGCTCCGTGACGTCGAGGCCGATACCGCGGTAGCCGATGAAGCGGCTGCCATTGTCGAACATCGGTTCGCCGCTGACCTGCAGGTACTGCGTGCTGCCATCGAGGTTGGCGCGGCTGTAGATGAAGTCGAGAAACGGTTCGCGCGCAGCAATCTTGGCATCGAGCAAGGCGCGCTCGGCCGCGTTCCAGCGCTGCGGCTCTTCCTCGCTGCCGATGCCCAGCATTTCAGCCACGGGACCGGAAAAGCGCGTCAGATTGCCTTGCGCATCCTGTTCCCAGTACCAGTCGGACGACAGTTCCGTGAAGCGCTGGAAGCGCGCTTCGCTTTCGCGCAACTCCGCCGTGCGCTCTTCCACCATCAGTTCCAGCGACTTGTTGTATTCGGCCAGCTTCTGGTACAGCAAGCGCACTTCCAGCATATTGTGGATGCGCGTCTTCACTTCCACCAGGTCGAAGGGCTTGCTGACGAAATCCTTGGCGCCCGCCTGCAGCGCGCGCAGCTTGTGGCCTGGCTGGGCAGTGATCACCAGCACGGGCAGATAACTGCCGGCCTCGATGTCGCGCAAGCCTTCCATCACTTCGAAGCCATCCATTTCCGGCATCTGCAAGTCGAGCAGGATCAAGTCGTAGCGGTGCTGCTGATGCAGCGCGCGCACGGCTTGCGGGTCCATGGTGGAAGTGATGCGCGTATAGCCGGCATTGCGCAGCACCTGTTCCAGCAGCATGACGTTAGCCTCCTGGTCATCGACGATGAGAATGCTGGCGTTCAGGATCTCGGTGGCTTGAAGCATGGCGGTGTTCCTAAAATGAAGTGCTGAATTAGCGTACTGTGTGAATGTCGTCGGCCAGGCCGTGCTCGGCCGCATGGTGCAGGGCCACGTCAAGCGCATCCATGAATTCGACGACCTTGATCGGCTTGGTCAGGTAGCGGAAGAAGCCCGCTTCCAGGCCTTTCTCGATGTCGCGCGGCACGGCGTTGGCGGACAGGGCCATCACGGGAATGTGGCTGGTGAGCGGATCGTCGTGCAGGATGTGCAGGGCGCCATAGCCGCTGATGCCGGGCAGGTTAATATCCATCAAGATCACGTCCGGTTGATACGTGCGCGCCAGGTCGATGCCCAGGTGCGCATCGACGGCCGTCAGCAATTTCAAATCGCTGCGACGGGCGATCAGTTGCTCCACCAGTGCCAGGTTGGCGGGATTGTCTTCCACGTACAGCAGAGTACGCTGGCTTTCCTGGTTCTCCGGCACCACCGGCAGCACTGACCCCTCTTCCAGATGCAGCTCCGGCGCGCGCGAGGCCTTGAATTCGACCCAGAAAGTGGTACCCACGCCCACCGTGCTGTCGACGCCGATGGTGCCGCCCATCAATTCGACCAGCTGCTTGGTGACGACCAGGCCGATGCCCGTGCCCTCTTCCGTGCTGCTTTCCTGGCCCAGGCGGTTAAAGGGCTGGAACAGCTGACTCATCTGTTCGGCATTCAGGCCGGCGCCGCTGTCGGTGACACTGACGCGCACCCGGTCGCCGTGGCGGCTGCACTCGACCTTCACGCTGCCGCCGCTCTGGTTATATTTGATGGCGTTCGACAGCAGATTGATCATCACCTGTTTCACGCGCGTGCGGTCGGCATGCACATAGAAGGCCTTGCCGCAGCGGGGGAAATGCATGCTGATGCCGCGCTTTTCCGCCTGCGGCGCGATCATCGCCTGGCAATCCTGCAGCACGTCGAGCAGGGACATCGCCTCTTGCGACATGGTGACCTTACCCGACTCGATCATGGCCAGGTCGAGGATTTCATTGATCAAGCGCAAGAGATACCATCCGCCCTTGAGGATCTGGTCGATCGAGCGCTGTTGCGGCAAGCTTGGCGCCGGCGTCTCGGACGCCATCAGCTGGGCAAAGCCCAGGACGGCGTTCAAGGGCGTGCGCAATTCATGGCTCATGCTCGATAGAAACTCGGACTTCGCCAGGTTCGCCTTTTCCGCCGCCTGGCGGGCCTTTTCCATTTCGATATTCGTGTCTTGCAAGGCTTGCTCGAACTGCTTGCGTTCCGTCACGTCGCGGGCGGCGGCAAACACGCCCTGCAGCTTGCGGTCGCGGTCATGGAAGGTCGACGCGTTGTACGACACCACCGTCTGCTTGCCGTCTCGCGCCAGGGCCGTCAGCTCGTAATTGGTCAACTTTCCTTCACGCAACACGCGCGCGATGGCTTCCTCGGCCCGTTCTGGTTCCGTAAAATAATTCTTGCACGGCGCGCCGATCAATTCGTCGCGCGTGCAGCCCGTCAGCGCTTCCATCTGCTGGTTGACGTCGCTGATGATGCCGCGCGGGTCCGTCGTCATCAGGGCATCGATATTCGATTCGATCAGAGAGCGCGTGTAGAACTGCTGCTCGCGCAAGCGCTGGTCCAGCTGCGCCTGTTCCGCCTCGACCTGCTTGCGCGCCGTGTTGTCGGTGCCGATCAGCAAGTAACCGATGACCTTGCTCTGCGCGTCGCGCAGGGCCGTCACGGAAACCATGGCCGGGAAGCGGCTGCCATCCTTGCGGATGTAGGTCAATTCGTAAATGTCTTCGATGCCGCGCGAGGCCTTGAACACCAGCGCTTCCACGCCCGGCGTGATAACGGTGTCGAGTTCGGCACTGAGGGCGGCAGCGCGCGCAACGATTTCTTGCGCGTCGGAAATGCCGGCCGGCGTCAGCTTGTCGACCACGTCGCTGGCTTCATAGCCGAGCATGCGTTCGGCGCCCACATTGAAAATCTGGATCACGCCTTGCGCATCGGTGGCGATGCAGGAAAAATTGGCACTGTTGAAAATCGCATCCTGCAAGGCACCCGCTTTGAGCAACTGGCGCGGCAGGCTGGCCGACACCGTGCGCCGGTACAGCGCCGCGAGCAGCATCAGCAGCAAAAATACCAGCGCGTCAATGACGCATGCCGTCTCGAACGGCGCGCGCCAGGCCAGCACGCCGACGGCCAGCAACACGACGGCGCTGAACGAAAACGCCAGCGCCATGGGCCAGCGCGACGGCGCGCGCGGGGGGATGTTTTCGATAGATTGCATGATGAGCCTGGGCAATGACAACGATAAGAAGGGAAATGCGGTATCAGGTGCGGTGTTCAGTGCGCCTGGCGCTGGCGCACGTCCGACAGCAGGCGCGTGAATTCCTTCTTGACCACGCCATAGCATTCGCACACATGGCCTTCGAGGCCGGCGCGGTCCAGCACGGAAATATGGCCGCGCCGGTAACTGATGAAACCGCGCGCCTGCAAGCGCCCCGCCGCTTCCGTCACGCCTTCGCGGCGCACGCCCAGCATGTTGGCGATGAGTTCCTGCGTCATGGTCAGCTCGCGGTTCGGCAGCCGGTCCATGGTCAGCAGCAGCCAGCGGCACAGCTGCTGCTCTACCGTATGGTGGCGGTTGCACACGGCCGTCTGCGACATTTGCGTGATCAAGGCTTGCGTATAGCGCAGCAGCAAACGCATGACGGGACCGGCGCGGTCGAATTCTTCCATCAGCAAATGCGCCTTCAGGCGATAGCCGACGCCACCCGTCTGCACCACGGCGCGGCTCGGTGTCGAGTTGCCGCCCATGAACAGAGACACGCCCACCACGCCTTCATTGCCCACGCCTGCGATTTCCGACGAGCCGCCGTTTTCCAGCAGATAGTGCAGTGAAACGATGGCCGTGGTGGGAAAGTACACATGCTGGAGCTTATCGCCCGAATCGTAGATCACGTCACCGAGCAACATGGAGACTTGCTCCAGGTGAGGGGCCAGGCGCGCGAAATCGGCGTCGAGCATGGCGGCGAGCAAATGGTTTTGATTCGGGTTGTGCAGCTGGGCATGCGGACTCGACATGGGCAGTTTTCCTGGTTTCCAGTCGTCAGCTAGGGGATAGAGGTAAGACGTCCGAACGAGGGGCGCCATATGCAGCAGCGTAACACAGCGCTTGCACAGTGCCCACTATATTTCTTGTAGGCATGCTTGTCCGTTCGCCAGCGAACGGACTGCCATGTGCCGCGCGCCCTACAGTGGGCATCACTGCCAGGGCTGCCGGATCATGGATCGGCACCGGCGCTGCTACCGGACGCCATCATGCAATCATTCTTCAAACGTATTTCCACTTCCGTTTCCACCTCGGCCCTGATCACCCTGGCGGTCGGGCTGTGCCTGACGGCCCTGTGCTATGTCTCGGCGCTCCAGATCGAGTCGGAAAGCACCCGGCTGCTGCTGGAGTACCACGCCAGCGGGCACACGCTGGGCGCCGCCCTGCTGCCAGCCAGCGGCATGAGCTTCAATGCGAACCATCGCGGCTCCCTGTATGTACTGCTGGGTGGATTACTGTCGAGCCTGCTGGCAACCGCCTATGTCTTTCAGCTTGTGACGCGCAATTCCGTGATTGCCCGCATCACGGGCGAACGCACGGTGGCGCTGCAGTTTGCCAATTTGCGCCTGTCCGAAGACATTGCCGCGCGCATGCACAATGAGAAGTCGTTGCGTTTGCGCGAACGCATCATCGAAGTGTCGGCCAATGCCATCATCCTGTGCAGCGCCGACGCACCGGGCTACCTGATCGAATACGTCAATCCCGCCTTCGAACGCATCACCGGCTATGTGGCCGCGGAAGTCATCGGCCAGCGCCTGGCAGACTTGCAGGGTCCCGCGCAAGGGCGGCAAGACATGCACCCAATTACGGCGGCCCTGCGCGAACAGCGCGAAGGCAAGGCCATCGTGCGCAATTTCCGCAAGGATGGCAGTTGCTACTGGAGCGAGCTGTTCATCGCTCCCGTGCGCGACGATGGCGATGGCACCGTCAGCCACTTTGTCGTGGAGCAATACGACATCAGCACCGTCATGCGCTTCGAACAGGAGCTGGAATTCCAGGCGCGGCACGATATCCTCACGGGCCTGGCCAACCGGGCCCTGCTGCGGGAACGGCTGGAACTGGCGATGGCCGTGACGCGGCGCAGCGGCATGCCCCTGTGGGTGGTGTTCATCGACCTCGACCGCTTTAAATTCGTCAACGATACCCTGGGCCACGATGCGGGCGACAGCGTGCTGAAAAACGTGGCCGAGCGCCTGCGCGGCGCCACGCGCGAAGTCGACACGGTGGCGCGCCTGGGCGGCGACGAATTCGTGCTGCTGCTGCCCCAGCATGGCAATGGAGAACCGGGCGCGGCTATCCTGCAGCGCATCCAGGACGCCGTGGCGCAGCCGCTGCAACTGGGCGAATATGAATTTTTTCTCAGCTGTTGCATGGGAGTGGCCGTGTATCCCGACGATGGCCAGAATGCCGACACCCTGATCAAGCATGCCGACATCGCCATGTACCGCGCCAAGGAACAGGGACGGGGCCACTGGCAATTCTATGCATCGAGCATGAACGCGGGCACTCTGGAGCGGCTGGGACTGGAAAGCGAGTTGCGCCACGCCCTGGAACGGGGACAGTTTCACCTCGAATATCAACCCCAGCTGGACTTGGCCAGCGGCAAGGTGGTGGGCATGGAAGCACTGCTGCGCTGGCACCATCCGCAACTGGGGCGTATTCCACCTGCCAGCTTCATCAGCCTGGCCGAGGAAATGGGCTTGATCACCCCCATCGGCGACTGGGTGCTGCACACGGCGTGCGCCCAAACGCGCGCCTGGCAACTGGCCGGCCATGGCCGGCTGCGCCTGGCCGTCAACTTGTCGGCGCGGCAATTCAAACAAAGGAATCTGCTGCACGCGGTGGCGCAGGCATTGGCCGAGACAGGCCTCGATGCCACCCATCTGGAACTGGAATTAACGGAAAGCATGGTCATGCATGACGTGGAGCAAGCCACGGCCATCATGAGCAACCTCAAGGCGCTGGGCGTGCAACTGTCCATCGACGACTTCGGCACCGGCTATTCCAGCCTGGCTTACCTGCGCCACTTCCCCATCGACGTGCTGAAAATCGACAAGACCTTCGTCAGCGACATCACAAACAGCGACGATGACGTGGCCATCGTGCGCGCCATCATTTCGCTGGCGCACAGCCTGCGCCTGAAAGTGATCGCCGAAGGCGTGGAAACGCCGCAGCAGCTGGCCTTCCTGCGCCAGCACGGCTGCGACCAGATGCAGGGCTATCTGTTCAGCCGCCCGCTGACCGCAGACGCCTTCGAGGAACTGTTGCTGCAGAGAAAAATGCTGGCCGCTTAAAACGCGTGACGCAAGCCGATATTCAGCGCGCGGTTGCCCGTGCCCACTTCCGTGGCATTGCCCACCATGTAGGCAGCGTCGTTGCGGTTGCGGATATGCGCGTAAGCAAGATACACCTTGCTGCGCTTGGACAAGGCATACGTGGCGCCGATGGCCAGCTGCTGCGCATCGCGGTTGGCCGCGTCGCGGTCATCCTTGCGCACGTACGAGGCCAGCAAGGTGGTCGCGCCCAGCGGCACGGACACGCCGACGATGGCGTCGCGGCTGTCGCTTGAGCGGGTTGGCGCCTGCGCCGCGCCATACGGGTTTTCCGCAAAGAACATGGTGCTGCCATCGCCCGTGTTGCGGCCATAGCCGGCAAACGCGGTGGCCACGCCGAAGTTGTAGTTGCCGGCCAAAATGGTGTTGTTCACGTCGGCCTTGCCCGGCTCGCCGGCACGGCTCTGGCGCGCCAGGCGCAGGGTCAGTGGGCCGTTGACATAACCGAGGGCCAGACCCAGCGAACGTTGATCGGCCACAACACCCGTATGTTCGCCAAAGCCAAACATGACGGTGGCCGTGACGCCGCGCAGCTCGGGCGAGGTGTAGCGCACGGTGTTGTCGATGCGCGTGGCCGAATAGCCGGCCAGGTTGGTCGCCGCCCCGGCCAGGCCGCCCTCGAACGGATCGGCCACGTCAGTCAGCGCCTGGCTTTGCAGGTTGTACTGGCGCCCCACGGTCAGCATGCCCAGCGGGCTGTCGAGGCCGACAAAAGCCTGGCGGCCGAACAATTGCCCCGCCTGGTCCGAGCGGCCCGTATCGCCCTGCACACCCGCTTCCAGGGTGAACACGGCTTGCCAGCCGTCGCCCAGCGATTCCGTGCCGCGCAGGCCCAGGCGCGAGCCGGCCGACACACCACTGGTGAGCTTGCTAATGCCGCCTTCCTGCACCAGGCCCGCATCCATCAGGCCGTACACGTCGACGGAGGACTGAGCATAGGCAAGGGGAATGGCGCCCAGGCTGGCGATGGTCGAAACAAGGCGGATGGTGAACGAGATTTTCTTCATGGTGGTTTCCTTGTAAAAGCAAAACCGGGAAAGCGCGCGGCCATGGCATGGCCACAGGCGTCAAGGCGCGCTGTAGTGACATGCCGTATCGAAAGACGACGGGCCAGATAACAACATTCCTGGCTAAGCTGTGGCGGCAGCGGCGCGCAATAACGAGCCGCTTTGATTCCGCCGTGAATGGTGCACCGCTGAGGGTGCGCGTGGCTCAGGCGCCCGGCCCGAAGGGGACGCTCTGAAATGGCTGGCATCGCTGATGCGCTGGCCTTGTGGCGCGGACGGGAGTTGGATAAAACTGCGTCTGCAGGCGCCGTCCGCAAAGATGGGGCAGGAGGCGCCGAGGCCGGCATTATAACATCGGCAGCGCGTTTATCCCCGTTCTGTTGCGGGAAAACGGCCCGCAAAGCCGCCAAAACACTGAAAAAGGCCAGTTGCCACGCTGCGGGCGATGCCGCGTCATCTATAATGGTTCCTTTTGCCAATCACACGCCAAATCATGGAATTAGCCAAGTCTTTCGAGCCCGCCGACATTGAACAATTCTGGCGCACCGAGTGGGAACAGCGCGGTTACTTTACCGCCACCCTCGATGCCGGAAAACCTTCCTTCAGCATCCAGTTGCCGCCGCCGAACGTCACCGGCACCCTGCACATGGGCCATGCGTTCAACCAGACCATCATGGATGGCCTGACCCGCTACCACCGTATGCTGGGCCACAACACGGCCTGGATTCCCGGCACCGATCACGCGGGCATCGCCACGCAAATCGTCGTGCAACGCCAGCTGGACGCGCAAAAGATTTCGCGCCATGACCTGGGCCGCGAGAAATTCGTGGAAAAAGTGTGGGAATGGAAAGAAAAATCCGGTTCCATCATCACCGGCCAGATGCGCCGCCTGGGCGCCTCGGCCGACTGGCAGCGCGAATACTTCACGATGGATGAACCGCGCTCGAAAGTCGTCACCGACGTCTTCGTGCGCCTGTTCGAGCAAGGCCTGATCTACCGCGGCAAGCGCCTCGTCAACTGGGACCCCGTGCTGGGCACGGCCGTGTCCGACCTGGAAGTGGTGTCCGAAGAAGAAGACGGCTCCATGTGGTACATCAAGTACCCGCTGGCCGATGGCAGCGGTTTCCTGACGGTGGCAACGACCCGTCCTGAAACCATGCTGGGCGACGTGGCCGTGGCCGTCGATCCGACGGACGAGCGCTACACAGCGCTGGTGGGCAAGATGCTGAAACTGCCGCTGACGGACCGTGAAATTCCCATCATCGCCGACGAATACGTCGACAAGGAATTCGGCACGGGCTGCGTGAAGATTACCCCCGCGCATGACATGAACGATTACGCCGTCGGCCAGCGCCACAAACTGGCGCAGATCGTCATTCTGACCCTGGACGCGAAGATCACCGACGACGCACCTGAAGCCTACCGCGGCATGGACCGCTTCGCCGCACGCAAGCAGATCGTCGCCGACCTCGATGCGCAAGGCTTGCTCGAGCAAGTCAAGCCGCACAAACTGATGGTGCCGCGCGGCGACCGCACTGGCGTCGTCATCGAGCCGATGCTGACGGACCAGTGGTTCGTCGCCATGAGCAAGCCGGCCCCGGAAGGCACTTTCTTCCCAGGCAAGTCGATCGCCGAAACGGCACTGGACAAGGTTGCCAATGGCGAAATCAAGTTTGTGCCGGAAAACTGGAGCACCACCTACAATCAGTGGCTCAACAACATCCAGGACTGGTGCATCTCGCGCCAGCTGTGGTGGGGCCATCAAATCCCGGCCTGGTACGACGACAAGGGCAATATCTTCGTTGCCAAGACGGAAGCTGAGGCGCAAGCCAAGGCCGTGGCCGCCGGCAGCACGGGGCCCTTGAAGCGCGATGACGACGTGCTCGACACCTGGTTCTCGTCGGCCCTGGTGCCATTCTCTACCATGGGTTGGCCTGAAGAAACGCCGGACATGAAGGCTTTCCTGCCGTCGTCCGTGCTGGTGACGGGTTTCGACATCATCTTCTTCTGGGTCGCGCGCATGGTCATGATGACGGCGCACTTCACGGGCAAGGTACCGTTTGAAACTGTCTACGTGCACGGCCTGGTGCGCGATTCGACGGGACAGAAGATGTCCAAGTCGAAGGGCAATACGCTGGACCCGATCGACTTGATCGACGGCATCGACCTGGAAGGCTTGATCGTCAAGCGCACCACGGGCCTGATGAACCCGCGCGACGCGGAAAAAATCACCAAGGCGACGCGCAAGGAATTCCCGGAAGGCATTTCGGCCTACGGCACGGACGCCGTGCGCTTCACCATGGCCAGCTATGCCTCCCTGGGCCGCAACATCAACTTCGACCTGGGCCGCTGCGAAGGCTACCGCAACTTCTGCAACAAGATGTGGAACGCTACCCGTTTCGTCATGATGAATACGGAAGGCAAGGATTGCACGCCGAATGACGCCGACCTGTCGCAAGCGGACAAGTGGATCATCTCCCTGCTGCAAAAGGCCGAGCTGGACGTGGCCAAGGGCTTTGAAGACTTCCGTTTCGACAACATCGCCGCCACCATCTACAAATTCGTCTGGGACGAGTATTGCGACTGGTACCTGGAAGTGGCGAAAGTTCAAGTGCAACAGGGCACGGAAGGCCAGCAACGCGCCACCCGCCACACCCTGCTGCGCGTGCTGGAAGTGGTATTGCGCCTGGCCCATCCGATCATCCCGTTTGTCACGGAAGCGCTGTGGCAAACGGTGGCGCCTTTGGCCGGCAAGACGCTCAAGGCGGAAGGTGATTCCATCATGATGCAGCCGTATCCGATCGCCAATACCGACAAGATCGACGAGTCGGCCGAAGCGTGGATGCAGCAACTGAAAGCCTTGACGGATGCGACGCGCAACCTGCGCGGCGAAATGCAAATTTCTCCTTCCGTGCGCGTGCCGCTGATCGTCGAAGCGGGCAATGCCAGCGAGAAAGAAGCGCTGGCATCGTATGCGCCCTACATCCAGTCGCTGGGCAAGCTGGCCGAAGTGCAGATCGTCGATGCGCTGCCGGACTCGCCTGCGGCCGTCGCCATCGTCGGCACCACCAAGCTGATGCTGAAAGTGGAAATCGACGTGGCCGCCGAACGCGAACGCCTGGGCAAGGAAATCGCCCGCATCGAAGCGGAAATTGCCAAAGTAAATAGCAAATTAGGCAATGAGAGCTTTGTCGCGCGCGCCCCGGCCGCCATCGTTGCGCAAGAAAACGAGCGTTTGCTCAGTTTTTCGGCCACAATTGAAAAATTGCGCGAACAGTTTGCTAAACTAGCCAGCGCATAAGGCAAGTTTGGAAGGATTGCGCGGCGTCATCCGTGACGCCGCGCAGTACCGCTGGTCTTGCCTTGGTATATAAACTGTTCGTGACCCGATCAAAAAAACCATTGGAGACTAGCAATGCATAAAATATTCAAAGCAAGCGTCACAGCAAGCATCATGATGGCCGCCCTGGCCATCGCCGGCAGCGCCACAGCGCGCGACGATAACCACACGCCCGTAGGCACGTGGAAAACCATCGACGACGCCACCGGCAAGCCGAAATCGCTCGTCGTCATCACGGAAAACAACGGTGTCTTGCAAGGTAAGATCGACAAGCTGTTCCGCGCCCCGAATGAAGATCAAAACCCGAAGTGCGACAAGTGCACGGGCGCCAACAAGGACCAGCCCATCATCGGCCTGGTAATCCTGTCCGGCCTGAAGTATGACGGCAAGGAATGGACGGGCGGCGAAATCACGGACCCGGCCAATGGCAAGACTTACAAGAGCAAGGCCGAACTGATGGAAGGCGGCACCAAGTTGCAAGTGCGCGGCTACATCGGTGTACCAATGTTTGGCCGCTCGCAGACGTGGGTGCGCGAAGAATAAGCAGCGCACGCCCTGCCCCGCCCTGTCGAAGCCGGCCTCAGCGCCGGCTTTTTTACGTCTGACGCACGGCTGGCGCCGGCTTGCGGTGATGCTTGCTCAGATGCCGGTCCAGGCTGTTGGCGAACTGCTGCCGGTCGGACTGGCTGAAGGCGGTCGGGCCGCCCGTGTCCACGCCACCGCTGCGCAATTCTTCCATGAAGGCGCGCATCGTCAGTTGCTGGGCGATATTATCTTTCGTATAAAACTCGCCGCGGGGATTCAGCGCAAAACCGCCCTTGGTCAGCACGTCGGCAGCCAGCGGGATGTCACCGGTGATGACGAGGTCGCCGGGATTGAGCAGCCGCACGATTTCCTGGTCGGCAACATCGGCGCCGGACGGCACTTGCACGGTGCGGATGAAGCGCGACGGCGGCACGCGCAAGCCCTGGTTGGCCACCAGGATGAGCGGCAACTCCAGGCGATCGGCCACGCGGTACAGGATTTCCTTGATGACCACGGGGCAGGCATCGGCGTCGATCCAGATTTGCATGCCCGGCATGGCTTGCTGACTACCGTCCGCCATCACAGTTCCCACGCTTCGCCGCCGGGACCCATGCGCGGTGCGCTGACGCCGAAGTGCAAATAGGCGGCCGGCGTGGCAACGCGGCCACGCGGCGTGCGCTGCAAGAAGCCTTGCTGGATCAGATACGGTTCCAGCACGTCTTCGATGGTATCGGCCGCTTCACCGATAGCGGCCGCCAGGTTGCCGATGCCGACGGGACCGCCGCCAAACTTGAACAGCACGGCTTCGAGCAGCTTGCGGTCCATCACGTCGAAGCCCACAGAATCGACGTCCAGCATGGCCAAGGCGCGGTCGGCCACCACCTTGGTGATCTCGCCATTGCTTTTGACTTCCGCAAAATCGCGCACGCGGCGCAGCAAGCGGTTGGCGATACGCGGCGTGCCACGGGCGCGCTGGGCGATCTCGTGCGCGCCTTCCGGGTCGATGGGCGCTTTCAGCAAGGCGGCGCTGCGCGTGACGATCTTCGTCAGTTCGCCCGTGTTGTAAAACTCCAGGCGCGCCACGATGCCGAAGCGGTCGCGCAGCGGGTTGGTCAACATGCCGGCCCGCGTGGTGGCGCCGACCAGGGTAAACGGTTGCAGATCGAGTTTCACGGAACGGGCAGCCGGGCCTTCGCCGATCATAATATCGATTTGATAATCCTCAAGCGCCGGATACAAAATCTCTTCCACGACAGGCGACAGCCGGTGGATTTCATCGATGAACAGGACGTCGTTCGCTTCCAGGTTCGTCAAAATCGCCGCCAGGTCGCCCGGGCGCTCCAGCACGGGGCCGGACGTCTGGCGCAGGTTGACGCCCATTTCGCGCGCGATGATGTGCGCCAGGGTCGTCTTGCCCAGGCCCGGCGGCCCGAACAGCAAGGTATGGTCGAGCGCTTCCTTGCGCTGGCGCGCCGCCGTGATGAAGATTTCCAGCTGGTCGCGGATCTTTTCCTGCCCCACATACTCGTCTAGCTGCTTGGGGCGCAAAGCCCGTTCGATGGCTTCTTCGTTGTGCGAGATGGGCGCCGCGTCGATGATGCGCTGTTCCGTGAAGCTGTCGGTCTGGATGCTCATGCCTTATCAGCCTTTCGACAGCGCTTTCAGCGCCAGTTTGATGCCGTCCGAGACGCCGCTGCCAGCCGGCACGTTTTTCACGGCGGCCAGCGCTTCCTTGTCCGAATAACCGAGCGCCACCAGCGCGTTCAAAATATCCGATTGCGCGTCCGGCGCCGCGTGTGCGCCACCGGCGCCGATATCGGCACCCAACTTGCCCTTCAATTCCAGCAGCAGACGCTCGGCCGTCTTCTTGCCGATGCCAGGTACTTTGACCAGGCGGCCCGAATCCTGCAAGGTGATCGCTTGCGCCAGGTCGGCAATCGTCATGCCCGACAGGATGGACAAGGCCATGCGCGCGCCCACGCCCGTGATCTTGATCAACTGGCGGAACACGGCCCGCTCAGCCGCATTGCCGAAGCCAAACAACAGATGCGCATCTTCGCGGATGGCCTGGTGCGTGAACAGCACGACTTTTTCACCCACGTGCGGCAAGTTGTAAAACGTGCTCATCGGCACGTCGACTTCATAGCCTACGCCCTGGCAATCGACCAGCAATTGTGGCGGATTCTTTTCAAGCAAAATACCGGAGAGACGACCTATCATCGCGTGTTCCTAATGTTGTGTATATAGTTATGGGCCATGCGTTTACCCCACTAAACGGCCGCGCTTCATGCGCAAGCCCTGCAGCTGGGGCGCCAGTGCGCCTATCATGGCCAGCGCATCGATGCTGTTGGCGTGGCAAATGGCCACGCCCAGGGCATCGGCCGCATCCGTGCCGGGCAAGCCGGGCAGTGACAACAGCCGCGACACCATTTCCTGCACCTGCTCCTTGGCCGCCTTGCCGTGGCCCGTGACGGCCTGTTTCACTTGCAGCGCCGTATATTCGGCCACCGACAGGTCGGCATGCACGAGCGCGCAGATGGCCGCGCCGCGCGCCTGGCCCAGCAGCAGGGTCGATTGGGGATTGACGTTGACAAACACTTTTTCGATGGCCGCGCAATCGGGCTGGTAGGTACCGACAATTTCGCTCACGCCCTGCAGGATGATCTTCAGGCGCGGTGGCAATTGCCCTTCGGAACCCGTCTTGATGGTCCCTGACGCGATATAGCGCAGCTTGTTGCCGTGTTTTTCAATGACCCCAAAGCCGGTCGTGCGCAGGCCAGGATCGATGCCAAGAATAATCATCGCCAGATTCTATAATGAATACGGCAGGCACCGGTGAATAACCGATGCCTGCCGCTGAGTACTTTTTAGAGAGCCTGTAGGTCGGATTAGCGGTACGCGTAATCCGACATGCGTTGCCAACTGCGCTTGTCGGATTACGCGCGGCCTGCGGCCCCGCTAATCCGACCTACTTTCTCCATCGATCAATGACGGAAGTGACGCGTGCCCGTGTAGAGCATGACCACGCCGCGCTCGTCCGCCGCATCGATCACTTCCTGGTCGCGCATGGAGCCGCCCGGGTGGATGACGCAGGTCGCGCCCGCATCGACGACGACGTCGAGGCCGTCGCGGAACGGGAAGAAGGCATCCGACGCCACCACGGAACCGGTCAGCGACAGGCCCGCGTTTTGCGCCTTGATGGAAGCGATGCGGGCCGAATCGATACGGCTCATTTGGCCAGCACCCACGCCCAGGGTCATGTTATTGCCGCAGAAGACGATGGCGTTCGACTTGACGAATTTCGCCACTTTCCAGGCGAACATCAGGTCCGACAATTGCTGCGGCGTTGGCTGCAGCTTGCTGACCACGCGCAAGTCGCCGATACCGACGTTTTTCGCGTCCGGCGATTGCACCAGCAGACCGCCACCCACGCGCTTGAAGTCCATGGCGTTGACGCCATTGCCCAGTGGGATTTCCAGCATGCGCACGTTTTGCTTGCTCGACAGAATCTGTTTCGCTTCCTTTGAAAACGATGGGGCGATCAGCACTTCCACGAACAGCTTGGCGATTTCGCCGGCGGTGGCGCCATCGAGTTCCGTGTTGAAGGCGATGATGCCGCCAAACGCGGAGGTCGGGTCCGTCTGCAGGGCACGCGCATACGCTTCGGCCGCATCCTTGCCCAGGGCTACGCCGCATGGGTTCGCGTGCTTGACGATCACGCAGGCGGCGCTTTGCTCGAAGCCGCCCAGGCTCTTCACACATTCCCAGGCTGCATCGGCATCGGCGATGTTGTTATACGACAATTCCTTGCCTTGCAGCTGGCGATAGTTGGCCAGCGCGCCATCGATGGTCACCAGGTCGCGGTAGAAGGCGGCGCTCTGGTGCGGGTTTTCACCGTAGCGCATGTCTTGCACTTTTTCAAAGGCAACGTTCAGGATTTGCGGATAAGCGCCGCGCTCGGCGTGCACCTTCGTCGGGCCCAGGCTGGTCAGGTAGTTGGTGATGGCGCCATCGTATTGCGCCGTGTGCGCAAAGACTTTTTTCGCCAGCATGAATTTGGTGTCGTAGCTGACGTCGCCTGCCTTGCCGTCGGCCGAGCGCATTTCCGCCAGCACGGCGTCGTAGTCGGTCGGATCGCAGATGACGACCACGTCCTTGTGGTTCTTGGCCGCCGAACGCAGCATGGTCGGGCCGCCGATATCGATGTTTTCGATGGCGTCTTCCAGCGTGCAATCGGCCTTGGCAACCGTGCCCTGGAACGGGTACAGGTTGACCACCACCATGTCGATGGTCGGCATGTCGTGCTCGACCAGTTTCGACATGTGCTCAGGGAAATCGCGGCGCGCCAGGATACCGCCATGCACTTTCGGGTGCAGGGTTTTCACACGGCCATCGAGCATCTCCGGGAAACCCGTGTAATCGGCAACTTCCGTGACAGGAACACCGTTGTCTGCCAGCAATTTTGCGGTACCGCCGGTGGACAGGAGGTTGACGCCGAGGGCCGACAGGGCACGGGCGAATTCGAGAACGCCGGTCTTGTCGGAAACGGAGAGGAGAGCTTGTTTGATCATGGCTGTGGCTAGGTGGTTAAGTGTTCTTGGCGAATGGCGCAGCGCTCAGCTTCAGGCTAAGCCCGCTGCGGCGGATTCAAATCTTGGCGTCACTTGCATGCCGGCATTACAGCAAACCGTGCTCCTGCAATTTCTTGCGCAGGGTATTGCGGTTGATGCCCAGCATCTGCGCGGCGTGCGACTGGTTGCCATCGGCGCGTGTCATCACGACTTCCAGGATGGGCTTTTCCACGGTCAGCACGACCATGTCATAGATATTCGATGCTTGCTGTTCGCCCAGGTCATTGAAGTAATCTTCTAGACTTTTCTGTACGACTTCCTGAATGCTTTCTTTGCTCATTTTTATGCTTCAACCGGCTGAACACCTGGCAATGCGGTGCCGCGCCGCTCATGCGGTCCGCGTGCTGCCCTCTTGCCTCGGTGTTGTAATTAATATTGCATGACGCTCTGTATAGGCGCTCGCCCTTGTACTTCTCGCAACTATTGCTTGTAACTTATATCACTGCGTTGCTATCTGCTCATGCTGCCGTGGCCGTTTCTAGCAGGCCACTTTCACTGGATTCGGAGAGGCGGTATTGTAACCGCTCGCCAAATTTCCATTGCGACTCAAAAAATTGATCGACGGCCAGCAATTGCGCGTCCGTCGACTCCAGCAAGTTCATTTGCTGGCGGAACGCTTCGCCGCCTTCCAGGTCTTTCACATACCAGCCGATGTGCTTGCGCGCCGTGCGCACACCGAGAAATTCTCCGTAAAACGCGTAATGGGCGCGCAAATGCTCATCCATCAAGGTACGCACTTCATCCACGTAGGGTGCCGGCAACACGGTGCCGGTGCGCAGGAAATGGTCGATTTCGCGGCAAATCCACGGCCGGCCCTGCGCCGCGCGGCCGATCATGACGGCATCGGCACCCGTTTGATCGAGCACAAAACGGGCCTTCTGCGGACTGGTAATGTCGCCATTGGCCACCACGGGAATACCCACTGATGCTTTCACGGCGGCAATGGTTTCATATTCGGCATCGCCCTTGTAGCCATCGGCGCGCGTACGGCCGTGCAAGGTCAGCATCTGGATGCCAGCCTGCTCGGCGATGCGGGCGATTTTCAGGGCATTCTTGTTTTCGCGGTTCCAGCCCGTGCGAAATTTCAGGGTGACGGGCACGTCGACGGCATTGACGACGGCGTGCAGGATCTTTTCGACCAGGCTTTCGTTTTGCAGCAGGGCCGAACCGCACCAGCTGTTGCACACCTTCTTCACGGGGCAACCCATGTTGATGTCGATGATCTGCGCGCCCCGGTCCACGTTGAACTTGGCGCAATCGGCCAGGTCTTGCGGATCGGCACCGGCGATTTGCACGGCTTTCGGCTCCATTTCGCCTTCGTGGTCCGTGCGGCGCGCGCTTTTTTCCGTCGCCCACAGGCGTGGATTCGACGCCGCCATTTCCGACACGGCATAGCCGGCACCCAGCTGCTTGCACAACTGGCGGAAAGGCCGATCCGTCACGCCCGCCATGGGAGCGACGAAAACGTTATTGCGCAGAATGTAAGGGCCGATTTGCACTGAAGAACCTGGAATGGACGGAGGAACCTGCTATTTTAACCGATTCCCTGCCTATTTAATAAGCACTATTTTTTTGTTTCAGTGCGCCAGAGTGGGCGCCGCGCTTGTGCAGCACAGCAAAATGGACCGCTGGCGGCCCGGTCCGGCAGCTCGCCCCGACTGTCAGCTCAGCTCGTCCATTGCGGGCACGCTCAGGTGGTCGATGTCTCCCCAGTGCTTTAATTGCAGCTTGCCATCCGCATACGAAAAACGGTTGACGCTGGCATTTTGAACCTGGAAGTCGCGCGGACTGTCGAGCGCCATGCCGATCGCCTCGCGGTAGGCGCATTCGAGCACGCCGCCGTGTGCCACGATGGCTATCGTCTGGCCGTCATAGCGCTGGGCCCAGCGCGCGATGGCGCCATTTGCGCGCGCATAGAACTGGCGGAAGCTCTCCGCTACGCGCTCGCCGGAGGGCATCACGGCATCGATCTGCCGCGATTGCCATTGCGCATACTCATGCGGATAGCGCGCGGCGATATCCGCATACAGCAAGCCTTCGAAAGCGCCATAGCAGCGCTCGCGCAGCAAGGGGTCTGCCTGCACGGGAAGGTCTTTCACATCGGCTACGGCTTGCGCCGTATGCTGCGCGCGTTGCAAGTCGCTGGCAATGATGGCGGCCAGCGGTTCATCCGCCAGCGCCTGCCCCAGCGCGGCCGCTTGGGCCAAGCCCGCCTCGTTCAAGGCGATGTCGATATGGCCCTGCAGGCGGCGACCCGCGTTCCAGGCCGTTTCGCCATGGCGTATCAGTAAAATCGTGGTGCTCATGCTTTATTTCTTCAGGGTAAGTGCCAGCTCGGGCTTGAGCGAGTAGGCAACGACGAGCTGGGCTTCGTCGAGGATGTGGCCGTAGAGAGCGGCATGGGCTTGCTGCCCCGTAAAACGCTCGGGCAAGGCCAGGCGCGGCACGTCGAGCGCATACAGGCGGAAGATGTAGTGGTGGATGCGCTCGTCATTCCACGGCGGGCACGGGCCATCATAACCGTAATAATCGCCGGCCATGTCAGGATCGCCGGCAAACCAGCCCGTGTAGTCGTTGATGCCCTGGCGCAACACCGTACCAGCAGGCTTGCCGCGCGGCGTGATGCCGCTGGAAAACTCTCCGGCGGCTATGACCCGCATGTCCGGCGGCAAGTCGAGCAAGCTCCAGTGATAAAAGTCACCGCGCAGCGCCGTCAGCGGCAGAGCCTGGTCATCGCGGTTGGCCAGGCTGGCGTCTTGCGGCGCATCGGGGTCGATGCAGAACAGGGCCAGCGATTCGGTGCCGCTAGGCACCTCATCCCAGGCCAGATGGGGATTGCGGTTGCCGGCGAGGCGCACGCGGCTGGCCGGATCGATCTCGGCAAACGCATAGTCGGCCGGCATCAGGCCGCCATCACGAAACGTCTCGCTCCACAATATCATCGCTTGCTCCCTTTTATCTTTTTAGTTATTGCTTTGCATTCACTTGCAGCCAAAAGGTGACGGGTCCGTCATTCGTCAGCGACACTTGCATGTCGGCGCCAAACTGTCCCGTTTGCACGGTCGCATGGCGGCTGCGCGCCTGTTCCACGAAATGCGAAAACAGGCGCAAGCCATCCTGCGGCGCGGCTGCCGGCGTAAACGACGGGCGCGTACCGGACTTGGTATCGGCCGCCAGCGTAAACTGGGGCACCAGCAGCAAGCCGCCGGCCACGTCCGTGACACTGCGGTTCATCTTGCCCGCTTCGTCGGCAAACACACGATAGCCAAGCAATTTGGTCAGCAGGGCGTCCGCTTCCTTCTCCGTATCGCCCCGCTCCGCACACACCAGCACCATCAGGCCGGCGTCAATGGCGCCGATGGTGGCGCCGGCAACGTCGACTTTCGCCTGCGTGACTCTTTGCAGCAGCGCAATCATGCCGTCAAGGTGACGCGCGCGAAACTGCGCTTGCCAACTTGCAACACGAATTCGCCGGCCGCCACTTGCAAGCCCTTGTCGCTGATGACGGTGCCGTCGATGCGCACGCCGCCCTGGTCGATCTTGCGCATGGCTTCCGAGGTCGATGGGCACAGACCTGCTTGCTTGAGCAATTGCGGGATGCCCAGCGGTGCGCCAGCCAGCGTCACTGCCGGGATATCGTCGGGAATGCCGCCCTTCGAGCGGTTGACGAAGTCGGCCAGCGCATCTTCCGCCGCCTGCTGCGAATGGAAACGGGCGACGATTTCTTGCGCCAGCGCAACCTTGGCATCGCGTGGATTGCGGCCTTCCTCGACTTCGCGCTTCAGCTGGGCCAGTTCGGCGATCGAACGCCACGACAGCAACTCGTAGTAGCGCCACATCATGACGTCGGAAATACTCATCAGCTTGGCGAACATGGTGTTACCCGGTTCCGTGATGCCGATGTAGTTATTCTTCGACTTGGACATTTTTTCCACGCCGTCCAAACCTTCCAGCAGCGGCATGGTCAAAATACATTGCTGCTCCTGTCCATACTGCTTTTGCAGTTCGCGGCCCACCAGCAGGTTGAACTTCTGGTCCGTGCCGCCCAGTTCCAGGTCCGACTTCAGAGCCACCGAGTCGTAGCCTTGCATCAGCGGGTAGAGGAATTCATGCACGGAAATAGGAATGCCGCCCTGGAAGCGCTTGGTGAAGTCGTCGCGCTCGATCATGCGCGCCACCGTGTAGTGGGAAGCGAGCTGAATGATGCCGCGCGCGCCCAGCGGATCGCACCACTCGGAGTTATAGCGGATTTCGGTCTTGCTGGCGTCCAGCACTAAAGATGCTTGCGCGAAATACGTCATCGCGTTAATCTCGATCTGTTCCTTGGTCAAAGGCGGGCGCGTGACGTTGCGGCCCGAAGGGTCGCCGATCATCGAAGTAAAGTCGCCAATGAGGAAAATGACTTGATGGCCCAGGTTTTGCAACTGGCGCATCTTGTTCAGCACGACAGTGTGGCCCAGATGCAAGTCGGGTGCAGTCGGGTCTAGGCCCAGTTTGATGCGCAGTGGAACACCGGTTTTCTCGGAGCGTGCTAATTTTTGCGCAAATTCGCTTTCGATCAAGAGTTCGTCGACGCCACGCTTGGTAATCGCGAGGGCTTCTTGTACTCTGTCCGACAGCACAAGCGCGGTCTGAGCGGCGTTAGCCTTTGTAGGCGATGCGGTGGTGTTGATTTCCATAAAATTTGACTGTAGATCTCAAAATGGTAGTAGGTTTGCGGAGTTTGCTATAATGCTCGATCCCATCAATCTTGCCGTATGAAAACGAACCAAAATAACAATAACAAAGAGCACTAGTTCACGAATCGTTCAAGGGCAAATTTTAACTGATTGCATGAACCCTATACATAAAATCACAAGCTCACGCTTGTACACACAGCTGACGACGACACGCAAGGCACGCATTATCGGCGCGTCCGCAGTGCTGCTCGCCGTCGCCGCCTTCGGCGCTGTCGCTGTGTCGCCCATGGCGCCAGACGCATCCGACTTGCCGGTCACGTCCATCGCCCAGAACCTGGAAATGCCTGATCTCGCCTCGCAAATTTCCGCGATGGAACAGGTAGACCAGAATTTCACCCACGAAGAAAAAGTCCGCGCTGGCGATACCCTCGCCACCCTGCTGACCCGTCTCGGCGTGAATGATTCGGCGGCCGCCAATTTCATCAAGACCGACAAGATTGCGCGCGGCGTGATGTTGCTCAAATCGGGCAAGCGCGTGCAAGCGCAAACGTCCGAAAACGGCGACCTCAACTGGATGCGCGCCACTCTCGTCGATGGCACGGACAAATCGGTCAAGAACATCCTGATCACCCGCAAGGGCGACAAGTTCGTGGCCACGGAAGTGGCAGCCCAGCTGGAACGCCGCGTTGAAATGCACGCGCGCAAGATTACCTCCACTCTGTTTGCCGCCACCGATTCCAGCCTGGACGGCACCCGCCTGCCAGACACGATTTCCGCGCAAATCGTGGAAATGTTCTCCACCAATATCGACTTCCGCTCCGATCTGAAACGAGGCGATTCGTTCAACGTTGTCTACGAAACATTCTGGCAAGATGGCGAATTTGTCCGCGCGGGCCGCATCCTGGCCGGTGAATTCACCAACCGCGGCAAGACCTACCAGTCCGTTTGGTTCGAAGACCCAGCCAGCAAGCAAGGCGGCGGCTACTACAGTTTTGACGGCAAGTCCCTCAAAAAAGCCTTCCTGAAATCCCCCCTCGAATTTTCCCGCATCTCGTCCGGCTTCTCCATGCGTGTGCACCCGATTTCCGGCAACTGGAAAGCGCACAAGGGCATCGATTTCGCCGCAGCAACTGGCACGCCTATCCGCGCCTCGGGCGACGGCGTGGTCGATTCCGTTGGCAGCCAAAATGGCTACGGCAATGTTGTTGTCCTGAAACACTGGGCCAACTACAGCACCGCCTACGCCCACATGAGCCGCTTCGCTTCGGGCTTGAAAAAGGGTCAAAAAGTAAGCCAGGGCGATGTGATTGGCTATGTCGGCACCACCGGCTGGTCCACGGGCGCCCATTTGCACTATGAATTCCGCGTCGGCGGCGTGGCACAAGACCCAAGCAAGCTGAACGTGCAAGCCCAGGCGCCGCTGACGGCCGCCGAGCTGAGCCGCTTCCGCATGGTCTCCGCTGACATGATGCACCGCTTCACCCTGCTGCGTCCGAACGACACGGCACTGGCGTCGCGCTAAGCAACACTGCGACACTGCCTTCGGGCAATACACAAAGGCACCGCCCATGCAGATGGCCGGTGCCTTTGTTTTTTCCCCCGCGCTTTTGCGTACGGCACAAATGCGGCACAATGCACCTCATCACTTACGCACGCGAGGAAACACCCATGCTGTATATCGGTTTAATGTCGGGCACCAGCCTCGATGGCGTCGACGGCGCGCTGGTCGATTTTTCCGATGATGGCGGCGTGCGCAGCCTTGGCGACAGCTATATTGCCTTTCCCGCCAGCCTGCGCGCCGACCTGATGGCCCTGCAAAGTGCGGGCCAGAATGAAATCGAACGCGAAGCGCTGGCGGCCAATCAACTGGTGCGCCATTACGCCGACTGCGTCGCCATGCTATTGAGCAACGCCGGCATTGCCCCGGACGCCATCACCGCCATCGGCGCGCATGGCCAGACCATCCGCCACCGCCCCGAACTGGGTTTTACGCGCCAGCTGAACAACCCGGCTCTGCTGGCCGAACTGACGGGCATCGATGTCATTGCCGACTTGCGCAGCCGCGACGTGGCTGCCGGCGGCCAGGGCGCGCCGCTGGTACCAGCCTTCCATCAAGCCATTTTCAATCTTCCCGGCGACACGCGCGTGCTGGCCAATATCGGCGGCATCAGCAATATCAGCGTGCTGCATGCGGATGGCACGGTGACGGGCTACGACACAGGCCCGGGCAATGCGCTGATGGATGGCTGGGTCTTGCAGCACCAAGGCCAACCGTACGACGCCAACGGCGCCTGGGCCGCTACAGGCCAGGTCATCCCCGCCCTGCTGGCAGAATTGCTTAATGAACCGTATTTTGACTTGCCGGCGCCAAAAAGCACGGGGCGCGACCTGTTCCATGCCGACTGGCTACAAGCCAAGCTGGTCAGGCATCCAGCTGCCCGGCCGGCCGACGTGCAAGCGACCCTGACGCAGCTGACGGCCGCCAGCCTGGCGCAAGCCATCACGCGCGACGGGGCGCAGGCGGAAAACGTGTATGTATGCGGCGGCGGCGCTCAGAACGCCAGCCTGATGGCGGCCCTGGCCGCTGAATTGCCGGGCATGGCGGTGGCATCGACGGAAGCGCTGGGCGTGGCGCCCAGCCAGGTCGAAGCGCTGGCCTTTGCCTGGCTGGCCTGGCGTTTTACACAGCGCAAGCCTGGCAACTTGCCTGCCGTGACGGGCGCGCAGGGTTTGCGAGTACTGGGTGCGCTGTATCCCCGTTGATCATGCGTAGAAACACAAATAGCGGATCAACGATCCGCTATTTTCTTGCTTGCTCCGCCTAATACTTAAACGGAGAAGGACGAGCCGCAACCGCAGGTAGAAGTAGCCGTTGGATTTTTAATCACGAACTGCGCACCCTCCAGGTCATCCTTGTAATCGATTTCCGCGCCGACCAGGTACTGGTAGCTCATGGAGTCGATCAACAGCTGGACGCCGTTCTTGACCATGGTGGTGTCATCTTCATTGACGATTTCGTCGAAGGTGAAACCGTACTGGAAGCCGGAACAGCCGCCACCCTGCACGAAAACGCGCAATTTCAGGTCGGGATTACCTTCTTCTTCGATCAACTGCGCGACTTTTTCAGCGGCGCTATCGGTAAAGATAATGGGTGAAGGGATCACATCTTGCATTTCAGCGACGGCATTCATATTGGACACTCCTACTAGAAAACATTAACTCATTATAGACTGTTGCCGCAACTCGCGCTGCGACAGCCACTGAGGCGGCTGGACGGTGTTGTTCTTGCTCACATTTCCGACACGGCCAGGTGCAGCACGGGGTCGGCGCTGTCGTGGCGACTCAGCCTGCCTTGCACCAGGGCGCCGCTGTGCATTTCCAGCACCTTGTAATAGACCTCTCCTACAATGCGGGCTTTCGGCTGGATTTCAAGCATTTCGGACACGTACACGGGGCCGTTGATCTCGCCGCTGACGACCAGGCTGGAGCAGCGCACTTCGCCATCGATGCGCCCCGCCTCGCCCAGCACCACATACGTGGGCTCGCCCGGCTCGCCCGTGACATTGCCGCGCACCTGACCATCGATGCGCAGGCCGCCGCAAAACAGCAAGTCACCCTCGATCCGCGTGGAGGCGCCGATCAGGGTATCGATGGGGTTTTTCGCGTTGCGCTCGAACATGAACGTCATCCTATCCGGTGTACGTGGCAGCCCAATTTATCACAGGTCCGGCAAAAAGACGCCGGACCTCCGCAAACGCTAGTGCCTATATTTAAGGCATCACGGCGATATGTTGCAAACCGGCCGTCTCTTTCAAGCCAAACATCAAGTTCATGCATTGCACAGCCTGGCCCGACGCGCCCTTGACCAGATTATCTTGCACCACCAGCACGATGACGGTATTGCCGCCTTCCGGACGGTGCAAGGCCAGGCGCAGCATGTTCGAGCCGCGCGTGGAGCGGGTTTCCGGGTGCGAGCCGAATGGCATCACGTCGACGAAAGGCTCATCCTTGTATTGCTCTTCGAACAAGGCTTGCAATGCTTCATTGCTGACGTCCTTGTTCAGCTGCGCGTACAGGGTCGAATGCATGCCGCGTATCATCGGCACCAGGTGCGGTGTAAAGGTCAGCCCCACTTTCTCATCCGTGAAACGCTGCAATTGCGCCGCCGTTTCCGGCAGGTGGCGGTGGCCGGCCACGCCGTATGCTTTGAAGCTGTCGCTGCTTTCCGAGAACAGGATGCCGATTTCCGCCTTGCGGCCGGCACCCGACACGCCCGACTTGCAGTCGGCGATCAAGCCGCCCGCGTTGACCAGGCCCGCCTTGAGCAAGGGGTAAAAGCCCAGCTGCATGGTGGTCGGGTAGCAACCGGGATTGGCGATCAGGCTGGCTTTTTTAATATCTTCGCGGTTCAGTTCAGGCAAGCCGTACACGGCTTGCTCGATCAGCTCGGGCGCAGTGTGGGCAATCTTGTACCATTGCTCGAACTTGGCCTGGTCTTTCAGGCGGAAATCAGCCGCCAGGTCGATGACTTTCACACCGGCGGCCAGCAGGGCTGGCGCTTGCGCCATGGCAACACCATGCGGGGTGGCAAAGAAAACCACGTCGCACTGTTCCAGGTTGGCTTTGTCTGGCGAAGTGAACGCCAGGCTCACGTGGCCACGCAGGGAAGGATACATGTCAGCAACGGGCAAGCCATCTTCCTTGCGCGAGGTAATCGCCGTCAACTCGACATCTGGATGGGTTGCCAGCAAGCGCAGCAATTCCACGCCCGTGTATCCAGTGCCGCCGACGATGCCAACTTTGATCATGTTCTTTCCTTGTGTATAGATTGCATAAAGATGAGGGGAAATGCTACCCCAGCGGGTTTTCCGCGTATTTTACAGCGCAACGGCGCATCCCGCTGAAATGCAAAAAAGCCGCGAGACCAAAGTCCAGCGGCTTTTCGACCAGCACCCGAAGGTGCTGTAGCGTAAGAATTAACGCTTCGAGAATTGCTTTGCGCGACGTGCTTTGCGCAGACCAACTTTTTTACGCTCGACTTCACGTGCATCGCGGGTAACGAAGCCGGCTTTAGCCAGTTCCGGTTTCAACGCTGCATCGTAGTCGATCAGAGCGCGGGTGATGCCGTGACGAACTGCACCAGCCTGGCCCGACTCACCGCCGCCATGGACGTTGACTTTGATGTCGAAACGCTCGACATTGCCGGTCAGTTCCAGTGGTTGACGGATGACCATCAGACCCGTTTCGCGCGAAAAGTATTCGTTTGCTGGTTTGCCGTTAACAACGATCAAGCCTGTGCCAACTTTGATAAAAACCCGAGCCACTGCACTTTTGCGACGGCCGGTTCCATAATTGTAATTACCGATCATGTCAGTTCCTTAGAGAACAAGTGCTTTAGGTTGCTGAGCAGCGTGCGGATGGGAACCTTCCGCGTACACTTTCAGCTTCTTGATCATTGCGTAGCCGAGTGGGCCTTTAGGCAGCATGCCCTTGACCGCTTTCTCAAGCGCGCGACCTGGAAAACGCTGTTGCATTTTCTGGAAGTTGGTTTCGTAGATGCCGCCTGGATAGCCAGAGTGACGGTAGTAAATTTTCTCAGTAGCTTTGGTACCGGTCACACGCAGTTTGCCTGCGTTGATGACGACGATAAAGTCGCCGGTATCGACGTGAGGAGTAAATTCTGGTTTGTGTTTGCCGCGCAGTCGGAGTGCCACTTCGCTGGCAACACGTCCGAGGACTTTGTCCGTCGCGTCAACCACGAACCAATCGCGCTGGACTTCATGTCCTTTAGCGGAAAATGTTTTCATGTTGACTTCCTAATAGATTACACGCTCAAATGGTGGTTCCGCCGATGTTGCTATGCGGACTCTGCCTTATTTACTTTTCCTGAGCGAACGGAAAGCCGACAAGTATAAGCGGCTTTGCCTTGCCGCGTCAAGCCACTATGCAGACCGGCTGCGGGCTGGCGGGCGGCACATGGACTGGCATTCCTCTATTACAATACAAAACGCCTACAATTTTCGGAGAGTACGATGGAATGCAAAGTCAGCTGGAATGGCCCGTCGGGCATGAGTTTTCGGGCAGAAACCGGTTCCGGCCACATGGTGACCATGGATGGCGCGCCCGATGGCGGCGGCCACAACCTGGCGCCACGCCCCATGGAAATGGTCTTGCTGGGCACGGGCGGCTGCACCGCCTATGACGTGGTGCTGATCCTGAAACGGGGGCGCGAAGCCGTCAGTGGCTGCGAAGTGAGCCTGAAGGCCGAGCGCGCCGACACCGATCCGAAAGTATTTACCAAGATCCACTTCCATTTCACCGTGCGGGGCAAGGCCCTGAAACCGGCGGCCGTGGAACGGGCCGTTTCGTTGTCACACGACAAATATTGCTCGGCGTCGATCATGCTGGCCAAGACGGCGGAAATCACGCACTCGTTCGAAATCATCGAGGAATAATCGGCACAATTTGCTTGGATGCAGCAGAAAAATGGGGTCAGACCCGACGGGTCTGACCCCGGCTATTTTCTGCGCCTAAATATAGTAAGCCGTTTTTGTCATCACTTTACCCATGATGCCCATCAGCGCCTTCACGGGCGCCGGGGTATCGATGGCGCCCAGGCGCTGGGCGGCGGCGCCGTGTTCCACTTCGTCCATCGCCATCTGCTTGACGATGGCGCGCGACTTGGCGTCCTGCGGCGGCAATTCCTGCAAATGGCTGGCCAGGTGCGCTTCCACCTGTCGCTCTGTTTCCACCACAAAACCCAGGCTGCGGCCGTCGCCCATGCGCGCGGCGATGGTGCCCAACGCAAAGGAACCCGCATACCACAGAGGATTGAGCAGACTCAAACGCGAGCCCAGCTCCGTCAAACGCTGCGCCGTCCAGGCCAGGTGGTCTTCCTCTTCGCGTCCCGCCTCATCGAACTGGGCGCGGATGGCCGGGCTGTGCGCAAAGCGCGCCTGCGAGTTGTACAGGGCTTGCGCGCATACTTCGCCCACGTGATTGACGCGCATCAAGCCGGCGCTGTGGCGCTGCTCGGCCGTGCTCAGCTCCGCATCGGGCGCGTGCGCGGCCGGCGTGGGGCGCGAGGCCGAAGCCACGCCCGCGATGACGCGCAGGGCCTTGTCGGCGCCAACAATCAAACGATCCAGGGGGTCAAAATGGCGGTTCGCGGTCATCGTGGCTATTCATGTAAGGGAAAACATGGATTATAGGACGATCAGGGCCAGCCGTACCCACGCCGCGCGCAGGGTGAACGGGGCTTTATTGACTTGTGCGCGCTTTTTCCCGCTCGATCCAATCGACCACGGGGCCGACGGCGTCCAGGCCGGACAGGCTTTTCGCCACGCCAAGGTTCAGTGAAACCAGGAAGGAAATGCTGTCGACGGGAATATCCGGGCAGTGCGCGGCAAACGCTGCGAGAAAGCGCTCCGACTGCAGCACGCGCAAGACTTTCTCGCCGCTCATGAATTGCAGCACGCTGGCGATGCTGTGCCCGCCACCTATCGAGTGATAAATAAAGCGGTTGTACCTGGCGTCGATCTGCTTGAAGTCGAGCGTTTCTTCCGTCATCAGGCCGGCCAGGTAGTACAAGCCCAGGCTGACGCGGAAGAAACCGATGGCTTCGGCACTGGTCATGCCGGCGCGCGCCACGGCCAGTACCTTGTCCTGCATTGCCTGATCGATCGTTTGCATTGCGCTCTCCCGCGCCGTCCGCCGGCGCCTACCGGGCCAGCTTGCATGAAGATGCTGTTTTTTTCAATAGACCAAACGATATTTCCATCTTGCAAGTTACATTTTTTGCATGCTACTCTCGTTCTTCACCTTTGAATGGATGAAATACATGATTGAGGTCAAACACCTGGCAAAACGTTTCCGCATGCCGCCCCACAAGGGCAAGGGCGTGCACGTCAGCGATCCGCGCGAACATGATGGCTGGTTTCACGCCGTGCGCGACGTCAGTTTCAGCTGCGCCCCGGGCGAGGTGCTGGGCCTGCTGGGTCCGAACGGCGCTGGCAAGACCACCACCTTGCGCCTGCTGTCGACGGCCCTGCAGGCGGACGCCGGCAGCGCCCTCGTCAACGGCGTCGATGTGCTGCGCCAGCCGCTGGTGGCGCGCCAGAGCATCGGTTTCCTCTCCGGTTCGACGGGCTTGTATGGCCGCCTGACGGCGCGCGAAAACGTCGAGTACTTTGGCCGCTTGCATGGCATGCCGGCCGACAAGCTGAAACGCCGCTGCGATGAGCTGTTTTCCCTGCTGCAAATGGAGGAATACGGCGGCAAGCGGGCCGATCAGTTGTCGACGGGCATGAAACAGAAGTGCGCGATCGCCCGCACCGTCGTGCATGAGCCGCAGGTGGTGATCCTCGATGAGCCGACGACAGGCCTCGATGTGATGTCGGCCAAGATCCTGCTCGACTTTATCGCCAGTTACAAGGCGCTGCGCGTGCCACTGATCTTTTCCACGCACCACCTGCACGAGGTGGAAAAGCTGTGCGACCGCGTCTGCATCATCAACCGCGGTACCACCGCTTTCAATGGCACAGTCAAGGAACTGCGCCACCTGGGCGGCAGTACCGATCTGTACGACGCCTTTGTCAGCGTCATCAACCAGGGAGCCTGAGCCATGTGGACCATTTATCTGAAAGAGTTGCTGGAGCTCACGCGCGACCGCAAGACGCTGATCTTCACCATCCTCATCCCCATCTTTGCCATGCCGCTGATCTTTGGCGGCTTCGCCTACGTCTCGAACAATATGTTCAAGAACGCCAAGACGGCGGAAATGCGCTACAGCTTGTTCGGCAAGGACCATTCGCCGGGCCTGAGCGCGCGTTTTGCCCAACAGAACAACCTGCGCGAAGTGCCGCTGGCCAGCGAGGGGGACATCCGCCGCGCCATCGGCGACGACACCATCAAGTTTGCCGTCGTCATCCCACCCCACTTTGAAGAAGCGCTGCAGCAACAACAGCAAGCCAAGGTGACCCTGCATTACAACAGCGCCAGCACGGTCGACGTGACCCAGCAAAGGGTGCGCGAAATCGTCGACACCTACAACGCCAGTCTGCGCGAAGGGGCGCTGTCGGCCCTGAACCTGAGTCCGGCCCAGTTGGCCTTCGCCCTGCACCCCATCGTGCTCGACAAACAATCGACCGCCAACGAGCGCGAGCAGATGGGCGCCGTCATCGGCGGCCTGCTGCCCTATCTGCTGCTGATGGTGTGCCTGACGGCGGCCATGTATCCGGCCATCGACCTGGGCGCCGGCGAAAAGGAGCGGGGCACCCTGGAAACCCTGCTGCTGGCGCCCGTGCCGCGCAGCGCCATCGTATTGGCCAAGTTCCTCGTGCTATTTACCGTCGGCATGACGTCCGCCGTGCTGATGGTCGGCAGCATGGGCGCCCTGCTGGCCATCTTCGGCAGCTCGCTCGAGGGCCACATGGCCGTCATGGTGCGCAGCATCGGCTTGCCCGACCTGGCCATGGTGACCCTGATGCTGGTCCCGACGGCCGCCATCTTCGCCTCGCTGCTGCTGTCGATCTCGATCTACGCAAAAAGCTACAAGGAGGCGGCCGGCATGATCACGCCGCTGATGCTGTTCGTCATCCTGCCCACGGTAGCGGCCATGCTGCCCGGCGTGGAGCTGAACTGGATCTGGGCCATGGTGCCGCTGACGAACGTGTCTCTGGCCATGAAGGAACTGGTGAAAGGCACCATGGATTACCGCATGTTCGGCGTGATCCTGGCTTCGACCACGGTGATCGCAGGCGCCCTCTTGATGCTGTGCCGCTGGTGGTTTAACCGCGAATCGGTCCTCTTCCGTAATTGATAGTCACGCGGCGCGCCAGCGGGGTACAACAGTCCCCGATATGGCGCGCCATCCACCCCGCCCATCCGCACTCTGGGCACGCGAAAATGCCGTGTATCGCATGCAACTGCCCAGTACGTCTTAAATTCAATACAATGCCAGCATAGAGAAGCCCTGCACCATCGGGCTGCAACGCATGAGTTAGGAGTTGTATGGAATTGCAGATTCGCAAATTGTCGAAGACCTACGCGAATGGCGTGGTGGCGCTGGATAACGTATCGCTGACAATACCGCCCGGGATGTTTGGCTTGCTGGGCCCGAATGGCGCCGGCAAGTCGACCCTGATGCGCACCCTGGCCACACTGCAGGAATGCGATTCCGGCTCCATCTTCTTCGGCGACTACGACGTGCTCGACGACAAGGACGAGATCCGCCGCATGCTGGGCTACCTGCCGCAAGACTTCGGCCTGTACCCGAAAGTGACGGCTTACGAATTGCTCGACCACTTCGCCATGTTAAAAGGGCTGTCGCAAAAGGCGCGCCGGCGCGAGGTCGTCGATGGCCTGTTGCAGCAAACCAATCTGTTCGACGTGCGCCACCAGCGCCTGGGCGGCTTTTCCGGCGGCATGCGCCAGCGCTTCGGCATCGCCCAGGCCCTGCTGGGCGACCCGAAACTGATCATCGTCGACGAGCCGACGGCTGGCCTTGACCCGCAGGAGCGCGTGCGCTTCCACAATTTATTGTCCGACATCGGCGAAGACAAGACGGTGATCCTGTCGACCCACATCGTGTCCGACGTGGCCGACCTGTGCGCCAACATGGCCATCATCAACAAGGGCCATTTGCTGCTGTGCGGCAAGACCCAGGAACTCATCGATGAAGTCAGCTGCAAGATCTGGGCACGCTTTGTCGAAAAGAAAGAACTGGCCAGCTTCCAGCAGCGCCACGCCGTCATTTCCACGCGATTGCTATCAGGCCGCACCCTGATCCACGTCTACAGCGACGACGACCCGGGCGACGGCTTCGAGGAAGCCATCGGCGACCTGGAAGACCTGTATTTCGCCACCATTGCAGGGCGCCACCGCGTCGCCCCGCAGTGCGACTGAGGGGGCTGCCATGTTTGCCATCGCCCGCTTTGAAGCGCGACAGCGGCTCAAGCTGCTGTCCACCTGGGTGTATTTTGCCATGTTCCTGGCCCTGGCCATGCTGTGGATGGCTGCCGCCGGCGGCGTCTTCAAGGAAGCGAGCATCAGTTTTGGCGGCAAGTTCCTGATCAACGCGCCCCGCTCGCTGGCGTTCACGTGCAGCCTGCTGGGCTGCTTTGGCGCCGTGGTGGTGGCCGCCATGATGGGCCGCTCGGTACAGCAGGATTTCGAATACGGCATGCAGCATTTCTTCTTCAGCGCGCCGATCAAAAAATATCAGTATGTATTTGGCCGTTTCCTCGGCGCCTACCTGGTACTGGCCGTGGTGTTTTCCAGCATCATCATCGGCGCCTGGCTCGGCGCCTGGCTGCCCGGCATCGACCCGGAGCGCCTGGGGCCGCAGCGCGCGCTGGCCTACCTGATGCCCTACGTGTTTACCCTGCTGCCCAACCTGTTCATCTTCGGCGCCATCTTCTTCGTCATCGCCGCCCTGACGCGGCGCATGCTGCCTGTGTACATCAGCTCGGTGGTGATGCTGATCGGCTATCTGGTGGCGCCCTCGCTGGCGCGCGACCTCGACTACAAGACCCTGGCCGCCCTGATCGACCCCTTCGGCACCACGGCACTGATACGCCTGACGGAATACTGGCCGAACGCGGAGCGCAACACGCGCCTGGTGACCTTGGAGGGCGTGTATTTGCTGAACCGCGCCATCTGGTCCGGCTTCGCCCTGGTGGCCTTGCTGCTCGGCTATTGGCGCTTCCAGTTCCACGCCACGACGGACGCGGGCGCCAGCAAGCGCCGCAGCGATGGCGACGTGCCGCTGCGCATGTCGAACGCCTCGCTGTCCACGCAAGAAGCGCCGGACTTCGCGCAGCGCAACCTGGCCGCCTTGCTCGTCAAGATGAGCTGGCTGAACCTGCGCGAAACCATCAAGAACATTTATTTTGTCGTCATCGTGCTGGCCGGCGTGCTGACCATGTATGGCGGCGCGCTCGACATGGGTTCCATCTACGGCACGAATACCTATCCGGTGACGGAAAAAGTGCTGGAAATGGTCAGCGCCTCGTTCGCCCTGTTCATGCTGATCATTACCACCTTCTACGCGGGAGAGCTGGTGTGGCGCGAACGCGAGACCAGCATCCACCTGATGCTCGACGCCCTGCCCGTGCCGAACTGGCTGCCGCTGCTGTCAAAGCTGTTCGCCCTGATCGGCCTGCAAGCACTGTTGAGCCTGGTCATCATGCTGTGCGGCATGTCGATCCAGGTCTTCAAGGGCTATTACCGCCTCGATCCCGGCCTGTACCTGGAATCGCTGTTCCTGTCGCACTTGCCCTACTACGCTCTGATCGCCGTGCTGGCCATCTTTTTGCAGGTGGTGATCAATCACAAGTATCTGGCGTATTTCGCCATGATTCTGTACCACATCGCCAGCATCAGCTTTGCCTCGCTGGGCCTGGGCGACCCGCTGCTGCTGTACGGCAGCACACCGGATTTTGTGTATTCGGCCATGAACGGCGCCGGCCACTATGTGTTGCGCGAGCGCTGGTACTTGCTGTACTGGAGCGGCGCGGCCGTCATGCTGGCGGTGCTGTCGCTGCTGTTCTGGCCTCGCGGCGCGCACGATAGCTGGCGCATCCGGCTGCGCCTGGCGCGCCACGGCCTGACGCAGGGCGTGCTGGCCAGCTTTGCCGGCGGCGCCCTGATTTTCGTCGGCGCAGGCGGCGTGCTGTTCTACGTCTTCCACGTGGCCAACGATTACAAATCCGAATTTTCCCGCGATGCGGACCGCGCCAGTGCCGAGCGCCAGTACCGCAAGTTTGCCGCCACGCCGCAGCCGAGAATCACCGACGTGAAACTCGACGTGGCCATCTATCCGGCGCAGCGCAGCCTGGCCGTCACGGGCCGCTATATGCTGCAAAACAAGACCAGCTTGCCGATCAGCCACATTTTTGTGCAGCAAGACCCCACTTCCACCATGCGGCTGCGTTTCGATGCGCGCGTACATCCCGGCCTCGATGACAGCAAGCTGGGCTTTTACAGCTACCGCCTGGCCGCGCCGCTGGCGCCGGGCGCCAGCCTGGGCCTCGATTTCGACATTTCCTATGCGCCGCGCGGCATCTTCGGCCTGGGCCAGGACACGCCCGTGGTGGCAAACGGCACCTTCTTCACGAATGCCGTGCTGCCGCACATCGGCTACCAGCCGCAGCTGGAATTGACGGACCCGCGCGACCGCAAGAAACACGGCTTGCCGGCGCGCGAACGGGCCTTGCCGCGCGACGATGCACGGGGACTGGCAGACAATTACGTCAGCATTGACGCCGACCGCATCAACTTTGACGCCACCGTCAGCACCGTCGACGGCCAGACGGCCATTGCGCCGGGCATGCTGGACAATGACTGGATCGCCAAGGGCCGCCATTACTTCCATTACACAATGGACCAGCCGATCCTGAATTTCTACGCGTTCCAGTCGGCCCGCTACGCCGTCAGGCATGAGCGCTGGCAGGATGTGGCCATCGACGTGTATTACCATCCTGGCCATGAATACAACCTCGATCGTTTCGTGCGTGGCAGCAAGGAAGCGCTTGAGTACTACACGAAAAACTTTGGTCCCTACCAGCACAAGGTCCTGCGCATCGTCGAATTCCCCCGCTACGCCACGTTTGCGCAATCGTTCCCGAACACGATTCCGTACTCGGAAGGCCTGGGCTTCATCGCCAAGGTAGACGACAAAAATCCGAAAGACCTCGACTATCCGTTCTACGTCACGGCGCATGAAGTGGCGCACCAGTGGTGGGCGCATCAATTGGTGGGCGGCAACACGCGCGGCGCCACCGTGCTCAGCGAAACACTGGCCGAGTATTCGGCCCTGATGGTCATGAAAAAAACCACGGGGCCGGCAAAGATGCGCCGCTTCCTGCGCTATGACCTGAATCAATACCTGATGGGGCGCAGCGAAGAACGCAAGAAGGAACTGCCGCTGGCCGAGAATGAAAACCAGACCTACATCCATTACAACAAGGGCAGCCTGGCCATGTATTTGCTGCAGGACATCATCGGCGAAGACAAGGTCAACGGCGTGCTGCGCGAGCTGCTGAAGACTTACGGCCAGAAGGGGCCGCCGTATGCGAGCGTGACGGCGCTGATCAACGGCTTGCGCAAGGTCACGCCGCCCGAGCAGGCTTACCTGATCGACGATCTGTTCGAGAAAATCGTGCTGTTTGACAACCGCGCCCTGTCGGCCACGGCCATCAAACGCAGCGATGGCAAGTATGCAGTCACCCTCAAGGTGCAGGCGAGCAAGTTGACGGCCGGCGAACAAGGAGAGGAACACGACGCCCCCCTGCACGACTGGATCGAGATCGGCGTCGACGATGCGAATGGCTATCCGCTGCTGCGCGAACGCCTGCGCATGACGGCCCGTGAAGCGAGCTATACCGTCATCGTCAGCAGCCGGCCCGGCAAGGCGGGCATCGATCCCGACAACAAGCTGATCGACCGCAAGCCGGACGACAATATGGTCACCGTCGAGCTCGAAGAACCGTGACGAAAAATGGCCGCCTGTTCAGGGCGGCCATTTTCGGTATCATTGGATGTCAGACTGCGGCGCAGCGCGTCACCAGGCTCAGGCTGATGCCCATTTCCGTCAGGTGCTGCATGTCGGCCAGGGTCAGGTCCAGCGGCGCATCGACCGTGTCATCGCCATTCAACTCCAGTTGCAGCTCGGCCACAATGCGCGGCATGGTGAACGTGACGCCGCGCGAACGGCATTCGGCCAGGTAGGTGCGTATGCGCGAGGGCAGCACTTGCGCTTTGGACGCCTGCGCGATGAGCACTTCAAAGCCGGAATCGAGATGCACGCGGCCCGCGCCCTTCGCCTCGCCCTTGCGCCATTGCCGTTCCGGATCAGTGGGCAAGACTTCGAGAATGGATTTGAGCGTGGGGTCATCCCCATGCACCGACAGCTTCACCATATTCATATTGCAAGACTTTCTAGTCAGGATGCCGCCAGGAAGACGGCGCAATCATCAGACCGACAAGTCTACGCATGGAAGACAAATATGTCCATACGGCAATATTTAATATCAACCACCAATTTGTGCTATATCAACAACAGACGGAACAGGGTAGGTCCGTCTGCCACAGACACACTTACAGGGTCACGCCACGCGCCTGCAAGGCTGCCCGTACGCCGGTGCCATAGGCCGGGTCGGCCTGGTCGAAGTGAGCCAGCTGACGCTGCAAGGTTTCTGCGCGCACCTGGCTCAAGGGACCGGCCAGGTTGTCGAACAGGTTCTGTTTCGCCTGGACGGACATCAGACGGAACAAATTGCCGGCCTGCGTGTAATCGTCTTCCACGCCGCGCCCATCGTAGCGCGCCGCGCCACCATCGAGCGCCAGCGCCCCCTCGCCATGGCCCAGGCCTTGCGGCTGTGTGCCTGCCGCCGCCACGTTCGCGTAATTCTGCGCCGCGCCGCCATTGTTGATCGCCATGCTGCCGTCGCGCTGCTGGTTATGGAAGGGGCAGCGGGCCGCATTCACGGGCAGATGCTGGTGGTTGGTGCCGACTCGGTAAAGCTGGGCGTCGTGGTAGGCGAACAGCCGGCCTTGCAGCATCTTGTCCGGCGAATAGCCCATGCCCGGCACGGCATTAGCCGGCGAAAAGGCCGCCTGCTCGACTTCCGCGTGGTAATTGTCCGGGTTGCGGTTCAGCTCAAAAATACCCACCGGCAGCAGCGGGAAGTCCGCATGCGGCCACACTTTCGTCAGGTCGAACGGGTTCCAGCCCGTGCGCTGCTCCCATGCATCGAGCTGCTCCTGCGTTGCCACCTGCAGCTTGACTTCCCACTGCGGGAAATCACCGCGTTCGATGGCGCCGAACAGGTCGCGCTGGGCGTAGTCGGGATCAAGGCCGGCCAGGCGGCCCGCTTCCGAGGCAGGCAGATTCTTGATGCCCTGGCGTGTCTTGAAATGCCATTTCACGTACACGCGCTGGCCGTCGGCATTGATCAGGCTATACGTGTGACTGCCGAAACCATCCATATGACGGTAGCCGTCCGGCGTGCCGCGGTCCGAGAACAGCATGGTGACCTGGTGCAGGCTTTCCGGCGCATGGCTCCAGAAATCGAACATCATCTCGGCCGATTTCAGATTGCTTTGCGGATCGCGCTTTTGCGTGTGGACGAAATCGGGGAACTTGATCGGGTCCTTGATGAAGAACATCGGCGTGTTGTTGCCTACCAAATCCCAGTTGCCTTCTTCCGTATAGAAGCGCACGGCAAAGCCGCGCGGGTCGCGTTCCGTATCGGCACTGCCGCGTTCGCCGCCAACGGTGGAAAAGCGGGCGAAAGTCGCCGTCTGCTTGCCAACTTCACTGAACAGCTTGGCCTTGGTGTAGCGCGCGATGTCATGCGTCACGGTAAAGGTGCCATAGGCGCCCGAGCCTTTCGCGTGCACCACGCGCTCGGGAATGCGCTCGCGGTTGAAATGCTGGAGTTTTTCGATCAGGTGGAAATCTTGCAGCAGCAGGGGGCCGCGGGGGCCGGCGCTGATGGAATTCTGATTGTCGGCGACGGGGATGCCCGAGGCGGTACTGAATGGCGGCTGTTGGCTCATGGCTGCTTTTCCTTCGTTGTTGACTGATGAAAGCAGTGTAGCGAGGTCGACAACAAAGGAAAAGATAATTGATTTTATCGAAGCGATAGATATTTACAATGTACAACCGTGAGCGTCGCACACGCCGCCCAGCTGCGCCTGCAGCTTCGCCGGCTGGCCCAGGTAATCGCCGATATCGATCACGGACAGTGCGCCGCTGCCATCGTCGAGCACGAACGTGGGAAAGCCCTGCCCGCCCACCTGCGCCAGAAAGGCGCGGCTGGCATCGATATGCTGCTGCGTGGCGGTACCCGCCTGCTGCGCATATTCGGCCTGAAAGGCAGCGCCATCCATGCCCAGTTCTTGCGCCAGCGCCACCAGCACGGGCAGGTCCGCGATGCGCAAGCCGTCCACGTAATGGGCGCGCTGCACGCGCTGCAGCATGTCCAGGCCCTTGCCGGCCAGCGATTCGGCCGCCAGGATGGCCGTGATCGGCGGTTCGGAATCCATCATGGCCGTGGTGTCGTTCAGCAAGCCGTTGACGTAGGCGTCACCAAATGGCTGGCCAGACAATTGCTCGATGCGGCGGTCATGCGGCAAGACGTAGCCGCGCCAGGCGGGCGTAATCTGGCGGCGATTGCTGCCCGTCATCATGCCGCCGCCGTGAAAGGCCACCGTCAGGCCAGGCACGGCTTGCGCCGCCTCGACCAGCGGCGCGGCGCCGTAGCACCAGCCGCACAGGGGATCGAAAATGTAGTGCAGTGTGGGCATGACGACCTCCTTGTTTCCGCTTACCATTTCATTTCACCTTTGGCGACCTTCGCGCTGGTCTCTAAGGCGCCATCGAGGCCCAGGCTCGGGTAGTGCTGTTTCATGGACTCGATCAGGGCGGCCGAATTGGCGGCCTTGGCCGTTTCCGCTTCAAACGTCACCAGGTAGTCGCGCGTAAAACCAATGCTGTCGGGCGTCAAGCTGGAACCGACCTTGAAGTGGCCCGGCACGACGGTGACGGGTTTCAGCGCGGCGATGCCATCGAGTGTCTTGAGCCAGTCCTGGCGCGATTGCAGGCTTTGCGTATCGGCCGTCCACACGTGCAGATTGCCAAACAGCACCACGCCGCCGACGACGGCCTTGATCGATGGAATCCACACATAGGTACGCGATGGCGTCGGCCCCGAGATGGTCAGCGACTGGCCTTCCAGGCTGATGCGATGGCCTTTCAGCGCTTCGGGAATGACGATGCTGTGCGGCGCGTTATCCTTCAAAATCGGGCCCCAGTAGGCGACCTTGGCATCGGCCTTGCGGCGGATTTCCGCCACCGTCTCCGGCGTGGCGACGATTTTTGCCTGCGGGAACGCAGCCTTGATCACGTCGAGGCCAAAGTAAAAATCGGGATCGCTGTGGCTGATGTACACCGTCGTCAGTTTCTTGCCGCTGGCGCGGATCTTCTCCACCAGTTTTTGCGCTTCGGCGCGCGAAAACTGCGCATCGATCAGCACGGCATCATGCTTGCCCGCGACCAGCACGGAAGCGACGGGGAAGATGGCCGCTTCGCCCGGATTGAACACGTCCAGGGTCAGGGGGGCGCTGGCGGCGGCCGAGGCGGCGCCGGCGGCAAACAGGGTGGAAACAAGAACGCTGCTGATGGATTTGGAGAACATGATGTGCCTTCACAAGATGATTGGGATGCCTGCATCTTACGTTGCCTAATCCGGTAGAAAAACCCAATAAAACGCAATAGTTTGTTGCATATTTCGGTGCAATAAACGATACAACAGAGAAATGGCAGGCAAAGGCGGGCAGGACCGCTTGCGCGATACGCTGTATTTTTCCAGCGATAACGTGCGCAAAAACCGCGCCACAGGCGTCGGCGTAGCGCCGTCGCAAAACGTGTCACAACGTCATGAGGGTGTCACATTGGATTGTTATCTTGCTAGCTCTTTCAAACCTAGCCGGATGAACCACATGACACGCAGAAAAATTTCCGTCGCTGGCTGCAGCGTCGCCATTACCCTGATGCTGGCCGCCTGCGGCAGCGACGCCAAAAAAGAAGATGTGACGCCAGAAGCGCCACCGAAAAACGTCATCTTCTTCCTCGGCGATGGCATGGGCCTGACCACCATGACGGCCGCGCGCATCTATTCGGTGGGCGAAGACGGTGCGCTGACCATGGACACCCTGCCGGAAACGGCCTTCGTCAAGACCTTCTCGAACGACGCGCAAGTCACCGACAGCGCGCCATCGATGGCTGCCTACATGACGGGCGTGAAGATGAACAACGAAGTCATTTCCATGTCGGCCAACACGGTTGCCATCGATCCGGGCACGGATGCGAACGGCAACAAGCTGGTCAACAAATGCGGTACCGGTAACGGCACGCCCGCCACCACCCTGCTGGAACTGGCCAAGGCCAAGGGCTTTGCCGCCGGCGTCGTCAGCACGGCGCGCGTGACGCACGCCACGCCGGCCGCGACCTATTCGCACATCTGCCACCGCGACCTGGAAAACGATATCGCTGCGGCCCTCGTGCCAGGCGGCACGGGCTACAACAGCGCCTTGGGCGCCACCGGCCTGGAAGTAGTCCTCGGTGGCGGCGCGCAATTCTTTACGCCATTCAAGAATGGCGGCAAGCGTTCCGACGACCGCGATCTGGTGGCCGAGCTGAAAGCGAAGAGCTACACCGTGGCCAACAACGCCACCGACTTCAAGGCTGTCGATGCTGCCAAGACGGACCGCCTGTTCGGCGTGTTCACTTCCAGCCACATGAGCTACGACCTGGACCGCGATGCAGCCAAGGAGCCTAGCCTGGCGGAAATGACCACCAAGGCCATGGATGTATTGGCCAAGAACAAGAAGGGTTATTTCCTGATGGTCGAAGGCGGCCGCATCGACCATGCGCTGCACGAAACCACGGCCAAGAAAGCGCTGCAAGATACCGTCGCCTTCGACAACGCCATCAAGGCCGCCATCGAAAAAGCCAAGGTGACAGATCCGACCCTGACCAATACCCTGATCGTCGTCACGGCCGACCATGATCACACGCTGGTGCTGAACGGCTACGCCAAGCGCACGGGCAAGACGGCTGCCGGCAACGCTGGCGTGCTGGGCGTGGTGAAGAACTACGTGACCGGCGCGGTCGAGAAAGACCTGGACGGCGCACCGTATTCGATCATCGGCTTCGGCAATGGCGAAAACCGCACGCAATCGAGCCGCGCCGCCATGGCCAGCCTCGATGAAACCGTCACCAGCGCCAACACCTACCACCAGGAAGCGGTAATCCGCACCACGGCAGGCAATGAAACCCACGGCGGCACCGACGTCTTCCTGGGCGCCATCGGCAAGGGTTCGGAAACCTTCCTTGGCACCATCGACAACACCAAAGTATTCGGCCTGGTCAAGACCGCCGGCGGTCTGTAATCCCCAAGAGACAAGAATTGGACAAGCACATGAAACTTGCATCGAAACCCGCCGCACTGAAATCGGCCCTGAAACTCTCCTTGCTGACCACGCTCGTGGCCGCCAGCGTTACCAGCGCCTACGCCGCCGACGCCAAAAACGTCATCTTCTTCCTGGGCGACGGCATGGGCCCGTCCGTCGTGACGGCGGCGCGCATCTACCAGTACAAGGAAGAAGGCAGCCTGACCATGGACACGCTGGAGCGCACGGCGCGCATCAAAACGTTCTCGAACGATGCGCAAACGACGGACAGCGCGCCATCGATGGCCGCCTACATGACCGGCGTCAAGATGAACAATGAAGTCATCTCGATGGCGCAGGACACCATCGCCAAGGAACCCGGCCGCGACGCCAACGGCAACCTGGGCGTGGACAACTGCCCGGCCGGCGGCAAGACCGTGCCGACCATCCTGGAACTGGCAAAAGCCAAGGGCAAGGCCGTGGGCGCCATCACCACCACGGAACTGACGCACGCCACGCCAGCGACGACTTTCTCGCACATCTGCAACCGCAATGCCCAATACGCGATCGCCGCGCAAACGGCGCCAGGCGGCGCAGGCTACAACGCCGCCCTGGGCGACGGCGTGGACGTGCTGATGGGTGGCGGACGCAACCACTTCACCCCATGGTCGGCAAGCAACAAGTATGGCCGCGCCGATGGCCGCAACCTGTTGACGGAATTTGCCGCCAAGGGCTACACCGTGGCCGCGACGAAAGCGGAAATGGCGGCAGCGCCGAGCGGCAAGAAGTTCATCGGTCTGTACAGCACGCGCAGCCACCTGGAATATGAACTGGACCGCACCGCCACGCCGCCACTGGGCGAAGGCGCGACCCAGCCTAGCCTGTCGGAAATGACGCTGAAAGCCATCGACTTGCTGTCGAAAAACGCGAACGGCTACTTCCTGATGGTCGAAGGCGGCCGTATCGACCACGCCTTGCACGGCATCAACGCCAAGCGCGCGCTGACCGACACCATCGCCTTCGACGACGCCATCAAGGCGGCCATCGCGAAGATCAAGGAAACCGATCCGACCCTGGCCAATACCCTGATCGTCGTCACGGCCGACCATGACCACACGCTGGCCTTCAACGGCTACGGCAAGCGCGGCAACCCTATCCTCGACATCAACCGCGGCTACAAGGATAACCAGCCGAGCAAGGATGCGGACGGCAATACCTACACCACCCTGGTGTTCGGCAACGGCCCGAACCGCCCTGCCCTGCGCAGCAACGTCGACAGCGCCACGGCCCTGAAAGACAACTACCTGCAAGAAACAGGCGTGCGCCTGGCCAGCGAAACCCACGGCGGCGGCGACGTCAAGCTGCTGGCCACGGGCGCCGGCGCCAAGACCTTCAAGGGCACCCTGGACAACACCAAGGTGTTCGACTTGCTGAAGGCGGCTTTCGGCTTCTGATCCGCATCAACACGGTAACCCCACCGGGGCGGATGGCACTGCCCTCCGCCCCTCTGCACGTAAAGGCAACACCATGAAATCGTCCCTGATCGCCGTCCTCCTTGCCGCCGGCTTTGCCGCCAGCGCCCAGGCAGCTCCTGCCACGCCTTCCGCCCCTGTCGACCTGGACCTCGGCATCACTTATTACAGCCGCGTCCTGACGCCCGAAGGCGTGACGCGCGAGAGCCGCTACGAAGAAAAGATGCTGCGCCGCCCCGGCCACGTGTGGGTCGAGCGCGTGCTGGCGCCATCGACGGACGCGCATGCCGGCCACAAGCATGGAGAAAACACCAAAGTGGCGCTGAAGGCCACCCAGCATGAACACAAGCATTTCAATCCCGTGCTGATACCACGCCACGTGATGCTGGAAAAGAACACCGTGCGCGTGGAATACATCGATGCGCATGACAAGATCGTCGTCTCCATCCCGAAAGCCGAGTACGAAAACGTCAATTTCGACGGTTCCTGGGAAAACAGTTTCTATCTGCTGGACCCGAAACTGGTGACCGCCATGCCGCTGTCGAAACAGGCGTCGACTGTGACGGGCGCGCGCTGGCGCGAAGTGGAAAAGAATGGCGTGTTCCAGCGCATCCTGTGGGACGAGCAAAAACAGATTCCCCTGGTCATCGAAAGCGGCGACCGCGCGAATACCTTCTATCGCAGAGTCGACGTCAAGTTGCAGCCAACCGTCAGCAAGGCGCAGCCGTGGGCCAATCTGCAGCATTACGCGCAGCGCGAGTATTCCGACTACCTGGACTAAGCGCCAGGCTAGCAACAGGCAGCATCGGGACGTAAAAAAAGCCAGGGAAAATCCCTGGCTTTTGTTTGGCCGGCGCCGGATTACTCCGCCGCTGCCGCTTTCTTTGCCGGCGCCTTCTTGGCGGCCGGCTTTTTCACGGCCGTGGCTTTCTTGGCTGGCGCTTTTTTGACGGCTGCCGCTTTCTTGACGGCCGTTTTCTTCGCTGGCGCCGCGCCTTCTTCGCCTTCGACCTCGGTCGCTGCCGCTTTGGACTTGGCGCCCGGCTTGGCCTTGCGCTCTTCAAACTCGAAGCTCACCTTGCCATCCTTGCCCCGTACGAGGAAAGCCTTGAACGGGCGACGGGTACGCTGCGAAACAAAGCCTGGCAGCAAGTCCGTCTTGCCATCGTTGAGCAGTTTTGCCATTTGTTCCGGCAAGATTTCCTGCTGCAAGATGATGCGGCCGCTACGGAAATCGCACGTCTTCGGCTTGGCCATGCTGTGTTCGCACACATAGGCCAGGCCCATTTCATACACGCCGGCATTGCACTTGGGGCAAGGTCCCACGGGCGTCTGGCCCGTGAAATCGACGCCTTCGCCATCTTCACTCTCGTCGTTTTGGCCGAAATCGAATTCCAGCTTGAAATTCTTGATCTCTTCATCGCGCACGATGCGCAGGATGGCGGCGAACGGACGGCCCATCTTCGAGCGGAAGCCTTGCAGCGGGCCGATGGTGCGGTCCTTCAGCAATTGTTCCACTTCGGCGATTTCAAACTGGCGCGAACCCGGTGTCTTGCTCATCGAAAATTCGCACTTGGTGCAGGCGAAACGACGGTAGTTTTCCTTCACCACGCCACTGCAATTCGGGCAAGGCGTTTCCAGGGTGGCATAGTCGCCGGGGATAGTATCGTTGTCGTATTCCTTGGCGCGCTTGACGATGATTTGCGTCATCTGCGCAATTTCACGCATGAATTCTTCGCGCGAAATCTTGCCTTTTTCCATCTGCGACAGCTTGTATTCCCACTCGCCCGTCAGTTCCGGTGCCGTCAATTCATTGACGCCCAGGCCTTTGAGCAAAGTCATCAACTGCGAAGCCTTGGCCGTCGGAATCAGTTCGCGGCCTTCGCGTATCAGATAGCGTTCTGTCAGCAAGCCCTCGATGGTGGCTGCGCGCGTTGCCGGGGTTCCAAGACCCTTGCCGGCCATCGCATCGCGCAGCTCGTCGTCGTCGATCAGCTTGCCGGCGCCTTCCATGGCCGACAGCAAGGTCGCCTCCGTGAAGCGCGCTGGCGGTTTCGTTACCAGGCCGTTGGCGCTGACGCTTTCCGTCTGCACTTTCTCGCCCTTGGCCACGGGCACCAGGTTGCCGTTGCCATTGCTTTCCTTGTCCGCGTCCGTCGATGCTTCCTTTCCGTAGATGGCCAGCCAGCCCGGATTGGTCATGACCTTGCCTTCAGTCTTGAACTGATGGCCGGACACTTCCGTGTAGCGCGTGGTGACCTGGAATTCTGCAGGCGGGAAGAACACGGCCATGAAGCGGCGCGTGACCAGGTCATACAATTTTTGTTCCGGCTCGGACAAATTCTTCGGCGCGATCGTCGTCGGGATGATCGCGAAGTGATCCGAGATCTTGGTATTGTCGAAGATGCGCTTGTTCGGCTTGACCCAGCCCTTGTCGATGATCTGCTTGGCGAACTGGTGGTAGTTGCTGTTTTCCTTGACCGTTTCCAGCGCCTGCAGCACGGTCGGCATGTAGTCTTCCGGCAGGTGGCGCGAATCGGTACGCGGATAGGTCAATACCTTGTGCTTTTCATACAGCGCCTGGGCCAGGCCCAGGGTGTTCTTGGCCGAGAAGCCAAAACGCGAGTTTGCTTCGCGCTGCAAGCTGGTCAGGTCGAACAGGCCCGGCGCCATCGAGGTGGTCGGTTTCGACTCTTCCGTGACGATGCCTTGGCGGCCACGGCAGGCGGTGGCGATCGAATCGGCAGCCGTCTTGCTCCACAGGCGCTCGGCACGCTTCTCGGGGTCGTTCTCGTCCTTCTTGAACTTGGTGTCGAGCCAGCGGCCTTCATAGATGCCGGCTGCGCAAACGAATTCGGCGCGCACTTCCCAGAAGTCGCGCGGCACGAATTTCTTGATCTTGTCTTCGCGTTCGACCACGATGGACAAGGTTGGCGTCTGCACGCGGCCCACGGTGGTCAGGTAGAAGCCGCCTTCTTTCGAATTAAACGCCGTCATGGCGCGCGTGCCATTGATACCGATCAACCAATCGGCTTCCGAGCGGCAGCGGGCCGCGTCCGCCAACGGCAGCATTTCTTCGTCGCTGCGCAGATGCGAGAAACCGTCGCGGATAGCGCCCGGCGTCATCGACTGCAGCCACAGGCGCTTGACCGGTTGCTTGGCCTTGGCGTTTTGCGCGATCAGGCGGAAAATCAGCTCGCCTTCGCGCCCCGCATCGCATGCGTTGATGAGGGTAGTGACGTCTTTACGTTTGATCAGCTTGTTTAATACTTTGAGGCGCGCTTCCGTCTTGGCGATCGGGTTCAGCGCGAAATACGGTGGAATCATCGGCAAGTGCGCGAAACTCCATTTGCCGCGCTTCACGTCGAATTCTTCCGGTACGGCGATCTCCAGCAAGTGGCCAACCGCCGACGACAGGACGTATTCATCCGATTCAAAGTACTCATCGTGCTTGGTGAAGCCGCCAAGCGTCTTCGCGATATCGTTCGCGACAGAAGGCTTCTCGGCGATGATGAGGGTTTTTGTCATATTTTTTGGTCTCGAAAAATGCTCTAGGATAGTTTCAGCATGCGCATCATACAGTGCATTGCCAGGCGCCGACGCTTTTGTCTGCGCAAGGCCTTGTGACTTGTGGTCTTGTCAAGCGGCCAATGATAAGCGCCTATTGAAGAATTCGGCAAGTTATCTGCAAGCAAGAATGCGCAGGCGCAAACACAATGGTCTGGCGTGCGCGCCGGTGCAGTGCATCTTGGAGGGGATGGCGCGGCAGCGACGCCAGGGTCGAGCCAACGGCTGCGTGGCAGCCAGCAAGACAGCATAAAAATGTTCAGGGCAAGGCGCAGCGTCGCAGACAGTACGCTAGTACGGCAAGACGCTGTAACGCCGCCATGGACATTTTTATTAGTGTAGCAGGCGGGGAGGCAGGTCTTCGTCGTCTACGAACAGATCGTCAAACATCAGGGCATCCGGTTCCTTGCCCTGGCTCCACAGCAGCATCAGCACGATGACTTTCAGCTTGCCCAGCGACACGGGCGCCTCGTCGAGCGCCAGCGCCCGTTCGATGACGATTTCACGTTGCAGCGGCGAGAGCACCTTGGCGCTTTCCAGAAACTGGATGAAACCGATGGCTGCCGTGCCCAGCACGTCGCTTTCCTGCTGCACATAGAAGCGCGTGCCCGTGGAACTGGACGTCAGGGTTTGCTCGACGCCAGCCATGGCGTTCAAGTCCGTCAGCCAGACCAGCGCTTCCGAAATCTCCACGTCGTCGAAACCGACGGCCGACAGTTTGCGCGCCAGGACTGCCGGCTCGGGGCAGGCGTCGGGGCGATAGTAAGTCTCGTAGAGGTACACCAGGATATCGAACATGGCTCTACTCTATCAGCTAAGTTCGCTGCGACACAAGGGTGCGCGCCGACAAAGCGCCCCCGTGCGGCAAGGCCGCCACACAAGTGACAAGCTGTCATTTGCAGCGTTGAAACAGTCCTCCTGGCAAGCGTTCGAGCAGGCCCGCCAGCTCCAGCGCCAGCAATTCGCCCATCAGCGCACCCATGGCCAGGCCGCTGCGCGCGGCCAGGGTATCGGCATCGAGGGGATCGTGGCCCAGTGCGGCCAGCAGCGGTGTTTCGTCTTCCACCGCGGGCGGTACAACGGGCACGCCGACCCGCCACTGCAACTCTTGCAGCACGTCATCGGCCGACTCGACCAGCTTGGCGCCCTGCTTGATCAGCGCATGGCAACCCTTGGACAGGGTGGCATGGATGGAACCGGGCAAGGCATACACGTCGCGCCCCTGTTCACCGGCCAGGCGCGCCGTGATCAGGGAACCCGATTGGGCCGCCGCCTCGATCACCAGCACGCCGCGCGCCAGACCGCTGATCAGCCGGTTGCGGCGCGGAAAGTTAGCTGGCATGGCCGGCAAGCCCAGCGCGTATTCGCTGACGATGCAGCCTTGTTCGGCAATTCTTTGCGCCAGATCAAGGTTGCGTCGTGGATACACCAGATCGGCGCCCGTGCCGATCACGGCCACGGTGGCGCCCGCGCCGCGCAAACCGCCCTCGTGCGCATGCGTATCGATGCCCAGCGCCAGCCCGGAAATGATGGTCAAGCCTGCCGCGCTGAGGGCGTGGGCAAAGGCGGCAGCATTCTGCATGCCTTGCGCGCTGGCATTGCGGCTGCCAATAATGGCCACGCCGGGGCGCGACAGCAGTTCCGCCCGCCCCCGTACATATAGTAATAGCGGCGGATCGGCAATTTCCAGCAGCAGGGGCGGATACGCGGCGTCGGCCAGGGTCAGCACGGCATTGCCGGGCCGCTGCAACCACTGCAGTGTGAGCGCCAGCTGGCTGTTGGCCACCGGTTTGGGCGGTTGCACGATGGCACGCGCCAAGCTGGCCGGCACCACAGCGCGCAAGGCATCGAACGGCGCGGCAAAGATTTGCGGCGGCAAGCCGAAGCGGGCCAGCAAGGCGCGCGCCGCCACCGGCCCCACGCCGGGCAGATGCTGCAGGCGCAGCCAGCCCGCCAGTTCCGTGGCCGTGTCTGCCGTCGTTGCAATTGCATGCATGACAACCTCACTGTGTACTGTGCCCCCCAATGCTAGCGCCATGGCGCGCACGCGATACCGACGCGCGCAAGGATGCGTGCAATGGCCGTGCCAAACGGCCCGCCGTCCACAGGGCCATGGGCGTCTGTGATAAAATTTCCCTTTGCAGCAAACGAAGCGCACTGGCAAACGCATCTGCCGCGCCGTTGTGCCATACGCGCCCAACCGTAGCGTACTCAAATAAAATAGCCCTGCCATCGTTCGCATGGCCCAGGCATGAATAATCCGGCGCACCGGCGTCCACCTTAACCAGTCGAATCAGTATGTCCATATTAAATATCCTGCGTTACCCCGATCCTCGCCTGCACACGATCGCCAAGCCCGTCACCGAATTTGACGCGCGCCTGCAAACCCTGATCGACGACATGGCCGAAACCATGTACGACGCCCCTGGCGTCGGCCTGGCCGCGTCGCAAGTGGACGAGCATATCCAGATGATGGTGATCGACATCACCGAAGAGAAAAACCAGCTGCAAGTGTTCATCAACCCGGAAATCACCTGGGCCAGCGAAGAAAAGCAGGTCTACGACGAAGGCTGTTTGTCCGTGCCTGGCGTCTACGATGGCGTCGAGCGCCCGGCCCGCATCAAGGTGCGCTCCCTGGACCGTCACGGCAAGCAGTTCGAGCTGGAAGCCGATGGCTTGCTGGCCGTCTGCATCCAGCATGAGATGGATCATCTGCTGGGCAAGGTATTCGTCGAATACCTGTCGCCGCTCAAGCGCAACCGCATCAAGACCAAGATGGTCAAGGAAATCCGTGGTCTCGAGCGCGAAGCGAGCCTGCGCGCACAGAACCGCCGTTTTTAAGCCACTGCTGATAGACTAAGCAACAACAGTACTCGTTACACCACGCCAGCCTGGCGCCCTCGGGCGCGGGCCTGCGCACCTCACGTCAAGGAACCATATGAAAGTGATCTTCGCAGGCACGCCTGAATTCGCCGCCACGGCCTTGAAAGACTTGCACGAAGCGGGATTCGAGATTCCGCTGGTATTGACCCAGCCCGACCGCCCTGCCGGACGCGGCATGCAGCTGCACGCCTCGGCCGTCAAGCAATATGCGCAGCAGCACGGCATCGACGTGCTGCAGCCTTTGTCCCTGCGCATGGACAGCAAGGACCCGCAGCGCGCCGCCGAGGCAAAAGCGGCCCACGAGCGCCTGCTGGCCACGGATTACGACGTGATGGTGGTGGCGGCCTACGGCTTGATCTTGCCGCGCAGCACGCTCGACATCAAACCCTGCATCAATATCCACGGTTCATTGCTGCCACGCTGGCGCGGTGCCGCGCCCATCCACCGCGCCATCGAGGCAGGTGACGATGAAACGGGCGTGACCATCATGCAGATGGAAGAAGGCCTCGATACGGGCCCCATGCTGGCCATCGAGCGCACGCCCATCGAGGCGGGCGATTCCACCGCCAGCCTGCACGACAAGCTGGCCGCCCTGGGCGGCAGAATGATCGTCGAGACCCTGCGCAAGATGCAGCATCAGCCGCTGGAAGCCGTGCCGCAGCCGGAAGCAGGCGTGACCTACGCGGCAAAGATCGCCAAGGACGAGGCGGCGCTCGATTTCAGCCAGCCTGCGCTGGAACTGGGCCTGAAAATCCGCGCCTTCAATCCATTTCCCGGCGCCTGCGGCCAGGTTGATGGCACAACCATCAAGATCTGGGCCGCCGACGTGCTCGAAGCGGACAGCAAGGAAGCGCCTGGCCAGGTGCTGGCAGCCGACGCCCAGCACGGCATCGTCGTGGCTTGCGGCAATGGCTCCCTGCGCCTGACGGAACTGCAAAAACCGGGCGGCAAGCGCCTGCCTGCGGCCGAGTTCATCAAGGGCTTCCCGCTGGAAGGCAAACGTTTTACTTGATGGCACGGCGTCGTCCTGTCGACGGCCATCAAAAAAGGGCTTGCCGCGGCAAGCCCTTTTTGCATCCGGCACCCGTGTTTACCGGCGCGCCACTTTCATCAGGCGTGCGCCCAGGGACGACGACAGACTGACCTCGAAGCGGCCACCGGCCGGCAAGGCGCTGACATCGACGCTGGCGTTTCCGCCAGTCAAGTCACTGGCGACCACCGTCTTGCGGCCATCAGCGGCTACGTGCAGCACGGCGGCGTACGGTTCCGCCTGGGCATTCCAGGTCAGCACCAGCTTGCCGCCGCTTTGTCTCGCATCAAACGTGGCATCGTTGGCGGCGGCCTTGCTGCGGCGCGCCGGGCGCTCCAGCTTGGCCAAGGCCTTGCCATTTGCCAGCACCTGCACGTCGCTGATTTCTCCCGGGTTGGCGAAGCTGACGCGGAAGTGGCTCATGGCGCTGCCGCCATGGTCAGCCACGGTTACGGCATCAAAGGGCAAGTCGATAGTCGCTCCCGACGCCGTCAGGACCCGCAGGGTGTACGCCTGGCCGCTGCCGCTGGCCACTGCGCCCACACGTGTGGACGAGGCAACGGCTGGGCGCAAGGCCACGCCGGTCGGCGTGATGCGACCGGAAATGGTCAGATAGCCTTGCTCAGCCACGGACATGCTGGCGGCCAGCACATTGCTGCCCGTCACTTGCGTGCTGCGTTTTTCCAGGAATTGCTGTACCCGCGCATAGCTGTAATCGGAGAACCAGGCGCCGCTGCAATAGCTCATCACATCCTTCATCGGCGTGCTGCCATAGACTGCCTTGCTCAGCTGGCCAATGTTGCCCGCATAGTCGCTGTTATACAGAGGTTGCGGGCCCAGATCGCCATTGACATACGGGTAGTCGGTAGCCGCATTGGCCGCGCCGCCGCAGGCAACGTGCTGCAGCGAATGGTTGTGGCCCAGCTCATGTACGAGCGTGGTCAGCCATTCAGGCCATTGATTACCGAAGGGATCGACCGATGCGATGTTGCTGGCCTTGGCGTCCAGGCCGATGGCCGACGTGAAGTCGTGGCTATTCCCAGTCAGGTTGATGTAGGCCAGGCCGGCGGCACGCGTGGAAGACATCTTCGGCACGAAACCATAATAATAAGCGCCGCTGTCTTCCAGCGCGCGCTTGTCTTCCAGCTTGCCCAGGGCATCGCTCCACCAGCTGTCGGCCGTGCTGCTGCCAGGCATGCTCAGCGCCGCGCGCGTGGTGATGCTGATATTTTCCGTCGCATACGGATACACGCGCAGCAGCGCGGCGCGGATCACCGCGGCGTCAGGCAGTTGCGCCACGCCATCGTCGGTGCTCAAGGGCACGAGCACCAAGCGGATTCTGGCCAAGCTGGCCACCACGGGTGCCGCTTCCTGGCTCACTTGCACGCCGTTATTGCCGATGGCCGTCACGCGCACGCGCACGCCCGGCAAGATCCAGCCTGCAGGCAGGATGGCACTGAAATTGCCGTTGAAACTGTCATCGTTCTTTTGCGTCGGCAAAACCGACGGGCCGCTCATGCTGATGCTTCCCAGGTTGCTGCCATTGGCGGTGGTCGCATTCAAGGTCACGGCGGGACTGGCCTGGCCCGCCTGCGGGGCCAGCACGGACACGCGTACGGCGGCCGGCTTGCCGCGCGTCAGGCGCAAGGCCGTATTGCTGGCGTTCAAATTCAGTACTTGCGCGAAATCAATGCTGCCCAGGGTAAAGGCCGACACCGCGCCCGCATTGACGGCAACGCGCGCAGCGGCTGACAGCATCACATCGCCCGTTGCCGAGCCTGGTGCAGTCAACAGCAGCTGGCTGGCACTGGCGCTGACAATCACGGCCGGTGTATTGCCCACCGATGCCGAGCTGACCTGGTCAAGATTGCTGCCCTGCACCGTCACCGACAAGGTCCCGCCGTTGACGGCCGAGGTGATCGACGTCACGGTTACGCTCGCCAATACCTTGTACGTATCGCTGCTGATGGCATCATTGTAAGGACCGCGCACCGTCAGCGCCCCCGTTGCCGCACCCAAGGGCACCAGCACGGTCACGCTGCCGGCCGTCTGGCTTTGCGGCGTTGCTGCTGCGCCATTGCCAAACTGCACCGCCGTCACGGCACCCATACCAGCGCCCGCGATCGTCACGCTGGAACCGACGCCGCCCGTCGCTGGTGCGACGCTGACCACACTCAATGGCAGGTACACATTGACGTTATAGCTGGTGGCCGCCGTGCCGCTGGCGCTGACCAGGCTCAAGGCGCCAGAGACGGGCACGCCCGGCATGGCCAGGGTCACGCTGGTATCGCTGGCGGCGCTGGTGGCAAGCTTCACGCCGCCCACCTGGAAGGCCGTCACGCGGCTCAGATTCGTACCCGTCACCACCAGGCTGCCACCAACGGCGAGATTCGCCGCCGAGACGGCCGTCACGGCAGGAATCACGACAGGATTGCCCGAGGTGGTCGCCACCACCGTGTCGCCACCGCCACCGCCTCCCCCGCCGCAAGCGGACAGGCCCAGCACGACAAACAATGCAACAAGCAAATGGTTTTTCATGGCTGGCAACCATGTTGGTGTAGCGCGATGCCGGGGAGGACACGAAGGAAATGTGACATATTGGAGATTTTTGGTGAGAATTTACTTTCGAGGAACCAATATTATGGGCTAACTCGATTCCTAGCGACAACTATTGCTGCTTTTGATTCAATTGGTTTTGATAATAAATAACGTATCTGATTGGCAATCGCTATGTTGAGAACTATTCGCTTCGCTCTGCATTGACTTAAGTCACAATTATTTTCCTTTGCAGCTATTGCCATTCAATTCATTAAAAATATCCTCAGACAGCACAAATAATGTGGAAATTTTTCCACAGCCCAGACACCGTATTTTCCTGCCAACTTTATTGGAAGAATTAACATTTTGAGTAAGATTTTCAGAAATGTAATTTCAGAAGCAGGCCAGGTGGAAGGTGATGTGTTGCAAGAAGGCCTGCCGTGGCGCGAACGGCCGATTTTGCTTAAAACCAAAGCAGCCTGATGCCGTATAATTTTAGACCCGGTGAAATCAGGCGATTGCCACCTTCTGCCTGCCCTACCCGGCCGGCAACTCTCCGTCAGCTGATCCTGCTGGCCCGCATCCGCCTCGTAAAGTCTTGTCGCCGCGCCGCCGCCCGTTTGCCTATTGAAAGCATGAAATGAACGATACCGTGATCCCCGCCATGTCCCCGACCGAAGCCACCTTGCGCGCCATTCTTGCGCGACGGATCATGATACTCGACGGCGCCATGGGCACGATCATCCAGCAATACAAGCTCGACGAAGAAGCGTACCGCGGCGGCCCCGCTGGCCGCTTCATCGATTTCGCCGCGCCGGCCGATAGCGGCGCGCGTGAACTGTTCGTCAAGGGCAATAACGAGCTGCTGACCCTGACGCAGCCGCACATCATCCAGGAAATCCACGAGCGCTACCTGGCGGCGGGCGCCGACCTGATCGAAACGAATACTTTCGGCGCGACGACGATCGCGCAAGACGATTACCACATGGCCCACCTGGCCTATGAAATGAACGTCCAGGCGGCCAAGCTGGCGCGTGCCGCCTGCGACAAGTATTCCACCCCGGACAAGCCGCGCTTCGTCGCCGGCGCCCTGGGCCCCACGCCAAAGACGGCATCGATTTCGCCCGACGTCAACGACCCGGCCGCGCGCAACGTCAGTTTCGACCAGCTGGTGGCCGCCTACCTGCAGCAGACGCAGGGCCTGGTGGAAGGCGGCGCCGACGTGCTGCTGGTGGAAACCATTTTCGATACCTTGAACTGCAAGGCGGCCCTGTTCGCCATCGACCTGTTCTACGAGCTAAATCCGACCGTCGTGCGCCTGCCGCTGATGATTTCCGGCACCGTCACGGACGCTTCGGGGCGCATCCTGTCGGGACAGACCGTGCCCGCCTTCTGGAATTCCGTGCGCCACGCGAAACCGCTGACCATCGGCCTGAACTGCGCGCTGGGCGCCGCCCTGATGCGCCCGTACGCGGAAGAGCTGGCCAAGATCGCCGACACCTTCGTCTGCATCTACCCGAACGCAGGCTTGCCCAATCCCATGAGCGACACGGGCTTTGACGAGTTGCCAGCCGACACGTCCGCCCTGCTGCGCGAATTCGCCGACGCGGGCTTTTTGAACATGGCGGGCGGCTGCTGCGGCACCACGCCCGAGCACATCGCCGCCATCGGAGAGTTGCTGTCGAAAAACACGCCGCGCACCGTGCCTGCACCGTCGCATGACTTGCGCCTGGCCGGCCTGGAACCGTTCGTCGTCAACGAAGAATCGCTGTTCGTCAACGTGGGCGAGCGTACCAACGTCACGGGCTCGAAGGCGTTCGCGCGCATGATTCTTAACGAGCAATACGACGAAGCCCTGTCCGTGGCACGACAGCAAGTGGAAAATGGCGCGCAAGTGATCGACATCAACATGGACGAGGCCATGCTCGATTCGCTGGCCGCCATGACGCGCTTTTTGAACCTGATCGCCTCGGAACCCGATATTTCGCGCGTGCCCATCATGGTCGACTCCTCGAAATGGTCCGTCATCGAAGCTGGCCTGAAGTGCGTGCAGGGCAAAGCCATCGTCAATTCCATCTCGATGAAGGAAGGCGAGGAAGAATTCCTGCGCCAGGCGAAACTGTGCCGCCGCTATGGCGCGGCCGTGATCGTCATGGCTTTCGATGAAAAGGGGCAAGCCGATACCTTCGAGCGCAAGATCGAGATTTGCGCACGCGCGTATCACCTGTTGATCGATGCGCTGGACTTCCCGCCGGAAGACATCATTTTCGATCCAAACATCTTTGCCGTCGCCACCGGCATCGAAGAGCACAATAATTACGCCGTCGACTTCATCAACGCCACGCGCTGGATCAAGGAAAACTTGCCGTACGCGAAGATCTCGGGGGGCGTATCGAATGTGTCCTTCAGTTTCCGCGGCAACGATCCGGCCCGCGAAGCCATCCACACGGTGTTCCTGTACCACGCCATCAAGGCCGGCATGACCATGGGTATCGTCAACGCCGGCATGGTGGGCGTGTACGACAATCTGGACCCGGAATTGCGCGAGCGCGTGGAAGACGTGGTGCTGAACCGCCGCGAAGACTCCACCGAACGCATGATCGAGTTTGCCGGCACCCTGAAGGCGGGCGGCAAGGCCGAAGCGCAAACCCTGGCCTGGCGCGAAGGCACGGTGCAGGCCCGCCTGTCGCACGCGCTGGTGCACGGCATCACGCAATTCATCGTCGAAGACACGGAAGAGGCGCGCCAGGAGCTATTGCACAATGGCGGCCGTCCCATCCACGTGATCGAGGGCCCGCTCATGGCCGGCATGGACGTGGTCGGCGATCTGTTTGGCCAGGGCAAGATGTTCCTGCCGCAAGTGGTGAAATCGGCCCGTGTGATGAAGCAAGCCGTGGCCCATTTGATTCCGTTCATCGAGGAAGAAAAGCTGCTGGAAGAAAAACGCACGGGCATCGTCGCCAAGCCGAAGGGCAAGATCATCATGGCCACCGTGAAGGGCGACGTGCATGACATTGGCAAGAACATCGTCACCGTCGTTCTGCAGTGCAATAACTTTGAAGTGGTGAACATGGGCGTGATGGTGCCGTGCTCGGAAATCCTGGCGCGCGCCAAGGTGGAAAACGCGGACATCATCGGCCTGTCGGGTCTGATTACGCCGTCGCTGGAAGAAATGGCGTATGTCGCCAAGGAAATGCAGCGCGATGAACATTTCCGCATGCTGAAAATCCCCCTCCTGATCGGCGGCGCCACCACCAGCCGCGCCCACACGGCAGTGAAAATCGCCCACAACTACGAAGGGCCCGTGATCTACGTGCCGGACGCCTCGCGTTCCGTGTCCGTGGCGCAATCGCTGCTGACGCCGGAGCAGCGCGACAAATACGTGGAAGACATCGAACTCGACTACGCACGCATCCGCGAGCAGCACGCCAACAAGAAGGCCCTGCCCATCCTGCCGCTGGCGCAGGCGCGCGCCAACAAGATGATCGTGCCCTTCGACGGTCCCTGCACACCCGTGAAACCGAAGTTCATCGGCCGCCGCGTCTTTAAAAATGTCGATCTGGCCGCCCTGGCCAACTATATCGACTGGGGCCCGTTCTTCCAGACCTGGGATCTGGCCGGCCCCTTCCCCGCCATTTTGACGGATGAAGTCGTGGGCGACGCGGCCACCAAGGTGTACGCCGAAGGCCAGGCCTTGCTGAAGAAACTCATCGACGGGCGCTGGCTGACGGCCAACGGCGTCGTGTCCCTGCTGCCGGCAAACAGCGTCAATGACGACGATATCGAGGTGTACACGGACGATACGCGCAGTACGGTGGCGTTCACCTATTACGGCATGCGCCAGCAGGGCGTCAAGCCCGTGGTCGATGGCGTGCAACGGCCGAACCAGTGCCTGGCCGATTTCATTGCGCCTAAGGCATCGGGGGTGAAGGATTACATCGGCATGTTCGCCGTCACGTCCGGCTTGGGCATCGAGAAATACGAGAAGCGCTTCGAAGATGCGCATGACGATTACTCGTCCATCATGCTCAAATCCCTGGCCGACCGTCTGGCCGAGGCGTTTGCCGAATACCTGCATGAGCGCGTGCGCAAGGACCTGTGGGGCTATGTGCCGGACGAGCAGCTGAACAACGACGACATGATCGGCGAGAAATATGTCGGCATCCGCCCCGCGCCCGGCTACCCCGCCTGCCCCGAGCACACGGTCAAGAAAGAGATGTTCGAGGTCATGCAAGCCGAGGAAATCGGCATGCAGCTGACGGAATCGTATGCCATGTTCCCTGGCGCGGCCGTTTCCGGCTTCTATTTTGCCCACCCGGAGTCGAAGTACTTCGTTGTCGGCAAGATCGGCATGGACCAGGTGGAAGACATGGCCAAGCGCCGCGGCGCCAGCATCGAGGACGTGGAACGCTGGCTGGCACCCAATCTGTCCTGATAGGCGCAAGGCGCGCGGAACTTATCGCGCGCCGCAGCGCAGCAACCGAACAGCGCATCCTCATGTGAAATGAGCTGCTTGTCGGTATCGCCGTCGCCGTGCTGGCCCTGTGGGAGTTGCGTACGGCCCCCGAGCTGCACAAGCACTGGCCCGGCGCGGCAGCCTAAGAAAAAACCCCGCTACGGCGACGCCGTACGGGGCTTTTTAAGGGATGCTACGACAGCGGGTAGGTCGGATTAGCGCTTGCGCGTAATCCGACAACACCGGTCAGCGCCAACAATGTTGTCGGGTTACGGCCCTGCGGGCCTGATCCGGCCTACAACGCATACCTTACGACGTTGTCGCTCCATTCATAGGCCGCCATTTCCAGTTCCACCAGGTCGTCCGGCGACATGGCCAACTCGCGCAGGGTCGGCACGATCTCGCCTTCCATGTCTTCGATGCGCTCGATGCATTCAGCCAGGCGCAGCAGGTCGCCGTAGAAGCCCTCGCGCGACAGCAGCGCTTCGGCCACTTCATCGATGACTTCGATCTGGCTGAGGATTTCCGACATCGGCACGCCGAACAGGGTATCCATCAGGGACATGATGCCAACCGTAAAGGCGATATCGGCCGAATGGGCATGGTTCGGGCGCAGTTTATGCGCGAGCAGTTCCAGCAAACGGCCGCGCGTGGTGGCCAGCATCAGCAAAGGCGTCATGCTATGGCCGCGTTTGCTTGGCTCCGCATACAACATGATTTGCAGCCAGCGCTGCAATTGGCGGCGGCCCAGCACGGTCACGGCCTGGCTCAGCGAATCGATGCGCTGGCGGGCGCCCACGGCGGGCGTATTGACCAAACGCAACAGGTTCAGGGCCAGCGATACGTCGCGCTTGATGGCGCGCTCGATATCCATGTTATCGGCGTCGGACGTCACCAGTGTCATCAGTTCCATGACAGCCAGTTGCGACGGCGACAGCTTCTTGCCCGTCATGATCGCGGGCTTGGCGAAATAATAGCCCTGGAAATAATCGAAGCCCAGGTCCAGGCCCGACTTGAATTCTTCGCGCGTCTCGACCTTCTCCGCCACCAGTTTCTTTTGTTCCCGCTTGAAACGGGGCGCCAGGGCTGCCAGCACTTTCGGATCGACGGTACTCATGTCCATCTTGACGTATTGCACCAGCGGCAGCAGCTCCTGCACTTGCGCCGTGTCGGAAACGACGTTTTCCAGCGCGAAGGTGAAGCCATGGCCCACCAGTTCGCTGATGCGTGCGCGCACTTCCGGTGTGACGGGCATCGATTCGACGATTTCCAGCACGACTTTTTCACGCGGCAGGAAAACGAAGATATCGCTCATAATCACGTCGGCATCGACGTTGACGAAACCGAGCGCGTCGCCGATGACCTTTTCCATGCCCAGCTGGGACGCATGGGCAATCACAGACGCCGTGGCGGACAGGTCGCTGGTAATGTTGGCGGGGCCGACCGGAGCGTTGCGGAATAGCAACTCATAGCCAAACAGCGCTTGATTGCGGTCAAGAATAGGTTGTCGACCCAGATAGAACTCGCGCACACGCAAGGGTTTCGGGGTGATGTCGTTGCTGGAAATATCGATCATTAAGTCTTCATCAATCAGGTCGAGTGACACCGGCCGCGCCGCGCCCGCATCAAGGTTCACTATTGACAATACTTTAGCTGAATTTCGCCCGCGCTGTGGGTATTTTGGCAGCAATCAAGCGTATTGTCGTCAACAAATTAGGCCACTGGCGTGTCTTGCACCATCCCGTCGACAAATAATTTCAATTCGCCCGGTGCAAACGCCGTCCATTGCTCATTCGTCGTCAGCGGCTGGGTAACGATCACGGCCACGCGGTCCTGGGGCGTCGTCACTTGGGAAAAGTCGACGCTCAAGTCTTCATCGGAGAGTTTAGCAGTTGGAAACGGATGTTGTCGCACCAGATAATGCAAGCTGGTCGAGCAATGGGCGAACAGCGCCTCGCCGCTCGACAGCATCATGTTGAATGTGCCGTGGGCGGCAATGCTGGGCAACAGCTCCGCCAGGGCAGCATGCAGCTGCGGCAAGGCTGGCGGGGCATCGCCAAAGCGCGCATGCAGTTCCTGCAGCAGATAGCAGAAGGCCAGCTCGCTGTCGGTGCAGCCGACAGGGCGGTAACTGCCCGTCAGCACGGGATGGAATTCCTTTAAATCGCCATTGTGGGCAAATACCCAGTAGCGGCCCCACAGTTCGCGCACGAAGGGATGGCAGTTTTCCAGCGCCACCTGGCCTTGCGTGGCCTTGCGGATATGCGCGATGACATTGCGCGACTTGATCGGATAGCGCTTGATCAGTTCGGCCACTGGCGAGGCGATGGCCGCCTGGTGGTCGACGAAATGGCGCACGCCGGCGCCCTCGAAAAAAGCGATGCCCCAGCCGTCATGGTGGGTATCGGTATGGCCGCCGCGCATGGCGAAGCCGGTAAAACTAAAGACAATGTCCGTGGGGACATTGCAATTCATTCCGAGAAGTTGGCACATGGTCTGTTTGCAGCTGGATAACACAACCACCATACCATGCCGTCAGACGGATTGGTATGGTGGCGATAGCCATCCGGTCAGTGCAACAGCACGGGCTGGCTCATGAGGGAATCGTAGCTGCCCAAAAATTCATCGATCTCTTCCATGCTGGGTTCGCTGGCGATCAATTCCGTGACGTCACGGCGGAAGTTTTGCGCAAGGATGCCTGCGATAAAGGTTTCGCGCTTGCCGCCCTTGTCGACGATTTCATAGCCGCCAAAGCGCAGGGCTTCCAGGTCGACGTCGGCGCCGAATTCCACGACGCTGTATTGTTCGCTGTTATAGATCAGATTCATTTTGCATCCTTCGCTCAAGCAGGAGAGCCTCCTGCGGTTTCAGAACAGAGGTGGGGCTGATACGGCGCCATTTCAAGCGCCATGCCACCCGGCGGGCTACAGAGTTGTAACGAGATGCAAAGGCAAGTGCGGTAATTCCATCAGGAGATCGTCAAGCAACCACTATGTCGGCTTGCAGCGCCAACAGGACGTCGTAGGGACTGGCAGTGAGCCAAGCGCGCAATTGTTCGATATGCGTGGCATCGGCCAAGCTGATGAACAAGCGTGCGGGAGGATGACGCAGCAGACGATTCAATGTTACACGCAATACGAGATTGCCGCTGCAGCACAGGCAACCAGGCGCAATGCGCAAAAGTTGCAATGGAAACGATGGAGAAGGGGAAACTTGTTCGGCCAGGTCGGCCAGGATGGCGCTGCCGTCAGCCAGTCCCTCGAGGATCACGGCGGCCGGCTGGTCCGGTGCCAAGGCTCGCGCGATGGCTGCCTCGCGCTCGGCGGCGCGTCCACCGCTGACCAGGGTCAGCGGCGTCGGACGCCGCACTGCTGCCGTCACAGGCTTTTCTTGGCCAGCTTGCCCGGTTCGACGCCCAGCTGTTTCAGCTTGCGGTACAAATGGGTACGTTCCAGGCCTGTTTTTTCCGCCACGCGGGTCATGCTGCCGCCTTCACGGCCCAGGTGGTGTTCGAAATACATGCGCTCGAACGCGTCGCGCGCCTCGCGCAGGGGCAAGTCGAATGACAGGTTGTAGCCATGGCCTTCGGCCACAGCCGGTACGGCGATGCCTGGGCGCACCATCAGCTGCTGCGGTGCACTGCCGCCAAAGCTGGGCACGGGATGACTGCTTTCCTCGACCACCACGGCTGCCACGGGACGCGGCGCCACACTCGGCGCGCGCACGGTTTCCTGTGCCCGCGTCAAGCCTTGCTGGACTGCTTTCAGCAGTTTTTGCAGGGCAATCGGTTTTTCCAGGAAGTTCATGGCGCCGATGCGCGTCGCCTCGACCGCCGTATCGATGGTGGCGTGGCCCGACATCATGATCACCGGCATGGTCAACAAGCCGTCACGCTGCCATTCCTTGAGCAGGGTCACGCCATCGGTGTCGGGCATCCAGATATCGAGCAATACCAGATCCGGCGCACCGGCGGCACGCGCTTCACGCGCCTGCTGCGCATTTTCGGCCAGCTGGATAGCATGTCCTTCGTCGCCCAATATTTCCGAGAGCAACTCACGGATACCCATTTCATCATCCACTACGAGTATGTTTGCCATTCGTGTCTTGCCTTCCTCATTTCGCCGGCCCTCGCGCACAAGATGCACACGGCGGACAGCTATGATTTTATTAGTGTTTTAAATACTAAACCAGACCCTCACGCCAGGAATTCCTGGGCAGGAGTGTCGGGAGCTAACTTTAACAGCAAAATGACCACCGAAGCGCCATTGCCGTCGACCCGGTTCTCGATATCGATGCGTCCGCCATGTTCATCGATAATTTTCTTTACCATCGCCAGGCCCAATCCCGTACCGCGCGCCTTCGACGTCACATAGGGTTCGAAGGCGCGCGCCAGGATTTTTGGCGCGAAACCAGGGCCATTGTCGGTGATGGCCAGCCGCACGGCGATATTCACGCCGCCGTCCGCACTGCGATAATGAATTGCTTCCGTCCTTACGTCAATCCGCGGATGCGGCGAGTCCGGCGGCAAGTCGGCCATGGCGTCCTGCGCGTTCTGCAGCAAGTTATGGATCACCTGGCGCAACTGGGTCGGATCGCCCATCACCATCGGCAGATTCTGCGCCAGTTGCGGGTGAATGATGTCGCCATCATCACCGCGCAGGTACAGGTTCAGGATTTCTTCGATCAGTTCGTTCAGGCGCAAAGGCGTGAGCACGGCCGGCGGCGTGCGCGCATAGTCGCGGAAGTCATCGACCATGCGCTTCATCGCATCGACCTGCTTGACGATGGTGGTGGTGGCGCGGCTGAGCAAATCTGCATCGGGCTGCTCCAGCTTGCCTTCGAGCTTCATCTGCAGGCGCTCGGCCGACAGCTGGATGGGCGTGAGCGGATTCTTGATTTCATGCGCCAGGCGGCGCGCCACCTCGCCCCAGGCGATCGAGCGCTGCGCGGAAATGACGTCGGAAATATCATCGAAGACGACGATGTAGCCGCTGCCGGACTCCAGCGGCAGGCGTGAACCGCGCGCCAGCAAGGTGATGTCATGCTCGTCGGCACTGCTGCCCAGGCGGCGCGGAATCTCGATCTGGCGCTGCCAGTGCAGGCGCTGCTGGTTGCGGCCCGACGCCGATTGCGCGCTTTGCGCCGTGAAGGCGCTGATGATGGCACCGCCAAACTCTTCCATTCCAGCAATATGTGCCAGCGGCTGGCCTACCATGCTCATGCCCGAATGCTGCAAGATGCGCTCGACCGATTCGTTGCACGTCACCAATTTGAAATCGCCGTCGAGCACCATCACGCCGGCCGACATGTTCGCCAGCACCGATTCCAGGTGGGCCTTGGCGTTTTGCAGCGCGGCGCGGTTGCTTTCCACGGCCGTGCGCGCGTCGAGCAGCTGGCGCGTCATGATGTTGAACGACTGCGTCAGGGTGCCCAGTTCATCCTTGGTGGCGACGATGGGGCGCGGCGACAGGTCACCCTCGGCCACGGCGCGCGTGCCTTCGGCCAGCAGTAGCAGCGGCTGGGCCAGGTTACCCGCGATCAGAAAAGCGCTGCCGATGGCGCCAAAGATGGCCAGCAGCAAGGTCAAGGTGAGGATTTCCATGTACATCTTGCGCAAGCCCACGCGCGCGACGAAACGTTCCTTGTATTCGCTGTAGGCGGCGCGCAGCACCTCGCCATTCGTCGCCAGCTTGGGCGGTACCGCCTGCAGCAGTTGCAGGTAGCGGGGAGAGACGGAAGGGCCCGGCACGGCCACCAGCACGCGCAACCGCAGGCTGGCCGCCGTTTCCAGCGATGCCGACGTACCCGCGCGAAAACCGCCTCCGCCCGACTCCGTGCCATCATCGTGCAACTCCAGCCCCCCTTCGGCGGAGGCATAACCGGCCGGCAAGGCGGCCTGCACCAGCATGGCCGGCGTGGGCAAGTCGGCCGCGCTGTGCGGCCCGGCGCTGGCCAGCAGCACGCCGTCGCCGCTGACGATCATGACATTTTGCATGCCTTCTTCGCGTAACAGGCTCGTCAGCACCGCCGGACCAGCCACCGGGTCGGCGCCCAGTTCTTCGACCGCCTTGTGGCCCCGGTGGTCCAGCTCGACCAGCGCCGCATCGAGGCCGGCACGGCCCAGCTCAATCCCCGACTCCAGCGCCGCTTCGATCTTGACGTTGAACCAGGACTCGATGGAGTGGGAGACGAATTGCACAGAGACAAGAAAAATCACCAGCCCCGGCAGGATGCCGACGGCGGCGAACAGCATCACCAGACGTGTCATCAGCTTGGAGCCGAACTTGCCGCTCTTGTAGCGCACGTACAGGCGGCCCAGGGAAATGCCCACCAGCGCCAGCAGCGACACGGCCACGGCCGCATTCAGGCCCAGCAGCCAGGTGTAATAACGGTCGAAAAAGCCGGAATTGTCGGAAGCCGACGCCAGCAGGAACAGCAAAATACTGACAATGCCGCCGCCTACCACCAGCAGATAGCGCAATGCTTGACTCACTACTCCGCCGTATACAAAAAGGTTTTCTTATTCGAAGCCAGGCGCCAGTCGCTGTTATTGAAGGCATTGACCTGTATCGGCTTGGGCAGGTAGTCACGGTCCATGCCCATGCGCAAGGTGACGTTATACGTCTGCCCCACTTTCAGCGCACCGCGCGGCGCCACCAGCCAGCGGCTGGGGCGCCGAATCAGGAACAGCGCATCGTCGAGCGTGGGGAAGCTTTGCTGCAAGCCACCGCCCGACACATGATACTGGCGCGTGAGCACGTTGTACGACAGCCGGCTGGTCTGGCGCGCCACGATGGCCTTTTCATCGAACCAGTACCAGCGGGGCCGGGTCAGTTCGATTTCCGTCGTGAAAAACAGCGGCACGCCATGCTGCACGGCATCATCGAGGTCGTGATTGAGATCAAAGGAGTAGGTGGCGGCCAGCTTGTAGCCCTCTTCACTCGACTCGATGTAGGCACGGGTAATCTCGACCATATCGCCAGCATGCGCGCGTGGCATGGTACATGCCAGCATCAGCAGCAGGGTCAGGAGTCGGAAGAGTCGTGTTGTCACAAGTGTGCCGGTGGTGTCCGTAAGAAAAGGTTCGACGAATCGTTCAAGCCGCATTTTTTTGGAATAGAGCATAGAACAAACCGTCATGGTCCTGCTCCGCGCTGCCAGTCGGCAACAGCTGGCCAGGCGCTGTCAATCGGGTCGCATTATTGCGCACCGCAAATGCCGCCGCCTGTGCCTCGGACTCCTGCGGCCACAATGAACATGTCACGAATAGCAATTTACCATCGGGACGCAGCATCTGCCACAGGTTGTCCAGAATTTTGGAGGAAAGTGTTGCAAGTTGGAACGCATCGCCCTTGCGGCGCAACCAGCGAATGTCCGGATGGCGACGCACGATGCCCGAAGCCGTGCAAGGCACGTCGGCCAGGATGCGGTCGTACTGCTGGCCGTCCCACCACGCGCTCGATTGCGCGTCCTGCGCCTTCAAGGTGGCATCCAGGCCCAGGCGCTCGAGGTTTTCCGCGATGCGTGGCAGGCGCTTGGCGTCCGCGTCGATGGCGGTGACTTGCACATCGGCCAGTTCCAGAATGTGGCACGTCTTGCCGCCGGGCGCCGCACAGGCATCGAGCACGCGCATTCCATCTTGCAAGTCCAGCAGCGGGGCCGCCAGCTGCGCGCCGGCATCCTGCACGGAGACGACTCCCTGCTCGAAGCCGGGGATCAGCGCCACGCCGATGGGCTTGTCCAGGCGCACGGCAAACGGCCCCACCTGGCGCGCGGCGATGCCCGCCTCTGCCAGCACGGCCAGATACGCTACAACCGTGCTCTTGCGACGATTCACGCGCAAGGTCAATGGCGGCACGGCATTGCCGGCTGTCAAAATGGCTTGCCAGTCGCGGGGATAGGCCAGGCGCAGCGAATCGATCCACCATTGCGGATAATTCCATTGCGCCAAAGGCTGCTGCAGGGCCGCTTCCAGCAAGGACTTGCGCTCGCGCAAGAAACGGCGCAATACGGCATTCACCATGCCCTTGGCATGCGCCAGGTCAGGATGCGAGGTGGCCACCGTGACAGCCTGGTCGACAACGGTAAACTCTTCGTAGGGCTGCTCGCCCGGCTCGGCGGACATCAGCGACAGCGCGCAGCACAGCAGCGCCGCAAGCATCGGCGGCTCGGGCGCCTTCGACGTCATCAGGCCGACCAGGGTTTCGCTGCGGCCCAGCTGGCGCATGGTGCGGTAGGAAATATCCTGGATGGCGCCGCGCGCCTGCGGGCTGGCGTTCGATTGCGTAAACACCTTGGCCAGCGCCTGCGGCAGGGCCGTGCCCGTGCGCACCTGCGCCACGGCATTGGCGGCGCCCAGCAGGCAAAACGCCAGCGAGTCGGCGCGCAAATCGGGTTGGAAGCCTGGCTGCAAGACCGGTTTCAGGTCGGGATGGTAGCTGGGACGCAATTTCGGTGCGGCAGGGGCAGGAGCCTGGCCTGGCGCCGGCTTGGTTTTCAATTTCAGCGTGGGGCGCTTGTTCATAATTATCCGGTGTGGCTGCGCGCGGCTGGCGGCATGGAAGCAAATACGCGGCCGCGCGTCATCAATAAAGGGTCGATTGTAGCGTTTGTGGCGCTCTCTGGCCCAAGCGATTGCAGCGATATGGGCAATTTGGGGCAAAAAACTGCATATATACAAGCAGAATGCGCCATGCTGATGTTTTCATGCACCAACATGGGCATGTACTCCTGATAATATCGTGAAATGCGCCGGCACGGGGACCTTGCCGGCAAGCGTATTGTTCCCGCCGGCAAACCAGTATAATTGACGCAGTCTGGGCGGCTTGGGTACTGGCCGTCCGTTTTGCTTTTTGATTCATTCTATTCATTCTTAACGCGGTTCCACCGCCATCCTGCTCATGCTCGCCCAACAGAAACAAGAAATCATCGCCCTGTTCCAGGCCGCCCTCGCTCCCGTCCTGGCCGGCACTTCGCTTGAGCCATCCGTGGTGCTCGAGCGACCACGCGACGCATCGCATGGCGACGTCGCCTGCAACATCGCCATGCAACTGGCCAAGCAGCTGAAACAGAATCCCCGCGAACTGGCGCAAACCATCGTCACGGCCGTGCTGGCCAATCCGGCTGGCCAGGGCTTGATCGAGGCAGTGGAAATCGCCGGTCCCGGCTTCATCAACGTGCGCGTCTCCGCCGCCGCCAAGCAGGCCGTGGTGAAGACCATCCTGGGTGAAGGTGACAGCTATGGCCGCAGCACGGCAGGCACCGGCAAGCAGGTCATCCTGGAATTCGTCTCGGCCAACCCGACCGGCCCGCTGCACGTGGGCCACGGCCGCCAGGCGGCCCTGGGCGACGCCCTGTCCTCGCTGTTTGACGCGCAAGGCTACCAAGTGACGCGCGAGTTCTACTATAACGACGCGGGCGTGCAGATCCAGACCCTGGCCAATTCCGTCCAGGCGCGCGCGCGCGGCTTCAAGCCGGGCGACGCCGAATGGCCCGAGTCGGCCTACAACGGCGACTACATCGCCGATATCGCCAACGATTTCAAGGCCGGCAAGACCGTCTCGGCAAGCGATGGCTTGCCTGCCACGGCCAATGGCAACATCGACGACATCGATTCGATCCGCCCATTCGCCGTCACCTACCTGCGCAACGAGCAGGATATCGACTTGCAGGCGTTTGGCGTGAAGTTCGACAATTACTACCTGGAATCGTCGCTGTACGCGGACGGCAAGGTCAATAGCGCCGTGGAAATGCTGATCAAGGCGGGCCATACCTACGAGCAGGATGGCGCGCTGTGGCTGCGCACCACCGACTTCGGCGACGACAAGGACCGCGTCATGCGCAAGACGGATGGCACCTACACGTATTTCGTGCCGGACGTGGCATATCACCTGGTGAAATGGCAGCGCGGCTTCGTACAGGCCATCAATATCCAGGGCAGCGACCACCACGGCACCATCGCGCGCGTGCGCGCCGGCTTGCAGGCGGTCGACATGGGCATCCCGCAAGGTTACCCCGACTACGTGCTGCACAAGATGGTCACCGTCATGAAAGACGGCGAAGAAGTCAAGATTTCGAAGCGCGCCGGCTCCTACGTGACCGTGCGCGACCTGATCGAATGGTCGGGCGGCGGCGACATCGCCAAGGGCCGCGACGCGGTGCGCTTCTTCCTGATCTCACGCAAGGCCGACACGGAATTCGTCTTCGACGTCGACGTGGCGCTGAAAACCACCGATGAAAACCCGGTGTATTACGTGCAGTACGCGCATGCGCGCATCTGCCGCATCCTGGAAAACTGGGGCGGCGATGCCAGCACGGTCACCGGCGTTGACTTGTCTCCCCTGACGGCACCGACCGAAGCGACCCTGCTGGCAACCCTGGCTGCCTATCCGGAAATGCTGGCGCGCGCGCAAGCGGAACTGGGGCCGCATCAAGTCGCTTTCTACCTGCGCGACCTGGCTGCCAACCTGCACAGCTTCTACTTCGCCGAAAAAGTGCTGGTCGAGGACGAAGCCGTCAAGATGGCCCGTCTGGCCCTCGTCATCGCCGCGCGCCAGGTGCTGCGCAACGGCCTGGCACTGATCGGCGTGTCCGCGCCAAACAAAATGTAATCGCGAAGGTCAAACCGTCAATGAGTCACGCTTCTCCCCACGCTTCCCGCTTCTCTTCGACCCGGCGCCAGCAGGGCAATACCCTGGTCGGCATCATCATCGGCCTGGTCATTGGTCTGGGCATCGCCGTGGTGGTCGCCCTGGTGATCACCAAGGGCGCCTCGCCCTTCACCGACAAGTCGGGCAAGGCCGGCAAATCGGCCGAACCGACGGCCGGCCAGATCGCCGACCCGAACAAGCCGATGTACGGCAACAAGGAAGCGGCCAAGGAAGCGGCGCGCGACTTCTCCAAGGAGCCACGCGAGATCGTCACGCCGACGCAGCCAGGCGCGCCAGCGCCCTCGCCAAGCACCGCGCAGCAGCCGAAGGCACCGCCGCCGGACGCGTTGCAGGAATTGATCGGCACCCTGAAGGACAAGCCGGCACCGAAAACGCCAGCGGCAGCACCGGCAGCGCAAGCCAAGGCCGACGTGAAAACCGAAGCCAAGGCCGATGCAGCCAGCGACAAATGGATTTATTATCTGCAGGCCGGCGCATTCCATGACATGTCGGACGCCGAAAGCACGCGCGGCAAACTGGCGCTGCTTGGCTTCGAAGCGGCCATCAGTGACCGCAGCACCGATGCCGGCGTGCTGCACCGCGTGCGCATCGGGCCGTTCAACCAGCTCGAATCGATGAACCGCGCGCGCACCAAACTGTCTGAAAACGGCATCGATGTCGCCGTCGTCCGCAACCAAAAATAAGGAACCAGCATGCGTTTTCTGAAGAAAATCCTGTTCGCCGCCGCCCTGTGCACGGCCGCCATGGGCGCATCGGCCTCGCCGGCCGAGCCGAAGAATGGCGTCGAATACGAAACTCTGGCCACGCCGCAGGCAACGGAATCGGGCAAGAAAATCGAAGTGACTGAATTCTTCGCCTATTACTGCCCGCATTGCAACGTGCTTGAACCGCAACTGGCTGCCTGGGTCAAGAAACAAGGCGACAACATCGTCTTCAAGCGCGTGCACGTGTCGCGTGATGACAGCGTGGCGCCGCAGCAGCGTTTGTTCTTCACCCTGCAAGCCATGGGCCTGCTCGACAAACTGCACACCAGCGTCTTCCACGCCATGCACGTGGAGCGCAACCGCCTCAACACCGATGACGCCGTATTCGACTTCGTCGCTAAGCAGGGCGTGGACCGCCAGAAATTCATCGACACCTACCGTTCGATGGGGATCTCGGCCCGCGTGCGCCGTGCGGACGCCATGATGCAGGGCTATAACGTGACGTTCTGGCCCATGATCGCCATCGATGGCCGCTACATCACTTCGCCATCGCAGGCCGACCAGGGCAGCAAGTCGGCCAAGAACGAAGAGCAGCTGAACGCCCAGGCGCTCAGCGTGATGGACGTGCTGGTTGCGAAAGCCAAAGCGGAAAAGAAATAAGCATGGCCACTTCCCTGGCGCGCCCGGGCATCGCCTGATGCACAGCGTTTTCATCACGGGCGCGTCGAGCGGACTGGGCGCCGCCCTGGCGCTGCAGTACGCACGCCAGGGCGCCAAATTGGGCCTGCTGGCCCGCCGCGGCGACACCCTGCAGCAACTGATCGCCTCCCTGCCCCACCCTGAACGCCACCGCGCCTACGCCGTCGATGTGTGCGACCACGCCGCCCTGAAAAGCGCGGCGCAGGACTTCATCGGCTACGCTGGCCGCATCGACGTCGTCATCGCCAGCGCCGGCGTATCGTTCGGCACCCTGACTGAACACGCGGAAGACCTCGACGCCTTCGCGCGCCTGATGGCCATCAACGTCACGGCCACCGTTGCCACCTTCGCGCCCTTCATCGCCGCCATGAAAACCCAGGGCAGCGGGCGCCTGGTGGGTATAGGCAGCGTGGCCGGCATCCGCGGCCTGCCCGGCGCCGAAGCCTACAGCGCCTCGAAGGCGGCCGTGATCAGCTACTGCGAATCGCTGCGCCTGGAACTCAAGCCCGCCGGCATCAGGGTCGTCACCATCACGCCCGGCTACATCGACACGCCGATGACGCGCCATAACGCCTACCGCATGCCCTTCTTGATGCCGGCCGAAAAATTCGCCGTGCGCGCCGCGCGCGCCATCGCCGACGGCGACAGCTACCGCGTGATCCCGTGGCAGATGGGCGTCGTCGCCAAGCTGCTGCGCGCGCTGCCCAATGCCGTGTACGACCGGGCCTTCGCGAATGCGCCGCACAAGGCGCGCAACAAGCCCTCCGGCGACAGCCAGTAAAACTCTACGATCCCCATGACGAAGCACTCAGACCTGAACAGCGCGGCCATCGCCGCCCATTGCGCCACGGGCGCTTCCCACGTGGCCATCGAAGTGGTCGACGAAACGGGATCGACCAACGCCGACCTGCTGGCGCGCTGCGCCACCCTGGGCGGGCCGACATTGCGCATCGCCGGCCAGCAGACGGCCGGGCGCGGACGCGCCGGACGGCCGTGGGTGTCGCAGCCGGACGCCAGCCTGATGTTCTCGCTGGCCTGGCGCTTCAAGGGGCCGCTGCATCAACTGGTCGGCCTGCCACTGGCCGTCGGCGTGGCCCTGGCCGAAAGCATGACTTCCTTGGGCGTGCCGGTACAACTGAAGTGGCCGAACGACATGCTCAGGGATGGCCATAAACTGGCCGGCATCCTGGTCGAGACGCAGCAGGCAGCGGATGGCGGTGTGTGGGCCGTCATCGGCTGCGGCATCAATTTGTTGATGCCCGATGCGCTGGAGCGGCAGATCGGCCGCAGCGCCTCGGCCGTGCCCTGGCTGGCGCAGATGGAGCGCAATACCTTGGTGGCAGCCTTGCTCAGCCGCCTGGCTGGCGTGCTGGCCGAATTCGACGACACGGGCTTCGCGCCCTTTGCCGAACGCTGGAACCTGCTGCATGCCTGGCAGGGCCAGCACGTGAAAATCCTCGACAACGGCCAGTTGCTGCAGCAAGGCGTGGCCGCCGGCGTGGACCAGCTGGGCCGCCTGCTGCTGCGTACCGACGGCGGCTTGCAGGAAATCATGTCCGGCGATGTGTCCTTGCGCCTGGCCGGGGAGTAAGCGCATGCTACTGCTGATAGACGCCGGCAATACGCGCATCAAATGGGCACTCGTGGCCGCCGATAGCCCCCTCGGCGGCTGGCTGGCCAGCGGCGCCGTCACGCATGCGCAGATCGATACGCTGGCTACGCAGTGGGAGACACTCGCCATCAATGAGGTGCTGCTGTCGAACGTGGCAGGCAGCGTCATCGGCACGCGCCTGCGCGCCATGCTGCCGGTGGTGCCCCGCGACTTCGCCTCGCTGCCGCAGCTGGCCGGACTGACGAACGCCTACCGCGCGCCTTCGCAACTGGGCTGCGACCGTTTTGCCGCCGCCATCGGCGCACGGGCGCTGACGCCTGACCAGGCCGTCATCGTCGCCAATTGCGGTACAGCCACCACCATCGACGCCATCACCGCCGACGGCGTTTTCCTCGGCGGGATGATCTTGCCCGGGCTGGGATTGATGGCCAGTTCGCTGGCGCGCAATACGGCACAGCTGCCGCAAATCGCCGGCGACACCATGCTGCCGGCCGGCTTTGCCGACAACACGGACGACGCGATTTTGAGTGGTTGCCTGGCGGCCCAGGCGGGCGCCATTGAACGGGCCGTGCGCATGCACGGCGCCAGCACCTGTGTATTGTCAGGCGGCGCCGCGCCGCGTATCGCACCGGCCCTGGCACTGCCGGTACCGCTGCATCTGGTGGACAATATCGTCATGATCGGCCTGCAGGCAGCCGCGCGCGCCGGCGCGGCAGGAACACAAGGAAACCACGTATGCTGAAATTCGTCTTCTGGCTGCTGGCCGGCGTCAACCTGCTGGTCTTGGCCATCGGCCAGGGTTATCTAGGCAGTTTTCGCAGCGAGACGCGCGAACCGGCGCGTCTGAAAAACCAGCTGCAGGTGACCAAGCTAACCTTGCTCACGCAGGAGCAGGCCACGGCGGCAGCCGCGCCGCCAGCCGCCGAGGCGGCGGCGACGCCCGCAGTGCCGGCGCCGCAGCCTACGTATGCCTGTACGGAGGTGGGCAATTTCCTGCTGGCCGACGGACGCCGCTTCGAAGCGCAAGTGGCAGCGCTGGATCTGGGCGACCGGCAGTCGCGCCGCAACGTGGCCGGCCATGAGATTTCCAGCTACATGGTGTACATCCCGCCGCAGGGCAGCAAGGAAGGCGCGGACCGCAAGGCAGGCGAATTGAAGCAGCTGGGCGTGACGAATTACTTCATCATGAACGACAGCAGCCCGCTGCGCTGGGGCATTTCCTTGGGCGTATTCAAGTCGGAAAACAGCGCGCAAAGCCAGTTGGCATCGCTCAACAAGCAGGGCGTGCACAGCGCCCGCATCGCGCCGCGCTACAGCGCCAGCAAGCAGATGGCCTACCAATTCCGCGACCTCGACGCCGCCACGCGCGCGCGGCTGGAGAAAATCAAAGCGCAATTCCCGGAGCAGGAATTGCGTAATTGCAAATAACTACCTTTGAATAACGATAGGCTTGATACCAGTCGATTCCGGTAAATTAGCCGCCGCGCGTGCCGCCTCGGCACGGCTGGAGAACGGTCCGCCGTACAGGCGGAACAGGTTACCGGTCTGCACCACCCCAAGCGTACCCAGGGCCGCCGCGTATGGCGCCAGGCGCGTACGCCCCGTTTCCGCATTGTCGGCGCGCGAGTAAGCGCCCAGCTGCAAATAAAAGCCGCTGGCCAGCGCCGCCGGGGCAGGCATGGCCACCGTCGCATCGACGGGCAACATCTGCGACGACACTTCCGGCTGCACCACGGCGCCCGTTTCCACCGGCGTGTCGATGGAGATGGCCACCACGGAAGGCACCGGCTTGGGCGCCGCTCTGGCAGCCAGGATGGCGTCGATATCGGCCGGCAGCAAGCGTTCGACGACCACCTGGTGGCTGCCCTTGCCCAGGAAGCCAAGTTTCAGCGCCGCCGTGTAGGATACGTCGATCACGCGCGTGGCGTGGAAGGGGCCACGGTCATTGATGCGCACGATCACCTGTTCGCCGCTGTCGATGCTCGTCACGCGCGCATACGACGGAATCGGCAAGGTGGGATGGGCCGCCGTCATCTTGTACATATCGTAGATTTCACCCGAGGAGGTGCGCTGGCCATGGAATTTCTTGCCATACCAGGTCCCCGTGCCCTTCTGCTTGAACGGTTCGTTGTCGGTGATCGGCGTGTACGTCTTGCCAAACACGACGTAGGGACGGTTCGAACGCGTCGAATACGGCTCGTTGCGTACTTCCGCGTCGGGCACGTCGCGCAGGTTCGCAGGCGGATTGTCGCCCGGACCATCGTCCTTGTAGTAGCCGCCGCGTCCGGAGCCGGCCGCCGGCAGCGCCGGCAAGGTGGGGTCCTGGCGCACGGGGGACTTGACCTTGCCGCCTGACGGCAGCGGCACGTTATTCGATGCCGGTTTGTGCGGCGTGGTGCCGCACGCGGCGAGGGTCAGCAAGACCGCCAGGCTCAGTCCGCGCATGGCGAGAGTGTCGAAAGGCGCGCGCATCAGGTCTGCACCAGCTTGCGATGACGCTGGATGCTCATCAAGATACCGGTGGCCACGCCCAGGGTCAGCAGCGCGGTGCCGCCATAGCTGAGGAAAGGCAGGGGGACGCCGACCACCGGCACGATGCCGCTGACCATGCCCATGTTTACAAACGCATACGTAAAGAAAATCATTGTTATCGCTCCTGCCAGCAGGCGAGTGAAAAAACTGGGGGCGTTGGCGGCAATCATCATGCCCCGTCCCACCAGCAGCAAATACATCAGCATCAGAATCAGATTACCCACCAGGCCAAACTCCTCCGAATACACGGCGAAGATGAAGTCTGTCGTGCGCTCCGGGACGAATTCCAGGTGGGCCTGCGTGCCGTGCGTCCAGCCCTTGCCCGTCATGCCGCCGGAGCCGATGGCAATGATGGACTGGATGATATGGAAGCCCTTGCCCAGCGGGTCCTTGGTCGGATCGATCAGCATCATCACGCGGTCACGCTGGTAATCATGCAGATGCGACCAGGCGATCGGCAGGCAGGAAACAAAGGTGATCAGCAAGCCGGCCAGCACCTTCCACGACAGGCCGGCCAGGAAGATGACGGTAAAGCCGGCCGCCACCACCAGCAATGCAGTGCCCAGGTCAGGCTGGCGCGCGATCAGGTAGACGGGCACCAGCAACAGCACGGCCGCCATCAGGAACGATTTCCAGCGCAGGGCGCCCGCATTGTGCTGGAAGAACCAGGCCAACATCAGGGGCGTGGCGATCTTCAGGAATTCCGAGGGCTGGATGTCGATCACGCCGATATGCAGCCAGCGCCGCGCACCCAGCTTGATGGTGCCGAACAGCGCCACGGCCACCAGCAATATCACCGATACCGTGTACGCCGGCACGGCGATGCGCATCATCATCTGCGGCGTGACGTTGGCCGCCACCCACATGACGAAAAAGCACAGCAGGATGTTGCGCAGGTGGTCCTCGATCTTGCCGGGGATGCCGATGCTGGCCGAATACAGGGTCAGCAGGCTGGTGCTGAGCAGCATCAGGATGATGATCATCAGCGGCGGATCGAACACCGCCAGATAGGGTTTGGCGCGCCGCCACAGCGAGCGCCTCTCGTTAATGGGCATGTGCTTCCTTTATTGCCTGGCAGGCGGCGCCGGGGCAGCCTGCTCGTCAGTGATTTCTTCCAGGGTGCGCACCTCGTCGACATCTTCCTTGGGCACCTTGGTGGTGTCCTTTTCCTTGTCGCTCGGGCGCTTGCCCAGCAGGTAGTAATCGAGTGCCTTGCGCGCGATCGGCGCAGCCACGCCGGCGCCGAAGCCCGCGTTTTCCACCACGATGGCAATCGCGATGCGCGGCTTGTCGGCCGGCGCGAAGGCCGTAAACAAGGCGTTGTCGCGCAGGCGTTCGGCCAGCAGCTTGGCATTGTACTTCTCGTTTTTCTTGATGCCGACCACCTGCGCCGTACCCGTCTTGCCGCCCACCGTGTACTGCACGCCGGCGAAGATGCGCGCGGCCGTGCCGCCCTGCTCGCTGGTCACGCCCACCATGGCGCGCTTGATGGTATCGATGTTTTCCTGCTTGAGCGCGATGCGGTAGCTTTCCTTCGGCACCGTCAGGGTACGCGCGCGCGTGGCGGCATCTTCGATGATCTTCACCAGATGCGGCTTCATCACCACGCCGTTATTGGCCAGGTTGGCTGTCGCGTGGGCGATCTGCAGCGGCGTGTAGGAATTATAGCCGGAGCCGTTACTCACCGAAATCGTGTCGCCGCCCACCCATTTTTTCTGCTGTGGCGTCTTGAAGCGGTTGCGCTTCCATTCCGTCGACGGCAGCACGCCCGTCTTTTCATTATTCAGGTCGATGCCCGTCAACTGGCCGAAACCGAACGGCTTCATGAAGTCGTGGATGGCATCGATGCCCATGTCGCGGCCCAGCTGATAGTAATAGGTGTTGCAGGAGACAACGATGGACTTGTGCATGTCCACCGTGCCATGGCCGCCCACCTTGTCGTCGCGGAAGGTGTGGCCACCGAGGATGAAGAAACCGGGATCGGAAATCGACTGGCTCGGCGTGCGCTTGCCCAATTCGAGTGCGGCCAGCGCCATGAAGGGCTTGAAGGTCGAGCCGGGCGCGTAGGTGCCGGACAGGGGACGGTTCACCATCGGCCGGTCCAGCGAGGTATTGAGTTCATTCCAGCTTTGCTGGTCGATGCCGTCGACGAACAGGTTGGGGTCGTAGCCGGGCTTGGAGACGTAAGCCAGGATGTCGCCCGTGGCCGGGTCGATCGCCACGGCTGCGCCGCGCCATTCGCCAAACGCTTCCTCGACCACTTTTTGCAGTTCGATGTCGATCGACAGGATCAGGTTGTTACCAGGCGTCGCTGCCGTGCGCGACAGGGTGCGCATGGCGCGCCCGCCAGCCGACACTTCCACTTCTTCGTAGCCGGTGGTGCCATGCAGCTGCTTTTCGTAGCTTTTTTCCAGGCCTTCCTTGCCGATATGGTCGGTGCCGTTGTAGTTGGCCGCGTCCTCGCCCTCTTCCAGCGCCTTGGCTTCATTGCGGTTGATGCGCCCGATGAAGCCCACCACGTGCGACGCCACCTCGCCCATCGGATACTGGCGGAACAATCGCGCCTGCACCTCGACGCCGGGGAAGCGGAAGCGCTGCGCCGTGAAGCGCGCCACTTCCTCGTCCGTCAGGCGCGTGCGCAGCGGCACGCTGACGAAGTTCTTCGACTCTTCCAGCAGCTTCTTGAAGCGGCGGCGGTCCTTGATGTCGATCTGCACCAGTGTCGACAGCTCGTCGATCACCGAATCGAGGCTGGCACTCAATTTCGATGGCGTGATTTCCAGCGTATAGGCCGAGTAATTGCGCGCCAATACCACGCCGTTACGATCGAGGATCAGGCCGCGCGTGGGCACGATGGGCACCACGGCGATGCGGTTGTCCTCGGCCTTGGTCGCGTAGTCCTCGTGCTTGATCACCTGCAGCCAGATGAAGCGCGCCAGCAACAGCGAAAAGCAGACGAAGACAAGCCCGCCCAGGATGGTCAGGCGCATGCGGAAAAAATGCAGTTCGCGCTCGGTATTCTTAAGTTCAGTCATGGCAGGCGCCCGTCAAATCGGCCGGTTGTGGTCGCGGTCCACGGCGCGGCGCTGCGGCGCCAGCAAGATCCACGTGACGAAGGGCCACAGGGCCACGGCGACGAAGCTCTCGATGAAATTGAGCCATCCGGGGAAACGGCCCGAGACGATCAGGCGCGTCAGCAATTGCAGCGCCTGCGTCAGCAGCAGCAGCGGCAGCACGTGCAGCGCCTGCGTCAGGATGGGGAACCACAGCACGCGGCGGTGCATCATGATGGCGAAGTAGGACAGCAAGGTGTAGGCCAGCGCATTCTCACCCAGCAGGGTCGAGTCGTGCACGTCCATCATCAAACCCATGAAGAACGCCACGCCGATGCCGACCTTGCGCGGCTGGTGGATGCCCCAGAAGACCAGCACCAGGGCGACGAAATCGGGCACGCCGACAAACTGCCCCCATGGCAGCAGGTTCAGCAGAAAAGCGCACAGCAGGGAAAATCCGATGAACAGGGGGCTGACCGGCAGCAGGATGTAATGCGGGCGGTTCATCGTGTCGCTTCCTTCGGTGGCACGGCAGCAGGTGTTGTGGCAGCGGCCGGCGCCGCCGGTTTCGGAACCGGGCTAGCGGACGGCTTCGCGGCCGGTGTGGCCGGTGCGGTGGCCGGCGCTGTCGCCGCCCCGCCGGCGGCAGCCTCCTTGACAGGGTCCTTGATCGGCGCCATCTTGCCGGCAATCTTGCGGCCCGTCTTGACTTCTTCGGTCGGCGGGCGGGCGGGCATCTCGGGCGACGTCATCAAGATAAGCAGTTGGGTGTTGCGTTCGATGCCGGCCAGCGGCTGGCACACGACGCGGCCAAACGGGCCATGCGCGTTGCGCTCGACCAGTGTCACGCGCGCCACTGCCAGGCCGGCCGGGTACAGGCCGTCGAGGCCAGAGGTAATGACGATGTCACCGATCTGGATATCGGCGGTGGGCGCTGTAAAACGCAGCTCCATGGTGCCGGATTTGCCGCGACCGATGGCCACGCTGCGCACGCCATTGCGCAGCAGCTGCACGGGAATGGCTTGTTCTTCATCGGTCAGCAAGGTCACTTCCGAGGTGAACGGGAACACGCGCGTGACTTGTCCCACCACGCCCAGGTTGTCGATCACGGGGCGGCCCAGTTCGACGCCATTCTGGATGCCCCTGTCCAGCACGATCTTGCGCGTGGCAGAATCGCGCGTGTCATACAGCACTTCAGCCATCAGGGTCTTGACGGGGACTCTTTCGCGCGCCTCCATCAATTTGCGCAAATGGTTGTTTTCAACGATATTGAGCTGCGCCTGCTGCATGATCTGCGCCGAAGCGATTTGTTCGTGCTTCAGGTCGCGCACCTGTTTTTCCAGGGAAGACAGCGAAGAAAAGTAGTTGCCGACGCCAAGCGCCACATCGCGCGGCACCAGGGCTGCCATCTGCACCGGATACAGCACGGTGCCGACTGCCTGGCGCACGGCTGTCAAGGCGTGCATGCGCGAATCGACCAGCAACAGGGCGATAGAAATGCCGGCGAACACCATCATCTTGACGCGGGCGGAGGCGCCTTGTTTGAAAAGTGGCGGAGGACTGTATTCCATGACATCCAATAATCAGGCGCAGTGCGCCAACGTGCAAGGCCCGGTCGAACACCGGCGCCAAAACCAAAAAAAGGCCGGAGTTGGTTTCCGGCCCTTCTGTCAGATTATTCGTAGGAGAAGATCGAGCCGAGCTTGTCCATACGCTCCAGGGCCATCCCGGAACCACGCACCACGCAGGTGAGCGGGTCCTCGGCCACCAGCACCGGCAGGCCGGTTTCCTCCATCAGCAGGCGGTCCAGGTCGCGCAGCAGTGCGCCGCCGCCCGTCAGCATCATGCCTTTTTCGGCGATGTCGGCGCCCAGTTCCGGCGGTGTCTGTTCCAGCGCGTTCTTCACGGCCGAGACGATGTTGTTCAGCGGATCGGTCAGCGCTTCGAGAATCTCGTTGCTGGAAATGGTGAACGAGCGCGGGATGCCTTCGGACAGGTTGCGGCCCTTGACTTCCATTTCCTTCACTTCCGAACCCGGGAAAGCCGAACCGATGGCCTTCTTGATGGCTTCGGCCGTTTGTTCGCCGATCAGCATGCCGTAGTTGCGGCGGATGTAGTTGACGATGGCTTCATCGAACTTGTCGCCGCCCACGCGCACGGAACCCTTGTAGACCATGCCGCCCAGCGAGATGATGCCCACTTCCGTGGTGCCGCCGCCGATGTCGACCACCATCGAGCCGGTCGCTTCGGACACGGGCAAGCCCGCGCCGATGGCCGCTGCCATCGGTTCTTCGATCAGGTATACCTGCGAGGCCCCGGCGCCCAGGGCCGATTCGCGGATCGCGCGGCGCTCGACCTGGGTCGAACCGCACGGCACGCAAATGATGATGCGTGGCGAAGGACGGAAGAATTTCGAGTCGTGCACCATGCGGATGAACTGCTTGAGCATCTGTTCGGTCACGGTGAAGTCGGCGATCACGCCATCTTTCATCGGACGAATCGCTTCGATATTGCCCGGCACCTTGCCCAGCATCTGCTTGGCTTCCTTGCCGACTGCCTGAATGGTCTTCTTGCCATTCGGACCGCCTTCCTGGCGGATGGCGACGACGGATGGCTCGTCCAGGACGATACCGAGGCCGCGCACATAAATAAGGGTGTTGGCCGTGCCCAAGTCAATGGCCAGATCGGTGGAGATATACCTGCGTAAAAAACCAAACATGAGTGTCCTGTAGCGCATCGAGCTGCGCAAAAGCTGTTTATGGGGAGTTTCAAAGCGGGCGCTTTCAGGCACCCTGAAAATCCATGAAGGCGATTTTCCCGGGTTTCGCTTGGCGCTTGCGCAATCTTTTCTATGCTGCGGCAGCAGTCCATCAGCGCCGGCAACGCATTAACCCGCCATTCTACCTTATAATTTGAATGCGATTTGCTCAAAAACCATGGAAAAGTGCGACTCTTGCAGCCGCAAGTTACGCGGCATTCCTTGGCTTTTGTGAGCAAAAAAGCAGCATATACCCGCGTTTTAACAAAACGCCAACTTAATACTCATGCGCGGCACTCCGCGCCATTCGCCATGTCCCTGACACTATCCGACGTAAAACGCATCGCCCACCTGGCACAACTTGAAATGGCCGACGATCAGGCCGTCACGTCGCTGGCCCAATTGAACAAGATTTTTGCACTGGCCGAACAAATGCAAGCCGTCAATACCGATGGCGTGGCCCCCCTGAGCCACCCGCTGGCCGCCCATATGGACAATATCGCCCTGCGCCTGCGCGAGGACATCGCCACCGAAGCAAATCACCGCGACGCCTACCAGGCAGTGGCACCGAAAGTCCAGGATGGCCTGTATCTGGTGCCGAAAGTGATCGAATAACTGGCACCTGACATAAGCTACTGCGCGTCGCGACTTGCGGCCTCCGATGCTCACTGTGCCTAAGCACAGCCCCGCTTCTCGGCCACAACTCACTTTCGCTCGCTACGCTTCTGTCAGGCGCTAGAACGGCGCAGTGCACGAACAACAACCTTGCCGAATAGATAAAAATAGAAACGCCATGCATACAAAATCCATCAAACAGCTGTCCACGCTTTTGCAGAACAAGGAAATTTCCGCCGTTGCACTGGCGACGCACTTCCTCGACCGCATCGCAGCGGACAACTCGAACGCCTTCCTGCACGTCGACCGTGCCTTGACCCTGGCGCAAGCTGCAGAGGCCGACGCGCGCATCGCCGCCGGCACGGCCACACCATTGACGGGCGTGCCGATCGCGCACAAGGACCTGTTCGTGACCCGTGGCTGGCGCACCACGGCCGGCTCGAAAATGCTGGCCAACTACGCCAGCCCGTTTGACGCCACCGTGGTGGAAAAATTCCTGGCGGCCGGCATGGTCACCCTGGGCAAGGTCAATTGCGATGAATTCGCCATGGGTTCCGGCAACGAAAACTCGGCCTTCGGCGCCGTGAAGAATCCTTGGGATACAACAGCAGTGCCGGGCGGCTCGTCCGGCGGCTCGGCCGCCGCCGTTGCTGCAGGCCTGACGCCCGCGGCCACCGGCACCGACACGGGCGGCTCGATCCGCCAGCCTGCCGCCTTCTGCGGCATCACCGGCATCAAGCCAACCTATGGCCGCGTGTCGCGCTTCGGCATGATCGCCTTTGCCTCGTCGCTGGACCAGGGTGGCCCGATGGCTCGCTCGGCCGAAGACTGCGCCCTGCTGCTCACCGCCATGGCCGGCTTCGACGAGCGCGACTCGACCAGCCTCTCCCCGGAACAAGGCGGCGTGGCGGAAGATTTTTCGCGTGAGCTGGGCCAGCCGTTGACGGGCTTGCGCATCGGCGTGCCGCGCGAGTACTTCGGCGAGGGCCTGGCCAAGGACGTGGAAGCGGCCGTGCGCGGCGCACTGGCGCAGTATGAAAAACTGGGTGCCACCCTGGTCGACATCTCGCTGCCGAACACGGCCCTGTCGATTCCCGCCTACTACATGATCGCCCCGGCTGAAGCGTCGTCGAACCTGTCGCGCTACGACGGCGTGCGCTACGGCCACCGCGCCGCCGAGTACAAGGACTTGCAGGACATGTACAAGAAATCGCGCGCACAGGGCTTCGGCCCGGAAGTGCAGCGCCGCATCATGGTCGGTACCTATGTGCTGTGCCACGGCTACTACGACGCCTACTACCTGAAGGCGCAAAAGATCCGCCGCCTGATCGCGCAGGATTTCGATGCCGTATTAAATGGTCCGAACGCCGTCTGTGACGTCATCATGGGACCGGTCGCGCCAACTGTCGCCTGGGACCTGGGCGACAAGACGGATGACCCGGTGGCGAACTACCTGGCCGACATCTACACCCTGTCGACCAGCCTGGCCGGCCTGCCCGGCATGTCGATCCCTTGCGGTTTCGGCACCGGCGAGAAAAACGCCAAGCGCCCCGTTGGCCTGCAAATCATCGGCAATTATTTTGGCGAAGCCAAGCTGCTGAACGTGGCCCACCAGTTCCAGCAAGTGACGGACTGGCATACGCGCAGCCCTGCCGGCATTTAAGAACAGACGCGCCGCCCTGGCGGCGCCACTAAAAAATAAGCGAGAACACTATGCAATGGGAAGTCGTCATCGGTCTTGAGAACCACGTGCAGCTCACGACCGAATCCAAAATTTTCAGCGGTTCGCCGATCAAGTACGGCGCCGACGCCAACACGCAGGCCAGCCCGGTAGACCTGGCGCTGCCAGGCGTGCTGCCCGTCATGAACAAGCAAGCGGTCGACCGCGCAATCCGCTTCGGCCTGGCCGTCGGCGCCACCGTCGCGCCGCACTCGGTCTTCGCGCGCAAGAATTATTTTTATCCGGATTCGCCCAAGGGCTACCAGATCAGCCAGTTCGAGGACCCTGTCGTCATCGGCGGCGCGCTGACCTTCGGCTATGAAAAGGATGGCGAATTCGTCACCAAGACGGTGAACCTGACGCGCGCCCACCTGGAAGAAGACGCGGGTAAATCCCTGCACGAAGACTACGCAGGCATGAGCGGCATTGACTTGAACCGCGCCGGCACGCCGCTGCTGGAAATCGTTTCGGAACCGGAGATCCGCAGCGCTGCCGAAGCCGTGGCCTACGCCAAGGCCCTGCACTCGCTGGTCATGTGGCTGGGCGTTTGCGACGGCAACATGCAGGAAGGCTCGTTCCGCTGCGACGTCAACGTCTCCGTGCGTCCTGTCGGCCAGAAAGAATTCGGCACCCGCTGCGAGATCAAGAACCTGAACTCCTTCCGCTTCATCGAGGAAGCCGTGCACGTGGAAGTGCGCCGCCAGATCGAGCTGATCGAAGACGGCGGCAAGGTCGTGCAAGCCACGCGTTTGTACGACCCGGATCGCAAGGAAACGCGCGAAATGCGCAGCAAGGAAGACGCCCAGGATTATCGCTACTTCCCGGACCCCGACCTGCCGCCGCTGGTCATCTCGCAAGCGTGGATCGACACCGTCAAGGCCTCGATGCCGGAACTGCCGGCCGCCATGCGCGCGCGTTTCATCAGCGAATACGCGCTGCCTGAATATGATGCGCTGGTGCTGACGCAATCGAAAGCCATGGCGACCTATTTCGTCGCCGTGGTGGACAAGGCCGGCAAGGAAAACGCCAAGGCTGCCGCCAACTGGCTGATGGGCGACGTGTCGTCGACACTGAACCGAGAAGGCGTGGACCTGGACGACGCCCCCGTCTCCGCCGCGCAGCTGGCCGCCATGCTCAAGCGCATCGCCGACGGCACGATCTCGAACAAGGCGGCAAAGGAAGTCTTCGCCGGCATGTGGGAAGCCAAGTCCAGCGACGAGAACCTGGTCGACGCCATCATCGACGCCAAGGGCCTGAAACAGATCTCGGACTCGGGCGCCCTGGAAGCCATCGTTGATGAAGTACTGGCGGCCAACGCCAAGTCGGTGGAGCAATACCGCGCCGGCAAGGAAGCGGCCATCAACGCGCTGATCGGCCAGGCAATGAAAGCGTCCAAGGGCAAGGCCAACCCGGCCCAGCTGACGGAAATGCTGAAGGCCAAGCTGGCCGGATAATTCCCACGCCCCCCAAAAAAGACGCCGCGGCGTCTTTTTTTTTGCCTGGCCACTCCACTCATAAACAAGCTTGTCTAGTTTTTTCCGCATGCCTGGAAGGCGTTTATGCGGCACATAAAATTAAAGTATACATTTCTGTCTACAACGACTATTCTAACCTTATTGATTTTCAGGCAAGAGGAAAACAGCATGACCAAGACGCACGACATCCCGAAACCGACGGCAGCCGAACTCGATCTGCTGCAGGCACTGTGGCCGCTGGGCGCCGCCACGGCCAAGCAGGTGCACGAGGCGATGGCCCTGGCCAAGCCGGCCATCACGTATGGCACCGTGCTGCGCCTGATGCAGATCATGCACACCAAGGGCTTGCTGATTCGCGACGCAAGCCAGCGTTCGCACGTGTATGCGCCGGCCCAGGCGCAGGACAGCCTGCAGACGAACCTGCTCAAGGAATTGATGCAGAAGGCCTTTGCCGGTTCGGCCAAGGCGCTGGTGCTGGCGGCGCTGCGCACGGGCGTGTCGCGCGCAGAACGTGAAGAGATAGAAAAAATGCTCAAGGAGGATCAATCATGAACGGCTTCGTGCCAGCGCTGGGCTGGACCCTGCTGCACTTCCTGTGGCAAGGCTTGCTGATCGGCTGCGCCACGGCGCTGGCGTGGGCGGCCCTGCGCAACGCGCGTCCCGAGGCGCGCTACGCCATCGGTTGCGGCGCCTTGCTGGCCAGCCTGGCATGGCCGGCGGCGGGCTTGTATCTGCGCCTGGCCGGCGGCGATGCCACGGGCGCGCTGTTCTCCAGTGCCTTGCTGCCGGCCGCCCTGCTGGCGCCCGACAGCTTGCCCGACCTGGACCTGCTGCTGCGCGCCGTCGTCGGCGTGTGGGCCCTGTGCGCCGCCGTGCTGGCCGTGCGCATGGCGCTGGGCATGCTGTGGATAGAGCGCAGCGCCAGGAACACCGGGGCCACGCACCCGCAACTGCAGACAAGGCTGTCGCGCATGGCGCAGCATGCCGGCGTGGGACGGCCCGTGCGTCTGCGCGTGCTCGACAACATTGCCAGCCCGCTCACGGCCGGCATCTGGCGCCCCATGGTGCTGGTGCCTGCAGCGCTGATCACCGGCATGCCGCCGCACCTGCTCGATGCGCTGCTGGCGCACGAACTGGCGCACATCCGGCGCCACGATTATCTGATCAACCTGCTGCAAAACGCCATCGAGACGCTGCTGTTCTTCCACCCTGCCGTCTGGTGGATCTCTCGCGGCGTGCGCCTCGAACGCGAACATATTGCAGATGATTTCGCAGCAAGACAACTGGGCGAACCGCGGCGTCTGGCTCTTGCACTCTCGGAACTGGAACGTCTCCAGTTCTCAACCCACCACCTGGCCCAAGCGGCCAACGGAGGAGATCTTATGTCACGTATCAAACGATTGCTGCGCCCTGCACCACAAACCTTGAACTGGAAAGCGGCCGTGCCGCTGCTGGCCCTCGCCGGCGCCTGCCTCGGCATCTACCGCCAGGCCGTCGCCGCCGACAGTGCACCTGTACTGGAGCGCCGGCCCATCATCGACTTTGGCGTCTGCGGCAAACCGGTCTACCCAGCCGCATCGCTGCAGGCGAAAGAAGAGGGCACGGTCAACATGTCCTTTGACGTCAATGCCTCCGGCAAGGTGTTGGGCTCGAGCGTGGTCAAAAGCAGCGGCCATCCGGCCCTCGACGAGGCGGCGCGCAGCGGCATTGCCAAGTGTACGTTCAAGCCTGCCCTTGCTGGCGGCAAGCCTGTCAGCGCCAGCGTCAAGGTGCAATACGTCTGGAGCCTGAACTAATGTATGCGCGGCGGCATCGTAGCAACATTGCAGCAGCGCTGCCGCCGCCCGCTTGCGGGTATGATCATGGATTCTTCCACGCACCTGTGAACCCGCCATGAACAAGATCAAAACCGGCCTGGTTGGCTACGGCTTTGCCGGCTCCACCTTCCACGCCCCCGTCCTGTCTACCGTCTCTGCCCTGGAACTGGCCGCCGTCGCCTCCAGCAAACCGGAGCTCGTGCACAAGGATTGGCCGAATACGACCGTGTATGCGGAAGCGGCGCAGCTGTTTGCCGATGCGTCGATCGAGCTGGTCGTCATCGCCGCGCCCAATGAAGCGCATTTCAGCCTGGCCCTGGCGGCCCTGCAGGCGGGCAAGCACGTGGTGGTCGACAAGCCATTTACTATTTCCAGCGCCGAGGCGCAGACCCTGATCGCCCTGGCCAAGGAACGCAAGCTGGTGCTCAGCGTGTATCACAACCGGCGCTGGGATGGCGACTTCCTGACCCTGAAAACACTGCTGGCACAGGGCACCCTGGGGCGCATCGCCAGCGTCGAATCGCATTTCGACCGTTTCCGCCCCGAGATCCGCCAGCGCTGGCGCGAGTCTGGCGCACCCGGTGGCGGCTTGCTGTACGACCTGGGCCCGCACATGCTGGACCAGGCCATGCAGCTGTTCGGCCAGCCGGAAAAACTGTACGCCGATATCGTCCTGCAGCGCGATGGGGCGCAAGCAGTCGACTATATGCACATCGTTTTGTACTACGACCGCTTGCGCGTGGTGCTGCAAGCCGGCTGCCTGGTGAAGGCGCCGACGGCGCGCTTCGCCGTGCATGGCGACAAGGGGAGTTTCGTGAAGTTTGGCCTCGACCCGCAGGAAGATGCCCTGAAGGCGGGCGGCAGGCCGGGACAGCCAGGTTGGGGCGTGGACCCCGTGCGCGGCGCGCTGCACCTGGGTACCCAGCCGGATGGACATTTTGAACACCTCGACATGCAGGCGGGCCGCTACCAGGACTTTTACCAGGGCATGGCCGACGCCATCCGCCACGGCGCACCGGCGCCCGTAGCAGCCGAGGATGCGGCAGCGACAATACGCCTGATCGAACTGGCGCTGCAAAGCGCCGCCGAAGGACGCGTGCTCGCGGTCAGCTGATTCGATGTCAACTGACCGAGATCAGTTGATGACGAAGGCCAGCACCACGGCACCCAGCGCCAGCAGGGCCAGGCCGCAAATGAACAGCAGTTCACCCCACCATTCGTAGCGCAAGCGCGACTGGCCGGGGCGCAGCGACATGAACGAAAGCACGGCGCTGACGAGAAAGACGATGGCATCGACGGCGAGCAGCTTGTCGATGGCCACGCGCACCTCGCCGCGCGGCGCCAGGTGCCCGATCGACAGCACCGTCATGCACACGCCGACCATCGTCGCCGATGTGGGCAGGATATGCGCCGACAAGCCCCGTTCGGACGCCTTGCCGTCGCCGGGCATCAAGGCCGGCCCTGGTTCGTTCCCGCCGCCCAGACCAGCTCAACGCGCGCGGACGATCCCGCCTTGACTTGCACCTTGCGCGCCAAAGTATTGCCGGCAAGGGTGGCGCGCAAGCTGTAGCTGCCCGGCGGCAGTTTCGCCAGCAGGAACGGTCCGCTGGCCGTCGTTTCAAGCACCTGCGCGCCCTTGGCATCGTGTATTTCCAGCTTCACGTCGGAGGCAAATTCCGCCTTGCCCCCCGCCTGCACGGAAAACACCAGGCTCAAGGGCCAATGCCGGCTGGCGCTCTTGATGGCAGTCGACTCGTCGAGGCCGATACCGCCGCTCAGATATTCCACCGCGCCGCTCTTTTGCACGGGCGGAAGTGCGCTGTCGGTTTGGGCTTGCACCGCACTTCCCAGCAACAGCCCGGCTGCCAGCATTACCGCCGCCAGGCTCAGGGTACCGCGTCTGTCTGGTGCCATCTCACTCTCCTCATATTGCTTGAATCAAGATAGGAAGCGCAGCTTAGGCCAGCCTTAGAACACGATCAGCGCCGGCGCATGGCTTCGGCGATCTTCTGGTCCGTCTTGTACTGGCTCAGCGCATAAACGGCCCAGATCGTGGCTGGCAGCCAGCCGATCAAGGTGATTTGCAGGATCAGGCAAATGATGCCGGCAATGGGGCGGCCGATGGTGAAAAAGGTCAGCCACGGGAGTATCAGGGCAATCAGCAAGCGCATCGTTCGTTCCTTGAGTATTCCCCTGTGCCGCGGGGACCGGGCCGGCGCGCCGGCGATAAAATCAATTTATCCGATTATAACGATACCTGCGACTCACGCCGGCACGGGTGGGAGCAGCTTTTCGATCCAGGCCAGGATGGCGGCAAAGATCACGTCGCGGTTCACTTCATTGAAATTCTCGTGGTAATTGGCCGGATAGTAATGATAGTCGAGCAGGCCCTCGGGCACGCTGCGCAGCAGGCTTTCCGTGGCGCGGCTGTTGGCCAGCTTGTCGTCGCCCGCCACCACGGCAAACAGGGGGAAGCGCCAATCCGACAAGCCGCCCGCCAGTTCCTTTTGCGCCGACGTCAAGGCATGGGCGAAGCGCACCGACGCTGCACTGGCGCGTATGCCATCGCGCTCATCCTGAAAATGGCGCGCGGTGATGGTTTGATCGTGCGTCAGCAACATGGTCAGGTTGCCCAGCGGCACCTTCATCGTGGGGTAGCGCTTGGCCAGCCAGCCGGACAGCATCTGCAGCACCTTCGGCACGGGAATCGCATTCACGTAATACGGCGAGGAGATAATGAAACCCCGGATGGCCGGGTCGCCCGCAAAACGGCGCAGGCCAAGGTGCGTGGCGATCAAGCCCCCCATTGAATGGCCCATGACGAAAATCGGCAAGCCCGGATACGCCTGCTTGATCCAGGCGAGGAACAGTTCCTCGTCGTCGAGGAAGGCCTCGAACGAAGGGATATCCACCTTGCGCTTGCCATCGTGGCCCACCATGTCGAAGCTGGCGGTGGCGAAGCCATGTTGGCGGAAGGTCAGCGCCGGCGTGACGTAATCGCCCGCGTGCGCCATGCCGCCGTGGATCGCCAGGATCACGGCGCGGGGGCGTTGGGGCTGTGGCGGCTGCCAGATATGAATGGGCCGCTCGACCTGGTCGCTGCACAGCAGGCTGGCCATCTTGTCTTCTGAAAAACGCATCGCTGCTCCTGTCGTGCCCTGTTACGCCTTCAGATGATCGATCAACTGGCGCGCGTACAGGGGTAATTCACTGAACTGGCGTACGCAAATCGTCAGATTGCGTACCGACCAGGGATCGGATAATTCCAGGCAGCGCAGCGCCATCGTCTGCTGGCAGCGGCTGGCCGCCGCCAGCGGCACCACGCTGATGCCCACGCCGCTGGCGACCATGCGGCACACGGCATCGAAACTGCGCAGGCGCACGCGCACCTTCAACGGACGACCCAGGCGCGCCGCATGCATGCCAAGGTACTGCTGCATCGCGCTGTCATCGGCCAGGCCGATGAAATCGTGATCCAGCAGCGTGGAGAACGCGACGACGCCATCCTGGCCGAGCGCGCGGTGATGCACGCCGTCGGCTGCCGCGATGACGACTAAACGGTCGGGGCGGAACAAAAACGTCTGCAAGCCGCGCATGTCGACCGAGTCGGACACGATGCCCATGTCGGCCAGCCCTTCCGAAACGGCTTTGACGATATCGTAACTGAGGCGCTCCTCCAGGTCGATGGTCAGGTTCGGATGGCGGTCGAGAAAAGCACCGAGTGCCTCAGGCAAAAATTCGCTGAGCGCCGCCGTATTGCATAGCAGCCGCAACTGTCCTTTCAAGCCGCGCGCAAATTCACCTAACTCGCCGCGCATTTTCTCCATTTGCAGCAGTACCAGGCGCGCGTGATGCAGCAAGGTCTGCCCTACCGGTGTCGGCTCAACGCCACGCCGCCCGCGCAGCAGCAGGGGCATGCCCAGCATCTCTTCCATGCCGCGCACGCGCGCGCTGCTTGAGGCCAGCGCCAGGTGGCTGCGCGCAGCCCCCGCCGTCAGGCTGCCCGCCTCCACCACGTTGACAAACAGCTGCAAATCGACCAGATCAAAACGCATGGCAGCTCTCCTTTTCGCCATCTTATCAGCCTTCGTCCATCCCTAAGGCTGACTCAAGATAATCCACCTTGGCGAAAGGCGCGGGCAGGCGCAGAATCCTTGCAAAACCACTGTGGAATAAAAAATGGAGACATCATTTCTGCTGGCTATCGGCGCCAGCTTCCTCGTCGCTGGCTTCGTCAAGGGCGTAGTCGGACTGGGGCTGCCGACGGTGGCCATGGGCACGCTCAGCCTCGTCATGCCACCCGTGCAGGCGGCAGCCCTGCTGATCGTGCCGTCGATGGTGACGAATGTATGGCAGCTGGCGGCCGGCCCGGGCCTGCGCGCCCTGCTGCGCCGTTTGTGGCCCATGCTGGCCGCCGTCATCGCGGCTACCTTGACGGGCGGCGCCCTGCTGCCGCAGGACAGCGGCGCCTGGGCCGTCGTTGCGCTGGGCGTGGCGCTGATGCTGTACGCGCTGGCGGGACTGTTCTCGCTGCAACTGCGCGTGCCGACGCGGCATGAAGCCTGGCTGGGGCCCATGGCAGGCGCCGTGACGGGATTGCTGACTGCCGCCACGGGCGTCTTCGTGATCCCCGCCGTGCCGTATCTGCAGGGACTGGGGCTGGCACGCGACGCGCTGGTGCAGGCGCTGGGCCTGGCGTTTACGGCATCGACCGTGGCGCTGGCGGCCAGCCTGGCATTGCACGGCAACTTCAGCCTGGGCGCGGCGGCCGTTTCCGCGTATGCGCTGCTGCCGGCGCTGGGCGGCATGCTGGCCGGCCAATGGCTGCGCGGGCGCATCGCGCAGCAAGTATTCAAGCGGTGCTTTTTTGTCGGGCTGTTCGCCCTGGGCCTGCATGCGGCGCTGAAACCATGGCTGGCGTGATGCAGATAGAGTGGCAAGGGGATAGCGCGCTGTGCGCGTGGATCGACGGCCAGCAAGTGGCCATGCTCGATATCAGCAGGCGCGCCGATGAAGTGACGGTGAACATGCTGTTCGTGAAACCGCCGTTCCGGCGGCGCGGCATCGGCGGCGCGCTGTTGCGGCGCTTGTTGCAATGCCACCCATCGGCCAGCGCTACCTGCAGCGACCCGCGGCTGCGGGCGCTGCTGGAGAGGACTACTTAAATTCCATACCGATTGCGGTACGCGGAAACAGCCTCTTTATATTTCAGCAGTTCCGGATCGGCGCCCGCGCCATTCAGGTAGCCGAACAAGTCGTCCAGGTTGCCGATTGAGATGACGGGAATACCATACTGTTTCGACACTTCCTGCACCGCCGAACTTGGCGACAGCTGGCCGTCCGGGCCCGAACGCTCCATGCGGTCCAGGGCGATCAGCACGGCGCATGGCTCGGCGCCGGCGGCGCGGATCATGTCCACCGACTCGCGTACCGAGGTACCGGCCGAGATCACATCGTCAATAATGACAACCTTGCCATGTAGCTTGGCGCCGACGATGGTGCCGCCTTCGCCATGGTCCTTGGCTTCCTTGCGGTTGAAGGCGAACGAAGTGTTGCGGCCCTTGCCGGCCAGCGCCACGGCGGTGGCCGATGCCAGGGTGATGCCCTTGTAGGCGGGGCCGAACAGCATGTCGAATTCGACGCCCGAGTCGAGCAGGGTCTGCGCGTAGAACTGCGCCAGCTCGGCCAGGGTAGCACCATCATGGAACAGGCCCGCATTGAAGAAGTATGGCGACTGGCGTCCGGCCTTGGTGGTGAACTCGCCAAACCGCAAGACTCCCTTGGATACTGAAAACGCGATAAACTGCTGGCGTAAATTATTCACATTAGCCTCATTTTTTAAAAGTGCCTGTATTTTAATCCGCGCGCACCGGCGAGACAATCGCCATGCCGCGCCCGCCGGCCCCGTCCAGCGCCCTTTCACTCTCGACTTATGCCAAAAATTATCTCCGCCAACTTGAACGGCATCCGTTCCGCCGCCAAAAAAGGCTTTTTCAACTGGATGGGCACGCAGACGGCCGATTTCATCTGCGTGCAGGAATTGAAGGCGCAACTGCCCGACATGACGCCGGAATTCCTCAATCCCCACGGCTATCATGGCCATTTCCACTATGCCGAGAAGAAGGGTTATTCGGGAACGGGCATATATAGCAAGGTCGAACCGGACGCCGTGCATATCGGCTTCGGCAGCCCGGAATTCGACGCCGAAGGCCGCTACGTGCGCTGTGATTTTGGCAAGCTGTCCGTCATTTCCGTGTACTGCCCTTCCGGCTCGTCCGGCCCGGAGCGCCAGGAAGCCAAGTTCCGTTTCATGGAGCTATTCCTGCCGCATCTGCTGGAATTGAAGGCGCTGGGCCGCGAAGTGGTCATCTGTGGCGACTGGAATATCGCCCACCATGAAATCGACCTGAAGAACTGGAAGGGCAACAAGAAGAATTCCGGCTTCCTGCCGGAAGAGCGCGCGTGGCTGACGCGCGTCTTCGACGAAGTGGGCTTTGTCGACGTGCACCGCGGCCTGGACAAGCGCGAAGACCAGTACACCTGGTGGAGCAACCGGGGCCAGGCCTACGCGAAGAACGTGGGCTGGCGCATCGACTACCATGTCGCCACGCCCGGTATCGCGGCCCAGGCGCATACGGTCAGCGTCTACAAGGACGAGCGTTTCTCCGACCATGCGCCACTGATCATCGATTACACGATCAAGGCATAAGCACTGCTACAGGCTGCGCCGGCTTTCAAAATGGCGCAGCTCGCCCGTCAACGGATCCGTGAAATCGATCGCCCGCGCCAGCAGCTGCAAGGGCTGCGACATGTCATCTTCCTTGCACTGCAGGGCCAGCGGGTAAAACGCATCGTTGACGATGGGGATGCCGAGTGAAGCCAGGTGCACGCGCAGCTGGTGCTTGCGCCCCGTGTGCGGGTACAGCCGGTACAGGTTCACCTCGCCGCGCCGTTCGATCACGTCGATGACGGTTTCCGAGTTCGGCTCGCCCGCCTCCTCACGCATGAGGAAGAACTGCTCGCCCTCGACCATGCGGCTGCGATAGGTGAACGGAAAATCGCGGCCATCGAGGTGCGGTGCCAGCGCCTCATACGTCTTGCGCACTTCGCGGCGCTGGAACAGCGACTGGTAGGCGCCACGGCTGGCTACCAGGCGCGAAAAAATCACCACGCCGGCCGTCTCGCGGTCGAGGCGGTGGATCGGCGTCAGCTCGGCGCAGTCCAGGTTTTTCTTCAGGCGCGTCAGCAAGGTCTCCTGCACGAACCGCCCGGCCGGCGTCATGGGCAGGAAATGCGGTTTGTCGACCACCACCAGGTGTTCGTCCTGGAACAGGATCTCTTCCTGGAACGGGATCGGCGTTTCGCGCTCCAGCTCGCGGTAGTAAAAAATGCGCATGCCGCGCCGGTATGCGCTGTCGGGCGCCAGCACGGCGCCGTCGCCATTGACCACGTCACCGCGCGCCATGCGGTCCTGCCATTGCGCGGCGCTGATCTGCGGATAGCGATCAAGCAGAAACGACAGCATGTCGGGCCATTGTCCTTCCGGCAGCCACAGGTAGCTGGGCGCCACGCCATCGCGCATGGGCAAGGGTGAGGCAGCGTGGCGGCTGGACATCCTAGCGCTGCGCGATAGCGTTGCTGCGGTAGGGCGGCAATGCCTCGACACTGACGCCCTTGCTGCGCGCGTACAGGGGCAGCACCTGCGCCATATGGCTGTTCATCTGCGAGATGCGGTCCTTGCCCGACGGGTGGGTCGAGAGGAATTCCGGCGGCGCGCCCGCGCTTGCGGCCGCCATCTTCTGCCACAGGATGACGCCGGCGCGCGGATCGAAACCTGCACGCGCGGCCAGGTCCATGCCGATCAAATCCGCCTCGCGTTCATCGTCGCGCGAGAACTTCAGCATCACGCCCTTGGCCGCCATATTCGTGGCGGTGCTGGTCAGATTCGGGTCGACGCCGAGCCAGGCCGACAGGCCGGCGCCGGCCAGCTTGGCGCCGACGGCGGCCAGGTTGCCCTTGCCTGCCTGCGCCTGCGCGTGTTCGCGCAAGGCATGCGAAATTTCATGTCCCATGACGACGGCCACTTCATCGTCGGTCAAATTCAGCTTCGTGATAATGCCGCTGTAAAAAGCGATCTGCCCGCCCGGCATGCAAAAGGCGTTGACCTCATCCGAGTTGAGCAGGTTGACCTGCCAGTTCCAGTTAGCCGCCGCCTCGTTCCAGCGCGTGGCGAACGGGATGATGCGCTGGGCGATGGCGCGCAGGCGTTTCACTTGCGGGTCGCTGTCCGGCACCAGCGCATTTTTTTCCTTCGCTTCGTTGACCAGCTGCGTATATTGCTGCTTCGATTGTGCGTTGAAATCGGCGCCGCCGGCAAAGATGCGCGAGGTCGACAAAGGACGCACCTTGATGCCATCCTGTACCGTCGCCTGCTGGGCAAAGACGGACAGGGGCGCCAGCGCGGTGGCCGCGCACAGGCTGGCCAGGACGGTATAACGTTTAAGGGATATTGGTGCCATTGGCAGACCTCCATGGGGCAATTTTAGGCAACATCATCATGGCCGGGAAGGCCAGGAAGAAGCAAACAATGAAAAACGAGAACCAGCCCAGCTCGGCAACCAGAAAGCCCACCGAGGCATTGATCAGGGTGCGCGGCACGGCGCTCAAACTGGAAAACAGCGCATATTGCGTGGCCGTGTAGCGCGGATCCGTGGTGCGCGACAGGAACGCGACAAAGGCGGCAGCACCCAGGCCCAGGCTGGCAAATGCTTCAAAACCGATCACGGCACTGAGCAGCATGGTGTTCGGCCCCACCTGCGCCAGCCAGGCAAAGCCGAGAATGGCGATCGCCTGCAGCGCGCCAAACACCCACAGGCCACGGTTGATGCCCAGCTTGAGCATCCACACGCCGCCCACCACGCCGCCGGCCAGGCTGGCCCAGAAACCCGTGGTATTGGCGGCCAGGCCGATCTGCGTCATGCTAAACCCCAGGTCCAGGTAAAACTTCGTCGCCAGCGCCGTGGCCATGCTGTCGCCGATTTTGTAGAGTAGTACGAAGGCGAGGATCCACATTGCGTTACGCCAACCATCGCGCGCGATGAATTCCTGGAACGGCAAGATGATCGCTTCGCGCATGGTCTTCGGCGGCGAACCGTAGACGGTGGGTTCCTTGATCAGCAAGGTACAGACGAGGCCCGGCAACATGAAGGCGGCCGTGATCCAGAAGACGGGCTGCCACGGCATGCGGTCGGCCAGGATCAGCGACAGCGCACCCGGCACCATGCCCGCCACTTTATAGGCGTTGACGATGACGGCGGCGCCCAGGCCCTGCTCGTTATCGGAAAGGATTTCGCGTCGGTAGGCGTCGATAACGATGTCCTGGCTGGCCGACAGAAAGGCCACGCCGCCCGCAGCGGCGGCGATCAGGCCGATCTGCGTGAGCGGATCGAGCATGCCCATGCCGCCGATGGAAAAGAACAGCGCCACCTGCGTAAGTGCCATCCAGCCGCGTCGGCGACCCAGTCCCAGGATGCGGTAGCGGTCCATCAGAGGCGCCCACAGGAATTTCCAGATGTAGGGGAACTGCACCAGGGCGAACAGCCCCAGCGCTTTTACGTTCAGGCCCGACTTGGCCAGCCATGCCTGCAGCAGGTACAGCAGGATGAACAGGGGCAGGCCGGAACTGAAGCCCAGCACCAGCACGGCCAGCATGCGGCCGCTGGCGTAGGAACGCCAGCCTGGCGCCGGACTTGTCGTCATCAATGCACCGCTTTTTTGCGCAGACGGAAGACGGCCAGGTCGCCGCGCAGGTTCGGCAGCACGGAGACCATCTTGCCTTCGGCAAGGGCCACGCATTCGATCACTTCCAGGCCGCATTCTTCGGCCAGTTCACGGAAGTCATTGATGGTAGCGCAGCGCACGTTGGGCGTGTCATACCACTGGTAAGGCAGCGATTTCGACACGGGCATGCGCCCTTTCAGCAGCGCCACGCGGTGCGGCCAGTAGGCGAAATTGGGAAACGAGACGATAGCCTCGGCGCCCACGCGCACGATGTCGCGCAGCAGCGGCTCGACCTGCTTCATCATCTGCAAGGACGACAGACACAGCACCGTGTCGAAGCTGTTGTCGCCAAAAATGGCCAGGCCTTTTTCCATGTCCTGCTGGATCACATTGACGCCGCGTAACGTACTGGCCAATACCTTGTCGTCGGCGATCTCGATGCCATAGCCGCTGCACTCCTTGTCGCTTTGCAGGTACTGCAGCATCACGCCTTCGCCGCAGCCCACGTCCAGCACATGCGCGTTATTCGGCACCCAGTGGGCGATGAAGGCCAGGTCGGGGCGCAACGCGCTCAATTCGTCAAAAGTCATGCTATCTCCTTGGCGCCCTGGCGGACGGCGGTGTTCCTGGCTGCTGCGGGCGCGCCCACGTTGATGTCATTCCATACCTGGCCATAATAGGCGCGCACCATGTTCATGTAGCGCGCATCTTCCAGCAGGAAAGCGTCGTGGCCGTGCGGCGCGTCGATTTCCGCATAGGTCACCTGGCGGCGGTTGCACACCAGCGCCTCGACGATTTCGCGGCTGCGCTCGGGCGAGAAACGCCAGTCGGTGGAAAACGAGGCGAGGAAGAACTTGGCCTGGGTGCCCGACAGGGCCTTGGCCAGGTCGCCGCCATGCGCGCGCGCCGGATCGAAATAATCGAGCGCCTTGGTAATCAGCAGATAGGTGTTCGCGTCGAAGTACTCGGAGAACTTGTCGCCCTGGTAGCGCAAGTACGATTCGATCTCGAAATCGATGCCGAAGCCGAATTTGTAGTCGCCCGTCTGCGCCGCATCGCGCAGCTTGCGGCCGAATTTTTCGGCCATGTCGTCATTTGACAGATACGTGATGTGGCCCACCATGCGCGCCACGCGCAAGCCGTTCTTCGGCACCACGCCGTGTGCATAGAAGTCGCCGCCATGGTAATCGGGGTCGGACAGGATGGCCTGGCGCGCAACGTCATTGAAGGCGATGTTCTGCGCCGACAGCTTGGCCGTCGAGGCGATTACCACACAGTGCCTCAACCGCTCGGGGAACATGATGCTCCACGCCAGCGCCTGCATGCCGCCCAGCGAGCCGCCCATCACGGCGGCGAACTGTCTGATGCCCAGCTCATCGGCCAGGCGCGCCTGCGCGCTGACCCAGTCTTCCACCGTCACGACAGGGAAAGAGGCGCCATATGGCTTGCCGGTGGCGGGATTGGTGTGCATGGGGCCCGTCGAACCGAAGCAGGAACCCAGGTTGTTGACGCCGATGACAAAGAATTTGTTCGTATCGAGCGGCTTGCCCGGCCCCACCATATTGTCCCACCAGCCCGTGCTCTTCGGCTCGTCGGCATACACGCCGGCCACGTGGTGCGAGGCATTCAGGGCGTGGCAAACCAGCACCGCGTTCGATTTGTCGGCGTTCAGGGTGCCGTAGGTTTCATACATCAACATATAGTCCCGCAGCGATGCTCCGCTTTGCAGCTGCAGGGGTTGCGCAAAATACATGGTTTGCGGCGAAACGATTCCAATGGATGACATGTGTGTCGGTTTATAAAAGGGGGTGGCCCCACGGGCCATGGTCGATGCAGCACCGCGATGATAGGTTCTGCAACTTTAACACCAGGAAACATCTTGCCGCGCGCGATGCCTCCTGGTGCTGATAAAGCGACAGTTTACATGAGCTGCAACTGTTGTACGGCTTCCGCGATCACATTTGGTTCCATGGAGCGCATAATTTTGCGCATTTGTGGTGCGATCAGACCCAGGTCGCTGTTGAGGATCTCTTGCTTGACCGCCAACAGCTGGGCCGGATGCATGGAAAACTCGCGCAGCCCCATACCCAGCAGCAAGCGCGTGAGCTTCACGTCGCCCGCCATTTCGCCGCACACGGCCACGTCGATGCCCGCCTTATGGCCAGCCGCAATCGTCATGGAGATCAGCTGCAGCACGGCCGGGTGCAGCGGATTGTACAAATGCGCCACTTCGTAATCGACGCGGTCGATGGCCAGGGTGTACTGGATCAAATCATTCGTGCCGATCGACAGGAAATCCATGCGCTTGACGAACATGGGCAGGGCCAGCGCAGCGGCGGGAATCTCGATCATGGCGCCCACTTCGACGGCGTCGTCGAACTTGACGCCCTCCTCGCGCAGGCTGGCCTTCGCCTGGGCGATCATGGCCAGCGACTGATCAATCTCGAAGGCATGCGCCAGCATGGGGATCAGGATGCGCACCTTGCCAAAGGCCGAGGCGCGCAGAATCGCGCGCAGCTGCGTCAGGAACAGTTGCGGCTCGGCCAGGCAGTAACGGATGGCGCGCAGGCCCAGGGCAGGATTCAAGGCCGTATGGTCGGACTGATCGAGCGGCTTGTCGGCGCCGATGTCGAGCGTGCGGATGGTCACCACGCGCCCTTTCATCGACTGCACCGTGCTGCGGTAAGCCTCGAACTGCTCGTCCTCTGTAGGAATCTTGTGGGCGCGGCCCATGAACAGGAATTCAGAACGGAACAGGCCCACGCCGCTGGCGCCCGATTCCAGCGCAAACGGACAATCCTCGGGCAGTTCGATATTCGCCAGCAGGGTGATGGGGGTGCCGCACTTGGTGACGGCCGGCGTCTTTTTCAGCTTGCCCAGCTTCTTGCGCGCGCGCTGCATGGCCACCTGGCGCTCGCGGTACTGCTCCAGCACCAGGGCGCTGGGGTTGGCGATGACCACGCCGGCGTCGCCGTCGATGATCAGCCAGTCGTCCTGCTCGATCAGCATCGACGCCTGCGACATGCCAACGGCGGCCGGGATATCCAGGCTACGCGCGACGATGGCCGTGTGCGAGTTCTGTCCGCCCACGTCGGTAATGAAGCCGATGAAGGAACGGTCGCGGAATTGCAGCATGTCGGCGGGCGAAATATCGTGGGCGACCACGATCATCTGCGCCAGCACCTCATCTTCGGCTGCCGCCTTGGGCAGCAGCTGTTCGGTGCCCAGCAAGACCTTCAGCACGCGTTCGGCCACTTGCTGGATATCGGCCTTGCGCTCGCGCAAATACGGGTCTTCGATTTCGTCGAACTGCGCCGATAATTCATCGATTTGCGTCAGCAGCGCCCATTCGGCGTTGTAATGGCGCGAACGGATGATGTCGAGCGGCGCTTCGGCGATCATCGGGTCCGAGAGGATCAGCGCATGCACATCGATGAACGCACCCAGCTCGGTGGGCGCATCTTTCGGCAGCTCGTTCCACAGGGTTTGCAGTTCCTTGTGGACGGCGGCGATGGCGTTTTGCAAACGCTGGACTTCGGCTTCGATCTGTTCCTGGGCGACCAGGTAATGTTTGACGTCAAGGGCTGCCGGCGCCAGCAGATGCGCGCGGCCAATGGCGATGCCGCGGGAGACCGGGATGCCGTGGAGCGTGAAAGATGCCATGGGGTGACCTGTCGGAATGCGGCTGCGGCTGCGTTCGGCGGGCATTACTCGCCTTCGCCAAACCTGTCATTAATCAGGGCGGTGAGCGCATCGACACATGCCTGCTCATCATCGCCCTCGGCTTCCAGGGTCACTTTCGCGCCCTTGCCGGCGGCCAGCATCATTACGCCCATGATGGACTTGGCGTTGATGCGGCGCGCGTTGCGGGTCAGCCAGACGTCGCTCTTGAACTTGGCGGCGAGCTGGGTAAATTTGGCGGAGGCGCGTGCGTGCAGTCCCAGCTTGTTGATGATTTCGAGTTCTCTTTGAATCATTTTTGTATGGTCTCTATCCCTGAATGCACTACGCTGATGACAATCTTGGCCTATAAAACCCGCCGCCTTCAGGGCGGCGGCCATGCACTTCCTTATTCGCCCACACGGATGCGGTTATCGACGCGCACGGCGCCGCTTTGCGCACCGGCCAGCGCCATCTCCACCACCACGTCGAGCGTGTCGCGGCGATACGTGATGGCGCGCAGCAGCATAGGCAGGCTGATGCCGGCGATGACTTCCACCCGGCCAGCATCGGCCAGCTTGTTGCAGCAGTTCGACGGCGTGCCGCCCTTCACATCGGTAATTACCAGCACGCCGGAGCCGTCGTCGAGGCGGCAAATGGCTTCGGAAGCCAGCTTTTGCACTTCCGCCAGGTCCTGGTCGGCGACGACATCGATGGCTTCAAAACGTTCTGTTGGCCCGCGAAACACATGCGCGCAGGCGGCGATGAACGCCTGTCCCAGCGGGGCATGTGTCATGAGCAAAATCCCTACCATAGTCATTTCACCTTCTGGCGCTGCTGCGCTTGTGCGACGCCATGTTCGACGGCGTCGACAAACATGGCCGCCACGTCAAAACCCGTCTGCTGCATGATTTCCTGGAAGCAGGTCGGGCTGGTGACATTGACTTCCGTCAGATAGTCGCCGATCACATCCAATCCTACCAGCATCAGGCCACGCGCGGCCAGGATCGGGCCCAGCTTTTCTGCTATTTCCAGATCGCGCGCCGTCAAGGGCTGCGCCACGCCCGTTCCACCGGCCGCCAGGTTGCCGCGTACTTCGCCCGCCTGCGGGATGCGCGCCAGCGAAAATGGCACCGGCTTGCCGCCGATGACGAGGATGCGCTTGTCGCCCTTGACGATGTCGGCAATGAAACGCTGCGCCATGATGGTTTGCGCGCCGTTCTCGCTCAAGGTCTCGATGATGGCGCCCAGGTTCAGGCCATCGGCCTTGACGCGGAAGATGCCCGTGCCGCCCATGCCGTCGAGGGGCTTGAAGATGACGTCCTGGTGCTTGGCGTGGAAGGCGCGCAGGCGCGCTTCATTCGACGTCACCAGGGTGGGCGAAGTGAATTCGGAAAACTGGGCGATGGCCAGCTTTTCATTGTTGTCGCGGATGGCGGACGGCGTGTTGAAGACATGCGCGCCCTGCTTTTCCGCCAGTTCCAGCAGATACGTGCCGTACACGTATTCCATGTCGAACGGCGGGTCCTTGCGTTCGATGATGGCGTCCAAGGCCGACAGGCGCACTTCCTCGCGCGAGACAACCTTGTACCAGTCGTGCTCGTCGCCGGTCAGCTCGATGTGCTGCACATGGGCCGTGACGATGCCCTCTTCCAGCGCCATGTCCTTCTGCTCGAAGGCGTAGACGGCGTGGCCGCGTTTGGCCGCTTCGCGCATCATGGCGAAAGTGGAATCTTTGTAAGTCTTGAAGCCTGCCAGCGGGTCGGCAAGGAATGCAATTTTCATGGTGCGTCCAATCGGGGAGCCTGGATAAGGAATGCTTGATTCTAGCCGAGATCGCCAGGCGCAGTAGTCACCGCGCCCGGCAAGCTGCTGGGATCGATCAATACACCTCGGGATTCGGGTCCGTGCGCTCCATTTCCAGCGATGCAGCCAACAAGGCCAGTCGCGCCACCACGCCATACACATAGAAGCGGTTCGGCGCGGCCGTGCCCGGCTTGGCCTTCAAGTCCGGCACGGCATGCTGCTGGGCAAACGCCAGCGGCACGTACTGCGAACCGGGCGCGTTCAGGTTCTGGTCCACGCCCCGCTCCGCGTGCACGCGATAGAAACCGCCCACCACGTAGCGGTCGATCATGTAGACAACAGGCTCGGCCACGGCATCCTTGATGCTTTCAAACGTGGGCACGCCTTCCTGGATGATGACGTCGGTGACGACTTTGCCGTCCTTGACGATGGACATCTTGTCGCGCTGCTTGCGCGACAAGTCGCGCACTTCGCTGGCGTCGCGCACCGTCATGATGCCCGTGCCATACGTGCCCGCATCGGGCTTGACGATGACGAAGGGCTTTTCCTTGATGCCGTATTCCTTGTATTTCTTGCGGATCTTGGCCAGCAGCACGTCGACGCTGGCGGCCAGCGCATCTTCGCCCTCGCCTTCCTGGAAGTTGACGTCACTGCACTTGGCGTGAAACGGGTTGAGCATCCATGGATCGACATCGATCATCTTGCCGAATTTTTTCACCACCTCATCGTAGGCCGTGTAGTGGTTGCTCTTGCGGCGCAGGGCCCAGCCCGCGTGCAAAGGCGGCAGCAGGCTTTGTTCATGAATATTTTGCAAGATATCGGGGATGCCGTCCGACAAGTCGTTATTCAGCAAGATCGTGCACGGATCGAAATCCTTCAAGCCCAGGCGGCGGCCGTTATTCAGGCGCACGAGCGGCTCGATGACGAGCATGTTGCCATCTGGCAACGCCAGCGGTGTCGGCTGGGTGATCTCGGGCGACCACGAGCCCAGGCGCACGTGCAGTCCCGTCTGGCGGAAGATCTGCATCAATCGCGCCACGTTTTGCAAGTATTGCGGCGTGGTGTTGTGCAATTCCGGCACCATCAGCAGGTTGCGGGCGTCCGGGCAATACTTGTCGATGGCAGCCATGGCCGCCTGCACTGACAAGGGCAGCATTTCCGTGGCGAGGTTATGAAAACCGCCGGGGAACAAATTGGTATCGACGGGCGCCAGCTTGTAGCCCGCATTACGCAAATCCACCGAGCAATAGAAGGGCGGCGTGTGCTCTTGCCACTCCATGCGGAACCAGCGCTCAATGGCCGGCGTCGCGGCCAGAATCTTTTTTTCGAGGTCGAGCAGCGGTCCGGTCAGGGCCGTGACGAGATGGGGAACCATAGTTACATCCTTAAATTATGTGCAGTATTCAAAAAAGCACACAGAACTGCCGACTATATTACCGTGTAAGTACCCCAAATCGGGGCAAAAGCCTTGTTTTAAAGACCTTTTCCATTCCCACAACGAAAAAAAGGCACCTCAAAGAGGCGCCTTTTCAAGCCTAGCATGCCGCGCCGGGGCGCTGACATGCCAGATCATTATCATTTAGCCATGATATGCCTGTTCGCCATGGCTGGTGATATCGAGGCCTTCGCGCTCTTCTTCTTCCGGTACGCGCAGGCCGATGACGATGTCGACCAGCTTATACGCGATGAGGGAGACCACGGCCGACCAGATGATGGTGGTGCCGACCGCTTGCGCCTGCACCCATACCTGGTGTCCGATCGAATACGGGTCAGCCGACATCTTGTTGGTGACATAGTCGAAGATGCCTTGACCACCCAGTTGTGGTGCAGCAAACACACCCGTCAACAAGGCACCCAGGATGCCGCCCACGCCATGCACGCCAAACACGTCGAGCGAATCGTCGGCGCCGATCAGGCGTTTCAAGCCGTTCACGCCCCACAGGCAGATGACACCGGCCAGCAAGCCGATGACCAGGCCGCCCATCGGGCCGACAAAGCCGGCCGCCGGGGTGATCGCCACCAGGCCGGCAACGGCGCCCGATGCGCCACCGAGCATGGATGGCTTGCCTTTGCTGATCCACTCGCCAAATACCCACGACAGGGTGGCGGCAGCAGTTGCCAGCAGTGTGTTGACGAAGGCCAAGGCAGCCACATCGCCCGCTTCCAGCGAGGAACCGGCATTGAAACCGAACCAGCCCACCCACAACAGGGAGGCGCCGATCATGGTCATCGTCAGCGAGTGCGGCGCCATCGATTCACGGCCGTAGCCAACGCGCTTGCCGATCATGATCGCACCCACCAGGCCGGCGACAGCGGCATTGATGTGCACCACGGTGCCGCCGGCGAAGTCCAGCGCGCCTTTTTGCCAGATCCAGCCAGCCTTCAGGGCTTCACTGGCCGAGGTGGCGGCATTCGTGATCAGGTCAGGACCGGTCCAGAACCACACCATGTGGGCGGCCGGCAGGTAGGCGAACGTGAACCACAGCACGACGAAGGCCAGCACCGCGGCAAACTTTGCGCGCTCGGCAAAGGCGCCGACGATCAGTGCGCACGTGATGGCGGCAAACGTGCCCTGGAAAGCCACGAAGACGAACTCGGGAATGACGACGCCCTTGCTGAAGGTGGCGGCGGCGGCAAACGTGCCCTTGGCCGGATCCCAGATGCCGTTCAGGAACAGGCGGTCGAAGCCACCGAAGAAGGCGGTTTTTTCCGTGAAGGCGATCGAGTAGCCATAAATACACCACAGCACGATCACTAGCGCGAACACCATGAACACTTGCATCAGCACCGACAGCATGTTCTTCGACCGCACCAGGCCGCCGTAGAACAGGGCCAGGCCGGGGATGGTCATCAAAATCACCAGCAAGGTGCTGATCATCATGAAGCTGGTATCGCCCTTGTTGGCGACGGGCGCAGCTGCTGGCGCGGCAGCTGCCGGTGCCGGAGCGGCAGCTGCGGGCGCTGCGTCAGGAACCGGCGTCACGGCGGGAGCGGCGACGACAGTAGTCGTGGCCTCTTCCGCCTTGGCGGGGGCATCGGCAAAGCTCGGCGTGGCAAGGCCAAAAGCACACAGACAGGCTATCCCAGCGAGCAATTTTGTTATATTTTTACGCATCAATATTCCCCTTAGAGCGCTTCGTTGCCGGTTTCACCGGTACGGATGCGGATGACTTGTTCCAGGTTGTAGACGAAGATCTTGCCATCGCCGATTTTACCGGTACGCGCGGCACCTTCGATCGCTTCAATGGCCTGGTCGACAATGGCGTCATCCACGGCCGCTTCAATCTTAGTTTTTGGCAAGAAATCGACGACATACTCAGCGCCACGGTAGAGTTCCGTGTGACCTTTCTGGCGACCAAACCCTTTGACTTCGGTGACGGTAATGCCTTGCACATTGATAGCCGACAAGGCTTCGCGCACTTCGTCCAGTTTGAACGGTTTAATGATTGCTGTAATCATTTTCATGGCATTCTCGCTTAAAAGGTTTTGGACACGGTCAGCACGAGACCGGATTTCGCCAGGTTCTTGCCATTCGGCGCCAGCGAAGTGATATTGGCTTTGACGTAGGCCAGGGCGACTGTTGCCACGCCGAAATCCTTGGTGACACCCAGCTTGTAATCGGTATAGCTGAGGGCATCGTTGTGCTCGACCTTCTGACGGCCCACATGCAGGTTCAGCAGATAACCTTCGTATACATCGATATTCGCGCCCACATCGAGGTAGCCGCTGTTCTTGCTGTCAGCCACGCCAAACAGATTGGTCGTCGAGTGCGAGTACTTGATGTAGGCCGGACCATAGCCGAGCTGGCCATACAGCTCGAAGGTGTTCGCGTTGGTGCTCAGCCCATTCGAGGGATAGAAGTAGTACAGGCCGCCCACATCGTAGGTGAAGTCCTTGCTGATCTCGCCACGCTTGCCGCCGTAGATATCCCATTCCAGGTTGGTATCGCCGCCGCCGTCCTTGATCCATTTGATGCTCGACAGCCAGGTGCCTACATACAGGCCCGTCGGATTGTGGGTGTAGTCGGCACCACCGCTGATGGCAGGATCGAGTCGACTTTGCGAGATCCCACGGTAACGATAGTCGCTGGTCAGCGCCACGTTATAGCTCACCACGTTATCAGGTACGGCTTCGGCCGCAGCAGGCGCTGCCACTGCATCCTGGGCCATGGCGCTACCGCACACGGCGGTCATGGCCAGCGTCAACGCTGCTACTAAAGTCATGTTCTTGGACAGATTCTTCATGGCGATTCCCTTTTATTGAACTTTTAAAGCGGTTGAGGTTTAAAATCTTGGCTGGAGATCACAAAGCGTTCATAGCTTCTTTAGCAGAATACGTGCCAGCTCTCTTGCCACCTTGACAGGTGCATTTCCGTCCATACATACCCTGCAAGCCGCCAGGACTGCGCTAATGGACTGCTGAAGCACAATGAACCGCCCAGTTTCGCACCAGATTAACGCCGCTGTGCACCGCAATGGTGCGATGCACAGGCCGCACCATAAAAGGACTGACCATGGACATGAATACCTTCTTTAACGACTTGCAAGGCAAGATCCATCAAGCCATCGAAAACTCGCCTGCCAAGGATATCGAGAAAAACGTGAAATCGATGATGACCCAGGGCTTCGCCCGTCTCGATCTCGTCACGCGCGAGGAATTCGATATCCAGGCACAAGTGCTGGCCAAGACCCGCGCCAAGCTGGACGCACTGGAATTGCGCCTGATCGAACTGGAAACGCGCCTGAACGACCCAAAGGCATAAAGTATCGCCAGCAAGGTCGCGTTATTGACAACCTTGCTGGCATACCTCAAGCCTGACACCTTTTCAAGGACTAGACTGATCCTGACCGCGCCCGCGCTAAAGGGGAGTCTGATGAGTCTGGCCGTCCTGAAAAGCCGCGCCCTGGCCGGCATGGAGGCACCCGAGGTAAGTGTCGAAGTCCACCTTGCCAATGGCTTGCCCTCCTTTACGATAGTCGGCCTGCCGGACACCGAAGTGAAGGAATCGCGCGACCGCGTCCGTGCCGCGCTGCAAAACTGTGGCTTTGACATGCCGGCGCGGCGCATTACGGCAAATCTGGCGCCTGCGGACCTGCCCAAGGAATCGGGCCGCTTCGACTTGCCCATTGCGCTGGGCATCCTGGCCGCCTCCGGCCAGTTGCCAGGCGACCAATTACACCATTACGAATTCGCGGGGGAACTGTCGCTATCGGGACAGCTCCGCCCCATCCGTGGCGCACTGGCCATGACCTTTGCCATGCAGCGCAGCCAGGCTGGCGCGCCACGCGCCTTCATCCTGCCGCAGGCGAACGCGGGCGAGGCGGCGCTGGTCAGTGATGCCTGCATCTATCCCGCCCACAGCCTGCTCGAGGTCTGCGCCCATTTTGCCGCGCATGCCAGCAAGACCGCCCTGCAGCGCCATCAGCCCTTGCTGGCAGCGCAGGTTTTTGCGTATCCCGACTTTGCTGACGTACAGGGGCAGCAGCAGGCGCGGCGCGCACTGGAGGTAGCGGCCGCAGGCGGCCATAACGTGCTGATGGTGGGGCCACCGGGCGCGGGCAAAACCATGCTGGCCAGCCGCTTCCCCGGCGTGCTGCCGCCCATGAGCGATGAAGAGGCGCTGGAATCGGCCGCCGTGCATTCCCTGAGCGGCCACTTCAAGGTGGAACACTGGAAACGTCGTCCCTATCGTGCCCCGCACCAGACGGCGTCCGGCGTGGCCCTGGTGGGTGGCGGCAACGTGCCGCGCCCGGGAGAAATCTCGCTGGCCCACTGCGGCGTGTTGTTTCTCGATGAAATCGCCGAATTCCAGCGCCGGGTACTCGATGTCTTGCGCCAGCCCATGGAATCGGGCGTCATCAGCATTTCGCGCGCGGCCCGCCAGGCCGAATTTCCTGCCCGCTTTCAGTTGATCGCCGCCATGAATCCCTGCCCATGCGGCTATCTGGGCCACGCTTCCGGCCGCTGCCGCTGCACACCGGACGCGGTGCTGCGCTATCACAGTCGCCTGTCCGGCCCGCTGCTCGACCGTATCGACTTGCAAATCGAAGTTGCCGCCATGCCGCCAGCGGCGCTGGGCAGGCACGCAGGCGCTGGCGAAAGCACGCAAGCCATCGCCACCCGGGTGGCGGCAGCCTTTGCCTTGCAGCTGGCACGCCAGGGAAAATCGAACCAGCGCCTGAGCAACGTGGAAATCGAACAGCATTGTCGCCTGGAGCCACATGGCGAACAGTTGCTGCATGGCGCCATGACGCGCCTGCACTGGTCGGCCCGCACCTACCACCGGGTACTGCGCGTGGCGCGCAGCATCGCGGATCTGTCGGACAGCTCCGCCATTACGCCGCCGCATGTCGCCGAAGCGATCCAGTACCGGCGCGTACTGCGTGAAATATAAGGCGACTGGTAAACGCCACACGTGCGCGATTGCGCGTGATTGGCGGCACTGCTACCATCTGCTGATGAAAAAACCATCACTTGCCCTCTTCCTTGCCATGCTCGCTACAGCCTGCACGCTGGCCGCCTGCAGTCCGAAATTCGACTGGCGCGACTATCGCAGCCCCGACGCCCAGTTCACGGCCCTGTTTCCAGGCAAGCCGGCCGTGCTGACGCGCGAGATCGATCTCGATGGCAAGAAAGTCAGCCTGACCATGACAGCGAGCGAAATCGATGGCAATACCTTCGCCATCGGCAGCGCGGTGCTCGACAGCGCAGAACAGGCGCAAGCTGCCCTGCCCGCCATGCAGACAGCTCTGTTGAAAAATATCAACGGCACCGTGCGCAGCGAAAAAACCGCATCGGCGGCCAGCAGCACTGCTGCCGGAACGCACCAGCGCACTTCGCTCAGCATCGAGGCGAGCGGCACGCAGCAAGGCAAGCCTGTCTTGCTGGTCGGCCGTTTCGTGGCACAGGACAAGCACATCTTCCAGATCATCATTCTCGGTGAAGAGCGCAAGCTGTCGCGTGACACCATCGACACTTTCATGGACTCAGTGAAACTGGATTGAGACTTAATGATCGCTTAAACAGGCAGCTGCCTGGAGCAGCCGCCCTTGTAAATACGTGTGCTGTCCAACAGATAGCCCTATCCGGCTCGCAAATGCGTCATCCGGGCAATCGGACAGCCTGTGCAATATTTCAAGTCGTGATATTGTTTCGACACTAACAACAAGTTTCAGAAAGCGCTTATGTTGATCTCATTCAAATCCAAATCCTCCCCTGAAGTGCTGATGTACCAGGAACATGCCCAGCGTATCCTCGACATCCTGCACAAAAACCCCACCCGCGGCGTGATCACGCCGACGGAAGCGGGAGATGCCCTGGCCTTGCTGGAAAAGGAAGTCGCGGAAAGCAAACTGCATCCGGAGAACGACATCGAACACGATGCGCATACGCCTGAATCGCTGGAAGATGGCGAAACGGGCACCCATGCGCGCGCACAGAAAGTGCATTTTTCGCAGCGTGCCTACCCATTGATGGAAATGCTGCGCTCAGCCAAGGCGGAAGGTGAAAGCATCACCTGGGGCATCTAGTTCGATGAACACTGAAGACGAAAAAAAACCCCGCGCACGCGGGGTTTTTTTATATAACAAGCCTGACGATAACCTACTTTCACACTGGTTGCAGCACTATCATCGGCGCAAAGTTGTTTCACGGTCCTGTTCGGGATGGGAAGGGGTGGGACCAACTTGCTATGGTCATCAGGCATAACTTTTTCAACAGCCGGCTCCCAACGGGGCAGCAAACCATCTGATCTGAGGAGGCGAATTATATAGCAATTCGCCTCAATGCGGTGCCAAAAGCCCCGGTTTTTATTGAAATAAATCTCCAGACGAAAAAAAACCCCCTCCCGGCAGCAAGATGACATCATGGCATCTTGGCACTGGAGGGGGTTTTTCTCTACTACGAATAACAAGCCTGACGATAACCTACTTTCACACTGGTTGCAGCACTATCATCGGCGCAAAGTTGTTTCACGGTCCTGTTCGGGATGGGAAGGGGTGGGACCAACTTGCTATGGTCATCAGGCATAACTTGTACTGGCATTTGTCCTCAATTGAGCGACAAAGCCTGAATCTGGAAGAAGCAAAGATTAGGGTAATGAATAGTAGTATCAACAAACTCACAACGTTGTACCGTCTTATCCTCTGTACCTGCTAAGGTTATAGGGACAAGCCGTACGGGCAATTAGTACTGGTTAGCTTAATGCATTACTGCACTTCCACACCCAGCCTATCAACGTCCTGGTCTCGAACGACCCTTCAAAGAGCTCAAGGCTCTGGGAAATCTCATCTCAAGGCAAGTTTCCCGCTTAGATGCTTTCAGCGGTTATCTCTTCCGAACTTAGCTACCCGGCAATGCCACTGGCGTGACAACCGGTACACCAGAGGTTCGTCCACTCCGGTCCTCTCGTACTAGGAGCAGCCCCCTTCAAATTTCCAACGCCCACGGCAGATAGGGACCAAACTGTCTCACGACGTTTTAAACCCAGCTCACGTACCACTTTAAATGGCGAACAGCCATACCCTTGGGACCGGCTACAGCCCCAGGATGTGATGAGCCGACATCGAGGTGCCAAACTCCCCCGTCGATATGAACTCTTGGGAGGAATCAGCCTGTTATCCCCAGAGTACCTTTTATCCGTTGAGCGATGGCCCTTCCATACAGAACCACCGGATCACTATGTCCTACTTTCGTACCTGCTCGACTTGTCAGTCTCGCAGTTAAGCACGCTTATGCCATTGCACTATCAACACGATGTCCGACCGTATCTAGCGTACCTTCGAACTCCTCCGTTACACTTTAGGAGGAGACCGCCCCAGTCAAACTGCCTACCATGCACTGTCCCCGATCCGGATAACGGACCAAGGTTAGAACCTCAAACAAACCAGGGTGGTATTTCAAGGTTGGCTCCACGAGAACTAGCGTCCCCGCTTCAAAGCCTCCCACCTATCCTACACAGATTGGTTCAAAGTCCAATGCAAAGCTACAGTAAAGGTTCATGGGGTCTTTCCGTCTAGCCGCGGGTAGATTGCATCATCACAAACATTTCAACTTCGCTGAGTCTCGGGAGGAGACAGTGTGGCCATCGTTACGCCATTCGTGCAGGTCGGAACTTACCCGACAAGGAATTTCGCTACCTTAGGACCGTTATAGTTACGGCCGCCGTTTACTGGGACTTCAATCAAGAGCTTGCACCCCATCATTTAATCTTCCAGCACCGGGCAGGCGTCACACCCTATACGTCCACTTTCGTGTTTGCAGAGTGCTGTGTTTTTATTAAACAGTCGCAGCCACCAGTTTATTGCAACCCTTTCACCCTCATGGAGTAAACCAATCAAGCTACCGGGGCGTACCTTTTCCCGAAGTTACGGTACCAATTTGCCGAGTTCCTTCTCCCGAGTTCTCTCAAGCGCCTTAGAATACTCATCTCGCCCACCTGTGTCGGTTTGCGGTACGGTCTCGTATGACTGAAGCTTAGAGGCTTTTCTTGGAACCACTTCCGATTGCTTCGTGAACAAGTTCACTCGTCTCAACCCCTTGAATTCCGCACCCGGATTTGCCTAAGTGCCTTCTATGAGCCAAAAACCAACTATTCCAACAGTTGGACAACCTTCCGCGATCCGTCCCCCCATCGCATCATACGACGGTGCAGGAATATTAACCTGCTTCCCATCAGCTACGCATCTCTGCCTCGCCTTAGGGGCCGACTCACCCTGCTCCGATGAACGTTGAACAGGAAACCTTGGGCTTACGGCGTGGAGGCTTTTCACCCCCATTATCGCTACTCATGTCAGCATTCGCACTTCTGATACCTCCAGCATCCTTTACAAGACACCTTCGCAGGCTTACAGAACGCTCTCCTACCATATATATCTGTGATAAATCACAGAACAATATCCGCAGCTTCGGTGACTGGCTTAGCCCCGTTACATCTTCCGCGCAGGACGACTCGATCAGTGAGCTATTACGCTTTCTTTAAATGATGGCTGCTTCTAAGCCAACATCCTGACTGTTTTAGCCTTCCCACTTCGTTTTCCACTTAGCCAATCTTTGGGACCTTAGCTGGCGGTCTGGGTTGTTTCCCTCTTGACGCCGGACGTTAGCACCCGACGTCTGTCTCCCAAGCTCGCACTCATCGGTATTCGGAGTTTGCAATGGTTTGGTAAGTCGCAATGACCCCCTAGCCATAACAGTGCTCTACCCCCGATGGTGATACTTGAGGCACTACCTAAATAGTTTTCGGAGAGAACCAGCTATTTCCAAGTTTGTTTAGCCTTTCACCCCTACCCACAGCTCATCCCCTAATTTTTCAACATTAGTGGGTTCGGACCTCCAGGGCGTGTTACCGCACCTTCATCCTGGCCATGAGTAGATCACTTGGTTTCGGGTCTACACCCAGCGACTGATCGCCCTATTCGGACTCGATTTCTCTACGGCTTCCCTATGCGGTTAACCTTGCCACTGAATGTAAGTCGCTGACCCATTATACAAAAGGTACGCAGTCACGGAACAAGTCCGCTCCTACTGTTTGTATGCACACGGTTTCAGGATCTATTTCACTCCCCTTCCGGGGTTCTTTTCGCCTTTCCCTCACGGTACTGGTTCACTATCGGTCGATTACGAGTATTTAGCCTTGGAGGATGGTCCCCCCATATTCAGACAGGATGTCACGTGTCCCGCCCTACTTGTCGTACGCTTAGTATCACCGGTCTGATTTCGAATACGGGACTATCACCCGCTACGGTTCCTATTTCCAGAGGATTCTTCTATCAGTCCGACTATCACGTACAGGCTCTTCCCATTTCGCTCGCCGCTACTTTGGGAATCTCGGTTGATTTCTTTTCCTGCAGCTACTTAGATGTTTCAGTTCGCCGCGTTCGCCTTGCATACCTATGTATTCAGTATGCAATACCCTAAAAGGGTGGGTTGCCCCATTCGGAAATCTGCGGATCAAAGTGTGTTTGCTCACTCCCCGCAGCTTATCGCAAGCTACTACGTCCTTCATCGCCTGTAATCGCCAAGGCATCCACCATGTGCACTTATTCGCTTGTCCCTATAACGTTAGCCTCTCATTATTTGCATAATGAAAGAGCGCTACAGGGATAAGAAAGTACAACGTTGTTGCTTGTTTGTTGATACATACAATCATTACCCATCGATTTGCTTTTTACGGCAAACCAATCAATAAATAATCTTTACTTCTTCCAGATTGTTAAAGAACGAAACAGCTTTGATCGCTAAAAGATCAAACCTAAACCCAAGTCTTGTTGACTGGCTTACGTTTGCACTTTCGAGTAAAACTTGGTGGAGGATGACGGGATCGAACCGACGACCCCCTGCTTGCAAAGCAGGTGCTCTCCCAGCTGAGCTAATCCCCCTGGGTGTGTTACTGGAAGGTCTGGCTGGACTAGTGTCCACCTTACCCCCGGGTTTGTTTTACTGGTAGGGCTGGTTGGACTCGAACCAACGACCCCCGCGTTATCAACACGGTGCTCTAACCAGCTGAGCTACAGCCCCAACGCGGAACTACTACGACTACTGTTTCTTCTTAATTAAACAGCCGATAAGTGTGAACATTTGATGCGTGAATCATTACTGATTCGTGCAAACTCTAGAAAGGAGGTGATCCAGCCGCACCTTCCGATACGGCTACCTTGTTACGACTTCACCCCAGTCACGAATCCTACCGTGGTAAGCGCCCTCCTTGCGGTTAAGCTACCTACTTCTGGTAAAACCCGCTCCCATGGTGTGACGGGCGGTGTGTACAAGACCCGGGAACGTATTCACCGCGACATGCTGATCCGCGATTACTAGCGATTCCAACTTCATGCAGTCGAGTTGCAGACTACAATCCGGACTACGATACACTTTCTGCGATTAGCTCCCCCTCGCGGGTTGGCGGCGCTCTGTATGTACCATTGTATGACGTGTGAAGCCCTACCCATAAGGGCCATGAGGACTTGACGTCATCCCCACCTTCCTCCGGTTTGTCACCGGCAGTCTCATTAGAGTGCCCTTTCGTAGCAACTAATGACAAGGGTTGCGCTCGTTGCGGGACTTAACCCAACATCTCACGACACGAGCTGACGACAGCCATGCAGCACCTGTGTACTGGTTCTCTTTCGAGCACTCCCAAATCTCTCCGGGATTCCAGCCATGTCAAGGGTAGGTAAGGTTTTTCGCGTTGCATCGAATTAATCCACATCATCCACCGCTTGTGCGGGTCCCCGTCAATTCCTTTGAGTTTTAATCTTGCGACCGTACTCCCCAGGCGGTCTACTTCACGCGTTAGCTGCGTTACCAAGTCAATTAAGACCCGACAACTAGTAGACATCGTTTAGGGCGTGGACTACCAGGGTATCTAATCCTGTTTGCTCCCCACGCTTTCGTGCATGAGCGTCAATCTTGACCCAGGGGGCTGCCTTCGCCATCGGTGTTCCTCCACATATCTACGCATTTCACTGCTACACGTGGAATTCTACCCCCCTCTGCCAGATTCTAGCCTTGCAGTCTCCAATGCAATTCCCAGGTTGAGCCCGGGGATTTCACATCAGACTTACAAAACCGCCTGCGCACGCTTTACGCCCAGTAATTCCGATTAACGCTTGCACCCTACGTATTACCGCGGCTGCTGGCACGTAGTTAGCCGGTGCTTATTCTTCAGGTACCGTCATTAGCAAAAGATATTAGCTCTCACCGTTTCTTCCCTGACAAAAGAGCTTTACAACCCGAAGGCCTTCTTCACTCACGCGGCATTGCTGGATCAGGCTTTCGCCCATTGTCCAAAATTCCCCACTGCTGCCTCCCGTAGGAGTCTGGACCGTGTCTCAGTTCCAGTGTGGCTGGTCGTCCTCTCAGACCAGCTACTGATCGATGCCTTGGTAGGCTTTTACCCTACCAACTAGCTAATCAGATATCGGCCGCTCCACGAGCATGAGGTCTTGCGATCCCCCACTTTCATCCTTAGATCGTATGCGGTATTAGCGTAACTTTCGCTACGTTATCCCCCACTCTAGGGTACGTTCCGATATATTACTCACCCGTTCGCCACTCGCCACCAGAGCAAGCTCCGTGCTGCCGTTCGACTTGCATGTGTAAGGCATGCCGCCAGCGTTCAATCTGAGCCAGGATCAAACTCTTCAGTTTAATCTCTGTTACTTTGCCATTTTATTGGCACCGTCTTGCGACGGGTCGCTCACTCAAAAAACTGACAGGCTACTTCCGAAGAAGTATCCTATTTCATTATTTCTTGTGAACATTTGATATTTTAAGTTAGACGCCAATCCGAAGATTGACGCTGCACTTACATCAAATGCCCACACTTATCGACTGTTAATTGTTAAAGAACTGTATTCGGTTACTGCTTTCGCGCTATCGACAAAGCGTTGTGTTTGTCAGCTGCGAAGAAGGAAGAGTATGAAGCATTTCAGCACAATCGTCAACTCCCTCTTTTACTGCCCAGCCCCTGAAGGCTGTCCCTTTTGTGCCGCAAACTAGTGCGTCTCATCGGGGAGCCGAATCATATCAAAGACCGTCGAAGTTTGGCAAGCGCTTTTCCAAGAAAGCGTGCATGCCTTCTTTTTGCGCGGGCGTACCAAAGGCGGCCTGGAACAAGCGACGCTCGTAGGCAACGCCATCAGTCAGGGTGGTTTCAAAGGCGCGGTTGACGCAATCCTTGATCATCATGGCGACCGAGGTGGGCATGGCGGCGATGGTCTTGGCAGCGGCCAGCGCTTCTTCCAGCAATTTATCGGCCGGTACCACGCGCGATACCAGGCCGATGCGTTCCGCTTCCACTGCATCGATGGTGCGTGCCGTCAGCAGCAGATCCATGGCCTTGGCCTTGCCGATGGCGCGCGGCAGACGCTGCGTGCCGCCAGCACCTGGCGTGACACCCACCTTGATTTCCGGCTGGCCAAATTTGGCGCTGTCGGCAGCGATCAGGAAGTCGCACATCATGGCCAGTTCGCAGCCGCCACCGAGTGCGTAACCCGCTACGGCGCCCACTACGGGTTTGCGCACGCGCAAGATATGCTCCCAGTTGCGGCTGATATAACCCTGGGTGAAGGTGTCCGGATAGGTGTAATCGGCCATGGCGGCGATGTCGGCGCCAGCGGCAAACGCCTTTTCGCTGCCCGTGAGCACGATACAGCCGATATTGTCATCCGCGTCGAACTTCAACAGGGCGTCGCCCAGCTCATTCATCATGTTGTCGTTCAAGGCGTTGAGCGCCTTCGGGCGATTCAGGCGGATGACCGCCACTTTGTCCTGGATGTCGATGATCAGGTCTTCGTATTGCATAGTGTCTCCTCTCGATGAACGGTGTGACGATTGTAGCGGCTAACGGCAGCGGTGCGACAGGCGCACTGCTATTATTGTGAGCCCGATCACCTTTATCGAGCAGCGTATTTTCACCTCCCTCTTCCAGTACTGCGCCCGCTACCTGCGCGGCGACGGCAGCGTCGCCAGCGTCAATTTTCGCCGCCTATGGTTCAGCAACGGCCTCAATTGCTTCGGCGCCCAGATCACCTCGCTGGCCCTGCCCCTGTGCGCGGTGCTGCTACTGCATGCGACGCCGGAACAGATGGGGGTGCTGGTCGCCCTGCAGGCGCTGCCGTTCGCCCTCTTCGGCTTGCCCGTCGGCGTACTGCTGGACCGGCGCAGCAAGCACCCCATCATGCTGCTCAGCGAAAGCATGTCGGGCCTGGCCCTGGCCAGCGTGGCGGTCGCCTACTGGTGCGGCGTGCTGTCGATGCCGTGGTTATATATAGTGGGATTCATCATCGGCACGGGCTTTGTCGTCGGTGGCGGCGCCGAACAGGTTTTCCTGACCTTTTTGGTGGGCCGCGATGGCTTGATCGATGCGCAGTCGAAATTTGCCGCCACCGAATCGGCTTCGCGCCTGATCGGTCCCGGCCTGGCCGGCGTGCTGGTTCAGGTCTTGTCGGCGCCCGTCGCCATCCTGTGCACGGCTTGTGGCTATTTGGTTTCGGTCTGCAACCTGCGCGCCATGAGCGTGCGCGACCCGCGTCCCGCGCCGTCCGACAAGCACGCCCTGCGCGACATCGCTGACGGCTTGCTGTTTGTCTGGCGTGAACCACTGCTGCGCGCGCTGGCCTGGGGCGCCGGCATCTGGCACTTCCTGTTTTACGCCAGCATGGCTTTGACGGTGCTGTTCGCCACGCGCGACCTGGGCATGAGTCCTGGCGTGCTGGGCATGACGCAGATGCTCGGTGGCGCCGGCGTACTGCTCAGCGCCTTTATCGTCAAGCCGCTGACGCGCCGCTATGGCGCCGGCAGAACCATCCTGATCGGACTCGCTTCCACCTCCGTGTGCTTTGCCCTGACGCCCACCATCCCCGCCGCCTTGTTCGGCAGCACAGCCGCCAGCGCCGTGGCATATGCCGTGCTGATGTTCTTTTTTGATTGCGGCGTGATGCTGTTCTTTATTCCCTACCTGGGCTTGCGCCAGAAGGTTACGCCCGACCCCATGCTGGGCCGCATGACCTCGACCATGCGTTTCCTGACGGTGGCGACGGCGCCGCTGGGCGCGCTGGCTGCCGGCTGGGTAGCGCAACACTTTGGCGTGCGCAATGGCCTGGCGTGCATCGCGGCAGGCGGCATTGCACTGACCATCGCCATGGTGTGGTGCACGCCGCTGCGTAGCGTGCGCACCTGAAGCGACGAACGGGCATACACTGCTGAAAGATTGCCTTGGCGACACTATTCATGCCAAAGCCTATGAGGTTTGATTTACATCAAGGTTTTCATTGATGTAAATCCATAAGCTGTCTTACATCACTCTAGGAGCACGTCATGTTTAACACCATCTTATTTCCCACCGACGGTTCGCCGCTGTCCGACAAAGCCGCCGAGACGGCCCTCGCCTTCGCTCAATTGAACAAGGCCAAGCTGGTTACCATCAGCGTGGTGCAGCCCTTCCCGTTCTCGCCGATGGCCGATGGCGGCATCGTGCTCGACGCCGGTTTGTACGAGCAACAAATGCAGGAATCATCGCAACGCGCCGTTGACAAGATCGGCGAAGCGGCACGCGCTGTCGGCGTGCCCTTCGAAGGCGTAGTCGTCGTCTCGCCCAGCCCACACGAGGAAATCGTCAATGCGGCGCAAACCTACCATTGCGACATCATCCTGATGGCCTCGCATGGCCGCAAAGGCTTGAACAAGCTGTTCGTGGGCAGCGAAACGCAAAAAGTACTGGCGCATACACAGCTGCCAGTCATGGTCCTGCGCTAACCTTGCGCTAGCGCAATCCCCGCCCGGCGCCGCGACAAACTCAGCGCGCCGGCGCCTGCTTCGGCAACAACACCCACACGGCGCCGCTCTGCTTCATGCGGCCCGCATTCTCCGCCGCTTCCGCACCGAAACCAAAGAAGTAATCGACCCGGATGGGCCCGCGAATGGCGCCGCCCGTATCCTGCGCCATCACCAGGCGCTGCATGGGAATCTCGCTATTCGCTTGCGTGGTGGACAGGAACACGGGCGCACCCAGCGGCAGGAAGCGCGAATCGATGGCGACCGAACGCTGCGGCGTCAACGGCACGCCCAATGCGCCCTTCGGTCCCACTTTGGGATCGGGCAGGCGCTCTTCCTTGAAGAAGACATAGCTCGGGTTAGCGTTGAACAATTCATCTTTGCGCGTGGGATGGCCGGCGATCCACGCCTTGATGCCCTGCGCGGACGCCTGGCTCAGCGTCAGCTCGCCCTTGTCGACCAGGTAACGTCCGATCGATTTGTACGGGTGACCGTTCTGGTCCGCGTACGCCACGCGCACGGTTTCCTGCGTATCGGTCAGCTGCACGCGCCCGGAACCCTGCACCTGCAGGAAGAACGCTTCGACTTCGTCATCCACCCACAGCAATTCCTTACCCGTGACGGACGTGGCGCGCTCGATGTCGGCACGGGTCGCATACGGTATCACCTTCTTGCCGACCAGCTTGCCGCGCAAGCGCATATTCTTCAATTCCGGATATACGCCGGACAAATCGACCGAGACCAGATCGTCGGGCACCTTGTACAGCGGTGTCTGATATGGACCGCCGCGCTTGCGCGCCCCGTGCAGCAGCGGTTCGTAATAGCCGGTCACCAAACCGGTACTGGCGCCATCGGCGGTAACGACTTGATTGGGCACAAAGAAGGTCTCGAAGAACAGGCGGATGGCCTTGTCGCTATCCGCATTCACCTGGCGCGCAATCGTGCACGACTCCTTCCAGTCCGGGCGTTTCACCAGCACCCCGCACGAAGCCATGAACGCTGGCCAGGCGGCGCGCATGTCGTCGCGGGCCCAACCTGGCAAGGCGGCAAACTTGGCGGGCACAAAAGTGGGCGCCGCCACATCCGTGGCATCCTTGGCATCCGCCGGCTTGGCAGGTACAGGCTTGACGACGGTCGGAGCAATGGCGGGCGCCTTGCCGCTGGAGGCAGCGGACGGCGTGGGCGGCGTGGTGCATGCGGACAAAGCAAGCGCGACGGCGCCGATTGAAACGGGTAGACTACCGCGTGTCAGTAGACGGCGGGTAAATACTAAGCTGCGGGTAAATAACATAGGGGTGCGTATGTGGATCTTGATGATAGAGGCGCTGGTGGCGTTCTTCTTGCTGGCATTTATAGTCTGGTGGACCATGTATTCGGGTAAAAAACCCGCGCCACCTGCACGCAAGCAGCTCAGCGAAGAACAGGACCGCACCGAAAAACTGAAATAAGGGGCGCGAGCCCCACGTCACTCGTTAATGCAGGGTGCGCGGCACCGACAGCACGAACTCGGGAATCGGCGCTTCGAATTGATGGCCATCCTCGGCCACGCAAAAGTATTCGCCGTGCATCGAGCCTTGCGGCGTACCCAGCATGGTACCGCTCGTGTATTCGAACTGCTCGCCCGGCTGCAGCAACGGCTGGTGGCCGACGGCGCCCAGGCCGCGCACCTCTTCCACCTTGTTGTTCGCATCCGTGATGACCCAGTGGCGCGAAATCAGCTGCGCGCCAGCTGTGCCCGTGTTGACGACGCGTATCGTGTAGCTGAACACGTGCCGCCCCTGGTCCGGTGCCGATTGCTCGGGCAGATATTGCGTCTTGACCGTTACCGTAAATTCATAAGTCGCCATCGTCATTCCTATTCAGACATTGCCAGTCGTGTATTGTGTGTCGCGCGCGCCGAATTGGCCATCGCGCGATGCGTATTCTGAGTTTCACTGTACTTCAATGAAGCATGGTAACGGCGCCAAGCGTAAAATAGCGCATCTTCGCATTTTCTACTCTAAGCCCTTAGCCACCATGACAACATTCCGTATCGCTCCCAGCATCCTGTCCGCCGACTTTGCCCGTCTGGGCGAAGAAGTGCGCAACGTCGTTACCGCCGGCGCCGACATCATCCACTTCGACGTGATGGATAACCATTATGTGCCGAACCTGACCATCGGCCCGCTGGTGTGCGAGGCTATCCGCCCGCACGTGCAAGTACCCATCGATGTGCACCTGATGGTGAAGCCTGTCGATCGCATTATCCCGGATTTCGCCAAGGCTGGCGCGAACATCATCACCTTCCATCCGGAAGCGTCGGATCACGTTGACCGTTCCTTGCAGCTGATCCGCGACAATGGCTGCAAATCGGGCCTGGTTTTCAACCCTGGCACGCCGCTGCACTACCTGGAACACGTGATGGACAAGATCGACATCATCCTGATCATGTCGGTCAACCCGGGCTTCGGCGGCCAGTCCTTCATTCCACAAGCGCTGAAGAAAATCGCAGACGCACGCCGCATGATCGACGAATCCGGACGTGACATCATGCTGGAAGTCGATGGCGGCATCAAGATCGACAACATCGCCGCTGCCGCCGCTGCCGGCGCCGACACCTTCGTCGCTGGTTCGGCCATCTTCGGCAAGCCTGACTACAAGGCAGTCATCGACGCCATGCGTGCCGAATTGGTAAAAGTGAAGGGCGCCTGATGCAAGCGGGCACGGTGAAAGACCACGTACTGGCCGGCGTGCGCGCCGCCATCATCGACCTCGATGGCACGATGCTCGACACCGTGCCCGATTTTCATGTCGCCATCAATGGCATGCGCGCGGAACTGGATCTGGCGCCCATCAGCGCCGACGCCATCAAACTGATGGTGGGCAAGGGCTCGGAAAACCTGATCCGCACCGTGCTGGCGCTCGACTTCGATGCGGCCGGCGTGGAACAGCGTTTCGAGCAGGCGATGGAGGCTTACCAGCGCCACTACCTGGCCATCAATGGCCAGTTCAGCACCCTGTATCCGGACGTGGAAGCAGGGCTGGCGGCAATGAAGGCGGCGGGCCTGCGCCTGGCCTGCGTCACCAACAAGCCGATCGCCTTCGCCCTGCCCCTGCTGAAGCAGAAAAACCTGGCACAGTATTTCGAGATCGTCTACGGGGGCGATTCGCTGCCGAAGAAAAAACCACACCCCATGCCACTGCTGCAAGTGTGCGCGGACTTCGATCTGGCGCCCGCCAAAGTGGTGGCCATCGGCGACTCCTCGAATGACGCGCAAGCGGCACGGGCTGCGGCTTGCCCCGTCTTGACCGTACCGTATGGTTACAACCACGGACACTCTATACACGACACCGATTCCGATGGTATAGTAAATACGCTGCTCGAAGCAGCGCATTTTATAAGCATGCACAACAGACCAGCATACTGACCAACACCACATCGTGAACACGTTTCTCATCAAAAAACACAATGTCACCCAAACCGGCTCGATTGAGGCCTGGCTTTGGCGACGCTGGCAATCCTGGCAGGCCTAAGGGCCGAGCCGTGTAAGATTGCTGTCGGCTGCGCGCGCGCACCGGCAGGTTTTTTGATAACCCACCGCAGGGTTTGTGTTTTATAAGCACGACGCACACGCGTACCCTGGCGGCATGGAGAGACACATGACCGAACTCGAATTCAAATCGCTGGCCCAACAAGGCTACAACCGCATCCCCCTGATCGCTGAAGCTTTTGCCGACCTGGAAACCCCGCTCACGCTGTACCTGAAACTGGCGCAAACCCAGCAAGGCGGCAAGAACACCTTCCTGCTCGAATCCGTCGTCGGCGGCGAACGCTTCGGCCGCTATTCCTTCATCGGCTTGCCCGCCACGACCGTCTTGCGCAGCCATGGCAACCGCACCGAGATCGTCAAGAACGGTGCCGTGATCGAAGAGCACGAAGGCAATCCGCTCGACTTCATCGAACAGTACCAGTCTCGCTTCAAGGTGGCCCTGCGCCCTGGCATGCCGCGTTTCTGTGGCGGCCTGGCTGGCTACTTCGGCTACGACACCGTACGCCACATCGAGAAAAAACTGGCAGGGGGCGCGCCGAAAGACGACTTGAACCTGCCCGACATCCAGTTGATGGTGACGGAGGAACTGGCGGTCATCGACAACCTGTCCGGCAAACTGTACCTGATCGTCTACGCCGACACCACGCAGCCCGAGTCGTTCAGCAAGGCTCGCCAGCGCCTGAAAGACTTGCGCATGATGTTGCGCCGCGGCGTCGATGCGCCCGTTACCAGCGCCTCCGTGCGTACGGAAACCATCCGCGATTTTTCCAAGGAAGACTATTTGAAGGCGGTGGCCAAGGCGCACGAATACGTGATGGCCGGCGACTTGATGCAGGTGCAGATCGGCCAGCGCATCCGCAAACCGTATGTCGATTCTCCGCTGACCCTGTACCGCGCCCTGCGGTCGCTCAATCCTTCGCCGTACATGTACTTCTATAATTTCGGCGACATGCAGATCATCGGCGCCTCGCCCGAGATTTTGGTGCGCAACGAGAAGCTGGCGGACGGCGGCAAGAAAGTCACCTTGCGCCCCATCGCCGGCACCCGTCCGCGCGGCGCCACGCCAGAGCGCGACGCCGAGCTGTCGGCCGAACTGCTGGCCGATCCGAAAGAGATCGCCGAGCACGTGATGCTGATCGACCTGGCCCGCAATGACATCGGCCGCATCGCCGAAACGGGCAGCGTGCAAGTCACCGACCGCATGGTCATCGAAAAATACTCGCACGTGCAGCACATCGTCTCGAACGTGGAAGGCACTTTGAAAGACGGCCTGTCGAACCTGGACGTGCTGCGCGCCACCTTCCCGGCCGGCACCCTGACGGGCGCGCCGAAAGTGCGCGCCATGGAAGTGATCGACGAGCTGGAAATCACCAAGCGCGGCATCTATGGCGGCGCATGCGGCTACCTGTCGTTTGGCGGCGAAATGGACGTGGCGATCGCCATCCGCACGGGCGTGATCAAGGACGGCATGCTGTACGTGCAGGCTGCGGCCGGCATCGTGGCCGACTCCATCCCCGAAATGGAATGGCAGGAAACCGAAAACAAGGCGCGCGCCGTATTGCGCGCCGCCGAACAAGTGCAAGATGGCCTGGATGGGGAGTTTTAAGATGCTGCTGATGATCGACAACTATGACTCCTTCACCTACAACATCGTGCAGTATTTCGGCGAGTTGGGCGAAGACGTGCGGGTCTACCGCAACGATGAAATCACGATCGAACAGATCGAAGCGCTGAACCCGGACCGCATCTGCATCTCGCCCGGCCCGAAAGCTCCAAAGCAGGCGGGTATTTCGGTGGAAGTGCTCAAGCACTTCGCCGGCAAGAAACCGATACTGGGCGTCTGTCTGGGCCATCAGGCCATCGGCGAAGCATTTGGTGGCAAGGTCATCCGCGCCAAGCAGGTCATGCATGGCAAGACTTCCGTCATCGCGCATACGGGTGTGGGTGTCTTCAAGGACATCCCCAGCCCCTTCACAGTGATCCGCTACCACTCTTTGGCGATCGAACGCGCCTCGCTGCCTTCCTGCCTGGAAGTGACGGCGTGGACGGACGACGGCGAAATCATGGGCGTGCGCCACCGGGAATACGATATCGAGGGGGTGCAGTTCCACCCCGAATCGATCCTCTCGGAGCACGGCCACGCCCTGCTGAAGAATTTCCTCGAGCGCTGATTCCATGCGCACGCCACGGCGTGCCATCAGTGTCCTCCTGCGCCATCATTGAAGAAGGAAGCATCATGCCGATCACCCCACAAGAAGCCCTGCTGCGCTGCATCGAACACCGCGAAATCTTTCACGACGAAATGCTCTACCTGTTCCGCCAGATCATGTCCGGCGAAATGTCGCCCACCATGATCGCGGCGCTCACCATGGGCTTGCGCGTGAAAAAGGAAACCATCGGCGAAATCGCCGCCGCCGCGCAAGTGATGCGCGAGTTTTCCACCAAGGTGCCCATGGCCGACACCACCAACCTGCTCGACATCGTCGGCACGGGCGGCGACGGCGCGCACACTTTTAATATCTCCACCGCCTCGATGTTCGTGGCGGCGGCAGCCGGCGCGCGCGTGGCCAAGCATGGCGGACGCAGCGTCTCGTCCTCGTCCGGCAGCGCCGACGTGCTGGACTCCCTGGGCGTCAACATCAACCTGCAGCCCGAGCAGATCGCCCAGTCGATCGCGCAGACGGGCATCGGCTTCATGTACGCACCGAACCACCACGCGGCCATGAAGCATGCGGCGCCCGTGCGCAAGGAACTGGGCGTGCGCACGATTTTCAATATCCTGGGGCCTCTGACGAATCCGGCCAGCGCGCCGAACATTCTGATGGGCGTGTTCCACGCCGACCTGGTCGGCATCCAGGTACGCGTGCTGCAGCGCCTGGGCGCGCAGCATGCCATCGTCGTGTATGGCCGCGACAATATGGATGAAGTGTCGCTGGGCGCAGCCACCATGGTGGGCGAATTGATCAACGGAGAGATCCGCGAGTATGAAATCCATCCCGAAGATTTCGGCATGTCGATGATCGCCAGCCGCAACCTGAAAGTGGCCGATTCCATCGAATCGAAGACCAAGATGATGGAAGCGCTGCGAGGCGAACCCGGTGCGGCAGCTGACATCGTCGCCCTGAATGCGGGCACGGCGCTGTACGCGGCCGGCGTGGCCAGTTCGATCGAAGACGGCCTGGCCCGTGCGCGCAAGGCCGTCAGCTCGGGCGCCGCGCTGGCGAAACTCGATCAGTTCGTGCAGGTGACGCAGCAACTGGGCACCCCGGCGCAGGCGTAAGCTCCCCGCCCTCCTTTTTAGAATAGCGACCATCATGTCCGACATACTCGATAAAATCCTGGCCGTGAAGGCCGACGAAGTGGCCAAGGCCAAAGCCCACCGCAGCCTGGCCAGCCTGCGCGGCGACGTGGAAAGCGACAGCGCTCTGCGCGCCGGCCTGCGCGGCTTTGAAGCGAGCCTGCGCCAGCACATCGCCGCCGGCAAGCCCGGCATCATCGCCGAAGTAAAAAAGGCGTCGCCATCGAAAGGCGTGATCCGCGCGGACTTCCGCCCGGCCGACATCGCCGCCAGCTATGCGGCGCATGGCGCGGCTTGCCTGTCCGTGCTGACAGACGAGCAGTTCTTCCAGGGGGCCGTGGACTATCTGCAGCAGGCGCGCGCCGCCTGCGCCATCCCCGTGCTGCGCAAGGATTTCATGGTCGACATGTACCAGATCTATGAAGCGCGGGCCATGGGTGCGGACTGCATCCTGCTGATCGTAGCCGCGCTCGACCACGGCCTGATGGCCGAAATGGAATCGTGCGCCCACGAACTGGGTATGGGCGTGCTGATCGAAAGCCACGACGGCGAAGAACTGACGGCAGCGCTCAAGCTCAAGAGCGCGCTGATCGGCATCAACAACCGCAACCTGCGCACGTTTGAGACCTCGCTCGACACGACCATCAATCTCTTGCCGCGCATCCCGCAAGACAAATTGATCATCACGGAATCGGGCATCCACAGCACGGCCGACGTGAAGCGCATGCGCGATGCGCACATCCACAGCTTCCTCGTGGGCGAAGCGTTCATGCGCGCGCCAGACCCCGGCGTGGAGCTGGAACGCCTGTTTAGTTAAAACATGCTAGTCTGGCAGCCATGAGACACGCGATCATCGCCCTTGCCGCCACTGTCCTGCTGTCGGCTTGCCAGACTGCATCCCCTCCAGGGGAGCGCAGACCCTCGCCATTGGAGCGCACGCCCCCTGGCACGCCAGCCGCGATACAGCTTGCCGCCAACATCGACGCCTACAAGTCGCTGGTGGCCCAGCAGATCATGGCGGCCAATGTGGAATACACATTCAGCGGGCGCTTGCCGCCCATGTTGCCGGCCATCGTCGTACTCGACCTGAGCGTTGGCCCAGACGGCGCGCTGAAAAGCGTGCATGTACACCGTTCACGCGACAGCGAAGCATCGGCCGTGGCGCTGGCCGCCGTGCGGCGCGTGCAAACCCTCTTTCCGCCGGCCGCACACCTGATGCACAGCCGCGCCAAAACCTTCGATTTTTCCGAAACCTTCCTGTTCAACGAGCAGTACCGATTCCAGCTGCGGACATTGTCCGGTCCTCAGTAAACGCGGCAGCATCGAGCTCGATGCGGTCGCGTCCCCGCTCCTTGGCCAGGTACAGGGCCGCATCGGCGCGCGACAGCAATCCTTCCAGCCCCTCCACCACCGATGCCTGGCAAGCGACGCCAATGCTGACGGTACACGAAGGCAGTCCCGCATGACTGGACTCGCGCAGCAAGGTGCGAATGCGTTCGGCCACACCCAAGGCATTATGCACAGGCATATCCGGCATCAGCACGACGAACTCCTCGCCGCCGAAACGCGCCACGCAATCCGATTCGCGCAGGGCGCCTCCGATGACGGTGGCCACATGCGCCAGCACCTGGTCACCCACCGCGTGACCGTAGCGGTCATTGATCGATTTGAAGTAATCGAGGTCGATGCTGAGCAGTGTCAGCGGTAAACGGCGGCGGCGCAGATTGCCTATCTCGCGGGCATAGGCATCGCCAAAACCGCGCCGGTTCAGCACCTGCGTCAATGGATCGTGGGTCGAGCGGCGCTCCAGTATCTGCTGCAGACGGCGCGTCGCCACCGTCATGAAGCCCACCGTCAGCAGCAGGGCCATGAAATTGGCGACCGCCAGATAGATGCCGGCCGGTGTGCTTGCCACCGCCAGGTTCACGCTGGCGCCGCCATGCAGCAACGCCGACACGCCGCGCGCCAGCACCACGACAGCTTGCAGCAGCATCAGCGCCCCAAAGAAAAAACTTGAGAAATGGCGCTCGCCATGGTGCCACACCAGTTGCACCTGGCGCGCATAAAACAGGAAGACCAGCAGGGAGAAGACCGCCACGCGCGCCGAGAAATCGGGGCGCGCCAGCAGCCACCAGCTATTGCCGGCGATGGCCAGGGCAAGTATCAGCCAATAAGCGCGGCGGCTGGGCGCCAGGCCAAAGAATTTCTCCGTGCCCAGCATCGACAGGCCGATGCCGGCCACCAGCGCCGCATTGGCCGCGATCATGGACAATTCAGGCGGCAGCACCTCGCGGGTGCCGAACAGCAGGGACGCGCACACCAGCAACAGCAAACCGGCCGCCCAATGCCCAAGGCCATGCACCTCGCGCCGGAAGCTGTGATAGACCGAGAACATGACGATGCACATCGCCCCGCACATCAGGGTCGTCATCAACATAATCGTTCGTGGATCGAGGGTTTGCACGTTGGGCGCGATCTAAAAGAGACAGTGCGGCAATTTTAGTTTAGTTAAAGAAAAATTAGTTCATTTGCAGGAAATATGATGGCAACCCGGCAGTGTCGGCAGGTGAATTACATTTGAGGAAATATATCCTGAAAGAAAAAACCGGCCAGTAAAGGCCGGTTTTCTGTCTTACTGCACGACAAACACCATCATGCCGCGCTAGGACGCTTCGGTCCCGTGGCTTTCTTTGGCGCCGGCAGCAACGCCAGGCTGACACCCGGCACGCGGTCGCCTTGCAGCACGGCCGCAAACGTCATCAGCTCGTCGCGGCGGAAAGCGTGGATCGCCACCCTGGCACCGACGGCATAACGACCCAGCAAAGTGTCCAGGTTGGCCGGGTTGCCCGTCACGCGCAAGCCATCGACAGCCACCAGCACGTCGCCGGCAGACAGACCAGCCAGGTGGGCGGCACCGCCCTGGTGCACCTGCGCCAGCCTGGCATCGTTGCCGTCGCGGCCCAGGTTGACGTCCAGGCTGGCTTTTTCGGCCTTGCGCGCGTCGCTGTATTTCACGCCGAATGGCGCCAGCAGGCGCGCCAGTGGCACGTCGTCCGTGCCGCGGATGTAGCGCTCGAAGAACGGTTTCATGCGCGTGCCGGAAACCTCATCGAACAGGGCTTCGACTTCAGCCGGCGTCACGCCGCGCGCTTTGCCCTTGTAGAAATCGCGGCCATAGCGCTGCCACAGTGCCTGCATCACGTCGTCCAGCGATTTTTCGCCGTTCGTCTTGGCGCGGATCGTCAGGTCGAATGCCAGCGCGATCAGCGAACCCTTGGTGTAGTAGCTGACGATGGCGTTCGGCGCGTTTTCATCCTGGCGGTAGTACTTGCCCCAGGCGTCGAAGCTGGAATCGGCCACGCTTTGCTTGGTGCGGCCGCTGCCGCGCAGCACGCTGTTGACGGTTTTCCCGAGCAATTTGAAATAGGCTGCCTCGTCGATCAGGCCCGCGCGCACCAGCATCAGGTCATCGTAATAACTGGTGAAACCCTCGAAGAGCCACAGCAGCGGCGAGTAGCTCTCCGCCTGCAGGTTATACGGCGCAAAGGCAGCCGGCTTGATGCGCTTGACGTTCCAGGTATGGAAGTACTCGTGGCTGCACAGGCCCAGGAATTTCAGGTAGCCGTCGCCGATCTCGGTGCTGTTTGAAGCCGTCGTCGGCAGGTCGGCGCGTGCGCAGATCAGCGCCGTCGAGGCGCGATGTTCCAGGCCGCCGTAACCGTCGCCGACGGCCATGGTCATGAACACATAGCGGTCCATCGGCGCTTTTTTGGTTTTCGGCTCGAAGAAGGCGATCTGCGTTTCGCAGATGGCTTTCAGGTCGCGGCACAGACGGTCCAGGTCCAGGTTCGGCACCTTGCCCGTGACGACGATATCGTGGGGCACCCCATGCGCGTTGAAGGTGGCCAGCGCGAAGTCGCCCATCTCCACCGGGTGGTCGATCAGCTCATCGTAGTTGGCCGCCTGGTAGCTGCCGAAGCCATAGCGTTTCGCTTTGAGTTCCGGCAGGGTGGTGGCGACTCTCCAGGTCTTGCAGGCCGCATCCTTCGGCTGCACGATGTGCACTTCATGGGCGTCGGATTCCTGGCCCAGCACGCGCAAGAACACGCTGGTACCGTTGAAGAAGCCATGATTCTGGTCCAGGTGAGCGGCGCGCACGGACAAATCCCAGGCGTAGACGTCATATTCGACCGTCAGGGCGCCCTGGCAAGGCGCGGCTTGCCACGAGTGCTTGTCCAGCTTGGTCAGCGCGACTGCCTTGCCCCCGGACTCGGCGCGGATGCTGACGATGTTGCGCGAAAATTCGCGGATCATGTAGCTGCCCGGGATCCAGGCCGGCAGGGACAAGACCTGGCCGATGGCGGCCGGCGACTTGACTGTCAACGTCACTTTGAACATGTGGCCCGCCAGATCAAGGGCGGCGATGCTGTAGATGATGCCGGCGGCCGGTGTGATTTTCACTGTGGTTTTCGCCGCGGCTTTGCTTGTGGCTTTGCCGCTCGCCTTGGCTCCTGCCTTGGCGATGCTTTTTTTAATTGGAGCTTTTTTCATGTTTTCCTCGTGTCTGGCTTGTCTTCCCGGGAGCGCCACTGCCCCGCCTTACAAATCGTCAGGTGTATCAATATCGCGCAAGATGCCGCTGTCGTCCACTGTCACTTCGCATACGGCATGACTGTTGACGATGCTGCGCGCGCCCTGGTCGCCATCGAGCGCCAGCAACAGCGGCAAGTGAAAGGCACTGAACGCGACAGGATTGCCGCGCCGCCCCTGAAAGACGGGCACGGCGATGTGTGCGCCATCGCCGATGGCTTGCGACAAGGCGGCGATTGTAGCCGCTTCCACACCAGGCATGTCGCCCAGGGCGATCAGCCAACCCGGCGCGCCGCGCACGTAATCGATGGCGCAGGTGAGCGAGGCCGCCATGCCCGTGTCAGCATCATGGCAGACGCGCACCTCGCAGCCCAGCGCACCAAGTGCGCGCGCCACCTGCGTGTCGTCGGCGCGCACCACGGCCAGCACGCGCGGCAAGGCCGCCAGCATGGACTTTGCGGCCGCCACCACCACCGGCAAGCCAGCATGCGGGCCTTCCGTCAAAGGCTGCAATAATTTGTTCTGTGCGCCGGAAGGGTCGAACCTGCGTCCCCTTCCGGCTGCCAGCAGGATGCCGACCGTACTCAAAAAACTGCTACCGTCATGCGGCCGCCAGATCAAACGGCAGCTTGCGCAGGCGCTTGCCCGTCAGGGCGAACAACGCATTGGCGAAAGCGGGCGCCAGCGGCGGCACGCCGGGTTCACCCATGCCCGTCGGCGCGTCGCCCGACGGTACCAGATGCACCTCGATCACCGGCATGTCGGGCATGCGCGGCACCGGATAGTCGCCGAAGTTCTGCTGCTCCACCAAGCCATCCTTGAGCGTGATGGCCGCGCCGGGAATGGTCATGCCCAGCGCCATCAGCGCGGCACCCTGCACTTGCGCCTCGATCGTCAGGGGGTTGACGGCCAGGTTGCAATGCACGCCCGCCCATACCTGGTGCAGCTTGGGCGCGCCCTCGACCACCGACGCCGTCACCACGTAGGCGACCACGGAATTGAACGATTCATGCATGGCCACGCCCCAGGCCTGTCCCTTCGGCAGCTTCTTCCTGCCATAACCGGACTTGGCTACGGCCAGGTCCAGCGCGGCGATGTGGCGCGTATGCTTGGCGTCGATCAGCTGCTTGCGGTAGGCGACGGGGTCCATCTTCGCCACGTGCGCCGCTTCGTCGATCAGGGTTTCCATGACAAAGGCCGTATGCGTCGAGCCGACGGAACGCCACCACAGCACGGGCACGTTCGCCTTGGCCGTGTGCACGGACAGCTTCATCGGCAGGGTGTACGGTTCGCCCATGCCTTCGACCATGGTGCCGTCGACGCCATTTTTCACCATGAAGGCTTCGAACGGCGTGCCGGCCATGATGGACTGGCCCACGATGGTGTGGTCCCAGGCGAGTATCTTGCCTTTGGCGTCGAGGCCGATCTGCGCGCGGTGCACATGCGACGGCCGGTAGTAGCCGCCCTTGATGTCGTCCTCGCGGCTCCACATCAGCTTCAATGGACCGCTCTTGCCCGCCGCGCGATAAGCCTTGGCGACGTTGACGGCTTCGACCACGTAATCGGAAGATGGCACGGCACGCCGGCCGAAGCCGCCGCCCGCCATCATCGTGTGCAAGGTCACCTGCTCCGGTTTCAGGCCAGAGGTGGCAGCAATCGCCGCCTGGTCGCCCGTCTGGAATTGCGAGCCCACCCACATCGTGCATTTGTCGGCCTGCAGGTCGACGACGCAATTGAGCGGTTCCATCGGCGCATGTGCCAGGTAAGGGAATTCATAGACGGCCTCGATCTTTTTCGGCGCGGAGGCCAACTTGCCCATGTCGGCAGGTTTGGCGACAGTACCCGGCGTTTTGGCGAGCGCCTTGAAGGCCGCCAGTTGCTGGACGCTGCTGACTTTTTCCACGGCGCTCGAATCCCACTCGATCACCAGCGCGTCGCGCCCTTGTTTGGCGGGCCAGTAGCCGTCGGCGATGACGGCCACGCCGCTACCGCCACGGTCGGTCTTTACTTCCAGTACTTCCAGCACGCCCTTGATGGCTTTGGCCTTGCTGGCGTCAAATTTCGCCACTTTCGCGCCAAACACGGGCGGGCGGGCCACCATGGCCACTTTCGCGCCAGGCGGCTTGAAGTCGATGCCGAACTGCTGTTTTCCTGTGGACTTGGCAGCCGCGTCGAGCCGTTTCACGGGTTTGCCGATGATGGAAAAGTCGCGCGGGTCCTTCAGCTTGACGCTGGCAGGTACGGGTTGGCGCATGGCCGCGTCGGCAAACTCGCCATATGTCGCCTTTTGCCCGCCGGGGCCATACAGCACGCCTTTCGCGGCACGCACCTGGTCGGGACTGACTTTCCACTGTGCGGCGGCGGCGCCTACCAGCATGGCGCGCGCCTTGGCGCCAATTTCGCGGTACTGCGTGAACGAATGGGCGATGCTGCCGGAGCCTCCCGTCATCTGCATGCCGTAGGCGGCATCCTTGTACTGTTCGCCGGCTGGCGCCAGCGCCCCATGCACCAGGCTCCAGTCGGCGTCGAGTTCCTCGGCGATCAGCATGGGCAAGCTCGTTTGCACGCCCTGGCCAAATTCCAGGCGGTTCACCTGTACTGTCACCGTGTTATCGGGGGCGATATGCAAAAAGGCGTTCGGCGCATACGCGGGCTTGGCGGATGCAGCATCGGCCGCCCGTGCCAGTTTCCCTGCGCCGGGCAGGAAAAAGCCCAGCATCAAGCCGCCGCCCGCCACCGCGCCGGCTTTCATGAAACCGCGCCGCGACACACCATCGGCAAGCGCCACCGGGGCCGATGCCAGCGCCGCGCCCAGGGTCACCCCGCCATGCTGCAATGCTTCCTGATTCAACCATTCGATACGCATGTCGCTCTCCTCAGGCCAGGGTCTTGGCCGCGTCCTTGATGGCTGCGCGGATCCGTTGATAGGTGCCGCAGCGGCAGATATTGCCGCTCATGGCGCCGTCAATGTCGGCATCGCTGGGTGCCTTGTTGGTGCGCAGCAGCGCTGTGGCGCTCATCACCTGGCCGCTTTGACAGTAGCCGCATTGCGGCACGTCGTGGCGCACCCACGCCGCCTGCACCGCTTTGCCCACCTGGTCGTTTTCCATCGCTTCGATGGTGGTGATCTTTTGCGCGCCGACCGAGGAAATCGGCGTGATACACGAGCGGATAGGCTGGCCGTCAAGGTGCACCGTGCAGGCGCCGCACAGGGCCGCGCCGCAACCGAATTTGGTGCCCGTCATGTTCAGGTTATCGCGCAGCGCCCACAGAATGGGCGTGGAAGGATCGGCATCGACCTGCGTGTCTCGTCCGTTGATATTCAAGGTAATCATCTGCTGCTTCCCCTTTTTTGGATTGTTATGGCGTCTACAAACAACACTTGATAATACGACAGCGGAAAAAAGTGCAAAAAAAAGCGCGCCTTGCGAGGGCGCGCCGTCCAGCCTTCCTGGCGACAGCCCGGATTACTTAATGGTCGAGAATTTCTGTTCCAGCGTTTTCGCATCGACTGCGCCCGGAATGCGGCTGCCGTCGGCAAAGAAGATGGCAGGCGTGCCCGAGACGCGCAATTGCTGGCCCAGGGCCAGGATTTTCTCATGCGGGTTGGCGCAATTGGCAGCGACCGTGGCTGGCGCCTTGCCGTTCAGCATCCAGTCGTCCCAGGCCTTGTTGCGGTCCGGCGCGCACCACACGTTGCGCGACTTGACGATGGAGTCCGGTGACAGGATGTTGTACATGAAGGTGTAGACGGTGACGTTGTCGATTTCCTTCAGCGCGTTCTGGCGGAAACGCTTGCAATAACCGCAGTTCGGATCTTCGAACACGGCGATTACGCGCTTGCCATTGCCCTTGACGGATTTCATGGCCGAATCGAGCGGCAGGTCGGAGAACTTGATGCGGTTGACTTCGTCCAGGCGCACCTTGGTCAGGTCTTGCGACGTCTTGGCGTCGAAGACGTGGCCCACGAACAGGTATTGCGCGGCTTTGTCCGTGTACAGGATATCGCCACCCGTGCGCACTTCGTACAGGCCTCCATACGGGGTTTCCTTGACCGAATCAACCTTGGCGCCTTCGCCCAGGCGCGGTTCGATCAGCTTTTTAATGCTCGCTTCCGTAGGCGTTTCCGCGCCGGCGCACGACATCATCAGGCCCGAGGCCAGCACTAATGCGATTCTACTCATTTTTATCACTATCACTTCTCCACTTGAAACGCCTGGCGGAACTGGCCTCTGGCCCGGCGCAACTATCTTCTTAACAAAACGAGCGCCGCAGACCAGCTGCGGCGACCTTGAATTTTCACTGCTTCCATTATCCAGCGATATCTTAAGACTTAATGATGTCCCAACGCGTGAGAAATCATTTTTCGCTTCAGGGCAGGTAATTTATCCAGCAAGTTTAATCCCAAATTGCGAACCACGCGCAACGGTTCAAGATCGGCGCCGAACAAACGCGCCAGGCCATCGGTCGCCAGCTGCATCAGCAGCACGTCTTCCTTGCGCGCGCGGGCATAGCGGGCCAGCACGCGCTCGTCACCGATGCCGCGGTGCGCCTCGCGTTCGCTGATCGTCTTGACCAGTTGCGCCACGTCGGCAAAGCCAAGGTTCATGCCGTGGCCGGCCATCGGGTGCACCACGTGGGCGGCATCGCCTACCAGGGCCACGCGTGGCGCCACCATGGCGTGCGGGCGCATCAGGGTCAGTGGAAACGCGCGCACCAGTTCCGGCTGCAAAGGTATCAGCTTGCCCAGCTTGTCGTGGCAATACGCGGCCAGGCGCTCGGCCAGGGCGTCGGCCGATTCGCTCATCAAGGTATCGGCCAGCGCATCGGGCGCCGACCAGACCAGCGAAACGCGGTCCCCCGGCAGCGGCAGCAGCGCGACGATGCCTTCGCTGCCGGTAAACCATTGGTGGGCCGCGCCATGGTGCGGCTTTTCGCAGGCGAAGTTGCTGACCACGCCGCGCTGGCCATACGAGCGGTAATCGAGACCGATGTCGCACTGGCCCCGCACCCACGATTGGGCGCCGTCCGCGCCCACCACCAGCGCGCAGGTGATGGTGTCGCCGCCATCGAGGTGCACGATGGCCGTATCATTCGTCCATTCCAGGCGGCTGGCGCGGCCCTGCACCACATTGACGTTAGGTGCGAATTTCAGCGCGGCGTCCAGCGCCTGGCCCAGGTTGCGGTCCTCGACGATCCACGCCAGCGTGCCCACATGGGCGCCGTAAGCGTCGAAACCGAGTCCGCCCGCCTGCGCACCGTCGCCGTTGACCAGCATGGCATCGATGGGCGCCACCCTGTCGGCCGCCAAAGCGCCCCACACCTTCAGCGACGACAGCAACTGGTGCGCCGTGTGATTGAGCGCATACACGCGTACATCCCAGCTGGCTTCGACCGGCTTGACGGTGGGTGCCGGAGGGCTCACCGGGGATAACAGGGTGACGCTTTGTCCTGCCTGGGCAAACGCCAGCGCCGTGGTTTTCGCGATGGCGCCGTCGCCGACGATGCAAACGTCGCTGTGGCTATGCATGAAGCGCCGCATGGTGGGGGGAGTGGGACTGTTCATACGGCCATTATAGCGTTTGCCCCACCCTTTTCAGATAGTCCGGAAGTACAGGACGCGTGCCCCAGATCAAGCGGCTCCATGAAATACAGGCAGCACGTGGTCCGCGATCTCCTGCAAGGTCTCGGCCAGCGGGCGGCGGTTCTGCCGCAGTTGCAGGCCGATATGCCGCACGCCGGCCTCGCGCATCGCGTGCAGCTCCGCGATCAGGCCATCACGCCCCGTGCGCCCGCCAAAGCGGAAACGCTGCAGCGGCATGGCGGGATCTTCGTCCAGGTCCAGGTGGATGAAGCTGACATACGGCTTGTCGCCACCGGCCACGGCGCGCCATTGTGCCGAACGGCGCGCATGGTCGTCGGGCGTCCCCGGATAGGCGAGCCAGCCATCCATTTGTTCACCGATCCAGGCGGGCGACTGCTGCGCCAGCCCTGCCACCAGCAGCGGCAAGCGCGCGGCTGGCCTGGGCAACAGGCGGATGCCGGACGGCAGGCGCGTTACGCCCCAGTCGCGCAGCATGGCCACCTGCTCGCGGAAGGCGGCGCCGCGCTGGTCGAAGTCGCGGCCAAACACGGGATACTCGACGGGCCGGTCGCCGCTGGCCACGCCCAACAGCAGGCGCCCGCCGCTCAACTGGTCGACGCTGGCCGCCGCCTTCAAGGTCAATACGGGTTCGCGCAGCGGCAACACCACGGCGGCCGTGCCCAGCAAGATGTTCTCGGTGATGCCAGCCAGGTAGCCGAGGTAGGTAAACACCTCGAAGACCTGGGCCGCGTCGCCGAACGAGGGGTCATACAGGGGCACGTCGCGCAGCCACAGGGCCCTGAAACCCAGGCGGTCGGCCAGCTGCGCCAGCGCCGCGTGCTGCTTCATGTCAGGCTCGCCCGGCACGCGGACGGACGCCGCATTCGCCTGGCGCCCCGTGGACGACCAGTCATTATCAAGCGGCAATTCCAGGCCGATACTCAATCCGCCGCCCTGCCCCAGCTTGTTCATCGCAGTCATCATCTTCTCCTCAATCCCACTGCGGCGCCAGGCCGTCAGGGTTGGCCAGGCGCTCGCCACGCTCCAGAGTTGCCATCTGCGCCATCTCGTCCGGCGACAGGGTAATGCGCTGGAAATGCAGGTTTGCTTCCAGGTTGGCGCGTTTGGTCGACGACGGGATCACGGCAAAGCCCTGCTGCAGCGACCAGCTCAGTGCCACTTGCGCTGGCGTCACGCCGTGTTTGGCGGCGATGGCCGCAATCACGGGGTCCATCACCACCTTGCCATACGCAAGCGGCATATAGGCCGTCATGTGGATGCCCTGGCTGCGCGCGAAATCGATGACGGTGCGGTTTTGCAGAAACGGGTGGATCTCGACCTGCTGCGTGGCGATTTGCCCGGCGCCCACGGTAGCGATGGCTTGCCGCAGCTGCGCGTTGGTGAAATTCGATACGCCGATGGCCCTGGTCAGCCCTTGCGCCTTGGCTTCCAGCAGCGCCGCCATGTAGTCGGCGACGGGAATCGCGTCCTGCGGCGACGGCCAATGGATCAGGGTCAGGTCCAGCTGCTCCAGTTGCAGCTTGTGCAGGCTGTCTTTTAAACTTGGAATGAGTTTGTCGCGCTGCAGATTGTCGATCCATATCTTGGTGGTGACGAACAGTTCGTCGCGCGGGACGGGACTGGCGGCAATCGCCTGGCCCACTTCGGCTTCATTGCCGTAGATTTGCGCCGTATCGATATGGCGGTAGCCGACGTCCAGGCCCGTGGCGACGGAATCGATGACGACCTGCCCCTGCAGGCGGAAAGTGCCCAGGCCGATGGCGGGGATGGCGGTGCGATTGGTAGTGGCGTTCATGCGGTAGTCCTCTCAAATCAGTAACGATGAGCACACTATGCACCGTTCTTTTGTTGAGAAAAATACCGCTTACCTCAAATAATATTTGACCCACAGGCAAGTAAAGACCTGCCGCTGCAAGAAATCCGGGAAAAGTCACAGCCGGCTCTTGCATTCCCGTTTTGGTCTGCTATAATTCGCCACCTTGGCCTGGTAGCTCAGTCGGTAGAGCAGAGGATTGAAAATCCTTGTGTCGGTGGTTCGATTCCGCCCCGGGCCACCAAGAATTCGTTCACGCAACGCCCACTCATGTTAGTGGGCGTTGTCGTTTCCGGGGTGCGCAGTCCTTGGCGCCGGTTCATTTCCGGCGCAAAAGCTGCGCCCCGTTGACATCCCTCACTTCAGCTCGACCTGCGCCGTGCCTTGCGTCGCCCAGAGGCGCCGATAGGCCCCATATGGATCATGGTCACGCATTTGCTTTTGCAGGTTGAACCGTCGCCCATTGCGCGGGTCGGTTCCTCGGCCGGCAACGTACAGCCAGTTACCCTGATTGCTGTAAACGTCGTAGTCGATCAGTTGCGCTTCAAACCAGGCAGCGCCGGCGCGCCAATCGCAGCCCAGATCGTGCACCAGGTAACTGGCAACAATTTGACGCAGCCGGTTGGAGAGATAACCGGTGGCACTGAGCTCGGTCATGCCCGCATTGACAAGCGGCTCACTGGTGCGGGCTTGGCACCATGCTTCGAATCGATGCGCATCGTGACTGGGCTGGCCCAGGCTGCTCAAGCCTTGCGCCCGGTACAGCGCGCCCCCATGCTGCAGGTGCAGAAAGCGAAAATAGTCGCGCCACATCAATTCAAACCAGATCCAGTATGTGCTGTCGTTGGCGCCGTGCTCTGCTTCAAATTGCCTGAGCGCGGCGCACACCACGCGCGCGGATAGTGCGCCGCAGGCTAGCCATGGAGAAAATTTGGTGGAGTAGTCCACGCCGGTCAAACCATTGCGTGTGAGCTTGTAGGTGTGCGCCAGCTCGCCACCGAAATACTGGCGCAGATGTGCAGCGGCGGCACTCGGGCCACCGTAAAAAGCCGGTAGCGCGTACGGGAACGACGACCGTGCGGTGGCAAGATGCGCGTCCTGGAGCACGTCCGGCACCACAGCCCAGGTTTCAGCCAGTGCTTCGAAGTCCGGCGGCAAGGGCGGAATCGTCGTCGGCCGCGCGAGCGGGGCCGACGGCGCCACCTGCTCTCGCTCTACGAGTATGCGGAAGTTGGTGAATACATCAGGCAAGGCAGCGCACGGAAACGGCAGCGCGGCCGGATCGAGCAAGCTCGATTGCCACAGCGCTTCAACTGTCAGGCCTGCAGCACGCAGTGCGGCAAGGTCGCCCTGCTCTTCTGGCGCGGCAATCTCCTCGCAATGGATAGTCGTCGCGCCGATGGAGTGCGCCAGTGCCAACAACACCTGGGCGGGGTCGCCCTCGACCTCCAGCAACTGACTGCCGTACGACCCCAGCTGCGTCGCCAAGTCCGCCAGGCCCGAGCGGAGAAAATGCTGGCGATGCGGGCTGGTGCGCGGCACATTCCAGCGCGTCGCGACCGGCGCGCTGCGATGGCAATACACAAACAACAGATGGCCGGCGCGTTGGCAGGCCTGGCGCAAAGCCGGATTATCCTCGAGCCGCAAATCATTGCGGAACCAGTAAATATGCGTTTGTGCCGACCTTGCGGCGGGGTCGGTATTCATGTCTGACGCTTGCTATCCTGGCGACAGCGATCTGAACAGTATTTCACCTCGTCCCAGACCTTTTCCCATTTTTTACGCCATGCAAACGACAACTGGCATTGCTGACAGCGTTTGGTCGGAAGGTCAGATTTTTTTCGCATACGCATGTTGATCACTCTGGCTAACGTAGAACGAAGGACGAAGGACGCAGGGTGTCGCAGGAGGCAACCGAAGCAGAAACCGGCCGCCACTGGACGGCCTGACGGCCAGCACGATCGAGCATGCCACATTCTGGCGGTGCCACAATCTTACGGAAAAAACGGATCTGGCGCTGCTATAAGCGCCGTCCTGAACGAGCCATCTCCGGCCCGCTCGCTACATCAGCCGACGCACCTGGCGCCGGGCAATCCGCTTTACCACATCAAATCATCAGGAATCTGGAACGCCGCATACGGATCGTCCTCGTCCACTTCGGTGCTGGCCTGTTTTACACGTACGACGATGGCCGGATCGCGTTCGGCGATCTTGTCGGCGATGATGCGCGGCACCAGCTCCACGGCACCGCCCAGGCAGACGATCACCAGGCGGCCCGCCACCAGGTGGGCTTGCACGGCAGCCGTCACATAGATGCGCTCGATTTTGTTGTTAAAAGTAAAGTTGTACGGCAGCTCGCCGTGGTTGCCCTTGCTTTGACGGTTCTTTTGCACCATTTGCGCAATCTGCGCCACGATGGCCTTCTGGTTGGCGGCCGCGTCGCGCTGCGCGTTCAATTCGCGCGCGCGCTCGGCGTTCTTGCGCTGCGTCTCGAGCGCGGCCAGGCGCACCTCGTCGACACTTTGCGTGCCGCTCTTGCGCTCGTCCTTTTTTTGCTTGCTCTTGTCCTGGTTGGCCAGCTTGACCTTCTTCTTGTCGACCAGGCCGGCCTTTAAAAACTGCTCTTGCAACGAGACCATAACTACTCCGTATGAGGGTGCGCCAGCCGAGACTGCGGCATCGGCCGGTGGAAAGACGTTAGCATAGCAAAAAACAGGGCCGCTGCCGCCGCAGAATGACTGGCCGGGCCTGCCGGTCGACGCCTGGCGCCCGGCAGTAACAAAAAGACACACTCGATTGGAAATTTTGTTGATAAATGTCATATAGTTAGTTACGTTCTGTATATCGGCAGTGAGCTGCCGATTGCCTGTCCCCTTCCATCGCCTGCGTCTACAAGGATTTGCCATGAAACAATTAATCGCCCTCTGCATCGCTGCCGCGTTTGCCAGCACCGCCTTTGCCGCCGCACCGGAAGCGGCCCCCGCCGCCAAGACGGCGCAACAGTCGAAAATGACCACCTGCAATGCCGATGCCGCAGGCAAAAAAGGCGATGAGCGCAAATCCTTCATGAAGGAATGCCTGAGCGCCAAGCCGGCGCCGGCCATGACGCAGCAAACCAAGATGAAAACGTGCAATGCCGACGCCAAGGACATGAAGGGCGACGCGCGCAAGGCGTTCATGAAAGAATGCCTGAGCGCGCCCAAGAAATAAGCGCCGGTTCGAAGCGCCAGTGTGCGCTTCACCCCACAGCGCCAGCCGAAAGGCTGGCTTTTTTTTGTTCCCACCACCTGGAGTCTCCTCTTGCCCTATCGCCTGTCCCCTTCCACTGCCGGCAGCCTGCTGGCCGCCACCTGCCTCGCCATTCTCTTGCCAGGCTGTCACACAAGCACGCCGGCGCCCATTTCGACACCGGCCGTGCGCGTGCCAGCCAGCATGCCGGCCGCTTGCACCCAGCCAGCCTGGCCCCCGGGCGAGAAACGTCGCGGCGCCCAAGGCAGAGTGACCTTGCACTTCACGGTAGAAGCAGACGGCAAGGTCAGCAAAGCGGCTGTCATCCGCTCCAGCGGCTATCCCGCTCTCGACCAGGCGGCCCGCGATGCGCTGGGCAAGTGCGTCTTCCAGCCTGAAACGCTGGACGGCAAGCCCGTCGCCAGCAAGGTCATCATGCCCTACCAATGGATCAATGAATCCGTCGACAACGCTGAACGCTGAACGCCGGCAATCATGATGAATGATCAAGATGACATGAGGAAAGATAGCGCGTAGTATTTAATCAACCTACTGCTCAGTACGGTTACATGGCATTCTGGAGAAAGGACGGCAGCGTGGTGGCGTCGAACGATCTCGCGCATTGGCGCGGCCAGGTCTTTAAGCGCCTGCTGCAGGTGGTTCTGCTGCTTGGCTTCGTGACGGCCATTCCCAGCGCACTGCTGGCCGCGAGCGAAGCCATCTGGTCCATTGTCGTCCTCGACCTGCTGGCCATCGGCTGGGTCGGCGTCATCTGGCATCTGCGTGCCATGTCCTACCGCTGGCGCGTGTGGCAGTTCCTGATCGTCGCCTACCTGGTGGGCGTGGGCCTGCTGCTGAAAATCGGCCCCGTCAGCCAGATCTACATGATGCTCATGCCCGTACTGGCGGCACTGCTGCTGGGCATGCGGCCAGCCCTGTCAACCTTGGCCCTGACGTCTCTGACCATCTTTTTCCTGGGCCTGTATCCCGACGTCGCCCTGCACTTGCCGGGCACGCCTGATTCTCCCGCGCTGCGCGCGCTGATCGTGGCCCTGAATTTCCTGTTCATCGCCGCCGTGCTGACCCTGTCCTGCGCCTTCCTGCTGCGCCACCTGGAAGACAGCAGCAAGGCCCTGTCGCAACGCAACGCCGAGCTGCGCTTGACGGCCACGGCGCTGGCCCGCCTGAACGACATGGTGATGATCGCCGAAGTGCTGGACGGCCCGCCCGGCCCCGGCGCGGTGCCGGCCACGCGCATCATCTTCGTCAACGACGCCTTCACGCGCAGCAGCGGCTATACGCGTGCCGAGGTGCTGGGCCGCAGCCTGCTGTTCCAGCAGGGCCCCGCCACCGATGCGGACGAACTGGCCCGCGTCGCCGCCGCCATGGCCAGCGCCCAGCCGGCCAGGGCGGAGTTACTGAACTACAACAAGGCCGGCAAGGCGTACTGGGTCGAAGCGGAACTGGTGCCGTTTACGGATGCGGACGGCAGGCAGACGCACTGGGTGGCTGTCGAGCGCGAAATTGACGAGCGCAAGAAATCGGAAGCGGACATCCACCGCCTGGCCTTCTACGACGTGCTGACGGGCCTTCCCAACCGGCGCCTGCTGATGGACCGCATCGCCCACCTGCTGGCCGCCGCGCCGCGCGACAATAAAATCAGCGCGCTGATGTTCATCGACCTCGACCACTTCAAACACATCAACGACGCGCGCGGCCACGCCACCGGCGACGCGCTGCTGCGCCTGGCCGGTGAACGACTGGCGCAGCTGATGCGCAAAGCCGACACGGTGGCGCGCATCGGCGGTGACGAATTCGTCGTGCTGCTGGCGCACCTGGCCAATGACCTGGACTGCGCCGCCCGCGCGGCAGCCCAGGTGGCCGAGAAAATCCGCGCCGCCATCGCGCGCGACTTCGATATCGAGGGGCAGTCCTATCATTGCAGCGCCAGCATCGGCGTGACCCTGCTGCCAAAAACGGGCCAACAGGCGCACGACCTGCTGCGCGAAGCCGACATCGCCATGTACCGCTCCAAGGCGGAAGGGCGCAACGGCATCGCCTTCTTTGAAGCGGCCATGCAGGCAGGCGTGGAACGGCGCCTGACCCTGGAACGGGCGCTTGCGCGCGCCCTCGATGAGCATGAATTATGCATGCACGTGCAGCCGCAGGTCGACCGCCAAGGCCGGGTGACGGGGGCCGAGCTGCTGATGCGCTGGCCACAGGCGGACGGCACGCATATCGGGCCGGGTGTCTTCATCCCCATCGCCGAGGAATCGGGACTGATCGTCAGGCTGGGGCACTGGGCCCTGCGCGAAGCGTGCCGCGCCGCCAGCCTGCTGGCGCAGGCGGGATCGCCCGTGGCGCTGTCGGTAAACGTGAGTCCGGCCCAATTTCGCCAGCCTGATTTCGCCGCCCGCGTGCAGGCGGCGCTGGCCGAGTACGGCACGCCGGCCGGCGACCTGATCCTGGAATTGACGGAAGGCCTGCTGATCGACCAGCGCGACGCCTCGCTGGCGCGCATGCGCGAACTGGCGGCATTGGGCATCCGCTTTTCCATCGACGATTTCGGCACCGGCTATTCCAGCCTCGCCTACCTGACCTCGATGCCGCTGTACGAACTTAAAATCGACAAGCGCTTCATCGACGACACGCCGCGCGATGCGCGCGATACGGCCATCGTGCAAGCGATATTGGCCATGGCGCGCCATCTGAGCTTGCGCGTCGTGGCCGAAGGCGTGGAAACGCAGGAGCAGGCCGACTTCCTGGTCGCCCACGATTGCGATGGCTTGCAGGGCTACCTGTATGCGCGGCCCATGCCGCTTGAGGACTTTCTCGCCTGGCTGGCCCAACATCAAGCTTAGCTTTCCGACATTTCCTGCACGAAACTCCTCCGCTAGAATACCGGCCTCATGGCCTGTACCTTCACCATCCCCTTTTATCATCTCGTCAAATAAAGCGATCCCCGATGCGTCTGGTTCTTCCCCTGTTGGCCCAACCCCTGCTGACACCTCTGCTGCTGTCTCTGCTGGCCGCCGCCCTGCCCGCCGCCCATGCGGCCCCATCCACTACCGCAGCCCCAACGTCCATCACCCTGGACCAGGCCATGGCCGATCCCGACTGGATCGGCACACCCGTCGAAGCGGCGTGGTGGGGCTGGAATGGCCAGCTGTATTACAAGCAAAAACGTCTTAGTTCGCCTCTGCGCGACACCTATCAATTGGCAGGCGCGAACGCCAAGCTCAATAGCGGCAAGAAGGTTGACGATGCGCAACTGGCGAACCTCGATGGCCAGCAGATGGTCGTCAACCGGGCCGGCACGCGCGCCATCCTGCTGCGCAATGGCGACTTGTTCGAGCGCGACCTGAAAAACGGTGCCTTGATCCAGATCACGCGCGGCGTCTCGGCCATCAGCGACCCGCAATACTCCGCCGACGGCAGCGCAGTGCAGTACCGTAGCGGCAGCGACTGGTTCAGCTGGAGCCGCGTTGACCGCCTGAGCGCGCCCGTCGCCCTGCTGCGCACAGCCAAGGACCCGGATGCCAAGCCGGAAGCGGACGCCCTGCGCGAGCTGCAACTGCGCCTGATCGTCAACCTGGCGCGCCAGAAGGAAGATCGCGACGCAAGCCGCGAGCGCCGCCACGAAGAGCGCCGCCTGGACGCCACGCGCGCGCCGGAACCGATTTACCTGGGCGAAAAAGTGACGATATCGGGCAGCGCCCTGTCGCCGGATGGCCGCTGGCTGCTGTTCGTCACGCAAGACAAGGCCGCCGAAAAAGGCAAGCTGGGCAAACTGGCCCGCTACGTCACGGAAACAGGCTACCCGGAAGCGGATGACGAGCGTACGCGCGTGGGCCGCAACATGCCCATCGCGCAAAGCCTGAAACTGGCCGACCTGCGCACGGGCCAGGTGCGCGAGATCGCTTTCGACAGCCTGCCCGGCATCGCCACCGATCCGCTGGCGGCCTTGCGCGCCGAACAGAAGCTGCCGCCACTGAAAGGCAACCGTCCCGTGCGCATCGACGCCCAGCGCGACGGCATCGCCTGGACCGATGACGGTTCGCGCGTGGCCGTGCGCGTGCGCGCCATCGACAACAAGGACCGCTGGATCGCCAACGTCGATCTGGCCAATGGCGCCCTCCTGCCCGTCCACCGCATGAGCGACACGGCGTGGGTCAACCGCCGCGCCGACGAATTCGGCTGGCTGCCCGACAACGCCACCCTGTGGTATTTGTCCGAGGAAAGCGGCTACGCCCACCTGTACACAAAAACGGGCGCGGCTCCGGCGCGCGCGTTGACGCAAGGCAAATGGGAAGTGAGCGCCGTCGAGTGGAGCCGCGACGGCAAGACCGCCTACTTTATGTGCAACCCGCAGGCGCCCGGCACCTATGAAGTGTGCGCCAGCACGGCCAGGGAGGGCGGCGTGCGCGAAGTGACAAATTTGAAAGGCGTGGAAAACTTCGGCCTGTCGCCGGATAACGGCAAGCTGCTGCTGCGCTACTCGAACAGCTACCTGCCGGCCCAGCTGGCGACGATTTCCGTTGCAGGCGGCAAGGCGACTATCCTGACCGATACGCGCAGCGAGGCCTTCAAGGCGCGCAGCTGGGTCATGCCGGAACTGGTGCAAGTGCCGTCCACGCATGGCGCGGCGCCCATCTGGGCCAAGCTGTACCGCCCTGCGCAGCTGGAAGCGGGCAAGCGCTATCCCATCGTCATGTTCGCGCACGGCGCCGGCTACCTGCAGAACGTGACCGAGCGCTACCCTGTGTACTTCCGCGAACAGATGTTCCACAACCTGCTGGTGGAGCAAGGCTATATCGTGCTCGACGTCGACTACCGCGCCTCGATGGGCTACGGCAGCGCGTGGCGCACGGCCATCTACCGCCAGATGGGCCACCCGGAACTGGAAGATTTCCTCGACGGCGCCAACTGGCTGGCAGCACAGCACCAGGGCGACATCAAGAACGTGGGCATCTATGGCGGCAGCTATGGCGGCTTCATGAGCCTGATGGCCCTGATGCGCGCGCCGGACGTGTTCAAGTCCGGCGCAGCGCTGCGTCCCGTGACGGACTGGACTACCTACAACCACGAGTACACGGCCAATATCCTGAACACGCCGGACATCGATCCGCAAGCGTACAAAATCTCCTCGCCGATCGAATACGCTGACAAACTGACGGGCAACCTCTTGATTGCCCATGGCATGATCGACGACAACGTGTTTTACCAGGATTCCGTGCGCCTGTCGCAGCGTTTGATCGAGCTCAAAAAGGATAACTGGGAAATGGCCAGCTACCCCATGGAGCGCCACGGCTTCGTGCAGCCCGAAGCGTGGTATGACGAGTACCGCAGGATTTATCAGTTGTTCCAGCGCACGCTGAAGTAAGTTTAACTGCCCGCTTTCATGCGGGCATTTTTATGTACGGCATCTTGACGTCAGTCAAACGGCAGGGGCCGCGGCGTCGTGTCGCTCGATGACGGCAGGATCGGCAACAGCATGTGCGTCCAGCGTGCGAATCGCGCTTGCCATTCGGGCAAGCGTGGCACATGATGAAGGCATGCATATACCTACCTCCCCCATCCTGTTACCACTGCTGCGCGCCGCGTGCTCCTCCATCGTGCTGCTGGCCGCCAGTGCCTGTGGCAGCGCCCCCGCACAGGATGCGCCGCCCGCCCCCGGCAATGCCGGCTTGCTGGCGCAAATCCAGGCGGAAGTGGGTGCCGCCGCCTGCGACTCCACCCAGCAATGCCACACCCTCGCCATCGGCGCCAAGGCCTGCGGTGGGCCCGAGCGCTATCTGGCGTGGTCCAGCAAGGACCATGACGGCAAGACACTCAAGGCACTGGCCCAGGCGCAAGCCGAGGCCAGCCGCAAGCAGCAGCAGGCGGATGGCATGATGTCGACCTGCTCCATCGTCACGGACCCGGGCGCCACCTGCGAAGCGGGACGCTGCGTACTGCAAAAGAGCGTCATGGGCGGCAGCTCGGCGATGTAAAAAAAGCCACTGGATCAGCGGCTTGGGAGGTTTTGCAACGCTTCAGGATTGCAGCTGCAAGGTCTTGATAATTTTGCTTTCCACCTTCTCGCCCGCACCCGAGGTGGCGTTCTTGCTTTCCTTGCGCAGCAACAATAAATGGTCACCGCTGACGCCATACTGGCGCGTCTCATCCGTCTTTTGCGTAAAGCTGATGACGACAAAGGCGCGTCCGCTCACATCCACGTGGAAATGGCTGGCCAGCGGCGTGCCGTCTGCAGCGATCCATACCTCGATGCCGCCTTCGAACTTCTTCACATACTTGCGGTCTTTCTCAGGCACCTTGTCGAGCGACAGGGTAAAGCTGATCAGGCGCGCCGGCTTGCCCTTGTAGCTATCCATTTTTTCGCCGCTGAACACGGCTTCCTCGATCTCGCGCGACAGGGCATCCGCCGCCGACACCATGGAACGCAGCTCCGTCGCCTTCATTTCCCCCAGCGCAAAGCCGATCGGCGTCTTGACCTTGGGATCCTTCACCTTGGCGCGCTGCTCGGCTTCCACTTTCGCCAGCAAATCCTTGCCGTAGAGCACTTGCAAGCCCGCCGACCCGCCGTCGACAGTCACCATGGCCTGACCACTATCCTCTTCCGCCGCCTTGCCTTCGCCCTCGCGGCGCCAGGTTTTCGATTCCACCTGTGCCTTGATAGGCATCTGCCCCTGCAAGCGCGCCAGCGCCGCATTCAAATCGGCCAGCCCGTCGGCCCGCGCCGTACTGCAAAACAAACTGAACAAGCCCGCCACCGCCAAGCCTTGCACTCCAATACGTCGCTGCATCGTCGCATCCTTATGTCGCATATCGATGCCAAAACACCATGTTTTGGCCATCTGTTGCATTTGAACACAGCTAGCTCTGGTCAGGTGGAAAGTCTTTCTGCTATAATTCGCCGCCTTGGCCTGGTAGCTCAGTCGGTAGAGCAGAGGATTGAAAATCCTTGTGTCGGTGGTTCGATTCCGCCCCGGGCCACCAAGAATTCAGCAGAACTTATCAAAAACGCCACCTTCGGGTGGCGTTTTTGTTTGTCTTTGCACAAAACCACCATCGCGCCCACCGCTGTGTACGCAAACGTACGGACTGCAGCCGTCCAGGAGCACATGCTGCAGGCAGACCACTAATTCCCTTCCCGCCGTCCGCGCCATGCGCAACACGGCAGACGGGTCAACTGGTCATCTCTCCCCGCCATGCGAAACTCGCGCCCGACGCCGTCGAGCCGTTCCGTACATAACGGCACACTCCAAAGGATGCATCATGAAAACAACCCTGATATTGCTCGCGCTCGCCTCTACCCTCGCCTTGACCGCTTGCCAGCGCGAAGCGCCACCCGTCGTGCAAGTCGTCCCCGGCCCTGCCGGCGCGCCTGGTCCAGCCGGCGCAACGGGTGCCACGGGTGCCGAAGCTCCTGCCGGCGCAACCGGTGCGACCGGCGCCACTGGCCAGACCGGCGACAGCGGTGCCGCCGGATATGATGGCGCCAAGGGCGCCACTGGCGCAAAAGGCAACGATGGTGTTCAAGGCAACGATGGTGTCCAAGGCAACGACGGTGCCAAGGGCGACGACGGTGCCAAGGGCAAGACAGGCGACACGGTGATTGTCGTTCCACAACGCTAATACGCCTCACGCCACACACCACAACGCCAACCCATCCGGTTGGCGTTGTGCGTATGCGCAGTACCGCACAGTAACATCGGCCATATCGGCCTACCCTGTACTTATTACACAGGGAGATATCGCATGCTGACGATCGTACTGATGGTGGCCCTGCTGGGCCTGCTTGCACTGTTCGCGCCCGGCCCCGTGCGCCGCGCCCTGATTACCCCACACTTGCTGGCCCTGTTCAAGCGCATCTTGCCGAGCATGTCCGACACGGAACGCGACGCCCTTGAGGCGGGCACCACCTGGTGGGATGCCCAGCTGTTTTCCGGCCGGCCCGACTGGTCCAGGCTGCTGGCTTATGGCCGCGCCTCGCTCACTGCCGACGAGCGCCATTTTCTTGACCACGACGTCGAGCGGCTGTGCGAACTGGTCAACGACTGGGAAACGCAGCAGGCGCAGGATTTGCCGCCGCAAGCCTGGGCCTACATGAAGGCGCAGGGTTTCCTCGGCATGATCATCCCGAAACAATACGGCGGCAAGGAATTCTCCGCCTACATGCATTCGCAGGTGGTGATGAAATTGTCGAGCCGCTGCTCGGCGCTGGCCGTGACCGTGATGGTGCCCAATTCGCTGGGACCGTCCGAACTGCTGCTGCACTACGGCACCGAAGAACAAAAGGATTACTACCTGCCGCGATTGGCTTCCGGCACGGAGATTCCCTGCTTTGCACTGACCAGCCCATATGCGGGGTCCGATGCGGCTGCCATTCCCGACCTTGGCATCGTGTGCATGGGCATGCATGAAGGGCGCGCCACTGTGGGTTTCCGCCTCAGCTGGAACAAGCGCTACATCACCCTGGCGCCCGTGGCGACCTTGCTGGGGCTGGCATTCCAGACCAGCGACCCCGATCATTTGCTCTCCGACAACGATGCGCCGGGCATCACCTGCGCCCTGATCCCCGCCAGCCACGACGGCGTGGTGATCGGCCGCCGGCATCACCCCTTGAACGCCGCGTTCCAGAACGGCCCCACGTCCGGTAACGATGTTTTCATCCCCATCGACTGGGTCATCGGCGGCCAGGCGCAAGTGGGTAAAGGTTGGCGCATGCTGATGGAATGCCTGGCGGCCGGGCGCGCCATTTCCCTGCCCTCGTCCAGCGTGGGCATGGGCAAGATGGCCGTGCGCGGCACCGGCGCATATGCGGCCGTGCGGCGCCAGTTCAACATGGCTATCGGCAAATTCGAGGGGGTGCAGGAAGCGCTGGCCCGCATGGGCGCCAATCTGTACCTGATGGACGCGGCCCGCACCCTGGCTGCGCACGCCGTCGACCTGGGCGAAAAGCCGGCCGTCATTTCCGCCATCGTCAAATACCACGTCACGGAACGGGGACGCGCGCTCGTCAATGACGGCATGGACATCCTGGGCGGCAAGGGCATCTGCGTGGGGCCGGACAATTTCCTCGCCAGCGCCTACCAGCAAATCCCCATCGCGATTACCGTTGAGGGTGCCAACATCCTCACGCGCAGCCTGATCATCTTTGGCCAGGGCGCCATCCGCGCGCATCCGTATGTACTCCGGGAAATGGCGGCCGTCAGCGAAAGCGATGGCCGCAAAGCCGTGCGCGATTTCGATGCGGCCTTCTTTGGCCACGTAGGCTTTGTGCTGGGCAACCTGGCCAGGGGATTGTGGTACGCACTGGGCGGCGCGCGCCTGGTGGCCGTCCCCGACGCCAGCGCACCCGTACTGGCTCCCTATTACCGCGCGCTGACGCGCATGTCGACGGCCTTTGCCGTCATGACGGATATGTCGATGTTCGTGCTCGGTGGCGAGCTCAAGCGCCGCGAGCGGCTGTCCGCCCGCCTGGGCGACGTGCTGGCGCAACTGTACCTGGCGTCGTCCGTGCTGAAGCGTTACGAGGACGATGGCCGTTTCGCCGCCGACCTGCCTTACGTGCACTGGTCGCTGCAAGATGCGCTGGTCAAGGCGCAGCAGGGCTTGACGGGTGTACTGGATAATTTTCCCGCGCGCGTGCTGGCGGTGTTGCTGCGCATGCTGCTCTTGCCCTTCGGCCTGCCCCATCGTCCGCCGTCCGACGAACTGGGCAGCGAGGTGGCGCTGGCCCTGCAAACGCCGGGCGCCGACCGCGAGCGCCTGCTGGCCGACGGCCATGTCGCCAGCGACACCGACGATGCGCTGGCTTGCGCCGAACGGGCGCTGGCCTTGCTGCCCGACGTGCTGCACATCGAAAAACGCCTGAAAGACACGCCCGAAGGGGCGTCCCTCAGGCGCCTGCCGCAAAGCCTGTCTGCCATGCAACAGTGGCTGGCTGCGGCCAAGCCAGCAAACTTGGTCAGCTGCCAGGAGCACAATACCTTGCTGGAATATGCGCGCCTGGTCGATGGCTTGATACAGGTCAACGATTTCCCCGCCGATACGGCACAGCCCAGACACTTGCCTGCGCACAGGACGAATGCCAGCAGCCGCGTGGCCTAGGCCAGATTGCGGCCTATACTAAAAGGAGCGGGTACGGTACCCGCTCTTGGCAGAAAGGAGTCGATCATGACACGCAAATTCATCGATTGCCGGGAATTTCCAAGCGACACGCATTGCTCGGTGGCCATCTCGGCCGACAGCGAGGAAGAGCTATTGGGAATTGCTGTGGAACACGCGGTTTCGGTACACCATCACCACGACACGCCGGAGCTGCGCCAGCAGCTGCGTCAACTGTTCAAGGACGGCATGCCGCCCGAACACCTGCCCATGGCGGGGCAGGCCGGCAGCAGCAGCGCCGCGCACACGCACACACATTAAGTCCGTGCCGGCCACGCCGGCTTGCTAGTTCAGGATGCCAGCTTGCTGGCTGGCGTCCTGATGTCCAGACCCAGTACGAGCGGCACGAGCGCCGCGTACACGACGATCACCGACAGCCAGATGGCGCCGGGCCAGTGTTCCCTGAACACAAAATACAGGCTGGAAAACACCAGCGGGCAGAGCACGGACGCCAGGCTTACGGACGAGGCCAGCACGCCCTGGAACTGGCCTTGCCGGTCGTCGGCCACTTGCCGCGTGGCCAGCGACTGCAGGGCCGGCGCGCCGATGCCGCCCAAGGCGAACACAGGCATGATGGCGAAGATCATCCAGCTGCGGCTGGCAAAGGCCATGACGACCAGCGCCAGGCAGGCGCAGGCCACCCCGGTCAGGATGGTGGCGCGCTCGCCCAGCAGTTTCACGGCCGGGCCGGGCAAGAAGGCCTGTGCCAGCGCTTGGCACACGCCAAAGGCGCCCAGCGACAGGCCGATCCACAGCCCGTTCCACTCGAACGCATCGTGGCCCCACAAGGCCCAGCACACGCCATACACTTCACCGGCCGCGCTGAAGGTAAAAAAGATGACGGTGATCGGCAGCAAGGTTTTCTGCGAGAAAACCCAGCGCAGCGGACGCAAGGGATTCAATGCCGCCAGGTCAATTTTCGCGCGCGTGGGCTCACGCATGGGGGGACGTGACTCGGGCAAGGTAAGAAACGTCAACAACAGGTTGCCGGTATTCAAGATGGCCGCCGCCATGAACGGCAGGCGCAGCCCGTAATCGCCCAGCGCACCGCCCAGCACGGGGCCGATGATGAAGCCTGCGCCGAACATGGCGTTGAGCAAGCCGAAGCGGCGCGCCCGCTGCTTCTCGGCCGAAATATCGCTGATGTAAGCCGTGGCCACGGAGACGTTGGCGCTCGTCAGCCCCGCGATGGCGCGCCCCAGCAACAGCATCCACAGGCTGGGCGCAAACGCCAGGAACAGGTAGTTGACGGCGGCGCCCGCCAGCGAAACCAGCAGCACGGGGCGCCGCCCCAGGCGGTCGCTCAGCGCTCCCAGTACGGGCGCAAAGATGAACTGCATCAGCGCGTACAAGGCCGTCATGATGCCGATATACGGCGCCACGTTGGCGGCATGCGTGACATCCCGCAGCAGTGCAGGCAGGATGGGGAAGATCAGGCCGATGCCGACGGCATCGAGCACGACCGTGGCGAAGATGACAGACAGCGCTGTCGCCGGAACGGATGGCTTCATATACTCAATCCAAATATATACTCAGTACATAAATAATACGCCCCGCCTGACTGTGTCATCAAGCCTTATCTGTACTCAGTACACCTGGTGTATGATTGCGGCAACATGACGATTCCTGCCGACCTCCGCTCCCGCAAACGCCTTGCCACCCGGCAAGCCATCTCGAATGCCGCCACGCGCCTGTTCTTCGTACGCGGCTTCGAGCAAGTGACGGTGGACGAGATCGCAGCGGCCGCCAGCGTGGGACGCATGACGGTGTTCAACCACTTCCCGCGCAAGGAAGACATGTTCTTCGACCGCGAGGAAGAGGGACGCGAACTGCTGCGTGCCGCCTTGCGCCAGCGCGATCCCGCCATCGCGCCTATCGACACCCTGCGCCTGCTGGCGCACCGGCTGGTACTGGAGGACAGTCCCTACATCACATTTTCCGCCGCCGGCCAGGGTTTCATTGCCACCATCGAGGCCAGCGATACCCTGAAAGCGCGGGCGCGGGCGATACGCGACGAGCTGGCGCACGTGGTGGCGCAGGCACTGACCGAGAGCACCGGGCGCGACGCGCACGATCCTCTGGCACAACTTGCGGCCAGCCTGCTGCTGGCAACCTGGAGCACCGCCCTCATCGAAGCGCACCGGCACTTTCGCCAGCATGGCGACGCGCGGCAGGCCAAGGCCAGCTTTCTCGCGCTGCTGGACCAGGGACATATCGGCTTGAACGCGGCGCTGGCGGGCTCGCCTTACGCCTGAGCGCCTTGGTGCCGGCTGTCAATCCCTTGACCCAAGGCAAGGCAATCTGGCGCCAAGCCGCCTACAATCGCCGGCTTTGCTCCTCCTCCATGCGCCACGCTCCCGAACTCCTCCTTCCTGCCGGCTCCCTGGCCAAGATGCACGCCGCCTTCGACTATGGCGCCGATGCCGTCTACGCGGGCCAGCCGCGCTACAGCTTGCGCGTGCGCAATAACGATTTTTCAACCTTGCAAGCCTTGCAGGAGGGAATTGATGGCGCCCATGCGCGTGGCAAGCAATTCTTTGTCGCCAGCAATATCTTCGCCCACAATGCCAAGCTGAAAACCTATCTGCGCGACATGGAACCTGTGATCGCCATGCGTCCCGACGCCCTGATCATGGCCGACCCGGGTTTGATCATGATGGTGCGCGACAAGTGGCCGGACGTCCCTGTCCACCTGTCCGTGCAGGCGAATGCCGTGAACTGGGCGGATGTGAAATTCTGGCACCGCATGGGCCTGACGCGCGTGATTCTGTCGCGCGAACTGTCGCTCGACGAGATCGAGGAAATCCGCCAGCGCTGCCCGGAGATGGAACTGGAAGTGTTCGTCCACGGCGCCCTGTGCATCGCCTACTCTGGCCGCTGCCTGCTGTCCGGCTATTTCAACCACCGCGACCCGAACCAGGGCACGTGCACGAATTCCTGCCGCTGGGATTACAAGGTGAAAAATGCTTCGGAAGACGCCAGCGGCGATCTGGGCGGCATGCAGGTGGTGCCGCTGGAATTTCACCAGGCGCTGGCCGAGGCCGACAACAATGCGTTTTCGGCCCTGCACCAGCAGCCGCGCCATCCGCTGGCCGACCAGCCCTATTTCATTGAAGAAGCACAGCGCCCTGGCCAGCTGATGCCGATACTCGAAGACGAGCACGGCACCTACATCATGAACTCGAAGGACTTGCGCGCTGTCGAGCATATCGAGCGCCTGGTCAAGATCGGCGTCGATTCGCTGAAGGTCGAGGGCCGCACCAAATCGCTGTACTACGCGGCGCGCACGGCGCAAGTCTACCGCCAGGCCATCGATGACGCCGTGGCGGGCCGTCCTTTCGACATCAGCCTGCTGGGCCAGCTGCAAGGCCTGGCCAATCGCGGCTACACGGATGGTTTTTACCAGCGCCACCACACGCAAACACATCAGAACTACATGCGCGGCGCCTCGGAAGCGGACCGCAGCCAGTACGTGGGCGACGTGCTGGGCGTGGCGGACGGCTGGGCCAGGGTGGAAGTGAAAAACCGCTTCGCCGTGGGCGACCGCATCGAGGCCCTGCATCCGGGCGGCAACCGCGATTTCACCATAGCACGCATGCTCAGCGATGACGGCAAGGAAATCCAGGTCGCGCCCGGCAGCGGCCACTTCGTGCGCATCGAACTCGACGGTGCCCTCGACAAGGCCTTGCTGGCCCGCTATTTGTAACCACCAGTCTAGTGCGCGCTGTGGCGAGCAGTTTCTAAGTGTTTGATTTGACAAGTAAAAATCCACACGGCACCGCTTAAACAATTTGTTTAAGCCTCAACATTACTATACGATACGGCCACCCTGCGTCCGGGAGCCTTATCGGCATCCCGGGCGTTCCTGACACGTTCACCGGAATCCCCGATGCCACCTGCCACACCTGCCCTGATCACCAATGACGCCGTCGTCCTCGGCCTGCTCGCCATGACCCTGGGGGCCGTTTTCTGGACCGCTTCCCGAACGAACGGCTTCTGGAAAAAGTTTTACACGTATATCCCGTCGCTGCTGATGTGCTACCTGATCCCGGCGCTGCTCAACACCTTCGGCATCATCGATGGCAACACGTCCGGCCTGTACGCCGTGGCGCGCGACTATCTGCTGCCCAGCGCGCTGGTCCTGCTGTGCGTGGCCATCGATTTCGGCGGCATCATCCGCCTGGGGCCCAAAGCCATCATCATGTTTCTCACTGGCACGCTTGGCGTCATGCTGGGCGCCCTTGTCTCGTTCGAAGCCTTGCGTTTGATCCACCCGGAAACGGTGGCGGGCGACACCTGGCGCGGCATGACCACCGTGGCCGGCTCGTGGATAGGCGGCGGCGCCAACCAGGCGGCCATGAAGGAAGTGTTTGAAGTGGACGCCACCCTGTTCGGCCAGTTCGTCGCTGTCGACGTGCTGGTGGCCAACGTCTGGACGGCCGTGCTGCTGTTCCTGGCCGGCCGCGCGGGCGCCTTCGATCGCTGGACGGGCGCCGACTTGACAGCCATCAATGCGCTCAAGGACAGCATCGAGAGCTACCGGGCCCAGCATGCGCGCGTTGCCAGCCTGACCGACATCATGATCATCCTCGGCGTGGGCCTGGGCGTGACGGGCCTGTCGCACTTCCTGGCCGGCCCCATCATCAGCTGGATCAACACCCTGCCCGCCGAATGGCGCCTGCAGGACTACAGCCTGACGTCGAACTTCTTCTGGATCGTCGTGCTCGCCACTACCTTCGGCCTGCTGCTCAGTTTTACCCGGGCGCGCAGCCTGGAAGGCGCGGGCGCCTCGACCATCGGCTCGGCCATGCTGTACGTGCTGGTGGCCACCATCGGCATGCACATGGACTTGAAAGCCCTGTTCGACAAGCCATTCCTGTTCCTGCTGGGCCTGATCTGGATCGCCGTGCACGGCGGCCTGATGCTGCTCGTCGCCAAGCTGATACGTGCGCCGCTGTTCTTCATGGCCGTGGGATCGCAAGCGAACATCGGCGGCGCCGCCTCCGCCCCCGTCATCGCCAGCGCCTTCCACCCGGCCCTGGCCCCCGTCGGCGTGCTGCTGGCCGTGCTCGGCTACGCGCTGGGCACGTATGGCGCTTACATCACGGGTTTGATATTGCGCGCCATGGCGGGGTGATTCACCCGGCCATGACAACGACGCCAGCCTTAGGGCTGGCGTTGTCGTTTGTGGGCCTGGCATGCCGCTGAAACCGCCTCGTCACGTGTTTTTTCGCAATAAGGCATTCGCCCTTGCTTCGGCCTGAGAGCCTCCAAAAAATCCCCAAAATGTAGCAGAAACCCCTCAAAACCAAATTTTTGCACTATTTTCGTGCAAAATCTGCGATGATAGTTGCCCAAATAACCGATCACCTCCATGGAATTCTGATGAAATACGCATCTGCTCACGAGTATGTCCAGCATGTCGCCGCACGCAATCCAGGTCAGCCCGAGTTTCTGCAAGCCGTCACCGAAGTCATGGAGAGCTTGTGGCCGTTCCTCGAGCAGCACCCGAAATACGCGGAACAAGGCTTGCTGGAACGCTTGATCGAGCCGGAACGCGTGGTCATGTTCCGCGTCTCGTGGGTCGATGACCATGGCCAGGTGCAAGTCAATCGCGGCTACCGCATCCAGCACAGCATGGCCATCGGGCCGTACAAGGGCGGCATCCGCTTCCATCCGTCCGTCACCCTGTCGGTGCTGAAATTCCTCGCCTTCGAGCAAACGTTCAAGAATGCCCTGACGACCTTGCCGATGGGCGGCGGCAAGGGCGGCGCCGATTTCGATCCGAAGGGCAAGAGCCCGGGCGAAGTGATGCGCTTTTGCCAAGCCTTCGTCAGTGAACTGTTCCGCCATGTGGGTTCGGACACGGATGTGCCGGCTGGCGACATCGGCGTGGGCGGCCGCGAAGTGGGCTACATGGCCGGCATGATGAAAAAGCTCAGCAACCGCGCCGACTGCGTGTTTACGGGCAAGGGCGCCAGCTTTGGCGGCTCGCTGATGCGGCCTGAAGCGACGGGCTACGGCACCGTCTATTTCGCCGAAGAAATGCTGAAAACGCAGGGCCGCTCGTTCGAAGGCATGCGCGTGTCCGTTTCCGGGTCGGGCAACGTGGCGCAGTACGCGGTGGAGAAAGCCATGGCAATGGGCGCGAAAGTCATCACCGTCTCCGATTCCAGCGGCACCGTCATCGACGAAGACGGCTTTACGCCGGAAAAGCTGGCCATCCTGATGGAAATCAAGAACCACCTGTATGGCCGCGTCAGCGATTACGCCGAGCGCACGGGGGTGCGCTTCGAGGCGGGCGTGTCGCCATGGCACGTGCCGGTCGACATCGCCCTGCCCTGCGCCACGCAGAATGAATTGAACATCGACGATGCGCGCACACTCATTGCCAATGGCGTGCAGTGCGTGGCCGAGGGCGCCAACATGCCCACCACCATCGAGGCGGCCAAGGCGTTCGAGGCGGCCGGCGTGCTGTATGCGCCGGGCAAGGCCAGCAATGCGGGCGGCGTGGCCACGTCGGGCCTGGAAATGAGCCAGAACGCGGCCCGCATGGCGTGGCCGCGCGAAGAAGTCGACGCGCGTTTGCTGCAGATCATGCAAGGCATCCATGCGGCGTGCAAGCAGTACGGCACGCGTCCTGACGGCACCGTCAGCTATGTGGATGGCGCCAATATCGCCGGTTTTGTCAAAGTGGCCGATGCGATGCTGGCGCAAGGGGTGATTTAATCATCGGCCAACGGTGTTGTCGGATTACGGCGCCTTGCGCCTAATCCGACCTACGCCGACCTACAACATTTCAGGCTTCATCAGGCTCTTGCGGCTGATGGTGCGGCCCGACACCATGAACTCGCCGTTGCCGCGGTAGTGCAGGGTTTCGGGCAGCTTGGGCGAGGTGGCCACGTGGGCCTTCACGCACTCGAAAATGAAAAAGCCGCCCTTCGGATTACCCGCCACCTGCGCCAGCTTGCATTCGAAGTTGGCGTAGCACTCGGCGATCAGGGGCGCGCCCACCCGCTCGGCCGGCTGCGGCGTCAGGCCGAAGGCCGTGAACTTGTCCGTGTCTTCGCCACTGCAATTGCCGATGGCCACCACCTGGTCGACCATGTCGGCCGTGGGCAGGTTGATCACGCACTCCATGCTGCGCTTGATCATTTCATAGCTGTGATTCGCGTCGGAAATGAAGCAGCCCAGCAACGATGGCGACAATTCCATCAGCATGTGCCAGGCCATGGTCATGACGTCGCTCTCGCCCTTCCAGGTGGAGCTGACCAGCACCACCGGCCCGGGCTCGAGGAAGCGCCGGATATCGGCGACGGGATAATCTTCTTTGTGGTAATTTTTCATCTGCTCTCCAGGACGCGGTACGCCATAGCATAGACCAATGGCGCCTCGGCGGGCGCGCGCCTGGCCGATGGCCGCGCGGTGGCATCCGCGCCGAGATTTGTGCAGTTCATCGCAAATTTCTCCCTCTCGGAGAACTTGCGCCCTAGAATACACTGATCAACTACTCAAGGAAACCGCCATGCGTCCTCTGTTCCTGTTGTCAGTCCTGTCCCTCGCTTGCCTCTCCACCCTCGCGCATGCCGACGAGCAAAGCCGCACGGTCGCCGCCTTCAACGCCATCGACATCCGTGGCCCCATCAGCATCGAGGTGGAATCGGGCAAGGAGCAAAGCCTGCTGCTGCGCGGCGACCAGAAGTTCCTCAGCGGCGTGATCACGGAGGTGGTCGATGGCGAGTTGAAAATTTCCATGAAAGACAAGGATATCAAGAAGACCGAGGGCGACCCGCGGGTCATCATCACCATGCCCGCCTTGCGCAAGCTGATCGCGGAAGGCGCAGGCGAGAAGATCTTGACCAAGCTCAATGGCCCCAGGGTCGACATCAGCTACAAGGGCGCGGGCCGCCTGACCGCCGAAGGCCAGGTCGACTGGCTGCGCTTGAAGGCGCAAGGCGTGGGCGAAGTCGATACGAAAGCCTTGCTGGCGAAAAACGTCGATGTCAATTTCGACGGCATCGGCTCCGTCAAGGTGTATTCCTCGGGCGAACTGAACGCCGTGGTGCGCGGCATGGGCGAACTGACGTATTACGGCAAGCCGAAGATCGTGCACAAATCGATCGCCGGCATCGGCAGCGTCAACGCCGCCAAGTAAGACTTCCTGACAAAGCCATCAGGCCACTGGAGACCCCATGACCGCAACACCCGATACCCAAGATACCGACGCACCGCTGGTGCTGCGCGAGGAGCACGATGGCCTCGTCACCCTGCGCCTGAACCGCCCGCTGCAATTCAACGCCCTGTCCGTCGCCATGCTGGCGGCGTTGCAAGAGGCGTTCGATAGCATCGCGCAGCAACCGCAGGTGCGCTGTGTGGTGCTGGCCGCCGAAGGCAAGGCCTTTTGCGCGGGCCACGATTTGCGCCAGATGCAAGCCACGCGTGAGCTTGAGTATTATCAAACCCTGTTCGCGCAATGCTCGCGCGTGATGCAAGCCATCCAGTCCTTGCCCGTGCCCGTGATTGCCCGCGTGCATGGCATCGCCACGGCGGCCGGCTGCCAGCTGGTGGCCAGCTGCGACCTGGCCGTGGCGGGCGCGTCCGCCCGCTTCGCCGTGTCCGGCATCAACGTGGGTCTGTTCTGCGCCACGCCGTCCGTGGCCCTGTCGCGCAATGTCTCGCCCAAGCGGGCCTTCGACATGCTGGTGACGGGCCGCTTCATCGACGCCGACACGGCCGTCGACTGGGGCCTGATCAATGAAACGGTGGCCGACGCGGCGCTCGACGAAGCCGTGGCGCGCCTGGCACAGCAAATCATGGCGAAAAGCCCGACAGCCATCCGCTATGGCAAAGCCATGTTCTACCGGCAGCGCCAGCTGCCGCTGGACGACGCGTATGCGTATGCGGGCGACGTGATGGCGCGCAACATGATGGAAGAGGATGCGGAGGAAGGCGTCGCCGCCTTCCTGGAGAAACGGCCGCCCAGCTGGGCGCGGCCGTAAAGTAGTTTAACGCTCTTGCTTCATCTGCTGCTGGACGGAAAGACTCAAGGTCCCCAGGTCTTCCTTGCCCAGCAGTGGCAATTGCGCCAGCAGCTGCATCAGGGCCGAGCTGCCCGTCACGTCCAGCTCGGACGACTGCACCAGCACCGTGCCGACGCCCGTGAAGTCGATCTGCTTTTCCTCGCCCGACAGGGTAAAACCCGTGAGCGCGCCGGCGGCCGAGGCCCAGCCCTGAACGTGGGCATAGTCGTAGTGATACGAAGGGCTGGGGCAGTCGGCCCAGCCCAGCACGGCCTGCTCATCCACGCGGCAAGGCAACTCCAGGAAGTGCACGGGACCGTTCGACGAGGCGATGACTTTACCCGTGCCTATCATGGTCAGATAGCCGGGCAGGGTCGATTCCTGGCAAATCACATCCTTGGTAAAGCCCAGCAGGTTTTTCGCGCGGATGGTCATGTTGGCGCTGTCCAGGTCGTAGCACGCCAGGTCATTGCCGTTGTCGCCCAAAATCAATTGGCCCTGGCCTTGCGCCACGACAAAGTGGTGCACATACTTGGGCGCATTGAAGGCATTGCGCACGATCAAGTCGAGCACGCTGCTGCCCATGGCTTCGAAGCGCAACTCGCCATAGAAGGCGATCATCTTGCCCTTGCGGATGAAGATCTGTTCCTTGACGTCGATGACATACGAAAAGCGGTTCAGATTATCGTTCTTTGGCAAGGTATCGGGATTGTAAATCGTCATGGCTTACCTTTCGCTCGCTTGGATGTAGACCGTACCCTGGCCAGTGAACTTCACCTGGTACGACTCGCCCGACGCCTGGCCGACAAAGGTTTTCCAGTTAAGGTCCGTGACGATGGTTGAACTCAGCTGCCCCGTGTGGCCGATATACGCTTGCGGATCGACAAACACGGGCACGTCCGGCGTGACGGGCAAGCCGATGGCATTGCCATCCGACAAAATCGCCACTTCGCCCGTGCCTTGCAAGGTGGTGGTAAACAAGCCCTGGCCCGAGGCCATGCCGCGCACCACGCCCTGCACGCCGCCCTGGTTGCCCAGAAACATGGTGCCGGCCGTCAGGCGCGCATCGAAGGCCAGCAGGGAATCGCTTTCCACATAAAACGTTTCACCGCGCACGGGCACGATGCTGACGAACAGGCCGCCCTGCGCATAAAACACGCTGCCCGTGCCACGCGCCGACATCAGGGCATAACCCTCATTCGTGACGGCGCGCATGGCCAGGCTTTGCACGCCCTGGCCCGCCAGGAAGGAGCGGCTAAACGCCACGTCGCCCTGGTAAGACACCATGGCGCCCTTGCGCGCAAACACTTCCTCATTGCCGAGTTTGACCTCAAGCATCTTTTCGTTGATTTGCTGATAGACAGGCATGGCGACTCCTAGCGTTCGGCGGGCTGGATGAACACCACGCCCTGGCCTGTGAATTTATGCTGGTACGATTCGCCCGAGCTCTGGCCGATCATGGTGCGCCAGTTGACGTCGAAGACGAATTCCTGGCGAATATCGCCCTTGAAGCCGACGAAGGCGTCCGGGTCCACGCGCAGCGGGTGCGCGGGGGTCACTTCCAGCATGATCAGGTTGCCGCGCGAAATGACGGCCAGGTTGCCGTGACCTTCGACGGTGGTGGAAAACAGGCCCTGGCCCGAACTGGCGCCGCGCAGGCCGGCAAAGCTGGTGCCCGTCTTCAGGCTCGTGTCGTAGGCCAGCAGGCTGCTGCTTTCGATGGTCAGCTTTTCGCCGGCCAGCGCCATGACGGTGATCTCGGCCGCATTCTGCGCAAAAAACACGGTGCCCGTGCCGGCGGCCTGCATCACCTGCATGCCTTCGTTCGTCACCTTGCGCTTGAGCGCGCCGAAGATGCCCTCGCCACCGAGCAAGGATTTTTCAAATTTGATGCTGCCCGTATAGGCGACCATGGCGCCGGCGATCGCCAGCACTTTTTCATCCTGCAGGCGCACTTCCAGCAGGCGGTCGGTATTGGTGCGGAAACTGGTCACGCGCGACTCCCCAAGAATGCCAGGGCACAAAGCCATGGCTATCCGACAAGATACCGGGGGCCTTAGCGCCATGCAAGTGCTATTCCTCCCGGACGGGGGTGTTTGAATAGAAAAAAGCGTGCCCGGGGGCGTGCCTTGCGCTCGCGCCTGAAATGCCGCGCTTGCCGCACCGTCACATCGCGGTACACCTGTTCCATCCTGGAACAGGTATTGGTCCGCAGGCGCTCCGCCAGACGCACCCCTTGCGCCCCAGCCCCCTCCTGTGCCGATGGCATGAAGCTTGCACAACAAGGGGATCGACCGTGCTCAGGGAGCCGCATCATGGAACACTACCAACTGGCCGTCAGCGGCCGCTCAGGCACGCGGCCGGTCCGGCGCAGCATCGTGTGCTGCGCGCTGGCACTGGCTTTTTTCCTGCTGGCCGCCAGGCTGGACCTGGCCGAACGGCTGACGCACGCCCTCTGGCGCCAGGAACACTGGCAACTCGACGAATTAGCCCTGAGCCTGCTGCTGCTGGTGCTGGCGATGGCTGCCTTTGCCGTGCAGCGCGGGCGGCAGGTGGCCCTGCTGCTGGCGCAGAACCGCGCCCTCACGCAGCGCCTGCTGCGCGCGCAGGAGGAGGAGCGCTGCGCGCTGGCGCGCGAGCTGCACGATGAAGTGGGACAAGACTGCACGGCCATCCGCGCCGCCGCCAGCTACATCCTGCGCGCGCGCGATGGCGACCAGGCGAACGTGCAAGCCTGCGCCGCCAGTATCGCCCGCTCGGCGGAAACGCTGCATGCGATGGTGCGCACCATGCTGCGCCGATTGCGCCCGCCCGTACTCGACAGCCTGGGCCTGGAAGCGGCCCTGCAGACGCTGTGCGACAGCTGGGCGCAGCAGCACGGCATCGTTTGCCATTTCGCGCCGCACGCCATCCCCGCCGACCTCGACGACAGCACCGCCACCGCCATCTACCGCCTGGTGCAGGAAGGCTTGACGAACGTGGCGCGCCACGCGGGCGCCGACCAGGCCACGGTGGAATTGCGCGCCGATACGCACGGCTTGCTGCACCTGGCCATCGAAGACAATGGCCAGGGTTTGCCCCAGGAAAAAACGCCAGCAGATGGCTTCGGCATGCTGGGCATGCGTGAAAGAGTGGCGGGCCTGCGCGGCCATATCCGCTGGATCAGCGCGCTGGGCAACGGCTTGCGCATCGAAGTGGCCCTGGCGGCACGGTGCGCGGCATGAACGCCATGAACAGCGCCCTGCAAGCGATCCGCGTGATGCTGGTGGATGACCACCCGGTGGTGCGCACGGGCTACCGGCGCCTGCTGGAACAGGGCGGCGACATCGCCGTCGTGGCCGAGGCGGGAAATGGCGAAACGGCGTATGCCCTGTATCTGGAGCAGGCCCCCGATGTGTGCGTGACGGATTTGTCCATGCCCGGCATCGGCGGCCTGGAATTGCTGCGCAAGCTGCTGGCCCGCGATGCCGACGCGCGCGTGCTGGTATTCAGCATGCACGACACGCCGCAGCTGATCGCGCGCGCACTCGATGGTGGTGCCTGCGGCTTCGTCAGCAAGCAAGCCGACCCGGAGCACCTGGTAGATGCCGTGCGCGCCGCCCACGCAGGCCGGCGCTACCTCGACCCGCATAGCGCCCCCGCCGTGCTACAGGGTACGGCCCGCATGGAAGCGCAGCGTTTGAGCAGTCTGAGCCAGCGCGAATTCGAAATCTTCCGCCTGCTGGCCGAAGGCCGCAGCGCCGCCGACTGCGCCCGCCTGCTGCACGTGAGCAGCAAGACGGTGGCCAACCACCAGACCTGCATCAAGGAAAAGCTCGACGTGCCCGGCCCCGCCGCTTTGGTCCACCTGGCCTTACGCAACGGGGTCATCGAACACGTTCTGCCGAATGCCTGACCAAACCTACTGCGCGGCACGCTTTGCGGCCTGCGATGCTCACCGTACTAGAGTACGGTTGCGCTTCTTAGCCACAAATCCCATCCGCTCGCTACGGTTTTGTCAGGCATCTTGAGTGTCAAGAAAACCTAATTAAATACATAGCGCAAGCCCGCATTCACGCTGCGCGGCGCCCCGGCCGCATAGAAGGTCGCGTTGACCATCGGATACGCGCCGTTCACGGCGGGCAGCGGCCGGGCACTGAAATTGCCGCTGGCATCGAAACCCGTCGCGCCCAGTTGGGCCGCCGTCGCATATTTCCGGTCGAGCAGGTTATTCACCTGGGCAAATATGCTGAGCCGCGGCGTCAGCTGGTATTTGCCATTCAGCTCGACCACGGCATAGCCGCCGCTCTTGCCCGATCCCAGATACGCTGGTCCACCTGCCTGGTGCTGGTTGTTTTCATTGCCGCGCGCATAGGCGCTGGAGACGGCCGTCATGGCCAGGCCCACCGTCCAGTCGCGTCCGCCCTGGACATCCACGTGCGCCTTGAAAATATGGCTGGGCGTCAGGGGAATCCGGTTGCCAGGCGTGATGACAATATTGCCTTCGAGGCCGGGCGCTTGCGCGTCGCTGCTGCTGTTGGCGCTGCCGTTGACAAGCTCGCGGCTTTGATACGTCGCCTGCAACCACGTGTAATTGACGCCGAAATCCAGCGCGCCCGCCTTGCCATCGACCGCCAGCTCGACGCCCTGGTGGCGCGTCTTGCCGAAATTCTTGAAGTAGCCAAAGCCGGCCTGGTTATCGGCCACGAACAGGATATCGTCGTGGTTTTCCGCGCGGAACACGCCCGCGCTCCAGCGGGCCACGCTGGCGAGCTTGCCGCGCACACCCGCTTCCCACGTCTTCGTCACCACCTGTCTTAATGGCGGGTCGCCGGCCATGGCGTTGGGCAAACGGCATGGGTTTTCCGGATCGGCGCAACCGAGTTCGATGGCCGTCGGCGTGCGGCTGCCTTCGTTGTAACCGAGGTAGGCGCCGATGCCGGCGGCCGGCGCATAAGCCAGGCCGATGGCGGGATTGAAGCGGCTGAAACGGTGGTCGCCATCGAGCGAACCGCTGCCGCCGCCGGGCGTGATGGCATCGCGGTTGCGCACCGTGCTGCGGTTGTAGCGGCCGGAAACGGTCAACGTTAAATCTTGATTGAGCGTAATGCTATCGCTCGCATACACGCTCCAGGTGCGCATGCGCCCGCTCAAGTCGACCCGGTTGTCCACGGGCGTGCCGTCGTCATCGATTTCCGTGCCGTCGGCAAAGAACGCGACGGGCGTGATGCTGCGGTCCGGATTCAGATAGCCGAACTGGCTGCTCTGGCGGAACGTAGCGTGGCTCGCATCAAAGGCGGCGCCGGCCGTGACGGCATGGCGCGCGCCGGCCACGTCGGCCAGCACGGTGAACTGGCCCGAAAAACCATAGTTTTCCTGCTGCGTGTGGCTGCGGTTGATCATGCCGTTGCATTTTTCGGCTGGCTCATCGTTCAGCAGCACATTGCCGATGCAGCGCCACTTGGGGAAAGGCGTATTGCTTGCATTCGCCCCGCTGGCGGGAAAACCCGTGTAGCCGGCCGCCGCCAGCGCCGCCCGCTCGGCCGCACCAGGCTGGTAGACGGACTGGTCGAGCGACTCGTCGTTCAAGTCGCCATTGAAGGTGTGCGTATCGATCTTGCGGTAGTACACATTGCCGGACAATAGCAAGGCATCGCTGGCCTGGTGCTTGCCCGTCAGGTTCAGCAGGGTCGACTTGTTCTGCGTCAAATCGGGCTTGGTGTACACGCTGCGGTAGTCGCGCGCCAGCAGGCGCTGTTCCTGCAAGCCATTGCCCGTCAGCGCATTGTCCGCGTGCGCCACGGTGGCGGCAATGTCCGTGCGTGCATCGCTCCAGCCCAGCTTGCCGAACACCTGGCGCACGTCGGACGGTGAATCGTCGCGCCAGCCATCTTCCTTGAAACGGTTGCCCGTCACATACCAGTGCCAGCCCTGCGCATTGCTGCCGCCATGCTCGAACTCGACGGCGCGCCGCTGGTTCGAGCCCAGGCGCGCTTCGATGGCGGTGCCGGGACTGCTCTTGCCATCCTTGGTTTGCAGGGCCAGCGCGCCGCCCAGGGTGTTGAGGCCGAACAGGGGATTCGAGCCGGGCATCAGGGTCAGCGAGGCTATCGCCAGGCGCGGGATCAAGTCCCAGCTGACGACGTCGCCAAACGGCTGGTTCAGCCGCATGCCGTCCAGATACACGGACAGGCCTTGCGGCGTGCCCAGCAAGGGCGAAGCCGTGTAGCCGCGGTAGCTGACGTCGGGCTGGAACGGGTTGTTTTGCACCTCGTTCACCACCACGCTGCCCAGGTTGCGGCGCAAGAAGGCTGAAATGTCGAGCGCATCGCTGCGGGCGATCTGCTGCGCGCTGGCCGTCTGCACGGGTGCGGCCAAGGTATCGCGCGGCTGATCCACGGTAGGCAGCGGCATGCTGCCCGTGATGATGACGGTGGGCAAGTCGACGGCGATGATCGTGCTGGCGTCAGCGGCAAGGTCGGCGGCCTGCGCCTGGCACAGCGCCATGGCGGCGGCAGCGAATAAAGTCAATTTCATGCGGGTCCCCAGTTTTATCATGGTTTTTATTACTGTCCAGTATCAGGCAGCGGCCACCAATGGACTAGGGAAAAACTCCCGCCGTGCAGGGGATTAACGTTGCAGTGGCAAGTAACTCTGTTTGAGCTGGCGCAAGACAAAGCTCGATTTGCTGTGGCGGATGCCGGGGATTTTATATAAACGCTCGCGCAGCAGGCGTTCGTAGTCGCGCGTGTCGCTGACGGCGATGCGCAGGTAGTAATCGTAGTCGCCGGAGACGAGAAACGCTTCCAGCACTTCCGGGATCATGGCCAGGGCGTGGCCGAATTCGAACAGGGCCTGGTCCGAATGGTCGTCCAGCGTGACTTGCACGATGACGGTGTCGGCCAGCCCCACCTTGGCCGCGTTGACGTTCACCGTATAGCCCTCGATGACGCCATCGTCTTCCATGCGCTTGATGCGCGCCCAGCATGGTGACGAGGTCAGGCCCACCCTGGCGCTCAGCTCGTGCAGGCTGATGCGGGCATCCTGCTGCAAGGCCGTCAGGATGGCGAGGTCGAATTTGTCCAGCTTCATTCTGTCATATCCTTATTTCACAGCAAATTTTACTGAATACTACATTCTATCCGAGAAAACCAGCAGCCTTTTCTGCCAGGGCAAGCAGAAAATAGACCCATGAAACCCGATCCCGCCCCCCTCCTCGCTCCCGCCCACGATCTTGCGCCGCGCAACGGCGCCAGCACCCTCATCGACACTCTGCTCGCCCTGGGCGTCGACACCGTCTTCGGCTACCCGGGCGGCGCCGTGCTGCCCCTGTACGACGCGCTGCACGCCCAGCCCCGTTTGCGCCACGTGCTGGTGCGCCACGAACAGGCAGCCGTGCACGCGGCCGAAGGTTATGCGCGCAGCACGGGCCGGCCCGGCGTCGTCTTCGTCACCTCCGGCCCCGGCATGAGCAACACCACCACGGGCTTGCTCGACGCCCTGTGCGATTCGATTCCCGTCATCTGCATCAGCGGCCAGGTGGCCACCACCAGCATCGGTACAAACGCCTTCCAGGAATGCGATGCGCTGGGCATTTCGCGCCCCGTCACCAAGTGGAACCGGCAGATCCGCACGGCAGAAGAAACGGCGGCCGTGGTGCAGGAAGCGTACGCGCAAGCCACGCAGGGAAGGCCCGGCCCCGTGCTGATCGATTTTCCCAAGGATATGCAGCTGGCGCAGGTCGCGGCAAGCACGCCGCTGCCGCCCGTCGCCGCAGCGGCCGCGCCCCTGCCCGACAGTACTGACCTGGAACGGGCCGCCAGCCTGATCGCCTCCGCGCGCCAGCCCGTGTTCTATGGCGGCGGGGGTCTCATCAATTCCGGCCTGGATGCCTGCGCCACCTTCGGCCAACTGGTCAAGCTGGCGGCCGCGCCCTGTACCCTGACCCTGCTGGGCCTGGGCGCCTTTCCCGCCTCGCACCCCGCCTTCCTGGGCATGCTGGGCATGCATGGCACGCTGGAAGCGAACCTGGCCATGCACCATGCGGACCTGATCGTCTGCGTCGGCGCCCGCTTCGACGACAGGGTCACGGGGCGCCTGGATGCCTTTTGTCCTGGCGCAAAGATCATCCACGTCGATATCGACCCGGCGTCGATAGACAAGGTGGTGCGCGCCGACGTGGCCCTGCGCGGCGACTGCGCGCCCGTGCTCACCGCCCTGCTGGCGCAGCTGCGCGGACGCTTGCTGGCGGACCGCCAGCCGTGGTGGCGGCGCATCGATGGCTGGCGCGCGCACAATTCGCTGGCCTTCGACGACACGCCGGAAGTGATCGCGCCGCAGGCGCTGATGCAGCGGCTGCAGGCGGCCCTGGACGGACAGGACGCCATCGTATCCACCGACGTGGGCCAGCACCAGATGTGGGCGGCGCAGCACTTGCGTTTCGAGCAGCCGCGCCGCTGGCTCACCTCGGGCGGCGCCGGCACCATGGGTTATGGCTTGCCGGCCGCCATCGGCGCGCAGGTCGCCCATCCCGGCAAGCGCGTCGTGTGTGTCAGCGGCGACGCCTCGATTTTGATGAATATCCAGGAACTGGCGACGGCAGTGCAGCACCGCCTGCCCGTCAAAGTGGTATTGTCGAACAATGGCTATATGGGCATGGTGCGCCAGTGGCAGGAGCTGCACCACGGCGAGCGCTACAGCCACAGCTACACGGAAGCGCTGCCCGATTTCGTCGCCCTGGCGCGTGCGTTTGGCTGGCAAGCGCACACGGTGAGCCGGCGCGAGGAACTCGATGCAGCGTTGGCCGCCTGCCTGGCATCCGAAGGCCCCTGCTTCCTCGACGTGCGCGTGCATGGCGCAGAAAACTGCTTCCCCATGATGGCGCCCGGCGCGGGCCACCATGAAGTCACCCTATCCAAGGGAAAAGTGTACAGCGAACGGTAGGTCGGATTAGCGGCAACGCCGCGTAATCCGACACCACCACCGGCCTCGCCAACGACGTTGTCGGATGACGGTCCTTCGGACCTCATCCGACCTACGCCCACACTCGGTAGACCCAGTAACTTTCATCATCGCGGCTGGCGCGCGCCAGTTCGGTGGGGCTCAAGCCCGTGATGGCGCGCACCTCGCGGCACAGATGGGCTTGGTCGGCGTAGCCGCCCTCGGCGGCGATATCGCTCCATGAAGCATTGCCTTGCAGCATGGCCTCGCGCGCGTCGAGAAACGACTGCTCCGCGCGGCGCATGCGGCGCAAGGTGCGCATGGGCTGGCCGGCCCAGGCCTTGATGCGGCGCTCGATATTGCGCACGCCGCTGGCCAGGCCCGTCGATGCCGCTTGCACACCCAGGCGGCGCACCCAGTCCTGCATGGCGCCGGCCGGATGGTCGCCATTTCCGCGCGCCACCGCCCAGCGCGGCGCCAGGAAGGCCTCCACCAGCGCGATGCGCGCCGCGTCGTCGGGTGCGGCCAGCACGGCATCGGACAGCGCCAGCCAGTCGGCATCGAACAGCGGTTCGAGCGGGCGCACCTGGTCGAACATAACTGCCATGTCGATGCCCGTCAGCGCGTGCAGGGCGGCCGGATACAGCATCACCATGAACGAGTGCACGGGGCCGGGGTTGTAGCTGACCAGCGGATAGCCGCGCGGGCCACTGAACAGGGCTGGCGGCATGCGCACATGCAGCAGGTCGGGGCCAGGTGCCGCCGCCTCGACCTCGCCAGCGACGGTCCACAGCAGGCAGCACATGGGCGTGGCGGGGAAACGGTTCAGGCGCTGCGCCGGCGGCAAGAGCGCACAGCCGGTGGTGTCGCGCACGAGGAAGGCGCGCACGCAGGAAGCGAGCGCGGTGCGCGGCGCGATCAGGCGGGTCAGGGGCGGTGGGGGCGTCTGGGCGGCAGGCATGGCGACGATTGTACCGGCAATTGCGGGCGCCGCGCGATGTCGTATTCGTTCAAGACGCGCGAACGCAAGCGCGCTACAGTCATGTCATCGTTCCCACTGAAACAGGAGCTTGTCATGCCACCACTCGACCACGCCGCCGCGCCCGCCACCACTCCGCCCCTGCGGCAGATCCGCCAATTGCCGGGGCCGTTTGCCCTGCCCATTATCGGCAACGCGCTGCAAGTGAAACTGCCGCGTATCCACCGCGACGTGGAAGGCTGGGTGCGGCGCTATGGCCCCTACGTACGCGCCTGGTTCGGCCGCACCCTGGTGCTGGTGGTGGCCGACAGCGAAGTCGTGGCTGCCGTGCTGCGCGACCGCCCGGATGGCTTCCGGCGCCCCTTGTCGAGCTATACGGTTTCGGTGGAAATGGGCGGCAACCCGGGCCTGTTCCTGGCCGAGGGCACGCAATGGCGCAACCAACGCCGCATGGTCATGGCCGGCCTGGCGCCGGGCGCCATCAAGGCCTACTTCCCGGCGCTGGTGACGGTGGCGCAGCGCCTGCAGCGACGCTGGCACATTGCCGCCACACAAGGCCAGGCGATCAGCCTCGATGGCGACCTGAAACGCTACACGGTCGACATCATCGCCGGCCTGGCCTTCGGCACGGCAGTCAATACGCTCGAATCGGGCGAGGACGTGATCCAGCGCCACCTCGATTCGATCCTGCCTGCCGTGGCGCGGCGCAGCCTGTCGATGCTGCCGTACTGGCGCTATGTCAAACTACCCGTCGACCGGCGCCTGGACCGCGACGTGGCGGCGCTGGACGTGGCCGTGGCCGACCTGGTGCGGCAAGCGCGGGCCCGCCTGGAGCACGATCCCGCGCGGCGCGTGCGCCCGCCCAACTTGCTCGAAGCCATGATCGCCGCCGCCGATGAAGCCGACAGTGGCGTGGACGACCGCGCCGTGGCCGGCAATGTGCTGACCATGCTGCTGGCGGGCGAAGACACGACGGCCAACACGCTGTCCTGGATGATTTACCTGCTGCAACGCCATCCGCACACCCTGGCCAAGGCGCGCGAGGAAGTGCGGCGTCTGGCGCCCGACGTGGCGCACTTCAGCCTGGCGCAAATGGACAGCCTCGACTATCTTGGCGCGTGCGCCAGCGAGGCCATGCGTCTGAAGCCGGTGGCGCCCTACATCCCGCTCGAAGCGCTGCGCGACACGGTGGTGGGGGACGTGGCCGTCCCCGCCGGCAGCATGCTGTGGTGCGTGATGCGCCATGACAGCGTGTCCGATGCGCACTTTCCCGACGCCCAGGCTTTCCGGCCCGAGCGCTGGCTGGCCGGCAATGAAGAAGCCAACGACAAGCGCGCCGCCATGCCCTTCGGCGCCGGGCTACGCACCTGCCCCGGCCGCTATCTGGCCTTGCTGGAAATCAAGATCGCCATGGCCATGCTGCTGGGCAGCTTCGACATCGCCGGCGTCGATACGCCCGATGGCGGCGAGGCACAGGAACTGATGGGCTTTGTGATGTCGCCCATCGGCCTGTCCATGCGCCTGGCGCGACCACAGTGATACCATGGGGAACATCTCATCTACTTGAATTCCCCATGACAATCCGCCTGGAATCGCCCCAGCAAGCCGATGTGCAGCTCCTGATCGCCGAGCTTGATGCCTATCAACAAACCCTGTATCCGGCCGAATGCGTGTACTCGCTGGACCTGGCGTCCGTGCCGCCGGACAGCCTGCTGTTTGCCGTTGCCCGCGATGCAGAAGGCACGGCGCGCGCCTGCGGCGCCATCGTCGTCACGCCCGATTTCGGCGAAGTCAAGCGCATGTATGTGCACCCGGACAGCCGCGGCCTGGGCCTGGCCAGGCGTCTGCTGGCCCTGCTGGAAGAACAGGCGCTGGCGCGCGGCTGCCGTTTGCTGACCTTGGAGACGGGCATCCACCAGCCTGCAGCCATCGCCCTGTACGCGCGCCACGGCTATCAACAGCGCGGACCGTACGGCGACTACCCCGACGATCCGTTCAGTGTCTTCATGGAAAAACCGCTGCAGGTGGCCGCATGAATGCGCCATCCGACAGCCTGCTCGACATCCGCGCGCGCCTGCGCGCCTTTGCCGCCGAGCGCGACTGGGACCAGTTCCACACGCCCAAAAACCTGGCCATGGCCCTGTCCGTGGAAGTGGCGGAACTGGCAGAGCACTACCAGTGGCTGCCCACGGGTGCGGACAGCGAGCTGGACGAAGCGACGCGCACGGGCATCCGCCACGAACTGGCAGACGTGCTGATGTACCTGGTGCGCCTGGCCGACAAGAGCGGCGTCGACCTGCATGCGGCCGTGCTGGAAAAGATGCTGCTCAACGCACAGAAGTACCCGGCGCAGCAGGTCCGCGGCGACGCGCGCAAATCGACGCAATACTGACAACCATGCGTGCGTGGCTGCCGCGCAAAAAGGCGTAGCATCAAGCCATGCGCATCCCTCTCTCCCTGCTGCTTGCTGGCTTGCTCGCTGGCTCACTGTCCAGCGCTGCTGCGCTGGCGCAAACCGCGTCCGTGCCGCAAGTGAAAGTGGACGCCACGCGCGACCCCGTCGACAAATCCTACCGCAAGATGCTGCAGGGCGTGGACCGCTTCGAGCGCGACCATGCGCTGGCGCCGCAGGCGACACTGCGCTTCCGTTTGCTGCCGCGCCAACCTGGCGTGGACATGAGAGGCGTGCAGCTGCGCATCGCCGGCGACACCATCAGCATTCCTCTGCCCTTGGCGGAGGACAACAGCTTTGCCCCCGTGCGCAACGCGCAAGCCGCGCGCGAGGATGCTATCCTGATCGCCAACCGCAGGGCTTCCACCATGAGCTGGCGCGCGCAGGTCATCACGCCCGGCTTGCCGCCCGGCACGCGGCGCCTGGGCGACTTGCGCCTGGAATGCCGCGCCGGCATGGATTCGGGCCTGATTTCAAACGACCCGCAAATCATCGCCTGGCTGTCCAGCATGCTCTACAGCACCGAAAAGGTGTGTTCCGAAGCGAACGGCAATTATTTGTTTTTCACGGACCGTCCCCTGTTTGGCGTAACCCTCGTGCATGGCGAGCGCCGCCTTGCCCTGCCGTTCACCATGCTGTACGCGGGCGGCGAGCAAACGCCCGCCTCACTGCCCTATTGCGATTGCCAGGTCTTGCTCGACCGCACGTATTACGCGCCCCTGTGGGACGCCAGCTGGCCCGACGATACCTTGCTGGAATTTACTTACATGGACGAGGTGGCGCCATGAAATGGCTGTCACTGATCATCTTGATAACGCTGGCCGCCTGCTCCGGCACGCGCGCATTACAGGCAAGCAAGACTGTGCCTTACGCCACCCTGGAGCAGGCGGTGCAGCCAGGCAGCAGCACGCGCGAGCAGGTGCGCGCGGCGCTAGGCGACAGCACGTCCATCCGTTTCGACAGCGGCAATGAAGTGTGGATGTACAACTACCCTGCCGCTGCGGGCGCGCAGGGAGAATATGTGATTTTGTTTGGCGGGGATGGGGTGGTGCAGAAGGTGCGCAGCGGGGAAGTGTATCGGGTAAAGCGGTAATGACTGTAGCGCGTAGCTGAAGGCGGGTAAATTGGGGGCAGACCCGACGGGGGGTATGCGCCCCAATGGGGAGCATACCGATCACGCAGTGACTGACCCCGGCATTTTGCTACCTCGCCTTTAACAGTGCCCTTGCCGTCACGCCCGCACCCACGCTGCGGCCCACGCCGGCAGCCTTGCGCTTGGGCGATGCCTTCAATTTAAAGATACCGATCGACTGGGCCACGCTGTCGGTGCGCCGCGCCAGGTTGGTGGCAGCCGCAGCGGCCTGCTCCACCAGCGCCGCATTCTGCTGCGTGATGCCGTCCATGTGGATAACGGCCTGGTTGACTTGACCGATGCCCTGGTTCTGCTCGCGCGTGGTGGAAGAAATCTCGTCCATCACTTCCGTCACGCGGGCCACCGAGGCAATCACTTCCGCCATGGTGGCGCCCGCATTGCTGGTCAGCACGCTGCCCGCATTCACGGTGGCGATCGAATGGTCGATCAGATTCTTGACTTCCTTGGCCGCCGTCGCCGAGCGCTGCGCCAGGCTGCGCACTTCACCGGCCACGACGGCGAAGCCGCGGCCATGCTCTCCCGCGCGCGCCGCTTCCACGGCCGCGTTCAAGGCCAGGATATTCGTCTGGAAAGCGATGCCGTCGATCAGGCCGATGATGTCGAGAATCTTGCGCGACGAAGTGCTGATTTCATTCATCGTGGTGACCACTTCACTGACGATGGTGCCGCCCTTGGCCGCGACGGTCGATGCCTGCACCGCCAGGTCGTTGGCCGTGGCAACGTGGTCGGCGCTGTTTTGCACCGTGGACGTCAATTCCTCCATGCTGGCCGCCGTCTGCTCCAGGCTGGAAGCCTGCGATTCCGTGCGGCTGGACAAGTCCATATTGCCGGTGGCAATTTCCGCCGTAGTGACGCGGATATCCTCGAAGTTGGCACGCACGTCGCCGATGATGCTGTGCAAGTTGATGTTGGTCTGGCGCAAGGCCGCCATCAATTGACCCATATCATCATCACGCACCTTGTCGATCACGCCCGTCAGGTCGCCACCTGCCATCTTGCGCGCCACCGTGATGGCGTCGCCCAGCGGCGCGACCAGCGAATTGTGCAGATGGGCCCAGAAATACAGCATCAGCGCGACAGCCGCGGCGGCCGCGCCACTGAGCCAGCTGCGCGTGGCCGTGCTCGTATCACCATCGATATTCCACACGGCGCAGCCGAGGATGGCCAGCACCACGCCAAAGACGATGCAATGCAGGGCCAGGTCTTGCGACAGGCTCAGCTTGCGCCACTCGGCCAGCTTGGCGGCCCAGCCCTGGCGCACAATGCGGCCCTTGCGAATCGCCAGCCTGGCGGTATTGCCATCTTTAAAACTTTTATACAGGGCTGCCGCTTCATTGATCTGCTCGCGCGTGGGCTTGGTACGCACGGACATATAGCCGATCGGACGGCCGTTTTCAATGACGGGGGTGATATTGGCGAAGACCCAATAAAAATCGCCATTCTTGCAGCGGTTCTTGACCATGCCAGTCCATGGCATGCCCGTCTTGATGGTATCCCACAGGTCGGCAAAGGCTTCGGCCGGCATATCGGGATGACGCAGGATATTCTGTGGCGCACCCAGCAGTTCCATTTCTGAAAAACCGCTGACTTCAATGAAATACTGATTGGCGTAATTGATGTTTCCCTTTAAATCCGTGGTGGAAACAATCGTCATGCCTTCATTTAATACGTATTCATTTTGCGTGATTGGCGTATTGACCCGCATCGTCGCTCCTCTATTTTTTTTCAACTAGCATAACAAAAACATAAAAACAATATACCACATCAAGCACCGGCAAGATATCGCCAAGGCGACAGTGATGCTGGTCAAACAATTTAATAAAAGTTAATTTATTTATGTTTTACAATTTACTTTGATTCAACTTAATTGATTTTATTGAAATGCGATATTCAAATTGAATGCACACACAATAATTAATAAAAATTTATGTAACGATGCGGCAGACAATAAATATGGTGTGTATGCCGATAAAAAGACGCGGAAGCATTGCAATCACTGGCGGCACTTGGCGACGCCTGCCGGCAGGCATGACTTAGCCATCATGAACATTTACTGAGGGAAAATAAAAAACTGGCGCGAACGCGCCAGTGGGGGATATGTCTCCAATCCGCGACACAGGCGCCGGAGCGCCCGTGGGGATGGCTTACTTGAATGTCTTACGCGGTGGCGACTTCGGACGCGGAGCCGCAGGCTTGCGTTCCGTCGTGCCGTCATCGAGGCTGATGCGCAATTTCTGGCCCGAGACCACGACCGATTTCAGGTGGTCGAGGATTTCCGGCGGCATGCCTTCCGGCAGGTCCAGCACGCTGTAGTTGTCAAAGATATCGATGCGGCCGATATGCTTGGCTTCCAGGTTCGCTTCGTTGGCGATGGCGCCGACGATGTTGCTTGGCGTCACGGCGTGCTCACGGCCCACTTCGATACGGTAAGCCGTCACGCCCGGGCGTGGACGTTCCTTCTTCGGCGCGCGCGGCGCTGGTGCTGCGTCGCCCGCGTCGGCCGGGGCATCCTTGAACGCTGGCGCGGACTTGGCGGCAAACGGCTTGCGCGGCGCGGCTGGCGGCGCCAGGTCCGGTGCATCGCCGTCGCGGCTGATGCGCAGCTGCTGGCCCGCTACCCACACGGTTTTCAGCTGGTCCAGCAATTCTTTCGGCATGCTGTCTGGCAAGTCCAGGACGCTGTAATCGTCATAGATTTCGATGCGGCCGATATTTTTAGAATCGATGCCCGCTTCGTTGGCGATGGCGCCCACGATATTGCCCGGTTTCACGCCATGCTGATGACCTACCTCAATACGGAAAGTTTGCATGCCGGCGTCGGCTGGACGTTGAATGCGTTCCTTTTTCGGGAAGGCCGGGCGTTCGCCACGCTCGCTGCGCTCGTTACGCTCGAAGCGGTCGCCCCGTTCCGGACGATCGTTGCGCTCGAAACGGTCCTGGCGCACAGGACGGTCGTCTTGCCACGTGGCTTGCTCGCGCGCCTTGTTCTTGTCCAGCAACAAAGGCACATTGCCACGCGCCATCTTCGCCAGGGCGGCGGCGATTTCGATGGCGGGAATGTTCTTTTCGCGTTCAAGATCTTCGATCAGCGACTGGAACTGCTCCAGTTCGCCCAGGGCCAGGGTTTCGCTGATCTGTTCCTTGAACTTAGCGATACGCACGTCGTTGACGGCCTGGATCGTTGGCAGTTCCAGCATGCTGATCGGCTGGCGAGTCGAGCGTTCGATGGCTTTCAGCAAGTTCTTTTCACGCGGGGTGATGAACAGAATCGCTTCGCCGCTGCGGCCAGCGCGGCCAGTGCGGCCGATGCGGTGAGTATAGCTTTCCGGATCGTGCGGCACGTCGTAGTTGACGACGTGGCTGATGCGCTCGACGTCCAGGCCGCGGGCGGCCACGTCGGTTGCCACGAGGATGTCGATCTTGCCGTCTTTCAACTGCTGGATCGTGCGCTCGCGCTGCGCTTGCTGGATGTCGCCATTGATGGCGGCAGCCGAGAAGCCGCGGGCTTGCAGTTTGCCAGCCAGCTCTTCCGTGCCCAGCTTGGTGCGGGCGAAGATGATCATGCCGTCAAACGCTTCCGCTTCCAGGATGCGGGTCAACGCGTCGAGCTTGTGCATGCCCGACACCAGCCAGTAGCGCTGGCGGATGTTGTCGGCCGTGCCCGTCTTGGCGGCAACCGTCACTTCGGCCGGGTTCACCAGGTACGTCGTGGCAATGCGTTTGATGACGGAAGGCATGGTGGCCGAGAACAGGGCCGTTTGATGGCCATCCGGCGTTTCTTTCAAGATACGTTCGACATCGTCGATAAAGCCCATGCGCAGCATTTCATCGGCTTCGTCGAGCACCAGCGTTTTCAGCTTGGACAGGTCGAGCGAACCCTTGTCCAGGTGATCGATGACGCGGCCAGGGGTGCCAACGATGACGTGCACACCGCGGCGCAAGGCCGACAGTTGCGGACCGTAGCTTTGGCCGCCGTAGATCGGCAGTACATGGAAGCCGGGGATGTGGGCAGCGTACACCTGGAACGCTTCGGCGACCTGGATGGCCAGTTCGCGCGTCGGTGCCAGGACCAGGGCTTGGGGTGAGCTTTGTTTCAGATCAATGCGCGACAGGATAGGCAAGGCGAAGGCGGCGGTCTTACCCGTGCCTGTTTGCGCCTGGCCCAGCACGTCGCGGTTAGCGAGCAACAATGGAATCGTGGCCGCCTGGATAGGCGACGGTGTTTCGTAACCGACATCCTTGAGCGCGCGAATCAGCGGCTCGCTCAGGTTGAGGTCGGAAAATAAGGAAATTGGTGTATCAGACATGAAATCACTCACAAGTTCGCTCGAATCGCCCAATGCGAAAGAGTGTATCTGCTAGTTTACTCTTTACTGGACCTTACCGGGTGGCTGCATGCCGCAGAACGCCGTTTTTTGCGGCATATGGACCGAAAAAAGGCAGAAAAATCGCTGATCCGCACGCAATTGGCGCGTGATTTAGCTAACTTTTGCCAACATTAAACGATACACAACAATGTGCCACCTGCGCCTGTTTTGCGCGGCAACGGCAACGGCGGGCGCCTCGCCACTATGGCGCCCGCCCCTTTTCAGGTGCGCAGGAACTCCAGCAAGTCTTCATTCAGGCGGTCCTTGTGCGTTGTCGCCAGGCCGTGCGGCGCGCCCGCATACACGAGCAATTTGCTGCCGATGACGAGCTCAGCCGTGCGCCGCGCGGAGGCGGCGATGGGCACGATCTGATCGTCGTCGCCATGGATCACCAAAGTCGGCACGTCGAACCTGGCCAGGTCGCCGGTGAAATCCGTTTCTGAAAATTGCTTGATGCACAGATAGGATGCCGGCATGCCGGCCTGCATGCCTTGACGCCAGAAACTGTCGCGCACGCCCTGCGACGGCTTTGCATCGGGCCGGTTGTAGCCATAGAAGGCCTCGCTCAAGTCGCGGAAGAATTGGCTGCGGTCGGCCTGCACGCCCGCGCGAATGGCGTCAAAGGTGGACAGCGGCAAGCCCGTCGGGTTGTCCGGCGTCTGCAGCATCAGGGGCGGCACGGCGCCGACCAGCACCGCGCCCGCCAGGCGGTCCGTACCATGGCGGCCGATGTAGCGCGCCACCTCGCCGCCGCCCGTCGAGTGACCGACCAGGGTGGCTCCCGTCAAGTCCAGCGCCTCGATCAAGGCGGCCAGGTCGTCGGCATAAGTATCCATGTCGTTGCCGTCGAAGGGCTGGCTGGAGCGGCCATGGCCGCGCCGGTCGTGCGCGATGACGCGGTAGCCATGCGAGGCCAGATAAAACATCTGGTCTTCCCAGGCGTCGGACGACAGTGGCCAGCCGTGGCTGAAGACGACGGGCGGACCGCTGCCCCAGTCCTTGTAGTAGATCAGGGTGCCGTCGGCGGTACGCAGGGTATTGCTCGATTGCAAGTCAGTGGCAGTCATGAAACGCTCCTTGTCGGTGGGCCAACTGCCATTGTGGCCGCAATGTCGCGCACACGCCGCGCGCTACGCTGGGCATTGCGGTAGAGTAAGATTGCCGCTGCTTTGCTTTCCCGTATTCACTTTTGGAGTTGTCATGCGTTTTCCCTACGTCCTCGCCGCCAGCCTGTTCAGCACGGCCGCCCTCGCCCAACCGCTCGTTGCCGAAGCGCCCCTGCGCGCTCATCTGTCCTTCCTGGCCGACGATTTGCTCGAAGGACGCGGCACGGGCCAGCGCGGCGGCGACCTGGCCGTGCGCTACCTGGAAACCCAGGCGGCCGTGGCCGGCTTGCAGCCATTGAAGGATGGCACGTACCGCCAGGCGCTGAGCATCGTCGGCAGCAAGGCCTTGCCATCAAGCAAGGTGACGTTCAGCGTCGGCGGCAAGACCCTCGCTCCCGCATTCGGCAAGGACATCGTCTTTGGTGCCGCCAATGGCAAGGACAAGGTGGCATTCGACGCGCCCGTCGTGTTTGCCGGCTACGGTATCCGTGCTCCCGAAGAGCGCTGGGACGATTTCAAGGGTGTAGATTTAAAAGGAAAGTTGCTCATCATGATGGTCAACGATCCGCAGCCGACCGCTGCCGAGCCGAAGCGCTTTGCCGGCAAGTCCCTCACATATTACGGCCGCTGGGTCTACAAGTACGAGGAAGCGCTGCGCCAGGGCGCCGCCGGCGTCTTGCTGATCCATACGACCGAGTCCGCTTCGTATCCGTGGTCGGTGCCCGCCAATGGCTTCGGCCACGAGCGCTTCAGCCTGGCTGGCGCGGGCAATGCCATGGAAGGCTGGCTGCAGGAAGACACGGCGCGCGCCCTGTTCCAGGCGGGCGGACAGGATCTGGACGCCTTGCGCGCACAGGCGGAAACGCGCGAGTTCCGCCCCGTGGCCCTGAATGCCACGGTCAAAGTGCAAGTCGACAGCCAGATCCGCAGCATCGAGCAATTCAACGTGGCCGGCATCGTGCCGGGCACGGACCCGAAACTGAAGGACGAAGCCGTCATTTACTCGGCCCACTGGGACCACCTGGGCAAAGATGACGAAGGCAACGGCCGCAGCGGCCAGAGTGACCATATCTACAACGGCGCCATCGACAACGCCTCGGGCGCGGCGGCCCTGCTGGCCATGGCGCAGGTGGCCGTGAAACAGCCGGCGCGCCGCACGCAGATCTTCCTGTGGCCGGCCGGCGAGGAAACGGGCATGCTGGGCAGCACGGCCTACACGCGCGCGCCCCTGTGGCCGCTGGCCAAGACGGCCGCCGACCTGAACCTCGACAGCATGAATTTCGTCGGCAAGACGCACGACATCGGCGTGGCCGGCGCCGAGCGCAGCAGCCTGTACGCGAGCGCCGCCAAGGTAGCCAGGCGCATGGGCCTGCGCCTGGCGCCGACGATACCCGACCTGTCCGGCGCCTTTTACCGGGCCGACCATTTTGCCTTCGCCAAAGCTGGCGTGCCCGCCTTCAACGTGGGCTCGGCCGTGTTTTCCGGCGACGGCTCGTTCGACTTCGTGCAGGCGCCGAAAGCCTCCGGCGAGCGCCTGGTCGCGTTTAAAAAGGATTACCATCAGGTAACAGATGAATACCACCCGTCGTGAGACTTGTCGGGCATGGTGCAGCAGGCGCAATTCACCCTGAACCTCGGCTATGAAGTGGCAAACGACAAGAATTTGCCTACTTGGAACAAGGGCGAGGCGTTTGGAAAGGTGAAGCGGTAACGTCTAGCGTAGGTCGGATTAGCGGGGCCGCCGAGGTGGGGCATCGCCCTGCGTAATCCGACATCATTGTTGGCGCCGGTGGTGGTGTCGGATTAAGCGGCGTAGCCGCTAATCCGACCTACACTGGTTGATTCAAATCGCCATGATGCGTTTCAGGTCGATGAACGCCGTTTCATACAAATGTTGAAACGCGCCCACCATGACCTCTTCCACACCCTCGGCCGCGTCGAACTCGCTAGACCATTCCGCCACGCACTCATTTGCGCCCGGCTCGCCCGTGACGCGCAGGGTGGAACGGTAATTCTTGACGGGGATCGGGCCCGAGACGATGGTGTAGCTGTAGCTCTTGTCCGCCTCGCTGTAGCTTTGCAGGCGTTCGGCGATGATGGCGCCGTCCGTGGTTTTCAGGCGGCGCACGCGGCCGCCATGCTCGGACAGGCTGGTTTTGATCGAGCTCGACCATTCAGCCAGCGACTGGAAGCCGCCGATAAAATCCCACACGCGTTCGGCGCTTGCCGCCAATGTTACAGAAACAATTACTTGGGCCATCTTTAATTCGGTTCCTCATCCAGGTTTGCCGGGCAACTCCGCCCGGCCGGCCGGAGTTGCCCGGCACAGCCGCTATTTTAGCGCCCATGCGGCTTTGCTGCTGAGCGCGCGTTGGGCTAGACAATAGCGGCTGGCCAGCCTGGCGAGGAAGTCTTACAAGTTTTCCGCCAGGAAAATCAAGGAATTGCCGTGCGCGTGGGCTGCGGCGCGCTGCTGGTAGCTGTCGCGGTGGGTGCAATTGAAACCGTGCTCGGCGCCCGGGTAGATATGGATTTCCACGTCTTGCCGGTCGTCGAAGCGTTCGGCGATCTTTTGCACGGCGTCAAGCGGGATGTGGCTGTCCTGGTCGCCGAAATGCATGAGCAGCGGCACCTTGATCCGGTCGGCCAGGTCCAGCTTGTTCTGGATGCCGCCGCCGTAATAAGCGATGGCCGCGTCGACCAGGCCGGCCGCAGCCGTTTGAAACGACAAACGGCCGCCGAAGCAGTAGCCGACCGAGGCCAGCTTGCCCGTCACTTCCGGGCGCGCGCGCAAGACGGCAACGGTGGCGGCGATATCGGCGTCGGCATGCGGATTATCGGTGGCCTGCATCAATTCCACGGCGCGCTTCCAGCCGTCCGCGTCATAGCCCAGCTCGATGTGCGCGCCAGCGCGCCAGAACAGGTCGGGCACCAGCACCACGTAGCCATCGGCCGCGTACTGGTCGGCCACGGCGCGGATGTGCTCGTTGACGCCGAAAATTTCCTGCAACAGGATGATGGCGGGGCCCTTGCCCACATGCGGCACGGCCAGATAAGCCTGGAAGCTGCCGTCCGGGCCGGCGATATCGATCCACTGCGAAGTTGTGCTCATAGAAACTCCAGTCTGAGGTTGAGGGGAATGCCACAGCCAGGCATGTTACTGGTTTTTTACCCTGTCTGCGCCCGCCCATTGTCCAGGCTCAATACATCTCGCGCAGATAAATCACGGGGCCCGATCTGAGGATGCCAAAGACGACGACGCCCACCGTGCTACCCAGGTAGGGATGGTTGCCCACGGAAACGTCCACGCTGCCGGCCTTGCCAGCACCAGGCGCCAGCAAGGTCAGGCGATTGAACTGCGGCAGTGCACCTTGCACGACGGCATAGGTCCGGTCATCTGCGACCAGCGCAGCGCAATCCAGGGTTTTCTTGCAATTGGCCAGCACCACGTGCGACTTGTAGAACGCACTGATGCTGTCAAGCAGATTCGTCGTCCATTTCTTGCCATTCCAGTACTGGACTTGCACGGCCAGCCGGACTGGCAGCAACTCCGAGCCATAGCCATGAGCTACCTGCCATTGCCCCGACAGCACAGTCATCCGTGCCTCGTTCTGTATCAATGCCGACTTTGAACTGACGACGGTACCGCCGGGATACGTGCTGCTGGCGCGCCAGCGCACGTCGGTAGGCGCCACCTTCACCGGCACGCCTGCCTTGCCCGGAAATCGGTAGGCGACCATGGGCGAGGCGACGCCGAGGGTGAATTTCGCGGGCGCCACGCCGGTGACGGTATTTTGCTCCTTCTTGCCGTCGGTGAGGCGGCTGCTGCCATCAGGAGTGCTCGGCGGAAAGGAAATCGTGCCCGTGGCCGCATCCCAGCCTTCGAGCAACACGGGCGCCAGGGCGCTCGGATTGAGCTCATCATAATTTTGGGTCGTCGTCTCCCCAAGGGCGCGCGCCGTCACGCGCACGCCTATGGCCTGCCCCGAGTAGGCGTAGCGGCCTTTTTCCCCATCGTCGGCACAGGTGAGCGGCGCGGCGCATGGCGTGGCGATGCTGTCGGCAGCGCCGGTCCTGATCAGTTCGGTGATGAAGTGGTGCGGGATGAGCTGCACCGCCTTGCTCACGCTCGATGCCAAGGGCAAGTCCGGCACCGTAGCGTTGGCATCCAGGTAGCCGTTGCGATTGGCCAATTTGAAGGCGATGGTGATCGTTCCCACTTCCGGCCAGCTCATGTCGCTGCTGGCAACGTTACCATTCTGGAAAACCAAGCCACCCTGAATGTCCGGCTTGGCTGGTTTGCTCATTTCGATCGCCGTCGGCCTGACCAGGCTGGCCAGCGTAGGCAGCGCCGTCTCTGCTATCTTTTCATTGCCGAAATTCGGCGTCAACTGGTCCACGTTATTGAGCGCGCTCATGCTGACCGTCACGGGCGCGCCCGCGCGTTGGAGAGTAGCGATGGTAACGGGGCCGAACTTGGCCGGCACGACGATGACGCTACCGCTGCCCGTCATGCTCAAGCCGGCGTCGCCCGTAGTGGCCGACCCCGCATAGGTGGCCTTCAAATTCAGCTGCCCCACATCCGCGTAGGACATAGTGGCCGTGGCGACGCCCTGGCCATTGAACGCCAGGTTGACGGTCTTCCCCAAGGCACTGCAAGCACTGCTGTTATCCGCCGCCAGGGCGATGAAGCCACCCGTGCCTTTGACGAAGACGGGCAAGCTGCCGCTGGCGGGATTGCTGTAGCCGCAAGTGAGCGTCAAGTCCTTGTTTTTATTCGCAAACAGGGGCACGCAGGCTTGCTGGTCTCCGCTGGCCTGCACGGCGCTGATGCCAAACGCCTGTTGTTTGGCAGAGACGTGGTTGACGGGAGTGACAATCAAACCTGTTGCCGCGAACGCCATGTCGCAGCTATTGCTATTGTCCGAGCTGCGCTTGCACACGAGCGCACCCGTGGTGCCGGTCACGCTCGTCAGGCTCAAGGTGGCCGTGCCGGCCGTGTACTGGCGCACGCTGGCCGTTGCCACGCCGCTGCTGCCTATCTGCGTCGCCGTGCCGCCAGGGCTGACGGTGACATTCGCGCCGTTCGTGTACTTCGCGCTGCAGGCGGCATCCGCGCACGCCGTCACTGTTACCGTCTGCGGCGCGCACGTCAGGGCCGTGCCTGAATGGTCGATCTGAAAATGGTGCGGCCCCGCCTGCGTGCCAGGACCGCACTTCGGCCCCATCGGTTCATTGAAGGTCCAGCCACTGTTGTTCGTCACGCAGCTGCACGGATTGGACGGCGTGTAGGCCTTGCAGGTAATGGTCTGCTGCACCCGGCCGTGATATCCCAATGTAATGTGATCGACCAAGGCGTTGCCGGTGATGGTCGCATCGGAATTCCCAAGGGTCACGTTTCCACCTTCTACATTGCCCTTGATGGTAGCTTTGTTCTCAACGACCAGCGTCTGGGATGCCTTGACATCGCCCGTCACAACCAGGTCCGTCGACTTGAGTTGGATGGAAGGGGCAGTCAGGTTGCCCGTCACCTTGCTTGCAGACTCGATCAAGAGCGAGGTGCTGGCGGTGATGCTGCCATCAATAACGACAGCGGAAGCGGTAACGATGGTGGTACCGGTAATAGCCCCCGTGACATTCACTCTCGATGCGAGATTTATTGGCCCTGTCGAGCTAATACCGTTTGTGACCTTGGCATCAGCCTCGATGGCCACGGAGCCGCCCTGGATAGCGCCATTCACGGTCGAACGGGCAGAGATAGTGACGGCACCCGTTGTATTAAGATTGCCTGTCACGCTGATCGGACTACCACCCAGCTTGATCGACGACGCTATGATATTGGCGACTATGTTTTGCCCGTTCTGCCCGCCTGCGATGAAAGTGCCGCCATTGGCGATAATGGTACCGCCACTTATTTTTAAACTCGATGGCGGGTTGTCGCTGACATTGATATCTCCCTTGGCCGTCAGGGTAGCTGTGCCTCTCATCGTCAAGCCTTGGTTATACGTTATGGTCACAGGACTGTTGACTACAACGCTGATGCCAGTACCAATAACGACGGCGTCGTTCCACTCCATCGCCAGGGACGCGCAGGTATACTCTGTCCTGGCTTCGTTCACGTTGCAGCCAGCGACAGCGCCGCCATCGAAATTAAGGGTGGCCGCCTGGGCCATGCCGGTCGATAACAAGAAGAACAAACCAAGGAAAAAAATGTGTATGCGCACGATGTTCAGAAATCGGATAAATGGGAGGTGGCGGGCGGCATATTAACTATCTCATGCTAAGCTGTACCATCGCAGGTGTTGCATTATGGCAGTGTTTTCCACCCACACGTACTTCGCATGATCAAGCAAAGCCCCAAAGAATTCCCCCTGCGCACCGTCGACATCATCGTCTATCCAGGCTTCAAGGCGCTCGAAGCCATCGGCGCCATGAAAGTGTTTGACTACGCCAACACCCATTTGCGCCTGCGCAATCTGCCCGGTGGCTACGACGTGCGCATCGCGTCGACGGCCATCGGCCCCGTCGAGTCCGACACCCTGATGTCGCTGCACGCCAGCAAGGCGCTCGATGCCAGCCGTCTGCCCGACCTGGCCGTCATCGTCGGCTGCCACCATGTCGAGCAAGTCTTGCAGGACATCCCCGCCCTCGCCGCCTGGGTGGCCGAGGCGGCGCCGCGCATCACGACCCTGGCGGCCCTGTGCACGGGCTGCTTCTTCCTGGCCGAAGCGGGCGTGCTCGACGGCAAGAGCGCCGCCACGCACTGGAGCGCCGTGGACAGCCTGCGTCAGCGCTATCCCTTGATACAGGTCAATGCCGATGCGATTTTCGTGCGAGAGGGGAAATTCTGGACGTCGGCCGGCGTGACGGCAGGCATCGACCTGGCCCTGGCCCTGGTGGAAGACGATTTCGGCCGCGATATCGCGCTGGAAGTGGCGCGCGACCTGGTGGTGTACTTGAAACGGCCCGGCGGCCAGTCGCAGTTTTCCGTGCACCTGTCGAGCCAGATGACCACGCATCCCACCATCCGCCAGTTGCAGGGCTGGATCATGGAACACCTGGACGAAGAACTCAGCATACCGCTGCTGGCGGCCAGGCTGGCCATGAGCGAGCGCAATTTTACGCGCGTGTTCCAGCGCGAAACGGGTAGCAGCCCCACGGAATTCATCGAAACGGCCCGCTTTGAAGTGGCGCGCCGCTTGCTGGAAGACAATGTGTCCTCCTTAAAACAGGTGGCAGTGCAGGCGGGCTTGCACAGCGAGGAAAGGCTGCGCCGCCTGTTTCAAAAGAAACTCGCCATCACGCCACGCGACTACCGCGAACGCTTTTCCAGCACGGCGCGTTAGGCGCAGCGAGAATCAGCGCGACTTCTTGGTACGCACGTGGCGCGTGGCCAACTGCTGGCGGTGCCAGGCCAGCGGCGTAAACATCAGCGCGCACAGCAGATAGGTGGCCAGCAGCGCCAGCCAGATGGCGGGCGAGGCGAGGATGGCGGCATTGCTCCACCACAAGGCCAGCAGGGAGGACAGGGCCGCGCCGAGGAAGATGGGCAGCATGCGGCGCAACGTGGCGAGGTAGGCAGTGGCAAACATGAACGGCTCCCAAAGCAAGGCGGATGCCTTCACACTAGCAGGCGCAGGCAGCGAAGTACAGCCTGCCGCCCTGCCCCGTCCGTCAAGTGTTGCGCATTGAGTACATTACGATGCGATCAATACAGGAAGATTAATACAAGAAGATTAATACAGCACCACGGAACGGATCGATTCTCCGCTCTTCATCAGGTCGAAACCCTCATTGATGCGTTCGAGCGGCAAGCGGTGCGTGATCAGGTCGTCAATATTGAGCTTGCCTTCCATGTACCAGTCGACGATCTTCGGCACGTCCGTGCGGCCCCGTGCGCCGCCGAAGGCCGAACCGCGCCATTCACGCCCCGTCACCAGCTGGAATGGCCGCGTGGAAATTTCCTGGCCCGCTGCCGCCACGCCGATGATGAAGGACTTGCCCCAGCCCTTGTGCGTGCACTCGAGCGCCTGGCGCATCAGCGTCGTGTTGCCGACGCATTCAAATGAATAATCGGCACCGCCGTCGGTCAATTGCACGATGGCATCGACGACGTTTTCCACCGCGTTAGGATTGATGAAATGCGTCATGCCAAACTTGCGCGCGATGGCCTGGCGCGCCGGGTTGATATCGATGCCGATGATTTTATCGGCGCCGACCATTTTCGCCGCCTGGATCACGTTCAGGCCGATGCCGCCCAGGCCAAATACGGCCACATTCGCGCCCGCTTCCACCTTGGCCGAGAACAATACCGCGCCCACGCCCGTCGTCACGCCGCAGCCGATGTAGCAGACCTTGTCGAACGGCGCATCTTCGCGGATCTTGGCGAGAGCGATTTCCGGCACGACGATGTAATTGGAAAAGGTCGAGGTGCCCATGTAGTGGAACAGCGGCTGGCCATTCAGCGAAAAGCGGCTGGTGGCATCGGGCATCAGGCCGCGGCCCTGCGTGGAGCGGATGGCCTGGCACAAATTCGTCTTTTGCGACAGGCAGAACTTGCACTGGCGACATTCCGGCGTGTACAGGGGGATAACGTGGTCATCCTTTTTCAGGGTCGTCACGCCCGGACCCACGTCGACGACGACGCCGGCGCCTTCATGACCGAGGATGGCCGGGAAGATACCTTCCGGGTCGGCGCCCGACAGGGTGTAGTAATCGGTATGGCAAATGCCAGTGGCTTTCAGCTCGACCAGCACTTCGCCGGCGCGCGGGCCGGCCAGGTCGACTTCTTCAATGGTCAGCGGGGCACCCGCCTTCCAGGCAATCGCGGCTTTGGTTTTCATGGGGATTCTTCCTGCTCGGTTTCAGATCCGCCATTATCGGGCGCCGGCGGACGCGATGGGGCAGCTGGCCCCGTGCTTGTCTGAAAACGCGGCGAATTTGTCCGATGCCGCCGTACCGTGCAGCAGCGCACGGAAGCGCGGTGTATGACAGGCGTACGCTTGCGCAAGCTCAATCTTGCGGGCACAAAAACGTGCATTCTTGACGTAACAGCATTCCCTTGATGCATCTCACTGACTCGCCATTTCATCGTTCCCGCAGGAGACTGACATGCGCAACTCGCTATTCCGACTGCCCATCACCTGGCCAGCGCTGCTGCTGGCATGCTGCCTGGCCCTGCTGACCGCCTGTGGCGGCGGCCAAGACCACCCACCACCCGGCGCCACCACCGGCAGCCTGGCAGTCACCATCGGCGGCTTGCCGGCCGGCGTGGCGGGCGCCGTCACGGTCACGGGGCCCGCGTCCTACAGCAAGCTGCTGACGGCGAGCACCACGCTCACCAAGCTGGCGCCCGGCGCCTACATGCTCAGCGCCGCCAGCGTTGCGCAAGGCACGGTAACGCTGGCCCCCACGCCCGTCACGCAGCAGGTGCAAATCAATGCGGACGCCACGGCCAGCGCCGGCGTCACCTATGCAGCCACGGCACCGCTGGCCCTGGCCCTGCAAGAAGTGGCCAGCGGCTTGAGCGCGCCCATCTTCCTGACGGCGCCGCCCGGCGACAGCCGCCTCTTCATTCTCGAACGCCCCGGCCGCATCCGCGTAGTACAGAACGGCGGCCTGCTGGCCACGCCCTTCCTCGACATCAGCAGCCTGACCAGCACCAGCGGCGAACGGGGCTTGTTATCCATGGCCTTCCATCCGCAATATGCCAGCAACGGCTATTTCTTCCTGTATTACACCAACCTGGCCGGCGATATCGTCATCGAGCGCCGACAAGTGTCGGCGGGCAACGCCAACGTGGCCGATCCCCTGTCCGCCCTGACCATCCTCACGATACCCCACCCCACGTTCAGCAACCACTACGGCGGCTTGCTCAGCTTTGGCCCGGATGGCTACCTGTATGCGGGCACGGGTGACGGCGGCAGCGCGGGCGATCCGTCCGGCAATGCGCAAAATACGAACGTCCTGCTGGGAAAACTGCTGCGCCTGGACGTCAACGCCAGCACGGTGGCCCTGCCGTACGCCATTCCACCGGGCAATCCATTTGCCACGGCAGGTGGGCGCCCTGAAATCTGGGCATACGGCTTGCGCAACCCGTGGCGCTACGCCTTCGACATGCCGGCCCAGCTGCTGTATATCGCCGACGTGGGCCAGGCCAATTGGGAGGAGGTCGATGTGCATCCCATGGGCCAGGCGGGCAACAATTACGGCTGGAACATCATGGAAGGCGCGCACTGCTACAACAGCAGCAGTTGCGCGCAGGCGGCTCTGGTCCTGCCCGCCATCGAATACAGCCACGATGCTGCCGGCGGTTGCTCGGTCACGGGCGGCTATGTGTACCGGGGCTCCGCCCTGCCGGAACTGGTCGGGCAGTACCTGTATTCGGACTACTGCAGCGGCTGGCTAAAAAGCTTCAGCTACGGCAATGGCACGGCTTCCGCCGTGACAGATTGGGGCATCACTAACGTGGGCAATATCCTGTCGTTTGGCCAGGATGCGCAAAACGAGCTGTACATGCTGAGCGGCACGGGCAAGGTCTACCAGATCGTCCGTAAATAAGCGTACATAAATAAGCGTGCGCAAATAAGCGTGCGCAGGCGGACATGGTGGCGCACGCGGCTGAGGGCGTTTTTCGACGGGGCGCGGGGAACCGGCTAAAATGGTTTTTTTCCGCCGCGCCCTGCGCATCAGCCCAAGAGAACACCATGGCCCGTTTGAAACTTGAATTTCCCGAAGACCAGTACTGCTATTCCTCGCAACTGACGGTACGCACCACGGACATCAATGCCGGCAACCATCTCGGCAACGATTCCATGATTTCCATGATTTCCGAGGCCCGCGCCCGCTTCCTGTTCGAGTTCGGCGTGCGCGACATCGAAGCGGACGGCACCGGCATCATCGTCACCGACCTGGCCACTACCTACCGTGCCGAAGCCCATGCGCGCGACCAGCTGCTGTTCGAAGTGGGCGTCATGGATTTTAATAAATATGGCGGCGACATCACCTTCCGCATCACGCGTCCTCGCGACAACACCCTGATCGCGATGGCCAAGTCCGGCTTTGTATTTTTCAACTACAAGCGCAGCCAGGTCGTGCCGATGCCTGAAGAGTTCGGCAGCAAGTTCCCGCAGGTGAACTGGATCGATTAAGGGCTGGATTAAGCGGGTCACCTTGCCGCCATGCTGTATACTTGCCAGGAAGATATTAACACTGGAGCGGCATGCAAGCAGCGATAACGGCAAGACTATGCCTGGCCCTGACCTTGCCGGGCCTGTGGCCGACGACCGCCTTGGCCGCGCCGCAAACCGTCATCCTGTACGGCGACGACGACTATGCACCGTACAGCTATGTGGAAAACGGCGTCTTCAAGGGCATGTACATCGATATCCTGCGCCTGGCAGCCAGCACGATGCCCGACTACCGGCTGGAACTGCAGCCGCGTCCCTGGAAACGGGGTCTCGATGCGCTGGAAAAAGGCCAGGTATTCGGCCTGTTCCCGCCCGGGTACAAGCGGGAACGGCCGTACGTGCAACCGTATTCGACCATGTTGTACCGCGAATCGGTGGTGTTGTTTTGCCATGATGCCGTGATGCGCACGCCGCGTACGCATTTTCCTGCCGACTTCGCCGGCCTGACCATAGGCGTCAACACGGGTTTTTTGCTGTCGGAAAAATTGATGGCGCCGGCCCGCCAGGGATTGCTGCACCTGGAAGCGGCCAAGGGCAATGAAGCCAATCTGAAGAAACTGGCACTGCGGCGCATCGATTGCTACGCCAGCGACCGCGGCGCGGCACGCCACACGGCGCGCCAGCTGCAAGGCGAACTGGACCGATACGCCTTTCAATTGCACGAAGTGCTGGAACTGTCATCCGAAGCCACCTACATTGCCTACAGCGCGCGCAATACGCCCGCCTACAAGGCCGACTTCATCAACAAGATGAATGCGGCCCTGCTTGCCATGCGGCAGAACGGCCAGCTGGCACGCATCGAAGGTGCGTACCTGCGCTGACATAGCGGTGCACGCCCGCTTACTTGCGCGCCTGGCGCTTCACCTTGATGCCGAAGGTGTCGCCATACCAGTCATCGATCATCAGCTTCTCATAGCGCAGCTTTTCATTGCTGAAGTAATGATTGATGCGGGTCAGGTACGACATGTCGGACAAGGCTGCATCGCCACTGCGAATGACCTTGCCATCCTGTTCCAGCACATAGTGCAGGCGCATGCGCGGCCAGTCGACCCGGCCATTCATGACGCGGATATCCTGGCCGGCACGCAGCGCGGGATCTTCACGTCCCGCCAGATCCACGTCCGTGACGTCGATTTTCAAGGTCTGCCCGGGTGGCAGCGATGCGCCCAGCTTCGCAAAATGCCGACTCAGTTCCTTTAACGCCTCTTCCCGTTCGTGCGGATTGAACGGGACATCCGTGAATTGATCCGGTTTGCTGAAATGCACCTCGGTTCCTGCCCAGGCCGCACTGCTGGCGAGCAAGGCCAGGCCGGCGATCAGGGCGCGCGTCGTTTGCTTTTGCATGATGTACCCTTTCAGGAAAAGTGAGTGGCATGGGGCCACTTCTTATGCCTATTCAATATAACGCGCTCCACCCGATTCTGACGCGAAATTCATACCTTGTTACTTTTCTGGTTTTCCGTGAGAAAGGCGGAACGGCGTATTTTTTTGCAGATTCATTGGCAATATTAATTAAAACAAAGTATTGTCTTGAAAATATAGTTGCCTAAGCGATAAAGTATAGATAGTGTCAGCAGCAGGCATTTAAAGTGTTTTTTTAGCAGCTGTGTTGCATGTTGTTGGTCAATTTTTCTTGCTTATTGTTAATACTTGGCCGTCAGTCTACAATCGATAAAATGCGCCCAAAAAACGCGCAACGCCAGTCGTGGCGCACAGGCTAGCCTGGCGCGGGCGTCTCAGCATTGCGTCAGTTATGCCTTTTAGCGGAACTCGCCCTTATGTCATTTTTGTCTTCAGCCTCACCCAAGTTACTCCCCTGGAAAGTCTTGCTCGTCGATGATGAACCCGACATCCACGACATCACCAAACTGACACTGAGCCGTTTCCGCCTCGAAGGCCGCGCCCTGAGCTTCGTGCATGCGTATAGCGGCGCCGAAGCCAAGCAGGTGCTGGCGCGCGAAGAAGGCATCGCGCTAGTCTTCCTCGACGTGGTGATGGAACGCGAAGACAGCGGCCTGGAGGTGGCGCGCTGGATGCGCGAAGACCTGGGCAACCAGTTTACGCGCATCGTGCTGCGCACGGGACAGCCGGGACAGGCGCCGGAAGAACGGGTGATCGTCAATTACGACATCAACGACTATAAGGAAAAGACGGAACTGGACCGCACCAAGCTGTTCACCACCACCTTTGCCGCCCTGCGCGCCTACCGCGACATCATGAAGGTGGAAGAGGCGCGCCTGGCCCAGCTGCACTATCGCGAAGGCCTGGAAAGAGTCATCGCGGCGTCGGCGCATATCTTCAAGCAGCGCAACCTGCGCGACTTCGCCAGCGGCCTGCTGCAGCAAGTCGTCGCCCTGCTGCGCCTGGAAACGAGCATGCTGCTGCGCCTGCGCGGCGCCAGCGCCATCACGGGCGAACAGGATTATGAAATCCTTGCGCAGATCGGCGACCATGAAGCCGATGGCGGCATCCTCAGCCCGTCCCTGCTGTCGCAGCTGGACCATGCCAAGAGCAATAAAATCTCGCGCCTGCACGGCGACACCTATGTCGGCTATTTTCCGAACAGCAGCGGCAAGGCATCCTTGCTGGTACTCAAAGGCGTGGAAGAGATTTCCGACCTCGATGCGCAATTGCTGGAAGTATTCTGCTCCGGCGTGGCGATCGCCTTCGACAACATCCTGCTGACGCAGGAAATCACCGATACCCAGGCCGAACTGATCCTGCGCCTGGGCGACGTGGTCGAATCACGCTCGCACGAAGGCGGCAACCACGTGCGCCGCATGGCCGAAGTGTGCCAGCTGCTGGCGCAGGCGTCCGGCATGTCGGAAGAGGAAACCATGGTGCTGCGCCACGCGGCGCCCATGCATGATATCGGCAAGATTTCCACGCCTGACGCCGTGCTGCTCAAACCGGGCAAGCTCGACGCGGCCGAATGGGAAATCATGAAGCAGCATCCGACGGTGGGCATGTCCATCCTCGACGGCTCGCAGCGCCCGCTGCTCAAAGCAGCGGCCGTGATCGCCCACCAGCACCATGAAAAGTACGACGGCAGCGGCTATCCGCAAGGCCTGGTCGGCGAAAACATCCACAAATACGCGCGCATCGCCGCCGTCGCCGATGTCTTCGACGCCCTCATGCACAAGCGCTGCTACAAGGACGCCTGGCCCCTGGAGCGCGTGGTCAGCTACCTGCGCGAAGTGAGCGGCAGCCACCTCGACCCGCAGTATGTGGAGTTGCTGATTGCCAATCTCGACGAAGCGCTTGCGTTGAATCAGCGTTTCCCTGATTAAAAGGCGTAGGTCGGATTAGCGCGGCAACGCCGCGCGTAATCCGACAACATCGTTGACGCCGCTGGTAGCGTCGGATTACGCGGCCTTGCCGCTAATCCGAGCTACGTGGCTCCAGCGGGAAACGGATCTTGTAATGCAATCCCATGCCCGGCGCGCTGACCACCTTCACCGTGCCGCCCAGCGGCCCCGTCACCAGGTTGTACAGGATATGCGCACCGAGGCCGCTGCCGCCCGAGCCCCGCTTCGTCGTGAAGAAGGGATCAAACAGCTGGCCCAGGGTGGCGTTATCCATGCCCATGCCGTCATCGCTGTAGTCGAGTTCCAGCATCTCGCCGGCCGTCCGCACGCTGATCCTGATCTTGCCCGGCTCGCCTTCGACAAAGCCGTGCACCAGTGAATTGACCACCATGTTCGTGACGATCTGCGAGACGGCGCCCGGATAGCTGCGCAGCTGCACCTCGGGCGCGCAATCGATGTCTACTTTGATCGGCTTGCCCTTCAGCTTGGGCTGCAGAGAGAGCAGGATTTCATCGAGATATTTGCGCAAATTAAAGCTGCGCAACTCGTCCGACGACTGGTCCACGGCCACCTGCTTGAAGCTGCGCACCAGCGCCGCGGCACGCTGCGTATTCGTCGTCATGATGCGCAGGGTCTGGTCGATGATGTCGAAAAACTGCCGCAAACCGTCTTCATCGAGTTGGCCGCCGTCCAGGTCTTCGCGCGTCAGCTTCAATTCCTGCACCAGGTGACTGGTGGCCGTGACGCAAATGCCCAGCGGCGTATTGATTTCATGCGCCACGCCCGCCACCAGGCGGCCCAGCGAGGCGAGCTTTTCCTGGCGTACCAGTTCCGACTGCGCCTCCTGCAAGGCGCTCAGGGCGCTGTTCAGGGCCGCGTTCTGCTCTTCCAGCGCTTCCTTGGCCTGGCGCATGGCGCTGTCGGCCTGGATGCGGGCCATCGCCACGGCCACATGGCTGGCCATGAAGGCCAGCACGTCCAGTTCCGCCTGCCCATACACGACGGAAGTATCGTAGCTTTGCACGATGATCACGCCATATTTCCGCTCGCCCAGCAGCATGGGCGCACCCATCCAGCTGGCGATGCCCACATTGCCCAGCGGCTCGTCCATCTCGCCACTGTCCACCAGCGCCGCATAGCTGTCCGCATCGAGCAGGCAGGCCTGGCGGCGCGCCAGCACGTACGAACTCATGCCGATGCCGTAATGAAAGCGCTTCACGGGCGCCTGCGCATCCTTTTCATCGACAAAATACGGGATCGTGATGTCCTTGTTGTCCGGATGGTACAGGGCGATGAGGAAGTTCTTCGCCGTCACCAGCTCGCTGATGATGGCGTGCAGCCGCGCATACAGGGTCGTCGCATCGGACGCCTGCGCCGACAAGTTGGCGATTTCATATAGCGCATGCTGCAGGTTTTCCGCGCGGCGCCGCTCGGCCACCTCGTGCGCCAGCAGGGCCGTGCGCTCCTGCACCGCCTTTTCCAGCCGGTCCATGCTTTGCATGCCTTGCAGGGCGCTCGACACGTGCGTGGCGATCAGCGCGAACAGGGCCTGGTCTTCCAGGCTGAAGCGGTGCTGCGCGTCATAGCTCTGGATGACGATGGCACCCAGTACCTGGTGCTGCTGGTCCAGCAGCGGACAGCCGATCCAGTGCTCGGCCGCCGTGCCGCCGCCCCAGGCGCCGCCACCGATGGCGCGCATGGCGTCGTCGTCGGCCGTCATCACCAGTTGCTTGCGGTTGACGATGACCCACGCCGTGGGCGATTGCGCGGCGCTGGCCAGGCGCACGCCCACGTCCGGGTCGGGCGCCGCATCGAATTCATCGACAAAATAGGGAAAGCGCACCAGGCCGTCGTCACGGTCGCTCAGGGCCACATAAAAATTGGCCGCATACATGATGCGCCCCAGCGCCGCATGCACCGCCTGCAGGAATTCGCTGATATCGCTGCAGGTGCTCGAGCGCTGCCCGATTTCCAGCAACACGGTCTGGACGGCTTCCAGGCGGCTAAGACGGCTTTCCATGGGTAACTGTGTGCCTTGTGTACATATAATGTTCTGAAAATCAATATTATCAGTTCAGCCCAGCCTTGGCACGGCATAAAACGCACAATCTTGCCTTAAGGCAGAGCAACACACGCAACGCCGGCATTTGCCACGCTGGCGATACAGTGGCAGACTAGGCCCCTTCCTACAGACCAGACCGTCCTCATGACTGCCACGCTACGCGCCTCGCTTCGCCCCTATACCCTCGCTGGCCTGCTGGCCTTTGCCGCGCTGGGCATGCCGCCGCTGTGCGCCGCGCCAGCCAAGGCGCCGGCAGCGGAAACGGCCGATGGCGGACGCTATTTTGGCCCCCTCGTCGCGGGCAAGATGCACGGCCAGGGCCGGCTCGAGTACGCGAGCGGTGCGTTTTACGAAGGGGGCTTCGCGCGCGGCGTGTTTTCCGGCCAGGGCACGCTGCGCCAGGCGTCCGGCGTCGAATACACGGGCGCCTTCCGCCAGGGTGCCTTCGATGGCATCGGCCGCTACACCTCGCCCAAGGGCGAGATCTATGCGGGCGACTTCGTCAAGGGCAGCTTCGAAGGACAAGGCCGCTTCCAGGGTGCCGATGGCGCCACCTTCGAAGGCCATTTCAAACACTGGCGCCCGCACGGCGCAGGCAAGCTGACCGACACGGACGGCACCGTCTTCGAAGGCGACTTCGTACAGGGCCAGCTGCAGGGCAAGGCCAAGGTCAGCACCAGCGACGGCATCCACTACGAAGGCGAGCTGAAAGACTGGAAATTCGAAGGCGAAGGCGTGCTGCGCACGGCCGACGGCGATGAATACCGGGGCAGTTTCAAGAATGGCCAATTCGACGGCAAGGGCGTGCTGCGCTACGCCGTCGCACAGGCCGATGGCCGGCGCGAAGACAGCGGCAACTGGACCGAAGGCCAGCTGGACGACCCGGCCTTGGATAAGCTCACGCGCGACAATATCGAACTGGCCCTGTATAACCAGCGCACCCTGCTCGACGGTGCCCTGGCGCGCATCGCGCCGCGCGATGCGGCGAAGAAAATCAATCTGTATTTGCTGGGCGTGGCGGGCGATGGCGCGCAGGAAGTGTTTCACCGCGAAACGGCCTTCGTGCAGCGCCAGTTCGACCGCGATTACGGCACCGTAGGCCGCTCCCTGATGCTGGTCAATAGCCGCAACACGGTGGCGCAGCAGCCGATGGCCACGCGCACCAGCATAGCCGCCAGCCTCGATGCGCTGGGCGCGAAGATGGACAAGCGGAACGACATTCTGTTCCTGTTCCTCACCAGCCACGGCTCGCCCGAGCACGAACTGGCGCTGGCGCAGAACGGCATGGACTTGCACAGCCTGCCCGCGCAGGAGCTTGCCACCATGCTCAAGCACAGCGGCATCCGCTGGAAGGTCATCGTGATCTCGGCCTGCTACGCGGGCGGTTTCATCGATGCGCTGAAGGATGATCAGACGCTGGTCATCACGGCCGCGCGCAGCGACCGCACCTCGTTCGGGTGCGACGACCAGAGCGATTTCACGTATTTCAGCGAAGCGTATTTCAAGGAAGCGCTGCCAAAGAGTGCTGGCTTTGCCGAAGCGTTCGACCAGGCCAGGGTGCTGGTGCAGGCGCGCGAGGCGGCCGACTTCCGCGAAGGCGGCATGGAAGCGGAAGAGCATTCCGAGCCGCAAATGTTCCAGGGCAAGGCCATCGCCGGGCAGCTGAAGGCGTGGCGCGCCCAGCCGCGCTAAGCTGGGCACGGTCGCCCGCCTTTCTGTACAATAGCCTTCACCATGCGACGATTCTTCCTCATTTTGCTGCTGTTCGTGCTTCCGCTCCAGATGTCCTGGGCTGCGGCGAGCGCGTATTGCCTGCACGAAGAAGGCAAGGCGGCGCAGCACCTGGGCCACCACAGCCACCAGCACAAGGCGGATGCTGACAAGAAACCCGTGGCTGACAAAGCTGACCAGCAGAAAAAAGGCCAGCCGCACAGCGATTGCAACGTCTGCCATGGCATTGGCCATGCGTGGCTACCGGCCGGCTCCAGCCTGCCGGTCGGCGACATGGCCTCCGTCAACGCGGACACTTCCCCCTTCTTTTACGCTTCTCACATCCCGGACGCTCCCAAGCGCCCTGACTGGTCGTCGGCCATTTAGGCCGACGGGACATTTCATTCCACTGATCGCAATACACGCGCCTGATTGACCTGGGCGCCAGCCTGCGCGTCCCGTCGAATTCTTTTCCATGCTTTTGGAGAATTCGATGTACCGATCCATTCATCTGTTATTGCTCTCCGCCGGCCTGCTGGCCGGCAATCTTGCCCATGCGCAAACACCTGCGGAGCCCGCCGGCCCCCTGACCTTGCCCGCCGCGCTGCTGCTCGCCGAAGGCGGCAACGCCACCCTGTCGGCCGCCCGCCATGAACTGGCGGCACAAGGGGGCGCCCTGCAACAGGCGCGCTCCCTGCCCAATCCGGAACTGCAAACCGTGCTGGAAGACACGCGGCGCGCCACGCGCAGCACCACCGTGCAGCTCAACCAGCTCATAGAACTGGGCGGCAAGCGCGGTGCCCGCACGGTCGTCGCCCAGCGCGGCGAAGACCTGGCGCAAGCCGGCCTGTTCCTGCAGCAAGCCGACACGCGCGCCGCCGTGACCACCGCCTTTGTCGACGTGCTGGCCGCCCAGGAAGGCTTGCGCCTGGCCGACAGCGCGCAGGCGCTGGCCGCGCGCGCCAGCGACATCACGGCGCGCCGGGTCACGGCCGGCAAGGCGTCCCCTGTCGAAGAAACGCGTGCCAAGGTTGCCGAAGCGAGCGTGCGGCTGGAGCTGAACCTGGCCCGCAGTACCCTGGCCAGCGCCCGCAAGCGCCTGGCCGCCCTGTGGGGCAATGCCACGCCGCGCTTCAGCGTCGCGGAAGGACGCCTGGAAACCTTGCCGGAGCTGCCATCCGCCAGCGAACTGGCGGCACGCCTGGACCAGGCCCCGGCCGTGCGCCAGGCGCACAGCGCGCTGGCCCAGCGGCAAGCCATGCTGGACGTGGAACAGCGGCGCGCCACGCCCGACGTCACGGTCAGCATCGGCATGAAGCGCTCGGAAGAGCTGGGCCGCAACCAGGCCATCATCGGCCTGGCCTTGCCGCTGCCCCTGTTCGACCGCAATGCCGGCAACAGGCTCGACGCCCTGCGCCGCAGCGACAAGGCCAGCGACGAGCTGGCCGCCGCCCGCATCGCCGTGCAGACCAATGTAGCCGCCGCCAGCGAACGGCTGGCCACGGCCCGGCTTGACGTGGAAAGCTTGCGCCAGGACATTTTGCCTGGCGCACAAAGCGCCTACGACGCGGCCAGCAAGGGTTTTGAGTTCGGCAAGTTCGCCTTCCTCGACGTGCTCGATGCCCAGCGCACCTTGCTGCAAGCCAAAAACCAATACCTGCGCGCGCTGACCGAAGCGCAGCACGCCGCTGCCGAGATCGAGCGCCTGCTGGGCGCCCCCGCCTCCCTGTAAGGAACACCATCCATGAATATCACACTGAACAAAAAGCAGGCGATTGCCATCGCTTCCATCGCGGCCGCCGGCATCGTCCTGGCCATTCTCATCCTCGGCACGGGCACATCCAAGACGCCGCCGCCTGCCGTCAAGGCGGAAGCACATGCGGAAAAGAAAGACGAACATGGCCACGAGGAAGTGGAAGGCAGGCTGGAATTGACGGCTGCGCAAAGCCGCGCGGCCGGCGTCGTCATCGCCACGGCCGCGCCAGGGCGCATCAAGACGACAATCGCCCTGCCCGGCGAAATCCGTTTCAATGAAGACCGCACGGCCCACGTCGTGCCGCGCCTGGCAGGCGTGGTGGAAGCCGTACAGGCTGACCTGGGCCAGCTGGTGAAAAAGGGGCAGATCCTGGCCGTCATCGCCAGCACGGAACTGTCGGAACAGCGCAGCGCATTGCTGTCGGCGCAGCGGCGTTTATCCCTGGCCCGCTCCACGTATGAACGCGAAGAAAAACTGTGGCGCGAGAAAATTTCTGCGGAGCAAGATTATCTGCAGGCGCAGCAAACGTGGCGCGAGGCGGAAATCGCCGTTCATAATTCGCAGCAAAAGCTCAGCGCGCTGGGCGCCGGTGCTTCCGGCAAAGGGCCGCTGAACCGCTACGACATCCGCGCGCCGTTCGATGGCATGGTGCTGGAAAAACATATCACCCTGGGCGAAGCCGTCAAGGAAGACGCGAACATCTTCGTCATTTCCGACCTCTCGACCGTGTGGGCGGAAATCGCCGTGCCAGCGAAAGACCTCGCCACCGTGCGCATGGGAGGCAAGGCGGAAGTAAAAGCCAGCGCTTTTGATGCCAGCGCGCAAGGCACGATCACCTACGTGGGCGCTCTGCTGGGCGAGCAGACGCGCACGGCCAAGGCACGTATCAGCTTGCAAAACCCCAACATGGCCTGGCGCCCGGGCCTGTTCGTCACGGTGGAAGTGGTGTCCGGCGAAGCGGACGCGCCCGTCACCGTGCTCAGCACGGCCATTCAGACGGTGGAAGACAAGCCCGTCGTCTTCGTGCAAGTCAAGGAGGGTTACCAGGCCACGCCCGTGGTGCTGGGGCGTAGCGATGGCACCTTGACGCATATCAAGCAGGGCCTGGCCGCCGGCACGCCGTACGCGGCGCAAGGCAGCTTTGTGCTGAAGTCCGAGCTGGGCAAAGATTCCGCCGGCCACGAACATTGATCACGTCAAAGCTAAGGAAACCATCATGTTTGAACGCTTGATCCGCTTCGCCATCGACCAGCGCTGGCTGGTGATGCTGGCTGTGGCCGCCATGGCCGGCCTGGGCATCTACAGCTATCAAAAGCTGCCCATCGACGCCGTGCCCGATATCACCAATGTGCAGGTGCAAATCAATACCCAGTCCGCGGGCTATTCGCCGCTGGAAACCGAGCAGAGGGTCACCTTCCCCATCGAGACGGCCATGGCCGGCTTGCCGAACCTGGAGCAGACGCGCTCGCTGTCGCGCTATGGCCTGTCGCAGGTAACGGTGATCTTCAAGGATGGCACGGACATTTATTTTGCGCGCCAGATGATCAACGAGCGCTTGCAGGAAGCCAAGGAAAGTTTGCCGGCTGGCATCACGCCAAAGATGGGGCCCGTCTCCACGGGCCTCGGCGAAATCTACCTGTGGACGGTGGAGACGCAGGACGGCGCGAAGAAGCCCGATGGCACGCCGTACACGCCCACGGACTTGCGCGAAATCCAGGACTGGATCATCAAACCGCAATTGCGCAACGTCACGGGCGTCACGGAGATCAATGCCATCGGCGGCTACGCCAAGCAATACCAGGTAGCGCCCTACCCGGAAAAACTGGCCGCCTACGGCATCAGCCTGCAAGACGTGGTGACTGCGCTCGAGCGCAACAACAGCAACGTGGGCGCCGGCTATATCGAAAGACAGGGCGAGCAGCTGCTGATACGCGCGCCGGGTCAGGTGGCCTCAAAAAGCGACATCGGCAACATCGTCGTCGCCAATGTGCAGGGCGTGGCCATCCGCATCCGCGACGTGGCCGATGTGGTGCTGGGGCGCGAGCTGCGCACGGGCGCGGCCACGGAAAACGGCCGCGAAGTGGTGCTGGGCACGGTGTTCATGCTGATCGGGCAAAACAGCCGCGCCGTCTCGCAAGCCGTCGACAAGAAGATGGTGGAAATCAACCGCAGCCTGCCGAAAGGCGTGCACGCCGTCACCGTGTATGACCGCACGGTCCTCGTCGACAAGGCCATCAATACGGTAAAGAAAAACCTGCTGGAAGGCGCCGTGCTGGTGATCGCCATCCTGTTCCTGTTCCTCGGCAATATCCGCGCGGCCCTCATCACGGCCATGGTGATTCCGCTGGCCATGATGTTCACGTTTACGGGCATGGTGCAATACCATGTGAGCGCCAACCTGATGAGTTTGGGGGCGCTGGACTTCGGCATCATCATCGATGGCGCCGTGGTGATCGTGGAAAACTGCGTGCGCCGCCTGGCCCATGCCCAGCAGAAACTGGGACGGCCGCTGACCTTGCAGGAGCGTTTTCATGAAGTGTTTGCGGCATCGCAAGAAGCGCGCCGGCCCTTGCTGTATGGCCAGCTGATCATCATGGTCGTGTACCTGCCCATCTTCGCGCTGACGGGCGTGGAAGGCCGCATGTTTACGCCGATGGCCCTGACGGTGGTGATCGCTCTGCTGGGCGCCATGCTGCTGTCGATCACCTTCATCCCTGCCGCCGTGGCGCTGTTTATTGGCGACAAGGTGGCGGAAAAGGAAAATGCCATCATGCGCGCGGCCAAGCGCTGGTATGCGCCGCTGCTGGGCAAGGTGATGCGCAATACGCCCGTGGTGCTGACGGGCGCGGCGGTGGCCGTATTGCTGTCAGGCTTGCTGGCCACGCGCATGGGCAGCGAATTCGTGCCCAGCCTGAACGAGGGCGACATCGCCATCCAGGCCTTGCGCATCCCCGGCACCAGCTTGACGCAATCGCTGGCCATGCAGCAGCAACTGGAAAGCAAGCTGATGGCAAACCACAAGGAAATCGCACGCGTGTTCGCCCGCACGGGAACGGCCGAAATCGCCTCGGACCCCATGCCGCCGAATATTTCCGACGGCTACATCATGCTCAAGCCGCGCGACCAGTGGCCGGAACCGAGCAAATCACGCGAACAGTTGCTGGCGGAAATCGAAGCGACGGCCACGAGCTTGCCGGGCAATAACTATGAGTTTTCGCAGCCGATCCAGCTGCGCTTCAATGAACTGATTTCCGGCGTGCGCAGCGACGTGGCCGTGAAACTGTTCGGCGACGACATGGCCGTGCTCGACAGCACGGCGGCGAAGATCGCGGGCGTACTGGGCAAGATTCCGGGTGCCACCGAAGTGAAAGTGGAACAAACGACGGGCTTGCCCATGCTGACGGTGCAGATAGACCGCGAGCAGACGGCCCGCTACGGCCTTAACATTGCTGACGTGCAATCGGCAATAGCCACGGCCATCGGAGGGCAAGAGGCAGGCACTCTCTTCCAGGGCGACCGCCGCTTCGACATCGTCGTGCGCCTGCCCGACAGTCTGCGCAGCGACCTGGAGCAATTGAAGCGCCTGCCCATCGCCCTGCCTGTGGGGGCGGCGGCGGAAGGCCGCGCACGCTTCATCCCGCTCGGTGAAGTCGCCAGCCTGCAAGTGGCGCCGGGGCCGAACCAGATCAGCCGCGAAGACGGCAAGCGCCGCATCGTCGTCAGCGCCAACGTGCGCGGACGCGATATCGGCTCCTTCGTGGCCGACGCCACGCAGCAGTTGCAATCGCAGGTGGCCATCCCTCCCGGCTACTGGACCAGCTGGGGCGGCCAGTTCGAGCAATTGCAGTCGGCCACGAAACGCCTGGAACTGGTGGTGCCCGTGGCGCTGGCGCTCGTCTTCGTGCTGCTGTTCGCCATGTTCGGCAACGTGAAGGATGGGCTACTGGTGTTCAGCGGCATCCCGTTCGCCTTGACGGGCGGCATCGTCGCCCTGTGGCTGCGCGACATTCCCATGTCGATCTCGGCAGCAGTGGGCTTCATCGCCCTGTCCGGCGTGGCCGTCCTCAATGGTCTGGTGATGATCGCCTACATCCGCCAGCTGCGCGAACAGGGCATGCCGCTGCAGGAAGCGATACGTGCAGGCGCCATTACCCGCCTGCGGCCCGTGCTGATGACGGCGCTGGTGGCGTCGCTGGGCTTCGTGCCGATGGCCATTGCCACGGGTACGGGCGCCGAAGTCCAGCGCCCGCTGGCCACCGTGGTGATCGGTGGCATCCTGTCGTCGACGGCCTTGACCTTGCTGGTGCTGCCATTGCTGTACCGGCTGGCATACCGCCGGCAAGAGGAGGAGGAAGAGGAGGTAGGTCGGATTAGCGTGGCCGAAGGGCACGCGTAATCCGACACATTGTTGGCGCCGGTGGTGGTGTCGGATTACGCGGAGCAAAGCCCCGCTAATCCGACCTACCTGGTCATGGCTTGCGGTAGCCGCCCTCGATCCAGTTCGCTGCTGCAGTGGCATTGAACTTGAAGGCCGCCGAGGTACGTACCTTGGCGATCTGTTCGCCGTCCGCGTCGTAGGCGCTCAGTTCCGCGTACGGGTGGTCTTCATCAGGCACGATGTCGAACATCACCTTGATTTGACCCTCGTCGGTGGCGACAAACAGGTTCTTGTGCAATTGTGCATGCAGCTGCTGCTCGTGACGGCGCAGCACTTCCGAAGCTGTCTTGACCAGCGTATTAAACGCGTTGACGTCGAGCGGCTTCGGGTTTTTCTTGTCGCGGCCCATGGTCCACGGGCCCACCAGCGCCGGCTCCGGTTCGCCATCCTTGATCATGGCCACGGCCCAACCTTCATCTTCCTCGTTCTTGATCACACGCGCCGTCCAGCCATTGCCTACCCACAGGCGCGGCTCCTGGATCGGGGCGTCATTGTCTTGCTCGGCTGCTTCGTCGGAAAAGTCGGGAAAATCGGTACTCATGGCGGTGCTCGTGATGGAGGGTCGGGGCTAGCATGATAGTCGAAAACGCCCTCCCGTGCCGCCTTGCCGCAATGGCGACGGAACGTCACACAGCACGGCCCAGCCTGCCGCCATGGCGGCGATCAACACATGGACATGGCAGGCCGGTTGGGCCAGGTCAGCGGCGGACCGGGCGGCACCCAGCGCGGGTCGATGGCTGGCAGCGGCGCGTGGTAATTAAAGGGGTTGATGATGATCGGCGGTATCGCCGATGGCGCGCCGACGGGCTCGGCGCAGGACTGCGTGGCGCCAGGCTGGCGCGTGGTTCGATGGTGGGAAAGGGATAGCGATTGATCCCCGGTATCTGCAAACAAAAGCATGTTGCCCTCCTTGCGAGACTGAGGTGTTCAGTATAGGACGGCTTGCGCGTTTTACAAGAAAAGAAATCTTGTTCCAGATCAGCGTTTTCTGCCCGTACAGACCTCCCATACCGTGAAAACAACCGCCTGTCGCACACTGCTGGCGGCCAGCCCGGCGCCCCCCTACAGTGTGACCATGCAACACCCCATCACACACCCACTGAGGCTTACCATGAAAAAATTGCTCACCTTCGTCCTCATCGTCATGCTCGCCTGCCTGTTCCTCGACAAGATAAGCGGCAGCGACATGCACATGCAGTTCAACGGCGACGATGTCGACGGTCCTCTGGAATGGCTGTTCGGCCTGGTGTTTGCCGGTGGCGGCTTGCTGATCGCCGCCATTGCGCTGGTGTGTGCCGCCGTCGTGACAGGGGTCGTCCTGGCTGGCGTGGGCGTGGTGCTGATCGCCGTGGTGGCCTTGTGCGTGGTGCTGGTACTGGCGCTGAGCACGCCCGTGCTGCTGCCGCTGCTGATACCCGTCGCCATCGTCTGGCTGATCCTCAGCCGCAAGCACAAGCAAGCGCAAGCGCGTCAGCACAGCCTGTAATCACTGCGCCATGAACTTGCTGAGCACGCCGTCGCTGCCGCCATCATTTTGTTCGATGCGGTTGCGCCCGCCACGCTTCGCCCGGTACAGCGCCTCGTCGGCGCGCGCCAGCACGGCGTCGCAATCGGCATCGGTGCCGGCCATGGCGGCCATGCCGATGCTCACCGTAATGGTGATCAGGATGCCGCCATCGGTGGTCAGCGAACTTTCCGCCACACGCCGGCGCAGCCGTTCGGCAAACACGGCTGCCGCCGCCAGGTCCGTGCCCGGCAGCAAGATGGCGAATTCTTCGCCGCCCACGCGGCCCGGCACATCGACCTTGCGCAGCGCCTGGCACATCAGCGCGCCCAAGTGGCGCAGCACGGCATCGCCCACCGCATGGCCATACTCGTCGTTGACACGCTTGAAATGATCGATGTCAAGCATCAGCACGCTGGCGCACCTGGCCAGTTCGCGCTGCAGCCGTGCATGCTCGTTTTCCAACGCCGCCATGAAGTGGCGTCGGTTCGGCAATCCAGTCAGGAAATCGGTGGTGGCCAGCTGCAGCAATTCCGCGTTCATGCGCTTGCGCTCGGTGATATCGAGTGTAGACACCATGACAAAGTCCAGGCTGTCCGCATGGCCGGGCATCACCAGCAAGCTCAATTCATTTTGCCGCGCCGCACCATCGAGACGCACAAAACTGCTCTCGCACTCGTACAGGTGGGCGCCGCCAGCCAGCGCCAGCAGCGCATCGCCAAAACAGGGCAAGGCGCTATCATCGAAATTCTGCGCCAGGCCCAGCGCGCCGCGCCGCTGGTCATCCTCGTTGGCGCGCACCTGCGCCAGCGCGGCGCCATTCGCATCGATGATGCGCACCAGCCCCGCCAGCCGCTGCAGCGCGTCCGGATTGGCGTGGAAGTAGGCACCCAGGTCGCGCACGCCCGCTTGCTCGAGCGCATCGAGCGCAGCGCGTACGGCCGACCAGTCCTGTTCCCACAGGGCCACGGGTGCATGGTCGTACAGGCTGCGGAAACGCGCTTCGCCGGCGCGCAGGGCCAGCGCCACCTGCGCCTGTTCGATGGCCATGCCGGCCAGATGCGCGGCCTCGCTGAGCCGCGCCAGATGTGCCGCGCCCGGTAGCGTGGGCTGGCGGTGATACGCCATCATCACGCCCAGCAGCTTGCCCGAGCCGCCCCGTACGGGCTCGGCCCAGCACGATTGCAGTTGGGCTCGCCACGCAAGTTCCATCGTCTCTTGCGCATCGGCAGCGGCATGCAAGTCGCCCACGATCACGCGCTGGCCGTCGCGCAAGGCCTGCACCGCGATGCCATGCACGCCCTGCAGGGTGTCGAGGTCATGGCCATGGCTGGCCAGGTTGAAAAACGCGGGCAAGCTCGGCGCCGCGCCCAGCACCAGGCGGTGGCGGCTTTCATCGAGCAGCAAGATGCTGCACAGCATGGCAGGATGGTCGGCTTGCACGCTCAGCACCACGCTTTCCAGCACCCGTTCCAGCGGTGCGCCCGTGGCCAGCATTTCCAGCACCTGCCGCCGCGTGTGCTCGCGCCGCTCCATCTGGCTGCGCTCGCTGATATCGCGGAAGGTCCACAAGCGCGCCTGTTCATTGCCCAGCTGCATGCTGCGCACGTACTGCTCGACCACCCGGCCATCGCGCAGATGCAGCACGTCGCGCCGCTCGCGGTGGCCATGCGGCGCGTGGGCGCGTGCTCCCAGGAAAGGCGCCGCCTGCTCCAGCTGGCATTCCACATGGCGCACCAGCGCCGCGCCATCGGCCTGCCAGTCGAGTGCATCGGGCACTTGCCACAGGTCGCGGAAGCGCCGGTTCGAGGTGAAGATGCGACCATCGACGTTATCGACCAGGATGCCGTCGATGGTCGAATCGAGGATGCTGCGCAGCATGGCCTGGCTACGCTGCGCTGCCTCGGCCATCGCCAGCACGCTCGCCTGCCCCTGCTCCAGCTGGCCAGTCAGCTCGCTCGAGCGCGCCAGCGCCGCCTGGGCGCGGGCACGGCCCGCCGCCAGCAGCCAGGCCGCCAGCGCCAGCACGACGCTGGCCAGCAAGCCGGCCCAGGCCACCAGGCGGGGCCGCGCAAGCAGCTCGCCATCGAAGCCCGGCATGGCGCGCATGCGCAAGGTCCAGGCATGGCCGGCGATGCTGATCGCCTGCTGCGACACCAGGCTGTCCGACGCGGCAGACGACTGCGCGCCCGGCAAGCTGTCATACATCAGGGCCGCCTCGGTCAGTTGCGCGCCATCATAGATTTCCAGGTCCAGCTGGCGCGCCCCCTCGCCACCCACGCCCGCCATCAGGTCGCCCATGCGGAACGGCGCAAACACCCAGGCGCGCAAGGCGGCACGCCGCTGCGCCAGGCTGGCATGCGGCAAGCCATTGTCATAGACGGGCAACACGACCAGGAAGCCATGCGCCTGCGTGCTGCCGCCATCCTGCACCAGATGGATCTTGCCCGTCATGGCGGCCTGGCCCGTGTCGCGTGCCTGCTCGAGCGCGGCGCGGCGCACGGCTTCGGACCCGATGTCGTAGCCGATGGCCAGCAGGTTGCTCTCGCTTGAAGGTTCCAGATAGGTAATGGGCGCGTACCAGGCGCGGTGGCCGGGCGGACGCACGGCATAGCCGGGATAGCCTTCCGCGCGCACGCCGGCTTCGTGCCGCGCCAGCCCGGCAACCGGCAACAGGGGCAGGTAGCCGATGCCGTGAATGCCGGGAAAGTGGCGGTCCACCTGCTGCACCGCCAGATAGGCCTGGAATTCGCGGCGCGCAACGTCCTGCGAACTGGCATACAGTCCCTGCACCCCGTGCAGCACCTGGATATAGGTCTGCATGCGGACAACGATGTTGCCCACCAGTTCGCGCACGCGGAAGTCAAAATCGGCCTGTACCTGCTGTTCGCTGGCGTCGCTGGCATTGCGCCAGGCGCCATACGTCAGTCCCAGGCACAGTGCCAGTACCAGCGCAGCCAGCACGCGCGGCCCCACCCAGTGCGACACTGAGCGAGCAAACCACGACGTAGGCGCGCGTGTAGGCATGACAGGCGGACAAGCAGAACGGACCTCAAACCGCTACACGCTCAGCAGCATGGCTGGCAGCGGGCTGCACGATTACCATCGGTAGTCGATGAGAATGATAGTACGTTACAGCGGGCGCCCTTGCAATGCTGAATATTGTATTAAAAAGATCACATATTTCGTCAATGCAATGATGCGTACTCCAGGAAAATTCGATGCCGTGAAAACCATCCCCAGCGGCTGGTATGATCGCCCCGCAGTCATCACCAAGGAGCCGCGTTTGCAGCACGATAGCTGGCAGGGAACATTATGGCTGGCGCCGGACTTTGCCATCTTGCATGGCGCAGCGGGCGCCACGGATAGCCACGCCCATTACGCGCACCAGCTGATGCTGAGCACCGGGGCGCCCTTCACGGCCGAGCTCGACGGCATCGTCCATACGGCGCAGCACTTACTGGTCGAGAGCCTGCACCCGCACGCCATCGTTGCTGCACCGTCACCCGTGCTGACCATCTATGCGGAACCGCAGCGCCTGGGCGGCGCGGCCTTGCTGGCGGCCGCCGGCAGCGCAGGCGCGCCCAGCCTGGACAGCCTGGCAGCCGCGCTGCAGGCACAGCCGCGCGAAATCCTGGCCGACGCACGCGTTCAGCGCGCGCTGGACCAGGTCGATGTCTTGTTGTCCGGCAAGGTCAGCGCGGCGGCCGTGGCCGAGGCGGCGCATTTGTCGCTGAGCCAGCTGGAACGCCTGTTCAGCGCCCAGCTGGGCTTGCCCGTGCGGCGTCTCGTGCTGTGGCGCCGCTTGCGCCTGGCCATCCGTTTCATCTTGCTCGGCAGCACCCTGACGGAGGCAGCCCACGGCGCCGGCTTTGCCGATGCAGCGCATTTTTCGCGCACCATGCGCACCCTGTTCGGCGTGCGCGCCGACCGCAGCTTGCGCCAGCTCAACGTCAAGCTGCTTGATTAACTTGTCGATTGAGGCCCGTGGCGCAAGCCGGCCGGCAGCTCGGGTGCGCGCACGCCCTCTTCCGCGCGGAACGGTTCGATCAATTGCCGCAGGTAGGCCACGGGATAGTCGGGACGGCTGCCGATGCCCAGGTCCTCGCCCCGCATGCGGTAGCCGGGCGCGTCGAAGGCTGTGCCCAGCAGGCGATCCCAGCAGGTAAAGAACAGGCCGAAATTCACGTCGCCCGCCGTGCCGTATTTCATGTGATGGAAACGGTGTAATGGCGCCCAGGCAAACACGTGGCGCAGCGGCCCCATGCGCATGTCGACATTCGCGTGCTGCAACAACAATTGCACCGCCACGGCAAACGCCAGCACGGCCATGACAGCTTCCGGTATGCCCAGCAGCAACAGCGGCAGCATGCCGCCCGCCGCTTCCAGCAGCAAATGCAGCGGGTGTTTCATCCAGCCATTAAAACCATACAGGCGCTGCACGCTGTGGTGTACTGCATGCAATTTCCACAGAAAGTAATAACGGTGGCTCAGGTAATGCACCAGGGTGATGCCGCAATCGGCGATCAGGATGGCCAGCAGCAGTTGCAGCCAGAATGGCAACTGGCCGGGCCAGAATGGCCCCAGCGCCAGATGGCCAGCCAGCAAGGGGAAAGCCGCCAGGCCCAGCAGGTACAGCGCTTCGTTGACGAGCGCATGCAGGCTGTCGCGCCAGACGTCGCCATGATCGCGGTTCCACGCGCCGTCATACGGCAGATAGCGTTCGGCAAACAAGGAAGTGAGCAGGGCCAGCAGCAACAAGGGTGGCAAGACCCAGAGCGAAAAATGGCAAGCCGCCACCAAGCAGGCGGCGGCGCCGATGAAGCCGGCCCAGAAGACGGGGCCGTACAGCGCGGCGAAGAGAGATTTCATGGCAAGACGCTCCTGTGGCAAAAACCACAGCATGACCGTCAACCCTGCCGCGCCGCTTGAAGAAACGACGCAACTTAGTTACAACTTGCTTACTTCAGGGCTTTGCGCGCAGCGTACTGCTGGTAGCCGTTGGCGCGCAGGGCGCAGGCGGGGCAAGTGCCGCAACCATAGCCCCAGTCGTGCAGCTCGCCCCGCTCACCCAGATAGCAGGTGTGGGTGCCGCTGCGGATCAGGTCGACCAGCGGCTGGCCGCCCAGGTCTTCCGCCAGGTCCCAGCTTTGCGCCTTGTCCAGCCACATCAGCGGCGTTTCCAGTTTCAAACGCGTGTTCATGCCCAGGTTCAGCGCCACTTGCAGCGCCTTCATCGTGTCGTCGCGGCAATCCGGATAGCCGGAAAAATCCGTCTCGCACATGCCGCCTACCAGCACCGTCAAGCCGCGGCGGTACGCCACGGTGGCGGCCACCGTCATGAACAGCAAGTTGCGCCCAGGAACGAAGGTGTTCGGCAAGCCGTTTTCCTGCATGACGATCTCGACGTTCTGCGTCATGGCCGTATCGGAAATGGCGGAAATCAGGGACAGGTCTATCATGTGATCCTGGCCCAGGCGGCTGTCCCACTCGGGCGATTGCTGGCGCATCTGCTCGAGCACGCCCGGACGCACGGTCAGCTCGATCGCATGGCGCTGTCCATAGTCAAAGCCGATGGTTTCCACGCGGCTATAGTGCTTGAGGGCCCAGGCCAGGCAGGTGGTGGAATCTTGCCCACCGCTAAAGAGCACCAGTGCGGAATCAGTTGCTAGCATAATTTCTTTCTTTTCAGTTTTACTCTGTTGCAATCGTGCGCGGGGAAACATGATTCCCTGCGCAAAAAATACTTATTCGTCCGCCATCAGTTTACCGATTCCGGTAACATGCAGTCAGCATTTACTCATCTGGAGCACCATGTTTTCTGCACGACCCATACGGCATACGGCTGCCGGCAAGGCGATACGACCACGAATTTTGGCACAAGTAGTGACAAAAGTAATGGGTCAACTGACACTGGCGGCCGCTGGTAGTGTCATCTTGATATGCCCGATCGCCCAGGCCCGCGCGCAGGACGGAACACAGGAGCGCACGCAAGAGCGTCCGCAAGACGCCGTTGCAGACAGCCCCGTCAGCACGGAAGCGGCTCCCGCCCCGCTGCAGTACGAGGTCAAGGTCAACGCGCCCGGTGACCTCGATGACTTGCTGGAAAAAAACCTGGACCTGGAACGCTTCCGCGGCAACCCGCGCATGGACCGTGTGCAATTGCAGCGCCTCGTGCGTGATACGCCTGAGCAAGCCAGGAACCTCGTCGCCACGGCTGGCTACTATACGCCCGTCGTCACGGTGCGCGTCGATACGACGGGCGCCAAACCTGTCGTCATCGTCGACGTCGAGCCGGGTGCACCGGTGACCATTGACAAGGTCGAGCTGGAATTGCGCGGCTTCGATCCCACGCCGCCGCTGGCCGCATCCGAACCATATGATACGGAAGCGCTCAAGCGCAGCTGGCCGCTGAAGGCAGGCAGCGTGTTTCGCCAGGCCGACTGGGAATCGGCCAAGCGCGCGCTGCTGCGCGAAGTGGTGCAGACGCGTTATCCGCGCGCCCAACTGGTCGATACGCAAGCCGTGGTCGACCCGGAAACGCACAAGGTATCCTTGCTGGTGGTGCTCGACAGCGGCCCTGAACTGCGCTTTGGCGAACTGCGCATCGAAGGCCTGAAACGCTACCCGGAAGCCATCATCCGCAACCTCGACAAGATACGCCCGGGTGACTATTACAGCGAATCGGCGTTGCAATCGTTGCAGGCTCGCCTGCAGGACACGGGCTACTTTGCCAGCGTGGAGGTGAGCGCCGACATGAGCAGCATCCTGGGCGAGCAGATTGAGGCGGGCCAGGAAAGCCAGCAAGCCGAGGCCTCCGGCGCCGTCCCCGAAGCCAGGCCCGTCAACCGCGGCCCCGCGCCGCAGTTGCCGCTGGTGGTGCGCGTGACGGAAAACAAGCAGCAGAACGTCAGCGCCGGCCTTGGTTTCAGTACGAATACGGGCAATCGCGCCCAGCTCAACTATGACAACCTGAACGTGTGGGGCACGCGCTTCAAGAGCGCCCTCACCATGGAAACGAAGAAACAGGCGGCGCACGCCAATTTTTACTTTCCGACGACCGAACGCGGCTACAACGACAGCGCGGGCGCTTCGTTCGAACGCAGCGACATTTCCAATGAAATCACGGCCGTCACCACCATCTCGGCCAAGCGTAACTGGGGCGGCACCAACCTCGAACGCAGCCTGACGTTCGAGTTCCTCAGCGAAGACAAGACCGTCGTGGGCCTGGAACAGACGCGCAGCAAGAGCTTGCCCCTGACCTATGCCATCACCAAGCGCAGCCTCGACAGCCTGCTGTTCCCCACCAAGGGCTATGTCATCAATGCCCAGGTGGGCGGCGCCCTGCTGCCCGTGCTGACGGACGAGCGCTTCGTGCGTGTGGCCGGCAAGGCCGTGTATTACCGTCCGCTGGGCGAAAAAGGCGAGCTGATCGTGCGTGGCGAAATGGGCGCGCTGGGTTCGAAGGAAAAGCGCGGCGTGCCGGCCGTCTACCTGTTCCGCGCGGGCGGCGACCAGTCGGTGCGCGGCTATGGCTACCAGGAACTGGGCGTCAAGGAAGGCGACGCCACCGTCGGCGGACGCTACATGCTGACCGGCAGCGCCGAATACCAATACTGGTTCAAGCCGAAATGGGCGATTGCCGCCTTCTATGACGCCGGTAACGCGGCCGATACCGTGAAAGCGGCCATGACGCCGAAATCGGGCTACGGCCTGGGCGGGCGCTACAAGAGCCCCGTCGGCCCCATCAATGTCGACGTGGCATATGGCCACGCCGTCCAAAAATACCGTTTGCACTTCTCTCTGGGATTCACTTTCTGATGTCTGATATTACTACCGAGTCCCACGACACCGCGCCGCCACCGCCGGCGAAAAAACCGCGCCGGGCGCTGCGCTACCTCCTGATCGCCGTTGCCAGCCTGGCCGTGCTGCTGGGTGGTGCCTTCTGGTTCCTGGGCCGCGAATCGACCTTGCAGATGCTGGTGCAAAAAGTGGCCAGTGCCAGCGGCGGCGAAATCGAAGTGTCGGGCGTGTCCGGCTCGCTCTACAATCGCATGCACCTGGGCCACGTCAGCTACCGCAGCAAGACGCAGCACATCACGGCCGACAATATCGATATCAACTGGTCACCCTTCCAATTCTTTTCGGAAGGCATCGCCATCAGCGAACTGCATGTGGCCAGCCTGTCCGTGGAGAGTACGGCGCCCTCCGAGGAACCGTCGACCATGCCCGCCAGCCTGGCGTCGCCGTTCAAGATCGGCATTTCCGACGCGCGCCTGGACAAGGTCACCCTCATCAGCGCGAGCGGCAACACGGTATTTGAAAAAATTCATTTCACCTTGTCGGGCGACAAGACCCAATGGCAGCTGGAAGACGCCTCGGCCTTGACGCCGTTCGGCCAGGCCACGGCCAGCGCGACGATTGCCGCCACGCAGCCGTTCAAGCTCAGCGGCAAGGCGGGCTTGACGCAGCTCAATGCCGCCGCCGGTGAAAAACCAGCCGCCCTGACCCTGCAGCTGGGCGGCGACTTGAACGTGCTGAACGTGACAGCCAAGGGCAGCGCGGGTGCGGCTACGGCCGACGCCCAGTTGGCGCTGGTACCGTTCGACCCCGTCATCATCCTGCGCTCGGCCAGTATCAAAGGCCGCAACATCAATCCGGGCAAGTTCGACGCGACCCTGCCGCAGGCGGACCTGAGCCTGGAACTCGACGCCGCCATCGACACGCGGCCCAATGCGCAAACCGTGTCGGGCAAGCTGGCCATCCTCAACCACGCCACGCCCGGCCCCATCGACCAGCAAAAGCTGCCGCTGCGCCAGTTCGAAGCGCGCCTGGGCGGCACCCTGACAGCCACCACCCTGGAATCGGCCATCATCGATTTCGGCAACGCGGGCAAATTCACGGGCAGTGGCAAACTCAACCGCAATGCGGCCGACGCTCCCATCGGCAATGCGCAGCTGACCTTGCACACGGACAAGATCGACTTGCAGCATATTTACAGCAGCATCAATAGCACGAAGATCGTCGGCGATATCGTGCTCGACAGCGACGGCAAGACGCAAACCCTGCGCGCCAAGCTCGGTGAGGCCAAGTTGCGCCTGGACGTGGAAGCCACCCTGGCAGATTCCCTGGTGCAACTACGCAAGGCAACCTTGCAAGCAGGCAAAAGCAGCGTCAACGCGACGGGCCAGATCAGCCTGAAGGATGAACAGCCATTCAAGGCCGTGGCCAATACCAGCCGCCTCAATCCCGCAGACTTCGGCGCCTTCCCCGTGGCCGACCTGAACCTCGACGTGCGCGCCAGCGGCCACGTGGCGCCACAATGGCTGGCCAATGCAGACTTCACCGTGCGCCCCAGCAAGCTGCTCGACCAGCCTTTGTCCGGCAAGGGCAAGCTGACGGCCGATGCGGCCCATTTCAGCGGCATCGACGTGCAATTGGCGCTGGGCAAGAATAATCTCACGGCCAAGGGCAACTTTGGCGGCGCCGGCGAAAAGCTCAACTGGAACGTCGATGCACGGCAACTTTCCGCCCTGCAGGGCGACTTGCTGGGCAGCGTGCTGGCCAGCGGCGTGGTGCAGGGCACCCTCCAGCAGCCGCGCACGAGCTTTGTTGCCGATGCAAAAGGACTGGGCCTCACCAGCGGCAAGCGTCCCGCGCCAGACAGCGCCATCCACGCCAGCGGCGACGTGGGCTTGACGGGACCGAAGAAGGAAGCGGAATTGAAAATGACGGGTTCCTTGCAAAAGATCAACCCGGCCGCGTTTGGCGCATCACTGCCCAACGGCAACGTCAATGCGGATTTCAACGGCAGCGGCCGCCTGAGCGGCGACTGGCAAGTGGCCCTGAACCTCGGCTTGCGCGAATCGACGCTGCAAAACGCGCCGCTGGCCGGCTATGCCAGGCTGTCGGCCAACGCGAAACGCATAGACAGCGTGGATGCGGAACTGCGCCTGGGGCCGAACAGCCTGCTGGCCAAGGGCGCGCTGGGCGGCGCCACGGACAAGCTGGCGTGGAAACTCGACGCGCCGCAACTGTCGACCCTGGGTCCGCGCTTTGCCGGCGTGCTGCAGGCAGCCGGTTCCGTGAGCGGCAAGATGGATGCGCCGGCCGCGCAACTGACACTCGATGGCCGTGACCTGACCTTCTTTGGCGACCAGCAATTGAAATCCATCAAAGGCAGCGCCAGCGTGGGCGCCGGCCAGGGCGCGCTCGACCCCATGGTCAGCAGCCTGGACATCACGGGCTACAGCACGCCCACCTTCAAGCTGGCCAGCGCCCGCCTTGGTACGACGGGCACGCGCGGCAGCCATACGGTCAGTTTGACGGCGCGCAATGACGATTTCGATGCCACCGTACAAATCCGGGGCAGCCAGAGCGGTGCCAACTGGACAGGCACGATCGACAGCCTGCAAAACAAGGGCCGCTATGCGCTGGTGCTGCAAGCGCCCGTGCCCGTGAAAGTGGCCGGTCCCGCCGGCAGCGGCGTGGCGGGCCTGGGCCAGCCTGAACAGATCAGCGTGGGCAACACCGTCATCAAATTACCGGCAGGCAGCATCACCATGCAAAGCCTGGTCAAGAACGGCCCCCGCTGGACCAGTTCCGGCCAGGCGGCCGGCGTGGCGCTGACCTATCTGGCGCAAGTGATACCCTCGCTGCAAGCCAATGCGCGCAGCGACCTGACCCTGGGCGCGCAATGGTCGCTCGACATGCAGGTACCGACGGCCAAGCAGAAAGATCCGTCTTTGGCCGGCATGCTGCACATCTACCGCGAAAAAGGCGACGTGACGGTGGGCGTGGAACAGCCGCTGGCGCTGGGCCTGCGCACCTTCGATGCCCGCGTGGATGTAGCGAACCAGCAACTGCGCCTGGCCGTGAAACTCGATGGCGCGCGCGCGGGCCAGAGCGATATCAATGCCACCGTGCAAATGCTGGGTGGACGCATCAGCAACGACAGTGCCCTCTCGCTGACGGCCACCACCAACGTCGATACACTGGCCTGGCTGGCGCCGCTGACGGGCCAGCCAGGCCTGGAGCTGGGCGGCGCCCTGAAAATCGCGCTGGCCGGCAGCGGCAGCATCGGCGCGCCGCAATTGAATGGCGACATCAATGGCAGCAAGCTGCTGGTGAACTGGGCCGACCAGGGCTTGAAGTTGCGCAATGGCGTGCTGCAAGCCAAGCTGGCCGGCGATCAGTTGCAATTGCAGCGCCTGAGCTTTGACGGCGGCGATGGCAAGGTGCAGGCTGATGGCTGGGTACGCTTTGCGAATGGCGAAGCGAGCCTGGAATTGAAACTGATGGCCGACCGCCTGCAGGCGCTGTCGCGTCCCGACCGCACCTTGATCCTGTCGGGCAACAGCACCCTGGTGCGCAACGACAAGCGCTTCAGCTTCGAGGGCAAGTTCAAGGCCAACCGTGCGCTGATCGAACTGGCGCCGCAAGATACCCCCACGCAAAGCAGCGACGTGGTGGTGCTGGGCAAGGAAGTCAAGGGCAGCAAGGAAGCGCCTTCGCTGCCCCTGAATATCGACCTCGAGTTCGACCTGGGCAATGCCTTCCACTTGCGCGGCATGGGCCTCGACGCCGACCTGGCGGGCAATATACGCGCCCGCGTCATCAACCGCGCCGCGCCGCGCGTGACGGGCAGCATCAAAGTCAGCAACGGCCAGTACGCGGCCTATGGGCAAAAGCTGTCGATCGAACGGGGCTTGATCGCCTTCACGGGCGCCTACGACAACCCGTCCCTGAACATCCTGGCCGTGCGCAAGCGGCCCGAGGGCGAAGCGCTGTCGGAAACGAATGTGGAAGCGGGCGTGGAAGTGCGCGGCACGGCGCAGTCACCGACGGCCAAGCTGGTCTCCACGCCGAGCGTGTCGGACAGCGACAAGCTGGCCTGGCTGATCCTCGGCCACGGCGCGGAAACGGCGGCCGGCGATGAAATGGCCCTGCTGACGACGGCCGCAGGCGCCCTCTTCGGCGGCTCCGGCGGCGGCTTGCAGGGCAAGCTGGCCAATTCGCTGGGCCTCGACGAAGTGGGCCTGTCGCAGGCGCAAGGGCTGGAAAGCACGGTCGTCACCGTCGGCAAGCGCCTGTCGTCGCGCGCCTACCTGACGTTCGAACAAGGCACGAGCACGGCGACGAGCCTGGTCAAGCTGCGCTACAAGCTGAACCGCCGCATTACCCTGCAATTCCAGACGGGCACGAACAATGCACTGGACGTGTTGTACACGTGGGCGTTTGATTAGAGTGGCGGCCAACAATGTTGTCGGATTACGCGTGGCGTTGCCGCGCTAATCCGACCTACGGCCCACGTGCCTGTGCGTAGGTCGGATTAGCGGCGCAGCCGCGTAATCCGACACCACCAGAAACAACAAAGGGCGCCTCGGCGCCCTTTTCTTTGCTCTACCACAAACAGTTTATTCGGCCACGTCAAGCCCCCGCTCGATCATGCCTTCGACGTAGGCGCGCAGATATTGTTCCAGCGCGGGGCCGGACAGCACGTTGGCCGTCAGCGCGCCGTGCGGCGAGCCTTTCAGCACGCCGTCGTGGTACACGCGCGCAATCCAGGCCACGTCCGCGCCCTGGGTGTAATCGAGTTCATAGTCGAACGATTCTCCGCTGACTTTGCGTGTGTAGACTTCCTTGACAATTGCCATCTAAAACAGCCTTTCTTGACGAGATTAACTGGGATGCGGGTGCGGCACAGGATCGTCCTGCGGCACCGGATGCACGGGCCCCGGCTGGCGCCCGGGTGCTTCTTGCGGCTCCGGCGCCGGCATGGGTTCATCGACTGGCGCCGGGTCAGGCGCGCGGTGGGCATTGATGACTGACATGGCTGGCCTCCCTGCAGACAAAGGAAGACCATACCACGAGATGCGTGCCGCTGCCCTTATTTGCCTGCCGGCTTGACGTCGGCGGCCGGCGGCGCCGCGTTCTTCACATATTTCTCCAGCCAGTTGTTGCTTTCATACAGCATCTGCATGATCGATTCGCGCGCGCGGTAGCCGTGGCTTTCGTTCGGCAGCATCACCAGGCGCGCTGTGCCGCCCAGTCCCTTGACGGCCTGGAACATGCGCTCGCTCTGGATGGGGAAAGTGCCCGAGTTGTTGTCCTGCTCACCATGGATCATCAGCAGCGCATCCTTGATCTTGTCCGCATAATTAAACGGCGACATGGCCTGGTAGACGGCCGGCGCCTGCCAGAACGAGCGCTCTTCCGCCTGGAAGCCGAACGGCGTCAAGGTGCGGTTATAGGCGCCGCTGCGGGCGATGCCGGCGCGGAATAGCCGCGTGTGCGCGAGCAAATTGCCCGTCATGAAGGCGCCATACGAGTGGCCGCCGATGGCGATGCGGTTGCGGTCGGACACGCCACGGCGCACCACCTCGTCGACGGCAGCTTCGGCGTCAGCCACCAGCTGCGGCAGGTAGGTGTCGTTCGGCTCCTGCTCGCCATTGCCGACGATGGGGAACGATGGATTGTCGAGCACGGCGTAGCCCATGGACAGGAAGGCGGCCGGGCCCCAGTAACTGACGGCATTGAATTTGTACGGCGAACCCTTGGTCTGGCTGGCCGCGCTGGCCGTCTTGAATTCCTGCGGATACGCCCACATCAGGGTCGGCAGCGGACCGTCGCGGCGGGCGTCGTAGTTTGGCGGCAGCATCAGGGTGGCCGTCAAGTCCACGCCATCGGCGCGCTTGTAGCGAATCAGCTCTTTCTGCACGTCCTTCAGTTGCGGCAACGGATGGGGGAAATGCGTGAGGGCCGTCAATTGCGCGGCGCCCTGCTGTTTCAGGTTGCGCACGAAGAAATTCGGCTGCTCGGTCGGCGATTCGCGCGTCGACAGCAAGCGGCTGCCATCCTCGTCCAGCACGGCCACCACATTTTCATAATACGGCGCGGCGCTCTGGAACAGCCGCTCCTTCTGTTTCGTCGCCAGGTTCAGGCGGTCGATGAATGGTCGGTCGCCTTCCTTCGAAGCGCCCTGGCCGTCAAGCAGGATGGAACCATCGGCGGCGATGAGCAGGCGCGGCAAGCCGGCAGCGTCCGCGCGCATGACGGGCTGGCCCGGATCGTTGTAGCGGTCTTCGAAGGAACCGGCATACACGAGGTCGCCAGGCGTGCCCGCCACGGCGGACGGCTGATCCGGCTGGATGCGCCATTGCTTGACGGCGCGCGTCTTGTACCACGCTTCGCTGAGCAGGGCCAGGTCGCCGCGGCCCCAGGCCACGCCCGCATAGCGCGAGCCTAGCTTGGCCAGCACGGCCGGCTTGTTGGTGAACGGTGACGCCTGCGTATAGACGATGTCGCGGATCTCGACCGCCTTGGCCGGGTCGCCGCCATCCTGCGCTTCAGCCCACACCAGGGTGGCGGGCGCATCGACGCGCCAGCTGACGGAGCGCACGCCGGCGGACACGGCATCATTACCTGGCGGCAGCCCTTCTTCCAGCGGCAGGGCCGCCACCGCATGCACCACCTTGCCATTCAGGTCGCGCACGTCGATTTTATGGCCAAAGTCATGCGCCGGCACGATATAGGAATACGGACGCACGATGCTGGTCGTCAGCAGGTGCTTGCCATCGGGCGAGGCCGACACGCGCGAGAACTGGCCCGGCTGGCCAACCAGGCGCTGCTTGCCCGCCACGTCCAGCAAGGCCAGCTGGACGGTAATGTAGTGTTCGAACAGCTGCGCATCCTGTTCGTTTTTCAGCAAGTCGGGATAGGTGCGCAATTGCTTGACGCCGCTGCCCGGCACGCTGTCCTGGATGGATGGGCCCGTCGGAATGCCACTCGCCACGGGCGCCGAGCCCAGCTTGGCCGGTTTCAGCTGGACCAGCAAGGTCTTGCTGTCGGGCATCCAGGAAAAGCCGCGGCCATAAACGGCCGACAGCGATTGATTGCCCAGCTTGCGCGCCGCTTTCGTCTGCACGTCGAGCAGCCACAGCTCCACGCCGGACTCCTTCACGCCCCTGGCGGGATCGGCAAAGGCGATGTGCGTAAACGCCAGGTAACGCTGGTCGGGCGACCAGGCCAGATCGGCGATGCGGGGTGAGGCGGGCAAGCCGCTGACCTTGATTTCCTTCTGCGTATCGATGTCGAGCAAGCCCAGTCCCGTGTGAAAACTGAAACGGCTGGCCGAATACGTGCGCGGATTGATGCGCAAGCCCGCCAGCTTCAGTTCTGGCTGCGCCACTTCGCTAATGCTGGGCAAGGATGGCGTGGGCAGCACGGCGGCCAGGTTGCGTTTCGGGCTCAGGCTCAGGGTCGGCGCGCGCGGCGCATCGACGATGGCTTGCAGGGGCGCCGGCGGGGCTTGATAAGCGCCATCTTGCGCCATGGCCAGGGAAGACGAGGCCATCAGGCCAACAGTGATAGGCAGCAAAGGCAAACGAGTAGACATGGGACTCCAGTGTATGAAGGTGGTGACAGGCAGCGAGCGCACGGCACCGCTCATGGCGGCGCTTTGTGACAAGGCATAGTGCGTTCATGCCATGTAAATGTCAACCAGCAACTTTTACTGTTTGACAAGCATCGCCGGCCGCCCCCATCTCGCTTACAATCGCTGTTTTACCCGCACCCGAATGCCTACATGGAAACCACTACCCTCGCCCTGCTGTTCCTGGTCCCGCTGCTGGTCTGGCGCATTTATTCGCGCCTGAAGAAACTGGTGGCGCGCCAGAAGTCGCAGCTGTGGCGGCACTGGAGCGTGGCGGTCGCGTTTCCCGCGTTGCTGCTGTTCCTGGCGACGACGACGAAATTCGAGGTCCTGCCCCTGTCCAGCCTGGGCGCAGGCGCGCTGGCCGGTGGCTGGCTGGGCGTGCTGGGCTTGAAGCTGACGCGCTTCGAGCAAGTAGGACAAGATTTCTTTTTTACCCAGCACCGCTACCTTGGCCTGGCCATCACGATGCTGTTCATCGCCCGCTTGCTGTACCGTGGCATGGAAATCTACCTGAACACGCGCCTGGACGTGCCCGTGCCTCCGCCGCCGTTCGGCCAGAGCCCGCTGACCATGGCCGCTTACGGCCTGGTCATCGGCTACTACGCCGTCTACGCCTGGGGCTTGCTGCGCTGGCGCAAGCGCAACAAGCCTTTGCAGGCACCCGAGTAAGTCCGCCCTACCTCAATAGAACTGGCACAGGCCTTCGCACGTCGTCACGGACAGCGCCTGGCGTATCGTCGCCAGCGCCGGCGCCAGGGTTGGATCGAGGTCCTGGTCCGCCTGCGCAAGAGTACCCAGCAAACGCTCGCGCAACGGCGGCGGCATCAACGCAACATTCGCCGTGGCGTGCTGCGCCGCCGCTTCCAGCATCCGCTTCTTTTGCGCCACGTTCCAGAACGGCACCTGCACGAATTGCACCACACCAACATACATGGTGGTCGAGCCCTTGCTGAAGGCACGCGCGCGCAGACGCTCGGTCCCGCTCACCGCATCGGCGGGCAGGGCACTGAATTCCTGCTCCATCAGCTGAATCAAATGACCATGGCAATGCATGCCAAAGGCAAAAAAAGTACTCATTTCATCGCCATAATTGGCCAGGTTCTGCCTTGCCTGGTCCGCGCGCGCCTGCTGCAGCTCCGCCCCCGACAGCGGCAACGGCCGCTCCATGTCAAACGCGTAATACGCCTTGCCGAGCTTGGTCGCCCGCTCGCACAGGGCCACGCTCTGATTCATGTCCTGCAACGCGGCGACGGGCGCCTGGAACAGGCGCGGCGCATCGGTAATCCGGGCAAACAACGCTGCCACGTCAGGGTCGCCCAGGCGCGGCAAGCCGCTGTGCGTCGTCGCCTTGGCCATCAGCGCTTCCAGCTGGCCGCTGGCTTGCTGGAAATCACCGTAGCTGTCGGCCCAGGCGGCGGGCACCACGAAGGCGGAGGAAAGGAAGAACAGCTGGCCGATGCGGCGCAGCGGCGTGGAAATCGATAAGGACATTGGATGAGGATGCTGAAAGCACTATTGGATAATTGGCAATTATATGAAAAATGTATCCACGGTGAATTTAATTGTGTTTTACACCATCATCTTCGGGGGCGATGATGGTGACGCGCGGCCAGTGCGCCGCATAGTTTTTACTGGCCAGCCGCTGCGCATACCCATCCAGGCTGATGCGCGCCGGGTTGCGCCGCACCACCATGGCGAACAGCTCATCGAGGCCGTGCGGCGCGATGATGCCGATCTCGCCATCAGGCTGCAGATAAATGCCGACGGCCGTGGCAAACTCGGGCCAGGAAGCGATGGCGTCGTCCAGCGACAGCAAGGGCGGCACGACATAGCCGAACGCGTCTTCAAACCACAGATGCACCCTGGCCTGGTTGCACACTTCCCACGGCACGCCGGGTAGCAGGGTTCCCAGGCGCTGGCGCAGTTCCACCTCGCGCCGGGCTTGCACATCGTGCGCATCGAAATACGCCACGTCGACGTCGCTCAGTGCCGACGCTTGTGCGTAGCCGTGCAAGGCATCCCACACGAGCGTGCGCACGGCACCGGCGCCGATGCAGCAGTGGGGCAAGCCCAACTGCTGCACGGCCTGCAGGGCTTGCATACACCACGGCGTGGCGCGGGCGATGGCGCGCAGGCGCGCCGCCAGTGCCTCCTGCCCACTCATGTGCTCATTCTGCTATGGCCGGATCTGCGGCGCCACGCCGTCGTGGCTAACCGTCCCTTCGACATTGCCGAAGTACACATCCAAGTCTTGCTTCGGATGGAAGTTGCGCAGCTTGACTTGCAAGGTGGTGGGGTTAATTTTGGTGAACGTGCCAGGGAAGCACAGGCTGATCAGCTCATCCGGCTTGCCCTTGATCAGGTTCAAGGTGAAGTCTTCGATGCCATTCTTCCAGGTGTTGCCCGTCGTCAAAATATACGATACCCAGACAGCATTGACGAAGCCGCTTTCGCCCTGCTTGGCCGCCAGGCGGTTCCACGTCTTGTAGAAGGCCTGGTCGCCGCAGTATTTCTTTTCAAATGCATTGCCATCGCCCAGGTAGGAAGCACCGGGCCCGGCCGCGACGAATGGCGCATATTGATGGCGCACGCGCACGACTTTTCCGGCGGGAAATTTCTGCTGCCACAGGTAGATGACTTTCACGGTCCAGGCCGGCACCCATTCTTCGTCATACAACTGCGCCAGCAAGCCTTCGCCGATCATGATCTTGCTCTGCGCGGCCGTCAGCGGCGCCACTTTCCTGTCGAACGGCGTGTGCGAGGGGAAATAGGCGATCTGCGCGTCCGACAGGCCCAGCTGGCGCAAGCGGGCCGTCACATCGTTGCTGTCGAGCTTGGCGACGAAGGTGGTTTTATAGTCCTTGCGCTTGCCGTCCACGTCGACAGTAAACTGCTGCGGCTGGCCATAATACGTGGGCGAGCCATGGTAGCCGGCCGCGTATTCTGGCAAGGGGAAGAAAATCGTCTCTTCCACATCCTTCGCCGATTCATTGAGGAATTCGTATTCGACCTTGATCAAGTCCGTGCTCACGCTGAGCACTTCCTTTTTCATGGCCACGGCATCGGTCTTGCCGAACAGGATGCCGCCCGCGCTCACGGAACCGATGCCGTCGTTGGCCACGGCCGTGCCCACCAAGGCCAGCGACAGGGCAGCGGCCAGAACGAGCTTGCGCACGGCCATCACGCGGCCTTGCCCGGTACGGGTTCGACTCTGCGCTGAAGCACGAAAATCGGTTGCGCCCATTGCGTATCCTTTTTCTTCTTGCTGGTGATCAGCGTCAGCTCCGATGGATCGTAGACATCCGTGTTGTGCGTCAACGGCGTCGTCATCAGGTATTGCGCTTCCGTGTTTTTCAGGAACTCGCCCACCAGCTGGATGTTGCGGATATCGAGGTGGGCAAACGGTTCATCGATGAAGACGAAGCCGCCGGAACCGTCTTCCGATTTCAGCAAGCCGATCAGCAGCACCAGCGACTTCATCACCTGCTGGCCACCCGACGCTTCGCCATCGTTCATGCCGATCACGCCCTTGCCGTCAAACTTGAACCGCACGTGCAAGCCCGCCTGCGACAGCTGCACATCGTCGTTTTCCAGGCGCACAGGGTCGGCATGCACTTCGATGCCGGCCAGCTCGCCCAGCTCCTTGATGTTCTTGCTATAAGTCTTGATGGTGTAGCGCAAGCGCTCCATGTAGGCGCCGCGCGCATTGCCCGTCGCTTCGATGGCGCGGTTGTTCTGGTAGCGGCGCTCGTCCGTTTCCGACTGACGGCCATGCAACTGGTCCGACAGGCGGTGGTGCTGGTCGATGACGGTGGCGTCGAGTTCCCAGTCGTCGCGCGCCAGGCTGTTTTGCAGGCTGGCCACGCGCAAGTCGACCTGGTGCGCATTCTGGTGTTCGGCCACGAGGGCCGCGCGGCGCGCGGGACGGCGCCAGCTTTTCGGCAGATGGCGCCACGCATGGCGCAAAGCCAGCAAGGCGCGCGCGTGCTCGGCGCGCTGTTCAATTTGTTTCTTGTAGCCCAGGCGCGAACCGGCTTCCGCTTCAGACAGGGCCAGGCGCGCGTTTTGCCACACGGTATCGGCGCGCGTGCGCGCCACGGTGGCGTTCTTGGTCAGATTCTGCAGCTCGCCCAGGCGGCCGCCCACTTCCAGGCGCTCTTCCTTGAGCGGTTTCGAATTGCGCAGCGCTTCGGCGAATTCTTCCTGGCGCGCACTGAGTTCCTTGGCCGCGTCGACGCCGGCGATGCGCGCTTTTAAAGCGCCCACTTCCGCCGCCAGCTTCGAGATCGCCAGGGTGAGCGTGTCTTCCTGCCCTTCCAGGCCCGGCAAGGAACGCAGCAGCGCTTCCAGTCGGCCGCTGCGGCCTGCCTGGCCGAAGCGGTAGCGCGATGCTTCCACGAACAGGGAGCGTCCGCCCCGGCGTTCGCGGTGATACGCCTCGGGCGTGATCCACTCTTCGTGGTTGCCCAGCTTGAAGCCCGCTTCGACGGAATCGACGCGCGCAATGCGCGACAGTTGCTCGATCAGCCAGCCAGGCACGGGCGCGGAGAATTTCACCACGGCCAGCAGGCTTTCGTCGTTGGCGACAGGTGCCGTGACCAGCTCGGGCACGATGAAGTGGCGATAGCGTTCTTTCTCGGCCAGCCGGTAGGCAGCGGCCGCATCCTTGGCTTTATCGAGCAGGACGACCGAGGCGTAACCGCCCAGCACGCCTTCGACGGCACCCTGCCAGCGGCTGTCCGTCACTTCGACGATATCCGACAGCATCGCATGTGCAATGCCCGCATCGCGCAGCGCGCGGCGCATGCCGCGCACATTGTCCGGCTCCGGCATGGCCGTCTTGCCTTGCAGCGCGGCAATCGTCGCCTGCTCACCCGCGATGCGGGCGGACAAGGCGTCGCGCTGCTGGCGCTGCTGCAACAATTGCGCTTCCTTCTGTTCCAGCTGGGCCGCCACTTCGGCGATATCGCTGCCCGAGTCCGCCGCCAGCTTCTGCAAACGGTCTTTCTGTTCCAGCAGGCTGTCCAGCGGTTTCAGTTTTGCATTGATCAGTGAAAGGCGACTCTGCAGGCCTATGGATTCCTGCTCCAGCAGGGTTTCGTTCATTTGCGCGTCGGACAGGGCCTTCGCTTGCGCGGCCAGCGCATTGCGCTTGTCGGTCAGCTGCTGATCCGCCTGCGCCATCGGTTTGCGCGCATCGCGCAATTGCCGGCTGGCCGTGGCCGCCTTTTCGCGCGCCTCGTGGTATTGCAGGCTGGGCAGCACTTCTTCCAGCAAGTTGCGGCGCTCTTTGTGCAGACTTTCCCACTGGTGGTAATTGGCCACACGCAGGCGCAAGCCTTCCAGGTTGGTCTTGGACGCTTCCAGTTCCGTCTCGAAGCGCTTCAGCTCCACTTCCGTATCGCGCTGGTGGCGCTTGGCTTCATCGTAGGCATCCAGCACTTCCTTGTCGCCGAACACCTGGAACACCAGGTCGAGCAGCTGGCGCGGCGCGTATTCGCACAATTTGTCCGTCTCGCCCTGCTCCAGCGCCAGCACTTTCGACATGGCGGGCGACAGGCCGGCATTGGCCAGGCGCTTGCGGTAGTTTTCCACGCCCAGCCAGTCGTTGGCATCCGTGATGTCTTCGATCTGCACATTGCCCGGACGCATCAGATACTGACGCTTCCAGTCGCCGCCATTCTTCTGGATCTGGCAAAACAGGGTCACTTCATCGTCGCTGAAGAAGCCGGAACTGCGGAACGGACGGTTCGACAGCTGCTTGCCCACGTTCTTGTTGTCGACCACGGCGCGCAGCCATGCCGTTTGCTGGCCCGAGTGGCGCGCATAGTGTTTATAGGTGCGCCCCATCGAACAGTCGAGGCCGAACAAGGTGCGCAAGGCGTCGAGCAAGGTGGTCTTGCCCGAGCCGTTCTGCCCCGCGATGGTGATGATCTTCGCGTCGAGCGGAATATTCTTGATGCGCTGCCAGTAATCCCAGTGCACCAGTTCAAGTGATTTGATATGAAACATGGGTGCTTTCAGTGAGGAAGGTCGGACACGGGCTCGTCGCCGGCGTCGGGCAAGTCGCCGATGTCGGCGGACAGGTCGTCTGCCAGGTCGGCATCGGGGTCGACAGCCACCAGGCGCGCAGGCGCCCGCTTGAACACGTCGGCCAGGGCGCCGTTGATGATGCGCTCTTTCAGGACGTCCGTATCCATCATCAAGTCCAGCAGCGGACCTTCCAGGATAAAGTCGCCGCGCCGCTCGATGAAGCCCAGCTTGGCCAGGGTACCCAAATTCATGTCCATGCGCGTCTTCTTGCCCAGCTTGTCGCCGAAGTCAGACAGCAGCGCCTTGTAGGAAATGCCGATCGATGCGTCTTCCGCGCGCGGCAGGGGCTTTTCCGTGCCAAACATATCGTTCTGGTCATCATCCGCATGCTGGTGCGTTTCCTGGCGTTCGCGCTTGGGCAGGATGATCTGCGCCCACAGCACCACCAGCAAGGCCACGCCATCGCGTGCCAGGCCAAAATTATTGTTTTGCCACACGTCGCGCGCGCCGAAAATCTTCGGTTCGATGGTGCGCGTCAGGGCCAGGGTGACATGGTCGGCGTACACGTTGTCGAGCAATTTCAAGCCGCAGGCCAGCAGGCGCGCATCGATTTCGGCGCGGAACAGCTCGTCGGACAGCACGCGCTTGACGAGCTTGTCGTCGCGGCGCAGGGTTTGATGCGTGAGCAGGCGCGCAATCAGGATTTGGGAATCGTCATTCATCGGCTGTGCCGCTATCTAAATCAAGTGAAACATTCAGTGAAAGCGAGGCGATCGACATGGCCGCCACGTGGGGGTCGGTCAGTTGGACCATCTCGTCGGTCGGTGTAAAGGTGATCGGCAAACGGGCCAGTTCGGCCGTCGAGCCTTGCAAGCTTGCTTCGGACACATCGCCCAGGAGGGGCAGCATCGAGGCGCGGTAGGACGCCACGGCAAAACTGGCCGGCAGCAGCGAGTCCTGCACCGGTACGGACTTCGGCCCTTCTTCGCCGATGCTGGGGAAATTGCCCAGGCTGGCGAAGTTCGACAGGCGTTCGAGCAAGTCATCGAGTTCGAGTTGCATGGCGGGACCGTCGCTGATGGTAGTGGGCGCGTCCTCTCCGCTGGGCAGGCCCGTGTTGATGACACCCGCCGCCCGTTCCGACAGCAGTTCCGTTTCCGCCACGTCGATCATCTCGGCCGGCGTGGAGAACAGGGGCACGACAGGCTGGTCGATGGCGCCCTCGGCCAGGCTGGCCAGGTCTTCATGCAGCAGCAGCCAGCGCTTGATGTCGGTGGTCGACAGGCCCGACTGGCCCAGGTGCACGCGCTGGCGCTCGATCTGGTTCAGGGCGCGCGAAAACATACCTTGCATATTGAGCAACTTGCTTTGCGCGCGGCCGATTGCCTGCGCCGCCTTGTGCGTGGCGCTGTCCGCGTTTTCATCGGAAGTAATGGCCACGAGAATCTCGGAACCCTTCTCGACCCAGTCGCACGCCATGTTCCACTTCGCCTGCGCCGTGCGCAAACGGAATTCGGAACCGGAGGCGATGGCGTCGGAGAATTCTTCCGTCAAGTCCACCAGGCGGCCCAGCAAATGCTGAAGTTGCTCGACCGACACGCCGCCCACGGCTTGCGCACCCGCCACCTGTGATAACAGGAAACCCATTTCCGCTTCGTCTTCCGTCTGGCCCAGGCCCAGCAAGCTGTCGATGGCGGACAGCACATTGCGTGCCATGGGCGTGACGCGGTACACGCCCTGCTGCGCATCCCAGGCCAGCAACTGGTTCGAGCGCAGGCGCAGCAAGACCGTTTCCAGGCTTTCCGGCAATAAATAAGCCAGCTTGGTGTTGATATCGGCGCGCGTATAGGCGGACGTGGCCGCATCGGACGCCAGCTCGCGCAACACCAGCAGACGCACCAGCACGCCATCGAAACCGCCATGGAACAGGGCCGTAAACACTTGCAGCAAGGGCTGCGCCCGCTTCAAGTGAAAAACTTGCTCAATTTCATCGGCCGAAATATTGGGCTGGAAATGCGCCTGCAAGGAATCGTGATGCTCTTGCTCTGTCTGATTTGCATCCGTAGCCACGGCTGCACTTGCCATTATATCAATCATTCTTTTCCGGATGAGTGTTCAGCGGGCGGCGCAGCGGGCTAACGCGGCGCTGCGGGGCGGGGGCGTCAGTATATCAGTTCTGACATGCAATTTAGCGTGCGGGAGGGGGTGCTGCGGACGCGGCGCAACACAGCCGCGGCGCCATGCCGGGCCAGGATGGCAAAACAGGGAAGCAAACCCGGCATGCCTGGCCCTGCACATTGGTGAGCACTTACTTTTTAATGATCTTCTGCAAGGTTTGCTCGACATAATCGCCATCTTCATCGGCGAACGTCACCTTCACGGGATACCATTCCAGCGACGGCGCCAGCCACAGGTCCACTTGCTGGCCCTTCTTGTCCGGCGGCGGCGCCTTGACCAGGTGCACGGCCTCCACCAAACCCTGGCCGGTGGCGACGGTCTCCTGCTTGACGACCTTGAAGGTCCACGGCTCGGCGTCGTGGCGGCCGGCAACGAAGAAGCTCCATTCCGAGCCCGGCGTAAATTTCTCGGGCGTGGCGCGCGCCACGCTGACCAGTTGCCAGACGGTGCTGTTGCGGTCCTGCTCGCCGCCCTTCAACGGATAGCTGTCATCGCCCTCACTGAAGACGATGGTCTTGCTGTCGCGCTTAAACGTGGTCGTGGCCGCTTCCTTGCGGAAGCGTTTTTCCACGAACTGGGCAGGCGCCAGGCCGTAATCGTCGACCGTGCCTTCGCTGCGCTGCTCGAGGATCTTGCCGAACAGCGCAGCCTTGGTTTCGGCCAGCAGCGAATACTTGCCTTCGCCGGCGCGCCAGTTGCTGACCGATTCTCCGGACAGCGCAATGCCGCGCTGCTTCGCCTTGATCGAATACACGAGGTCTGCCGATGGCGCCAGCTTGTATGGGCGCTTGATGACGGGGTGGTCCACGGGCTCGTCCGCCGCCATGGCGGGCGTCAGGGTGGCAGCCAGCAGGCTGGCAGCCAGGACGCGTTTCAAAGTAGTCAAAGTAGTCATTTATTTTCCTGTTGAATCATTTACGGAGATCTTGGTCACGGTTTGCGTGGTCAGCGCCCCGTTCGCTTCTGTATTGCGTATTTGTACCGGATACCATTGCATGGACGGCGCCAGCCAGATATCGAGCTGCGACGAATAGGTGCCGGGCTTCGGTGGCCGGCGCACATGCCAGGTCACCAGGCGCCCCATTTTGGTATCGAGCTCTTCCTCGCCCACCAGCTGGAAGCGGAACACGGTCGCTTCCTTTTCCTCGCCGACGAGGATATCGATGTTGCCCGCCAGCTGGTTGACGTCGGCGCGGCCGATGGCGGCCAGCTGGAACGGCACGCTGGCCTTGTCTTGCGCCCCCTCTTGCCACGGCGCTGTGGCTGTCACGGCCGAAAACGTGATGGCCTTGGCGTCGCGGTTGAAATGCGTGGCCGTTTGCGCGCGGCCCTTGCGCTTCTCCGTGGCCGTGACGGGCACGATACCGCTGGCATCGATCACGCCCTCGCTGGTCAGCACCAGAAGGTTGATGCGCGTGATCAGCATGCTCAAGCCCACTTCCAGTTTCAGCTGGTAGGTATCGCCCCTGTTTTCCCACGCCATGGCCGCCACGCCCTGCCACTTGGTGCCGTCGGCATCGCGCCGGTCCACGTGCAGGTCGAATTGGGCCGAGGCAGGCACATTCGTCTTGTAGTGCCGTGCCTGCTCGACGGCTGGCGGCGGCGCGCTGGCCGGTGCGGGCACGGCGGCCACGGCGGGCGCAGGCGCCGTGATGGCGGGGGCGGCCACGGCAGCCGGTTCGGACGTAACCGGACCTTCCGGCACGTCACTGGCGGGCGCCGTCCACTGGGCTATCTCGCTCGACGGCAAGTCCGTCGGCGGCGGCGGTGGCGGCAGGCGGGGCTCGGGCACGGGCCGCAGCTTGGGCGGCGGAGGTGGCGCCAGCACCGGCTGGGGTTTGGGTGCTTCGGCGATCAATGCCATGCTGACCACCTGCCCATGATCCTGCCCCAGCGCCACCATGCTGGCACGCGAGGTGAGCCATTCCAGCGCCATGTAATGCAGTGCGCCGATGACCGCGACAAAAATGACGGTACGGCGGCGCGGGCGCGAAAAGAAGGAATCGGGCATCATAGGCCGTAGTGTAACGCCTCCGCCCCGCTTCCCGCTTCTTGCCCGTGCTCAACTCCTGATGTTTTATGTAAGAAAATGTTGGTGAGCTTGCGTCAGTTGCAAGCTGATATCTGCTACGCTAGGGACATCCACCTACCAGGAGATTTCGCATGGCAAACCCGCAAATGCCCCAAATGCCGGGCGCAGCAGTTGTGACCGATACCCTCGACTTCGTCAAGAACCTGTGGGGCAGCATGAGCGTGCCCGGCATGGGTATGCCCGGCATCACGGCGCCCACCATGTCGGTGGAAGAGCTGGACAAGAAGATCAGCGACCTGAAAGCCGTCGAAGCATGGCTGAACCTCAATACCAGCATGCTGCGCGGCAGTATCCAGGCGCTGGAAGTACAGCGCGGCACCATCGCCACCCTGAAATCGATGGGTGCTTCGCTGGCGGCGGCCATCACCCAGCCCGGCGCCAGCGAGAAAACCGTATTTGAATCGGTGCCCTACGCTTCCGCGTTTTTCCAGCAGGCAGCGCCTGCTGCACCCGCGCCTGCGCCGAAACCGGCACCGGCACCGGCACCGGCACCCGCGCCAGAACCCGCTGCGGCGGCGCCCGACGATGCCGGGAGCCAGGCGGCAGCCCAGCTGGCCAATCCAAGTGCTTGGTGGAATTTGTTACAAGATCAGTTCAAGCAGGCGGTATCGACAGCCATGTCGCCCGACGCCGCCGGTGCAGCAGCAGCCAGCTTTGGCCAGGGCAGCAAGGCCAAACCTGCCGCTGGCAAGCCTGCGGAAGCAGGCACGGCAGCCAAGGCCAAGGCCCCGCTGCGCAAGGCGCCCGCAAAACGCGCAGCGCCCAAGTCCAAAGCACCAGGCAAGGCCTGATACGCAAGCCGGCGATATGATCAGGCGATACGATGAATGCGGATCGCCTCGATCATGTTGTCGGCCTGGCGTTTTACGTCACCGATCGTGATCAGGCCTTCGTCGGCCAGCGCCTTGGCGTGCTCGTACGAAGACTGGAATGTTTCCAGCGTGTCTCCCTTGGCGGCGACCGGGCGTACCCAGGCAATACTGCCGACCTTCATTTTTTTGTACACTTCATTGACCACATCACGCATAGTTTCTTCCTTATTGTTGTAAAGCAACTCAAGCACGGGCGAACCCACGCTGGCCCCTAGTTTATCATCCGGCACGCTCGCGCACGGATTTTCCCCCTTTTTCCGGCGCCGGCGGCGTTTTATCCGGCACCTCGACGGCCACTTCCGGCCCGGGCGGCGGCGTCAGCTGCACCAGTTGCTCCATCAATTGCGCGAAGCGCTGCTGTCCTGGTGCAATTTTGTCTACATACAACAACACTTCCATGGCTTCGGCCGCCAATTCCGCCTGGTAACCGCGCTGCTCCAGGAAAGACACGATGATTTGCGCGGAGTTGAACAGGATGCGCAGGTTGTTCGGCAGCTTTTCGCGCGCCGCGCGCATCCAGGCGACCGCCTCGTTAAGCTTGTCCGTCTTCCACAGCAGCACGCCCTTGTTCATCAAATCCGATGCTTCCTTGCGCGAAGCGATGATCAGGCTGGTGCCCTCGTCGCCCATCTTCGCCTTGTCGAAGATTTTTTGCACCTCGTCCTGTACCACCTGGTTGTCGTGGTTGTTCTTCACCACATAGCACAGCAGGCTGGACGGTGCATCCTTGACGCCGACGGCGAACAGCAAGGTAGCCAGTTCCATGCAAATGCTTTTCTCGGGCCGCGCCGGGTCGTCAAGCAGCATGACTTCCAGTTCGTCGCCACACTTGCGCGCACGCCGGTAATCGCCCGTTTCGTGGTGCACCATGCCTTCCGTGATCTTCGCGCGCAAACCAATTTTCTCGGGCGGAAATTCACGCTGCGCCAGCAGCAGCCATTGCAGCGCCTCCTTGGCATCCTTCTTCAGGCCGCACACGCGCGCCAGCCCCAGATACGCGTCAGGCGTCTTCATGACGGAAAATTCACCGATGGCAATACATTTGCGAAAAGCCTTTTCCGCCATGCTGACATTGCCGACTTTCAAGGCGGCCAGTCCCAGGTTGCGCTGGCGCGGCACGGAATTGGGCGACAGGCGCGCCGCCTTTTCCAGTACCCCGCACGCTTCCTCGTGCTGGCCCATCAGCTGGTAAGCCACGGCCATCTGGTCGTAAGCGTCGATGTAATACTTGTTTTCGACGATCACGCCCTGGAAGATCTGCCGCGCCGCCTCGTGTTCGCCGTTATTCATGCGAATCTTGCCCAATCCTGCCCTGGCCCAGCTGTAATCGCGCTCGGCCAACACTTTTTCGTACACGGCGCGGGCCTTTTCCGGCTCGCCGCTTTTCAGCAGCAGGGATGCCTTCATGCGCAGCAGTTCCAGCGCGTGCAGCTTGTTGAGCTCGATCTGCGCGTCGCACAGCTTGGCCGCGCGCAAATAATCCTTTTCCATGCAGGCCTGGTCGATTTCGCGGAATACCTGCTTCTTGTGCCACACGCGGTTCAGCCGCGTCAGCAGCACGCCTTCCGTGATCGGTTTGATCAGGTAGGCGTCGGGCTGGTGCTCGGCCGCGCCCATCACCGATTCCACGCTTTTCTCGGCCGACACCATCAGCCACACGCTCGATGGCGCCGTCAGGTTGCGCACGCGCGTCTCTTCCAGCACTTGCTGGCCATTCTTGCCTTCACCCAGGTTGTAGTCGCACAGCACCACGTCATAGCGCGTCTTGGCCAGCAGCTTCATGGCTTCGCCGCCGCTGGCCGCCTGGTCGATATGGCGCGCGCCCAGGTTGCGCAGCGATTCGCGCAGCAGGATGCGAATGCCGATGAAGTCATCGACCAGCAGATAATGCTTGTCGGCCCAGTCGGTGCTGCCCGCTTCGGCGGCGGTGGCGTGGCTGTCTGTTGTCATGAATTCCTCGTTCAGGGCAGGCGCAGGATGAAACAGCCGCCGCCCAGCACGCCGCCATTTTCCAGGGCGATGCTGCCGCTATTGCCCCGGTGCTTGTGCATCTTCGCCACCACACTGGAAAAATACAGGCCGAGGCCCGTGCTGTTGGTGGAAAAGTTCACGCCGGTCGCCATGCCATCCATGGCCGCGCTGCCCGCATCGAGCAGCGCCTGCGAGTAGCCGTCGCCATTGTCTTCCACGCGCAGCTCCAGCAAGGCGTCCGCCTGGCGCACCGACAGGCGGATCGTGTCTTTCGTATAGCGGATGGCGTTGTTGATGGCATGCGCCAGCACGCCGATGACCAGGTCTTCATCCAGGGTCCAGATCAGCTCCGGCGGGCAGACTGTCTCCAGGCGGATGCCTTTCGAAGCCAGCAGGATCTTTTCCTGGTCCACCACCTGGTCGACTACCTGGCTCACCAGTTGCGGCTGCACGTCGAAGGGGTAGCCGGGCTTGCCCACTTCCTTGTACAGGGCCAGCAGCTGGATCAGGTTATCGTTCAGGCGCTTGGTCTGGTATAGCATTTGCGCCATTTGCAGATAGGCGGGGTCGGCCTGGGGCGCGGGCTTGGCCTGCTCGGCCGCCAGCAAGGATTCCAGGGTGCCGCTGACCACGCTGATCGAGTTTTTCATGTCGTGCACGGTCGACGCCAGGAACAGGAAAAGCTCGGGCGAGCTGTGTTGATCTTCCACCGAATATCTCCTTGGGGCCGCAGCTTGATTATTGCCAAGGATAAATTATACCGCCAGCATGCCGGCGCCAGCCAGCCGCGCGCAAAGACCGTGAGCTGACGCAACAATGCCGCCCCCGCTTGCGCAAGGGCGGCATTGGCATTGAACCGGAAACAGCTTGGCGTCAGCGGCGCGCGCCCGCCAGGCGTTTGACCACGACGATCATGCGGTCGATTTCCTCATACGTATTGTAGAAGGCGAAAGATGGCCGCACGGTCGCTTCCACGCCGAAGCGGCGCAAAATCGGCTGGGCGCAGTGGTGGCCCGAGCGCACGGCGATGCCCTCGTCGTTCAGAGCGCGCCCCACTTCCGCCGGCTCGTAGCCGGCCAGCACGAACGAGGCCACGCTGGCCTTCTCCAGCGCCGTGCCGATCAGGCGCACGCCGGGAATGGCCTGCAGCTGGTGCGTCGCGTATTCCAGCAGCGCGTGCTCATAGGCGGCAATGTTGTCCAGGCCGATGCGCTGCACGTAATCGATGGCCGCACCCAGGCCCACGGCATCGGCGATATTGCCCGTGCCCGCCTCGAAACGGTTCGGCACGCCCTGGTAGACGGTACGCTCGAACGTAACGTCGGCGATCATGTTGCCGCCGCCCTGCCATGGCGGCAGCTGCTCCAGCAAGTCCGCCTTGCCATATACGGCGCCTATGCCCGTCGGGCCGAACACTTTATGGCCCGAAAACACGTAAAAATCCGCATCCAGCGCCTGCACGTCCACGCGCAGGTGCGACACGGCTTGCGCGCCATCGACCAGCACGCGCACGCCGGCCGCATGCGCCAGCGCGATGATCTGCGCCACGGGCGTCACCGTCCCCAGCGCATTCGACACCTGCGTCACGGACACCAGCCTGGTGCGCCCGTTGAGCAGCTTGCGAAATTCATCGAGGAGGATCTGGCCGCTGTCATCGACGGGAATCACGCGCAGGATCGCGCCCTTTTCCGCCGCCAGCTGCTGCCATGGCACGATATTGGCGTGATGCTCGAGCTGCGAGACGATGATTTCGTCGCCGCTGCCGATGACCTTGCGGCCAAAGGTATTGGCGATCAGGTTGATGCCCTCGGTGGCGCCACGGACAAAAATGATTTCATTGGCCGAGGCGGCGCCCAAGAAGTTCGCCACCTTGGCGCGCGCCGCCTCGTACGCATCGCTGGCGCGCGCTGCCAATGCGTGGGCGGCGCGGTGGATGTTCGAATTCTCGTGCGCATAGAAATACGACACCCGGTCGATCACCGACTGCGGCTTGTGCGTGGTGGCCGCATTGTCGAACCAGGCCAGCGGCTTGCCGTTGACCCGTTCGGCCAGCACGGGAAAGTCGCGCCGTACGGCATGCACGTCGAACGGTGCCGGCGCCTGGTGTTGGCCCGGTTTCGTCGCTGAAGGCAGCTCGGTCTGGAAATAAAACACGGGCTGGCTGTTAGCCGGCGATACCGGCAGCTGGCGCGCAGGCGCCTGTTGCGGCGTGGCAAACAGTCCCCGCAAATCGTCGGGAGCAGCCTGTCCCAACCCCTGCTGTGCCAGGCCATCGAGCTTGCCGTTCGACATGGGATAGCCATGCGCGCCGCCGACAAAATAGTAGGGCGACGGTGCACCGAGGGCGGACAAGCGTGGCGTCGGCACGGAAGCAGGCGCCGGTGCAATCGGCGACTCCAGGGGCGCCGTCACGGGCGGCACTTGCGCCGCCGCCACGCCGGGGGCGATGGCGGCGAACGAAGGGCCGGGCTGCGGCGGCGGACGGTTCGCATAGCGGGGAGCCGCATCGAGCACGCTGCCGGAGCCACCGAGACTGGGAGACTTGTCCAACGCAGGGGGCACCCCCGGCAAACGCGCGAAAAACTCGCCCGCCAGCCGGTTCAGGGTCGCTTCATCGGGTAAAAACGGGACGGCAGGCAAGCCCGCCGCGCCATCACTTGTAGGTGTCTGGGTAGTCATGGTATTTACCGATCTCCACGTCTTCCAGTACGGCCAGCGCATCGTCGGTCAGCACGGCCAGCGAGCAATACAGCGAAATCAGGTAGGACGAAATCGCGTGGCGGTTGATGCCCATGAAGCGCACGGACAGGCCCGGGCTTTGCTCGCCCGCCAGGCCAGGCTGGAACAAGCCGATCACGCCCTGGCGCTGTTCGCCCGCACGCAGCAAAATGATCTTCGTCTTGCCGTCTTCGATGGGCAGTTTGTCGGACGGCACCAGAGGCACGCCGCGCCACGTGAGGAACTGGGAACCGAACAGGCTGACGGTGGGAGGCGGCACGCCGCGGCGCGTGCATTCTCGCCCAAAAGCGGCAATGGCCAGCGGGTGGGCGAGGAAAAAGCCCGGTTCCTTCCACACTTTCGTCAGCAGTTCGTCGAGGTCATCCGGCGTGGGCGCGCCCGTCAAGGTGAAGATGCGCTGATCGTCATGCACGCTGGCCAGCAGGCCGTAGTCGGGATTGTTGATCAATTCGCTTTCCTGGCGCTCCTTGATCGTTTCGATGGTCAGGCGCAGTTGCTCCTTGATCTGGTCGTGCGGGCTGCTGTACAGGTCCGATACGCGGGTGTGCACGTCGAGCACCGTGCTGACGGCATTGAGAAAATATTCGCGCGGCTGGTCGTCGTAGTCGACGAAGGTTTGCGGCAATTCCGACTCGTCGCGCTGCGAACAGGCCACGCGCACATCCTTCGGGTTTTTCACGCGGTTCAGGCGGTAGATACCCGCTTCCACGGGCAACCATTGCAGCAGGTGCACCAGCCAGCGCGGCGTGATTGTGGATAACTGGGGGACGCTCTTGCTTGCATTGGCCAGCTGGCGCGCGGCGTTATCGCCCAGCGCAAACTGGCTCTCTGTTGCTTCAGCCATGACTACTCCTGATGAGAAAAGTGAATATGCTTATCTGAAAAACGAATAAAGTATCGGACGTCTCCCCTTTTCTCTCAACATGCTATCGCCATCAAAACACGCTTAACCAAACCTACTGCGCGTCGCGATTTGCAGCCTGCGATGCTCACTGTCTCGGCGGCCCCGTACATTTGCACAGCTGCGCTTCTCGGCCACAACTCACTGCCGCTCGCTACGGTTCTGTTATGCCTTTTACCTGTTTTTAATCCACCAGCTCCGGTTCGCAGCGGGCCATCAATCCCGCCAGGCCGATGCCCAAGGCGCCGGCCAGTTTTTCCACCGTCAGCAGCGACGGCGTGGCGGCGCCACGTTCGATTTCGCCGATGAAGGAGCGGTTCAAGTCGGCCGCTTCGGCCAGGCGTTCCTGCGACCAGCCTTGCCCTTCGCGCAACTGGCGCACGGCCAGTCCAAACTGTTTGATCAACATGCTGTCCTCATGGGTGGTGGGCAAAAGCGGGTTGGGATGGCGCCGACAAGTCCGGTGCCTCCTGCTGGTTGTGCGCTTGCGTGACATGGCTGCCCGGTGCCACGCTGCGGGTCAGCCAGACATTGCCGCCGATGACGGAGCCCTGACCGATGGTCACCCGTCCCAGGATCGTCGCGCCCGCATAGATGACCACGTCGTCCTGCACGATGGGGTGGCGCGCCAGTCCCTTCTTCAGCACGCCGTCAGCGCCGGCGGGAAAGCGCTTGGCGCCCAGGGTGACCGCTTGATAAATGCGCACCCTTTCGCCGATGACGGCCGTCTCGCCAATCACCACGCCCGTGCCATGGTCGATGAAAAAACTGCTGCCGATAATGGCGCCAGGATGGATGTCGATGCCCGTCTGCGAATGGGCCACTTCGGCGATGATGCGCGCCACCAGAGGCGCACCCAGTGCGTACAAGGTATGGGCCAGGCGGTAGTGGATGATGGCCAGGATGCCCGGATAGCACAGCAGCACTTCATCGACGCTGTGCGCGGCCGGGTCGCCATGGAAGGCAGCCGCCACGTCCGTGTCGAGCTGGGCGCGGATGCGCGGCAGCGCGCGGGCGAAGCGCTGCACGATGGCCAGCGCCTGCTGTTCGATGGAGACCGTCTGCTGCAAGCCGTGCTGGCGCGCGTGGTAACTGAGTTCGCGCCGCACCTGTTCGTGCAGGCCCGTCAAGGTCGTGTCGAGCGTATGGCCGACGAAGAAATCTTCGCTCTCCTGCTGCAGGTCGAGGGGGCCCAGGCGCATGGGAAACAGGGCCGCGCAAAGGGCGCCGACGATATCGCGCAAGTGCTGGCGCGACGGGAATTCGCGCGCGCCGCACTCCTGGCTGCTGGCCAGCCCCAGGCGCCACTGCGCGCGCACGGCGCGCAATTCGTCGACGATCTGGTGCAGTTCCCATTGCGGCTGCGCGGCAAGGGAAGCAGGGGGAAGGGCTCGCTGGTTCATGGTGGTTCCGGGAAGAGGTTTAATCTTGCAGCCAGGGCAGCGCATGCCAGCGCCAGCCGCCGCTGTGGCCACGCTGCTGCTGCGCGTCGAGATCGCCCTCGAAGCCTTGCGCGATATTAAAGACGTGCGTGAAACCCGCCTTGGCCGCCGCTTCGGCTGCTGCGGCAGAGCGCTTGCCGCTGCGGCACAGCAGCACCACGACGACATCCTTGCCACCCACCTTCGCTTCCAGTTCGCGCACAAAGCGGGGATTGCGGTTCATGGACGTACCGGTCGCCCACGAAACGTGCAGCGAGGCGGGAACGTAGCCGACGAAAGTGCGTTCCTCGTTGGTGCGCACATCGACCAGTACGGCTTTGCCAGCCTGCACCAGCTGCCATGCATCCTGCGCGCTGACGATGCCCGCATACGGCAAGCCCTGGGCCTGCGCCTGGACACGCGCGAGATGGAGCACTTCATCAAAGGCCGCCTCGCCGTGCGCGGCACGAGGGTCGAAAATCAGTTCTGCAGCAGCCATCGTTCCACCTCTATATTCCGTCGTCAAAAACCAGCACACGTCCACTGTAGCGAACTTATGTTGTTCGGAAAACAAATTAAAAAGAGTTTGGAAAGCTGAAAAACGTATATGGAGATATTGCAGCGTAAAGCCGGGGTCAGACCCGCCGCGTCTGACCCCGGAACTTGTTTGGGGGGTGAATTAGAAAAAGACCAGAATCAATATGCTCTACGGCGCTCTCGTAATAAAAAGCGCGCTGGGTCAAGCGCAGCGGCCAATTGACTCTCCAGCGGCAGCGGCTCGCCCTCCAGCTGGCAAGCCAGCAACTCGGCCGCCAGCGGCGCCCAGATCAAGCCGCGCGAGGCATAACCGAGCAAGCCAAACAGGCCTGGCCAGCGGGGCACGTCGCGCAAGCGTTCGCAGCGGCCCGGCACGCCCGGGTCGGGCAAGGCGCCCGCCAGCGGAAGGCGGTCCGGCGCCATGCAGCGAAAGCCCGTGCGCCCGGCCAGCGGCGCGTCAAACGCCGGCACATCGAGGATAGCGGCGATCTTGTGGATATTCTCGTGCTGGCTCGATGCGCGTACCTCGGCATCCGCGTCCGCATCGTAGCTGGCGCCCACGCACACGATGCCCTGGTGCGCCGGCGTCATGTAGGCTTCGCGGCAGACGACAAACGGCAAGGATGGCAGACTGCCTTCGGCAAGGTGCGTGACCTGGCCGCGCACGGCGTCCAGCGGCAGGTGCGCCGCTTGCGCGAAATCGACCGCTCCCGTGCCCGCCGCCAGGATGACGGTGGGCGCCGCAGCGATCAAGCCGCCTTCGGCATCGCGCACCAGCCATTCCTCATCGCCACGCTCCAGGCGCAGGGCGCTGCTGGAAAAGCGCCGCGTGAGCAAGGCGCCGCAGGCATCGAGCATGGCCGCGCAGATGGAAGACGGGCGCGCCCAACCGCCCTGTTCGAACCACCAGGCGCCATCGGGCGCCGGTGCGCCCAGCATGGCGGTCGCCTCGGGCGCTTCGAGCCAGCGGGCGAATTCGCGCGGATACAGGCCGCTGGCGGCGATCTGCCGCTGCACCTGCGCATGCGCGCCGTCGCGCGCCAGGTGCAGCACGCCGCTTTGCACACCCTCGATGGCGGCGCCGATGCCGCCCAGGTCTTTCCAGCGGCCCAGCGAATACAGGTAGGCGGCGCGCACCAGGCGCGTGGCGATATTGTCATCCTTGGACATCAGCGGCATGAAGATGCCGGCCAGGTTGCCCGACGCTTCGCTGGCAGGCTGCGCGTGGCGCTCGACCAGGGTCACCTTCCAGCCGCGCGCGGCCAGCCGTTCGCAGGCAGCCGCGCCGGCCACGCCCGCGCCGATGACGATGGCGCGACGCTCGGGCGCGGTGAAGGCTGCGTGCTCGCCGCGCCGCGCATAAAACACGGCACGCAATCGGCTCTCGTCAAAAACAAAGCCGTTTTTTTGCAACTCCGCGCGCTGCGCCTCGTCCAGGTGCACGGCCTGCAGGCGCGCGCCATCGACCATCAGGCGCGCCAGCACCGGCATGGCTGCCGGCACCCAGGCCAGGTGCACTTCATCGACACGCGCCGCCAATTGCGCCAGGCAGGCATCGGGCTGGCCGATCAGCACATCGAGCGTGACGAGGCCATCGCGCGAGACCATGCGGTGCTGGCCAGGCACGCAGGGCGGCCATTGCACGCGCCATTCCTGCGGCAAATGGCTGGCATCGACGGGACGCGGCGCCAGCGCGATGTAGTGCAGGCGCCGCCCGCCATGGGCGCCACAGGCGGCGCCAAAGCGCGCGCCGTCGAAATCCGTGTCGAGCACGACGAGCACGTGGGCCATCAGCGCTCCGCGCGGCAGAAACAGGAAGGCGCATGGTCGTTGACCATGCCGATGCCCTGCATGTAGGCGTAGATGATGGTCGAGCCGACAAATTTGAAGCCCCGCTTGAGCAAGTCTTTCGAGAGCCTGTCCGACAAGGCCGTCTTGGACGGGAAGTCGCCGGGCTGCCAGCTGTTGACGATGGGCTGGCCATCGACGTAGGCCCACAGAAAGCTGTCCAGGGTCTGGCCTTCCGCGCGCAGGCGCAAATAGGCTTGCGCATTCGTGATGGCTGCCGCCACCTTCAGGCGGTTGCGCACGATGCCGGGGTCGGCCAGCAGCTGCGCCACCTTCTCCGGGCCATAGGCGGCGATCTTTTCCGCGTCCCAGCCGTCAAAGGCTGCGCGGTAAGTGTCGCGCTTGTTGAGGATGGTTTCCCAGCTCAGTCCCGCCTGCGCACCTTCCAGGTTCAGCATCTCGAACAGCCGGCGCTCGTCGTGGCAGGGCACGCCCCACTCCGTGTCGTGATACGCGAGATAGCGGGGATTGGCCGGATTGGCCCAGGAGCAGCGGATGGTGGTCATGGTCGTGTTCTTCATGTGCGGGCAAACGCCAGTATAGTTTATCGGCCGCGCAGGATGTGCCCCAGTTCCAGCAAACCGTGCGCCATCTCGGCCGGGGGAATCGCCGCAAAGCCCAGCAGCAGTCCTGGCGGGGTGGCGCAGGCGGCGCCGGCGTCAGGGTCGGCATAGTGCCCCAGCGGGCGCAATTCAATTCCCCGTGCCAGCCCCTCGCGCGAGACCGTTTCTTCATCGTGGCCGCCGCGAAAATACGCGCACAATTCCAGGCCGCTGTCGGCCGGCCCGCATGCGAGCTGGTCGTCGAGTTCGCGCGCGATACCGCGCACCAGCAGGTCGCGCCGCTCGGCATTGCTGTCGCGCGTGCGGCGGATATGCCGGCCAAAATGGCCCTCGGCGATGAAGTCAGCCAGCGCCATCTGCGGCACGATGGCCGTGTGGCGGTCCATCACGGCCTTGGCTTGCACCAGCGCTTCGGCCAGCGCGGGCGGCGCCACCATATAGCCCAGGCGCAGGCCGGGGAACATCACTTTTGACAGGGTGCCCACGTACACCACGCAGCCGGCCCGGTCCAGGCTTTGCAGGGAGGCCAGCGGCGCGCCCGTGTAGCGGTATTCGCTGTCGTAATCGTCTTCCACCAGCCAGGCCTTGTTCTGTGCGGCCCAGGCCAGCAAGGCCAGGCGGCGGGGCAAACTCATGCTCACGCCCAGTGGCAATTGGTGCGATGGCGTCACGTAGGCCAGCTTCGCCTGCGGACAGTGCGCCACGCCATATGCCACATCCAGTCCCTGCGCATCGACGGGGACGGGAAACACGCGCGCGCCAGCGGCGCGCAGCGGGCCGCTGGCGCCCCGGTAGCCGGGCGACTCCATCCAGGCCGCATCGCCCGGCGCGAGCAGGATGGTCGACAGCAAGAACAGCGCCTGCTGCGAGCCCGAGGTAATCACGATCTGCTGCGGCGTGCAATGCACGCCGCGCGACGCCTTCAGGTACACGCACAGCAGCTCGCGCAGTGGCAGGTAGCCGGCCGGATCGCTGTAGCCGAACTGGTGGTCGGGGCGACGCCAGCGCCGCGCTTCCAGGCGGTTCCACACGTCAAACGGAAAATGGTCGATGCGCGGCATGCCGACACGGAAAGCGCGCAGTGGGCCACGGTGGTATGCCACCTGGCGCATGGCCGTCACCACGCCCTGCCCGCGCGCTGACAGGGGCCGTAGCAGACCCGGCGCCTCGGTCTTGCCGGCCGGCGCGGCCACAGGCACGTCGACGCTGACAAAAGTACCGCGTCCCACGGCGCCATCGAGATAACCTTCCGCCGTCAGCAGCGCATAGGCATTGAGCACCGTCTGGCGCGACACGGCCAGCAGATGGCAAAAGTCGCGCGTGGGTGGCAACTGCATGCCGGGACTCATGCGGCCATCGAGGATGGCTGCCTTGATGGCCGCATACAATTGGCGAAATAGCGGCTCGATGGCGCCGCGTTGCAGCGGCAAGGCGGTGATGATCTGATTCAGGTGGGAAGCTGGCATGGCGCAATGGCTCTTGAATTGGTATCTTCAAGATAGCACTTATTGGCTGTTTTAAATAGCCAAAACAAGCGCTAAGATGGCGCTTCCCTTTCGACTCTTGCGGAGCACCCATGCATCAGTTTTTCGCTACCGTCGCCTGGCAGCGCGACGGCCAGGATTTCGCCGGCCAGCGCTACAGCCGCGGCCATGAATGGCAGTTCGACGGCGGCCTGCGCGTACCCGCCTCGTCGTCTCCCTTGTCCGTGCCGCTGCCCATGTCGGTGGCGGAAAATATCGACCCGGAAGAAGCGCTGGTGGCCGCCACGTCGAGCTGCCACATGCTGTTCTTCCTGTCGCTGGCAGCGCAGCGCGGCTACGTCATCGACGACTACCGCGACGACGCCGTCGGCGAGCTGGGAAAAAACGCTGCGGGGCGGCTGGCCATGACGCGCATCGTGCTGCGCCCACGCATCGTGTTTTCAGGCGCGGCACCCTCGCCAGAGGCCTTGGCCGCCCTGCACCACGACGCGCACGAACGCTGCTACATCGCCAATTCGCTCACGGCCGATGTGGTCGTGGAAGGAGCGCCCTAGATGTACACGCCCGCCAGTTTTCGCGAAGAGCGCCTCGACGTGCTGCATGGCCTGATCCAGGCCCATCCCCTGGGCGCGCTGGTACGCCACGGCGCCGATGGATTATGCGCCGACCATGTGCCGTTCGAGATCGCCGCGCCCACGCCCGAGGCCCCGTTCGGCATCCTGCGCGCCCACGTGGCGCGCGCCAACCCGCTGTGGCGCGCCGGCGGGGACGAAGACTGCATGGTAATTTTCCAGGGGCCGCACGCCTACATCACGCCCGCCTGGTATGCGGAAAAGCAGGGCAGCGGCAAGGTAGTGCCGACCTTCAATTATGCGGTCGTGCACGCGCACGGCCCCTTGCGCGCCATCGATGACGCGGCGTGGCTGATGGACTTGCTGGAGCGGCTGACGGCGCGCCATGAGGCAGATCAAGCCGCACCATGGCGGGTGAGCGATGCGCCGGCCGACTACATCGACAAGATGCTCAAAGCCATCGTCGGCATCGAAATCCCCCTCACGCGCATCACGGGAAAATGGAAGCTGGGGCAGAACCGCAGCCTGCAAAACCAGGCCAGCATGGCGCATGGCCTGGCGCTGGACACTCAAGCCGGCGCGGCCCGGGCGCTGGGCGCACTGATCGCCGCCAACGTCACGCCAGCCAGCTGACAGCCGCCGAAAACGTCAGGAACGACAGCGCCGTCGACACGAGGATGATGCGGGCGATGCGCGCCGTGTTTGCACCGAAGCGCTCGGACAGCAGCGACACATTGCTGGCGCTGGGCAGGCAAGCCACCAGTACCATGCAGGTCAGCGCGAACGGATCGAGCGGCGCACCCAGCGCGATGGCCGCGTGGCCGATGGACCACACCAGCAGCGGATGCAGCAGCAGTTTTTTCAGCGCCACCGGCACATACTCCCCCAGCGGCGCCGGGTCGGCCGTGCTCATCTGCGAACGGGCCAGCACGGCGCCGATGGTAAACAGGGCGACCGGAGAGGCGGCGTCGGCCAGCAAGCCCACCGTCTGCGTCAAAGGCTTGGGCAAGGCCAGTTCCAGCCACGACGACAGGGCGCCGAGCACGATCGCCCACGGCATGGGATTGCCCGCCATGCCCTTCAAGGCGTTGCCGACGGCGGCGCGGCTGCCGTGCGCGCCGCCGCTGCCGATGCGTGACAGGGCAATGCACAGCGAGCTGGTAATCAGCATGTCGACGACGATGGTGACGATGACGGGTCCCGAAGAACGGGGTCCGAGCAAGGTCAACAGCAAGGGCACGCCCATGAAGCCCGTGTTCGGGAAGGCGGCCACCAGCGCGCCGAAGGCGGCGTTGTTCCAGTCGATGCGGTGGCTCAGGGTCATGGCCATGGTGACGCCCACCATGATCAGGGCGCACAGCAGATAGACGCCAAATACGCTGGCGTCGAGCAGCTGCGCGATGGGCGTGGCGGCACCGAAACGGTACAGCATGCAGGGCAGCGCGAAGTACAGGACAAAACTGTTCAAGCCGCCGATGGCTGCCAGCGGCAGCAGCTTGCGCCGCACGGCCAGATAGCCGCACAGCACCAGGGCGAAGAAGGGAAAGGTGATGGCGAGGATGGTCAGCATGGAGCGCCATTGTAGCGCGCTGCTCTGGCTGGCCGCCGGACGTAAAAAAAAGGCCGCTCACGCGGCCCAAGGAGGTTTCGAGGGAAAGCGCCGCTGGCAGGCTATGGCGTGAGCTGGGCGCGGATCTCGCCCGCCGGGTAGGCGGCACTGTGCACGTTGACGTACAGCTTGCCGGCCTGGTAGCTCGCATACTGGGGCGGCGTGAGCAGGGTGCCGTCCGGTACGGAAAACATGCCTTCGGCGGTTTTCACCAGCGGCAAGATGACAGGGCCGTTGGCGCCGGTCGGCGCTTCGTGGATATGCGCGACGGTCGCCAGCATGCCCGTGTAGCGCACGCCGCCACTGACACTGCGGTCGTGGGCGACGCGGATAGTGCTGCTGCCACTGGCCGTGCTGGTGTTGGCCGGCACCTCCTGCGCGCCCGTCAAGGTGACGTCATGGCCGCCCGGATGATGCGGACCATGGGAACAAGCGCCCAGCAGGGCTGCCAGCGCCAGCACGGTGGCGGCGCGGCGCAGGTGTTGTTGCAATGTGCTCATCGCAGGTCTCCTTCAACGGACAGTAACGGACAGCGGACAGCGGGTCACGAAGGGCGCCCGGCCCCGCACAACCGGGCTTGCGCCACTCTGGTGTTGCATAGTGCGACTGTAAGGCCATGCCGCCTTGTCCGCTTTGCTTTTCGCCAAACTTGCTGCTCGCCTGCCGGCCCGTCTTCAGGCCAGGTGACCTTCTGCCACCCAGCCCCGATTGGCGGGCGCGGCCTTCGGTTTGGGCGCGATGCCGCTGCTTTTTTCCGCATCGAGGATGATGCTGCGCATGCTGTCGCTGGCGGCCGGCCCTGGCGCGAAGGCGTAATACTCGTCATTGATGGGCAAGCCCGTCATGGCGTCGACCAGCACGGGGTCGGCGGCCAGGCCCGTGTCGCGGCTGGCGATGACGAGACTGGCACCTTCCGGCGCAAAGTTTTCATTTCCCCAGGCAATAAAGGCCAGCAAGACCGGCTTGAAGGCGCGCCCGGACTTGCTCAGCACATAGTCGTAGCGGGGCGGCTTGGCGCAATACAGGCGGCGCGTCATCAAGCCGCCTTCCACCAGATCGGCCAGGCGGCGCGTCAGGATGGTGGGCGCGATCTTGAGGCTTTTTTCAAATTCGTCGAAGCGCGTCTTGCCATAAAACGCCTCGCGCAGGATGAGGATGCTCCACCATTCGCCCACCTTGCCCAGGCTGCGAGCGATCGGGCAGGGCAAATTATTAAAGTTGGTATGTTTCATGACCATCTCCTCACGTTGATTCAACACAACAATCGAAAAATATCTCAGTTGCAACACGGAAACATCAGTTACTATCAAAAGCAAAGTCACCTGCCCACCATGCCGACGGCTTGAAAATACGCGAAAACTCACACTTTCCTTCTTCAAGTACAATCATGGCTGGTTCTGTTCTCCCAATCCCGGTGCGAAAAACGGTGCCAGCCACGCCTTCCAGCGCTGCTGCCCACGCCCGTTTTCACTCACTGCGTTCACGATGACCCCTTTGAAGCTTGCCGTACTGCCTGCCCTGCTCGCCCTGTCCCTTTGCCAGACCACCACCGCCGGCACCATGTCTTCCGCGACGCTCCAGGCCACCTTCGTCATCAACGAAGCGTGCACCATCGTCTCGCAGCGCAGCAGCGCCCGGGTGCGCTGCCAGCACAACACACCGTATCTGCTGCTCCAGCAGGCAACGCCATCAGGCGCCGGCCTCGTCACCGTCACGTTCTAAAAATAAATCGTTGCCGTCACCGTATCCTTGTAGTCACCGGGGCGCGGCGACACCTGCGCCGGCACGCGGCCGTAGATCGTCAGCGGCACGCTCGCGCCCGTGCCCGTGCCAGTCACCATGCTCGTGCCTGCCGTGCCATCGCCCCATGGCGCACCATCGAGGGTGGCGGACAACAGGTAACTGACCTTCTCCGTCGTCACCGTATTCTTCATTTGCCGGTTGGCCACATTGAGTGCCACGCTGCCGCCGTTCAGGGCAATCTGATAGGCATTGTTATTGACGCAGCGCACCGACAAGGTGCTGGTGCTGCGCAAGTTGCCCGTCAGGATGGTGGCGTTCGCAAACGCCATCGGCGTGGCGGTGATGGTGCAATCGTTGACGGCCGTGGCATTCACCGTAAAACCGAAGCTGCCGCTGTTGACCGTGCAGCCAAACAAGTTGACGAGGCCATACGTGGTGTAGGTATACGTTCCCTGCCCGGCAAAGCTCGAGGTATACACGGTATTGGCGTTACCCACCGTGGGCACGGCCGCCAGTGCGGCGCCGGCAGGGATCTTCGCGTACACGGTAAACGTCGTCGAATACGTGCCGGGCGGCGCCAGCAAGCCGGCCGACAAAGTCATGCCTAAGGTCGATGGCGCGCCAGTCACGCCGGCGCCGCCCCATATCTTCGCCGTGGCATAGGAACTGTCCACATACACGTTGTACTCCATGCGATTGCTGCCATTACCCAGCTTGCGCGGCAAGGCCGAGGTGGAATTCGTGCCCAGCCCCAGCGAGATGCACACTTGCGCATTCGGCGTGAGCAACTGTCCCAGGTTCAGCGAGGAAAACACGCAGCTGAAGGTGCCCGTTGCCTGCGCTACGTGATCGGTGCCGGAAATCGGGCTGACAGCGCCGAAATCGATATTCGTCATGCTGACCGAGCAGGTATCGGCCTGCGCCGTACCGCCCCAGGCACAGCCTAGCAGCAGGGTCAGCCATAGCAGCAGGCGGCGCATCAGCGGCCTCCCCCGGCGCCAACGGCAGCGGCAGCGCAGCGCAGCGGACCGATCACGGGCAAGCCGCCCGCCGCCGGACGCGCATAGGCAAAACGCACCGTGCACACGCTGTCGCCCTCGCCGACTTGCAACTGATTCTGCTCCAGCAGATCATCGACGAAAACGATGCCGTCAAATCCCACCACCGTCCGCTTGCCGCTTTGCACGTGCAGCACGGGCAAGCCCGTCGTCAGCGGCTTGCCATCGGCGCCCTGCACGATGACGGTGGCCGCGCTGTAGCGTTCGATGGGAAAAGCGGCCAGCGCACCGGCCAGGTGTCGCGGCACGACATTGATATTCGTCACGGGCACCCGCGCATCGACGTCGAGTTCCTCCGTGGCGATGCTGATCTGGTTATTGCCATAAGGATTCAAATTCGGCACGAGCAGATAACCGCTACTACCCGTCACGCCAATCTGGCGGTTCTCATGCAACACAGGAATATTGCCCACGCCCCCAGTGGACACCAGCGCAAAACCGTTGCCCACTTGGCGTGCCGCTTCGACATGGCCATCCATCAGCACCAGTGCACCAGCCGCGCCCAGCGAGGAAACATTGCCCATGCCGCTGCTTTGCGTGCGCGCGCTCACGCGGCCGCCATTGCCCAGGTATTCCACTTGCGCCTGCCGGTAGGTGTTGCCGCCCACCGTGCCAGCCTGCAAATTCCAGCCGAAGCCGCCGCCAAAGTCCGCCGGGCGCTGCGCGCTGACGCTGCGGCCGCTCTCGCCGTTTTGCCGGCTGCTGGTCGTGCTGATGGCCAGATTGTTGTCGAAGGCCATGCTCAGGCCGAAGTAAAACCCCCGCTTCTCGCGTTGGCGCAAGTCCTGGAACAGGCTGGCGTTCAGGAACAAGCCGTGAAACAGGGTGGCCGAATAGCCCACGGTGGCCAGCTTCGATGGTGGTGCGCCGGGCGTGCGGTAACTGATGTAGCTGCTGCTGATGCTGCTTCCTGCCGGCAGTGGCAGGCTGACGGTGAATCTGTCCGCCGCGCGCACCACGGCACTGCCGTCGCGCGAGGCCAGGTCGGCAAACGCGGCACTGGCGCGCACGCTTTGCACATCGACGCTGAAGCTTGGCCCCATGTACTGGTAGCCGGCGCCCAGCTGCGCGCCGCGGCGCTGTCCCCCGCTGGCCGACAGCGAACCGTTCAGTACGCCCGCCTGGCCCAGGCGCACCAGCACGCCCGCGCCCGCCTGATACAGGCCGGCAGCCAGTTCCGCGTGGCCTTCGAGGGTAACGCTGTCGTTGACGCCATGGCGACCGGAAGCGCTGGCGACCAGTTGCCGCTCATAGCCGAACAGGCGTCGGCCATAGCCGCGCCGCATGGCGCCCGCCTCGACCGAGTAATCGCTCAAGCCGCTGGCCAGCATGCGCGTATCGACATACAGGGGCAGCACGGTCGTCACGCTACGCCCCAGAGCATCGCGCGTGACGATGGTAGCTTGCCCGGCACCATTGATGCCCGCCACCTGGTTCAGCACAAACGGACCGCTGGGCACACTGGCGGCATATTGCTGCACGCCATTGACATACAGGCTCAGCGATGAGGGTACGAGCGCCGTGCCATCGACGGAGGCGACGGGAAAGGTCAGCAGGTCGGGACGCAGCTGGAAATTCTTGCGCCACTGCACACCGCCGACGCGCACGGCGCGGCTCCAGCTGAGCGAAGAGGAAATCAGGTCGCCCACTTGCCACGTTTGCAGGGTCTCGGGGTCGGCGTGGCTCCAGAAAGTGTCAAAGCGCATGTACTTGTGCTGGTCCGACCCCAGGTTCACGGTGCCCGTATTGCTGAAGACGCCGCTGTCATTGAAATAGCGCAAGTCGTTGAAGATGGCGGCGCGCCGCGTCTGCCCCAGTTCCGCATACGCTTCGTAATTGAGGACGGCGCCGGGCGTGACGCGCGACGGCGGCGCCTGCGCCGCCAGGCGCGCGTTGATGCGGAACGGTGAGCGCAAGTCGTCCGCGATCTGCAGCGACACGCTTTGGCGCGCCGCATCATAATCATAGCTGAGCCCGGGAATCGCATCGAGCGCCACGTCGGCCCAAGCGGGCGCACCCAGGCGCGCCGGGTCCAGCCCAAGCTGCTGCAAGTTCGCCACACTGCTGAGCAAGCCTTTACCCACCTGGGTAAAACGCAAGATCAACCCGGTTGATACAGCATTCACACTCACCTCCAGATACAGTTCATTCGGGGCCATCGGATCGCTGGGCAAGCTGGCCGGCCCCGGGTCGGCGCCCGTCACGGCGGCCGATCCATCGGCCCTGGCCAGTGCCGCCATGGCCAGCAGCAGCAAGGTCCAGCAAATCCGCCATGTCAGTACGCGTCTCATGGTTTAAGCCGGTTGCGCCCATGCCGAAGGCGCGCGACAAGCTCGCCCGTCATGGTGGCCATGTTCAAGGTGTCGAATTCGTGGCAACGAGCGCCTTTGCATTCACATGCACCGCAATACTCAACGGCCCATCCAGTTCAGCCTCCCCGGCGACGGGCAGGCGCCATACGCGCATGCGTGCCGCCAGGACATAACCAAACAGCCCCTTGCTGATGACAAACACCTTGCCCGCCTGATTCGTGAATGTCATCGCACCGATCTGCGCATGGACGTTGCCGCTGTTCTTGATACGCAACATCCATGCACCCTGCTCGCGAAAGACTTGCCAGTCGAGAATTTCCTTGCCCGGCGCACCGGCCGGCAGCACGAATACAGGCACCGAGTAGCGCAGGCGGATATCGACGCCGCTGCGGCCCGGATCATCGTCGCGGCCGACTTCATCGATGAGTACGCGATACGTCTTTTCCTGCGCGACGGGGCCGCCTTGGGCACGCACCAGGCGGATGGTCTGCCGGCTGTTGGCGGCGATTTCGACGATCGGCGGACTGGCCACCAGTTCCTGCGTCGGTGCCAGTACCTCATCGCCGTCGCGCTGCTCCCAGGCGAACACCCGCACCTGCCCGTACATGGGCTGATCACCGAGGTTTTGCAGGTTGATTCCGGCCGCACTCTGTGGGGCGCGCAAATTGAGCGTCACCGGCGAAATCTGCAAGTTGGCGCCGTGCACGCCCGCCGCGCAGCAGGCCAGCAGCGCCAGCATGTTTTTCATCAGGGAAGCGAAACCGGCCTTCACGCAGCCCCCCGCTCAAAAGTAAACGGTGGCTGTGATGGTCGACTTGTAGGTATCGGGCGCCGGTGTCGCTTGCGGCGGAATATTGCCGTACACCGTGATCGGCTGCGATGCGCCATTGCCGGTGCCGCTGACGGTATTCGTTCCCTGCGTATCGCCCCACAAGGTGCTGCCAGCGGTCTGGTACAGGTTGAATTGCACCGTCCCCACGTTGCCGCCGGTGCCGCTCAGGTAGCGCGTGGTGCCGCTCGACCCCGTGCCCGTGCCCGCCGTCAGGCCCACGTTATACGGGGTGGTACTGGTACAGGTGACATTCACGGTCGTATTGACGTTCACGGCAGTAGCCAGTACACCCTGACTTTGGCCAAAGTCGAGACCGGCCGCCGCAATGGTGCAATTGGCGATGATTTTCAGGGTGACATCAAAGGTTGCGGTGTTGCTGCCGTTCAGATACACGGCTGCGTCGGCGACGCGAGGCATGAGCGCCGTGCTGGCAAAAGCCACGCTGGCGGCAACGGCAAGGCGGGGGAAAATGACTCGCAACATGATACCTCCTGATGATGGAACATCATTAATGAGCCCGCCAATATGAAGGGCATCGAGGATAGTCACGGTATTGCCGGCGTTTTTTGGGGCACGCAAACCAGGACGACAAAATACCTGTGCCGAGAGTCAGGAACCCGGGGACTCCGGCACTTTTTGCAGCATTGGCAAAACAGATTTTTTGGCAATCGACATTGCTTAAAATCAATGCATGAATGAATTATTGGCGATCTGGAAAATCCGCGCTTCTTCTGGCGGAGAAACCTCTTTTGAAACACGAGAAAAGCAGAAAAAAAAGAAAAAGCGAGGCATAATAAGCCACTACTTGCTATTTGGTTAAGTCATCCATGCCATGCCATTGACCAGCGAAACCATCAAAAAAAACATCTTGATCGTGGACGATTCCGCGTTCGAGCAGCGCATGCTGATGGAGCTGCTCGGCGAACAGCCCTACCGTTTCAGCATCGCGTTCAACGGCTACCAGGGCTACCAGCTGGCACTGGCCACGCATCCCGACCTGATCCTGCTCGACGTGCGCATGCCAGAGATGGATGGCTACACGGCCTGCCGTTTGCTCAAGGCCAATCCCGAAACGGAAGAGATACCCGTGATCTTTCTCAGCGGCGCTGATTCCGCCAAGGAACGCATCATGGGCTTGCAGGTGGGGGGGGTCGACTACATTTCGAAGCCGTTCACGCCGGAAGAACTGGCCGCACGCATCCATATCCACCTGGGGTTGATGCGTAAAAGCAACAGTACCTTGCCAGCCACGACGCTGATCCGCGACAAGCTGCAGCATCCCGACCTGGTGTTCGTCAATGCCGTCAAACAGCTCATCCTCGACAACCTGGGCAGCCTGCCCAACCTGTCCGACATCGCCCGCAGCGTGGGCACCTACCGCGAAAAGCTGACCCTGATGTTCCGCGAGCAGACGGGCATGACGGTCTTCGCCTTCATCCGCGAAGCGCGCATCGCCCGCGGCGTGGAACTGCTGCAGCAGACGGAAATCGACGTGCAGGATATCGCCCTGCTGATTGGCTTTCACAACGCGGGCAACTTCGCCACGGCCTTCCGAGAACGCATGGGCGTCACGCCCAGCGCCTACCGCCAGCGCCTGCAGGAGCAGACAGGACAGCGGCAGGCGGCGGGCGGCTACTAGAACTTGTAGTTCAGCTTGAGCGCCGCAACGCGTCCGCGCGGATCGGCCTGGGTAAAGTCAAAGCCGGTGGACGCATAGTCCCAGGGCGCACGTTTGTTGGCCAGGTTTTGCACGATGAACGTGACGTTCGCCTTTGGTGTCACCTGCCAGCTGCTGGTCACGTCGAAGGTGCTGAAGGCGGCCACCGATTCATCGAGATGCGTGTTTTGCGCATAGCTGCCCACGTAATTCCATGTGAGCGTGGACGACCACTTGCCCTGCTCCCAGGTGGCCGAGCTGACGCCGCGCCATTTCGGGATGGAACCGAAGTAATTGGTGCCGGCGCCATCCGTGAGCGGCGCGCCGTCCGACAGCGGTTCGGCAAAGCGCAGCACCCGGCTCAACTGGCCGGCCAGGGTCAGCTTGCCCCAGTCCTTGTCGACGAAGCGCTGGCGCAGGTCGATGTCGATGCCCGACACTTCGCGCTGGCCCTGGTTGCGGTACTGGCGGTACAAGGTCGTAATGCGGCCATCGGCGTCGCGCGTGACCTTTTGCGGCGCCGTCGCTTCGTTGGCGATGGTGGTGGTGGCGCTTTCCGTGCCGATCACACCCTCCTGCTTGATGCGGTAATAATCGAGGCCGATGCTCGAACTGCTGGTCGGCGAGACCACCACGCCCAGGTTCAGGTTGTTCGAGCGCTCGGGACGCAGCGCCGTATTGGCAATGGTAATGGCCGTCACGCCGCGCGTCTGCGTCGGCGTGATCGGGTCGCGCGGATCGAGCACGCTGACATAGCTGACGGCCGTGCTTTGCGTGATTTCCGGCAGCGATGGCGCGCGGAAGCCACGCGACACGGTGCCGCGCACCAGCAGCCACGGCGCCGCCTGGTAACGGGCGCTGGCTTTCGGCGAAAATGCATTGCCGAAATCGCTGTAATGGTCGGCGCGGCCCGCCAGGTTGACAGACAGGTCTTTCACTACAGGTACGTTGAATTCGGCAAACAGGGCCGAGACGCTGCGCGTACCGTTGATGATGTTGATGGCCGGGCGCAGCTCCGTACCCGACAGCACGGCAGTCGAGGTTTGCGAGTCCATCTTTTCGCGGCGCCACTGTGCGCCGGCGGCAAAGCCCAGCGGGCCGGCGGGCAAGTCCCAGATATCCTTGGCCGCCGAGAAGTCGAGCGTGTCGAGCGTCGATTCGGCCGGACGCAGGGTCGACAGGCGCAGGCGGTTACGCACGGCTTCGCTGTTTTGCGACTGATCAAAGAAATTGTAGCTGCCGTCGGCCAGCACTTTCTGGAATTCATAGCGGTTGACGAAGTTCTGCACGGTTTCTTCCAGCTTGCTGCTGGAGTGGCCCACGGCTGCATCCCAGTCCCAGCCCGCCAGCGTGCCTTTGACGCCGGCCAGCGCACGGTAGAACGTGACCTTGTCCTGCTTCAGGCGCGGCCCCAGGTCGAACAGGGTGGCCGTGAACGGCAGGGGCGCGGTACCCGGATTGTTCGGATGGCCCACGGGCAGCACGACGGGGATGGTGTCGAGTGCCTGGGTGGCGTTGTTCCACACGCGCGTGGCATTGTTCACCGTCAACGGCGCGCTGAAAGTCTGGTCGGCGCGCGAATAACTGTGCAGCAAATCGACATACGCTTCCGTGTCCGCGTTCAGCTTGACGGTGGCGCGCGCGGCCGTATGCACGCGCTGGATTCCGGGAATCAGGGTTTTGTACGGCGATGGGTTGTAGGCCAGCACTTGTCCCGTCTTGCCGGGCGTGATGTCGCCATAATTGACCAGCTGCAATGGTCCCCGCACGCCGCCCAAGGTCCTGGTCGGGTCGGTGCCCGCATAGTTGGTGATGGCCCAGCCCAGACTACCGCGCTGCTGGTTGCGGAAGTCCGCATCGCGCATCCACTCCACGTCGCTCTGCTGCAGCTTGTCGCGCTGCTGTGCATCGATCGAGAAGACCAGGCTGTAGCCGTCTTCCTCCAGCTTGCCAAAACCCGTTTGCAGCGCCGCGCTCTTTTCATGCTGGCCCGTGCCTTCGGTCGAGCCACCCCATTGCGCCGTGATGTCCGTGCCCGTGAATTCCTTGTAGAGGATGATGTTGACCACGCCGGCCACGGCGTCGGAACCGTAGACGGACGAGGCGCCATCCTTGAGCACCTCGATGCGCTGCACGGCCGCCATCGGCAAGCTATTCAGGTCGACAAAGGTTTCCTGCAGGTTTTGCGCCGTCGCATAGCTGGCCACGCGCTTGCCATTGACCAGGATCAAGGTATTTTTCTGGCCGATACCACGCAGCGACAGGCCCGAAGTACCGGCCGAGAAGCTGCCCGTATATTGTTCGTTGTAGCTGTTGCCGCTGTTGGCGGAGATGGCGCGCAGCACGTCCGACACGCTGGTCTTGCCGCTGGCTTTCAATTCCTTGGCCGTGATGACTTGCACGGCGCTGGCGCCCTCCTTTTCGCTGACGCGGATATTCGATCCGGTGACGTTAACACGCAGCATGTCGTCCCCGGCGTGGGCAAGGGTGGGGAAAGCGGGAAAGGCGGCGGCGATGGCAAGACTGATGGCGAGTGGTTTGAACATGGTTTCCTCTTATTGGGATTGCAGCCTTTTTCCGATAAAAAAGGCCGAGCAGGGGCACGCGGACCGGGTGGGCCAGCGGGCAAACGACAACGAAATGAATGGGAATGACTTAGGGGATGCGTGGACGGGCACGCATCGGCATCCACTGCGCCATGCATTGCATGGTCAGTAGGTGCCGGGCGGCGTAAAAATAGGTAGAAAGACTAAAGCGCAACATAAAAGACACCGGTAAGCGGGGAAAGACCACTATATCCCGCTGTATTTATGGCGTGAACGAATTAAAAATTGATTGTATATATGATTTGAATCTAAGGACTTGGCGTTTGGCAACATCAGGCGTCGGCGATCGCCGTGGAAGGCGCTGCGGGCGCCAGCGCCGCGCGGCGTGCCTGCACGCCCCACCAGTACCAGGAAATCAGGGCATTGACCCAGTAGGCCGCATATAGCACGGCCGTCAGGTGCAGGCCGCGGCTGTAGTAGAGCGGCACGGCCACGGTGTTGACCAACAGCCAGAAGGCCCAGGTTTCGATGCGTCGGCTCATCAGCAAAAATTGCGCGATGATGCTAAATACCAACACTGCCGAATCGATGAAGGGCGCGTAGGCATTCGTAAACCGGTGCAGCAGCATGCCGTAGATGACCACGGAGGCGATGCCTGCCGGCACCACCCAGGCCAGGCTGCGCCAGCCCGTGCGCGTGATCGGCAACGGCTTGCCGCTGGCACCGCGCCGCCATTGCAGCCAGCCGATGACGCAGGTGACGATGAAAAACAGCTGCAGCATCACGTCAGCATACAGATTAACCTGGAAAAACAGCACGGCAAACAGCACGCAGCCGACGATGCCTATCCACCAGGAATGAATATTATTGCGTCCGGCCAGGATGATGGAAACAGTCATCAAGACATTGGCGGCGATCTCGAGCGGGGGAGTCAAGCGGATTCCTTTGAATGAAGGCACGCCGCCACTATAGCCCATTTGATATCCGAAACCAGCCACGCACTGCTTGACTTCCCTGGCCATTCTGGCAAATTGGGTAACAGTACCCAAGAACCACTGCGGAGATGTTCCATGCGCTTGCGCCACGTACTGCTTGCGGCAACGCTGCTCGGCAGCGTCCTGCCCGCCCAGGCCTGCCGCATGACGATGGCGCTCGAGCAATGGCCGCCCTACCTGTATCGCGATGCACAAGGCAACTACACGGGGCTGGACCTGGAGCTGCTGCGCGCCATTTTCAAGGAAGCGCGCTGTACCTTGCTGAGCGTGCCGGAGCTGCCCACGGCGCGGCGCCAGTTGCTGTTCCAGAAAGGCGAACTGGACTTGCTGCCCGCCGCCTCCGACACGTCCGAACGCCATGCGTATGCGCGTTTCAGCGTGAGCTACCGCGACGAAACCGTGGGCATCTTCGGCAAGGCCGGCACGCCCGCCGCGCAGCGCCATGTCGGCAGCTTTGGCCAGCTGGCCCGCGGCAAGTCAAGCTTGCTGGCGCCCAAGCTGGGCTGGTATGGCGCGCAGTATGCGGCGGCCCGGCCGGCGCTGGAGAAGGCCGGCCGCCTGAATACCTTCGGCAACTTCCGGCAGGGCATCCTCATGCTCGACGCGGGCCGCGCCGACCTGCTGCTGGGCGACGTGCTGGCCGTACGCCACGAAGCGCACCTGCAGGGCGTCGCCTTGAGCAGCCTGCCCTTCCTGGTCCTGCGCGCACCCGTGCACCTGATGCTCAATGCGCGCACGACCAGCGCCGACGACCTGGCGCGCCTGAACGCCGCCATCACGCACCTGGAACAGCGCGGCGTGCTAGCGGCGATACGCGCCCGCTATGAAGCACCGTAGAACATCCATCCAACCTGCTGCGCGCCGCAAAATGCGGCTTGCAATGCTCACTGTGCATGCGCACTGCCCCACTTCCCGGCCACAACTCACTGCCACTCGCTACAGTTTTGTCAGATGCTGGAACGCTGAAGCGGCATCTTGCCAGCCGTCTCCAGTATTACCAGCCTGGTTTCACGGCCATGCTCGATACCCTTGAGCATGGCCGGCATTACGTCGCGATGCGGGCAAAGCGGCCGCTGTTGAAATCCTCGAACGCCTGCGCGATTTCCGCTTCGGTATTCATGACGAAGGGGCCATGGCCGACGATGGGCTCATCGATCGGCTCGCCGCTCAGCAGCAGCACCACGGCGTCATTGTTCGCCTCGATGGTGATGCTGTCGCCATCGCGTTCGAACAGCGCCATCTGCGCTTCGCGCGCCACGCTCTCGCCATTGAGCAGCACCGTGCCATGCAGGACGATCAGCGCCGTGCTCCAGCCGGCGTGTACGGGCAGTTCCGTCAGCTTGCCCTGGGCCAGGCGCAGGTCCCACACCTGCATAGTCGAGAACGTGCGGGCCGGGCCATGCTGGCCATCGAAGGTGCCGGCGATCACGCGTACCGAACCGGCGGCATCGGGCAGCGCCACGGTGGGAATGGTGTCGCTGGTGATGGCCTGGTAGCCCGGTGCCGTCATCTTGTTCTTGGCCGGCAGGTTCACCCACAGCTGCACCATTTCCAGGGTGCCGCCGGACTGCGTGAAGGCAGGCGAGTGAAACTCTTCATGCAGGATGCCGGCACCGGCCGTCATCCACTGCACGTCGCCGGGGCCGATCACGCCGCCCTGGCCCGTCGAATCGCGGTGCGCCACTTCGCCCTTGTAGACGATGGTTACCGTTTCAAAGCCGCGGTGCGGGTGCGAACCGACGCCGGGCGGACGCGTGCCGGGCGCGAATTCGGCCGGGCCGGCGTAATCGAGCAGCAGGAAGGGGCTCAGCTGCTTGCCATGGCCGTTGTACGAAAACATCGAGCGCACGGGAAAACCGTCGCCGACCCAGTGCTGGCGCGGTGCGCTGTAGATACCTGTGACTGTGTTCATCTCGATCTCCTGTAGGGTGTGCATGACGATGGAGACAGAATACGCTTGCAACGATGAAGCGGGTAGACGGTAAAATATGCCATCAGCGTTCTAAAAATAGAACGATCAAGGAGGTGGCATGCAGGACTTGAATGACTTGTATTACTTTGTGCAAGTGGTCGACCATGGCGGCTTCGCGCCGGCCGGGCGCGCGCTGGGCATGCCGAAATCAAAACTGAGCCGGCGCATCGCGCTGCTGGAAGAGCGCCTCGGCGCGCGCCTGCTGCAGCGCACGACGCGGCATTTTTCCGTCACCGACGTGGGCCAGACGTTTTACGAGCATTGCAAGGCGATGCTGGTGGAAGCGGAGGCGGCGCAGGAAGCGATCGAACTGACGCGGGCCGCGCCGCGCGGCACGGTGCGCCTGTCCTGCCCCATCGCCCTGCTGCACTCCCTGGTCGCGCCCATGCTGGCCGGCTTCATGCGCGCGCATCCGCAAGTGACCCTGCTGCTCGAAGCAAGCAACCGCCGTGTCGACCTGGTGGCCGAAGGCATCGACGTGGCCATCCGCGTGCGTCCGCCGCCGCTGCCCGACAGCGATCTGGTGCTGCGCGTGCTGGCCGAACGCAGCCAGTGCATGGTGGGCAGCCCGCTGCTGTTCGCCGGCGCGCCCGTGCCGAAGGCGCCGGCCGACCTGGCCGACTGGCCCAGCCTGGCCCTGGGCATGCCGCAACAACACTACCAGTGGGATTTGTACGGCCCCGATGGCGCGCGCGCCCAGTTGCGCCACACGCCGCGCTTCGTCACGGGCGACATACTGACCCTGCGCGACGCGGCCGTGGCCGGCGTGGGCGTGGTCCAGTTGCCGACCATGATGATCACCGAGCAGGTGGCCAATGGCAGCCTGCTGCCGCTGATGGAACAATGGCGGCCGCAGCGCGAAATCATCCACGCCGTGTTTCCTTCACGGCGCGGCCTGCTACCGGCCGTGCGCGCGCTGATCGACTACCTGGCGCACAGCTTCGCCGCGCTGGACGAAGAGTGAGGGTTTTCAGGTACGATGGCGTACTCTCCAATCGCCTGGATACCGCATGCGTTTACTGATTTTGTCGGACCTGCACCATGAGTTATGGCGCGACGATGCGCCGCAAGGCGACCTAGCGCTCAGCTGCCCCGACGCCGTCATCCTGGCCGGCGACATCGACACGGGCGCCCGCGCCGTCGCCTGGGCCGCCAGCGCATTCGCGGGACTGCCGGTGCTGTACGTGCATGGCAACCATGAAGGCTATGGCCACCATCTGGACAAGGTGCGCCAGGAGCTGCGCAGCGCCTGCGCCGCCACGGACAACGTGCATTTTCTCGACGCCGATAGCCACGTCATCGCCGACCAAGCTGGCAACGCCGTGCGCTTCCTGGGCGCCACTCTATGGACGGATTTCCGCCTGCTGGGCGACGATACGCGCCAGTCGGCCATGCGCGACGCGGAAGCCGCCATGAATGACTACAAGCGCATCCGCCTGGCCAACATGGGCTTTCGCAAGCTGCGCGCGGCCGACACGGCCATGTTCCACGCGCAGCAAAAAGCCTGGCTGTCGCGCGAACTGGCGCAACCCTTCGATGGCGCGACCGTCGTCATCAGCCACATGGCGCCGTCGCTGCAATCCATCGACGGCGCGTATGGCAGCGAGGCGTGTTCGCCCGCTTACGCTTCGCGCCTGGACGACCTGGCCGCGCAGGCGGACCTGTGGGTGCATGGGCACATCCATGCTTCACGCGACTACCGGATCGGTCCGTGCCGCGTGGTGAGCAACCCCTGCGGCTACAAGACACGCAGCGGCACGCCGCAAAATCCCGATTTTGATCCGAACTTCATCGTCGAGCTGCCGGCCCGCTAATCGTCAGGTTTGAGCCGGCCCGCCAGCCATTGCTGCAGGCGGTGCTTGCCGGCCCGGCGCGCCGCGCGCGGCGAGGACTCCGACTGGTGCGCACCGGCGCCGCCTCGCAACCTGGCGGCCGCCACCAGCGGATTGCGCGGCTTGGGCGTGGCTTTCACTTTGATTTTCATGGTGTCTCCTTTCAACCCTTGATGCATCGGCATCACGGTATTTCCTGTCCTTATGCCGGGGTCGCCCAAAACAAAAAACCCCGGCGAGTTTCCTCACCGGGGTTTGAAGGACACCGGCTCGAGATCGGCAATGCTGCCGATGGCCCCGAGCGTCATGCGCGGGGCTAGTGCTAAGTCAACTTGCTGCCAGCCTGCTCGAACATGGGTTTCCTTTCTATAGTTTGTTTAATCTGCACTACGGACGCTGATTCTGCACCGTATGCTGCAGTGCGTCAACCACCTTTCATGGCGCATGCTCCAAGCTTGCTATTTTGTCGCATCTGCTTTTTCTTTCGCAATGCGGGCATCGAGCTTGGCTTCATTTTTGGCAGCGTAGTTACTGCACGCTTGCGTATCGATGAAGGGATTCGGTGTGACGCCTTCCAGCAACTGCGTCAGCTTGCTGTCGCCGCCGGAGTGGTCAGGATGGGCCGAGATCAGGATGTCGCACGGCAGCCTGGCAAAGTCCTGCATGACGCGGCGGAAGGCCGGCGTCAGGTCCGCATGGCGCTCATCGGCCAGGTAGTGAAAATCGTCGGCTGCCACCGGCGTGAGGCTGGCGCCGAACACCACGTTCAGGCATTCCTGACGCTCTGCATCCTCGCATGAAACCCAGGTCCAGCTGGTGCTGCCCGGCGTATGGCCAGGCGTGTAGCGCGCCGTGATGGTCACGTCGCCCAGTTGCAGGGTTTCGCCATCGGCGATCTCGCGCACGTTTTCCACGGCCGGCATGGGATCGATTTCGCCCGCTTGCGGATCTGCGGCGAGCACCGCTCCCGCGCGCAGCGCCTCCGCTCCCAGCGGGCTGGCGACCACTTGCGCGCCGCTGTCGCGGGCCAGGGCGGCGATGCCGCCCGAATGGTCGAAATGCGCTTCCGTATTCAGGATGAACTTGATGTCTTCCAGGCGAAAGCCCAATTCGAGGATATGCTCCTTGATGGCGGCCACCGATTGCGGCAACGCGCCGTCGATCAGGATCAAGCCTGCACGCGTGTCTATCAGCACCACGCTCAAGCCGCCCACGCCCACGTAATAGGTGTCGCCATGGATGCGCGCCGGTTGCTGCGGGCGGTTCCACTGCGCCGCATAGGGTGAGGCAATCGGCTGCGTCAGAGGATCGATGGCGGGCGTGGCGGCATGCGCCGTCAATGGTAGCGCCATGGCGGCCAGCGCGATGTTCAGCAAGGTCTTGGGAATGAAGAAAGGCGGCATGCGGCTCCAGGAATGAGTGTGTGGTAATCGATGCCATAGGGTAACGTCGCCAGCCTGGCGCGGTCAAGCAGACGGGCGCTGCGACTTGCGCTACGATAGAGGCCCATAGACCTGCCGTGCGCCTTGCCGCGCCCACTGCCATGCGTTTGCTGATCCTGTCCGACCTGCACCTGGAAGTCTGGGGTGAAGACACACCCGCCATCGACCTTGCCGCCAGCCGCCCCGACGTGGTGATCCTGGCCGGCGACATCGCTACAGGCAACCATGCCATCGCCTGGGCCGCGCGCACCTTCGGCGCCCTGCCCGTGCTGTACGTGCACGGCAACCACGAAGGCTATGGCCACCAGCTCGAACACATGCAGGACGCCGTGCGCGATGCCTGCGCCAGCGCGAATGCGCACGGCGCCAACATCCGCCTGCTCGACGGCGACGCCGTGACAATCGGTGGAGTACGCTTCCTCGGCATCACGCTGTGGACGGATTTTCTGCTGTTCGGTGCCGAGCGCCAGGCAGAAGCGCTTAACGCGGCACAAGCCTACATGCCCGACTACAAGCACATCAGTACGGGTGGCGAGACGCCGCGCCTCTTGTGCGCCAGCGACACGGCGCAGCTGCACGCCCAGCACCGCTGCTGGCTGGAACAGCAGCTGACGCAGCCGTTCACCGGGAAAACCGTAGTCATCACGCACATGGCGCCATCGATGCTGTCGGTGGAAGAGCAATACGCGACGAACCTGGGCTCGCCCGCGTTCGCCTCGCAGCTGGACGCGCTGGTGACGCAAGCTGACCTGTGGGTGCATGGCCACATGCACGCATCGCTCGACTACCAGATAGGCGAGTGCCGCGTCGTGTGCAACCCCTGCGGCTACAAGAAGCCGGACGGCACGCCCGAAAACGAACGCTTTGACACCGGCTTCATCGTCGATATCGCCAGCACGGTTTAATTTTTTCGATAGCGCAGCTGCATCACGCCGCTCGGTAGCGGGCGCGTATCTTCCAGGCGCCAGTCGCTGCGCGGCAGCGCGTCATCGAACAGGCGCACGCCCTTGCCCAGCACCACGGGCAGCACGGACAAGGTCAGGCTGTCGATGACGCCCTCGCGCAAGCCGGCGCGGATGACGGCGCCGCCATCGAGATACACGTGGCGGCAACCCTCCTCTGCCAGCCCCTCCAGCACTTCCCGCACGCTGCCTTCGCGGCGCTGTTCGCCATGCCGTGGCGCGAAGTCGCGGTGACTCAATACCACCACGCGCTTGCCCGCATACGGCCACGGCTCGAACCCCAGCACGGCCTCATAGGTGGTACGGCCGATCAGCAGGGTATCGACTTGATCCATCAAGGCCGTGTAGCCGGTGGCGTCGGGCGAGTCGGGGGCCAGTTCGGCCAGCCAGGACAGGTCGCCGTTTTCTCCGGCGATGCAGCCATCGATGCTGATGCCGAGAAAAACGCTGACAGAAGTTTTTTGCATGGTGCTCCCTCAATTAATTCTACAGTGTAGAATTATGCCCATGAAAACTCCAAAACTTCAAGCCATAGAATCTCCCGTGCGCCGCGCGGGGCGTCCGCGCCGCGCCGCGCCCGCACTGGACAGCGCCAGCATCCTGCACGCTGCCCTGGCCCTGCTGGAAGAGCAAGGCGAGGCGTTTTCCATGCGCGCGCTGGCGCAAGGCCTGGGCGTCGATGCCATGGCCCTGTATCACTACTACGCAGGAAAAGAGGAGTTATTGCTGGCATTGATGGTGCAGCGTTTTGCCGCGCTCGATCCGCGCCAGCCGCCGTTTACGCGGCGCCAGACGCCCCTGCGGCGCCTGCTCGCGCTGTGCGCGCTGTACCTGGAACTGATCAGCGCCACGCCCTACTTCGTGCGCCTGATGGCGCGCGGGCTGGTGACGCAAGACGACGTGGCCGAGCGGTTTACGGCGCTGTTCGAGCTGGCCGTCGACGGTCTCTCGCTGGAGAAAAAAATCCGGCTGCGCGGGCGCGATGCGCTTGTCGATTTCCTGCACGGCTATGCGCTGGCGGGCAGGCCGACCAGCGAGACGCAATGGCACGCCTCGGTCGGCCTGATCCTTGCTGGCATGGCCGCCGGGGCATGAAGCATTCAAGCCCGGCTTCCTCGACGAATGCCCAGCCGGACATCGGCCATCAGGCCAGCAGCTTGAGCAGCGCCTGGGCGGCCGCTTCCGACGATGCCGGGTTCTGGCCCGTGACCAGCAAGCCATCGGTGACGGCGTACGGCTGCCAGTCGCCCAGCTTGGAGTAGACGCCGCCGTTTTGCTTGAGCATATCCTCGACCAGGAAAGGCACGATGGCCGTCAAGCCGACGGCGTCTTCCTCGGTATTCGTAAAGCCCGTCACCTGCTTGCCGCGCACCAGCGGCGTGCCGTCGGCTGCCTTCACGTGGCGCAGCACGCCGGGCGCGTGGCAGACGGCGGCGACCGGCTTACCGGCGGCAATCATCTGCTCGATCAGGGCGATCGAGTGCGGGTCTTCGGCCAGGTCCCACAGCGGGCCATGGCCGCCCGGGTAAAACACGGCGTCGAAGTCGGCCGCCTTCACCTCGGACAGCTTGCCCGTGTTGGCCAGCACGGCTTGTGCATCGGCGTCCAGCTTGAAACGGCGCGTGGCATCCGTTTGCGAATCGGGCTCGTCGCTTTTCGGGTCCAGCGGCGGCTGGCCGCCGTTGGGCGAAACGACCGTCAGCTTGGCGCCCGCTTCCTGCAAGACATAGTAAGGCGCGGTGAATTCTTCCAGCCAGAAACCGGTTTTCTTGCCAGTGTCGCCGAGTTGATCGTGCGAGGTCAGTACCATCAGGATGTTCATATTGTTTCCTTTTATGTCAGGGTTACAGTGCTGCTTCGAGGATACGGCGGCTACGCGCGAGGTCAATATCGCGGTGTTCGCCGAGGGAGGTCATGCCATGTGCTTCCAGTTGCGTCAAGACCGCTTCCACCGCTTCCTGGCCCAGCTGGTAAGCGGACAAACGGGTCGGAATGCCCAGGCCTTCAAAGAAGGCGCGGGTGCTGGCGATGGCGGCGCTGATGCGCTCGTCTTCACTGCCAACGGTGATGTTCCAGACACGCTCGCCATACTGTAGCAATTTGCCGCGCTTCTGCTCGCGCTGTACGTCCAGCAGTGCCGGCAGCACCAGGGCCAGGGTGCGTGCGTGATCGATGTCGTACAGGGCTGTCAGTTCATGGCCGATCATGTGGGTGGCCCAGTCCTGCGGCACGCCCGCGCCGATCAGGCCATTCAGCGCCAGCGTGGCCGTCCACATCAGGTTGGCGCGGGTGGCATAATCGTCAGGCGCGGCCACCGCTTGCGGAGCGATCTCGACCAGGGTCTGCAGCAAGCCTTCGGCAAAGCGGTCCTGCACCTTCGCCTGCACCGGATAGGTCAAATACTGTTCCGTGGTGTGGACAAAGGCGTCGACCAGGCCATTGGCCACCTGTCTGGCCGGCAACGTGAAAGTCTTGCTCGGATCGAGCACGGAAAATTGCGGGTACAGCAAGGGACTGCGAAAACTCAGCTTGTCATGCGTGGCTTTTTTCGTCACCACGCCGCCGCTGTTCATTTCAGAACCCGTGGCCGGCAAGGTCAGCACCGTGCCAAAAGGCAGGGCTTGACGTACGTTGGCGCCGCCGCGTTCGGCGATTTCCCATGGCTCGCCGTCGTACAGGGCGGCAGCGGCGACGAACTTGGTGCCGTCGATGACAGAGCCGCCACCGACGGCCAGCAGGAAGTCCAGCTTGGCGCCACGCACCTGCGCCACGGCGCGCATCAGGGTTTCATAGCTGGGATTGGGTTCGATGCCGCCAAACTCCTGCACGCTGCGCTGGCCCAGCGCAAGAGCAGTTCGCACTTCGGCCAGGGTGCCCGTCTTTTCCGCGCTGGCGCCGCCGTACAAAATCAGCACGCGCGCATCGTGCGGCACCAGGGTAGACAATGTGGTGACAGTGTCGGCACCGAACACGATGCGGGTCGGGTTATGGAATTCAAAATTTTTCATGCTGTCGCCCCTTATTATTAGACTGGTCGTCTACTATTCACTCAAAAAAAACGCGGACGTGGCGCGTCCGCTTGCTTGCTGGCTATCGGTAGCTGTCCGGCGACAGCTGCAACATGTCCAGGGTCGCCTGCCAGGCCGTTTGCAAGGCGCTGGCGTCGCGCCGCAGCTTGGTCAGCAGGGCCGCGCCCAGCCACAGCTGGTACAAAGTGGCGGCCATCTGCGCGGGATCGGCCACCGATGGCAGCGAATCGTCCGCCCTGCCCCGTGCGATGGCCTGGGCCAGCCTGGCGATGATGCGGTGGGTGCCGTCCAGCAGCGCCACGCGCATCGGTTCGGACATGTCCGCCACTTCGCTGCTGAGCTTGACCACCAGGCAGCGGCAGTCGCAACCGCTGCCATCGAGGCTCTCGCTGGTCCAGCTGGCCCAATACGCCATCAGCGACTGCGCCGCGCTCTGGCCCGGCTGGCCCAGCACGTCTTCCATCCCGGCCAGGTAGCCGGTGACGTAATCTTCCAGCATCGCTTCACCAAACAATTCCTTGGACTTGAAGTAATGGTAGAACGAACCCTTGGGCACGTCGGCGGCCGACAAAATCTCGTTCAGCCCCACGCCGGCAAAGCCCTTGCGCGTGATGATGGCCTTGCCCTGGTCGATAATGTGCTGGCGCACATCGGTGTATTCAGCTTTCATGCGCTGCATGATAGCACAATTAGACCAGTCGTCTACACTTGCCACTGTCCAACCATCCGAAAATCAGGCGCCTCCCCGATACCCTCATTGCCTATCCCTGTGATCGCACGCCCCTTCGTCTATGGGCTGACCTTCTTGCCATGAATGAACGGGCATTGGCGCGGCTGGTAGAAAACACGTTAACAGTATCGCATTCATCAGGCACCGCTTACGCATGCTGGATCGGTGCGAACGATACCCCAAACAGATCGGGCTGGTAACCGGCGGCATTGAACAGATGGGCACAGGACTCGTCGATGGCGGCGCGCAGCTTTGCCTGATCCACGCCCAGCACGACGCCACCGCGTTTGCGCACGCGCCCCTTGATGATGACGGTATCGATATTGCTGCGCTCCGCCGCGTGCACTACGGTACCGATGGCGTTGTTGACCGGGTACAGGTTGAGGTCGCTGGTGCGTATCAGTACCAGGTCGGCCTGCTTGCCTGGGCTCAAGCTGCCGATGCGTTGTTCCAGCCCCGCACAAGCGGCGCCGTCAATCGTGGCAGCCTCCAGCAAGCGAAACGCATCGGTGGGCGCCGCCACATGGTGATGACCATGGAGGCGCTGGCTATGTCCCATGACCCTTTGCAGGTAGAACGCCACGCGCATTTCCATGAACATGTCGCCACTATATGAAGTCTCGTTGTCGACACTCAGACCGGGGCGTATGCCGTGCTGGAACGCGGCCTGCCAGGCGTTCATGCCATCCTCGATACCGTAGTGGGCATCCGAACGCGGGCATACATTGACGCGCACACCTGCCTCGCGCAAGATTTTCCAGCCCGATTCCGGCAGGCAGGTGCAGTGGTTGAAGATGTTGTCGCTGCCAAGCAGCCCCTGCTGGTGCAAGCCTTCGAGCTCGGCTGCCATGCCACCGCCAAAAAACTCGGTCACGATGGGAATACCCAGTGCTCGCGCGACGGCCCACTGCTCAGGTTCCAGCTGCGCCATCATGGCCAGTGTCACCAGGCTGTCAGGATTGCTGAAATACTTGGCCTGCAGGCGCGCGAGGTTGCCAGGCCAGTGCGCCTCATCCCAGACACCCGATACGGGTGCTCCGGAGGCGTGCACCGCGCGGATGCCCGTATCGAGCAGTGCTTCGACTGCCGCGTCGGAGTGCGCCCCTGTGCGGCTGTTGTGGGAGTTGTCGATCACGGTCGTGATGCCGGCATCGATGCAGCCCAAGGCCGTGAGCAGGTTGCCCACGTAGATGTCGCGCGGCCGGTAGTACTTGGCAAACGAGAAATGCGTGGCGTTGCAATAGTCCTCGAGCGTTGCCGCATTCGGGTTGATGCGGCGCAACTGGCCTTCCCAGGAATGGCGATGCGTATCGACCATGCCCGGAATGGCAATCATCTCCGCGGCATCGATCACTTCGGCACCATCAGCCTCCAGGTGCAAGCCGATGGCGGCAATGGCGCCATCGGCAATCAGGATATCGCCCTTGGGCAAATTGCCAACATTGCCATCCATGCTGATGATCGTTGCGCCTCGAATCAGCATCTTGTGTGGGACTGCGGCCAGCGGCGCAAGCAGAGCCTGCAATTGAGGGGCTTGTTCAAGCATGATTGATTCCTGCCATAGGTAATGAGTTGCACCCAGTCTAGTGCAGGCAAGCATGCAGAAAAAGTAGGCATGGAGGTTTTCACCATGCAGAAAATCCGAACAATGTTGGGTTATAGTGCCGTTTCCTTTACCGCCATACGGACAAGCCATGGATCGCGTACAAGCAATGCAGGTATTCCTTCGCGTGGTCGAGAGCAGGAGTTTTGTGCGCGCAGCAGAGACCCTGGGCTTGCCGGCATCGTCGGTCACCGGCGTCATCAAGCGGCTGGAAAAACATTTGCAGACGCGCTTGCTGAATCGTTCCACCAGAAACCTCAGCCTGACACCGGAAGGTGAGCGCTACTTCCACCGCTGCCGCGAAATACTCGACCTGATCGCCGACACCGAAGCCAGCCTGCAAGGCTCAAACGAGCGCCCGCAAGGACGATTGCGCGTCGATATGCCTGGCGGCATTGCCCATGCCCTAATCCTGCCGCAGTTACGGCAATTCCAGCAGCGCTACCCGGATATCTACCTGATGATCGGCGTCAATGATCGCCAGGTGGACTTGATACAGGAGGGAGTCGATTGCGTCATCCGCACCGGTAGCCTCGATGACTCGACGCTGGTCGCGCGCCGCCTGGGCGAACTGCGCTGGATCACCTGCGCAGCCCCTTCCTACCTGGCCGAGCTGGGTGTTCCCGAGGTCCTGGAGGATGTGCAACGACACCGGGCGGTCCATTATTTTTCCAGCACCGCGCGGCGGGGGAGCGATCTGCATTTCGTCGACGAGGGCATCAGCATTGCCATCCCGGTGCCGGGCTCGGTAGCGGTCAACGAGACCGGGCTGTACATCAAGCTGAGCCTCGACGGCCACGGCTTGATGCAGCTGGCCGAGATCCTGGTGACCGACCATTTGCAAGCCGGGGATTTGGTCGAGGTGCTGGCCGACAGGCGGCCAGCGCCGGTGCCGGTATCACTACTCTACCCCCATCACCGCTTTCTGTCCCCGGCGATGCGAGCGTTCACCGACTGGACTATTGAGCTGTTCAGCAACGCCACATTAGAGCAATCGCCTCGTCACACTACACTAAAAATCTGACTGCGCATCCATCGGCACTTTGCGAATGCGGCAGTACCGATACGGTTCCTGACTGGACGCTTGCCGAATTGCCTTCGACGTTATCACCAGCATCTTGGAGCAGCTGGGATGCTATCCCAGTCTGCGTCCAGGTGCAGCAGATGGTCGGCATCCAGCCTAGGCAAACTTCTTGAAGTCCGGCTTGCGCTTTTCAAAGAAGGCCGTAAACGCTTCCTTCGCTTCGGCGCCGCCCAGCATGGCGCTGAACAGTTTGTTTTCTTCCGCGATGGCCGCCTTCACCGGTTCCATGCGGCTTTGTTTCATCAGGCGCTTGGTGGCGCGGATGGATGCGGCTGGCAGGGCCACCAGCTTGGCGGCCTGGCCTTGCGCGTACGTCATCAATTCGTACAGGGGCACGACTTTCGAGACCAAGCCCATCTCCAGCGCTTCCTGTGCCGGGAACGACTCGCCCAGCATCAGTTTTTCCGCCGCGCGCGGGTAACCGGCCAGTTGCGTAAGCAACAGGCTGGAGCCGAATTCCGGGCACAGGCCCAGCTGCGTGAACGGCATCGAGAAGCTGGCATTGTCGGCCGCGTAGACCAGGTCGCAATGCATCAACAGCGTCGTGCCGATGCCGATGGCGGGGCCAGAGACCGCTGCCACCACGGGCTTGCTGCTGCCGTACAGGGCGCGCATGAACTGGAACACGGGACGGTCATGGTCGAGCGAGCCATCCTTCGGCCGCGCCGTCTTCATGAAGTCATCGAGGTCGTTGCCAGCCGTGAAAATCTCGCGCTTGCCGCAGATCAGGATGGCGCGCACGTCGTTGTCCGTCTCGGCAGCCACCAGCGCATCGGCCAGGGTCTGGTACATGGCGCCCGTGATCGCATTCTTGCGTTCCAGGCGGTTGAATTCCAGGGTGAGGATGCCCTCGCTCTTGCTGCACAAAATATCCATGTCGTCTCCAAAAATATAAAGGGCGCCGGGATAATCCCGCAGCGCCCTGTTTTATTGCTTCAGCCCGTCAAGCTTATACGCGCTCAAAGATTCCGGCGGCGCCCATGCCGGCACCGACGCACATCGTGACCATGCCGTACTTCTGCTTGGTGCGCTGCAGTGCGTGGATCACGGTGGCCGCGCGGATGGCGCCTGTGGCGCCCAGCGGGTGACCCAGGGCGATAGCGCCGCCCATCGGGTTGACCTTCGATGGGTCCAGGCCCAGGTCGCCGATGACTGCCAGCGCCTGTGCGGCAAATGCTTCGTTCAGTTCGATCCAGTCCAGCTGGTCTTGTGTGATGCCGGCGGCGGCGCACGCTGCAGGAATCGCGAATTTCGGACCGATGCCCATGATTTCCGGCGGCACGCCGCGCACGGCGAACGAAGAGAATTTCGCCAGCGGGGTCAGGTTATGCTCGCGCAAAATCTTTTCGCTGACGATCAACAGCGCGCCAGCGCCATCGGACATCTGCGAGCTGTTTGCGGCCGTGACGGTACCCTTGGCGGCAAACACAGGTTTGAGTTTGCCCAGCGACTCCATCGTCGAATCGGCGCGCGCGCCTTCGTCGGTGTCGACCGTGCGGCGCGTCACATCGACCTGGCCGGTAGCCAGGTTCGGCGTGCGCGTGATGATCTCCACGGGCGTCGTTTCGGCCTTGAAGAAGCCGGCTTGCTGCGCGGCGATGGCGCGGCGGTGCGACTCGACCGAGAACGCGTCCTGCTGTTCGCGCGACACTTTCCATTGTTGCGCCACTTTTTCGGCCGTCAGACCCATGCCGTAGGCCATGCCGATGTTTTCATCGCTGAACATGTCCAGGTTCATCGATGGGTGGTGGCCCATCATCGGCACCATCGACATCGATTCGATGCCGCCGGCAATCATGACGTCGGCCTCGCCCACGCGGATGCGGTCGGCCGCCATGGCAATGGCCGTGATGCCCGAAGCGCAGTAACGGTTGACGGTCACGCCGCCCACGGTTTTCGGCAAGCCGGCCAGCAGCACCGAGTTACGGGCGATATTGAAGCCCTGCTCCGCTTCCGGGAACGAGCAGCCGATGATGGCGTCGGTGATCAGCGCCGGGTCGAGGCCAGGTGCTTGCGCCAGGGCCGATTGCAGCACGCGCACCAGCAGGTCGTCCGGGCGGGTGTTTCTGAACATGCCGCGCGGCGCCTTGCCGATCGGGGTGCGGGTTGCAGAGACGATGTAAGCGTCTTGAAGTTGTTTGCTCATTTTATTCTTTCAAAGATGTTGAACGAGGTTCGTGTTCTGTCGAATTTCCGGGATGCTGGTCTATCGCTTCTGCGACAAATACCAGTCCACCGTCACCTGTGCCGCCAGCGTGCCTTCAGAGTCGAAGATATCGACTTCCACGGGAAACGCCACCTTGCCGTCCTGTGCCAGCTGCGCCTTCAAGGCAGCCAGGTCGCCCGGTACCCGGCCTTCGGCGCGCGTCGCGCCCCGGGCCAGCTTCTGGTAAGCGATACGCGACTCCTTGGCCACCGGGCGCAAGCCCAGTATCAGCTCGGCGAAGCCGCCAGCCATGGCCGCGCCGGAAGCCGTTTCGGCCAGGGTAAACAAGGCGCCCGCATGCTGCGTGCCCAGGTGATTATTCAGTTTTGGATCTTCCGGCATCGACACCCTGGAGGTGCCGGCGCCGATGTCGTCGATGCTGATCCCCAGCAGCCGCACGAAGGGCAAGGTGTCCATCATCTGTTGTTTGATACGGTCATACACCATGCTTGGCCTCACGCGCAGTAATACTTTAAATACCAACGACAGGATCTTCATCGACGATGGGCTTAGTTGCGTACCGGCTTACCGGTCTGCATCATGCCCATGATCCGTTCCTGGGTTTTCGGATGGTTCAACAGCTCCAGGAATGCCTTGCGTTCCATATCCAGCAGCCACTGTTCGCTGACGAAACTGCCCTGGTCCACGTCGCCGCCCGATACGATCTCGGCGATCATCTCGCCCAGCTTGAAATCGTGCGCCGAAATGAAGCCGCCGTCGCGCATATTGACCAGCTGCGCCTTGATGGTGCCCCAGCCGTAGCGGCCCGTGACCTGGATCAGCGACGGCAGTTGCGGACGGAAGCCCGCGTCGAACATGGCGCGCGCTTCGACCTTGGCCACGTGCAGCAGCTCGTAGGCGTTGAACACGATCACGTCGTCTTCCTTCAGGTAGCCCATTTTTTTGGCTTCCAGCGCCGATTTCGACACGTTGGCGGTGGCCGCATTGGTGAAGCCCGTTTTCAGGAATTGCAGGATGTCGTTACCCTTGGCTTCCTTGTAGGCGCGCTGCGCCGCTTCCTTCAAGCCGCCACCGGCAGGAATCAGGCCCACGCCCACTTCCACCAGGCCGATGTAGGACTCGATCGAGGCCACGCGCTTCGACGCGTGCAGCGCCAGTTCGCAACCGCCGCCCAGGGCCAGGCCAGCGACTGCGGCGATCACCGGCACGTTCGCGTATTTCAGCGACATGAAGGTATTCTGCAGTTCGGCGATGATCGGATCGACGGCTTTCACGCCGCCTTGCATGAACGCTGGCAGGGCCGATTGCAGGTCGGCGCCGGCCGAGAAGGCACCGCCTTCGGCTGCGTCGGCGTGCCAGATCACCAAACCTTTGAAATTCTTTTCGGCTTCGGCCAGGGCCAGTTTCAGGCCATTGATCACGCCTTCACCGATCACGTGCATCTTGGTCTTGAACGAGATGATCAAGACATCGTCGCCCGTATGCCAGACGCGCACGGATTCGTCTTCGAAGACGGTGGTGCCGGCGGTCTTGCCGTCGATGGCGCCGCTGCCCAGTACTGGCGCGCGGAATGGCTGGCGGTCATACACGGACAGGGTCGAACGGGGCACGAAGCTGTTCGACACGGCGGAGTAGGAACCTTCCGGAGTATGCACGCCGCCTTTTTCAGCGACCGGACCTTCGAAGACCCAGGCTGGCAGCGGTGCGTTGCACAGCGCGTGGCCGGCGTCGATGTCTTCCTTGACCCAGTTGGCCACTTGCAGCCAGTTCGATGCCTGCCACGTTTCAAACGGACCGACGTTCCAGCCGAAGCCCCAGCGCATGGCGAAGTCGATATCGCGCGCATTGTCGGCCACGGTGTCCAGGTGGATGGCGATGTAGTGGAAAGCGTCGCGGAAGATCGCCCACAGGAACTGGCCTTGCGGATTCGTCGATTCGCGCAGCGCCTTCATCTTCTTGACCGGATCCTTTTCCTTCAGGATGCGGGCGATGATGTCGGCAGCCTTGGCGCCGCCGGCGACGTATTCACCGGTGGCGAAGTCCAGGCGCTGAATCTCCTTGCCGACTTTCTTGTAGAAGCCCGCGCCGCTCTTCTGGCCCAGCGCGCCTTTTTCCACCAGTTGCGCCAGCACGGCTGGCGTCTTGTAGACGGCAGCGAACGGATCGTTCGGCAGGTAGTCCTGCATGGTCTTGATCACATGGCCCATGGTGTCCAGGCCGACCACGTCCGCGGTGCGGAAGGTGCCCGACTTGGCACGGCCCAGCTTGGAGCCCGTCAGGTCATCGACGACGTCCACGGACAGGCCGAATTTCTCGGCTTCGTGCACGATGGCCAGGATGCCGAACACGCCAACGCGGTTGGCGATGAAGTTCGGCGTATCCTTGGCGCGTACCACGCCCTTGCCCAGGGTGGTGGTCAGGAAGCCTTCCAGCTGGTCGGCGATTTCAGGCTTGGTAAACGCGGTCGGGATGATCTCGACCAAATGCATATAGCGCGGCGGGTTGAAGAAGTGCACGCCACAGTAGCGCGCTTTCAGGTCGGCGTCGAAGCCTTCGGCCAGCTTGGTGATCGACAGGCCCGAAGTGTTCGAGGCGAAGATCGCGTTCGGGCCGATGTGCGGCGCGACCTTTTGATACAGGTCGTGTTTCCAGTCCATGCGCTCGGCGATGGCTTCGATGATCAGGTCGCAACCGGCCAGCAGGTCCAGGTTGTCTTCGTAGTTGGCCACCTGGATCAGCGCGGCGTCATCCTTGTTGCCCAGCGGCGCAGGCGACAGCTTTTTCAGGTTCTCGATGGCGCGCAGCACGATGCCATTCTTCGGGCCTTCCTTGGCCGGCAGGTCGAACAGCACGACCGGCACTTTCGCGTTGATGCAATGGGCGGCAATCTGCGCGCCCATCACGCCGGCGCCGAGGACGGCTACTTTTTTAACGATGAAATTGGTCATATTTTCCTCAAGTCTTAGAACAGGTCTGCGTCGAGTGCCATCAGGTTGGCCGAACCGGAACGTGCCTGACGGATCAGGGTTGCCGTCTCAGGCTGCAAGCGGGCGAAGTAGAAACGTGCGGTAGCCAGTTTGGCGGTATAGAACTTGTCGCCGCTGGATTCTTTTTCGAGGGCGATCTTGGCCATCTGCGCGAACAGGTAGCTGTAGATCATGTGGCCGACGACGCGCAGGTAAGGCACGCATGCCGCGCCCACTTCGTCAGGATTCTGGAATGCCTTCATGCCGATTTCCATGGTCAGCTTGGTGACTTTGTCGCCCAGGTCGCCCAGTGGTGTGACGAATTCGCTCATCGCTTCATCGGTGCCGTTGTCCTCGACGAAAGCCTTGATCTTTTCGCCGAACTTGCGCAGCTTGGCGCCGTTGTCGCCCAGGATCTTGCGGCCCAGCAGGTCCAGCGACTGGATCGTGTTCGTACCTTCGTAGATCATGTTGATGCGCGCGTCACGTACATACTGCTCCATGCCCCATTCCGAGATGTAGCCGTGGCCACCGAACACTTGCATCGCGTCCGAGGTGGCGATCCAGGCATTGTCGGTGATGAAAGCCTTGATGACAGGGGTCAGCAGTGCCACTTCGTCGGCCGCTTCCTTGCGCACATCGGCGTCCGGATGGTGCAGTTCGCGGTCAATCTGCAGCGCCACGTAGGAAGTGAAAGCGCGCGCGCCTTCGGCATAGGCTTTGCCCGTCAACAGCATGCGGCGTACGTCAGGGTGCACGATGATGCGGTCGGCCGGCAGTTCCGGGTTCTTGATGCCGGACAGCGAACGCATTTGCGTGCGGTCCTTGGCGTAGATCAGCGCGTTCTGGTAGGCGATTTCCGTCAGGCCCAGCGACTGCATGCCCACGCCCAGGCGGGCCGCGTTCATGAAGACGAACATGGCGTTGAGGCCCTTGTTCGGCTGGCCGATGATCCAGCCTTTTGCGCCGTCCAGGTTCATCTGGCAGGTCGAATTGCCATGGATACCCATTTTTTCTTCGATGGCGCCACAGGTGATCGGGTTGCGCTCACCGACCGTGCCATCCGCATTCGGCAGAAATTTCGGCACCAGGAACAGCGAGATGCCTTTCGAGCCTTCAGGCGCGTCCGGCACGCGGGCCAGCACCAGGTGCAGGATGTTTTCCGCCATGTCATGCTCGCCGGCCGAGATGAAGATCTTGTTGCCGGTGATGGTCCAGGAACCGTCCGCTTCAGGCAATGCCTTCGAGCGCAGCAGGCCCAGGTCGGTGCCGCAATGCGGCTCCGTCAGGCACATGGTGCCCGTCCATTCGCCTGACACCAGTTTCGGCAGATACACTTCCTTCTGGTGGTCGGTGCCGTGTTCCTTCAGGCACTCGTAGGCGCCGTGCGACAGGCCAGGGTACATGGACCAGGCCTGGTTCGACGAGTTCAGCATTTCATAGAACGAATTGTTCAGCACGACCGGCAAGCCCTGGCCGCCGTATTCAGGATCGCAAGCCAATGCCGCCCAACCGCCTTCGACGTACTGTTTATACGCTTCCTTGAAACCTTTAGGCGTGGTCACGCTTTTCGTGACAGGATCGTGGTGGCAGCCTTCGCGGTCGCCGGAGTGATTCAGGGGGAACAAAACCTCGGAAGTGAACTTGCCGCCCTCTTCCAGTACCTGGTTGATAATGTCGGCGTCGACGTCGGCGTACGACGGCATTTGCTTCAGTTCTTCTTCCACTTGCAGGAACTCATGCAGAACGAATTGCATATCCCGGATTGGCGCGACGTATTGACCCATAATTTTCTCCTGAAGGCGTTTAGCTAAAGTGTTGTACTTGTGAACTGCGTGTGCGTTGCTGCGGATACTGCCTGACGGCTTATTTGCTTGTGACGGAATTCTGGTACGACGCCAGCAGGCGGATAAAGCCCGCTTGCGCCCGTTCGATGCTGCCTGGCACGCGCAAGAAGCGCGCGTCGTGATGCAGGGCCAGGATCAGGCCATACATCTCGTACACCAGTTGCTGGGCGTCCGTGTCCGCTTTCAGGTCGCCCGTGGCAATCGATTGCTCGACACAGCGCAGCAGCGCACCCTGCCAGGCCCGCACCATGGCCACCAGGGCCTCGCGGATGGGGCCGGGACGGTCGTCATACTCGACGGCGCCGCTGATATAGATGCAGCCGGAAGCGATTTCCACGCTGACCCGCTTGACCCAGCGCGCAAACATCGATTGCAGGCGCTGGATGCCGCGTGGTTCTTTCATGCTGGGGAAAAAGACTTCTTGCTCGAAACGATAGTGGTAGAGCTTCAGCACTTCCATCTGCAAGTCTTCGCGCGAGCCAAAGTGGGCAAACACGCCCGACTTGCTCATGTTCATTTTGTCCGCAAGCAGCCCAATGGTCAGGCCTTCCAGGCCGTCGCGGCTGGACAGGTCCAGCGCCACGTCGAGGATGGCTGCACGGGTCAGTTCGCCCTTGCGCATGAATTTGACTGAAGTATTCAAGAGGTCCGTTCTAAAAGTGATGTTGCCGGTCTGGCGGATGGGAACGCGGGTAAAAAAAGCACGCTCCGAAAAAATCCGAACGCTCGTACTATTATCCACTACCACGTAAAAGTCAAACGGGAACTTTAGAGCCGACGTTCTATTGGTGCAGCGCAGCATTTTTTGGCTAAGTGTTTATAGCAATTTCACGAGGACAAAAGCGTTGCGCGCCATTGCCTTACAACAACAGCTGCGCCTCAGGAAAGGTCGCCTGCCTTGCTCAGTTGACGGCGGTCGCGCTTGGTCGGCCGCCCTTTGATGGTGGTACCTGGCTCGCGGAACAGCTTGCGCTCCTCGGCCAGCTGCTCGCGGCGGGCAATGCTGGCCGGCGTTTCCCCGTACAGCAGGCGCGCCACGGGTGCTGCACCGCGCTTGTCGGACAGGCCCAGCACGGCCACTTCCCATGTCTCCGCACCATTGTCGATGGCCAGCTCGTCGCCCACGCGCAGGCTGCGCGCCGGTTTCACGCGTTCGCCGCCCACTTTCACCTTGCCCGTGTCGACGGCCTCGCTGGCCAGCGAGCGCGTCTTGAAGAAGCGCGCCGCCCACAACCATTTGTCCAGCCTTACCGTTGTCATCTCGTTCATGCGTACTTGCCTACTGAAAAAATGCGCATCACCAGCCGGTACAGGAGGAAGGCTGCTTCGTAGCCGATGCGCCGGAAACGGCCGATGTGCTTGAAATCATCCTGGTGAATCACGATGCCGTCCGCCACGCCCTGCTCGATGTGCTGGCGCAAGCTTTGCGCGAAGGCCACGTCCTTGATGACCACGTTGGCTTCCTGGTTCAGGAACAGGCTCAGCGCGTCAATATTGCTGGAACCGACCGTCGCCCAATCATCGTCGACGACGGCCACCTTGGCGTGCAGCTGCGTCTTGCGGTATTCAACGATTTTCACGCCGGCAGCCAGCAGTTTCGGGTAAAACGAGTGCGCCACGGCATCTTGCATGCGGAACTCGCCCACGCCGATCAGCAAGACCACGTCGACGCCCCGCTGGGCCGCCTGGGCCAGGGCGTGGCGCAGCTTGTGCCCGGGCGCGAAATACGGGTTGGCCAGCATCACGTTTTTTCGCGCCTGGCCCAGCGCCTGCAAGTAGGCGCGCTGGATGGTGCGGCGGTTGCGCAAGTTGTCGCGCACGACGAAGCCGGCCACGACGGGGTTCTTCGCCAGCTCCTTGCTGACGACCCGCATCTTGCGGTACAGCTTGATACGCCGCACCAGGTTCATCTTGCCCAAGCGCGCCCACTGGGCCTGCACTTCCTCATGGATGGCATCCACCAGCGGGCCCTTCACCTGCACGGCAAAATCCCAGCGCGGCGCTTCCAGGCTGATATTGTGGTCGTAGTCGCAAAACATGTCATCGTTGATATTGATGCCCCCCACCAGGGCGATCTCGCCATCGGCAACGCAGATCTTGCGGTGGGTGCGCGTGATGCCGCGCCGGAACCACGGGTTGAAGATGCGGTGGTGCACGCCGGCCGCTTCCAGCTGCGCATGCATGGCTTTCACGCGGCGGTTGCCGGTGCCGAACCAGTCCGTGATCATGCACACCAGCACGCCGCGCGCGGCAGCACGCTTGAGCGCATCGAGCACCAGGGTGCCCGTGGCGTCGTCGGCAAAGATATACGTTTCGAAATACACTTCCGAGCGCGCGCCGTCGATGGCGGCTATCAAGGCAGGAAAGTAATCGGTGCCGCAATACAGCAGCTGGATGTCGTTGTGGGCGATGAAATTGACTGTGCGCATGCCGGCAGTCTACGCGAGTTTTAAAGCAGCAACGATCGGCGCGTGGTCCGACAATTTTGCCCACAAGGTGCCGTGCATCACTTGCGCGCCTTCCACGTGGAAACCGCGCACATAGATGCGGTCCAGGCGGAACCAAGGCAAGGCGGCGGGAAAGGTGCGCGCCGGCACGGGCACGGGTGTTTTCGTCTGGCGCCGCGCCAGGGTGCGCACCAGGTCGCCCAAAGCCGAGTTCGACGCGCGCTGGTCGAATACTTCCACCACGCCCAGCGCATTGCGCAGCTTGTCGCTGAGCGTATTGCGCCAGTCGTTGAAGTCGCCGGCGATGATGACGGGCTCGCCATTCGGCGCCGATTCCATGACGGCGTCGATCAGCGCCTGCGTCTGGCGGCCCCGTCCCGATTCGAACAGGCCCAGGTGGACGACATAGCAATGCACGTCGGCCTGCGGCGTCTTGAGCACGCAATGCAGGATGCCGCGCTGCTCGTAGGCATGGTCGGACACGTCGTGGTTGGTTTGCGAGGCGATGGGAAACTTGCTCAGCAAGGCGTTGCCATGATGGCCATGGTCATACACGGCATTCATGCCATACGCGGAATGGTGTTCGGCGCCGGCAAAGAATTCATGCTGCGACGCTTCCGGCCAATGCTTGTGACCATTCTTCTCGGCGCCATAGCGGGCCGCATTGCGGTCATGCTTGCCTTGCACTTCCTGCAAAAAGACGACATCGGCATTGAACAGAGCGATTGCCTGCTTCAAGGCATGCACTCTGGGCAAGCCACGAACGGAGGAGACGCCCTTGTGTATATTATAAGTTGCTACGCGGATTTTCATGCCTTGATTCTACTCCCAGACGGACCCCGCGCGGCGCCTGCGTAGGTGCGCGTGCGCACCTAATTCCTGGATTGGCTCGCCATCGGCGCCGCCAGGCTCAGGCAAACATGCGCGCCAGGCCGCTGGCGACGCTGACGCCGGCCGCCGCGATCCCGGCGGCCCACACTACCTTGACCAGCAACGGTGCGCCGCGCCAGGCCACGGTGCGCTTGCCCTTGGCAAAGGCGCCCGGATGCAGCAGCCAGCCGATCGCCATAAGCGGCAAGCCGACCGGCGGCGTGCGTTCGGGCGGCGTGTACAGACTGGCCGCCAGAATCACGACCAGGCACAGCGCCAGGCAGAATGTGCCAGCCAGTTTTTGTTGCAGCGAGAGATTAAACCAGTTCAACATGGAAGGCTTTCTAGGGAAATCAGGCAGGACGCGCCAGGCCCGTCATGGCCGGCAATTGCAAAATCGCTTCCGCGTTGGACGACGAGAAACAGCGGTCGGCCGCCGCCAGATAGGGCAACCACGCGTATTGCAAGTGTTCGCGGGGACTCAGCGTAATGCGTGTATCGCGCGGCACTTGCACGCTGAACACGTGTTCCGTGTTACGCGTCACGCCGGGGGCGTAGCGGTGGCGCCAGATCGGATAGATCTCGTACACATTCGACAAGTTCCAGTCGCGCAGCACGATGTCGTGTCCATCGACGACGATACCGGTCTCCTCGCACAATTCGCGCGCGGCCGTCTGCAGCAGCGGTTCGTCGACGGCGTCGACGGAACCGGTCACCGATTGCCAGAAACCGGGTTGGCCCGCGCGCTCGATCAGCAAGACGTCCAGATCAGCCGTATGAATGACGACCAGCACGGAAACGGGAATTTTATGGTTCATATCAACAATGAAAAAGGCGCCTCGTCAGCGCCTCTTTTTGCATAGCATTATCAAACAGCGGCCGCCGCAGCGGCCGCATGCTGCATTACGCAACTTTAGGCTCGGCGCCACGCAAACGGATGTGCAGTTCGCGCAATTGCTTCTCGTCCACTTCCGACGGCGCTTGTGTCAGCAGACACTGGGCGCGTTGGGTTTTCGGGAAGGCGATTACGTCGCGGATCGAATCGGAACCCGTCATCATGGTCACGATACGGTCCAGGCCGAATGCCAGGCCGCCATGCGGTGGCGCGCCGTATTGCAGGGCGTCAAGCAGGAAGCCGAACTTCAGCTGCGCTTCTTCGGCATCGATTTTCAATGCGCGGAAGACCTTGCTTTGCACTTCTTCGCGGTGGATACGGATCGAGCCGCCACCCAGTTCCCAGCCGTTCAAGACCATGTCGTAGGCCTTGGCGATGCAGGCGCCCGGATTGGTTTCCAGCATGTCTTCATGGCCGTCTTTCGGTGCCGTGAACGGATGGTGGGTCGCCGTCCAGCGGTCCGCTTCTTCGTCGTGTTCGAACATTGGGAAGTCGACCACCCACAATGGCTTCCAGACGTCCTCGAACAGGCCGGCTTTCTTGCCGAACTCGCTGTGACCGATTTTTACGCGCAGTGCGCCGATGGCGTCGTTGACAACCTTGGCCTTGTCCGCGCCAAAGAAAATCAAGTCGCCGTCTTGCGCGCCCGTCTGCTCGAGAATCGTGGCCAGCACGTCGGCAGGCAGGAACTTGACGATCGGCGACTGCAAGCCTTCAGGGCCCTTGGCTTTCTCGTTGACCTTGATGTAAGCCAGGCCCTTGGCGCCGTAAATGGCGACAAATTGCGTGTAAGCGTCGATTTCCGAACGCGGCATGCTGCCGCCTTGCGGCACGCGCAGGGCCACCACGCGGCCGCCCTTCATGTTGGCGGCGCCGTTGAAGACCTTGAATTCGACCGTCTTCATGACTTCGGTCAAGTCCGTGAATGCCAGCTTGACGCGCATGTCCGGCTTGTCGGAACCGTACAGGCCCATCGCTTCGGCGAAATCCATCACCGGGAACGGGTTCGGCAAGTCGATGTTCAAGGTGTTCTTGAAGACGACACGGATCATGTCTTCGAACAGGTCGCGGATTTCCTGTTCCGTCAGGAACGAGGTCTCGCAATCGATCTGCGTGAATTCAGGCTGGCGATCAGCGCGCAAGTCTTCGTCGCGGAAGCACTTGGTGATCTGGTAGTAACGGTCGAAGTTGGCGACCATCAGCAGTTGCTTGAACAACTGTGGCGATTGCGGCAAGGCGAAGAAGCTGCCCGCGTTCACGCGCGACGGCACCAGGTAATCGCGCGCGCCTTCTGGCGTGGACTTGGTCAGCATTGGCGTTTCGATGTCGATGAAGCCCAGCGCGTCGAGGTACTTGCGCACTTCCATCGTCACCTTGTAGCGCAGGCGCAGGTTGTTTTGCATTTGCGGGCGGCGCAGGTCCAGCACGCGGTGCGTCAGACGCGTCGTTTCCGACAGGTTGTCATCATCGAGCTGGAACGGCACGGGTACGGAAGGGTTCAGCACTTCCAGTTCCGAGCAGACCACTTCGATCTTGCCCGATTTCAGGTTGTTGTTGATGGTGCCGTCGATACGGCTCGTCACGACGCCCGTCACGCGCAGGCAGAATTCGTTGCGCACGGCTTCGGCGACCTTGAACATCTCCGCTTGCTCCGGGTTGCAGACGATTTGCACCAGGCCTTCACGGTCGCGCAAGTCGATGAAAATCAGGCTGCCGTGGTCGCGGCGGCGATGTACCCAGCCGCACAGGCTGACGGTTTGTCCCAGCATGGCTTCGGTAACGAGGCCGCAGTATTCAGTACGCATAGACATAAAATTCTCAGTTCAGGTTAGTGAGTGTTCAATCCGGCCACGTCCCTCGTGGGACGCCTGCCTTTATTCTTTGGCTGCCGGGGCCGGTACAGCAACAACTTCCGCAGGCGCTACCACGCCCATCGAGACGATATATTTGAGCGCCGCATCGACGCTCATGTCGAGTTCGACTACATCGCTACGCTTCATCATCAGGAAAAAGCCTGACGTCGGGTTGGGCGTCGTCGGCACATACACGCTGACATAGTCGCCCACCAGGTGGTTCGCCGCATCGCCGCCCGGCACGCCGGTCAGGAAGGCGATGGTCCAGGAGTTCTGGTGCGGATACGGCACCAGCACAGCCTTGCGGAAGGCATTGCCCGACGGGGAAAACAAGGTATCGGACACTTGCTTGACGCTTGAATACAGGGAATTGACGATGGGTATGCGTTGCAGCAATTTTTCCCACAGTTTCACCACGTAATTGCCGACCAGGTTATTCGTCAGCAAGCCCGTGAAGAAAACGATCAGTACCGTCAATACCGTCCCCAGGCCGGGAATGGTGCTCAGCGCGGGAACCTTGTGACCGAACCATACGCTGGGCTGCGTACTGCCGGGCACCAGCAACAGCGACTGGTCCATTGTGCTGATGACCAGATTCAAGACCCAGGCGGTAATGGCCAGGGGAACCAAAATCAGTAATCCGGTAATAAAGTATTTACGCATCGGTTTCTCGGTAATGGATCGTATCGGCGCGGCGCGCTTTTTCAATCCGCTTTCGGCGCAGCAGCAGCCGGGGTGGACGCAGGCGCCGCGGCAGGCGCGCTCTCGGCGGCTGGGGCGGGCTTGGCGTTATCGGCCGGGCCGGTCGGAATAGCCGTGGTGGGCGCCGTGCCGCCGCGGAAATCGGTCGCGTACCAGCCAGTGCCCTTCAATTGGAAACCGGCGGCCGTCAATTGTTTCTTGAAACTGGGCTTGCCGCACGACAGGCACACCGTCAGTACTGGATCGGAGATCTTTTGCAAGACATCCTTGGCAAAACCACACTCGTCACAACGGTAAGCGTAAATCGGCATCTCTACTCCGAGAAAATCATCAAAAACCCTGAATTATAAAGCTTTTCCGCCATTCCCAGCGGAAAATGCCCGCTCGCTCGGCCTGCCAGGCTCAGTCCGCCCGGCGGCGCCAGCTCATCCAGCGCTCCTTGCCTGCGAAGACGGCAATGGAATCGTCCACGGCTTCGTCGGCCAGGCAGTCGAAATGCGGCGCAAGCAAGGCCTGCAATTGCTCACGCGAAATACCAAATGGCGGCCCCTTGGCATTGTCGTCGAAGAAAAAGTAACCGGCCAGCATGGCGCCCGGCGCCAGCAGCTGCGCCCAGCGGGCCGCCACTTGCGGCCACATGGCGCGCGGCATGGCGCACAGGAAAGCCCGCTCATAGATCAGGTCCAGAGGCGCTTCTGGCTGCCAGGCAAAGAAATCGGCTTCCATCACCTGCCCTGCCCGCGCACCGACGACAGCGCGCGCGGCGGCCACGGCGGCCGGTGAAAAGTCGATGGCCGTGGCATGCCAGCCGTGATCGAGCATGAAGACCAGTTCATAGGCCGAGCCGCAGCCGGGAATCAGGCAGCGCAGCGGCGCGGGACTGCCGGCAACGAAACTGCGCAGGCGCGCGGGCACGCCGCCCTGGTCCCAGGGCGTAAATTGCTTCTCGAAACGCTCGTCCCAGAAGGCGGGCGAGAGCGGATCGCGGGTTTGAAAGTCAGCCATCACTTACGTCCTCAGCCAGTTAAAACGGCAGTTGATGCCAGCGCATGAACACTTGCAAGCCCAGCGCACCGAGGGCAAAGGCACCCACGAAGTACACGATAAAGCTCAGCAATCGATTCGTCTGGCGTTGCTCTGCCAGCAAGGTTTTCATCAATTCCACGTCGTTTTCGCGCGGTTCGCCATGCACCGTCAAGGCCTGGTGCAGCAAACGCGGCAGTTGCGGGAAGATATGCGCATAACGGGGCGCCTCGGCACGCAGGCGCTCCATGAAGCCTTGCGGCCCCACTTGGTTGCTCATCCATTTTTCCAGATAAGGCTTGGCCGTTTGCCACAGGTCCAGTTCCGGATCGAGCTGGCGGCCCAGGCCTTCGATATTGAGCAGGGTCTTTTGCAGCAGCACCAGTTGCGGCTGCACTTCCACGTTAAAGCGGCGCGAGGTCTGGAACAGGCGCAGCAAAACTTGTCCAAAAGAAATATCCTTCAGCGGGCGGTCGAAGATCGGCTCGCAGCAGGCGCGCACGGCCGCTTCCAGCTCATCGACGCGCGTATCCTTCGGCGCCCAGCCCGATTCGATGTGCGCCTCGGCCACGCGCTTGTAGTCGCGGCGGAAGAAGGCGAGGAAGTTTTGCGACAGATAATCCTTGTCGTAGTCGTTCAGGGTGCCCACGATGCCAAAGTCCAGGGCGATGTAGCGGCCGAACGATTCGGGCGCGATCGATACGAGAATATTACCCGGGTGCATATCCGCATGGAAAAAGCCGTCGCGGAACACTTGCGTGAAGAAAATCTCCACGCCATCGCTGGAGAGCTTGCGCAAGTCCACCCCGGCCGCCACCAGGCGGTCGATCTGCGACACGGGAATGCCAACCATGCGTTCCATCACGATGACGCTGCTGGAGCAATAATCCCAGTGCATTTCCGGCACCAGCAGCAAGTCCGAGTTGGCGAAGTTGCGGCGCAGCTGGCTGGCATTGGCTGCCTCGCGCATCAGGTCCAGCTCGTCGTGCAGGTATTTGTCGAACTCGCCCACCACCTCTTTCGGCTTGAGGCGCTTGCTGTCGGCCCACAGGCGGCTGGTCCAGTCGGCGGCGATGTGCATCAGGGCCACGTCTTCGTCGATCAGCTTTTTCATGCCTGGACGCAAGACCTTCACGGCCACTTCGCGTCCATCTTTCAGGGTGGCGAAGTGCACCTGGGCAATCGAGGCCGAAGCCACCGGCTCGCGCTCGAAGCTGGCAAACAGCTGGTCCGGGTGCGCACCGAGCGACTTGGTGATTTGCGCGATGGCCAGGTCGGAATCAAAGGGCGGCACGCGGTCTTGCAGGCGCGCCAGTTCTTCGGCGATGTCGAGCGGCATCAAATCGCGCCGGGTCGACAGCACCTGGCCGAATTTCACGAAAATGGGACCCAGCTCTTCCAGCGCCAGGCGCAGGCGCAAACCCCGTGGCGACGACAGGTCGCGCCAGAAAATCAGGGTGTCGATCAATTTGGCGGTGCGGGGAACTTGCAGACCAGAAATCGCTATCTCATCCAGACCGTACTTGATGGAAACACGGATGATTTTAAACAGGCGCAGGAATTTCAATATCATGTAGACAAATCCGGTGTGGGAGACAAAGGCTGGGCGGCGGCTGCCGCCTTTTCCAGCCGGGCAAGGCGCTTGGCCAGGCGTTCGACGTCATCGCGCACGCGCGTCACGCCCGCGGAATACTCTTGCAAGGTAGAAGGACGGATCAGCATGGGCTCTTCGTCGAGAAAATATTCAGCCACGCTTTCGGCCAGCTTCTGCTGGCCCGTGCGCACAAAAGCGGCCGCATCTTTCGCCCCGGAAACAAGGCGCGTGGCCAGCATGGGACCGAATACCTTTTCCAGGTCATGCTCGGCTTCCCAGCGCAAGCCTTTGCTCAATTGCGAAATCGCATTGGCAAACTCGGCATCGCCTTCAATCTTGACGTAGGAAAACGCCCGTTCGCGGTTTTGCAGGATCAGCGGCACATCGGACAATTTCACGCGGATGGTGACGTTAGCCGGCATATCGGCCGGCGCCGCTTCCAGCATGCCTGCGCTGTCTACCCGCAGGCGCAAAGCCACTGCCCCCGTGTCGATGCAGGCCAGCTTGCCCGCGTGCAGTGCCAACTGCTGGCGCGCCCACGGCTCCTGCGCCAGCAAATGGTTGATGGTCGCGATGACGGGCGTCATCAGGGAGAGATCGGAAAGTGGTGACATGTCTATACCGCGCGCCGCGCGCGCCCCAAAAAAGAAAAAACCGCCCGTAAAACAACGTGGGCGGTTTCGATCTTACCAGTTCAGCAGGAAATATCTGTCAAGCATCATGCATTCCGCATGGACTTAAGCCATGATTCAGCAAGTTTTGACAATTAATTCAATTGCTGGATGCCTGCCAAGACCCAGCCGCTATTGCCGCTGACGGGTTTCGACATATTCCATACTTCCGCGAACGGCTCGGCCGCGGCGCCCGGCGCCGAACGGATCAGGCCCGTAAACTTCACGCTGGCCAGGTAATCGTTGACGCTCGTCTCGATGCCCAGCAGTTCGGCATCGATGGTGACGACATCGGTAAAGTCTGGCTGCGCGCCCCGTTCCTGGATTTGCATGCGCAGTTCCGCATACACTTCCGGCGACGTGAATTCACGGATATCGTTGACGTCCGCCTTGTCCCAGGCCGCTTGCAGGCGAATGAAATTGCTCTTCGCGTGGCGCAGGAAGGCATCCTTGTCGAAATCGGCAGGCACGCCCCATGGCGCAGCAGCCGGTGCCGGCTTGTCCAGGCCGACGCCGGACGAAACGGGCTGCAGCGGCGGCAGCGGTGGAATGCGCGAGCCGATGTCGGGCACGTTGCCGGCCGGCGCAGGCTGGTTGCCGCCAAAGCCCGCGAACGGCGCATTGCCGCTGGTATTGTTGTCACGCTTGCCGCGCACCATGCGATAGATGAAGAAGGCCACGCCAGCCAGCAAAGCCACCATCAGCAGGGTGCTGATCATGCTGGCCAGGGCGCCGCCCAGGCCGAAATGCGACAGCAGCGCGCCCAAACCCAGGCCCAGCAAGGCGCCGCCCAGCAAGCCCTTCCAGCGGCTCGGTGCCTTGGCGGCAGGTGCCGGTGCGGGGGCTGGCGCAGGTTGCGCCTGGCGTGGCGTGGCAGCCGGTGCCGGGGTCGGTGCTGGTGCGGGCGCCTGGCGGCCCACGTTTTGCGACTGGCGGCCAAACGAACGGCCACCGCCCATCGGACGGGCCAGCGCCTCGCCCAGCATGGATACCGTGGTCGCGGCCAGCATCATGCCAACCATAAATTTCTTCAATTTCATTCCATCTCCTAAAATCACCGGCAAGGGTGAACTACATCTTGATGCCGGTATGCAAAGCGGCAATGCCTGCCGTCAAATTGTAGTACTGCACGCGCTCCAGGCCCGCCGTTTCCATCATGGTCTTCAGCGTTTCCTGGTCCGGGTGCATGCGGATCGATTCTGCCAGGTAGCGATAGCTTTCCGCGTCGCCGGCGATTTTCTGTCCGAACCATGGCAAGACCGAGAACGAATACAGGTCATACGGCTTTTGCAGCGGTGCGGCCACCTTGGAAAATTCCAACACCAGCAGCTTGCCGCCCGGCTTCAGCACGCGGCGCATTTCCGCCAGCGCCACATCCTTGTGCGTCATGTTGCGCAGGCCGAAGGCCACGCTGACACGGTCAAAATAGTTATCGGGGAACGGCAGTTTTTCCGCGTCACACAACAAGGTGGGGGTGAGCAAGCCGCGATTCAAGAGGCGGTCGCGGCCCACGCGCAACATCGATTCATTGATATCGGTCAACCAGACTTCGCCGGTAGGACCCGCCTGCTTGGCAAACGCCTTCGACAGGTCGCCCGTGCCGCCGGCGATGTCGAGCACCTTGAAGCCGGGACGCACGCCCGCGTTGGCAATGGTGAACGTCTTCCACAGACGGTGCAGCCCGCCCGACATCAAGTCGTTCATCACGTCGTATTTGGCAGCGACGGAATGGAACACCTTGGCGACTTCGCGCACTTTGTCGTCTTCTGCAACTGTTTTGTATCCGAAATGGGTCGTATTGGTCATGGTAGGCAGTCTGTTTGAACTTGCACGCATTATACAAGCGGCAGGCGCATTTCCCCCTGACGCCGGAGAAGGTATTGCCTTTCCACTGCATTCGACGCCAGCTTTGCCGCCTGCGCATACGCCGCCAGTGCCCCCCGCCGGTCGCCCTGGCGGCGCAGCAAGTCGGCCCTGGCCGCATGCAGATAATGCGATTGCGCCAGGCTGGGCACGGTTTCCAGCCGCGCCAGCCACGCCAGGCCGTGCTCGGCGCCATGCGCCATCGCACAGGCAATCACCGCATTGAGCAAAATCAAGGGTTCCGGCTTGTGCCGCAGCAAGGCGCCATACAGGACGCTGATCTGGCGCCAATCCGTCTGGCTGGCCGCAGCCGCCGTGGCGTGCAAGGCGGCAATGGCGGCCTGCAACTGATACGGTCCCGGCGAACGCGCCGGCAAAGCCAGCGCCAGCATGGCCTGTCCCTCGGCGATCAAGTCACGCTGCCACAGGCGCCGGTCCTGCTCTTCCAGGGTCAGCAGTTCACCGCCGGGCGAGAGACGGGCCGGGCCGCGCGATGCCTGCAGCAGCATCAGGGCCAATAAACCCTGCACTTCCGGCTGGCAGGGCAGCAGGCTGTCGAGCAGCCGCCCCAGGCGCAGCGCCTCCGCGCACAAGTCCGCGCGCACCAGGCTATCGCCCCCGCTGGCACAATAGCCTTCACTGAATACCAGATAGATGACATGCTGTACTTGCGCCAGCCGGTGTGGCCAGTCTTGCGTCCGCGGCAACTCGAAAGGAATGCGCGCTTCGGCGATCTTGCGCCTGGCGCGCAATAGCCGCTGCGACAGGGCCGCTTCTGCCAGGCCGAAGGCGCGCGCGATCTCGCCCGTGGACAATCCACACAGGGTACGCAGGGCCAGCGCTACCTGCGCCTCGGGCGCCAGCGCGGGATGACAGCAGATGAACAGCAGGCGCAGGCGGTCATCGTCGATGGCGTGCATTTCTTCCATCGCAGATGCCGGCAGGCTCGACAGCACGGCCTCGGCATCGACGACGCTCTTGCCCGCGCGGCGCACCTGATCGAGGCCGGCATTGCGCGCCACGGCACTGAGCCAGGCGGCGGGACTATCGGGAATGCCCGTGTGCGGCCACAGTTCCAGCGCCTTGCGGCATGCTTCCTGCAACATATCTTCCGCCAGGCCCAGGTCGCCGAAACGCCGCATCAGGCCGGCCAATACCCTGCCCCTCTCCTGGCGAAAGACGTGCTCGACGGCCGCGATGGCGTCGCCAGCCATGCTCAGGCCGTCACCGGCCGCACTTCGATGGTGCCCAGGGAAGCTACCGGGCAACGCGCAGCCCAGGCCAGCGCCTCGTCCAGGTTGGCGCAGGCGAGCAGATAGTAGCCGCCCAGCTGCTCCTTGGTTTCCGCAAACGGCCCATCCGTGATGACAGGCTTGCCATTGCGCACACGTACGCAGGTGGCGTTGTCCACAGGCGCCAGCTCGGCCCCGCCGCGCAGCACGCCGGCTGCTTCCAGGTCCTGCGTGTAACTGGCAAAGTCCGCCATCAGGCTGGCCATCTGCCCTTCTGGCATTGCGGCATAGCGCGCCTCGTCGGCGTAGATCAGGATCAGGTATTCCATAGTCTCTTCTCCAAAAGAAAAATGCCCGCAAGCGCGGGCATTCATACGACGAACGAACCAGCAGCAATCCGACAAGATTACCGCACTATTTTTTCACCTTAGTGTTTATGCCCGCAGCTCGGGCCGTGATCGTGACCGGAAGATTGCTTGACCGTCATGTCGGCCTTGGCGTCGCGGCCGCTGTCACCCGGGTAGCCGGCTGCCGTCAGTTGGTCCAGGTAGGCTTGCCACAAGGTAGCTTGCTCCGCGCCCAGCTTGTACAGGTAGGCCCAGGTGTACAGACCGGAATTGTGGCCATCGCTGAAGGTCGGTTGCACGGCGTAGTTGCCGACGGGTTCCAGGCTGGTGATGCCCACCAGGCGCTTTCCTAACTGCAAGGTTTCCTGGCCCTTGCCATGGCCCTGCACTTCGGCCGAAGGCGAGTACACGCGCAGGTATTCGAACGGCAGCGCAAATTCGCTGCCATCGTCGAAAGCCACGTCGAGCACGCGCGACTGGTTGTGCACGGTCAAACCGGTCGGTTGGGGTGTTGCTGCTTTTTCAGTCATGACAATACTTTATGCGGATAAACGTTGAATGATGGCGGCGCGCAGTGCCGGCAACAGGGCGCGGCGGGCCGCCAGCACCTCGGGCGCCGTCTCGCGCTGTACCACGGCCCAGCTTGGATTGGGGAAATGCGCGTCGTCGCGGTAGCGGGGAATCACGTGCCAGTGCACATGCGGCGTCATGTTGCCGAAACTGGCCACATTGACCTTTTCCGGCTGCATCACTTCTCGCACGGCCAGCTCGACTTGCCACACGACTTCCATGACGTAATTGCGCTCGCCCGGCGTCAAATCCGTCATTTCCTTCACGTGTTTGTTCCAGATCACGCGGCAAAAGCCGGGATAGGCCGGATCATTGACGGCCACCACAGACAGGCGCTCGCTACGCCACAGCAAGGTTTCACAACCCTGCTTGTTGGCGAAGCTATCGAGCAACTGACATAAATCGCAGGTCACACCAGCACCCGTTCAATGCCGCCGTCATTGGCGCGTTTCACGTAATCCGGCATCCAGTTCTCTCCCAGCAAGTGTTTGGCGATCTCGACGACGATGTAGTCGGCCGTCGTGCCCGAATCGTCATTGTAGCGCGACAGGCCTTGCAGGCACGACGGGCAGCTGGTGAGGATTTTCACGTCGCCAGTAAACCCGTCGCCGCGCAGCTTGTCGGCGCCCTTGACCATCTCTTCTTCCTTGCGGAAACGCACTTGCGTGGAAATGTCGGGACGCGTGACGGCCAAGGAACCCGATTCGCCGCAGCAACGATCATTTTTCTCGATCTTCACGTTGTCTACCGTGCTGATCAAGGAATTGATGGTCTTGCCCGATTCCTGCAACTTCATCGGATTGTGGCAAGGTTCGTGGTACATATAGCGCGTGCCGTTGACGCCTTCCAGCTTGACGTTTTTCTCCAGCAAATACTCATGGATATCCATGATGCGGCAGCCTGGGAAAATCTTTTCAAACTGATACGTTGCCAGTTGGTCATAGCAAGTGCCGCACGACACGAGCACCGTCTTGATGTCCAGGTAATTGAGCGTGTTGGCCATGCGGTGGAACAGGACGCGGTTATCCGTCATCATCTTCTCGGCCTTGTCGAACTCGCCCGCGCCCCGCTGCGGATAACCGCAGCACAGGTAGCCAGGCGGCAAGACCGTCTGCACGCCCACTTCCCACAGCATCGCTTGCGTCGCCAGGCCCACTTGTGAGAACAAGCGCTCCGAACCGCAACCGGGGAAGTAAAACACGGCTTCCGTATCGGCCGTGGTCGTCTTCGGATTGCGGATGATCGGAATGACTTTATCGTCCTCAATGTCGAGCAGCGCGCGCGCCGTTTTCTTCGGCAGGTTACCCGGCATCTTCTTGTTAATGAAGTGAATCACCTGCGCCTTGACAGGCGGCTTGCCCGTCGATGGCGGCGGCGCCTTGGTTTGCTTCTTGGCAAACTTCTTCAACAGATCGTGGCCCAGGCGCTGCGCCTTGTAACCCCAGCCGATCATGACCTTGCGCGTGGCGTTGATGGTCACGGGATCGGTGGCGTTGAGGAACAGCATCGTCGCCTTGGTGCCCGGATTGAAGCTCTTCTTGTCCATCTTGCGCAGCAAATTGCGCATATTCATCGACACGTCGCCGAAGTCGATGTTGACCGGGCAAGGCGTGACGCATTTATGGCACACCGTGCAGTGGTCAGCCACGTCTTCAAACTCTTCCCAATGCTTGATGGAAATACCGCGCCGCGTCTGCTCTTCGTACAGGAAGGCTTCGATCAGGGACGAGGTCGCCAAGATTTTATCGCGCGGCGAGTACAGCAAATTGGCGCGCGGCACGTGGGTCGAGCAGACGGGCTTGCACTTGCCACAGCGCAAGCAATCCTTGACGCTGTCAGCGATGGCGCCGATATCGCTTTGCTGCATGATCAGCGATTCGTGGCCCATCAGGCCGAACGATGGCGTGTAGGCATTGCGCAAGTCGGCGCCCATGCCCGGCAGGTTCAGCAATTTGCCCTTGTTGAAACGGCCTTCCGGATCGATGCGCTGCTTGTAGCTGCGGAATTCGCCGATCTCTTCTTCCGTCAAAAACTCCAGCTTGGTGATGCCGATACCGTGTTCACCGGAAATGACGCCATTCAGTGAGCGGGCCAGTATCATGATGCGGCCCACGGCTTGGTGGGCGTCCTGCAGCATTTCGTAATTGTCCGAGTTGACGGGCAAGTTTGTATGCACATTGCCATCGCCCGCATGCATGTGCAGCGCGACAAATACGCGGCTACGCAAGATGCGCGCGTGGATGGCTGTCGCCTCGTCAAGGATCAGCTTGAACGCAGCGCCATTGAAGATCTGGCGCAGCTGCGCGCGGATCTCTTGCTTCCAAGTAATGCGCACGGTGCGGTCCTGCACCACATCGAACAGGGTGGCGGTCGGCTGCGTTTCCAGGCGTGCATCGAACACGGGCAGCAAGCGCTCCATGCCCAGCTCGGCCAGCTCACCCTTCACGTCCGCCAGCGGACGGTCCAGCTGGGCCAGCAGATACGTCCAGCGTGCCGTGACTTGCGCCAGCAACTGCTGTGCCTGCTCGGCGCGGTCGCCCAGCATTTCCGCATCGTCGACCCGGTCGTCCGACGCATCGTCACTCTTGCCAATTGGCAAATTACCCTTGGCAAAGAATTCGCTCAAGGCGTCGGCCAGTTGCAGCTTGTTCTTGATCGACAGCTCGATATTGATGCGTTCGATGCCATCCGTGTATTCGCCCATGCGGTTGAGCGGGATCACGACGTCTTCGTTAATCTTGAACGCATTGGTGTGCTTGGCGATCGCTGCCGTGCGGGCGCGATCCAACCAGAATTTCTTGCGCGCTTCGGGGCTGACGGCCACAAAACCTTCACCCACGCGGGTGTTGGCGATGCGCACAACTTCCGACGCCGCCTGGGCGACGGCATTTTCATCGTCGCCGACAATGTCGCCAAACAGGGCCATCTTCGGCAACACGCCCCGCTTCGACTTGGTGGCGTAGCCGACGGCGCGCAGGTAGCGCTCGTCCAGGTGTTCCAGGCCCGCCAGGCGGATGCTCGTGTATTGCTCGCCCTTGGCTGGCAAGCCGTCGAGGTAATCCTTGATTTCCACGATCGACGGAATCGCGTCGCGCGCCTGGCCAAAGAATTCCAGGCAGACGGTGCGGGCGAATTTCGGCATCTTGTGCAGAATCCAGCGCGCCGAGGTGATGAGACCATCACAGCCTTCTTTCTGGATGCCCGGCAAGCCGGCGAGGAATTTGTCCGTCACGTCCTTGCCCAAGCCCTCCTTGCGGAACTTGCGGCCAGGAATTTCCAGAATTTCCGTCTTGAATGGCGCGTTCGGCTTGGTCGCGTCGCGCGTGCTCGGGTGACGCCACTCCAGCTGGAAACGTGCCAGCGCGATATCGTGAATCTTGCCCAGGTTATGGTCCAGACGCGTGACGTCGAGCCAGTCGCCATTCGGGTCGACCATGCGCCACGAAGCCAGGTTGTCCAGCGCCGTGCCCCACAGCACGGCTTTCTTGCCGCCCGCATTCATGGCGACGTTGCCGCCGATGCAAGAGGCGTGCGCCGAGGTCGGGTCGACGGCAAACACGAAGCCGGCTTTTTCCGCCGCTTCCGATACCTTGTTCGTGATCACGCCCGCGCCCGAATTGATCGTCGCGTATTCATGCGTCAGGCCCGGCAAGACCGTCATTTCGACGGCGCCCAGGGTAATGAGTTTTTCCGTGTTGATGACGGCCGACATCGGCGTCAGGGGAATCGCGCCGCCCGTGTAGCCGGTGCCGCCGCCGCGCGGGATGATGGTCAGCCCCAGTTCGATGCAGCCTTTCACCAGGCCGGCCATTTCCTCTTCCGTGTCAGGCGTGAGCACGACGAACGGGTATTCCACGCGCCAGTCGGTGGCGTCCGTCACGTGCGACACGCGCGTCATGCCATCGAAGCGCACATTGTGTTTTTCCGTGTAGCGGCCCAGCACCTTGATCGTGCGCTTGCGCAAATCGTAGGTCTTGCGGAATTCGTCGCCGAAGTCGGCCACGGCCTTGCTGGCCGCTTTCAGCAGCAGCTCGACATTGTTGCTGCGCGCCTGCGCCACTTCCGGCGTTTCGCCACTGGCGGCCACGTCGCCGCCGGCCGCATCGATGGACAAGCGGCGCTTGTCGACTTCGGCCAGGCGGTGATGCAGGGCATCGATCAAGCCCTGGCGGCGCTTCGGGTTATCGAGCAAGTCATCCTGCAGGTAGGGGTTGCGGCGCACGACCCAGATATCGCCCAGCACCTCGTACAGCATGCGGGCCGAACGGCCCGTCTGGCGAGCGCCTCGCAGCTCGTCGAGCAGGCGCCAGGAGTCCTCCCCCAACAGGCGTATGACGATCTCGCGATCGGAAAACGACGTGTAGTTATAGGGGATTTCACGCAGGCGGCTTGCTGCGGGACCATTTGGCGTTTCTGCCAGTAAAGCTTGGAGTTGTGCGGGAGCGTTCATGGAGTGTGGTGACGATGTGGACTGGACCCTAAAGGACCATTTTATCTTATTGCGCCGCACCATGCGGGAACAGCCTTAGCCCGCCTAAGGTTTAAGCACCTCATCTGCCACCATAGCAAATATGGAAAAGCCTACTTCTGCATGAATAAAAAATTAGTTTCCATGATTTTTTGACGTGAAAATGCCAAGAATCGGACTCAGCTACAAACTATCAAGCTGCCCAAATATAGGGCAAACAGGCGTTGCAATATGCGCCATCGCCATCACGCCAGCATTTGCCCGATCCAGTGCCATACGCCATCGGGCACGTACAGCAACAAAGCCGTCATGGTCAGGTAGCGCGCGCACTTGCCGATGGCCATGTAGGCCACGCTGGGCCAGAACGGCAGCTTGAGCCAACCCGCCAGCGTGCACAGGGGGTCGCCCACGACGGGCAGCCAGGCCAGCAGCATGGTCTTGGCGCCATAGCGGGCCAGCCAGCGGAACCAGCGCGTGTCGCGCTCCTTGGCAAACGCCTGCTTGGCCCGGTACCCGAGCCAGTAATCGACGATACCGCCCAGGGTATTGCCCAGGGTGGCGACGCCGATGGCGGCCCAGAACAGCGCGGGATTGGCCTTGATGACGGCAAAGACGGCCGGCTCCGAGCCGAGCGGCAACAAGGTGGCGGAAATAAAGCTGATCAGAAAGACCGATGTCAGCCCGACTTCCGGTGCTGCGATCAGCTGCAGCAGCCAGGCGATTGCGGATTCGATCATGGAACACTTCACGATGCAGTAAGGCTCTCCATTATAATGAAGAGCAGCCTGGGCGCCGCACAATCCGCGCCGGCAGGCAAAGGCATACCCGCCCGCAGTTCCACAGAGCAATATTGTCGCCAGGCTATCCGCCGCGGCGCCGCCGCTATCGACCGACACGCTCCAGTACCTTTCTGGCCCAGAATCACTTGCTAGCAGACTATGAACATCGACTACCTCAAGAAAATCCTGACCGCCCGCGTCTACGACGTCGCCACCGAAACGCCGCTGGAACTGGCCCCTGCCCTGTCGCAGCGCCTGAACAACCAGATTTACTTCAAGCGCGAAGACATGCAAAGCGTGTTCAGCTTCAAGATTCGCGGCGCCTACAACAAGATGGCCCAGCTCAGCGATGCGGAACGCAAGCGCGGCGTCATTTGCGCCTCGGCCGGCAACCATGCCCAGGGCGTAGCACTGTCGGCCGCGCGCATGGGTTGCCGCGCCGTCATCGTCATGCCCACCACCACGCCCCCCGTCAAGATCGACGCCGTTAAGGCACGCGGCGGCGTGCATGTGGAAATCGTGCTGCACGGCGAGTCCTACACGGATGCCTACAACCACGCGCTGACCCTGGAAAAAGAACAGAAGCTGACCTTTGTGCATCCGTTCGACGATCCGGACGTGATCGCCGGCCAGGGCACGATAGGCATGGAAATCCTGCGCCAGCATTCCGGTCCCATCCACGCCATCTTCGTGGCCATCGGCGGCGGCGGACTGATCGCCGGCGTAGCTGCCTACGTGAAACAGATTCGCCCCGACATCAAGATCATCGGCGTGCAAACGGTCGATTCGGACGCCATGGCGCGCTCGCTCAAAGCGGGCGCGCGCGTCACCCTGCCCGACGTGGGCCTGTTTTCGGACGGCACGGCCGTGCGCCTGGTGGGCGAGGAAACATTCCGCCTGGCGCAGCAATATGTCGATGACATCATCATCGTCGACACGGACGCCATCTGCGCCGCCATCAAGGATGTGTTTACGGATACGCGCTCCATTTTGGAACCGGCCGGCGCACTGGCCATCGCGGGCGCCAAGGCCTATGTGGAGCGGGCCAGCCTGAGCAAGCACCCTATCGTCAACCAGACACTGGTCACCATTGCCTGCGGCGCCAACATGAATTTCGACCGCCTGCGCTTCGTCGCCGAGCGTGCCGAGCTGGGCGAGTTCCGCGAAGCCGTGTTTGCCGTCACCATGCGCGAACAGCGGGGCAGCTTCAAGCGCTTCTGCTCGCTCATCGGCGCGCGCAATGTGACGGAATTTAATTACCGCATCAGCGATGAAAAAGCCGCGCACGTGTTCGTCGGCATCCAGATCGCCGACCGGCATGAATCCGGGGCGATGGCGAAGAAATTCGAAGAGCATGAATTCAAGACGCTGGACTTGACGCACGACGAGCTGGCCAAGTCGCACATCCGCCACCTGGTGGGCGGCAAGAGCCGCCTGGCGCAGGACGAGCTGCTGTACCGCTTTGAATTTCCCGAACGTCCGGGCGCGCTGATGCGCTTCCTCGACAGCATGGCGCCGAACTGGAATATTTCCCTGTGTCATTACCGCAGCCAAGGCGGCGACGTGGGCCGCATCCTGGTGGGCCTGCAAGTGCCGCCCGATGAAATGGGAGAATTCGCCCGCTTCCTCGATACCTTGGGCTATCGTTACTGGGATGAAAGCAGCAATCCTGTGTACAAGCTGTTTTTAGGGTAAGCCAGAAGGTCAGTTCCTTCGGAATCCGAATGCGCCCCACTGGGGCGCATTCCCCCTCAGGGCCTGACCCCGGTCCTTGCCGTTGGGTTGAAATAGGCTACCATTCACCCTTCACAGAATTTGTAGCCACGCCACCATGACCACCACCAACGACCTCGCCGAACTGTCGCCCCTGGGCAAAAGCTCGGCCTACCGCACCGATTACGCGCCAGAACTGCTGTTCCCGATTCCCCGCCAGGGCAAGCGCGATGAACTGGAACTGCACGGCACACTGCCATTCTTTGGCCTCGACATCTGGAATGCCTACGAACTGTCGTGGCTGAACCAGCGCGGCAAGCCGCAGGTGGCCATTGCCAAGATCAGCGCGCCGGCTGATTCGCCGAACATCATCGAATCGAAATCGTTCAAGCTCTACCTGAACTCCTACAACCAGACCAAACTGGATAGCCCGGAAGCCCTGTTGACCTTGCTCAAGCAAGACTTGTCGAATGGTTTTGGCGCGCCTGTGCAAGTGGAACTGACCTTGCAGGAAGATTTCGGCAAGCTGAAAATGGGTGAATTCGATGGCGTGCTGCTGGACCGCCTGGACCTGGAAATCACGCAGTACTCGCCTTCGCCGCAACTCTTGAAGGCAGCGCTGGACGCAGCACCGGTGGAAGAAAAACTCGTCTCGCACCTGTTGAAATCGAATTGCCTGGTGACGGGCCAGCCCGACTGGGGCAGCGTGCAGATCGAGTATGCAGGGCCACAGATCGACCAGGAAAGTCTGCTGCGCTATCTGATTGGCTTCCGCGAACACAATGAATTTCACGAGCAATGCGTGGAACGCATCTTTGTCGATATCTTGCGCCAGTGCAAGCCGCAAAAACTGTCCGTGTATGCGCGCTATACGCGCCGCGGGGGCCTCGATATCAATCCGTGGCGCAGCAACTACAGCACGGGCGCGATGCCGGGCAATCTGCGCAATGCGCGCCAGTAACACCGCGCAACACCTAGAAATCATGCCAGCAGGAATATTGGCTGTGTTTTAAAACAACGTTGCGGTAGTGCCCCAGTGCATGTCAAAGACGCTGAAAAATCGGAAAATCGGCATTCGGCGGCGGAAAAACCGGCGCGCTACGTGTTTTTAATCAAGAAATAGCCGATACACCCCAGCGTTGGTTTTTTGCTAAAATGATGGCGACATGAGCTGTAGCGCCCACTGCGCCCGCAGCGGGCGTATACTGTTGAGAATTGGCGTTACAGGCCGCGGAAACAGGCCTATAATTCGGCTCGCAAGCCCTCTGCGCATTGCACCATTTCATTGAGTGTCATGACTAATCTTAGCAAAATATTATCTCTCGAAAACGTCCTGCTGGACCTGGAAGTCTCCAGTAAAAAGCGCGCTTTCGAGCAAGCCGGCCTGATCTTCGAAAACAATTACGGCATCGCCCGCTCTACCGTTTCGGACAATCTGTTTGCCCGCGAACGCCTGGGCTCGACTGGCCTGGGCCATGGCGTGGCTGTGCCACATGGCAGGGTCAAGGGCAGCAAGACCCTGAAAGCGCCGCTGGGCGCCTTCGTGCGCCTGGCCGAGCCGATTCCCTTCGAGTCGCCCGATGGCAAGCCCGTCAATCTGCTGTTTTTCCTGCTGATTCCGGATCATGTCACCCAGCAACATCTGGAAATCCTGTCGGAAATCGCCGAAATGTTTTCCGACGACGCGTTCCGCACGGCGCTGGCCACGGATCCGGAACCGAAATCCGTGCATTCGCGCATCGTCAATTGGCAACCCAGTTTGCAAGCGGCAGGTTAAACTTCAGGTATTCCTCCACTCCTGAAGAAGACTGCCATGTTGCAAACGCCGCTGACGATACAACGCCTGTACGACGATAATCGTGAAAGTCTGCAACTGGGCTGGTTCGCCGGCTTCCCCGGCGGCGAACGCCTGATCTCGGGCGACGTCTCGTCGGCCGCCGACCAGGTGGGCCACTTGAACCTGATCCATCCGGGCCGCATCCAGGTCTTTGGTCACCAGGAAATCAATTACTATCAGCGCCTGAAGGTCAATACGCGCACCCATGTGATCGGTGAACTGATCGCCGGCGGCCCGCCCGCGCTCATCATCGCACAAGGGCTGGAAACGCCGCCCGACATCCTCGCCATCTGCGACGAGCAAAACATTCCCCTGTTCTCCACCCCGCTGCCGGCAGCGCAAGTGATCGACTTCCTGCGCGTCTACCTGTCGAAAAAGCTGGCGCAGCGCATCATCATGCACGGCGTGTTCATGGACGTGCTGGGCGTCGGCGTGCTGATCACGGGCGATTCGGGCCTGGGCAAGAGCGAACTGGGGCTGGAACTGATTTCGCGCAGCCACGGCCTGGTGGCCGACGACGCCGTGGAATTTTCGCGCATCGCGCCCAACATGATCGAAGGCCGCTGTCCGCCTCTGCTGCAAAATCTGCTGGAAGTGCGGGGCCTGGGCTTGCTTGACATCAAGGCCATCTTTGGCGAAACAGCCGTGCGCCGCAAGATGCGCTTGAAACTGATCGTGCACCTGGTGCGCCGCAACGCGCTGGAAGAAGAAGTCGAGCGCCTGCCCTTCCTGTTCCCCACGGAAGACGTGCTCGGCTTACCCGTGCGCAAGGTCGTCATCCCCGTCGCTGCCGGCCGCAACATCGCCGTACTGCTGGAAGCGGCCGTGCGCAATACCATCTTGCAGCTGCGCGGCATCGATACCTTGCAAGAGTTCATGGAACGGCAACGTTTGGCAATGAGCGGGGATTAACAACGTAGGTCGGATTAGCGGGGCAAGGCCCCGCGTAATCCGACAACAATGTTGGCCTATGCCGCAGCGTCGGCTTACGCGCTTTGCGCTAAGCCGACCTACTATCTGTGCTCCAGCATTTGCTTCACCAACACCACAATCAAAATTGCAATAATTTGTAAAGAGCATTGCCTTGGAGCGCAGTGCCGATCTTTATTGTATGATCGGCCTATGCATATCGTCCTTATCACCGGAATATCCGGCTCCGGTAAATCCGTCGCGCTCAATGTGCTGGAAGATACCGGTTACTATTGTGTTGACAACCTGCCACCGGCGCTCCTGCCCAGCCTGGTGCAAACGCTGCTCGACGAAGGTACACCGCAACTGGCCGTCGCCGTCGATGCGCGCAGTGCCGAGTCGCTGACCAGCCTGCCGCACAATGTGGCGCTGCTGCGCGACCAGGGGCACGATGTCAAGGTAATGTTCCTCACGGCCACCACGCATTCGCTGGTGGCGCGCTTCTCGGAAACGCGGCGCAGCCATCCCCTGTCGCATGAATTGCGCCCGAACCAGAATCCGGCCAGCCGCCGTACCCTGATCGAGTGCATCTCGGAAGAACGGGAACGCCTGTCGGCCATCGAACAGCTGGGTCATGTAATCGATACCTCGGAACTGAGCGCCAACAAGCTGCGCGCCTGGGTCAAGGATATTGTCGCCTCCGAACGCGCGCCCCTGATCCTGTTCTTTGAATCCTTCGCCTTTAAACTGGGCGTGCCGCTGGACGCCGATTTCGTCTTCGACGTGCGGGCCTTGCCCAATCCCTATTACGACTTGGCGCTGCGCCCGCTCGACGGACGCGACGCACCCGTGATCGCCTTCCTCGACGCGCAGCCCAGCGCGCTGGAACTGCTGGCCGACATCCGCGCCTTCATCGAGAAATGGTTGCCATCATTCAAGTCCGACAACCGCAGCTACCTGACGGTGGCGCTGGGCTGCACGGGCGGCCAGCACCGCTCGGTGTACATGGCAGAACGGCTGGCGCAGTATTTCGGCCCCAATGAACGGGTCGTGCTACGCCACCGCGAACGTAGCTAGAACGCCATTAAAATCTACTGCGCTTCGGTATAGGTGGTCTGCGATGCTCATGTGCGTAAAGCACAGTTCCGCTTCTCAACCACCCCTCCCTTCCGCTCGCTACGGTGTTATTTGGCGTTGTTAATCCAGATGGCGCAGCGGATGCGCTTGCGCCGGCCAGACGGGGGCAAAGAAGCGCGCCACCATGGCCGCATCAACCTCGTCCAGGCTGGCAGGGTTCCAACGCGGAGCATTGTCCTTGTCGACCACCAGCGCGCGCACGCCTTCCAGCACTTCGCCATGCTCGAAATTGTGGCGCACCACGGTGCGCTCCATGCGCAGGCAATCGGCTACGCCCAGTTGGGCGCCCCGCTGCAACAATTCCAGGGTCACCGACATCATCAGCGGCGAACGCTGGCGCATGGCCGCCAGCGCCTTGCTGGCAAACGCGCTGTCATCCTGCGCCAGCGAAGCCATGATGGCAGCGACGGAGCCAGCGCCGAAATGGCGGTCCAGCGCCGCGCGCGCCATGGTCAGCGCAGAAACGCCCGCCTGGGCCTGGAACGGCGCTGCCAGGGCCTTGATGGCGACCGGCAAGCCCTGGCCTGGCGTCGATTCGAACAGGGCCAGCAGCGCCCCCATCTGCGCCTCGGGCAGGTACACATCGGCCAGGCCCGTGTACAAGGCATCGGCCGCGTTGATCGTCAAGCCCGTCAAGCCCAGGTACAAGCCCAGCTGACCGGCCAGGCGAGACAGGAAATAACTGCCGCCCACGTCGGGAAACAGGCCGATATTGACTTCCGGCATGGCCATGCGCGTGCGGCCCGTCACGATGCGCAGGCGGTTGCCAGGCCCGGCCTGCGCCACGCCCATGCCGCCGCCCATCACCACGCCATCCATCACGGCGATATACGGTTTCGGATAGAAGTGGATTACATGATTTAAAGCATATTCTTCCGTAAAGAAATCTTCCAGCAACGCACTGCCGCCCTGCGGTGTGGCCAGGCCCGCATCGTAAAAGAAACGGATGTCGCCACCGGCGCACAGGGCTTTCTCACTGCTGGAACGGATCACCACGGCGTCCACCTGCGGATCGTCGCGCCAGGCCAGCAAAACGGTACTCAGGGCGCGCACCATCTCCAGTGAGAGGGAATTCAGGGCTTTGGGGCGGTCGAGCACGATGTGGCCCGTGCGGTTGCGGATGGAGGTCTGGACGAAGTCGCTCATGGCAAAGTGAAAAGAAGTGAGAACGGGCACATTCTAGCGCCTGTGAGGGGAACATAGCGCTCAACAGCTACGGGCGCAAAAAAGGGCGCAATGTGCGCCCTTAGTTGATCACAACCGGTTGAAAGTCGCAGGCCGCTTAGGCGGCGGCGAATTCTTCTTCCGAGTTGTCTGGCAGATGCTTGATCGCCTCTTTACCGTGCCCTTGCACTTTGGTTTTGTACTTCATCACTTGCCTGTCCAGCTTGTCGATCAGGATATCGATGGCGGCATACAGGTCGTGCGCCAGACTTTCCACATAGACAGTTTTGCCACTCAGACGCAAATTGACTTCGGCCTTTTGACGTTTTTCTTTCTCTTTGAGGTTATCCACGGTCAGAATCACGGCGATATCGATGACTTGATCGAAATGCCGTTTCACGCGTTCCAGCTTCGTTTGTACGTATTCACGGATGGCTGGTGTGACTTCGAGATGATGTCCGCTGATGGTGAGATTCATACACACTCCTAAAGATGATCGGGTTCGTGCGGTCCATCGTATCCGGCCCGCAGAGGAACCGAAAAAAACTTACAAACACTTACGCAGGCTCACTGGCGGAATTTTCAACGCTTCCCGGTATTTGGCAACAGTACGTCGCGCAATCACCATGCCTTGTTCCCCCAGCATGTCCGCAATCTTACTGTCGGATAAAGGATTTTTAGGGTCTTCTGCTCCTGTCAGTTGCACGATCAATGCCCGTATCGCCGTCGATGACGCTTCGCCCCCCGCTTCGGTGGCGACGTGGCTACCAAAGAAATATTTCAACTCGAACATGCCGTGCGGGGTCAGCATGTACTTTTGAGTTGTTACGCGCGAGATAGTACTCTCGTGTAAACCCAGTGTATCAGCTATTTCACGGAGCACAAGGGGGCGCATGGCAACGGCCCCATGCGAGAAAAAGTTCTTTTGTCTTTCTACTATCGCTTGCGCTACACGCAGGATGGTGTCGAAGCGCTGGCGCATATTCTTGATCAGCCACTTGGCTTCCTGCAACTGTGCGCCCATGGCACCCTCGCCCTTGCCCTGCTTGAGCAAGTTGGCGTACATGGCGTTGACGCGCAGGCGAGGCATGACGTCGTTGTTCAGTGTGACTTGCCAGCCATTGCGCGCGCGCTTGACGACGACGTCGGGCACCACGTAATCGGACACGTCCGAGGCGAACACGGCACCCGGATGCGGGTTGCACTGGCGAATCACCGTCTGCGCTTCGCGCAAGTCTTCATCATCGCAATCGAGGGCTTTTTTCAGCTTGTTAAAATCGCGCTGGGCAAACCAGGCCAGGTGTTTTTCCACAATGACGAGGGCCATGCGCCGCGTCACCATGGCGATGTGCGGCAAGCGCTTGATTTGCAGCGCCAGGCATTCGGACGCGTTGCGCGCGCCCACGCCGGGCGGATCGAAACTTTGCAACAGGGACAAGGCCGTACGCATCTCGTCAGCGTCGATTTCCAGCTCTTCCGGCAAACGCGCCAGGATGTCGTCGAGCGACTCTTCCAGGTAGCCATTGTCGTCGAGCGCGTCGATGATCAGCTCGACGAGCGCGCGGTCGCGCAACTCGAGCACCGTCACGCGCATCTGCTCCATCAGGTGTTCGCGCAAGGTGCAGTGGTGGGCTTCAAGTTGCGGACGGGAATCTTCGTCGTCGGGCGCCTTGCCCCTGCTCGCCTCGCTCCAGTCGCTGTCGCCGCCCTCCGCTGCGGCAGGGCTGTCGCCAGCCTCGCCATCAAAGGTTTCCGCTTCGGCCGGCGCGGCGGGTGCCTCCTGGCCTGGCGGCTGGGGCGGTGCTTCGGCCGGCGCGGCCGTGGAACTCAAGGCGCCGTCGGACAGCAGGCGCAGCGAACGGTCGAGCGGATCGTCGAGGCGTTCGAGCAAGGGATTGTCCGTCAGCAACTGCTCCAGCTCCTGGTGCAATTCCAGTGTAGACAATTGCAACAGGCGTATCGATTGCTGCAACTGCGGCGTCAGTGCCAGGTGCTGCGAAGTGCGCAGCTGCAATGATTGTTTCATTGGCTCACATACGGAAGTGTTCGCCCAGATAGACCCGGCGTACCGACTCGTTCGCGATGATGTCGTCGGGGCGTCCCGACGCCAGCACCGAGCCCTGGTTGATGATGTAGGCACGGTCGCAGATACCCAGCGTCTCGCGCACATTATGATCGGTGATCAGGACGCCGATATTGCGCTCCTTCAAGAAGCGCACGATACGCTGGATCTCGATCACGGCGATGGGGTCGACACCGGCGAACGGCTCGTCGAGCAGGACGAAACGGGGGTCGGTGGCCAGCGCGCGGGCGATTTCCACGCGGCGGCGCTCGCCGCCAGACAGCGACAGCGCCTGATTCTCGCGCAATTTTTCAATCTGCAAGTCGGCCAGCAATTTATCCAGGCGCTCCTCGATCTCGGCCTTCTTCAAGGGACGGCCTTCGACGGTCTGGATTTCCAGCACGGCACGGATATTGTCTTCCACCGTCAGCTTGCGGAACACGGACGCTTCCTGCGGCAGATACGACAGGCCCATCTGCGCGCGGCGGTGGATCGGCAGGCGGGAAATATCCACGCCGCTGATATCGATACTGCCGCCGTCCGACGGCACCAGGCCGACGATCATATAGAACGAGGTGGTCTTGCCGGCGCCGTTCGGCCCCAATAGCCCGACCACTTCTCCGCATTCGACTTGCAGCGAGACATCATGCACGACTTGCCGCTTGCCATAGGTTTTTTGCAGCCCGCGAACGATCAGGGTGCTGCCGCAACGAGTATTGTCCATTATTTATTTCCTGACGCAGGCGTGGCCGGCGCTTTCTCCGCCGCCGGTGCCTTGGGCTTCGGCTGGATCACCATGCGCACGCTGCCGCCATCGGGGGTGCTGGTGCCGCTATCGGAATTTTCCATCGCAAATTCCTCCTTGCGGCTGTCATACGAGATGAAGGCGCCGTTGGCCACGTCGGTCGGCTTCGTGCCTTCCAGGCGCGTCAACTTGGCCTTGGAAAACAGTTTCACGACTTCCGTCTTGTTGTTGTATTCCACGCGCTCCGCCTCGCCCTCCACCCACAGGTCGCCTGCGCCATCGCGCTTCTGGCGGAAGGTGGCCAGCTTGCCAGGATCGGCCCAGAAAGTGATGAACTGGTAGCCTTGCGGGTCTTCCGTGATCAGGGCCCGGCCCGCCTTCATGGTCAGAGTCCCTTTCACCAGCACCACATCGCCCGTCAGGGTACGCACCTGCTTGACGTCATCGACGTGGCCGCTACGAGCCGTGATGATGGCTTCCTTCTCGGAATCGGCTTTCTCGGCATGTGCCGTGCCCACGATGCCCAGCGAGCAAATGGTCGAGAATAGAGTCAATAGCAAGATGTTCTTCATAGTATGGTTTCCTTGTTTCATTCTGTCATTTTGCCGCCGCGGCCGGGCGCGGTTTCGGCGGGAGGACCATGCGCAGCGCATTCTGCACTTCCACCACGCCGGTGGCGTTATTGGCCTTCATGCCCACGCCATTGATGCGCGAGGCGCCCGTCAAGATATCGACAGGCACGTTCGTCTCCATTCTTTCCTCATCCGGGAACACCGTCAGCGCTTCCGTCTTGACCGTCAGGTTCTGTGACTTCGGACTGGCCACGCGGTCGATCACGACATTGCGGTGCAGTTGCAGCCGGGTATTGTCCTGGTCGATATGCGCCAGTTCCGCATTCATGTTCATCGGCGGCATGCCTGGCGACAGTTTGCGCACGAAAGGCTGGTCGATATCGGATGAATCGTCCAGCGGATAATGGGTGAGCTTGGTGCCCGACACGATATAGCTGGGCTTACCCGTCAAGTCCATGCGCACCAGGCTGAAATTGGTGATGAAATAGTCTGGCTCATCCTGATGCTTGCTGGCCGTGATGTCCAGGCCATTCTTGTTCATCACTTCCAGCAGCCAAAAGCTGCCCAGCGCAAAGACGACTGCCCCCAGCACGGTAAAAATCATGCGCCAGCGATGGGCGCCTCCTGGCTTACGCATAGGAATTCACTCTTTCAAATATCACTGGCGGCGAGGCGGTACGCCTCATTCCAGGAACGGCGCCATGACGCGCGCATAGTTGTCCTGGGCGCGCAGCACGAATTCACAGATCTCGCGCACCGCGCCGCGGCCGCCGCCGGCTTGCGTCACATGGTGCGCCAGGCCCAGCGCTTCCGGACGCCCGCCTGGCACGCTGACGGCAAAGCCAACGCGGCGCAGGATGGGCGCATCGATGACATCGTCGCCGATATAGCCGCATTGTTCTTCCGTCAAGCCAGTCAGCGCCAGCAATTCGCGAAACGGTGTCAGCTTGTCATGACCGCCCTGGTGCACATGGGTAATGCCCAGGTCTTGCGCGCGGCGCGCCGTGATGGCCGAGCGGCGCGCACTGATGATGGCCGTCTGCACGCCCGATTCCTGCAGCAGCTTGATGCCGAGGCCATCATACACATTAAACGTTTTCATCATCTCGCCATCCGGGCCGAAATGCAGGCTGCCGTCGGTGAGCACGCCATCGACGTCAAAAATCATCAGTTTGACCTTGGCCGCCCGCGCCAGGTTGTCCGCAACGCTGTCCATCAGATCACCTTCGCTTGCGTCAGATCATGGATATGCAGGGCGCCCACCAGTTTGCCGTCGGCATCGACGACCAGCATCTGGTTGATGCGGAACTGCTCCATCACGGCCACGGCGTCCACTGCCAGGCGTTCGGGCGCGATGCTGCGCGGCTGCGCATGCATGACGTCGCGGATCGCCACTTGCGTGAAATCCTGCACGCGCTCGAACATGCGGCGCAAGTCGCCATCGGTGAACACGCCCACGGGACGGTCATCCGCATCGACGACGGCCGTCATGCCCATGCCCTTCTTCGTCATTTCTTCCAGCGCCTGGAGCAAGGAAGCGTCCACGGCCACCTTGGGCACCCGTTCACCGCTGCGCATGACGTCATGCACATGCGTGAGCAGGCGACGGCCCAGGGCGCCGCCCGGGTGCGAGCGGGCAAAATCTTCTTCCTTGAAGCCGCGCAAGTCCAGCAAGGCCACGGCGATCGCATCGCCCAGGGCCAGGGTCACAGTGGTGCTGGCCGTCGGCGCCAGGTTCAGCGGACAGGCTTCTTTCTCAACAGAAATATCCAGGTGCACGTCGGCCAGCTGAGCCAGGCTGGAGTTCGGTTTACCCGTCATGGAAATGAGCACGCCGCCCATGCGCTTGACGACGGGCATGATGGCCATCAATTCCGACGATTCTCCGGAGTACGATATGGCAATAAAAGCATCTTCCGAAGTGACCATGCCCAAGTCGCCATGGGCCGCTTCGGCCGGATGCACGAACAGAGCCGGCGTACCGGTGGAAGCGAGCGTGGCGGCAATCTTGCGTGCGATATGGCCGGACTTGCCGATGCCGGAGACGACGACACGCCCCTTGCATTGCAGCAACATCGCCACGGCGCGGCCCACGCTGTCGTCCGTGGCCAGGCGCGCGTGCAGCGCAACGATGGCGTCGGACTCGATCTGCAAGGTGGTGCGGGCCAGCGCGACGGCGCGCTCGGTCGTCGCTTGCATGTCAATTCGATCAAAAGCTTTCAGCATTGTTTTTTCATGGGTTACACTCATGCCCAAAGTATAAACGAATTAGGAAAGCAAAAAACTTGCCAGTCACAACAAACAACGATTTCCATTGACCGCACCGGGCAACCCATGTTTTCCTCGCTTGAACTGACCCTGATGTTACTCGGCAGCGCCGTGCTGGGCGTGGTCGCTTTCAGAATGTTGCATTTGCCGCCCATGCTGGGCTACCTGGCTGTCGGCATCGTCATCGGCCCCCACGCGCTGGGGCTGGCGGCGGAAAACGAGGCCAGCCACACCCTGGCCGAATTCGGCGTCGTCTTCCTGATGTTTTCCATCGGACTCGAATTCTCGCTTCCCAAATTTCTCGCCATGCGGCGCATCGTCTTTGGCCTTGGCATGGCGCAGGTAGTCACCACCATCATCGCCACCGTCGTCTTCGGCTGGTTCGTCGGACGCTACCTGTCCGCCTACATCCACCTGAGCTGGCAAGCCGCCTTCGCCCTGGGCGGCGCGCTGGCCATGTCGTCAACGGCCATCGTCTCCAAAATGCTCACGGAACGGCTGGAACTGGAAAGCGAACACGGCCGCAAGATCATCGGCATCCTGCTGTTCCAGGACCTGGCCGTGGTGCCCCTGCTGATCCTGATCCCCGCCCTCACTCGCGATTCCGACAATCTGGCCGAAACCCTGGCCTGGGCCGGCGGCAAGGCCCTGCTTGTCCTCATTTTGCTCCTGTTCATCGGCCAGAAGCTGGTGCGGGGCTGGCTGACTATCGTCGCCAAGCGCCGCTCGCAGGAGTTGTTCATGCTCAACCTGCTGCTGATCACGCTGGGCGCGGCCTGGATCACGGAACGGGCCGGGTTGTCGCTGGCCCTGGGGGCGTTTGTTGCCGGCATGCTCATTTCCGAAACGGAATTCAAGCACCAGGTGGAAGAGGATATCAAACCCTTCCGCGACGTGCTGCTGGGCCTGTTCTTCATCACCGTCGGCATGCTGCTCAATATCCGCGTGGTGCTCGACAACTGGTGGCTGGTCTTGCTGCTGCTGTGCGGCCCCGTGCTGCTGAAATTCGCCCTGATCGCGGGCCTGGCCCGGCTGTTCGGTTCCAGCAACGGCGTGGCCCTGCGCACGGGGTTGGGACTGGCGCAGGCGGGCGAGTTCGGCTTCGTGCTGCTGAACCTGGCTGGCGGCATCAAGTTGATGGACCCGTTCGTCGTGCAGGTGGTGCTGGCCTCGATGGTGCTGTCGATGCTGGTGGCGCCCTTCCTCATCGCCAAGTCCGATGCCATCGTCATGAAACTGGCCGCCAACGACTGGATGATGCAATCGCTGGCCCTCACGAAGATCGCCACGCGCACCATGGCGTCGCAGAAACACGTGCTGATCGCCGGCTTCGGGCGCAGCGGGCAAAGCCTGGCCACCCTGCTGGCAGAGGAAAAAATCGAATACCACGCGCTGGACCTGGACCCGGAACGGGTGCAGGAAGCGCAACTGGCCGGTGCCAACGTCTCGTATGGCGACGCGGGCCGGCGCGAAAGCCTGGTGGCGGCCGGCATCTACCGGGCCAGCACCGTCGTGATTACCTACGCCAACACCCCCTCGGCACTGAAGTTGTTGCATTTACTCAAAGAAATGGCGCCAACGTTGCCCGTCATCGTGCGCAGCCACGACGACACCGACCTCGACCAGCTGAAAAGCGCGGGCGCGGCCGAAGTGGTGCCGGAATTGATGGAAGGCAGCCTGATGCTCGCTTCGCACGCGCTGATCATGATGGGCGTGCCCCTGCGCCGCGTGGTGCACCGGGTGCAGGCGGCACGCGAGGAGCGCTACGCCTCCTTGCGCGGCTATTTCCACGGTTCCAGCGACGCGGGCGACGATGCCGAACTGGAACGCCTGCATACGGTCACCGTCAACGAGGGCGCGCAGTGCGTGGGCTTGCCTTTAAGCATGATCGACATAGCCGGCTGCGGTGCATTTGTGACGGCCATCCGCCGCGGCCGCGACCGTCTCGATGTCACGCCCGAAACGCAACTGGCCAGCGGCGACGTGGTGGTGCTGCGCGGCACAGCCGACGCCGTGGCCAAAGCCGAAACATTGCTACTGAAATAATCAGGCGATCCTGGTCAGCCGACCTCTGGCTGCCAGTTGACGACCATGTTGCGTCCACCCGCCTTGGCCTGGTACAGGGCCTGGTCGGCGTGCGCCACCAGTTGCTGCGCCACCGTTTCGATCGGCAACAGGGCCGCACCCGCCTCAAGGCTGGCCACGCCGATCGATACGCTGACCCACGCTTGCGCGCTGCCCGGCAAGTCAAACATGGTGCCGGCGATGCTGGCGCGGATGCGTTCGGCAACAAACGTCGCGCTGTCGAGGTCGGCGTCAATCAGCAGGACGACGAATTCCTCGCCGCCGAAGCGTCCCAGCGCATCGGAGCGGCGCAACTCCGTGCGGATGCGCGTGGCCACTTCGCGCAGCACTTCATCGCCGCCCTGGTGGCCATAGGTATCATTGACCAGCTTGAAATGGTCGATGTCGATATACATGCATGAAATACAATAATTCTGGCGCCGCGCGCGGGCGATTTCTTCCAGCAGCCGGCGGTCGATATAGCGGCGGTTGTAGACGCCCGTCAGGGAATCGGTCAAGCCGATGTATTTCAGCATTTCATTGCTGATCACGTTTTCCAGGCAAATAGCGATGATGGAGGCCATGTGCTTGATGAAATCCGTGCCCAGCGAGGGCGTAAAGCGCGTCACGTCGACGCTGGCCAGGTTCAGGCTGCCGATCAGGCGCTTGTTGCGCAGCAAGGGCACCAGCGCCACGCTGCGCAGGGGAGCGTCGATCTGCGGAAAGCGCGGGCCATGCACGCGTGCATCGAACTGTCCCAGCAGCGGCGACGCCGGCAAGGGCGCTTCTCCCTCGGCCAAGGGCTTTGGTGCAGCAAAACCCAGCTCCGCCACGGCATGCACGAACAGCAACTGCGGAAAGGCGCTGAAATCGACGCCCAGCTTTTCCATCACCAGCACGATATCGTCATCCTCGTCGAGCAGGCTCAGGGTGACGCCGTCGAGGTCGGAAATCACGGGCAAGGTGCGAAAGATGGTGCCAATCAATTCGGGAAACGTGGACGCGCTGACGATTTCCAGGTCAAACGCCTGGTGGCGACACATGATGTCGTGGTTGCGCTCGACCTGCTCCAGCAGGAAAGCCATGCGCGCGCGCAAGGCCTGGTTTTCGGCTTCGAGGCTGGCAATGCGCGGGTCCGGCGGTATTGCTTGATTCATAGAAACCTTAAACCCTTCTGTACGGGCGCCATGCTTAAAATGCCAGTTCGAAACCGATGTCCTGCCCTACCACGATACGCTCGTCGCCGCCGCCGGTGACGATGGCGTTCATGCCAAAGCAGATGGCGCCATCGAGCTCGGGCTTGGCGCGATAGCCATGCATGACGTCGAGCGGGTCCGGTCCGGGCACGCCCGTGGCCTGGTCCACCGACGGAATCGGACAGCGCGAGCATGGTTTGACAGGCTTGAGCACAGTGGCGCCAAATTGCAGGAACGCGGCGTAGTCTTCCTCGAAGGCGCCGATATCGCCGATGACCAGGTTGGGACGGAAACGATTCATCGGCAGCGCCTCGCGGCCGGCGGCGCGCAGCTTGTCGTTCACATCGGCGAGCGAGGCACTGCCCGCGATCAGTACCGGATAGCCATCGGCAAACATGGTCGAGGCGGCCACGCCGTCCGTCCAGGCGGTGCTGGTGGCGCGTACCACGTCCGGGTGAAAGCGCGCCAGGCGGCACGGCACGCCGATGGCGTTGGAAAACCAGGTAGCCGTGACGTCATCGCAATCGTAGGCGCGCACGGTATCGTCCCACACCTGCACTTCCAGCATGGGAGCCAGTTCCGGGTGCGGCAAGCCCAGCTCGATTTCCAGGCACAGCATGCCCGGCGCGCGCAATTCCAGCGTGGTGGCCTTGATGGACGGCACGATCAGTGCCATGCGCGGATGTTCGCGCTGGGTCAGGAAGCGACCCTGCGGATCCACCACCATCCATTCGCGGTCGAAGACGTGCTCGCTCATCAGCCCGGAATGCGTGAGCACGGCCTCCTGCAAGTGGATGCCGGCGCACGATTTGATGGGATACAGGATGATGTCGGACAGGATAGCCATGGACAGGGGACAAGGAACAGTGTTGCTGCTTCTTCCAGAAAGTTATTCAGAAACGAAGTATGGCAGCAAAGCGGGCAAGCGTAAATCGGCCAGGCTCAGCCAATGAGGCTGGCCTGGCGCGACAAGGATCAATACGTGTAGAAAATGCGCTGGATTTCTTGCGTGCTATTCGTTTTGGTCAAGGCCAGCATCAGCAGGATGCGGGCTTTTTGTGGGTTCAGGGTATCCGACACGACACTGTCGAGTTCATCGTCATTGGCTTCGCCATTGCGTGCCACGATGCCCTGGCCGACACGGCTCGAACGCACGATCAGCACGCCCTTCTGGCGCGCCTCTACCAGGGCCGGCTTCATTTGCGCGGCCACGCTGCCATCGCCCACGCCCGCATGGATGATGCCCTTGGCGCCGGCGGCAATGAAGGCGTCCATGCCGACACGGTTCATGTTGGCGTAGCCGTAGACAATGTCCACTTGCGGCAGGGCATCGAGCTTGCTGATGTCAAATTCCGATTCCAGCGTGTGCTTGCGCGTCGACTGGCGGTAGAAAAAGGCCTTGCTGCCCTGGATGTAGCCGAGCATGCCCAGTTCCGGCGACTTGAAGGTGTCGGTCGTCGAGGTGTTCGTTTTGGTGACTTCGCGCGCGGCGTTGATCTGGTCATTCAATGCCACCAGCACGCCCTTGCCCACGGCTTCCTTGCTGCCGGCCAGCATCACGGCGTTGTACAGGTTGATGGGGCCGTCAGCCGAGATGGCGGTCGACGGACGCATGGCGCCCACCACCACCACCGGTTTATGGCTTTTCACGGTCAGGTTCAGGAAATAGGCCGTTTCTTCGATGGTGTCGGTGCCGTGCGTGACGACCACGCCATCGACATCGTTCGAGGCCAGCAGCACGTTGATGCGCTTGGCAAGGGTCAGCCAGTGTTCATTGCCCATGCTTTCGCTGGCGATCTGGAACACTTGCTCGCCTTTCACATTCGCCACTTTTTTCAGTTCCGGCACGGCCGCGATCAGGCGCTCGACGCCCACGGTGGCCGAGGTGTAGCCCACGGTGGTGGTGCTGTCGGCGCCGCTGCCGGCGATGGTGCCGCCCGTGGCCAGGATCACCACATTCGGCAATTTGACGGCCGCTTGCTGCGCGCGCGCCGGGGAAGCGGCGATAAAGCCCATCAGCAAGGTGGCCAGCATCAGCTGTGCACAAGAATGGAATTTGCGTGAAAACATGGTGCTCCCGTGAGGTGTACTGTCAAAAATAACAAAGTCGTGTGCAAATTATATGTCATCCATGCCCGGGGAAATATCCAATTCATGCGTAGCGCGCAAACGTGCGCGCTACGCATGCGCTACAGTAGCGCCATGTCCACATTGCCCCCCCTCCGCTCTTGCCTCATCCTGCCGCTAGTCTTAATGGCGCTCAACGCCTGCTCCACGCAGATCGAACTGCGCACGGCGGCGCAGCAGGAACAGTTCGCGCGGGAAGCGGCCAGCCAGGGCGACTGGACGCAAGCCATGCGCAGCTACGAGGCAGCCGTCGAAAATGTAGAACTGGGCCGTGGCGACCTCGCTTGGCAGGAGCGGCTGCATCACCAGGCGGGACGCGCCGCCAGCGCGGCCTGCCGCTACGACGCGGCCGAATTTCATTTCCGCGAAGCCATTGCGCTGGCAAAGCGCAGCAAACAATCGAGCGCCCTCAGCTACAGGGCGCTAATCGACCAGTATGAACGCCAGGGCAAGAGGGCGGAAGCGGAAGCCGTGCGCGATGAACTGGGCTGGAACGGGAGGGGGCTGATGGCCTTCGTTGCTGAGTTCGAATCGCTGCCGGTGGGCAAGCCTTGCGGAGTTCCTCGATGAACCTCGCACCCACCTTGCTGGCCGCCTCCGCCGTCTTCGCCGCCATGGCACCGGCGCGCGCCATCGAACCACCGCTGCCATTATGGGAAGCGGGCGTGTTTGGCGGCACAGCCGTCACGCCCGCCTATCCCGGCGCCAGCGAACGCTCGACGCGCAGCCTGGCCCTGCCCTATCTGATTTACCGTGGCAAAGTATTACGCGCCGACCGCTCCGGCGTGGGCGCGCGCCTGCTCGACACGGAGCGATTCGATGTCGATATCGGCTTTGCCCTGTCCTTGCCTGCCAGGTCCAGCGACGTGCCGGCCCGGCGCGGCATGCCGGATCTGGGCACCCTGGTGGAATTTGGCCCGCGCCTGAAAATCAAGCTGGCCGAGCCGACGCAACACAGCCGTCTGGGCCTGGAGCTGCCCTTGCGCGCCGTCATCGAAGCGCGCGGCGGCCTGCACCGCCAGGGCGCCACGTTCGAGCCACGCCTCGTGTATGCGCTGCAAGGCGAACAGCAGGCGTGGCATGTCGATGCCAGCCTGGGCGCCGTGCTGGGCAATGCCGCCATCAACGATTACTTTTATGGCGTCAGCCCCGCGTTTGCCACCGGTCAGCGCCCATCATATGCGGCGAAGAGCGGACTGATGCTCACACGCCTGGGCCTGGGCGGTTCGTACCGGCTGCAGCGGGACTGGCGGGCCTTTGCATTTTTGCGCTACGACAACTACGCAGGCGCCGCCAACCGCGCCAGCCCCCTGCTGCGCCAGAACAGCAGCACCTCGGCCGGCATCGGTCTGATGTGGACATGGCAACGTTCGGATAGCCTGGCGCGCGGCCGCGAGGACTAGAGAACCGTCCAATTGCAGCCATGCTGGTTATCCGGGCAATAAAAAACCCTGCAAATCAATGATTTGCAGGGTTGTCTGTCGCCCCATCCGGGGCCGGGCAGGAAGTTAGACGTTGAACAGGAAGTTCAGCACGTCGCCATCCTTGACCACGTATTCCTTGCCCTCGGCGCGCATCTTGCCCGCTTCCTTGGCACCGGCTTCGCCTTTGTAGGCAATGAAGTCGTCATAGGCGATGGTTTGCGCGCGGATGAAGCCGCGTTCGAAGTCGGTATGGATCACGCCGGCCGCTTGCGGTGCCGTGTCGCCCACATGGATGGTCCAGGCGCGCACTTCCTTCACGCCCGCCGTGAAGTAGGTTTGCAGGCCCAGCAGCTTGTAGGCGCCGCGGATCAGGCGATCCAGGCCTGGCTCTTCCATGCCCATGTCGGCCAGGAAAGCGCCCTTGTCGGCATCGTCCAGGTCGGCGATTTCCGCTTCCAGCGCCGCGCAGATGGCGACGATAGGGGCATTTTGCGATTGCGCGTAGGCCGTCAGCTGGTCCAGCAGCGGGTTGTTGGTAAAGCCCGTGTCCGACACATTGGCCACGAACATGGCTGGCTTGGCCGTGATCAGGCACAAAGGCTTGATCAGTTCCATTTCGTCGGCGTCCAGGCCCATGGCGCGCACCGGCTTGGCGTCGTTCAGGTAAGGCATCATGCGTTCCATGATGGCCAGCAGCTTGGCCGCGTCCTTGTCGCCCGAGCGGGCTTTCTTGTTTTCGCGGTGGATGGCTTTTTCCACGGTGCCCATGTCGGCCAGCGCCAGTTCGGTCTGGATGACTTCGATATCGTCGAGCGGGTTGATCTTGCCGGCCACGTGGATGACGTTGTCATCTTCGAAGCAACGCACGACGTTGACGATGGCGTCCGTTTCGCGGATGTGCGACAGGAACTGGTTGCCCAGGCCCTCGCCTTTCGATGCACCAGCCACCAGACCGGCGATGTCGACGAATTCCACGATGGCATTGACCATGCGTTCCGGCTTGACGATGGCGGCCAGCGCATCCATGCGCGGATCCGGCACTTCAACGACGCCGACGTTCGGCTCGATGGTGCAGAACGGATAGTTTTCAGCCGGGATGCCGGCTTTCGTCAGTGCATTGAACAGGGTGGACTTGCCGACGTTCGGCAAGCCGACGATACCGCATTGGAGACTCATGGAAAACCTTTAAATAATCAATATTGCCGGCAAGCGGCTGGTGCAAAACGGCCGTTGCGGGCGTTTTCTGGATAATCTTGCTGTATTAATGCTCTAAGGGTCAATTGTACCTCTATGCACCCTACTCTTCAAAAAAACCGCCCCCTCTGCTGTTAGGGCGCGTCGTCCGCGTCGTCCGGCTGCGACGCATCGAATTCCAGGATGTCACCAGGCTGGCACTCGAGCATCTCGCAAATTTTCGACAGCGTATCGAAACGCACACCGCGCACCTTGCCCGATTTTAAGAGGGACAAGTTCTGCTCCGTGATGCCGATGAAGGCCGCCAGCTCCTTCGATTTCACTTTTTTCCTGGCCAGTACCAGGTCGAGGCGCACGACGATGCCCATCAGATGAACCCGCTGTTTTCATCGGCCAGGCGCTGGCCTTCATGGAGGATTTGCGCCAGCGCAAGGAAAACCGTGCACAGCAGCAAGGTCCACAAGTCGCCGCCCGTGATGTCGATGACCAGGCGCAACTGGCTCGTTCCCTCTTCCAGCAAACCAAACAGCATGCCGCGCACGGTCGGCTCCAGCAACGTCAACACCGTTCCCAGCAGCAAGCCGCCGGCAAAACGGCGAAAGCGCTGCGCCACCTGCGGCGTAAAAAACACGCCCTGCTCGAACTGGCGCAAGACCAGGGCCAACTGGCGCACGGCATCGCCCAGCACCAGCAAGGCTGGCAAGGCCAGCGCCAGGCCCAGACCCCGCTGCCACAAGGGCATGGCCGCCAGGCGTGCGAATGGCTGGCTCTGCAACTGCAGCAGCAATTCATACATGCCGGCGCTGCCCAGGCTGCCGCGCGCTGCCGGCGCAGGCGCCAGCCAGCCCAGCACCGTCAGCAGCAGGTACAGCACAAAGAACGCCGAGACGCCGTAGCGCACGCGCCGGCTCAGTGCCGCCGGTCCCGTTGGATTTTTTTTCATATTCAAAAGTATACGGATGCGTAAAGTGTTGCTAGAATAAATTATCGTAAAACAATAATTAAATCATGTTTTGCGACCATTTTAACATGTTACCCCACCCTTATCGACTGGAGACACCATGAAAACCCTGCTTGCCTCACTCGTTTGCAGCACCGCCTTTTTGCTCAGCGGCGCCGCCCGCGCCCATGACTTGCATGCCATGCTGCAGCAGGCGCTGGCAGACAAGAGCGTGCCGGCCATGGCCATACTCGTGATCCGCGACGGCAAGATCGAGGCACAGACACAAGCGGGCGTGCGGGCCAATGACGGGCATGACGCCGTGCGCGCTGATGACGTGTGGAATATCGGTTCCAACGGCAAGGCCATGACAGTGACCCTGATCGCGCGTCTGGTGGAACGGGGCGTGCTGTCGTGGGATGCGCCACTGTCAAGCATGCTGCCCGCGCTGGCAGGCGGCATGCGCGCCGAGTACCGCGACGTCAACCTGATGGATCTGCTGTCGCACCGCGCCGGCCTGCCGCCGAATCCGGACGAGGCATGGATCAATTCCACCTACACGGATACGCGGCCATTGCCGCTGCTGCGCCTGGAATACGCGCAGCGCGCGCTGGCCGACGCGCCGGTGGCCACGCCGCGCGGTGAATCGCATTACTCGAACAGCGGCGCCATGATCGCCGCCGCCATCGCCGAGCGCGCCACGGGCAAGACATATGAAGAATTGATGCAGGCCGAAGTGTTCGGCCCGCTGGGCATGCGGGCCGCCTTCGGCCCCACCGTGCGGGGGCAAAATCTGGGGCACAAGGAAAACAAGCCGATTGCCGGCTTGATGGCCAGCAATCCGCTGATGATGGCACCCGATGGAGAAATTCACCTGAGCATGCGAGACTGGGCCAAGTTTGCGCTCGATCAACTGCACGGCGAGCAAGGCAAGGGCAAGCTGCTGAAGCAGGAAACGTATATGTTGCTGCACACGGCGCAGGGCGACACGAATGCGGCATTGGGCTGGGGCGTGATGCACTTTCCGCCCCAGGCGCCGCAGCGCGTGCTCACCCACCTGGGTTCTAACGGCTACTGGCACGCGCTGATCGCGCTGGCGCCCGGCAGCGGCGACGGCTTGCTGATCGCCGCCAACGCGGGCGAAGGCAGCAGCGCCCAGACCAGCCAGCAGCAGATGGCGAAAACAATCATGGCCAGCTTCGGCAAGGCCACCAAATAATTATGCCGTATGCAGCTTCATGGTCGCTGCCTCGAACTTACCTTCGACGATCTGCGGCATCACCTGCAAGGATTTGTCGATGGCTTGCTCGATCAGCTCCTGGTCTTCGCGGCGCGGACGGTGCAGCACGAAATCGGCTACTTGCTGCTGCAGGCTCAGGGTGCGCGGGTGGCCGATGCCCAGGCGCAAGCGCCAGTAATCCTGCGTGCCCAGCGCGGCCGTGATGTCTTTCAAGCCATTGTGGCCGCCGGCCGAGCCGCCTTTCTTCAGGCGCGCAATGCCGGGCATCAGATCGAGCTCGTCGTGCACCACCAGCACTTCATCGGCGGCGATCTTGAAGAAGCGCGCCAGCGCGCCCACGGACTGGCCCGAGCGGTTCATGAAGGTCAGCGGTTCGAGCAGCCAGACTTCCTTTCCGGCTATCGACGTTTTCGCCAGCATGGCGTTATAGCGCGAATCGCGCTGCAAGCGCGTGCCGGGCAAGCTGTTGGCAAGATTGTCCAGCAGCCAGAAACCGGCATTGTGACGGGTTTGTTCGTATTCGGGTCCCGGGTTGCCGAGGCCGACGATCAGGCGTATGGGCATGGCTGTGTCTGCAATGAAAAAGAAAACATTATCGGTGAAAACAGGCAGAAAAAAACCCGCGCGGCGAACCTGGCGGGTTTTTCCTTGCAACTACCGCATTACTGCGGCGGCAAAATTACTTCTTGTCGGCGTCAACAGCAGCGGCTGCTTCAGCTTCAGCAGCAACGTGGCCAGCCGGTACCGAAGCGGTAGCGATGGTCAGGTTGGCGCCGTGGGTGACAGCGGTCACGCCAGCTGGCAGGACCAGGTCGCCGATGTGCAACGAGTGACCGACGTCGATGTTCGACAGGTCAACGTTGATGAATTCTGGCAGTTGGCCTGGCAGGCACGAAACTTCGATTTCGTTGGCAACGTGGCTGATGGTCGCGCCATGCAGTTTGACTGCTGGGGAAACGTCAGCGTTGATGAAGTGCAGAGCAACTTTCACGTGGATAGCTTGCTTAGCGTCAACGCGCTGGAAGTCAGCGTGCAGAACCAGTTGTTTGTATGCGTGGACTTGGAAGTCGCGCAACAGAACTTGCTGGGAAACACCGTCGATTTCCAGATCCAGGATCGACGAGTGGAACACTTCTTTTTTCAACGCGTGGTACAGGGCGTTGTGATCCAGCGAGATCAGCACCGGGGCTTCAGCGCCACCGTAGACGATACCAGGGGTTTGGCCGGAAATGCGCAGGCGGCGGCTCGCTCCGGAACCTTGCAATTCGCGTTTAAATGCGATAACTTTCATGTGATACTCCAAGAAGAACAAGGCAGATGCCTTGTGTTATGAAGATTCCCGCGACCAGGAATCCTCGGAAATGGGCGCATACGCGCCCCGAAAACTAAAACACTGCGGCGCAACAGGCAAAAAGCCGGTCGCGCCGCAGGCATTACGTCTGTTTCTACTTACCGAATTAGTCGATAAAGAGGGAAATAACCGAATCACCCTTGATGATGCGCTTGAACGTCTCGGCCAGCAGCGGCGCGCACGTCAATTGACGGATCTTGCCGCAGGCCAGGGCCGCTTCGGACAGGGGGATCGTGTCAGTCACGACCAGCTCATCGAGTGGCGAAGCCGAGATACGGTCGATCGCCGGGCCGGACAGCACCGCGTGCGTGCAATACGCCACGACTTTTTTCGCGCCGCGCTCTTTAAGCACTTCGGCAGCCTTGGTCAGGGTGCCTGCCGTGTCGACCATGTCATCCATGATCACGCAGTTGCGGCCTTCGACTTCACCGATGATGTTCATCACTTCGGACACGTTCGCCTTTGGGCGGCGTTTGTCGATGATGGCCAGGTCGCAGCCCAGGCGTTTTGCCAAGGCGCGCGCACGTACCACACCACCGACGTCCGGCGACACGACCAGCAGATCCTGGTAGTTTTTCTTTTGCAGGTCACCCAGCAAAATTGGCGAAGCGTAGATATTGTCGACTGGGATATCGAAGAAACCTTGAATTTGGTCAGCGTGCAAGTCCATGATCAGGACGCGCTCGACACCGGCTTCTTCCAGCATGTTCGCCACCACCTTGGCCGAAATCGCCACACGCGCGGAGCGTGGACGACGGTCTTGGCGGGCGTAGCCGAAATAAGGAATCGCGGCAGTGATGCGGCCAGCGGAAGCACGTTTCAAGGCATCAACCATCAGCATGATTTCCATCAGACTGTCGTTGGTTGGAGCACAGGTGGATTGCAAAACAAAAACATCCTTGCCGCGCACGTTTTCGTTAATCTCGACCATTACTTCGCCGTCGGAGAATTTCGAAACGTTTGCTTTACCGAGAGGGATGCCGAGGTTTTTTGCGACCCCCTCTGCCAACGCTGGATTCGCGTTGCCGGTAAAAACCATCAGGTTTTCGTAAGCCATGGGAGTCCCAAGAGGTGATATAGAAGTCTTGAAAAGCACTAACCGGGCATGTGCCCGGTCAGTCATTGTTTAGAATATGCCGCGTGGCGACATATCTGCTTTTTCCCGCACTGGACGCTAACTTCGCATCGACAGACTACGGTGAAATGGTGGCAGGGGAAGAAGGATTCGAACCTTCGCATGCTGGAATCAAAATCCAGTGCCTTAACCAGCTTGGCGATTCCCCTACGTTACTGACTGCTTGCCGTCATGTTGGCCAGTATTATACCGACTATTTGACGCTAAGCAAAATCTTTTTTTGCTGCTTGCTTTGCTTTACAACAGCGTGAGCATCGGGTGGCGACTCAGCGCTTTTGCCTTCCAGGCGATCCAGACTGGTGGCACATTGCTGAGCACCGCATCCGCTTCTTCCTGACTGCCAAACGCACTAAACACACAAGCACCGGAACCAGTCATCCTGGCCTCACCGTAAGCACCCAGCCATTCTACCGCATCTGCTACCGGCTTGAAAAGACTGCATGCCACTTGCTGTAAATCATTCTTACCAAACCCGCCCGCATCGTTTCCTTCTGCGAGGTACCTGGAAAAGTCCGCTATTGTGACGGGTTCGGTATTTCTCGTCAAGCCTTCCGCGCAAAAAATTGCCGCGGTGGGCACTTGCACGCCCGGCTCGATCACCACATACCAGCATTCGGGCGTGGTGACGGGCTGCAGTGCCTCGCCCACGCCTTCGGCAAAGGCATTCTCACCAAAGATGAAAAACGGGATGTCGGCACCCAGCGGCAAGCCCAGCGCCATCAATTCCTCGCGCGTCAAACCCGCCTGCCACAGTCGGTTCAATGCCATCAGGGCCGTGGCCGCATCGGACGAACCGCCGCCGAGGCCTCCCCCCATGGGCAACACCTTGTCGATGGCGATATCGACGCCGCGCGGCAAGGCGCCCGTGCGGCGCAGCACTTCCGCTTGCAGCAAGCTGGCGGCACGGATGATCAGGTCCTGCTCCTCCGGCACGCCGGCGAGGGCCGTCACGCGGACAATCGCCGTGTCGTCGCGCAGCGCGAAGTGCAAGGTGTCGCCATGGTCGAGCAATTGGAACACCGTCTGCAGCAGGTGGTAGCCATCGGCGCGGCGGCCGTTGACGTGTAGAAATAAGTTCAGCTTGGCCGGGGCCGGGCAATTGTTCAGAGTCGTCAGTGTCATGGTGCAGGTGCGGAAGGGGCAGGATCGAGCACGATGCGCAGCGAGACGGCATCGGCCTGCGCGCTGGCATTACGTTCCGCATCGATACGCCGCGGTTGGGGCAAGGCGCCCGGTGTATTGTCTGCAGCATCTTGCCACGACACATAGCGCAAACGCCAGCCATCCTTGGTGGTCACGCTGTCGTTGGCCGGCGAAGCGACAAAGCGCTTGCCATCGGCGCCCACGGCATAGCCCTGCAGCCAGTCGCGCAAGCCCGACACGGGCAAGGACCAGCCCAGCATCTGCGCGCTCAAGGTATCAACATCGGGCGCGCTGCGCGGCGCCTTGCCGCTTTGCGTCAACACGGCCTGCTGCGGCGTGACGGCGATGGTGGCCAGGGTACTGCCGACGGGCGAATACAGTGTCACGTCCGTGCGCTGCGCCGTCTGCTGCCAGTTGAAATTGACGGTGGCCGATTCGGGCCTGTCATCCTTCTGATACACCACGTTCAAGCGGCCCGTTAGCTCCAGCTGCTCGCGGTAAGGCGCCACCGCTTGCGACGATGGCGCGGCGCCGGACGAAAAGGGAGAGGTCAGGGTCGAGCAGGCCGACAGGGCCAGGCAGACGAGCGTGAGGGGGAAGAGTTTTTTTGGCATGGGAATAATAAAGAACCAGCAGCGTAAAGCTGGGGTCAGACCCGTCGGGCCTGACCCCATATTTTAGTTAACATTGCGTTACAAACTGACATTCAGGCGCGCCAGGGTGCTTTTCAGGGCCTCGTTTTTCGGGTCCTTGCCTTGCGCATCGCGCCACAGTTTTTGCGCTTCTTCCTTGTCACCCTTCTGCCACAGCACTTCGCCCAGGTGGACGGCGATTTCCGGATCACTGCGCACGGCATAGGCACGGCGCAAGGCGTTTTCCGCCGCGGCCAGGTTGCCCATGCGGAACTGCACCCAGCCCATGCTGTCCATGATGAACGGGTCGCCCGGCGCCATCTGCAGCGCCTTCTCGATCAGCGCATGGGCCTCCTCCAGGCGGATGCCCCGTTCGGCCAGCGAGTAGCCCAGGGCGTTATACGCATGCTGGTTGTCGGGTGCCAGCACCATCACGCGGCGCAGGCTGGCCTCCATCAAATCGAGTTTATCCAGGCGTTCGGCCAGCAAGGCGTAGTCGTACAGCAGTTCGGGATTGTCGGGGAAACGCAGCAAGGCGTTTTCCAGCACCGTATAGGCGCTTTGCACATAGCCGGCGTCGCGCAGGAATTGCGCGTCGACCAGCAGCACCTGTGCCTGGCTTGCCGGATCGTCCGTTTCGATTTCCGTCAGCGCCTTGCGGGCCGCATCAAGATTGCCGCCACGGGCGATCAGCTGGGCGCGGCGCAAGCGCGCCTCGACGTAGCCGCTTGATGCACTGTTGTCGACCTTGTCCAGCCAGGCGATGGCGCCCGCCGTGTCGCCCCGCGTCTCGGCGATCTGCGACAAAATCATCAGGGCCTTGAACGGATCGCGCGTGTCGCCAGGAGACTTTTCGAGCACGGCCAGGAAGCGCTTGAAGTACTGCTCGGCGCCCTTGGTGTCTTCCAGCTGTAGCGCCACGATACCCAGCGCGTACAGGCCGCCCACGTTATCGGGCTGGCTTTTCAGCAGCAGCAGGAATTGATCGCGCGCCGGCTCCAGTTGTTTTTGCTCAACCAGCAGGCGCGCATACGCGCCGCGCACTTCGACGGCGTCCGGATTCTTTTGCAGGAATGTGGCAAGCACCTTGCCTGCCGCCTCGGGTTCGCCCGTCACCTGCGCCAGAGTCAACACGGCCAGCTCGGAGTTCGGCTTGATCGCCAGCGCCTTGTTCGCTTCGCCGATGGCGCGCTCACGCTCGCCGATCGACAGGGCGCCCTGCGCCAGCACCAGATGGGCCTCGAACATGTCCAGGTAAGGCTGCACCAGGCGCGTCACCATCGAGTAGGCATATAGCTTGTCATTCGACCGCGACAGGATCTGCTGCATCTGGAACAGGGCCACGCCGCGCGCGCCCGCTGGCGCATTGGCCAGGCGTTCGGCAAAAATCGGTTCCGCTTCTTCGATTTTGTCCGTCAACACGACGAAGCCGAGGAAGAACTGCGTCGCCTCGTCCGAGTCGGGCGCCAGCTCGCGCCACAGGCGGATGGCAGCCAGCGCTTCGCCGCCCTGCTTGGCAGACAGCGCCATTTCGGAAGCGCGGCGCGCCAGGCGCGGGTCGCGCGTCTGCTGCGCCGCCACCATCATCGTCACGTACGGCCCTTGCCACTGGCCGCTCTTGAATTCCATTTCAGCCTTGGTCAGCTTGTACAGCAAGTCGCTGCTCAATTCGACCTTCGGCAAACCCTCCGCCTTGGCGTCCTCCTTGGCGCCCGCCTTGGACTCGGCGCCCTCTTCCTGTGGCGCGACGGGCGCGGCCGTAGAGGGGCCGGCCGCAGCATTAGCGGGGGCAACAGGCGTCTGTGCCATGGCATGCGTGGCCATCAGGGCGGACAAGGTTACAATGGCGAAAGCGTTTTTCAATGGCTGATCCTGGCTAAACGGCAAAGTTTGATTCTACGCCCAACGCGGCTATCGCGTACTTCACGTATGTAACGAAATATATACGTCCTGGCGGCATGGCGTGCCCGGGCCAGCCATCCGCCGGCAAGCTGCCTGTTTTTACCCGCTTTTCAACCATTCGAGCCTTATGCCAGAATTACCAGAAGTCGAAGTCACACGACGCGGTGTCGCGCCCCACATCGAGGGCCGCGCCGTGCGCGCCGTCGTGCTCCGCCGCGACGGCCTGCGCTGGCCCTTCCCTCCGGACCTTGGCGAACAATTGTCGGGCCAAACCATCGGCCTGACGGGGCGGCGCGGCAAATACCTGCTGATCCACTTCCGCCACGGCACGCTGATTATCCACCTGGGCATGTCGGGCCATTTGCGCGTGCTGCCAACGGGGACGGAGGCGCAAAAGCACGATCATTTCGACCTTGTCGTGGAAGATGCGGACGGCGGCAGCCAGGTGCTGCGCATGACGGACCCGCGCCGCTTCGGCGCCGTGCTGTGGCACGACGAGGCCGACGGCCCGCTGGACGGCCACGCGCTGCTGCGCGGCCTGGGTACGGAACCACTGGAAGGCGGCTTCACGGGCCAGCTGCTGTTCGAAAAAACACGCAACAAGGGCACCAATATCAAGCAGGTACTGATGGCGGGCGACATCGTCGTCGGCGTGGGCAATATCTATTGTTCCGAGAGCCTGTTTCGCGCGGGGATCAACCCGAAGACGCCGGCCCGGCGCATCGGCCTGGCGCGCTATGAGAAACTGGCGCAGGCGATACGCGACGTGCTGGCCGAAGCCATCGTGCAAGGCGGCAGCACCTTGCGCGACTTCATCGGCGTAAACGGCCAGTCCGGCTACTTCCAGCAGACGTATTTCACCTACAACCGCGCGGGCAAGCCATGTCGCGTATGCGGCGCGCCGATCCGCCAAATCGTGCAAGGACAACGTTCCACGTTTTACTGCGTGAATTGTCAAAAGTAAGTCACTCGCAAAGGGAGCCAGATGGTCAGGGACTTGGAACAATACAGCGCATGGCGCCAGGATGTGCTGGCGGCCTTGCAGGCATACCGGCAAGCCGCCAGCGCGGCTGGCCTGGTCGACGGCGCTTCCGCGCTGCGCCTGGCCCGCTGCGTTTCCCGCCTGACTGACGACCGCCTGTCCGTGGCCTTCGTGGCGGAATTCTCGCGCGGAAAATCCGAGCTGATCAACGCCATCTTCTTTGCCGACTACGGCCAGCGCATCCTGCCCTCGGGCGCGGGCCGCACCACCATGTGTCCCACCGAGCTGCTGTACGACCCGGCGTGGCAGCCATCGATCCGCCTGCTGCCCATCGAGACGCGCGCACAGAACCTGTCAACCAGCGACTACCGCGACCTGCCCGCCGCCTGGACCGTCCTGCCCCTGAACATCGATGCGGGCGGCGACATGCAGGAAGCCATCCGCCAGGTCAGCCTGACGAAAAAAGTCAGCGTGGAAGAAGCAGCGCGCTACGGCCTGTACGATGCCGACGACGCGGATGCACCCGCCATGCTCGACGAGGACGGCCAGGTGGAAATCTCCATGTGGCGCCACGCCATCATCAACTTTCCCCATCCGCTGCTGAAACAGGGCCTGGTCATCCTCGACACGCCGGGCTTGAACGCCATCGGCACGGAACCGGAACTGACCTTGAACCTGATCCCGAATGCGCACGCGGTGCTGTTCATCCTGGCCGCCGACACGGGTGTCACGCGCAGCGACATCGAGGTTTGGCGCAACCATATCGGCGCCGGCGCCGGCCGCCTGGTGGTGCTCAACAAGATCGACAGCATGTGGGATGAATTGCGCGGCGACCTGGAGGTGGCGCAGGCGATCGAGCGCCAGCAGGCCAGCGTGGCGCATCTCCTGGCCCTGGACGCTGGCCAGGTGTTTCCCGTGTCGGCGCAAAAGGCCCTGGTGGGCAAGATCAACCACGATGCGGCGCTGCTGGAAAAGAGCCGCCTGCTGCCACTGGAGACGGCCCTTTTCGAGGAACTGATCCCCGCGCGCAAGGACATCATCCGGCGTCAACTGGCGTTCGATCTGGACGCCATCGAAGCGGCGCAGCAGGTGCAGGCGGCGGCCCGCGCACGCGGCATCGCCGAACAGCTGCATGAGCTGAACAGCCTGCGCGGCAAGAACCAGAGCGTGATCGCGCACATGATGCGGCGCATCGATATCGAGAAGAAGGAATTCGACAGCAGCCTGTTCAAGCTGCAGGCGACGCGCGCCGTATTTACCCGCCTGTCGACGGAACTCTATACGAGCCTGGGCATGGACATCGTGCGCGACGATATCGACAGCGTGCGCGCCGCCATGCAGCGCAGCCGCTTTTTCACGGGCCTGCGCGAAGCCGTGCGCCAGTATTTCGAACGCATCGCCCAGAACCTGGACCGCTCGGAAGGCAAGACGGCCGAGATCACAGAGATGATGAACGTGATGTACCGCAAGTTCGCCACCGAACATGGCCTGGCGCTGGCCTTGCCGATGCCGTTTTCGCTGGCCCGCTACCGCCAGGAGATCGCCGATATCGAAGCCGTCTACCATAAGCAGTTCGGCACGGCGACCCTGCTCACCACCAGCCGGGTCGTGCTGATGGAGAAATTCTTCGACACCATCGCCTCGCGCGTGCGCCGCAGTTTCACCAACGCCAACGACGACGCCAGCGCCTGGCTGAAAGTCATCATGGCGCCGCTCGAAGCACAGATCGTCGAGTACAAGGAACAGCTGAAACTGCGCTTTGCCTCGATCCAGCGCATCCACGACGCCACCGGCAGCCTGGAACAGAAGATCGCCGGCTTCGAAGCCAGCCTGGCAGCGCTCGAACGCGACAAGGCGCAGCTGGCACAATTGCTTGCCGCCTTGCGCACGGCCAGCGCAACATAAAACAACCGAACACTGGAACCCTGCATGAAACGTCTGCTGCATCCGCTCTCGCCCGCCCAGGGCGCAGCTCAGTTTGAGAACGCGCTTGAAAATTATGTCGACCCAACTTTTTCCGCCACCGTCATCGCCTGGCAAAAGCAGCATGGCCGCCACGCGCTGCCATGGCAAAACACGCGCGACGCCTACCTGATCTGGCTGTCCGAAATCATGCTGCAGCAAACGCAGGTGACGGCCGTGCTGGGCTACTACGCGCGCTTCCTCGAACGCTTCCCCACCCTGCGCGATTTGGCGGAAGCACCGGTGGAAGACGTGATGGCGCAATGGAGCGGTCTCGGTTACTACACGCGGGCGCGCAACTTGCACAAATGCGCGCAGCGCGTGGTCGCCGAATACGGCGGCATCTTCCCCAGCGACCCGGTCCTCCTGGCCGACCTGCCCGGCATCGGTCGCTCGACGGCCGCCGCCATCTCCGCGTTTTCCAGCGGCACGCGCGCAGCCATCATGGATGGCAACGTCAAGCGCGTCTTCGCGCGCACCTTCGGCATCGATGCCTATCCCGGTGAAAAACGGGTCGAGGAAGCCATGTGGCGCCGCGCAGAAGCGCTGCTGCCGGAAACGGGCATCGAAGCCTACACGCAAGGCTTGATGGACTTCGGCGCCACCCTGTGCACGCGCAGCAGTCCCGATTGCAGCCGCTGCCCGCTGCAGCCGCGCTGCGTGGCTTACGCCAACGGCCGCACCAAGGATCTGCCGGTACGCAAACCGAAAAAAAACAGCCCGGAAAAGCACGCCGTCATGCTGCTCATCATCGACGATGGCCAGGTGCTGCTGGAACAGCGTCCCGGCTCGGGCATCTGGGGCGGCTTGCTGTCGCTGCCCGAACTCGATGGCCACGTGCTAGCTGATGAAGACTCACCGCGAGAGATAGACCAGCATGCGCTGGCATGCGCCGTGGCGCCATTCGGCGAGATCGAGACGCAGGAGCGGCTGCTGCCCATCGTGCATGTATTTACCCACTACAAATTGCACATCGTCCCCTGCCGCATCACCCTGGCGCGCCGCCTGGCACTGGCCGGGGAAGCGACCCACGTCTGGTACGACAGCGCGAAAATTGCAAACGCGCCGCTGCCCGCCCCCATCAAGAAACTGTTGCTGGAACTGTTCGGCGATGCGCGCGCAGCGCAGCGCAGCATGTTCTAGTGCGCAGGCTAGTCGCATTGACACTGGCGGCGCTGTGCCTGCACGGCGCGCAAGCGGCGGACGAGCGTTCCGAAGTACTTGAGGTGAGAATTGGCGTGCTGGCCTACAAGGGCAGCGACGCCGTGCAGCAGGACTGGTCGTACGTGACGCGCCACCTGCAAGCCAGCGTCCCCGGCATCCGTTTTGTACTGGCCGACTACGACCAGGCGGGCCTGACGCGCGCCGTGCAGTCGCAATCGATCGCCTTTGCCATCACCAGCAGCGGTCATTACGTGGCACTGGAACACAGCGATGGCGCGAGCCGCATCGCCACGCTCGAATCGCCATGGACCGACTCGCCACGCCAGGCCATCGGCTCGGCCATCGTCGTGCGCAATGCGTCGCCGCTGCACGACCTGGCCGACCTGGCGGGCAAGAACGTGATGGCGGTGGCGCCCGATGCGTTTGGCGGTTACCAGATCGCCGCACGCGAGCTGCTGGAAGCGGGTATCGATCCCGCGCACGATTTTTCCAGCCTGCGCTACAGCGGTTTCCCGTCGCAGCAGATCGTCGAAGCCGTGCGGTCCGGACGCATGGATGCCGGCATCGTGCGCACCTGCCTGCTGGAACAGATGGTGACGCGCGGGGAAGTGCAGGCTGACGAACTGCGCGTGATCACTACGCGTCCGATTCCCGGTTTTCGCTGCGCCAGCTCGTCGCGGCTGTATCCGGACTGGCCCTTCGTGGCCCTGCGCCAGACGCCGCCGGCGCTGGCGAAAAAAGTGGCGCTGGCCTTGCTGGCCATGCCGCGCACCAGTGAGGGCTACAGCTGGACGGTGCCAAGCGACTACCAGATCGTCGATGAGCTGTTCCGTGAATTGCGCATCGGCCCCTACGCCTACCTGAACAAGTTGACATTCGAGACGGCGCTGCGCCGCTACTGGGGCTGGATGCTGCTGGTGCTGGCCTTGCTGGTGGCCTGGGCCGTGCACACGGTGCGCGTGGAATACCTGGTCAGCCGGCGCACGGAGCAATTACGCGCCGCCCAGCACCAGCAGCGCGCACTGGAGGAGCAGGCACGCCAGCGCCAGGCCACGCTCGACCACACGGCGCGCCTGGCCATCCTGGGCGAGATGGCCAGCGCCATTGCGCACGAACTGAACCAGCCGCTGGCGGCCATCGGCAATTTCGCGCGCGGCATGGCGCGCCGCATCGCGGCGGGTCGGCTGGACGCGGCGCCCCTGCTCGACGGCGCGCAGGAAATCGCCACGCAAAGCGAACGCGCGGGCGCCATCATCCGTCACATTCGCGCGATGGCGCAAAAGCGGCCCGCGCACAGCACCCCCTTCGCCCTGGCCCTCGCCGTGGAGCAAGCCGTCGCCCTGTTTTGCGCGGCCCATCCGCAAGCCAATATCAGCTGGCGCCACGACGCTGCCAGTCCTGACCCTCGCGTGCTGGCCGACCCGCAGCAAGTACAGCAGGTGCTCCTGAATTTGCTCAAGAATGCGCTCGACGCGCAGGTGGAGAACGACAATCCCGGGCACGCCATCGGCGTGCTGCTGCACCGGGAAAACGGCGCCTGCACGGTGGCCGTTCGCGACGCCGGCTGCGGCCTGGAAGCGGCACAGATGGCGCGCCTGTTTGAGCCTTTTTTCACGACCAAGACCGAAGGCCTGGGCCTGGGCATGTCGCTCAGCAAAAGCATCATCGAATCGTTCGGCGGCAGCCTGTCGGCGCACGCCAATGCCGATGCGCCGGGCTTGACGGTCTGGTTCCGCCTGCCTGAAGATACTGGCATGGAAGCAAACAAGGAAACACCATGAATGAAAGCGATGCCATCCTTTTTGTCGTCGACGACGACGCCGCCATGCGCCGCTCGCTGGCCTATCTGTTCGATTCAGCCGGCTGGAAAGTGGAGGCATTCGAATCGGCACGCGATTTCCTTCAACGCTATGATGGCCATGCGCCGGGCTGTTTGCTGCTCGACGTGCGCATGCCCCTGATGAGCGGGCTGGAACTGCAACAGGAACTGGCGCGCCATGCGATCTCGCTGCCCGTGATTTTCCTCAGTGGCCACGGCGATCTGGCCATGGCCGTGCAGACGATGAAGGCCGGCGCCTGCGATTTCTTGGAAAAGCCGTGCAAGGACCAGGTGCTGCTGGACGCCGTCTCGCGCGCCGTGGCCCGCAGCGTGGAAGAAAGCCGCAGCGCCGCCAGCGCGAATACGGCGCAAACGGCGCTGGCCAGGCTCACCGCGCGCGAGCGCGAAGTGGCGCTGCTGATGGCCGAAGGCAAAGCCTCGAAAGTCATCGCCCGCGAGCTGGGCATCAGCGACAAGACGGTGCAGGTGCACCGCCATAACACGATGGAAAAACTGGGCCTGCATTCAGCAGCCGAGGTAGCCCGGCTGCTGATGGCAGGTGGGCAAATCTAAGCCCGCACGATACGCGCAGGAAGACCCTGCCGCACTGACGTGCCCGAGACGGGATCGACAAACACGTTCTTGTCGCCGCGGCTCGGGTCCGTCAACCCCAGGTCGTTCAGGTTGATGCCCGCGCCGATGGCCGGCTCGTCTGGCTGGCGCGACTTGCCGATGCGGTGAGCCCGCGCGCCATGCTCCTTGTGGCCGAAACCGTGTTCGACGGCGATCACGCCCCGCTGCACGCCATGGCGCAGCATCACCGTGGCCCTGGCCCTGCCGCCCGGCGTTTCCAGGTAAATTTCATCGCCATTTTCCAGTTTCAAACGGGCCGCATCGTCGGGATGCACGGCAACCGGGTTGTCAGGATGGATGCCGCGCAAGCGCCGCGCGCCGATGCTGTAGGAGTTCTGCAGCGCTGATTTAAAACTGATCAACTCGAATGGCCACTCGCTGGCCGGGTAGGCCTTGCGCACGGGCGTGCCGTCGGCAAACGCCGCCACTCTCCAGGCAGGTGTACCGGGGAAGCGTTTGCCGCTCAAGCTGTTCTTGCTCACGCCCAGGCCCTCGTTGTACAGCATCATGGGCTTCAGATAGCGGTGCGTGGACCAGTCCTGCGGATACGGCGTCTCGTCGACCAGCGGAGCGGGAACCACGGGCGCCTTGGCATTCGCCGGTGGCGGCAGGCGCAGGCCGAACATCTCGCCATAGCTCTGGTAGCGTCCTCCCCGCGCCAGCATGAAGGCCACCTTGCGCCACTCTTCCGGTTTCAGTGTGCGCTCAAGTTCGGAGCGGATGCGTGCCACGCCGGACAATTCGATATCGTCGTCGCTCGCCTCTGGCACAGCTGTCTTGCCCTGCCAGGCGATGTTGGCACCGCCGCGCAGATACCAGTCTTCCGCGCGCTGCAGGGGGAAGCGCTGGCCATCCATGTCTTGCAAGGCCTCGGGGCCGAAGCCGGGCAAGGCCATCGTTTTGGCCAGCGCAATGAAGAACGACTCCATGCAGATGGTCTGGCCGTCCGGCGTTTTCTGCACGCGCGGTTCGACCACGGGCCAGCGCGCCGTGCTCATTTTGACGGGCATGCCGCCCCAGGCGCCGGCCCAGCCCCAGCTTTCATACAGCAAGGTATCGGGCAACAGGTAATCGGCAAACGCCGAGCTTTCGTTGATGAAGGGATCGATGGCGACGATCAGCGGAATCTTCTTCGGATCGGCCAGCTCCTTGCCGATCTGCGCGCGCAAGCCCGTGATTCCGTAGACAGGATTGCAGCTCCACAGTATCAGCGCCTTCAAGGTGTACGGGTAGCCATTCATGGCGCTGGTGAGCCATTCGGTCGCCAGTGCCGGCGCGTTCGGATACCACGGCGCCCTGGCCGGATACGCCTTGCCCGCTTCCTTCTTCAGCTTGAATTCCGAGGTTTTTTCATATGGCACATTACGCCCGATCGGCATGCCCGCCGCCTTGATCTCACCGTCGAAACTCTCCAGGTTATAGCGCGGACCGGGGCCCGCATCCTTGAAGCTGCCGCCATTGACCAGGGTGCCGCCCTTGCGGTTCAAATTGCCGATCAGGGTATTGAGCATGACCAGCGCATACGCGTTGTAGAAACCGGCGCCCGACATCATGCCGCCATGCGCATTGACGGCTGCGCGCTTGCCATGGCTGGTGAGTTCCTGCGCCAGCCCTTCGATGATGTCGCGCGAGATGCCGCAGGCGGCTGCGTATTCATCCATGCTGTGGCGCTGCGCTTCCTCGTTCAGCATCGTCATTGCCGTCTTCAGGTGCAGCGGCGCGCCTGCCACTTCCAGCGGACCATCGAAGAACAAGCGACCCTCGCCCTTGGCGGCGTTGTGCGCCACGATGGCTTGCGTGGCAGCGTCGATCACGCAAAATGCGTCGCCATCCTTGTAGCGCTCCTCTTCCGCCAGCTCCACCGCGCCGATGTCGGACGCGCGCAGGTAGCGGCCATCGCGCGGATGGCCTTTCTCGTTGATGATCAAATGCGTGGCATTGCACCAGGCGGCCTCGCCCGCCGCTTCCGCTACCTTCAGGTTGGGCTGCGCGAGGAAATGACGGTCATAGCGTTCCTGCTCGATGATCCAGCGGATCATCGCCATGGCCAGCGCGCCATCCGTACCCGGCTTGATCGGTACCCAGCGGCTGCGGTCGCCCGCTGCCAGGCTGTCCGCATTCGTCAGCACCGGATCGACGACGACATAGCTGAAATCACGTTTGCCCGAGCGGGCTTTCGCTATGAGCGTGCCCTGGCGCTTGAATGGATTGCCCGCATTGCCCGGCGCCGTGCCGACAAAGATGCAGAACTCCGTGTTTTCCAGGTCCACTTTCGCATGCGGCATTTTCTTCATGTCGCCGAACATGGCGCCGGAGCCGCTGCGGTAAGCGCCGCCACAATATGAGCCATGGTTGACCAAGTTCAGACTGCCGTACGACTGCTTGAAAAAGCGCGTGCCAAATGCCAGGCGGCCATCGTCCGTGCTGCACATCAGGCCCACCTGGTTGACTTGCGGGCCCAGTTCCGGCTGCGCCGGATCGATGGGTTTTTCCAGCTCGCGCAAGGCGCGCAAGCCCTGCACGTGACCTTCGCCAAACAGATCGCCGCCTTCCGTCACTTCCTTCACCAGCTGATCGAAGGCGATCGGCTCCCACTGGCCGCCGCCACGCGGTCCCACGCGCTTCATGGGCGCCAGCACGCGAAACGGCGACTCCATCTGTTCCAGCACGCCGTTGCCCCGGCCACAAGCGGTCGAGCGGCCTTTCAGGCCCTTTTCCTGGAAACGCGAAAGCGATACAAAGCTGTCGCGGATCGAGGTTTGATATGGCAGCGCCGGGTCGGCCGACATGGGACTGTAGGGATTGCCCGCCACGCGCAGCACCTTGCCGCTTTTCTTGTCGAGGCGCACGCGCACGCCGCAAAACGTGGTGCAGCCCATGCACATGGTGTAGCTGACCTGCTGGTCGGGATTGAGCGTCAATTTCCCCGTGGCGGTATCGACGGAAAACTCGGGTTGCAGGGAATTGCCGTGCAGTTTCTGCACCGGCTTGTCCTTGCCCAGCGCGTGGTCGACCATGCGGCCTGCCGTGGTGGAAAAGCTGGCGGCAAAGGCGGCCAGGCCGCCGCCGATGGCGCCGTAGCGCAGCAGCTTGCGGCGCTTTTCGTTTTCGTCTTCAGGGGCGCCGTTGTTTGCGTTGTTATGTACTTGATCGTTCATCATTAACTCCTCAGTGCGTGGCCATGGCAGGACGGCTACGGGTAGCGATCGCGCGTCCCGCCCATGGCAAAAATTCCAGCATCAGCAACAGCAGCGCGATCCACAGGCCGGCCGTGCCGATGATCCCCAGCAAGCCGTCGTTCCCCATCGGCAGGTGGTAGTCGTACAGGCCCGCGCCCGTTTTCGGGATCGTCTGGCCGCCGATGAAAATGGTCCAGCGCATCATCCAGGCGCTATGCAGCGCGATCAGGCCATTGACCAGGCCACTCGTGGCCGGGCGCCAGATGGCCAGTGCCATCGGCACGATGGACGACAGCACGGCCCAGACAGCCGTGAACTGCCATTGCGGCATGCCGGCCACCTGGGTAAACGCCATGCTGTGGCTGGCACTCACGCCGGACAGGCTGACGAACAGCCAGCCGCCACCCAGCGCCAGCACCAGCGCCAGCGACAGGGCCAGCGCGCGGTTCAGCGACACTTCCAGTGCCTTGTCGCGGCCCGGCAGGAAGCGGTTGAACAGCAGCGCCAGGCCAACGGCCCCCACAAAGGCTGTGGCGGCGAATTGCGCCGGCAGGAAGGGCGTGAACCACAGGGGACGGGCGCGCACCACCATCACTTCCATGCCCGTGTACAGACCCACGACAAAGGCGGCGAGCAAGGTGAAGGCGGCGGCGATACAGATGGCTTTGCGCGAAGCGGCGCCACCGCGCCCGGCAAGGCGGTACAGGAAGGCCAAACGGTCCTGGCCCTGTCCCCGCGTGGCGAAGTCCACGCGCAGCGCCAGCCATGCATACAGCATCAGACAGCCCAGGTAGAGGGGAATGAAGAACGAGCCCCACGACATCCACGACTGCGGCTGGAAGTAAATATAGAAGTGATAGAAGCGGCCCGGCCCGTGCAGGTCGGCCAGCAGCGCCACGGGTGCCGTCATGCCGCAGACGAGGGATGCCAGCAGCGCGATGCGCCCCAAGCGTTCATACGCCTTGCGGCCGAAGACGAAGTACGGCAGGGTCAGCATGAAGCTGCCGTAACTGAGGCCGATAAGGAAAAAATACTGCACCGCCCACGGCAGCCATGCCGCTTCGCGCGTGACGTTGAGAATTTCGGTGATGTGGCTGTCCATGGTTTATTTCCCGTGTTTGCTCGGTTGCCAAAGTGTCGCTTCGCCCTCGACGTGGCCGGCGAAGCGCGTGTCCAATCCCAGATAGAACACGTGGGGCTGGGTACCCTGTTCGGGTTTCAGCACTTTCACCTTGTTCTCGGTGAGCAGCTGGTGCACCATGCTTTCCGGATCATTCAGGTCGCCGAAGATGCGCGCGCCACCCACGCAGGTTTCCACGCAGGCCGGCAGCAAGCCTTCGTCCACGCGGTGCGCACAGAACGTGCATTTGTCGGCCTTGCCCGTCTCGTGGTTGATGAAGCGCGCGTCGTACGGGCAGGCTTGCACGCAGTAGGCGCAGCCCACGCAGCGGTCACCATCGACGACGACGACGCCATCCTTGCGCTGGAAAGTGGCGCCTACGGGGCAGACGGGAATGCAGGGAGGATTGGCGCAGTGGTTGCACAGGCGCGGCAGCATGTAGGTGCCGCAGCGGTTCTCTTCCTTCACTTCATAGGTCGAGACAACGGTGCGGAAGCTGTTTTCCGGCACGGCGTTTTCCATGATGCAGGAGACCGTGCACGCCTGGCAGCCGATGCATTTCTGCACATCGACCACCATCGCCCAGCGCTGACCGCCTTCACCCTTGGTGGCAGCCTTGCCGGGCAGCGGCGCGATGGCCGCCCCGATGGTGACGGCTGGCAAGGCGCGCAAAAAACTGCGGCGCGATTCAATCATGACACTCTCCTTGACTATGGGCGGCAAGCCCTTGTTGACTTGCTGCCATGATAGAAAAGAAGGTGCTGCGGGGGTATTGGGGTGATCGGGTGGGGACCTAGATGATCATGCCAATTGACAGGATCGATAATGCGGAGTAGGTCGGATTAGCGTGCAAGCGCGTCATCCGACAACCTTGTTGGCAGGGATGGAGGTGGTGTCGGGTTACGCCGTTCCGGCTAACCCGACCTACAATTCATCCAGAGAATACAGGCGGCGGTGCTCGCGGATCGCATAGCGGTCCGTCATGCCCGCGATGTAGTCGGCGATCTTGCGCGCCTGCTGCGTGACGTCGCCATCCTTGAGTTGATAGTCGGGCGGCAGCAGGGCCGGTTCGGCCATGAAGCTGTCATACAGTTCGCGCACGATGCGGCTCGCTTTCACGCGCATGCGGTTGACCTGGTAGTGGCGGTACAGATTCACCCGCAAGAAGCGTTTCAGCTCCGTCGCGTCCGTGCGCATGGCATCCGAAAAACGGATCAGCGGCGCACAGGCGCGCACTTCGCTGACGTCGCGCGGTGCCGCGTCAAGGATCAAGGCATTCGATGTGACGATCAAATCGTCGGCCAGCGCCGTGATCAGGCGGCGCAGGGTCTCGTAGATGGCGCGCCGGCCCGACAGGCCGGGAAACGCCTGCTGCACGTCGCGCCACAGGCGGCCGAAAAATTCCACCTCTTCCAGCTGGGCGATGGTGATCAGGCCGGAGCGCAGGCCATCGTCGATATCGTGGCTGTTGTAGGCGATTTCATCGGCCAGGTTGGTCAGCTGCGCTTCCAGCGTCGGTTGCGTGCGGTCGATGAAACGCTGGGCCACGGGACCCAGTTCACGCGCATGCGCCAGCGAGCAGTGTTTCAGAATACCTTCGCGCGTCTCGAACATCAGATTCAAGCCATCGAAGGCGCCGTAGTGCTCTTCCAGGGTATCGACAACGCGCAGGCTTTGCAAGTTGTGCTCGAAGCCGCCGTGCGCCTGCATGCACTCATTGAGCACGTCCTGGCCCACGTGGCCGAACGGCGTGTGGCCCAGGTCATGCGCGAGCGCGATCGCCTCGACCAGGTCTTCGTTCAGGCGCAGGTTGCGCGCGATGGAGCGGCCCACTTGCGCCACTTCCAGGCTGTGCGTCAGGCGCGTGCGGAACAGGTCTCCCTCGTGGTTGAGGAAAACCTGGGTCTTGTATTCGAGGCGGCGGAAGGCCGATGAATGGATGATGCGGTCGCGGTCGCGCTGGAACTGGCTGCGCGAGGCGTGTGCCGCTTCGGCAAAGCGACGTCCCTGCCCCTGTGCCGAATGGGCCGCATACGGGGCGAGGAAGTCTTCGGGGGTCATGCTTGCTGTACTCCGGCGGCCAGGGTGGCCAGCACCAGTTCATGCGGCGCGGACGTGATGCACGGGCTACCCAGAGGTTTCAACAGGATGAACTTGATGGCGCCGCCCTCGTTCTTCTTGTCCACTTCCATCAGTTCCAGCCAGCGATCGACACCCAGGTCAGGCGCCTTGACGGGCAAGCCGGCGGCGGCGACGAGCTTGCGCACGCGCTCCACGGCTACCTGGTCGATATAGCCCATGCGGCAGGACAGGTCGGCGGCCATCACCATGCCGCAGCCGACGGCTTCGCCATGCAGCCAGTGGCCATAGCCCAGGCCCGCCTCGATGGCGTGGCCGAAAGTGTGGCCGAAGTTCAGGATGGCGCGCAAGCCGCCTTCGCGCTCGTCCTGGCGCACCACGTCAGCCTTGATTTCGCACGAACGGGCAATCGCATACGCCAAAGCCCCCTTGTCGCGTGCCATCAGCTTGGCCATGTTCGCCTCGATCCAGTCGAAGAAGGCAGCATCGATGATGGCGCCATGCTTGATCACTTCGGCCAGACCCGCCGACAGCTCACGCGCCGGCAGGGTTTCCAGGGTCGAGGTGTCGGCGATCACGGCGCGCGGCTGGTAGAAGGCGCCGATCATGTTCTTGCCCAGCGGGTGGTTGATGCCCGTCTTGCCGCCGACGGAGGAATCAACCTGCGCCAGCAGGGTGGTCGGCACTTGCACGAAGCCGATGCCGCGCATGTAGCTGGCGGCCGCATAGCCGGTCAGGTCGCCGATCACGCCGCCACCCAGCGCCACCAGTGTGGTCTTGCGGTCGCATTTATTGGCCAGCAGCGCGTCGAAGATCTGCATCAGGCTGGCCCAGTTTTTATATTCTTCGCCGTCCGGCAGGACGATGCAGATCACTTCGCGGCCATCGCTGGCCAGTGCCGCCTGCAGACGGCCAAGGTACAGGGGAGCGACGGTGGTATTGGTGACAATGGCCACCTTGTGGCCGCTGATATGGCGCAGCAGCGCATCGGCGTCGGCCAGCAGGCCGGGACCGATGGCGATCGGATAACTGCGTTCGTCGAGGTCTACGCTCAACAACATTTTGGATTGCTCGTTCATCGAAGGCTCTGCATGAATGACGCAGTTGGGCGACGCCTCGCATTCGAGGCTGGCCAGCTGCATCAGGATGGTCTGAACCATCGATTGTACGTTAGGACGGCCCGTGTCGATCACAATGTCGGCCACTTCCATGTAATGGGGCTCGCGCTGTGATGTCAATTCTTCCAGCTTGCGGCGCGGGTCTGCCGTCTGCAGCAGGGGGCGGTTCTTGTCGTGGCTGGTGCGCGCCAGGATGTTGCTGACGCTGGCGCGCAGGTACACGACCGTGCCCCGTTCCTTCAGGTAGGCACGGCTGTCGGCGTTGAGGATGGCGCCGCCGCCGGTGGCCATGACGATGCCTTCCTGGGCGCTCAGGTCGCGGATGACTTCGGCCTCGCGCCGGCGAAAGCTGGCCTCGCCCTCGATCTCAAAGATCCACGGGATGGTCGCTCCCGTGCGTGCCTCGATTTCATGGTCGGAATCGACAAAGCGCAAGCCCAGCTTGCGGGCCAGGATGCGCCCGATCGTCGTTTTGCCTGCGCCCATGAGGCCGACAAGAAAAATATTGCTGTTGGAAATTTCGGACACTTTTATATCATTCAGAAAATAAACGGGCGCGCATTCAAACTCAACACCGCCCGTTTTTCCCTTGCCTCAAGAACAAGAGAACTTCAGCGTAAACGGGTAACTGCTCACATTGCCCCACGGCGTAGTGTTTGCCACATAGAACGTACTATCCACTCCCACCACACAATTTGCTGGCGTCAGGCTGTTAATTGTAACGGTATGCCAGCTTCCCTGGTTACCCTGAATGTTGCTTCCCATCCGGTCAGCTACGCCGAGTGCATGGGGCGGGAAAACATTTTGTACGAGGCTTGGTGATACGGATACAGCGCTATCGAGTGCATTCGTCGTCGTACAGCCGCCCATGCCGCAGGAGCCGACCGCGCCCAAGGTGCTCTGGAAAACGACAGGCATAGCATCAGCAACAGGGGTGCCCGCCTGGTCGCCCAGGAAGGCCATGATGGTGGCCGCAGGCGTGGCTGGCGTACTAGTGCAAGAACAGCCGTTCACAACTGGAGCTGAAACGCACATTGCCTTTCTGGCCCGTGTACAGGGCACCGCCAGCGAGCACACTCACAGAGATCACGGAAGGGCCATAGGCAGGTATGCTGGCGGGCAACAAATTCAGATTGCCAAGGCAAGTTCAGTCGCGCCGCCAGAATAGTTGCCTTGATTACTGGCTATAGCGGCACTGACCGCTGCTGTCACAAGCAAGGTGGCGCCGCCACTCTCTGACAGGCTCAAAGGCCGCAAAGGCATATGGACCTGGCCAGCGGCATCCGTCAACGCGATCCCGGTCAACGAGGATATGTCCGCAAGAGTATGGTCAGTCGAGAATACCAGCCGGTCCCCCGAGACCGGTGTGCCACTCAGGTCACTGAGCAGTGCCCTTGCCGTCAGCGGCGTAGCACTCGACAGTGCATGACTGGCGTTGGTTCCGCGCAACAAGGACAGCGCCAGCTGGGCACTCGATGCTTGGGCCGTCTTTATCTCGTAATTCACCTCACCGCTTACGCTGGCGGGGCCTGCCGCCACTGTAGCGGTCACCTTGCCAGCCCCCGTGACCGTCGAATTTAACGCTGCCAAAGTAATGCTGGCGATCCCCTTGGCGTCGGTGAGCGTCGTGCTATTCGTCGTAGAAAGCGTCGCGAGCGACTTATCGGTGGAAAATGTCACCAGTGCATTGCTCACAGGCGCGCCATTCGCGTCTACGACGGAAGCCTTGACCGTCAATGGCGTCGTATTGCTCAATGCAATGCTGAACTGGCCTGCCGCGTTATACAAGGTCACGCTGACTTTCGCGGCCACGGGACCCGTCGTGCCGCCGCTGATGCCACCATCGATGGTCGGATCGCCGCCACCACCGCCACACGCGGCCAGCGAGGCACCCAGCAACAGCAAGGTCAGCCAATTCGATACCGCACTCCAAGAAGTATTGCCTAAAGAAAAATTCCGCATAGTCGTCATCAGTCCGCTTTCGTTTGCATTGTTACTTAAACGTAAAGATGTGACATTAACGTGTTGCTGGGCGATCTGCCACTATTTTCGGCGTAATAAACACCATGAGTTCCGTTTTTTCTTGACTGCGGCCCGTACTGCGGAAAAAAACACCCAACACGGGGATGTCGCCAAGAATCGGCACCTTGCTGTCCGTGCCCCGTTCGGACTGCTGATAAATACCGCCCAGCACCACCGTGCCGCCGTCTTCCACCATCACCTGCGTGCGCACGTGCTTGGTGTCGATGGCGAAGCCGGAACGGGTTTCCTGGCCCACACTGTCCTTGTTGACGTCCACTTCCAGCACCACGTTGCCGTCCGGTGTGATCTGCGGCGTTACCTCCAGGCGCAGGTTCGCCTTGCGGAACGTGATCGACGTGGCGCCGCTGCTGGTGGCCACCTGGTAGGGCAATTCGATGCCCTGTTCGATCAGCGCCAGCACTTTGTCGGCCGTCACCACGCGGGGGCTGGAAATGATCTTGCCCCTGCCGTCCGCTTCCAGCGCGGACAGTTCCAGGTTCAAAAAGCGGTTGGCGGCCGCCGAAAACAGGCTCAGGGCGAAGCTGGCCGGCGGCAGGCCATTGATGCTGGCGGCCGGCAAGTTGACGAATTGCGTGTTCGGCACAAAAGCGCCGGCGCCGGCCACCGTTTGCCCCGTCGCCTCGCCCACACCCTGGTAGCTGCCGCCGATGGCCGCGCGGCGTCCACTGCCGCCCAAAGAAAAACCGGGCTGCTGGCCCTGTGCCAGGCGCTGGTCCGTAAAACCCAGGCGCGCGCCCAGGTTGCGGCTGAAACTGTCGTTCGCTTCGACGATGCGTGCCTCGATCATCACTTGCCGCGTAGCAATATCAGTCTTGGCAATCAGTTGACGGATCTGCTCCAGGCGCGCCGGCACGTCGGTCACGAACAGCTGATTCGTGCGCGGCTCGATCAGCACGCTGCCACGGCGCGACAACAGCCGGCTGCGCCCTTCCCCCGCGTCCAGGCCGAACACCGTGCGGAACGCTTCCGCTTTCTGGTAATTGAGCGGGAAGATGGCCGACTGCAAGGGTTCGAGTTCCGCGATCTGCGCGCGCTGCTCCAGTTCCAGTTTTTCGCGCGCCAGCATTTCCTCGCGCGGCGCGATCCACAGCACATTGCCATTGCGCCGCATGTCCAGGCCCTTCGCCTGCAGCAGCACGTCGAGCGCCTGGTCCCACGGCAAGTCACGCAGGCGCAGGGTCAGGTTGCCCGTCACGCTGTCGCTGGCGATGATGTTTTGCCCCGACGCGTCGGCCAGGATGTGCAGGGCCGCGCGCACACCCACGTTCTGGAAATCGACGGAGATCTTCTCGCCGGCATACACGCGCGGCGCAGTCACCAGCACCACCGCCTCGTCCCCGGCCAGAACGACGCCATGCAGCAGTGCCCAACACATCGAGCACATCCACATAAACGGCTTCATGGCGTGGCCTCCGGCACGCTGGCCTTGGTGTCACCCGGCTTTTGCAGGGACAGGCTGCCATGCCGTTCGCGCCACCCGCCCCCCGCATCCTGCAGCAACTCCCTGTACTGCAGCGCCTGTTCGCTGATTTGCGTGACCAAGCCATGGTCCGGCCCCAGATACTGCCCTGCCGCCACCCGGTACACGCGCTGGCCCGCCAGCAGCAGCGCGTTCAGGCGCCCGGCCTGTTGCACGCTGCCCACCATGCTGATGGCCGGCAATGCCACGCTTTCCAGCGGTTCGCGCACACGGCGCGGGTCGGGCCCCGCCACGCTGCCCCGCTGGCCGGGCGCGGGCGCTGGAGGCAATGCGCCAAAAGGGTCGGCCAAGGCGGCGGCCTCGTAGGGATATGGCGCGACCGTGGCAAGCGGATGCCATGCAGGCGCGGCTGCGGAGCGGCCCGCCTTGGACGACAAGGCAGCTTGCGCCGCCCGTTCCCCCGCTTCGGGCAAGCGATACGCCTGCAGTACGGCATCGAGCGTCAGCAAGCGATCCTTGCCGAGAGTCAAGGCAAGCTCATGCACCGTGACGATGCGCGGCAGACGCGCCAGGTCTGCCAGCAGCGCCCCCATGGCGTGATAGCTGCCGCGCAACTGTATGGTGATCGGCAAGGCGACATATGGCGCTCGCGGCCGGGGCGCACCCGGCTTGAACAGTGAAAATTGCAGACCGCGCGACTGGCCTACGGCGTTGATGTCCGTCAACAGCACCGCCATCGCTTGCTGGTCGGGCAGCTGCTGTTCCAGGAGGGCCAGCTCGGCGCCAGCCTGGCGCTGCTGCGCACGCCACTGCGGCAATTGCTTCGCCCGGGCCTGCGCCGACACATACTCGGCGCGCAAGCGGCCTTCTTCCCTTTGCGCCGCCTCCACGGCAGCCATCATGTCATCCAGCCATGCGGCGTGCAGCAGGGCGGCCACCAGCATGCCAGACAGGGCAGCGCAAGCGAGACGCACGGGTAGCGGCCACAGCGATGCGGTCTTCAAGCTCAGCATCATCAACCTCCACGACTAAGATTGCCCAGCGCTAGCCAACGCCAGCCGTATCGTCCATTCCACCGCACCATCTGCCGCACCGCGCACTTCCAGCCGCACTTCCAACAATTCCGGGCGGGACCAGGGCGCTGCCTGTTCCAGCGCCAACAGCATTGCCGCGACCTTGTCCTGCGAGACTGCACGCCCTTGCAAGCGCACCATCGCCGTTTCCTGGCGCACACTGTGCAAGGCCACGCCGGCCGGCATCGCCTGGGCCAGCACGTCCAGCATGCGCACCCAGGCATTGCGTTGTTCTTGCAAACTGGCAATGGCCTGTTGGCGCAGCAACAGCGCCGCCATCTCGCCCTGCACCAGCTTGCCGGTGACAAGGATGGCATTGACTTGCTGCATGGCATTGCGCCAGCCCTCCTGACGGTGCAGCTGCGCGTCGAGCCGCTGCTGCAGCCAGGCGCCTGCAGCCAGGGCCAGCAGCAATCCCAGCAGCGCCCCGCCGGCCAGCTGCCACAGCAGCACCTGCATACGCCGGCGCCGTGTCGCCTGCCGATGCGGCAAAAGGTTGATACATGGCACTTGCGCCACGGCCTTCATCGGGCGTACCGGTGCAAAGCCAGCCCCCAGGCCAGCTGAAATGCCAGGCCGCTGTCCGGCAAAGCTTGCCATCCCCCTTGTGCAACGGCCGCCTGGCGCGCCAGCGCTTCGCTATCCATGACGACGGGCGTCAAGCCGGCCGCCGTAGCCGCATCGAGGCGGCGCTGCACGCTGGCGCGTCGTGCAGCCACCAGCAGCACTTCGATCTCCCGCTCCGTCTGGCCGGCAAGCGGCGGTGCCGGCCCGAGCTGGTAAAAATCCAGGCTGGCGTCTTCCAGCGCAAACGGCATGTATTGCGCCGCCTCCAGTTCCACCAGGATTTCGAGCTGCTCCTCCGGCAAGCCCGCCTGCAGGCGTATCACATGCGTGATCAAGGCCGTGGCCGGCATGGCCAGCGCCACGCGGGTGCAGCCGCTGCCACTGTTGCGCCAAGCCAGACGCACGGTGGTGGCCAGGCCCTGCACATCTTCGACATTGCCCTCAAGCATCACCCCTGCCGCCAGCGCGGCGCTGCCGCAATGCCCGCATGACAATTTACCCCGCCTGCGTGTTAACTCGACCACGCGCACGGCATCGTCCGCCATGTCGACGCCCAGCAAACCGATGCAAATAAAACTGCGGATGGACATGTTTTTCATAGAGAAACGTCAGCGTGGGAGGGGATCCTGCCATCCGAAAGCCTAGTCCTGGCAGCGCTGGCTTGTAAATGGATTTCACGCTGGTGTCTGCGGCGCGCGGCGCCTATCTGGCCCGGCTATGATCTGGCGCAGAATAATTGTTACCAAATCCTGGTTGCCAGCGGGCCAATACACGCTTATATAGAGTATCGACAAGTGTCGACACTTCCCCCGGCAAGCGCCACGGCGCGCTGCCACCCCGGCAAGCTCGCTTATAATTGACCGGCATAATTAACCGAAAGACATACGACGCATGACATCTTCAAACACCGCTGGCTCCGCTGGCTCGAAGCCGCCCACCAAGGGCAGCAAACCCAAACGTTTTCTGCTGATGGCGCTGGTATCGCTGCTGGGCCTGGGCATCGTCGGCGTCTTGCTGGTGGTTTTTGGCCTGGCCATGGCCTATCCGAACCTGCCTGCGCTCGATACCTTGACCGATTACAAGCCGAAAATGCCGCTGCGCGTGTTCACGTCCGACAGTGTGCTGATCGGCGAGTTCGGTGAAGAACGGCGCAACATGGTGCATATCAAGGATATTCCCGATGTCATGAAGAAAGCCGTGCTGGCCATCGAAGATGACCGCTTCTATGAACATGGCGGTGTCGACTATCTGGGCATCACCCGCGCGGCCCTGCACAACCTGACGGGCGGCGCCAAGCAAGGCGCCTCGACCATCACGCAGCAGGTGGCGCGCAATTTCTTCCTGTCCAGTGAACAGACCTTGAAGCGCAAGGCGTATGAAGTCTTGCTGGCGTGGAAGATCGAGAAAAACCTTAGCAAGGACCAGATCCTCGAAGTGTATATGAACCAGATTTATCTGGGTCAGCGCGCCTACGGTTTCGCCTCGGCCGCACAAATCTATTTCGGCAAGAATATCCAGGATCTCACCGTGGCCGAAGCGGCCATGCTGGCCGGCTTGCCGAAAGCGCCGTCGGCCTACAATCCAGTCGTCAACCCGAAACGCGCGCGCATGCGCCAGCAATACATTCTGCAGCGCATGGCGCAGCTGGGCTACATTACGCCAGAGCAGTACACGGAAGCCAAGAATGAAGAGCTGAAAGTAAAAACCGACAGCAGCGCCTTCGGCGTGCACGCGGAATACGTGTCGGAAATGGCGCGCCAGCTGGTCTACGAGCAATTCAAGGAAGACACGTATACGCGCGGCCTGAACGTCTACACCACCATCACCAAAGCCGATCAGGACGCTGCCTACATTGCCTTGCGCAAGGGCGTGATGGATTACGAGAAACGCCACGGCTACCGCGGTCCGGAAGCCTACATCGAGATTCCGAAAACCAAGGCAGAAGCGGATGACGCCATCGAGACAGAACTGGCCGACCACCCGGACAGCGACGACATCATCGCCGCCATGGTGCTGCAAGCCTCGCCCAAATCGCTGCAGGCAGTCACTTCGGCCGGCGAAGAAATCACCATTACGGGCCCCGGCCTGACATTCGGCGCGGCCTGGCTGTCGGAAAAAGCGGCACCGAACCGCCGTATCAAGCGCGGCGCCGTGATCCGCGTCATGCAGGAAGGCAACACCTGGGTCTTGACGCAGATGCCGGAAGTCCAATCGGCCTTCGTTTCGGCCAGCACCACCGACGGTGCCATCCGCGCCATGGTGGGCGGCTTCGACTACAACCGCAACAAGTTCAACCATGTCACGCAGGCGTGGCGCCAGCCAGGTTCGGCCTTCAAGCCCTTCATCTATTCCGCTTCGCTGGAACGCGGCCTGTCGCCAGCCACCATCATCAACGATGCGCCGATCTCGTTCGACGCGGGCCAGACGGGCGGCCAGGCGTGGGAACCGAAGAACTACGACAGCAAATACGATGGTCCGATGACCATGCGCAAGGGCTTGATGAAATCGAAGAACATGATTTCCATCCGCATCCTGCACAAGATCGGCGCCAAGTATGGCCAGGAATACGCGACGCGCTTCGGCTTTGACGCGGACAAGAACCCGCCGTACCTGACCCTGGCCCTGGGCGCCGGCAACGTGACGCCGCTGCAGATGGCGGGCGCCTACGCCGTGTTTGCCAACGGTGGCTACAAGATCAATCCGTATCTGATCGCCAAGGTGACCGATAGCGATGGCAATATCCTGTCGCAAGCCAAGCCGGACCTGGCGGGCGAAGAAGCCAACCGCGTCATCGACGAGCGCAATGCCTTCATGATGAATAGCATGCTCAACGACGTCGTGCGCTTCGGCACGGCGAACAAGGCCATGGCCTTGAAGCGCCCTGACCTGGCAGGCAAGACGGGCACCACCAACGATTCCATCGACGCCTGGTTCGCCGGTTACCAGGCCAAGCTGGTAGGTATCGCCTGGATCGGTTACGACCAGCCGCGCAACCTGGGCAACCGGGAAACGGGCGGCGGCCTGGCCTTGCCGATCTGGATCAGCTACATGGCAAAAGCCCTGAAAAGCATTCCCGTCGAGGAACGCGCGGTACCGGAAGGCCTGATCCACGTGGGCGACGAGTATTACTATGCGGAAAATCCACCGGGCACGGGCGTAGGCAGCCTGGAAGGCGCGGCACGCGGCACGCCGGAGGAAGAAAAAGCCAAGGAAGCCGTCAAGAACGAACTGTTCTAAGATCGTTTGATGCAAAAAGGGCAGACTGCAAAGTCTGCCCTTTTTGATTGCCGCGGCGAAAAGCTTATTTCAGGACCACGGGTGCACCGGCCTGCTCGCTGGCCATGGCCGACAGGGCCGCAAACAGTTCCGAGCTGTCGCGCGTGTTGATCCACTCGTCGCCTACGCGCTTGTAGTGGAAACCGCCGGAACGGGCAGCCACCCACATTTCGCGCATGGGGGCCTGGCTGTTGACGATGATTTTCGTGCCGTTGTCGATGAACTCGATTTCCAGCACATTGCCGCTGCGGCTGCATTCGACGTCGAGCACGTCTTCATCGTTCAGCCGGTCCAGCGCCGCCTCGATCTGGGTCAGGGTGGCTTCGGCCAGGGCCAGGAATTCCGATTCGCTCATGCTACACTCCAAAGATCTTAATCAAACCGTGATTCTAATCGTGAAGTCATCCTCAGCGTTTTATATCGGCATCGCCATTGTGGTCTCTAGCGTCCTGGCCGGCTGCGGCCAGCCCGGCCCCCTGTACCTGCCCAAGCCGCCAGCGGCCAAGGGCGCACCAGACAAAGGGCCGGTCGAACCGGCACCCGTGCCGCCGCCGCCAGTGATCGTACCAGCCACTTAAACGGAACGCACCGGGGTGGCTGCTTTGGCCGTCCTGGCGCTTTTCTCTCGTTTACTCCAGGCGAAATAAACGCGAATTAGCAGAAGTAGCGCGACGATACTGCCAAAAAGAATGGGTTGCGCGAAATTATTCTTGCCCGCCTTCATCCACCAGAAATGCAGGATGCCCAGGGGCGCGATGACATAGATCAGGCGGTGCAGCCACTGCCAGCGCTTGCCGCCCAGGCGTTTCACCATGCCGTTCGTGCTCGTCACGGCCAGCGGGATGAGCAAGACGAAGGCGATAAAGCCCACCGTGATGAACGGACGCTTGAGCACATCCTTCCACATTTCCTGCACATCAAAAAAGTGATCGAACCACAGGAACGTGGTGAAATGCAGCGCCGCGTAGAAAAACGCGAACAGGCCCAGCATGCGCCGCAGCTTGATCAGCCAATTCCATTGGGTGAGGCGCCGCAAGGGCGTGACCGCCAGGCTGATACACAGGAAATACAGGGTCCAGTCGCCCGTGCCGCGCGTGATGAATTCCAGCGGTTCCACCAGTTGCCCCGTGTACGTCAGCCAGACCATGCGTGCAAACGGCAGCAGCGCCAGCAAGAAAATCAGGCTTTTCAGCAGCGACAGCTGCCTGGTCGTGGGATTGATGGCCATGGTCTTTCCTTAAAAAAACTTCTTCAGATCCATGCCCGCATACAAGGAAGCGACATCGTTGTAGCCGTTGAACATCAGGGTCTTGCGCTTGCGCGCGAGAAAACCGTCTTCGCCAATGCGCCGCTCGGAAGCTTGCGACCAGCGCGGATGATCGACGTTCGGGTTCACATTCGAGTAAAAACCGTATTCGGACGGCGCCGACAGGTTCCACGAGGTGCGCGGCTGTTCCTTGACGAAACGGATCTTGACGATGGATTTGGCTGACTTGAAACCATATTTCCACGGCAAGACCATGCGCACGGGCGCGCCGTTCTGGTTCGGCAAGGTTTCGCCATACATGCCCAGGGTCAGCAGCGCCAGCGGATGGTTCGCTTCATCGATGCGCAAGCCTTCCGTATAGGGCCACTGCAGCACGCGGCTGCCCACGCCCGGCATTTGCTTCTTGTCGGCCAGGGTGATGAATTCCACGTACTTGGCATTGCCCGTCGGCTCAACCTTCTTGATGATTTCCGAGAAGGAATAACCGACCCACGGGATGACCATCGACCAGCCTTCCACGCAGCGCAGCCGGTACACGCGCTCTTCCAGCGGCGCCAGCTTCAGCAAGGCATCGAGATCCAGGGTCATCGGCTTTTTCACTTCGCCTTCGATACTGACTGTCCACGGCCGCGTGCGCAGGGTGCCAGCGTTTTGCGCAGGGTCGCTCTTGTCCGTGCCGAATTCGTAGAAATTGTTGTAGCTGGTGGCGTCTTTATAGGCCGTCTGCTTTTCCAGCGCTGAATAGGCGGGATTGAGCTTGGCAGCCAGCTTGGGATTCGTGCCTTGCGCGAACGCTTCGCGGCTCGCCATTTCCAGCAAGGCCGCGCTGGATATCGAACCCAGCGCTACTTGCTTGATGAAGCTGCGGCGCGATTCAAACACGGCGCGCGGCGTAATTTCGGAAGAATACGGCAATTCGATGCCGTTTGGACTGCGCTTGATCAACATGGCGGCTCCGGGAAAAGGTGATTGTTTATACCTTACACCAGTTTTCCCGGGCCGTTCATGACGCTTCTGTCATGAAAAAAATCGTTAGCAAAGTGTCTTAAAAAGTTCAGGGCAAGGCAAGGCTGCCATGGGCTTTTTCTCGGGCGCTTTTACAATTTACCGTAAGAATGCAGGCCGGACAGGAACATATTCACGCCCAGGAAGGCAAACGTCGTCACCAGCAAGCCCACCAGCGCCCACCACGAAGCGACGCGGCCGCGCAAGCCCGTCATCAGGCGCATGTGCAGCCAGGCTGCATAGTTGAGCCAGACGATCAGCGCCCAGGTTTCTTTCGGGTCCCACGACCAGTAGCCGCCCCATGCTTCGGCCGCCCACAGCGCACCCAGGATGGTCGCTACCGTGAAGAAAGCGAAGCCCACGGAAATGGCCTTGTACATGACGTCGTCGAGCACTTCCAGCGACGGCAGGCGGTCAACCAGGTAGCCGCTCGATTTGAGCAGATACGCCGCCGCCACCATGGCCGACAGGGCAAAGGTGCCGTAGCCGATGAAGTTGGCCGGCACGTGGATCTTCATCCACCAGCTTTGCAAGGCCGGCACCAGCGGCTGGATTTCCGCCGCGTCGCGCGTGACCGTGTACCACATCAGGAACACCACGGCCGCCGAAATGACCAGCATGACGAAGGCGCCCAGTTGGCGCGTCGCATAATGCTGCTCGTAATACAGGTAGAACATGGCCGTGATCAGCGAGAACAGAATGAACACTTCATACAGGTTCGACACGGGAATGTGGCCCACGTCGGCGCCGATCAGGTAAGACTCGTACCAGCGCACCAGCATGCCCGTCAGGCCCAGCACCACGCCGGCCCAGCACAGCAGGGAGCCGACGGACGAGCCGAATTCCGAGCGCGCTACCAGGCCGATCCAGTAGAACAGCGTCGACAGCACGAACAGGGTGCCCATCCACAGGATGGCGGACTGGCTCGACAAGATATATTTCAGGAAAAATTTCTGATTCGCCATCTCCAGATGGCCCGAGTACAGTTCGATGGCGAACAGCGACAGCACGGCCGCCAGGGGGATCAGCCAGCGCACGGGCTTCCAGTGCCAGCCTAGCCACGCGAACGTGGGCGCCGCTGCCAGCAAGATGGCTTTTTCATAGATATCCATGAAGGCGCCAAAGCGCATCAGGCCGAACAGCGAGGCCGCCAGCAAGCCGGCGCCATACAGCCAATCGATCAGGCTCAGGCGCTTGAAAAATCCTGGTTCCTGCGTATATATTTGCTTGTTTGCCAATTCCATCATTTTCTCCATTCCCGGCGACGCGCAAGCGTCCCGGACACAGCGCAGCTTACGCCGATTGCGGCAGCTTTGCCTTCAAAGTCTCAAATTCTTTTTCAAAATCCAGCGTCTTGCGTTGCGTGCTCATGGCCATCAGGGCTTCGCTGCCGCCTTCGCCATCCTTGATCCACACCCACAGGCGGCGCTCGCGGATATAAAACATGGAAAACACGCCGATCACGAGGAACAGACAACCGAGGTACACCACGCTCTTGCCCGGCGAACGCGTCACCTGCAGCACGGACGCCTTGATTTCCGTGAAGTCGTCCAGCTGCAAATACACGGGTGCGCCATAGAAGAAGCTGTCGGACAGCGCATTCGTTGCCAGTTGCAGGAAGCGGCCGTGCTTGTCATCGGCCTCGATGGCTTTCAAGCCATCCTGGGCGCGCGCCGCCTGCCACAAGTCCCACAGGCTGCCATTCAAGATCTTCATGAAGATATCGGCCGCTTTTTCCTGCTCGGCGGCGGGGATTTTCTCCAGGAAACGCGAAATGGCCAGGAAACCGCCCTCTTGCCCATTGCCGGCAAAAATACCCAGGCTCTTCGCCGCCGATTCCTGCAACTGGCCGCGCAAGGCTTCCGCCCCCGCTTGCGGCATGGCGCGCGCCGCATAGCGCGTGGCAGCCTGCTGGCGCAGCGCGGGATCTTGCAGTGCGGCACGCAAACGCATCCACTCGCTTACGCTGTAATTGTCATCGGCGGGAATGCGCAGATAGCTGAACGGGTCGCTGGGGTTGACGCGCATGCCGGCCAGGAACACCGTCGTGCCATCCACGGTGACGGGCTGCATGTAATTCTGGTATTCGCGTGCCTGGCCCGTCTTGTCGCGCAATTTGTATTGCACCGAGGGGCCCACATTCTTGAGATCCTTGTTGTGGGCATTCTTCGCGGCCGAACCGAGGCGCTTGTCCAGGCCGACGGCAAATTTATCGTTGAAACTCTCCGCCTTGCTGACGGCGCGCACATCCTGGCCGGCGCTGAGATTTTCCACGTTAAACGGACGGAAACCCGACCATTCCACCGTGTAGGAATTGCCATCGCTGCGTTCGAGCGGCGTACTGCCGCCCACTTCGCCGCCAATATCGAAGCGTTTCGTCGTCTTGCCCGTCATGGGAAAACCCGTCAACTTGAGCTTGCTGCCGCCATCCTCAAAGCTGGACTGGTACAGGGCCAGGCCCTTGTACAGCAAGGGTTGGTTGACTTTGATGGTGGCAGGAAAACTTTCTCCCGTTACATGATCGGTGATGACGACATCGCTGGCAAACAGCTTGGGCATGCCCGTGCTGTAGAAATCGATATGGAATTTCTTCAGCAAAATCGTGATCGGCAGATCCTGGATCAGCACGCCATCGGCCTGGGGAATGATGGCCGTGTTGCTCGACGAGCCTTCCGGGATCATGGTGTTGCCGCGGAAAGTGGGGTTTGACAGGCTCAAACGGTGCTGGGCGGGAATGTCGGCGATCACGCCACTGCCGGAAAACGGCGTCTTGCCAAAGAACCATTGCTGTACGCGGATCGGCATTTCCGAATCGAGCAAGCCGCCCACGCAGATAATGACGATGGCGCCGTGGGCAAAGATATAGCCCCATTTATTGGCGGCGCCCCGCTTGGCCGCCACCAGGGTGGCATTGTCCTTCTCGACCACCTTGGCCGCATAGCCGCTGTCTTTCAGGCGCATCACCATTTGCTGCGCCAGCACGGCACGCGGCAGCGGCGCCTGCCATTCCATCTTGTGATGGAAATTGCGCAAGGATTGCTCGCGCACATTGTCGCGCCAGCTGCGCATATCCTTGAGCATCTTCGGCGCATTGCGCACGATGCACAGCGAGGTCGAGGCGACGAGGAAACCCATGATCACCAGGAACCACCAGGCCGAATACACTGAATACAGGCTCAGCTTGTCAAAGACGGCGAACCAGAACGGACCGAACTGGTTCACATAATTGGGCATGGGCTCGTTCTGCTTGAGCACGGTGCCAATAATGGAGGCGACAGCGATCAGGGTCAGCAAGCTGATGGCAAAGCGCATCGACGAGACCAGCTCGACGAATTCAGCCAGGCTGCGGCGTTGTGTCTTTAACTCGATTCCGGTCGTGCCTGTGCTCATACGTGGATACTCATACGGGATATGCAATCTTCAAGAAAATGTGGCATGGAGCAGATAGTTTCTCCGCGCAAGGCGGCAGCATACTCCTGTTTGCCCCCTGCCATAAAAAAGGGCAGCCCGTTGAGACGGCCGCCCTCTTCATGCGCGCTGGTGCGCCTGGCAATATCTTGCCAATATGAAAACTTACTTCAGGCCGGCGATATAGTCGGCTACGGCGGCAATCTCGTCATCCGACATGCGGGCGGCAATGGTGTGCATTTGCGCGCTGTTCTTGCGGGCATCAGCCTTGGTGCTGCGGAACATGCTCAGCTGGGCCACTGTGTAGTCCTGGTGCTGGCCGGCGATGCGTGGATACTGAACGGGAAGACCATTGCCCGTCGCGCCATGACAGCTGGCGCAGGCAGCAACTTGCTTGGAAGCAATGCCACCACGGTAAATTTTCTTGCCCAAGTCGATAGTATCCTTGTTTTTCGCGGCACCCGGCTTGGACAGCTGCGCGCCCAGGTAAGCGGCGATATTCTTCTTGTCGGCGTCGCTGAGCATCTTGGCATAGGTCGTCATGACGGGCTGGTTGCGCTCCGGCGTGGTGAAATCGACCAGTTGCTTGTAGATATAGCTTTCATGCTGGCCGGCCAGCTTCGGGTTGACCGTGATGGTCGAGTTGCCGGCAGCACCATGGCAGGATACGCAGGCAGGCAAGCCGCGCGCCGCATCTCCATCGGCGTACAGGGTAGCACCCTTGGCAGCGTCGGCCTTGACGGCCGGTTTCGGTGCTTCGACAGCGGAAGCAGTTGCCGATACAGCCAGCAAAGCGAGCAACATGGATTTGAACAACGGTGAAAACGCACGATTCATTCAGGCACCCTGAGACAGTGAGAAATTAGTGGTGGACATTGCCGCGCCCTGTGGATTTTTGCTTTATTTTCAGGGCCGCAAGCCGCATCGCTGCTACGCCGGCAACAATAAACAACCCCTTATTGTACAATAGCTTCTTGGCGTTATCGCTCCCTTATCGCTCCCTTTTGTTGCTTTACTACTCCCATGTCAAAACTCTGGCAAGCCCGCTTCTTTACGACCGTCAACCAATTGCGTGACCTGCCCGATACCACGGTGCCGGAAATCGCCTTTGCCGGCCGCTCCAATGCCGGTAAATCGACCGCCATCAACATCTTGTGTAATCAGAAAGGCTTGGCGTTCGCCTCCAAGACACCTGGCCGTACCCAGCACATCAACTACTTCTCCATCGGCGGCGCCCACGTGGCGCAGCACCGCAAGGATGCCACCATCGTCGAAGAGATCGAATGCCTGCTGGTCGACTTGCCTGGCTACGGCTACGCGGAAGTTTCGGGCTCGGCCAAATTGCACTGGCAGCGCCTGCTGGGCGACTACGTGCAACGCCGCGAACAATTGGCCGGCTTGATCCTGATCATGGATTCGCGCCGTCCGTTCACCGACCTGGACATCCAGATGCTGGAATGGTTCGCCCCGACGGGCAAGCCGATCCACTGCATCCTGACGAAGGTCGATAAGCTCAACCGCAATGAGTCTGTCAACGCGCTGCGCCAGGCGAAAGCCAAGCTCGACAGCTATGTGGATGAAGACGGCGTCGGCTTCCCGTTCACCGTGCAACTGTTCTCGGCCTTGAAACGCGTCGGCATCGACGAAGCCAATGACAAGATCATGGAACTGGCCGGCATCAGCGAAGACGGTGCGGCCCAGATGGTCGAACTGATCGACATGGAAGACGACGTCGAGCCGGAGTCGGACAAACCGGCTTGATCAACATCAACGCGACGTAAAAAAAGGCTGCCCGTTCACACGGTGCAGCCTTTTTTATTGCAGCGAGTTCCTAGCGCCGTCCCGGCCCTGGCCGCTTCTCCGAAAAGAATTCCTGGCGCAGGAAAGCGCTCAGCTCGGCCGTGTCTTCCACTCTGGCGCTGAGGTTGACGTTGCGCCCCAGGCGCCGCGATTCCCAGATGAAATCACCAGGTTTTTCGGCGCGGATAAGCTGGATCATCTTCTTGATGATGGCCGTTTCGATATCGGGCTCATTGCCCAGTTCGACTTTTTCCTGCTTCAGCCAGTTGCGTTTGAAGTTGCCATTCCAGCCCTTGAACTTGACTTCCGCGCTGAACGAAGTCTGGTTGACGATGGAAAACACGCCGCCCGAATCCTCGCGGTCGCTACCGGAATTACGCCCCTGGGCGCCAGCGATATTCGCCTTGGCCACGCGCATGGCGCGGTCGTTTTCGCTTTCCTCGGCCGGTGGCGTGGGGTTCTGCGCCTCGCGCTGCTTGCGGCGCTGCTCGATCATCGAGCTCATGTCTTCAGCCGGCGGCGGCGGCAACGGCACTTTCGACACCAGCGGCGGCGTGTAGGTTTCCAGTTTCGGCTTGTCGCGCGGCACGTCTTTTGTGACCACGCGCTTGCTCGGGGCCGGCGGCGGTTTCACCTTGGCCACTTTCGTGTCTTTGGGTTTCGGCGTGGGCTTGGGCTGCGGCTTCGGTTGCGGCTTGTCCTTCAGCGGCGCGATGTAGACCATCGCGCTTTCCTTCTTCGGCGGAGGAATCTTTTCGATCTTGTCGCTGCGCAACAGGACATACGCCGCCAGCAGCACGTGCAGCAAGACGGACACCCCGAGCGCAACCTTGCGCGTGGTGCTGGTCTTGGACCCGTAGGCCGGTGGTGGCTGGATTACTTGCCCGCAAGTGGGGCAAACATCGGAATCGGCAGCCAACAAATGGGTCGTGTCATGCAAAATGAATCGTGCTTTCTGTGTAGCGAAGAAATAACATTACAGGGCAGCCATAGTGCCAGAGTCCCTTGCTTTTGGGAACACTTCCTCGGCCTTTCCAACCCGAAGCGTACAGGATAGCGACATTCCTTGCAGCGCTAAACAGAGTACCCGAGCCGTCTCTTGACGGTTGTTACCGTATGTATCACTGCCCATACAAAACCGGCGCCCCATTCACGCAGGAATGGGGCGCCGGTCAAGCGCCCACGGGGCACGCACGCGCTCAAGCCTTGTTGTCGAGTAGCACCAGTTGCTCGTCCGTCATCGGCCCCGTGCCGCTGTACTTGTCCAGGAACAAATAGATGACGGGGGTGATGAACAGGGTAATCACTTGTGAAAACAACAATCCACCGACCACCGCCAAGCCCAGCGGCTGGCGCAGTTCGGCGCCGGCGCCCAGGCCCAGGGCGATGGGCAAGGCGCCCATCAGGGCGGCCGCCGACGTCATCATGATGGGGCGGAAACGCAAGATGCAAGCCTGGCGGATGGCTTCAGGCGGGCTCATGCCTTCGTTGCGCTGCGCATGCAGGGCAAAGTCGATCATCATGATGGCGTTTTTCTTGACGATACCGATCAGCATCAAGATGCCGATAATGGCGATCATGGTCAGATCCATGCCGAACAGGCGCAGGGTCAGCAAGGCGCCCACGGCCGCCGACGGCAAGCCGGCCAGGATGGTCAGCGGGTGGATATAACTTTCATACAGCACGCCGAGCAGCACATAGATGACGGCCAGCGCGGCAATGATGAGGATGATCTGGCTGGACTGCGAATCCTGGAACACGGCCGCATCGCCGCCGTAACGCGTGATGATGGAGGCCGGCAAGCTCATTTCCTTGCCCATCACATCGATCTTGCCCGTGGCGATGCCCAGCGGCACGTCCGGCGCCAGGTTGAAGGCGATCGTGACGGCCTGCAGTTGCCCCTGGTGATTCACGGCCGTGGGACCGATGGTGCGTTCCACGTAGGCAATACTCGACAGTTTCACCAGCTCGCCCGACTTGCTGCGCACGGACACGCGCGTGAGCGCATCGTCATACTGACGGTCCTGCGTGGCCGCTTCCAGGATCACGTAGTAGCTCGCTGCCGAGGAATAGATGGTCGACACTTGCCGCTCGCCAAAGGCGCTGTACAGGGCCGTGCGGATATCGGACATTTGCACGCCCAGCAGATTGGCCTTGTCGCGGTCGATCCTGAGGGATGCCTGCAAGCCCTTGATCTGCGAATCGCTGGTGACGTCGCGGAAGGCGGGATCGGCGCGCATGCCGGCAATGAACTTTTCCGCCCAGTCATTCAAGGCATCGGGACTGACGCTTTGCAAGGTGTACTGGTAGCGGCTCTTGCTCTGGCGCCCACCCAACTGCAAGTTTTGCACGGGGCGGAAATACACGGCCATGCCGGGCACGGTGCTCGTCGCGCGGCGCAGGTTTTCCAGCACCACGGGCATTTTCGGCCGCTCGCTGCGCGGTTTTAATACCATGAACATGCGGCCCGTGTTGCCGCCGCCGACGAACGAGGTCACATCCTGCACGCTGGGGTCCGCCTTGAGCACGGCCGCCACGCGGGCTTGCAAGTCCTGCAATGCCGCCGAGGAAATATCCTCCGACGCTTCCGTATTCACCTGGATCTGGCCCAGGTCTTCCTCGGGGAAGAAACCTTTCGGAATGGTCGCGTACAGCAGCACCGTCAGCGCAAACGTGCACACGGCGATGAACAGCACCCCGTTACGATGCGCCAGGGCCTTGTCGAGCAAATGGACATAGCCGTTGCGCAATTTCGTGAAACCCGCTTCGAAATGGCGGCCGATGAAGGACTTCTCGCCATGCGTGGGATCGCTGTCATTGTGTTCGCGTGTATCGGCCGGCAGGAAGCGGCTGGCCAGCATCGGCACCAGGGTCAGCGACACGATGGCCGACACGAGGATGGACAGCGAGACGACGACGGCAAACTCGTGGAACAGCAAGCCGATCACGCCCGGCATGAAGAAAATGGGGATGAACACGGCCACCAGCGAGACGGAAATCGAGATGATGGTGAACCCCATTTCCTTGGCGCCCACGAGGGCCGCCTGGATCGGCTTCTTGCCCATCTCGATATGGCGCACGATGTTTTCGAGCACCACGATGGCATCGTCGACCACCAGGCCCACGGCCAGGGTAATGCCCAGCAGGGAAACGTTGTCGAGGCTGTAGCCAAGCCAGTACAGCAGGGCCAGCGCACCGAGCAGGGAAATGGGCATGGTGACGGCCGGAATGAAGGTGGCCGCCGCACGGTGCAGGAACAAAAAGATCACCAGCACCACCAGGATCACCGTCAAGGCCAGGGTCAGGTTGACGTCGTGAATGGCTTCACGGATCGAGACGGAACGGTCATTGACCAGGCTGATCTGGATGGAAGCAGGCAATTGTGCCTTGAAACCCGGCAAGAGCTTGCGCACGGCATCGACCACTTGCACGGTGTTCGCATCCGGTTGGCGCTGCACCAGCAAGGTGATCGAGCGCTCGCCATTGAAACTGCCGGCCGTCTTGGTCGATTGGAAACTGTCTTCCACCTCGGCCACTTCCTTCAGGCGCACAGGCTGGCCGTTGCGCGTGGCGACGATGAGTTCGGCAAAATCGGCCGCCTTCATCATCTGCGGGTTGCCCTGGATGGTCAAGGTCTGGCTGGGGCCGTCGAGGATGCCCAGCGGCGAATTCGTGTTCGAGGCGCGCAGCGCTGTGGCCAGCTCGTCCATGGTCAGGTTGCGCGCGTTCATCAGGTCGGCACGGGCGCGCACGCGCACGGCAAAGCGTTTCTGGCCATTCACGCTGACCTGGGCCACGCCAGGCAAGGTCGACAGGCTGGGCGCGATCAGGTTTTCCGCATAATCATTCAGATCCGACAAGTTCAGCGATGGCGACGTCATCTGGATGAACAGCACGGGCGCATCGGCCGGATTGACTTTGCGGTAGGACGGCAAGTCCGTCATTTCCGTCGGCAACTGGCGCTGAGCGCGCAGCAGGGCCGCCTGCACGTCGACGGCGGCCTCGTTGACATTGATGCTGGCGTCAAACTCCAGGGTCAGCGATGTATTGCCCAGGGTACTCGTGGAGGTGATCAGGCTCAGGCCGGCAATGGTGGAAAATTGCTTTTCCAACGGCAAGGCCACGGACGACGCCATGGTATCGGGGCTGGCGCCTGCCAGGTCGGCGCTGACGTTGATGACAGGCGTGTTGTAGCTCGGCAAGGCCGCCACGGGAATGTGGCCATACGCCAGCACGCCGGCCAGGATGATGGAGAGGGATAGCAGCACCACCATGACGGGGCGGCGGATGCTCAGTTCGGACAGATTCATGCTGGCTTGCCTTGCGGTGCGGCGGCGCCATCGGCTGCCTTGTGTTTTTCCGCCAGGCGCACCTTGCCGCCCGGACGCAGGTTCTGCTTGCCATCGACGATGATTTTTTCATCGCCGGTCAATCCGGTCACGACGGCATTCGGGCCAAACGCATACACGCGCGCAATCTTGCGCACCTTGGCGGTGTTATCTGGCTCCATCGAATACACGAAGACGCCCGTGGTATTGGTGATGATGGCGTTTTGCGGGATGACCAGCGCATCCTTGAGCGTGCGCACCGTCAGCTGCGTATTCACATACTGGCCGGGCCACAAGTCGGTACCGCCATTATTGAAGCGGGCCTTGACCTTGATCACGCCCGTGGCGGGATCGACGGCATTATCGATAAAGTTCAGTTTGCCTTCCAGCTGCTTGCCACCCGCGTCCGACAGCAGCGCCTTGACCGCTACCTCGCCCGCCTTCTGCGCCGTCAGCAAGCCCGACAGGCTACTTTCCGGCAAAGTGAACACCACATCGATCGGGTCGAGCTGGGTGATGCTTGTGAGCGAAGTGGTCGGCTGCACCAGGCTGCCCGCGTAGACACTGATGGCGCCCACACGGCCCCCCTGCGGCGCGCGCAGGACGGTGTAGCTGGAATCGACCTGGGCGGCGCGCAAGGCGGCTTGGTCGGCAGCCAGCAAGCCGCGTGCCGCGTCCAGCTGGCTTTGCAGGGTGTCCACGGCGCCCTGGGCGATGAAGTTCTTGCTCAGCAAATCCTGGCTGCGCTTGAGCTGGCGTTCGAGATCCAGCACCGAGGCGCGGTCGCGCAAGACCTGCGCTTGCGCCTTGTCAACATTCGCGTGCTCGCTGCGGGCGTCCAGCGTGAACATCAGCTCGCCCTGTTTGACGAACTGGCCTTCGCGAATGTGCACCTTGGTAATCGTACTGGTCGTCTGTGGATGCAGATCGACGCTGCTGATGGACATCACGCTGCCATTGGCTTGCAGCACCATCGGCACATCCTGGCGCAGCGGCGCAACCACGCTCACGGTGGTCGGTCCCTGTGCGCCCTTGCCCCCTTTGCCATCCTGCCCACCGGCAGCCACACCGGACTGATGATTGAAATACCAGATGCCGCCACCGATACACAGGGCTGCACCCACGAGGATTGCCAAGCTAGTCTTTTTCATTGTTCTGTCACGCTGTTGCAGCGCAGGGCTGCAGGTTGAATGTAGTTGCCAGGGGGGCATAAAGCACAATATTGTCGCACGGAAATGCTCACTTTCCTGCGTAATACTCTGGCACGATAAGGGTGACTTCCAGTCCACCGTCACCATGATTGGCCAGCAAGACCGTGGCGCCATGCTGCTCGGCGATGTTGCGCGCGATGGTCAGGCCCAGGCCCGTTCCGCCCGATTCGCGCGAGCGCGATGTCTCGATGCGGTAAAACGGTTCGAATACCTTGGCCAGTTGATCTGGCGCAATACCCGGCCCGCCGTCGCGGATGCGGATGCGCGCCGCGCCGGCGATACGCTCGACGGTGACCTGCGCGTACACGCCATATTTGACGGCATTGTCGATCAAGTTCACCAGGCAGCGCCGCATGGCGATGGGACGGGCCATCAAGGCCATGCTGGCCTGCCCGGCCAGGGTTACATTCTGGCCGGCATCGGCCGCGTCGGAGCAGACGCTGTCGAGCAGGGAATCGAGATCGAGCGCCTGCATTGCTTCTGTGCTATCCATCGAGCGGGCCAGGTCCAGCCCTTCCTTGACCATGCTCTGCATGGCCGACAGGTCGCCTACCAGACGGTCATACAACTCTGTATCGGCCACTTTTTCCAGGCGCAGGCGCAAACGCGTCAACGGCGTTTGCAAATCATGCGTGATGGCGGCCAGCATTTGTGTACGCTGGGAAATATGCTGGCGTATGCGCGCCTGCATGGCATTGAAGGCGGCACTGGCCTGCCGGATCTCGCTGGCGCCCGACAGGGTCAGCGGCGGATGGTTGATGTCGTTGCCCAGGTCTTTCGCCGCCTGCGCCAGTTGTTTGAGCGGACGCATGGTCATGCGCGTGACCAGGTAAGCGAGGATGGCGATGCTGATCAGGAAAGGCAGCAGGGTCATCCAGTCGTTATGTTCATTGAACGGTGGCTGCTGGCGTGGCGGCAAGACCATCAGACGCAGCACGTGACCGTCCTGCATGCGCACGTCGAGGTTTTCACAGGTACCGCCCCATGGTTTGGCACCGAACATGCCCGGCGACTGGCGCGGCTCGATACAGGCAGCCGGACGTTCGGCCAGCGCGCTGACCTTGAAGCCCTCGCCCAGCTTGGCTTGCAGGGCGCTGGAAAATTCCGTCGGCGCGCCGGGCACATGTTTTGTGTCGGGACGCAGTTCCAGGCGCACGCTGCCCTTGTTGGCCACTTTCAGGTAGGCGGCGCGCGAAGCCAGCGGCACCACGTCGGCCGCCATCACCAGCTGCTCGGCCCGCTCGACGGCGTGGTAGTCGCGGTATTGCTCAATGGCACGCTGGCGTTCGCCCACGGCCAGCCACTGCGTCAGCGCGGCCGAAGCGACGATGCCGATCAGCAGAAACATGAATACACGGCCCGTCATCGACCCAAGGAAGGCCTTCACGCGTGCGGCTCCACGTTGACTTGCCCGGCCAGCACATAGCCGCCGTTGCGTACGGTCTTGATGATTTGCGGCAAACGGGCATCTTCACCGAGTTTTTGCCGCAAGCGGCTGATCTGGATATCGATGGAGCGGTCGAACGGGTCGGCGTCGCGCCCCTGCGTCAGGTTCAGCAGCTGGTCACGGTTGAGCACGCGGTTCGGATGTTCCAGGAACACGCGCAACAGGCGGAACTCGGCGCCCGACAGCATGATCACCAGGCCGGTGGGATTGAGCAGGTGGCGCGCCGTCAAGTCCAGGGTCCAGCCGGAAAAGCGGATTTGCTGCGCCTTGTCGGACGGGGCATTCGACGGCATGGCGTGACTGCGGCGCAGCACGCTGCGTATGCGCGCCAGCAATTCACGCGGCTCGAACGGTTTCGGCAAATAATCGTCGGCACCCATTTCCAGGCCCAGGATGCGGTCCAGCGGCTCATTGCGCGCCGTCAGCATGATCACCGGCACCGTCGATTGGGCACGCAGTTTGCGGCACAAGGTCAGGCCGTCGTCACCCGGCAGGTTCAAGTCGAGCACGATCAGGTCGGGCCGCGTTTCATCGAGGATTTTCCACATGGCCGTGCCATCTGCCGCGCCCAGGGTGCGGTAGGCGTTCGTTTCCAGGTAGTCCGCCAGCAAACTGCGGATGTCGCGGTCATCGTCGACGATGAGAATTGTAGAAGTGGGTTCCATGGTACGAATTATCCCCACTTCCCCCGCCCTTGCACAACGCATTTGTATCGTCTTGTATATAGGAGACCCGAAGAAACATATAGATACAAACTGTCTGGCAGCGGACACTTCGGGGAAACATGGCGCGTCCAACATGGATTCATGTGCAGCAACATGTACATCCCTCATCTTTTACAAAGGAATCCAGATGAACGCCTCAATGACAACCTTGCGCAAGAACTTGATCATCGCCATGAGCGTACTCGGCATGGGTGCGGCATCGCTGACCGTCCACGCCCAGGAAGCGGCGGCCAGTGCGCCTGCCGCCAGTACCAAGATGCAACATGACGGCCAGCGCGGCCAGCACCGTGGTGGCAATCCCGCCGAACGCATGGCCAAATACCAGGCCCGTCTGCACGACAAGCTGAAACTGACAGCCGCACAGGAACCGGCCTGGACCGCCTTCACGGCCGCCAACGCGCCGAAGAAGCCGATGGGCGACTGGAAGGCCAGGCACGAAGCGATGGCCAAGCTGTCGGCGCCGGAACGTATGGAGCAATGGATTGCCATGTCGAAGGAACGCATCGCTGGCCAGGAAAGCCGTTTGGCCTCGCTGAAAACCTTCTATGCCGTACTGACGCCGGAGCAAAAGAAAGTATTTGATGACAGCGTGCCTGGCGGCAAGCATGGCGGCCATCGTGGTGGCCACCGCGGCATGCAGGAGCATCCCAAAGCTGGGTAAGTAGGATTAGGTCCGCAGGACCGTAATCCGACAACTTTGTTGGCGTGTACGGTGGTGTCGGGTTACGCCCTGACGGGCTAACCCGACCTACTCCTCGAGCTTGCGCAGGGAAGTCAGGAACGTCGATGCATTTTGGAAACCGATCACGCGCGACTGGGCGATTTCCTGCCCCTGCTGGTTGAACATGATGATCCCCGGTGGGCCGAACAACTGGAAACGCTTCAGCATGGCCTTGTCGTCGGCGTCATTGGCCGTTACGTCCACTTGCAGCAGCACGGCTTGTCCCATCTTCTCGCGCACGGCAGGGTCGACAAAGGTCAGCTTTTCCATTTCAATGCAGGACACGCACCAGTCCGCATAAAAATCCAGCAAGGCTGGCTTGCCATTGAGCTGCGCCAGCGCCGCGTCGAGCTGCGCCACGGTTTTCACGCGCGTAAACGGCTGCGCATGTACCTGTCCGCCGCCCAGGTGGGCCAACGGCGCCAGCGGGTCGCGCCCACCGCTGGCCACGCCGACCAGTTGCAGCACGCCCAACACGGCAAACACCAGGCCGAAGGCCTTGGCTACCCAGGCGTTCTTCGCACCGCTCTTGCCCACCAGCAGATACATGCCGTAACCGACGAACAGCACCGTCCAGCCCAGCATCTGCACGGCACCCGGTAGCACGGGCGAGACCAGCCACCAGGCCACGCCCAATTGCAGCACACCAAAGAAGCGCTTGACGGCATCCATCCAGGCTCCGGCACGGGGCAGCAAGGTGCCGGCCGAAATACCCACCAACAGCAAAGGCACGCTCATGCCCACGGCCATGGCGAACAGGGCGCCGCCGCCGATGACGACGTCGCGCGTCTGGCTGATGTACAGCAAGGCGCCGGCCAGCGGCGCGGCCACGCATGGCCCCACGATTAGGGCGGAAATGGCGCCCATGACAAATACGCCCGCCAGGCGGCCCGAGGACTGCTGGTTCGACACGGATGTCAGCTTGCCCTGCAGGAAAGCTGGCACTTGCAATTCATACAAGCCGAACATCGACAGCGCCAGACCCGCCATCAGCAAGGCGAAAACGCCAAGCACCCACGGATTTTGCAGCTTGGCCGCGAGGCCTTCGCCCGCCAAGCCGGCTGCCACGCCCAGCGCCGTGTAGACGATGGCCATGCCCAGCGCGTATGTCAGCGACAACAGCAAGCCACGTGAGCGGCTGACCTTGGCACCATCGCCGATGATGATCGACGACAAGATCGGCACCATCGGCAGCACGCACGGGGTGAACGCCAGCCCCAGGCCCAGCAACATGAACAGGGGCACGATGACCAGCAGCTTGCCTCCCTTCAGCGCCGATTCGATCTTGCCCAGCTCGTTCTGCGCCGGCGCCGGGTTTGCCGCCACGGGAGCCACCGCCACCGGGTCGGGCGTGGCCGTGATATCGGGGGTGGCGATGCTTATCACTGATACGCCAGGCGACGCTTGCGCCTGCGGGCCGTTGACGGCCGCCGTGTCGGCTGCCGGCGCGGCCGGCAAGGCGAACTTCGATGCCACGCCACCGGGCGCCATGCTCTGGCCGCCGCCACCACCCACCAGCTGGGCCGCAGCATCCTGCGGCGCATAGCACAATCCCTTGTCGGAACAGCCCTGTCCCGTCGCCTTCAGGGTAAACGCACCAGCCGCCTCGACAGGAATGGTGATGGTGAGTGTCTTGCGGAACGTTTCCACGTTCTTCTGGAAAGTGTCGTCAAACTTGACCTTGCCGGCCGGATACACGGGCGTGCCCAGCTTGGCGCCCACGGCGTCGAACTTGAAGCGCTCGTGGTACATATAGTAACCATCGGCAATCACATAGGTGACGGCGATGGTGGCCGGGTCCTGCATGCGGGCGGAAAATTTGAAAGCCAGCTCGGGATCAAGGAACTCATCGTCGGCACGGGCATGGCCGGCGCCAAAAACGGCGATCAACAGGAAGAGGCAGGCCGCAAACCAGGTGAGGAAAGGATGGCGCGGCGCGGCGCCCGCAGTGGCGCTGGAGGGGAAACGGGACATGAACTACCTTTTCAACCATTCGACAGAGGACGCGCGGAGCAGGCAGCGCATGTGCCGGGCCGGCGCGAAAGGAGAATAGTACACCGCTGAAAGGATAGCTGCAGCAGAAAACAAAAAAGCCAGGCTAGGCCTGGCTTTCTTAGATGCAATTACTGGGATTACTCGCCAGCGATTTCAACTGCTTCGGTCGTATCTGGACGATCCATCAGTTCAACGAACGCCATAGGAGCGTTATCGCCGACGCGGAAACCCATTTTCAGGATACGCACATAGCCGCCGTTACGGTTGGCGTAACGTGGGCCCAGTTCAGCGAACAGCTTCAAGACCATTTCACGATCGCGCAGGCGGTTGAAAGCCAGACGCTTGTTTGCCAGGCAGTCAGTTTTGCCCAGGGTCAGAATTGGCTCGACAACGCGGCGCAGTTCTTTTGCTTTTGGCAGGGTGGTTTTGATCGCTTCGTGACGCAGCAGCGATACTGTCATGTTGCGCAGCATTGCCAGACGGTGGGACGAGGTACGATTCAGTTTACGGAGGCCGTGACCGTGACGCATGATAAATCCTTTCGGTGAGTGTTTAAATTCCAGCTCTTCGATCGATGAAGCTAGTGCAACATCGCGGGCCGGTTTGTTACTTCAAAAATAAAAGCCTGGGACACCTGTCCCAGGCAGTTTGCTACAACTACGAATTACTTTTCCAGGCCTGCAGGCGGCCAGTTTTCCAGCTTCATGCCCAAGGTCAAGCCGCGCGATGCCAGCACTTCCTTGATTTCGTTCAGGGACTTGCGGCCCAGATTTGGCGTTTTCAGCAGTTCGTTTTCCGAACGTTGGATCAGGTCGCCGATGTAGTAGATGTTTTCCGCTTTCAGGCAGTTCGCCGAACGCACGGTCAACTCCAGGTCGTCGACTGGACGCAACAGGATAGGATCGACCAGCGGAGCGCGCGATGGCGCTTCGGCGGCAGCTTCCGTGCCTTCCAGGGCAGCGAAAACATTCAACTGGTCCACCAGAACGCGGGCCGACTGGCGGATCGCTTCTTCCGGCGAGATCACGCCGTTGGTTTCGATGTTGATGATCAGCTTGTCCAGGTCGGTACGCTGTTCAACGCGGGCCGATTCAACGAAGTACGATACACGGCGCACTGGCGAGAACGACGCGTCCAGGATGATGCGACCGATGGTCTTGTTCGTGTCTTCCGACAGGCGACGCACGTTACCAGGAACGTAGCCACGGCCTTTTTCAACCTTGATCTGCATGTCCAGCTTGCCACCGGCGGTCAGGTGGGCGATCACGTGGTCAGGGTTGATCAGTTCGACGTCATGCGGCAGGTCGATGTCGGAGGCCAGGATCGCGCCTTCGCCTTCTTTTTTCAGGGTCAGGGTTACCGAATCGCGGTTGTGGACTTTGAAAACCACACCCTTCAAGTTCAGCAACAGATCGACGACGTCTTCTTGCACGCCATCGAGGGAGGAATATTCGTGGACGACGCCAGCGATCGTCACTTCGGTTGGCGCATAGCCTACCATCGACGACAGCAGAACGCGGCGCAACGCGTTACCCAATGTGTGGCCATAGCCGCGCTCGAACGGCTCCATCACGACTTTGGCGTGACCGGCACCGAGAGCTTCAACATCGATAATACGTGGCTTCAACAAACTGTTTTGCATGAAATGTCCTTTTCAATACCCTCGGCTCATTACACCGATAAGGCTGATGGCATTAGTAAAACGCCCACTCGATCGAGTGGGCGGTGATGGTGCTAACTACTATTAACGCGAGTACAGCTCGACGATCAGCGATTCGTTGACGTCGTTAGCGATTTCGTTACGCTCTGGCAGGGACTTGAAGGTACCTTCCATTTTCTTGGCATCAACCGAAACCCAGCTAGGCATGCCGACTTGTTCAGCCAGCGACAGTGCTTCAACGATACGCACTTGCTTTTTCGATTTTTCACGAACAGCAACGATGTCGCCAACTTTGACAGCGTACGAAGCGATGTTGACAACGATACCGTTCACGGTGAACGCTTTGTGGCTGACCAATTGACGCGCTTCAGCGCGGGTCGAGCCAAAGCCCATGCGGTAGCAAACGTTGTCCAGACGCGTTTCCAGCAACTTCAACAGCGTTTCGCCGGTGTTGCCTTTACGACGGTCTGCTTCAGCGAAGTAGCGGCGGAATTGACGTTCCAGCACGCCGTACATGCGCTTGACTTTTTGCTTTTCGCGCAGTTGGTTACCGTAGTCCGAGGTGCGGGCGCCGGATTTGACACCGTGCTGGCCTGGTTTGACATCCAGTTTGCACTTGCTGTCCAGCGAGCGACGTGCGCTCTTCAGGAACAGGTCAGTACCTTCACGGCGGGAGAGTTTTGCTTTAGGTCCGATATAACGTGCCACGATACTTCCTTTTTTTAATGATAACGCCCCAGCCACATGCATGATGAAACACACTGATGCGGTTAGGCGCTAGTCTGATTTGGTTTCAATCAGACGGTGGCTGAAAACGAAAAACCCGTCAAATTGAATTTGACAGGCAAGAACAGCCGGGCAGTATAACCGTTTCCGGCTCCCTGCTCCAGCGATTTCACACAACTGTACTGAGTTACAACAGACAGCAAAGCAGCTGGCGCCGAAGCGCCCTCTGCAACACTATCTTAGATACGACGACGTTTCGGTGGACGGCAACCGTTGTGCGGTACCGGCGTCACGTCCTGGATCTCGGTGATCTTGATGCCCAGGTTGTTCAGCGCGCGAACGGCGGACTCACGACCAGGACCTGGGCCCTTGATACGTACTTCCAGGTTCTTGACGCCACACTCAACAGCCACTTTACCAGCGGCTTCCGCGGCGACCTGCGCTGCGAACGGGGTCGATTTACGCGAACCCTTGAAGCCTGCACCGCCGGAGGTAGCCCACGACAAGGCGTTGCCTTGACGATCGGTGATGGTAATGATGGTGTTATTGAACGAAGCGTGGACATGTGCAATGCCTTCAGCGACGTTCTTTTTAACTTTTTTACGCACGCGTGCTGATGCGGCGTTATTTTGCGACTTAGCCATAATTATTCCCTAGCGGATTATTTTTTCAGCGATTGAGCGGCTTTACGCGGTCCCTTGCGGGTACGTGCGTTCGTACGCGTACGCTGGCCACGGCAAGGCAGACCCTTACGATGACGCATGCCGCGGTAGCAACCCAGATCCATCAAACGCTTGATGTTCATGGACAGTTCACGACGCAGATCGCCTTCGACGATGAATTTACCTACTTCATCGCGCAGTTTTTCCAGTTCGCTGTCATCCAGATCTTTGATCTTTTTGTTGGTTGCTACACCGGTCGATGCACAGATTTTCTCTGCGCGTGGACGGCCCACACCGTAGATGGCCGTCAGGCCGATAACGGTATGCTGATGATTTGGGATATTAACCCCTGCAATACGTGCCATTTGTTATTCCTCGATTAACCTTGACGCTGCTTGTGACGTGGTTCCACGCAGATTACGCGGACTACGCCTTTGCGCTTGATGATCTTGCAGTTGCGGCAGATCCGCTTGACTGATGCGAGAACTTTCATTTTTGGGCTCTTTCTTTCGCTTCTTTGGTTTGATTCAGTGTGTTACTTGGTACGGAACACAATGCGGGCTCGGCTCAGGTCGTACGGCGTTAACTCCACCGTCACCTTGTCTCCAGGGAGAATGCGAATATAGTTCATCCGCATTTTACCTGAAATATGCCCGAGCACCACGTGTCCGTTCTCCAGCTTCACTCGAAATGTTGCATTTGGGAGATTCTCAAGAATCTCGCCCTGCATCTGTATGACGTCGTCTTTTGCCATTCGGTATGTTTACCGCGCTTAACGCGTCGGAATTCCGCCCTTGAAATTTGCTTTGCGCAGCAGCGAATCATATTGCTGCGACATCACGTAGTTCTGTACTTGCGCCATGAAATCCATGGTGACAACTACAATAATCAATAAAGAAGTACCGCCGAAATAGAATGGTACTTTCCACTGGGCTTGCATAAATTCCGGCAATAAACACACCAGGGTGATGTAGACTGCGCCGGCAAGTGTCAAGCGTGTCAGGATCTTGTCGATGTAACGGGCTGTTTGCTCGCCTGGACGGATCCCGGGAATGAACGCACCGCTTTTCTTCAAGTTATCCGCTGTTTCCTTGCTGTTAAACACCAGCGCTGTATAGAAGAAACAGAAAAACACGATAGCCACTGCGTACAACAGCGCATGGATAGGCTCACCAGGCCCCATCGATGCTGCCAAATCTTTCAAGAACCGCACCACAGGGTTAGCGTTGTCGGCGCCCTTTGAAAACCAGTCCACGATAGTGGCCGGAAACAAGATGATCGAAGAAGCAAAGATCGGCGGGATCACGCCGGCCATGTTCAGCTTCAACGGCAAATGGCTGGTTTGACCGCCATAAATCTTGTTGCCTACCTGGCGCTTCGCGTAATTGACCAATATTTTGCGCTGACCACGTTCGACGAATACAACGAAGTACGTTACCAGTGCTACCAGAATCACGATGAAAATCGCGCTGAAGCTGCCGATCGAACCATTCGACACCTGAGTGAACAAGCCACCCAACGCCGACGGCAGACCTGCTGCAATCCCGGCAAAAATGATGATCGAGATGCCATTACCCAAACCACGCTCGGTAATTTGCTCACCCAACCACATCAAAAACATTGTACCGGTCAACAAAGTGACGACCGTCACGAAGCGGAATGCAAGACCAGGTTCCAACACGAGACCAGCTTGCGACTCCAGTGCGACTGCAATGCCCAACGCTTGGAACAGTGCCAGGGCAACCGTGAAATACCGGGTGTACTGGGTGATCTTGCGACGACCTGCTTCGCCTTCTTTTTTCAACGCTTCCATCTGCGGTGACACGATCGACAGCAACTGCATGATGATCGAGGCCGAGATATAAGGCATGATACCCAGCGCAAACACTGTAAAACGAGACAAGGCACCGCCCGAGAACATGTTGAACATGCCCAGGACGCCGCCTTCGTGCTCCTTGAACAGCGAGGCTAATTGTGTCGGGTCAATCCCGGGAACCGGGACGTGAGCACCGATACGATAAACCACCAATGCGCCAAGCAAAAACCAGAGCCGTCCCCAAGGGAAACCGGCCGCTGCACTTTTAGCAAGTTGTGGATTAGTCGCCAATTTTCGCTCCGATCAAGCTGTTAGCGGTCAACTCAGGCTACCGAGCCGCCGGCTGCTTCGATGGCTGCTTTCGCGCCAGCGGACACTTTCAAGCCCTTCAAATTCACCGCTTTGGTGATTTCGCCGGACAAGATCACGCGCACGTCACGGGCCAACACGCCCAGAACGCCAGCTTGCTTCAAGACCAGAATGTCGACATCGCCAACAGCCAGGTTGTTCAGATCGGACAGGCGCACTTCAGCTTTGAAGGTTGCGTGCATCGATTTGAAACCGCGCTTAGGCAGACGGCGTTGCAGAGGCATCTGACCGCCTTCGAAACCGACTTTATGAAAGCCGCCCGAACGCGATTTCTGACCTTTGTGACCACGACCCGAGGTTTTACCCAGGCCGGAGCCGATACCGCGACCGACGCGACGCTTGTAGTGCTTAGCGCCTTCGGCTGGTGCAATAGTATTCAATTCCATGATTTGCTCCGTTCGTGTAAGCCCGAAGGCTTACCCGACAACTTTAACGAGATACGATACTTTATTGATCATGCCGCGTACGGATGGGGTGTCTTGCAATTCGGAAACCGAATTTACACGACGCAGACCCAGACCGCGCACGGTAGCGCGATGCGATTCGCGCGTACCGATCAAGCCCTTGACCAATTGCACTTTGACTGTGTTTGTCATTTTGTCCACCTTAAGCCAGAATGTCTTCGACCGACTTGCCGCGTTTGGCAGCGATATCGGAAGCAGTGCTCATTTTCGACAGGCCGTCCAGCGTAGCGCGTACCAGGTTGTATGGGTTGTTCGAACCGGTGGATTTCGCCACCACGTCCGTCACGCCCATCACTTCGAAGATAGCGCGCATTGCGCCACCAGCGATAACGCCAGTACCAGGCTTAGCTGGGTTCATCAGGACCTTGGAGGCGCCGTGACGACCAACAACCGTGTGATGCAAGGTACCGTTTTTGAGCGGTACTTTGATCAGGTTGCGACGGGCTTCTTCCATTGCCTTCTGCACGCCAACTGGCACTTCTTTCGATTTGCCCTTGCCCATGCCGACGCGGCCATCGCCATCACCAACTACGGTCAGCGCGGCGAAACCCATGATACGACCACCCTTGACCACTTTGGTCACGCGGTTGATCGCGATCATTTTTTCGCGCATGCCATCATCCGGCTTGTCGCTTTGCATTTTTGCTTGCATTTTTGCCATGATTGATCCTTAGAACTTCAGACCGGCTTCGCGTGCGGCTTCTGCCAACGCTTTCACACGGCCGTGGTAACGGAAACCGGAGCGGTCAAACGCAACTTCGGTAATCCCTGCTTTCAACGCTTTTTCAGCGACGCGCTTGCCGATCAAGGCTGCAGCAGCGGCATTGCCGCCTTTGCCGGATTGGCCTGCCAGTTCAGCGCGAACTTCCGCTTCAGCCGTCGAGGCCGAAACCAGGATTTTTGCATCCGGGCTGATCAGGTTGGCGTAAATGTGCAGGTTGGTGCGATGCACCGACAAGCGATTTACTTTCAATTCCGCAATCTTGATGCGGGTTTGGCGTCCGCGGCGAAGCCGTGATTCTTTCTTATCCATCGTCAGCCCCTAATTACTTCTTCTTGGTTTCTTTAAGCTTAACCACTTCGTCCGCATAGCGAACGCCCTTGCCTTTATAAGGCTCAGGAGCGCGGTAAGCACGAACTTCAGCGGCTACCTGGCCAACCTGTTGACGGTCGATACCTTTAATCAGGATCTCGGTCGGGGTTGGTGTTGCGCAGGTAACGCCAGCTGGCATGTCATGCACTACAGGGTGCGAGAAACCCAGGGACAGATTCAACTTGTCGCCTTGAGCTTGCGCCTTGTAACCCACGCCTACCAGGTTCAGCTTTTTCTCGAAACCCTTGGTGACGCCAACAACCATGTTGTTGACCAGTGCGCGCAGCGTGCCGGACATGGCATTGGCTTCGCGGCTGTCGTTCGCCACGTCGAAACTCAGGGTTCCTGCATTGTTTTCTACTTTGACCTGACCGGTAAGGGCCTGGGAAAGTACGCCCAGCGGGCCTTTTACGGTGATCGCTTGTGCGGAGATGGCGACTTCGGCGCCAGCTGGCACTACGATAGGCATTTTAGCTACTCGAGACATGTGTAACTCCTTAAGCCACGTAGCAAATAACTTCGCCGCCGACACCGGTAGCGCGTGCTTTGCGGTCAGTCATGACGCCTTGCGGAGTCGACACGATCGCCACACCCAAGCCATTCATCACAACAGGGATCTCGTCTTTACCCTTGTAGACGCGCAGACCCGGACGGGACACGCGCTCCAAGCGCTCAATAACGGGACGGCCAACATAATACTTCAAACCGATTTTCAGTTCCGCTTTGCCACCAGCTTCGGCAACAGCGAAATCTTCAATGTAACCCTCGTCCTTCAGGACGCTGGCAATCGCAATTTTGACTTTCGACGATGGCATGGCCACGGTCGTCTTTTGCACGCCTTGTGCATTGCGAATGCGGGTCAGCATATCGGCGATAGGATCGCTCATACTCATTGCATATTCTCCTATTACCAGCTTGCTTTTGTCATACCCGGAATTTCACCACGCATGGCGAATTCACGGAGCTTGATACGACCCAGACCGAATTTACGGAATGTGCCGCGCGGACGACCGGTGATGGCGCAACGATTACGTTGACGCGTCGGGTTCGAGTTACGTGGCAGCGCCTGCAATTTCAGGCGAGCTTCGTAGCGCTCTTCTTCCGATTTCGATTGGTCATCGACGATGGCCTTGAGAGCTTCGCGCTTAGGGGCGAATTTCGCCACCAGGTCAGCACGCTTGATCTCACGATTAATCAGTGACAGTTTGGCCATGATCAGTTCCTGAAAGGGAATTTAAAGGCGGCGAGCAAAGCTTTGGCTTCGTCATCGGTCTTAGCGGTTGTCGTGATGCTGATATTCATACCGCGCAACGCGTCAATCTTGTCGTATTCGATTTCAGGGAAAATGATCTGTTCCTTGACACCGATGTTGTAGTTACCACGACCATCAAATGCACGGCCGTTCACACCACGGAAATCGCGTACGCGCGGCAGAGCCACGGTAATGAAGCGATCCAGGAACTCGTACATGCGAGCGCCGCGCAGGGTGACCATCGTACCGATCGGGTAACCTTCACGGATTTTGAAGCCTGCGATCGCTTTGCGGGACTTGGTGGTCACTGGCTTCTGGCCGGCGATCTTGGTCAAGTCAGCAACTGCGTGCTCGAGAACTTTTTTATCCGCGATAGCCTCACCAACACCCATGTTCAGGGTGATTTTGGTCAGGCGTGGAACTTCCATTACCGACTTGTAACCAAACTTGCTGGTCAGGTCGGCAACGACTTTTTCTTTATAGAATTCTTGGAGACGTGCCATGATTTCTTAAGCCTTCACTACTTCGCCGGAGGATTTAAAGATGCGGACTTTCTTGCCGTCCACTTCTTTGAAACCCACGCGATCTGCCTTGCCAGTCGCTGCATTAAACAATGCAACGTTGGACACGTGAATTGGCATGGTCTTATCGACGATACCACCAGTTACGCCAGTCATCGGGTTTGGCTTAGTCGCTTTTTTAGCGATGTTAATGCCATCAACCACGATATGTTCAGCATCGATACGCTGCTGTACCACACCACGTTTGCCCTTGTCTTTCCCGGTCAGAACGATGACTTCGTCGTTTTTACGAATCTTATCCATTACGACTCCTTACAGGACTTCCGGTGCCAGGGACACGATTTTCATGAACTTCTCAGTACGCAGTTCGCGTGTGACAGGTCCAAAAATACGGGTACCGATCGGTTCCAGCTTGGCGTTCAACAGAACGGCGGCGTTGCCGTCGAACTTCACCAGGGAACCGTCTTGGCGGCGAACACCTTTAGCGGTGCGCACAACCACGGCGTTATAAATTTCACCTTTTTTGACACGGCCACGTGGCGCAGCAACCTTAACGGTTACCTTGATCACATCGCCAATGCCAGCATAACGGCGCTTGGAGCCGCCCAATACCTTGATGCACATTACTTCTTTGGCACCGGTATTGTCAGCCACTTCGAGCCGGCTTTCAGTTTGAATCATAGTATTCTCTTTCCCAACTTAAGCCGAAGAATCCACACAATGTAGACCCACGGTCAGTCTTGGTCCCGCCAGAGCCGCCCTGCTGGGCTTCACTGTTTGGGTGCATGACCTTCATACATCAACTGACCGCGAATGCTACTGTCTGTGGCCAGACACTTTGCGGCGTTACATGAACGAAGCCCGCAAGTATTACATACAATTTGCGGGCCTGCAAGTACTAATTAAAACCCACCGCCGAAACGGTGGTTTTTATTTAAACGGTTGGTGCGGCTTGAACCACACGTGTCACCGTCCATGCCTTCGTTTTGGAGATCGGGCGACCTTCCTGGATCTCGACCGTATCACCGGCCTTGACTTGGTTGGTCTCGTCATGCGCGTGATACTTGTTCGAGCGCATGATGATCTTGCCATACAAAGGATGTTTTACGTGGCGCTCGATCAGAACGGTAACGGTCTTGTCCATCTTGTCCGAAACCACTTTACCGATCAGCGTGCGCTTGAGCGACTGTTTCACTGGTTCGTTCATTTGGCTTCCTTCAGATTCATTACCGTCTTCACACGCGCGATATCGCGGCGTACCTTCTTGAGCTGCGAAGTGTTGCTCAGCTGCTGCGTAGCGATTTGCATGCGCAGGCCGAACTGTGCCTTCAACAGGTCATTCAGCTCTTTTTGCAGAGCTGGCTGGTCCTTGCCGCGGAGTTCAGATGCTTTCATATACAACTCCAATTATTGGCCGACTTGGCGGATGACAAACGTCGTCGCCAGTGGCAGTTTAGCGGCGGCAAGACGGAATGCTTCCCGTGCCAGCGCTTCATCAACGCCATCCATTTCGTACAGTACTTTGCCTGGCTGAATCTCAGCGACGTAGTACTCAGGATTACCTTTACCGTTACCCATACGGACTTCAGCCGGTTTGTTCGAAATCGGTTTGTCCGGGAAAATACGGATCCAGATACGGCCACCGCGCTTGATGTGACGCGTCATTGCACGACGCGCCGCTTCAATTTGACGCGCAGTGATACGACCGCGCGCAACTGCCTTCAGACCGAATTCGCCAAACGACACGGCGGTGCCGCGGCTGTGCGAAATACCGGTGTTACGGCCTTTCTGCTCTTTACGATACTTTCTGCGTGCTGGTTGCAGCATGATTATTCTCCTGCTTTCTCAGCTGGTGCTGCTGCGGCGGCCGGTTTAGCGGCGGTACGCACACGTGCACCTGGTGCTGTGGATGGTTTCGCACCGGCACCGGCTGGACGTGGACGGCCAGCTGGCTTGCCATCGTCACGGCGTGGGCCGCGGCTTTTCTTCTCGTCAGCTGGGGTATCGATGACTGGTGCATCGCCGTTAGGCGCGCGGTCACCTTTGTATACCCACACCTTGACACCGATGATGCCGTAGGTGGTCGACGCTTCGCTGGTACCGTAGTCGATATCGGCGCGCAGGGTATGCAGAGGCACGCGGCCTTCGCGGTACCACTCTTTACGCGCGATTTCGATACCGTTCAGACGGCCGGACGACATGATCTTGATACCGAGAGCACCCAGGCGCATTGCATTTTGCATTGCACGCTTCATGGCGCGGCGGAACATGATCCGTTTTTCCAGCTGCTGAGCGATCGAATCGGCGATCAGTTGCGAGTCGATTTCTGGCTTGCGAATTTCTTCGATGTTCACGTGAACAGGTACGCCCATGATCTTGGTCAGCGCGGACTTCAGTACTTCGATGTCTTCGCCTTTTTTACCAATGACCACGCCTGGACGCGAGCTGTAGATCGTGAAGCGCGCGTTCTTGGCTGGGCGCTCGATAACGATGCGACCAACGGAAGCGTTCTTCAGTTTCTTTTTCAGGTAAGCACGTGCTTTCAAGTCTTCGTTCAGCATGGCAGCGAAATTACCGTTGCCTGCATACCAGCGCGAAGCCCAGTTACGGGTGACCGCCAGACGGAAACCGGTTGGATGAATTTTCTGACCCATCGTGGCTCCTTAGTTACCGACAGTCACGTAAACGTGACAGGATTGTTTCGAAATACGGTCGCCACGGCCTTTTGCACGCGCGGTGAAGCGCTTCAGGACCGGGCCCTTTTCGACGTAGATCGTTTTCACGAACAATTCGTCGATGTCCGCGCCATCATTGTGCTCGGCATTCGCAATAGCGGATTCCAGAACGCGTTTGATGATCGCAGCACCTTTTTTCGGGCTGAATTGCAAGATGTTGAGTGCAGCGTCAACTTTCTTGCCACGGATCAGGTCAGCAACCAGGCGGCCCTTTTGGTCCGACAGGCGCACACCTTTGAGGATAGCTTTAGTTTCCATTATTTCTTAGCCTTTTTGTCAGCTGCATGGCCCTTGAACGTACGGGTCAGTGCGAATTCGCCGAGCTTGTGACCAACCATGTTTTCGGAAACATAAACCGGCACGTGCAGCTTGCCGTTATGAACCGCGATCGTCAGGCCGATGAAGTCAGGCATGATTGTCGAACGACGCGACCAGGTTTTGATTGGCTTTTTGTCTTTGGCTGCTTGCGCGGCTTCAACTTTTTTCACCAGGTGGGCGTCACAGAACGGCCCTTTTTTCAATGAACGTGTCATGTGCTACCCCTTATTTCTTGCCGCGGCGCGAGACGATCATGGAAGTCGTACGCTTGTTGCTGCGTGTTTTCTTACCCTTGGTCTGTTGGCCCCATGGCGAAACTGGATGACGACCAGCTGCTGTTTTACCTTCACCACCACCGTGCGGGTGATCGACCGGGTTCATGACCACACCGCGAACGGTAGGACGAACACCGCGCCAGCGCATCGCGCCAGCTTTACCGATTTTACGCAGGCTGTGCTCGGCATTGCCGACTTCACCAACCGTTGCACGGCACTCGATGTGCACGCGACGTACTTCACCCGAGCGCAGACGCACTTGAGCGTAGGTACCTTCACGCGCCATCAGCACAACACCAGCACCAGCGGTACGTGCCATTTGGGCACCTTTACCTGGCAGCATCTCGACGCAATGCATCACGGTGCCGACTGGGATGTTACGGATTGGCAAGCAGTTACCCGATTTGATCGGTGCTTCCGAACCGTTCATCACGCTGTCGCCAACGGCCATGCCTTTGGTTGCGATGATGTAGTGACGTTCGCCGTCGGCGTAGCACAGCAGAGCGATATTCGCGGTGCGGTTTGGATCGTATTCGATACGTTCCACTTTCGCTGGAATACCATCTTTGGTGCGCTTGAAGTCGATCAGGCGATAGTGTTGCTTATGACCACCACCGATATGACGGGTGGTGATGTGACCGTTGTTGTTACGACCAGCGGTCTTGGATTTCTTTTCAACCAGGGCAGCGAACGGACGACCTTTGTACAGATCTGGGTTCACCACCTTTACCATGCCGCGACGGCCTGGCGAGGTTGGTTTCATCTTAACGAGTGCCATTATGCAGCCTCCTCGGAGAAGTTGATTTCCTGGCCAGGCTTCAGGCACACGAAAGCACGCTTGGTATGGTTACGACGACCGTTGAACTTGCCGGTGCGCTTTTGCTTACCTTCGCGGTTTGCAGTTTGCACGGACAGAACTTCAACCTTGAACAGCAGTTCGACCGCTGCCTTGATTTCAGGCTTGGTTGCATCCGGCAGTACGCGGAATACAATTTGCTCGTTCTTTTCCGCGACCATGGTGGCCTTTTCGGAAATGACCGGCGCCAACAGCACCTTCATCAAGCGTTCTTCGCTATGTTTCAAAATCGCGCTCATGCCAGCATCTCCTCAATCTTAGCCAATGCAGCTTTGGTGACCAAGATCTTCTTGTAGAACACCAGGGACATCGGGTCTGCGTGACGTGGCTCAACGACGAGTACGTTAGGCAGGTTGCGCGATGCCAGTTCCAGGTTTTCGTTCAGAACGTCGGTGATGATCAGAACCGAATCAAAGCCCAGGCCGCTCAATTTTTGCGACAGCAGCTTGGTTTTTGGCGCGTCGATCGTCAGATCGTCGATGACGATCAGGCGCTCTTCGCGAGCCAGCTGCGACAGGATCGAGCAGATACCTGCGCGATACATTTTTTTGTTCACTTTGTGGGTGAAGTTTTCGTCAGGCGAGTTCGGGAAAATCCGACCACCGCCGCGCCACAGTGGCGACGACGACATACCAGCACGAGCGCGGCCGGTACCTTTTTGGCGCCATGGCTTTTTCGTCGTGTGGTGAACTTCTTCACGGTCTTTTTGCTTGCGGTTACCACTACGTGCATTCGCTTGATAAGCGATGACGACTTGGTGGATCAGCGCTTCATTGTAGTCACGGCCGAAAATCGTATCGGCTGCAGCAACGTTCGAGGCGGCTTGACCTTGCGCATTCAGAAGCTTGAGTTCCATCGTTTAAGCTCCCTTCTTGGCTTTGGTTTTGATGGCTGGCGAGACAACTACCTGGCCATTTTTCGCACCTGGAATCGCGCCTTTGACCAGCAACAGCTGACGGTCGGCATCGATACGGGCGATCACGAGGTTCTGGATCGTACGGTTAACGTCACCCAGATGACCGGTCATGCGCTTACCAGGGAAAACGCGACCTGGATCTTGTGCCATACCGATGGAACCTGGAACGTTATGCGAACGCGAGTTACCGTGCGTTGCACGGCCAGAAGCGAAGTGGTAACGTTTGATAACGCCTGCATAGCCTTTACCGATGGTAACGCCTTGCACGTCGATCTTTTGACCGACTTCGAACAGGGAAGCAGCGACAACATCGCCAGCTTTCAGTTCAGCGGCTTTAGCAGCGTCGACACGGAACTCTTTCAACAGAGTACCGGCTTCAACACCAGCTTTAGCGTGATGACCAGCAACAGCTTTGGTCACGCGGGAAGCGCGACGTTGACCGAATGCGACCTGAACAGCGGAGTAACCATCTGTTTCAGGGGTTTTGATTTGCGCAACACGGTTGTTCGATACGTCCAACACGGTGACCGGGATCGAATCCCCTTCATCCGTGAAAATGCGCATCATACCAACCTTGCGACCGAGAAGGCCTAGGCTCATTTTTTCTCCATTCCCACCTGCGATTGGGCGGGGCTTGTTTAACTACAAAGTAACGTAGGACTCAAAAAAGACGAATCCATACCGAAGCCGGCTAGTATATAGCACAAAAACCCTTGACGCAACAAGTTAACACGAGGTATGTCAAAGTGTTGCGCGACGCCCCTGCGGGAGTTGTCGGCGGGCTTGAAAAACGCTGCTGCAAGGCAATGCAAAGCACCCAAAGCGCGGCCGCATGCGGCCTTGAAGCGATGAACAGCGCGCGCGGCACACGCTGGCAGCGACAGAAACAACGAGGGCGCGTACACAGCATACGCGCCCTCTTCACCTCGTCAATCACGCATGGTGCACACGCGGGCGCACCTCATTTCAGACCTTGCACTGCTCGATGCAATGCTTGTAAATCATCTCACAGATGGGACTGGAGGCCGAGCCGGGCATGCCGCCCGAACACACATTGGCCCGGATGGCACACTCCAGCGTGCAGTCATTGCCGGCAAACGCATACGAAGCGCTCAGGCCGAGCGCAAACAGGAAGGCCGTGGTTTTCTTGATCATGGTATGTCTCCGTTCGGGTTATCTACAAAATGATGGAAGAACCGGCAGGACCGCCACGCCATCACGACACTACGGACGGCCCGCCATTACTAAAAAAGTAACACCAATAGAATACCGTAAACAATACCAACCAAACACCAATTTATGTAGAAACCAGATAAGTTTATGCGTTTGGCGCGCTCGCCTTCAGCCATACAAATGGCGAGCCGCGGAATCATCTGCAACTCGCCAATGCCATGCCGCAGCCGGGCACATATCGCCGCCCTACTCTTGCGCTGATCCTCTGCCAATCTGATACCAGTCCACCTTGCGCGTTACCACCATGATGGCCGCCAGCACGGCAAACAATAGAATGCTGCCCATCACCAGCGCATTGTTTTCCGAGTTCAGCAAGCCGTACAAGGCGCCATACAGCACCATCAGGGCCACGCCAAAGCCGATCGCGCGCCCGGTGCTCCTGAGTACGTAAGTCAGGTAAAAGCTGGTCAGCACGATACAGGCGGCGCTGGCAATCAGATAGGCGGCGAGGAAGGCGATATGCTCGGCCAGGCCCACCAGCAGCAGGAAGAAGATCACCAGCGACAGGCCCACCAGCAAATACTGCACCGGATGGATCGGCAGGCTTTTCAAAATTTCAAAGATGAAGAAGGCGGCAAAGGTCAGCGCCACGAACAGCAATCCATATTTGGTGGCGCGGTCCGATTGCGAGTACACGTTCACCGGCTCGATGAAGCCGACGCTGAAGCGATCCACCCGGCCCAGCGGCGCACTGTCGAGCACCTTGAATTCCCCCTCGATGGTGCTCAGCTGCGTTTGCGCATTGCTGGCCAGCGACGAGATGTTCCACTCGGTCTGAAAGCCATCGGCGTTGATCTGGCGATATTTCGGCGACGGCAGGAAGCGCCCGCCAAACTGCGGATGAGGCCAATTCGACTTGATGCTGATCTGGCTGTTTTTCGCCACCGGCACGAAATGCTGGCGTTCGATGCCGTCCAGTCCCAGGTCAAAGCTGAATTTCACCTCTTGCGTTTGCGCCAGCGGCATGGCGCCCAGCGGCGCGTGCAGCCCGCTGCGGAAGGCAAACAGGTCGGTGCCCTGTTCAAACTCGATTTGGCGCCCACCCCAATCGATTTTCGGGATATTGTGAATGCCACGCACATCCTCGATCGATAGCGCAATGAAAGGCTGGCCGACGGCAATACGCGCGTCCGGCGTCTTGCGCGGCAGTTGGTCAAGACTCGGCACCGTGAAGTCGCCCTTGAACGCATGCTGGCCGCTGTACACCAGCACCTGGTGGATACCACGGTAGCGGCGGTCGGTCTCGATGGTTCCCACCTGCAGCAAAAGGTTCGGGTACACGAGCAAGCGGCGCTGCACCGTACGGCGCAGCAACTCCGTGCGCGCAGGCCCACTCTCTGCCTGTGTCTTGTCATCGCCCTTCCCCACTTCCACGCGCTCTTCATATTGTTCCGTGTAGGGGATCACCAGGATGGGGCCGATGATGGTTTGTTCGCGCACCGAATCGGCGGCGATGCTGTCGACGGCTTCCTGGCGGAATTCCATCCGCTCCTTGATCGTTTCCTGAATCATCAGCAAAGGCAGGCCGATCACCAGCATCAGGCCGAACACCATCAACGCTTTGACGAATAGAGTTTTTTGCATGGCGCATCCTTGAATAAAGAATGCCAGTGTAAAAAAGTTGTATGCGCTGACGATGCAGTCTGTGTGAAGCCGGCAAATAAAGTGCGCTGAGCCTAGGCCAGCGGCAGGCACAGGCGCGCGCAGGCGCCGCCCTCCGCATGATTGAGCACCTCGACCGCGCCGCCGTGCAGGGAAGCGACCTCGCGCACGAAGGGCAGGCCCAGGCCAGTACTCTTGCCCGCGCTCGGGCGCGGCAAGGAATAAAAGCGCTCGAAGACGCGTTCGAGCGCATACGCGGGGATGCCTGCGCCTTGGTCTCGCACGGCAATTTCCACCTGGCTGCCCTGGCAATGCGCCGTCAGATCGATGCAGCTGCCCGGCGGCGCAAAGCCGGCCGCGTTGTCGAGCAGGTTACCCAGGGCCTGGCGCAGCAGCAGGGCGTCCCCGGCCACGCTCGCCTCGTCCGCCTGCATCTGCAGGCGCACGCCGCGTGCCGCCAGGGTGGCGGCCGCGTCCTGCGCCACTTGCGCCAGCAACGGCCTCAGTGCGATGCGCTCGGGATGCTCCAGCCGCTGCTGCTTTTCCACGCGCACCAGGGCCAGCAGCTTGTCGATCAGCTGCCGCTGACGCGCGTTCTGTTCCAGGATACTGGCCAGGAACTGGCGCCGCTCGGCCGGCGGCATGTCTTCCTGCAGCAGTTCCGCCGAGGCCTGGATGGCGGCGATCGGGCTTTTCAACTCATGCGCCAGCGTGTGCATCAGCTGCTCCACATATTCCTTGCCTTCCAGGCGCGTGCGCATCGCCTCCAGCGCCCGGCCCAAGGTGCCAATCTCGTTCTTGCCCAGCGCCGGCAGCGCCACCTTGCGCCCTGCTTCCACGTCGCCGATGTAATGCATCAGCTTGCCCAGCGCATGGTGCAACCACCAGGCGAATGCCAGGCCGATCAGCAGCGACAGCAGCAACAGGATGGCGCCACGCTGCAATATCTTGCGCTGGCTGCGTTCGACAAACGCTTGCACGCTGGCATTCGGCTTGGCCACCGTCAGCACGCCGATCACTTCATTGCCGTCGCGAATCGGCGCGGCCACGTGCATCACCGTCGACATCTCGTCGTCTGGCCGGCTGCGCGTGCTGCGCGCGCCATACTTGCCCTGCAAGGTGAGATACACGTCATTCCAGCGCGAATAGTCGCGCCCTACGTCGCGCCCGCTGGAATCGAACAGCACGATGCCGTGCCGGTCCGTGATGGTAATGCGGTAATCGAGCGTGCGCTTGCGCACGCCATTGATATTGACGTCGACGCCATGGCGCGCGTAGTCCTGCATGCGTTCGGCTATGGGCGACTGTGCCAGCGTGCCCGCCGCCACGTCGGGCGCCACCAGGTTAGCCAGCAGTTGCGAGGTATCGACCAGGGTGTCTTCCAGGGTCGAGCGCACGCCAGGCTTGACCTGCTCCATGAAGACGTTCAACAGGAACCACGCGGCAAGGCCGACGATCAGGAAGTAGCCGAGCAGGATGCGCAGGCCGATCTTCATGCGCCGCTCAGGCTGTAGCCGAGGCCACGGTGGGTATGAATGGGATCGACCTGCGCATCGATGGCGCGCAGCTTGGCGCGCAGCGATTTGACATGCGCATCGACGGTGCGCTCTAGCGTGTCGGGCGCCCCGCTCCACACACGCTCCATCAGCTGCGCGCGCGACAGGACGTGGCCCGGATGCTCGAGCAAGGTCTTCAGCAACAGGTATTCATAGCGGGTCAGGTCCAGCGGCTGGCCGTGAAACAGTACTTTCGCCTCCAGCGCGCGCAACGCGAAGCGGGCCGGAGCGGTCGCGGCGACAGGCGCGGCTATCGCCATGCCAGTCTCGCGGGGCGCTGGCGCGACACCTGCGCGGCGCAGGATGACGCGGATGCGCGCCACCAGTTCGCGCGGCGAAAACGGCTTGGTGACGTAATCATCGGCGCCGATTTCCAGGCCGACGATGCGGTCGATCTCGTCGCTGCGGGCCGTCAGGAAGATCACTGGCACTTCAGAAAACTGGCGCAGGCGGCGACACACTTCCAGCCCGCTCATGTCAGGCAAGCCCACGTCGAGCACCACCAGAACGGGCATCTGCGCCGCTTCGCCGGGCGTTGGGCGCAGCGCGGCCAGGGCTTGCTCGCCCAACATCACATGACGCGGCGTAAAGCCGTCCGTGCGCAGGGCATAGGCGATGCTGTCGGCAATCGCCTGTTCATCTTCCACGATCAGGACAGTCTTGGACATGGCGGCGGCACGCATTAGTGGACAGACCCGGAGTATCCCCGACGCACGCAAGCGGCGTCAATCGCGCGCTTTGCGGTGCCCCGGCAAAAAGCCACCGAGCCAAAAAAACTTATAGTATATTTATTGCAGCATGACTCCACTGATACACCGTGTCCAACACCCGTCCGAGGAGACTATGAAGAACCATACCATCAGCCTGCTATGCGCTGTCAGCCTGCTGGCCGCCTGCGCGGCGCCAGCGACACTCACCACCTCCAACGCACAACACGACGCCTGCAACGCGGCCGAACTCAAGGGACAGTTTGGCGAAGCGGAACTGGCTTGCGTACAGGCGCTGCGCAGCGCCGAGCAGGCCGGTGCCAGCGCAGACATCCTCTCCCAGCGCCAGTACAACCTGGGCCGCATCAAGCGCTTGCAGGGCAAGAATGCCGAAGCGGAGCAACTGTACCGGCAAGCCCTGGCCACGGAAGAAGCGGCGCAGCCACGCAGCGAGGCGCGTGTCGGCCGTCGCACGGTGGAACTGGCGTCGGCGCTGGCGGCGCAAGGGAAGTGGCAGGAAGGCACGGGCTATCTGGAAAGCGTGCTACCGCTGCTGCCGAAGCTGTCGCCCGCTGCGCGCACGTATTCGGCGGAAGTGCTGCGCCAGTACGCCGGGCAGCTGCAAGGCGGCCCGCAAGCGGCGCTGGGCGTACGCTTTGCAGCAGTCGCGGCCAGCCTGCAATAAGTGGCCCCAGGGCCCGGCCTAGGACTGGGCGACGTGAATGCTGGCCTTGATGTGCTTGAGGTGGGCTACGATGGTGAACGTCATCACCACCAGCAGCGACCATGAGCTCCATTTGCTGACATGCACCACCGACCAGGCGCCAAGCTGGTTGGGATAGCGCCACACGCCCCAGAAGGTGCTGATGTTTTCGGCCAGCCAGATAAAAAAGCCAACCAGCACGAAACCGAGCAGCAAGGGCATGCTGCGGTCGCGGTCGAGCGGACGAAACACCACAGTGGTGCGCGCGTACAAGCCCAGCGCGCAGGCGGCCAGATACCAGCGATAGTCGCCGATGTAGTGATGGGTAAAGAAGTTGGCATAGATCAGCAGCGCGATCAGCACCGCCATCCAGTACGGCGGATGGTGGCGTATCCGCATGTCGAGCAGGCGCCAGGTCTGGATGATGTAGCTACCGACGGCCGCATACATGAAGCCGGAGAACAGGGGGACGCCGAACACCTTGCTGTAGGCGAAATCAGGATAGCTCCATGACTGGATCGACCCCGATACCTTGAACACCTCCAACGCGAAGCCGACCGCGTGAAACAGGCAGATGGCTTTCAACTCATCCCACGTTTCCAGCCCGCGCCAGACCATCGCGCCCTGGATCGCCAGGGCGACCAGCAGAAGCACGTCATAACGCGGCAGGCCGAACAGGCCGGCGCGCGGCACCAGGAACACGGCAGTAAAAAACAGCCCCACGAACAGGCACGACCTCGCCTCCTTGATACCAAAATACAGGAATTCGGTCAGGAAACGCGGCCAGCCGCGCAAGCGGTTACGGGGCGCGGCATTTAACAGGTGGGTATCGAGGGCATTGAGCATGCCGGAACTTTATCGAGCGGCCGCAACGCTGTAAAGCAATTTTGCTCGCGTACGGCCTTGCAGCCATTGTCGACCTAGCACCAATAGCAATGGGGCCGGGCGCACTCACGATTGTGAGCAGGCCCGGCCCCATCATCAGGCAGCGGGACACCCCGCCAGCCTGGAACAACTGCCAACACCTGATGCTACGGTATTGTCAGCTGCCCTTGAAACTCTTATTGCAGTTTGATTTCAACATCAACACCAGCTGGCAGGTCCAGCTTCATCAGCGCGTCAACGGTTTTGTCCGTTGGGTCAACGATGTCCATCAGGCGTTGGTGCGTACGGATCTCGAACTGATCGCGCGAAGTTTTGTTGACGTGCGGGGAACGCAGCACATCGAAACGTTGAATACGGGTAGGCAGTGGTACTGGGCCTTTGACGACAGCGCCGGTGCGCTTCGCGGTTTCAACGATTTCCAGAGCGGACTGGTCGATCAGTTTGTAATCGAAAGCCTTCAGGCGGATACGGATTTTTTGGTTTGGTGCCGACATGATATTTCCTTAAAAGAACGAACCGCGCAGTCTGCACGGCAATGAGGTCATACGGGAATTTCTGACGCAACAACCGTCAGGGTCGACATGATAGCACCAAAATGCTTGCCAACCCCGGCAGTTGAATAAAAAGAAGGGCGCCGGGCGACGACGCGTCTTCTTTTATGCAGGCTTAAGAATTAAGCCAGGATTTTTGCAACAACACCAGCGCCGACGGTACGACCGCCTTCGCGGATAGCGAAGCGCAGACCTTCTTCCATCGCGATCGGGTTGATCAGCTTGACGGTGATCGACACGTTATCGCCTGGCATAACCATTTCTTTGTCTGCTGGCAACTCGATCGAACCAGTCACGTCCGTCGTGCGGAAGTAGAACTGTGGACGGTAGTTGTTGAAGAATGGCGTATGACGGCCGCCTTCGTCTTTCGACAGAACATAGATCTCGCCGGTGAAGTGAGCATGCGGCTTGATCGAGCCTGGCTTTGCCAGAACTTGACCACGTTGCACGTCTTCACGCTTGGTGCCGCGCAGCAGCAGACCAACGTTGTCGCCTGCTTGACCTTGGTCCAGCAGTTTGCGGAACATTTCCACGCCGGTGCAAGTCGTTTTGACGGTATCGGTGATACCAACGATTTCGATCTCTTCGCCGACTTTAACAATGCCGCGCTCGATACGACCGGTCACAACGGTACCGCGACCCGAGATCGAGAACACGTCTTCCACTGGCATCAGGAATGCACCATCAACAGCGCGCTCTGGCGTTGGGATGTAAGCATCCAGCGCATCGGCCAGACGCAATACTGCGTCAACGCCCATTTCGCCTTCTTTGCCTTCCAGCGCCATACGTGCCGAACCTTTGATGATAGGCAGGTCGTCGCCTGGGAATTCGTACTTCGACAACAGCTCGCGCACTTCCATTTCAACCAGTTCCAGCAGCTCTGCGTCGTCGACCAGGTCGCACTTGTTCAGGAACACGATGATGTATGGAACGCCAACTTGGCGGGCCAGCAGGATGTGTTCGCGGGTCTGTGGCATTGGGCCGTCAGCTGCGGAGCACACCAGGATCGCGCCGTCCATCTGCGCAGCACCGGTAATCATGTTTTTGATGTAATCGGCGTGACCTGGGCAGTCAACGTGCGCGTAGTGACGCGTCGCCGTTTCGTACTCAACGTGGGCGGTGTTAATCGTGATACCGCGCGCTTTTTCTTCTGGAGCCGCATCGATCTGGTCGTATGCTTTAGCTTCGCCGCCGAATTTCTTCGACAGAACCGTTGCGATTGCAGCGGTCAGCGTGGTTTTACCGTGGTCGACGTGGCCGATGGTGCCGACGTTGACGTGCGGCTTGGTCCGTTCGAATTTACCTTTTGCCATTTTATTCTTCCTTAGAACAATGATTTAAATGTAGGGACCGGCATTCTCGTGAAAGCCGGCCCGGAACTTCTATTACTTAGCTTTCGAGCTTACGATCGCTTCAGTCACATGCTTAGGTGCTTCAGCATAGTGCTTGAATTCCATCGTGTAAGTCGCACGACCTTGGGTCGACGAACGCAACGATGTGGCGTAACCGAACATTTCCGACAGAGGTACTTCGGCCTTGATGATCTTGCCGCCACCACCAGCAATTTCATCCATGCCTTGTACCATACCGCGACGCGACGACAGATCGCCCATCACGGTACCGGCGTAGTCTTCCGGCGTTTCCACTTCCACGGCCATCATCGGCTCCAGGATGACTGGCGATGCTTTGCGGCAGCCATCTTTGAATGCCATCGAAGCGGCCATGCGGAATGCATTTTCGTTCGAGTCAACATCATGGTACGAACCGAAGAACAGCGTGACTTTAACGTCAACAACTGGGTAACCAGCCATCACGCCCGAAGTCAGCGTGTCGCGTACACCTTTTTCAACTGCAGGGATGTATTCGCGAGGAACGGTACCGCCCTTGATCGCGTCAACGAATTCGAAGCCCTTGCCCGGTTCTTGCGGTTCGATCTTCAGAACCACGTGACCGTATTGACCACGACCACCCGATTGCTTGACGAATTTGCCTTCCGACTCTTCGCACACTTTACGGATCGTTTCGCGGTAAGCCACTTGTGGCTTGCCGACGGTGGCTTCAACGTTGAATTCGCGCTTCATGCGGTCAACGATGATGTCCAGATGCAACTCGCCCATACCGGCGATGATGGTCTGGCCCGATTCTTCATCGGTACGCACGCGGAACGATGGATCTTCTGCTGCCAGACGGTTCAGCGCCAGGCCCATTTTTTCCTGGTCAGCCTTGGTTTTTGGCTCGACTGCCTGCGAAATCACCGGCTCAGGGAAGACCATGCGTTCCAGAACGACGCTTGCTTTTTCGTCGCAAAGCGTATCGCCAGTGGTGGTGTCTTTCAGACCCACGACAGCGGCGATGTCGCCAGCGCGCATTTCTTTGATTTCTTCGCGCTCATTGGCTTGCATCTGCACGATACGGCCAATACGCTCTTTCTTCTGCTTCACGGAGTTCAGGACCGAATCGCCCGAATTCAATGTGCCCGAATAGCAGCGGATGAAGCACAGCTGACCCACGAACGGATCGGTTGCGATCTTGAACGCCAATGCCGAGAACTTCTCATTGTCGTCGGCTGCGCGCTCGACTGGCTGCTCGTCCTCGTCCAGACCTGGGACAGGTGGAATGTCGATTGGCGATGGCAGGTACTCGATGACCGCGTCCAACATTGCTTGTACGCCCTTGTTTTTAAAGGCGGTACCGCACAACATTGGAACGATTTCGCTGGCGATGGTACGCTGACGCAGAGCAGCCTTGATCTCGGCTTCCGACAGGTCGCCTTCTTCCAGGTACTTGTTCATCAGTTCTTCGGACGCTTCAGCAGCGGCCTCAACCATGTTTTCGCGCCACTTGGCAGCTTCAGCAGCCAGGTTGGCAGGAATTTCGCCGTATTCAAACTTCATGCCTTGCGAAGCGTCATCCCAGATGACCGCTTTCATCTTGACCAGATCGATAACACCGGTAAAGACGTCTTCAGCACCGATAGGCATCTGAATAGGTACTGGGTTGGCTTTCAGACGCGAACGCATCTGATCGTAGACCTTGAAGAAGTTGGCGCCGGTACGGTCCATCTTGTTCACGAAGGCCAGACGTGGCACTTTGTACTTGTTAGCCTGACGCCATACCGTTTCCGATTGTGGCTGTACGCCGCCGACTGCACAGTAAACCATGCAGGCGCCATCCAGCACGCGCATCGAACGTTCAACTTCAATGGTGAAGTCAACGTGGCCTGGGGTGTCGATGATGTTGATGTGATGCGCTGGGAAGTTGTTTGCCATGCCTTTCCAGAAGCACGTAACAGCAGCCGAGGTAATCGTGATACCGCGCTCTTGCTCCTGCGCCATCCAGTCGGTGGTGGCTGCGCCATCATGGACTTCGCCCAGCTTGTGGTTCACGCCGGTGTAGAACAGAACGCGCTCGGTGGTGGTCGTCTTACCTGCATCGATGTGAGCGGAGATACCGATATTGCGGTAGCGCTCAATGGGGGTCTTGCGGGCCATAATTAATCCTAAATGAATGGACAAAACCGAGCAGCATTTTTTTGCAAAAATGAGCCCGGCCTCGAACAACAGATGCTTGACAGCCGCCTTGCGGTAGCTGGCTTTATATTAGAAGCGGAAATGCGAGAACGCTTTGTTCGCTTCAGCCATACGATGGACTTCGTCGCGTTTTTTCATCGCGCCGCCGCGGCTTTCAGCCGCTTCCATCAGCTCACCGCCGAGGCGTTGTGGCATCGATTTTTCGCTGCGCTTGTTAGCAGCTTCACGCAACCAACGCATGGACAAAGCCATACGACGGACTGGGCGAACTTCGACCGGCACCTGGTAGTTTGCACCACCGACGCGACGGGATTTCACCTCAACCAGCGGCTTGGCGTTGTTGATTGCGGTAGCAAAAACTTCGAGCGGATCTTTGCCCGATTTTGCTGCGATGTGCTCGAAAGCACCGTAGATGATGTTTTCTGCAACCGATTTCTTACCGGACAGCATCAGCACGTTTACAAATTTAGCGACATCAGTGTTGCCGAATTTTGGATCTGGCAAAATTTCGCGCTTGGGTACTTCACGACGACGTGGCATATCAATTCCTTTCAATCTTCAGTTGAGCGCGCGTTCTTCGCACACTCGCGGACGACCATCATAGTCTTCCACTTACTCGACCAGATGCGGTCGACTACATTCACTTAGCTAGTTGCCACTGAGCGAAACTTGGGTTTGCTGCGTACAACTTATTACTTCTTGCCTGCTTTAGCGCGCTTGGTACCGTACTTCGAACGCGATTGCTTACGGTCTTTAACGCCTTGGGTATCCAGGGCACCGCGAACCATGTGGTAACGCACACCCGGCAAATCCTTGACGCGGCCGCCGCGCAACAGCACAACACTATGCTCTTGCAGGTTATGGCCTTCACCGCCAATGTACGAAATGACTTCGAAACCATTGGTCAGACGAACTTTAGCGACTTTACGCAGAGCCGAGTTAGGCTTCTTTGGAGTCGTTGTGTAAACACGTGTGCAGACGCCACGTTTTTGCGGGCTGTTTTCCAGCGCCGGCGATTTGCTCTTCACGGTCAAAGCGACGCGTGGATTGCGAATCAATTGATTGATGGTTGGCATCGTTATAAATCCAACAAAAAACTACGATTAATAACCCGGGCAAGATGCCCGGCGACTAAAACCTCGTCCCGCTTTCATCTACTGCGCACCGGAGGCGCCCGCAGCCACTCGATAAGGAGCGGCCAAAAAGTGCCAGGCAATACGTAAACGATGAGCAGAATAAAATCGAGAACTCGCTAGTTTAGACCTTGTGTTACAGGGGGTCAATCAGTTTACCGCTTTTTGCTATAAAAAAAGGCAAAAAAGCGGCTCATTTGTGGCATTTTGACTAATCTTTGGCAGCAATGCGCAGGCAGCGGCATCCCGCGATGATTGATGATTTGGCATTCTTTCTCTGAGGCCAAGCATCAGTAGGGCGCATTCTTGTACGACCGCAATACAACAAAAGGATTGATAATAGCGGACATTTTTCGCTGCCTCCCTTTATGCGCTCCTTGCTTCGCCCTGCCACTCTGTTCCTGCTCCTGACGTATGCCTTGCTGACGGCCGTGCCTTTCGTCCCCGCGCTGCTGGGGCGTGCGCTCGAACATCCCTGGCAGATGCTCACGCTTGAGCTGCTGGCCTGGCTGGCCGTATGGAGCGTGTTCAAGCGCCCCGCATACTTTCACTGGCTGCTGGTGCCCGCCTTCCTGGCCCTGCCGACGGAAATCTACCTGTTCATCTTCTATGGCCAGGGCATTTCCACGCACCACCTGGGCATCATCTTCGAAACCAGCCCCAAGGAAGCGATGGAGTTCCTGGGGCAAAAAGTGTGGCTGATGGGCGCCGTCATGCTGGGCGTGATCGCCTGGTGCGCGCTCGGCTGGTTGGCGGCCACGCGCACGCGCGACCTCGACTGGCGCGGCAAGACGCGCCCGGCCGCCTTCGTATTGCTGATCCTGCTGGGCGGCTTCTGGTGGTATGGCTACGAATTCGGTTTCGAGGCCAAGGTTCTGCATAGCGCTCCCGCATCAGCCAAGGCCAGCCTGCCGCCAGCCAGCGCCAAGGCAGGCGCTTCCGGCTTCGGCGACGCCAGCTCGGCCGACGACGAAACGGCCGAAGACGACGAGGAAAGCAGCAAGCCGGAGAACGCCAGCATCGCCGGCGCCGACGAAACGGGACTGGGCTGGCCCAGCCTTCCCCACTGGGCGCGCCTGCCCTATGCATTCGACACCGTCAGCAATTCCTGGCCCTTCGGCCTGGCCGCGCGCGGCTTCGATTTTTACAAGGAACGTCGGTACCTGGCCGAACTGGGAAAGAAGAGCAGCAGCTTCCGTTTCGGCGCGCACCAGCAACATCCCGACGCCCATCCGGAAGTAGTCGTCATGGTAATCGGCGAATCGTCGCGCTACGACCGCTGGAGCCTGAACGGTTATGAGCGCGACACCAATCCCCTGCTGAAACAGGAAAGCAACCTGGTGCCGCTGGCCGACGTCATCACGGCCGTTTCCGCCACGCGCCTGTCCGTGCCCGTCATCATCTCGCGCAAGCCGGCCACGCAAAGCCTCAAGGATGGCTTCTCGGAAAAATCCTTCCTCACCGCCTACAAGGAAGCGGGCTTCAAGACCTACTGGCTGTCGAACCAGATCTCGTTCGGCCAATTCGATACGCCCGTATCCGTGTTTGCCAAGGAGGCAGACGTGGTGCAATTCCTGAACCTGGGCGGCTTCACCAATAATTCGAACTTCGACCAGATCCTGTTCGATCCGTTCAAGAACGCGCTGGCCGACCCGGCGCCGAAAAAGCTCATCGTGCTGCACACCCTGGGCAGCCACTGGAACTACAGCCAGCGTTATCCGAAATCCTTCGACAAGTGGCAACCGTCGCTGTTCGGCGTCGACAAGCCCGTCTACACGGACACGGCCATCAAGCCACAGCTGAACAACAGCTACGACAGCTCCATCCTGTACACGGACTGGTTCCTGTCAAACGTGATCGGCATGCTGAAGGATGATGGCCAGCGCACCGCCCTGCGCAGCTCGCTCGTCTACGTGGCCGATCACGGCCAGACCTTGTACGACGGCAGCTGCCGCCTGGCCTTCCATGGCCACAACACGCAGTTCGAGTTCCACGTGCCCGCCTTCGTCTGGTATTCGCCGCAATTCCAGCAGCACTATCCGGACAAGGTGACGCAGCTGCAGCGCCATCAGAAGGCACGCCTGTCGACGGAAAACATGTTCCATACCCTGCTCGACCTGGGCGACATCCGCTTCGCCGGCGAACAGCCCGAATGGAGCATCGCCAGCCCCCGTTTCAAGCAGCACAAGCGCTACGTCGACAGCTACGGCTGGACCAACTACGACAACGCCATCATCCGCGGCGATTGCCGCGAAGTGATCGACAAGAGCACGCCGGAGAAACAGGAAAAGTAAAGGGTAAGGGCGGCCGTCAGGCCCGCTCCAGCACGCCGCCGCAATCGGCCGGCTGCGCCATGTGCGTGCTGAGCCAGTCGAAGACGCGTCCGGCCTTGTCCGCGATACCGGCGTCAAAACCGCGCTGCGCCAGCAGGGCGATGCCGTTCGTGGCCTGCAGCACGCCGGGCGCCAGCTGCAGCGCGCCAGCGTCATCGCGGCGCACGCACCAGGGCGCCAGGCAGTCTTCCAGCAGCGGCCCCAGTACCAGGTTGTGCGACGAGACGATCACCAGGTGGCGCGCGGCCAGGGAATGCAGCACGGCGGCCGCCGCCGCCACCGATTCAAGGTGGTTCGTGCCGCGAAAAATCTCGTCGATCAGGAACAGCGCCGGTTCCCCGCTCTCGGCCAGCGCCAGCAGTTCGCGCGCGCGCCGCAGTTCAGCAATATATAGACTTTCGCCGCCATCGAGGGAATCTTCATTCTGCATGCTCGAATACAGCGGCAGCATGGGCACGTGGGCGGCCTGCGCATAGCAAAAGCCGAAGGCGCGTGCGCTGATCAGATTGAGTCCCACGCCGCGCAGCAAGGTACTTTTTCCGATCGCATTCTGCCCCGAAATGAAGGCGCCCCGGCCATCGAGCCGCAGCGACAGCGGCTTGGCACCGCCCAGCAGCGGATGCACCATGGCATCGAGCGACAACTGCCGCGCATCGGCTTCCTGCGCCCAGCAAAATTGCGGGCGGCCGCGCACGTGGCGCGCCAGTGCCACGTCGGCCTCGAGGTCGGCCAGCAACCGGAAACTCTGGCGCAAGAAGGCCCGTTCGCGCCGCACCACGCGCAGGCTATGGAAATAGCGCCGGATATTGCCCAGCATGAGCCAGTCGTCATATTCGCTCAGCAGGGGAATCATCTTGATCCAGCCCAGCGGCGTGATCTGGCGATTGATCACGCCTGCCGCCCGGACGCCTTCGCGCAACTGCGCCGTGAACGGCGAATCGAGCGCTCCCAGGCGGCCATGCACCAGCAATATCTGCTGCAAGGTAAACACGCTACGCGCCCACGGTTTGCAGCGATCGTAAAAACGCATCTGCAACGCCATCAGGAAGAGCCAGACGGGAACGACGACGGCCCACGCCAACGGCGCGACCAGCCACGCGGCCAGCAGCGCTACCAGCAGCACCAGGGTCGGCAGCAGCAGCCAGCGGCTCCACCACGGCGGCGCTGACGGGGGCGCGCCGCACAGCAGCGCAGCCACTTCCATGTCTGCCGTGCGCAGCGGCCGCATGGCTTGCTCGAGCGCTGCCTGCTGTGCCGGCGCGGCCAGCAGGGCCGTGATGCGCGCGCGCGACGCGGCACTTGCCATGCCGCTCGCCAGACGCTGATGCAATCGCTGCTGGCCAAGAATGCTGGTCTGATCGGCGAGCTGCATATGGTAGTCATCGAGCAGCATTTCGTCCCAGGTCTGTTCATCGAGCTGGACCGGGCCAGCTTCGACCTGCTGCAGCATGGCAATGTCGCTGCGGGCAAAGGGGTAATCGAATTCCGCCGGTTCAGGCAGGCTGGCAAACTGGCGCAGCCAGCGGTTCAGGCTAGAAAACTGGGAGGGCGAGGACGGCATCAGGCTCCAATCAGGGATCAGCATGGCGCCGCGCGCCATCACTGCCACGCCACAGATCAGGCCGATTGCCAGATTATCAAGATCCATCGCTCCATGCCGCGCCGGTAAGGCCGCGCGGACACCTGGCGGACGGCGCGGACACGGCGGACAGCCGGACACTCCGGTTTTTCTCTTTGCAGATCAATGGCTTATGCAGTGGCACGGATCGTGCATTGGATAAGTCATCCTCCACGAGACATGACCATGATCCGCGATACCTCCTCTCAAGACGCCGTACTGTCCGCCCCGCCGGGCCAGCGCCACAAGAAACGCGCCCTGCTGCTGGCCGGCGCCGTCATCGTCATCGGCGGCGCCGTCGCCGTATTTGCCGGCTGGCGCAACAGCGAACATTCCGTCAATGCCAGCCGCCTGCGCATCGCCGAGGTCACGCGCGGCACCCTGATCCGCGACGCAGCCGTGAATGGCCGCGTGGTGGCCGCCATCAGCCCCACCCTGTACTCGACCACGGTGGCCACAGTGACCCTGAAGGCCAAGGCGGGTGACACGGTAAAAAAAGGCGACATCCTGGCCGTGCTTGAATCGCCGGACCTCTCCGACGCCCTGAAACGGGAGCAGTCGAGCGTGCAGCAACTGGAAGCGGAAGTGGCGCGCCAGCAGATCCTGGCAAAAAAACAGAAGCTGCTGGCGCGGCGCGAAGCCGATACGGCGGAAATCGAACGCCTGTCAGCGCAGCGCACCCTGGAACGCTACGAAAGCGTGGCGCAAGTGGGCATCATCGCCAAAATCGATTACCAGAAGGCCAAGGACGCGCTCAATTCAGCCGACATCCGCAGCAAGCACGCTTCGCAGGCGGCAGGCCTGGAAAGCGAGGACGTGACCCTGGCACTGAAGACCAAGGTCAATGAACTGGAACGCCAGCGCCTGAGCCGCGACAACGCCCAGCGCCGCGTCGATGAACTGACCGTGCGCGCCCCCGTCAACGGCTTCATCGGCACGCTCTCGGTGGCCAACCGCAGCGTGGTGCAAGCCAATACGGCGCTGATGACCCTGGTCGACCTGTCGCAGCTGGAAGTCGAGTTGGAAGTGCCGGAAACGTATGTGGCCGATATCGGCCTGGGCATGAGCGCGGAAATCGAAACGGGTGCCATCAAGGCGACAGGGAAACTGTCGGCGCTGTCGCCGGAAGTAGTGAAAAACCAGGTGCTGGCACGCGTGCGCTTCAATGGTGAACAACCGGCAGGGCTGCGGCAAAACCAGCGCATCACGGCGCGCCTGCTGATCGACGAAAAGCCGAATGTGCTGATGCTGGCGCGCGGCCCCTTCGTCGAGGCAGAAGGCGGCCGTTTCGCCTATGTGGTGCGCGACGGCGTGGCCATCCGCACCCCCATCAAGATGGGCGCCACCAGCGTCTCATCCGTGGAAATTCTCGATGGCCTGAAGCTGGGCGACAAGGTCGTCGTCGCCGGCACGGAATCGTTTGAAAACGCTGCCCGCATCTCCATCAACCAATAAGCTGCATCCCATCCTAGAAAGAGGCACGCCATGCTGCGCATGCAAAACCTGAACAAAGTCTACCGCACCCACATGATCGAAACGCACGCGTTGCGCGGTTTTGAAATCCACGTCAAGCAGGGGGAATTCGTCACTGTCACGGGACCGTCCGGCTCCGGCAAGACGAGCTTCCTGAACATCGCCGGCCTGCTCGAGGAATTCACGGATGGCGAATACATACTCGACGGCGTCAACGTGAAAGGCATGAACGACAATGCCCGTTCGCGCCTGCGCAATGAAAAACTGGGCTTCATCTTCCAGGGTTTTAATCTGATCCCCGATCTGTCGCTGTTCGACAACGTCGACGTGCCGCTGCGCTACCGGGGCTATAACAGCGCCGAACGACGCGAACGCATCGAGGATGCCTTGGCAAAGGTGGGACTGGCCTCGCGCATGAAGCACTATCCGGCCGAATTGTCGGGCGGCCAGCAACAGCGCGTGGCGATCGCGCGCGCGCTGGCCGGGTCGCCCAAGCTGCTGCTGGCCGATGAACCGACAGGCAACCTCGACACGCAGATGGCGCGCGGCGTGATGGAGCTGCTCGAAGACATCAATGCGCAAGGCACCACCATACTGATGGTCACGCACGATCCGGAACTGGCGCTGCGCAGCCAGCGCAATGTGCACATCATCGACGGCCAGGTGTCGGACCTGGTGCACAAGGGGCCATCGCTGGCAAGCAGCCAGGCAAAGGCCGGCAGCAACGCCGCCACCGCCTGAGGAGTATTCATGTTCCAGTATTACTTCCTGCTCGGCCTGCGCAGCCTGCGCCGCAATCCGGCCCTGACGGCACTGATGGTGCTGACCCTGGCCATCGGCGTGGCTGCCAGCATTTCCACTCTCACCATCCTGCACGTCATGTCCGGCAATCCCCTGCCGCACAAGAATGGCCGGATGTTCGTGCCGTTGCTCGACAACGGTCCCCTCGCCGGCTATACGCCGGGTAACAAGTCGGGCGACGACCAGCTCAGCTACCGCGACGCCGTCAATTTCCAGAACAGTAAACTGGGCGAACGGCGTAGCGTCATGTATGGCGTGAGCGGCGCCATCGAACCAGCACGCAAGGATATCGGCGCTTTCAGTTCCCAGGGACTGGCAGCCTACCGCGACTTCTTCCCCATGTTCGAGACGCCGTTCCGATACGGCCAGCCGTGGAGTGCTGCCGACGATGCCGCCGGTGCCGATGTCGTCGTCCTGTCGCGCAAGCTGGCGGAAAAGCTGTACGGCGACAGCAATCCGGTCGGCCAGCGCATGACACTCATGGGTTTCCAGTATCAGATCACGGGTGTGCTCGATAAATGGGACCCGGTACCGCGCATCCACCGCATCATCGGCAGCGGCGCCTTCGGCAGCGAAGACAGCTACTTCATCCCGTTCACCAGCGCGATACGCCATCAGATGAGCCACAACGGCAGCATGAGCTGCAGCGGCAACCGCGAGCCTGGCTACCAGGGCACGCTCGACTCGGAATGCACGTGGATGCAGTTCTGGTTCGAGATGGCCAGCGATGGTCAGCGCAGCGAATTGCAGAACTACCTCGACAGCTATGCGCAGGAACAGCGCAAGCTGGGCCGCCTGAAGCGCAATGCCCCCAACCAGCTGTTTACCATCGATGAATGGATGGCGCACCTGCGCGTGGTCGGCAACGACAACAAGCTGTCGGCCTGGCTGGCCTTTGGCTTCCTGGCCCTGTGCCTGGTCAACACCATCGGCCTGCTGCTGGCCAAATTTTCCGTGCGCGCCGCCGAAGTCGGCATCCGCCGCGCACTGGGCGCCTCGCGCAGCGACATCTTCCGCCAGTTCCTCATCGAGACGACCGTCATCGGCCTGGCTGGCGGCGTGCTTGGCCTGCTGCTGTCCTTCGGCGCATTGGCACTCATCGGCATGCAGTCGAAGCAGCTGACCGTCGCCGCGCACATGGACTGGGTGATGCTGGCCATGACCTTCGTCATCTCGGTGGCCGCAGCGATCCTGGCCGGCCTGCTGCCAACCTGGCGCGCCTGCCAGGTGACGCCGGCCCTCCAGCTCAAATCCCAATAACCGCACACTCCGCACACGAATAGGACACTATGGAAATCCGACCCATCCTGTCTGCGCTGATGCGCAGCAAAACCGGCGCCATCCTGGTTGCCGTGCAGGTAGCCCTGAGTCTGGCCATCCTGGCCAATGCCCTGCATATCGTCAACGTACGCCAGGAGGTGGCGGCGCGCCCCAGCGGCGTGGCGGCAGAGCGCGACGTCTTCCATCTGCTGGCGCGCAACTTGCGCCAGCAGGGCCACAATGAAGAACTGGCTCTGCAAAAGCGCCTGGCCGCCGCTGCGCGTGCCGTGCCGGGCGTCGTCTCAGTGGCGCAGGTAAGCCAGGTGCCGCTGTCGCGCAACGGCAGCAGCAGCGGCTTTGCTGTCAACCGCACACAGGAAAACACCTCCGCCAATGCCGCCGTGTATCTCACCCCCGACTCGCTGATCAAGACATGGGGCTTGAAACTGGTGGAAGGGCGCGATTTTACGCCCGCTGAAATTACGGAAGTTGACCAGAATGTGACAAAAGAATCACCACCGCAAGTCATCATCACGCGGGCGCTGGCAAAAAAAATGTACCCTGGCGGCGGCAGCGCCTTGAACATGCCCATGTTCATGGGCACCGGCGAGGACGCAGAGAAATTGCAGGTCGTCGGCGTCATCGAACGGTTGCAGACCCAGGGGGCGGAAGTGGGCGAGCGCGGCGAATATTCAATCCTGTTTCCCGTGCGCCTGACGGGCGACGGCGATGCATTGCTGACCATCCGAGCCGAACCGGGTCAGCGTGACCGCGTGATGAAAGAAGTGGAACAAGCCGTCCGCGCAGCCACGCCGGACAAACTGATCGTGCGCATCCGCAGCTTCGACGAAGACCGCGACACGCGCTACCGCGCCGACCGCGCCCTGTCGTGGATGCTGATCACCGTCTCGGCCCTGCTCCTGCTGGTGACGGCCAGCGGCATCGTCGGCATTGCCAGCCTGTGGGTCACGCAGCGGCGCAAGCAGATCGGCGTACGGCGCGCGCTCGGTGCGCGCCGCATCGACATCTTGCGCTACTTCCTGACGGAGAACTTCATGATCACCAGCGTGGGCGTGGCGGCCGGCGTAATGCTGGCCCTCGCGCTGAACCAGCTGCTGGTGAGCCAGCTGGAAATGGCCCGCCTGCCCCTGCCCTATCTGGTGGGAGGCGCGCTGGTGTTCTGGCTTCTGGGCCTGGGCGCAGTGTACGGTCCGGCATGGCGTGCGGCCAGTATTTCGCCTGCCACGGCGACGCGCAGCGCATGAATTTGCCCCCGCCATGGCTGGCCTGACAATGTTATGCTGCGCGCATGCCTACCGTACTGATTATTGACGACAATGCCGCCGTGGCCATCGCGCTCGACGTGCTGTTTTCCCTGCACGAGATCGACGCCGTGCGCGCCGCCTCGCCCGAGGAAGGCCTGCTTCTGCTCGAGCGCCACGCCATCGACCTGGTGGTGCAGGACATGAACTTCACGGCCGACACCACCTCGGGCGAGGAAGGCAGCGCGCTGTTCCACGCCATCCGCGCGCGCTACCCGGACCTGCCCGTGATTCTGCTGACGGCATGGACCCAGCTCGATGCGGCCGTCGACTTGATCAAGTCCGGCGCGGCCGACTATCTGGCCAAGCCATGGGATGACAGGCGCCTGATCACCAGCGTCCAGAACCTGCTGGAGCTGGGGCAGGCCAACCGCGCGCTGCGTCAGCGTGTGATGGCCGAGCAGCGCCAGCGCCACGCCCTGGAGCACGACTTCGATCTGCGCGGCATGGTATGGCAAGATCCGGCCACCGAAAGAGTGGTGCACCTGGCCTGCCAGGTGGCGCGCGCCGACGTGCCCGTGCTCATTTCGGGGCCGAACGGCAGCGGCAAGGAACGCATCGCCGCCATCGTGCAAGCCAATTCCCAGGTCGCCAGCGGTCCCTTCGTCGTGCTCAATTGCGGCGCCGTGCCGGTGGAGTTGATCGAAGCGGAACTGTTCGGCGCCGAGGCTGGCGCCTACACCGGCATCACCCGCGCACGCGATGGCAAGTTCGATGCGGCCGACGGCGGCACCCTGTTCCTCGACGAGATCGGCAACCTGCCGCTGGCCGGGCAAATGAAACTGCTGCGCGTGCTGGAAACGGGACGCTTCGAGCGCCTTGGCTCGAACCGCGAGCGGCAAGTGAAAGTGCGCGTCATCAGCGCCAGCAACGCCGACCTGCCAGCGATGATCAGGGCAGGCACGTTTCGCGAAGACCTGTTCTACCGATTGAACGTGATCGAACTGCGCCTGCCTCCACTGGCCCAGCGCCCGCTTGACATCCTGGTGCTGGCGCGGCATTTCCTGGGCAGTGAGAAAACGCTGGATGTGCAGGCACAGGCTACCCTGCTGGCGCACGGCTGGCCGGGCAATGTGCGCGAACTGAAAAACGTCATGCAGCGCGCCAGTCTGCTGACGGCCGGCCCGGTGATCGGCGCGCAGGAAACAGGCTTGCCACTGGCGGGACTGCCATCGCTGCGCGCACCTCAGGATGCCGACGCGACAGAGACGGACCGCGACAGCGTCGTCGCCGCCCTGGCGCGCGCACACGGCGTGGTGGCGCAGGCGGCGCAGGAACTGGGGCTCTCGCGCCAGGCGCTGTACCGGCGCATGGAACGCCTGGGCATCGCACGCGGCTGATGGCATACCCTCCCATGCGCCTCTCCCTGCTCACGCGCTGGACGGCGCTGATCGTCACCTTGCTGGTGCTGGGCATAGTCATCGCCTTGCTGCTGGCGCATTTTTTGCCGGGCCAGCCGCTGCTGGTGCTGGCGGGTACCCTGCTGTGCGTGCTGCCGGTGGCCGTCATTACCATCCGCGCGCAGCTGCAATCGATGCTGTCGCTGTTTCGCGCCTTGAGCGGCACGGTTGCCAGTTACCAGGACGGCGACTTCGGCTTCAGCTTGCGCTGGCCGCAGAACGATGAACTGGCCGACCTGGTGGCGGCCCACAATGCGCTGGGCGACGTGCTGCGCAAGCAGCGCCTGGATCTGGTGCAGCGCGAACTGCTGCTCGACACCATGGTGCAAAACACGCCGGTGGCCATGCTGCTGGTGGCCGAGGGCAGCGCCATCGTCTACGCCAACCTGGCCGCGCGCCAGTTGCTGCACCACGGCCGCCGGCTCGAAGGACACCACCTGGCAGACATCGTGCGCGAGGCGGCGCCAGCCCTGGCCGAGGCGCTGGCGCGCCGCAACGATGGCCTGTTTACCAGCGGCGAAGGGGAGCAGGAAGAGGTGTATCACCTGGCACGGCGCAGCTTCAGCCTGAACGGGCGCAAGCACGAACTGCTGCTGTTGCGTCAACTGACCCTGGAACTGCGGCGCCAGGAGGTGCAAACCTGGAAGAAAGTCATCCGCGTCATCAGCCATGAGCTCAACAACTCGCTGGCGCCACTGGCCTCGCTGGCCCATTCCGGCGCCGAGCTGGTGCGCCGCGGCCAGACCGAGCGCCTGCCGCAAATCCTCGCCACCATCGAGGAACGCACGCGTCACCTGGAAACTTTTATCCTCGGCTATGCGCGCTTTGCCAAGCTGCCCGCACCACGCCTGGCGCCATGCGAGTGGCAACCCTTCCTCGACAGCCTGACCTCGCAAGCGGCCTTCACGCTTGACGGCACGCCGCCCGCGCAGGCCGCCGTGTTCGATGCGGCGCAAATGCAGCAGGCGCTGCTCAACCTGCTCAAGAACGCGCTGGAATCCGGTTCAAAGCCCCAGCATATCGGCCTGCACGTCAGCCAGGGTCAAGGGCAGCTGCGCATCGAAGTGCGCGACCGCGGGCCGGGCATGAGCGGTGCCGTGCTGGAAAACGCGCTGGTGCCGTTTTATTCCACCAAGCGCAGCGGCACGGGACTCGGCCTGGCCCTGGCGCGCGAAATCGCCGAAGCGCACGGTGGACGCATCACCCTCGCCAACCGCGAAGGCGGAGGACTGGCGGTAACCTTGATTCTTCCATTGCAGGACAGAAATTAGTTCCTCGTGTAACGATTTTTAAATCACACCATTCGCAATTATTTCACGGTGCAATATTGATAATTAGAGTTTTAAATATTGCAACATCATGAGCGCCATGCCCGTATGTTAGAAATAAGCTATTTAAGTTTGCATAATGATATAAAAATAGCTGATTGACAATGAAATGTCTTGGCGATAATTTATCTGAGCGGTACGGTTTTTTTGAAACATCAATCGTTTTCTCGCGGGGATAAATATGAAACTGAAATCACTCATTGCAGCAACGGTCTTGGGCGCGGCGTCCATCGGCAGCGCCTGTGCGGCGGCGTATTCCATAGACCTTAACAATACAGGCACCAATGTATGGACGGCAAGCTACGGCGCCACTCCCGTCATAGGTGACTTTACCGATACATTCACGTTCAGTCCATCAGCAACTGCCGGTTCGTTCGTGCAAACCTTTCTTGCGAACATCTCCTATACCGGCGCTGACAATATGGCGGTCACGTTCAGCTCCGTCTCGCTGAACAGCATTGCCCTGACAGATGTCAGCACCAGCACGCCTTTCGGCGCCTTCCATGGCGCGCTCCTTGCTCCGACCGAGATTTTGATCGGCGCGCCCCTGGTTCTCACGGTCATGGGCAACTCCAAAGGTGGCAGTTATGCCGGCGACTTCAACCTGACCCTGGCCCCGGTTCCGGAGCCGGAAACGTATGGCATGATGCTGGCCGGCCTCGGTGTACTGGGCTTCCTGGCACGACGCCGCAAGCAATCTTGAGCTCCCCTCCCAAAAGACGCTGCAGCGTCTTTTTTTTCGCTCCTGCTACACTGGAGCCATGACGACAGATTTCACTTCCACCAGCAGTACCGCTTTCAGCCATCCTGGCCACCCGCCTGCCACCACCACCGAACACCGCGGCATCCGCTACCTGCACCTGGGCACCAAGTGGGTGCAGGGCGCCATGCGCCTGGACAAACCCGACGCCATCGAGCTCGAATACGTGCAGATGATGATGATGTGGATGCTGTTCAAGACACAGCCCAGGCGCATCGTGCAGCTGGGACTGGGCAGCGCTGCGCTGACAAAATTCAGCTACCGCCGCTTCCCCGATGCCTCGGTCACAGCCATCGAACTCAATCCGAATGTGATCGCCATCTGCGGCGCCCAGTTTGCGCTGCCGCCGAATGACGCGCGCCTCGACGTGCGCGAGATGAATGCGCTCGACTTCGTGCTCGATCCTGCCAACCACGGCACGGTCGATGCGCTGCAGGTGGACCTGTACGACGAAGACGCGCGCGGCCCCGTACTCGACACGCCCGAGTTCTACCAGGCCTGCTTCGACTGCCTGGCAGACGACGGCATCATGTGCACGAATGTCTTCGGCGACTTCCCCAACTACGACAAGAATTTGCAGGCGATGGAACTGGTCTTCGACGCCGTCGTCTGGGTGCCCGAAATGGAAGATGAAAATATTGTCGTGCTGGCCTTCAAAAAATCACCGTCGCTCGATTTCAGCGACTTGTACGAAC